>NZ_JAHVJM010000005.1:0-449867 GCF_019801245.1 Halomonas sp. DP1Y21-3
CGCCACCAGGCCGGTGATAAAGGCCAGCGGCAGGCCGGTGACCAGCAGCGCGAAGATGGCGCCGACCAGCAGCAGGGTTCCGTCTGCGATGCTCATCAGTCAGCGCCTCCTTCGGGTGCATCGGGGGCGGGCTTGCCCTTGATCGACTGGATCAGGTGAATCAGCGCCTGGACGCACATGATCGCCACCGCGGCGAGGATCATGCCCTTGACCAAGGCGGGGAACGGCGGGTTCCAGGAGGTGCCGGAGCGCTCCAGCTGCCACTCGCCGAGGGGGTTGTGGGAGGCGCCGTAGAACATCACCCAGGCGGCGTAGGTCATGCCCAGGCAGAAGCCGAAGGTGACCAGGTCATTGAAGCGGTCGAGCCACAGCCGGAACCTCGGGCCCACGGCGTCATAGAGCACCTTGACCCGGATATGGCGGTTGGAGGCCAGCGCGGCCGGGCCGCCGAGACAGAAGCTGACCGCCACCAGCATGACCACGGTCTCGTGGACCCAGGAGGTGGGCGCGCCGAAGCCGTAGCGCATGATCACCTCATAGACGCTGATGGCCATGGCGATAAACACCAGCCAGGCGGCGAACTGGGCCACCCGGACCACGCCACGGTCGAACCGGCTGCGCACCACATCGGGGGCACGCTCGGGCGTCCTGTCCGCCGACGGGTCGGGGTTCGGGCCGTGAGAAGGCTCGGGTGAAGGATCATGCGAAGGCTCGTGCGAAGGCTCTTGTGACGGATCAGGCGGCCGCCCGGCGCCGTCATGTGGCGATCCGGCGGGGGTGTTGTGGGAGGAGGGAGGCGTCATGGTTGCTCCAGGCCGCTGGCGGCGTTGGTCAACAGGTTGAAGGTCACGACCACGGGTGCGGTCAGCAAGTCGTCACGGAGCTGCCCCCCGGTGTCAGCAGGCTGGACCGGGGGGCAGGGCCCCCATCGGGGGCAGGACGGCTGGCGATGCTTACAGTTGGCCGCGGGCGGTCAGGAAGCCGGTGGCGGCGTCGTAGACCTTCTGGGTCATCTCGTTCTTGCCGGCCCACTCCTGCCATTCCTGTTCAGCCGCCTGACGGAAGGCCTTGCGTTCTTCGTCGGGCAGGTCGAACGGGTGAACCTCCGGGTCCGCCTGGAGACGGGCAAGCGCTTCGATGTCCTGGGCCTTGAGTCGGGCGATCAGGTCGTAGGCCATGGCGTCGAAGGCGGTCTCGAGGGTGGTCTGAAGGTCTTCGGGCAGGCCGTCCCAGATATCCTTGTTCACCGATACCGCGATCATCGGCATGGAGTGGAAGCCCGGGTACAGCGGGTAGGGCGCAAAGGCGTGGAGGCCCTGGGCGTCGTTGTTCGACAGCACCGTGGAGTCGGCGGCGTCGATCACGCCCTTCTCAAGGCCGGTGTAGACCTCGGAGCCGGGCAGGTTGACCGGCGTGGCGCCGATGCGCTCGAAGATGTTGTAGACCATGCCCTGGGGCGCACGAATCTTGAGTCCCTCGAAGTCTTCCAGCGACTCGATGGCCACCGTGGACGGGATCGACTCCAGCGGGAAGGTCGCCGCCGCCACCAGATGGGCGCCGTAGGGCTCCACCAGCTCGTTGTAGAGATCCTCGCCGCCGGCGTTGTTCATGAACTCGAGGAAGTCATAGGGGTCGTTCCAGGCGCCCACCAGGTTGCCGAGCATGCCGAAGGCCGGGTTCTGGCCGGAGAAGTAGCTGGGGTCGGTCATATGGCCCTGCAGGATGCCGGAACTCACCGCCTGCAGGGTTTCGGTGGGACCTACCACCGAGTTGATCGGCAACACCTCGATGGCCACACGGCCATCGGTCATGGTCTCGATGCGCTCGGCCCACTCCTGCTTGATCTTGAAGCTCGGCTCGCCGGCGGTCTCGGAGGCCTGGAAGGTCCACTCGTATTCAGCGGCCTGGGCACTGGCGGCAGCAGTGATGGCGATGGATGCCGCACCGATGGAGGCGGCAAGACGGGAAAGCCTGGGGATAGCTCGCATGGTCGATCTCCCTGATGAGAGCGTGATCGTTATTGGTGTGGCGGCAAGTCTTGACCGAGTTGCGAGTATGTTCAACATATACTTTCGTATGTGTGTACTTTGTGGCGCCCGCGACGTAGGCTTGCCCAGGACCCGACGAGCGGGTCGGTATTCTCCATGACGTCAAAGGCCAGCGATTGGCCCGAGACAGCAGGCAGACCGGTTGCCGCTCGCCCCGTGACAGAGTTGAAGGAGCCAGGCAATGGCCGATAGTGATCAGGATTCCCCAAGCGTGGGTGTCGAGGCAGCAAGCGACGAAGCGGCGACCGAAGTGCCCCAGAAGGCACGCTTTCGTAGCGCCGAGTGGTTCGGCAGTGCGGACAAGAACGGCTTCATGTACCGCAGCTGGATGAAGAATCAGGGGATTCCTGACCACGAATTCGATGGCCGCCCGATCATCGGTATCTGCAACACCTTCTCCGAGCTCACGCCGTGCAACGCCCACTTCCGCAAGCTGGCCGAGCACGTCAAGAAGGGCGTGCTGGAGGCGGGCGGCTACCCGGTGGAGTTCCCGGTGTTCTCCAACGGCGAATCCAATCTGCGTCCCACCGCCATGTTCACCCGCAACCTGGCGAGCATGGACGTGGAAGAGGCCATTCGCGGCAATCCGCTGGACGGCGTGGTGTTATTGACCGGCTGCGACAAGACCACTCCGGCGCTGTTGATGGGGGCGGCCAGTTGCGACATCCCGGCCATCGTGGTCACCGGCGGGCCGATGCTCAACGGCAAGCACAAGGGCCGGGATATCGGCTCCGGCACCGTGGTCTGGCAGCTGTCCGAGGAGGTCAAGGCAGGCAAGATCTCGATCCACGACTTCATGGCCGCAGAGGCCGGCATGTCACGCTCCGCCGGCACCTGCAACACCATGGGCACGGCCTCCACCATGGCCTGCATGGCGGAATCGCTGGGCGTTTCACTGCCCCACAATGCGGCGATTCCTGCGGTGGACTCGCGCCGCTATGTGCTGGCACACCTGTCGGGCAATCGCATCGTCGACATGGTCAAGGAGGACCTGCGGTTGTCTCGGGTCTTGACCCGGGAGGCCTTCGAGAATGCCATTCGCACCAACGCCGCCATCGGTGGCTCGACCAATGCGGTGATCCACCTCAAGGCGATCGCCGGACGCATGGGCGTCGAGCTCGAGCTCGATGACTGGAACCGGGTAGGGCGCGGCACCCCGACCATCGTCGACCTGCAGCCGTCGGGGCGCTTTCTGATGGAGGAGTTCTACTACGCCGGCGGGCTTCCGGCGGTGCTGCGGCGCCTCGGTGAGGCAGACCGCCTGCCCCACAAGGAGGCGCTGACGGTCAACGGCCAGACCCTGTGGGACAACGTCAAGGATGCGCCGCTCTACAACGATCAGGTGATTCGTGAGCTGGACAACCCACTGGTGGACGACGGTGGCATGTGCGTGCTGCGCGGCAACCTGGCGCCCAAGGGCGCGGTGCTCAAGCCCTCGGCGGCCAGCCCCGAGCTGATGCGTCACCGTGGTCGCGCGGTGGTGTTCGAGAACTTCGACGACTACAAGGCGCGGATCAATGACCCGGATCTGGAGGTCGATGCCGACAGCGTGCTGGTGATGAAGCACTGCGGTCCCAAGGGCTACCACGGCATGGCCGAGGTAGGCAACATGGGCCTGCCGGCGAAGCTCCTGGCCCAGGGCGTGACCGACATGGTGCGGATCTCGGACGCTCGCATGAGTGGTACCGCCTATGGCACCGTGGTCCTGCATGTGGCGCCGGAGGCGGCGGCCGGCGGTCCCCTGGCGGCGGTAGAGAACGGCGACTGGATCGAGCTGGATGCCTACGACGGGCGCCTGCATCTGGACGTCGACGAGGCCGAGCTCGAGCGGCGCCTGTCCGCCAGCGATCCCACCGAGGCGTCGCGCCGTATCGCCTCCAGCGGTGGCTACCGTCAGCTCTACATCGAGCACGTGCTGCAGGCCGATGAAGGCTGCGACTTCGACTTTCTGGTGGGCTGTCGTGGCGCGGACGTTCCGCGACACTCCCACTGAGCGCCCCGACCTTCGCACCCAATGGCAGACCGTTGCCGCTCGCATGCCGGCGGCAACCGCAGGAGAACACCATGACCCAGCGCCCCCGCCTTACTCCCGACCAGCTGCGTTCCCGCTGGTGGTTCGACAACCCCGACCACCCGGGCACCACCGCGCTGTGCATCGAGCGCTACCTCAACTACGGGGTGACCCTCGATGAGCTGACCTCGGGCAAGCCGATCATCGGCATCGCCCAGTCCGGTTCCGACCTGACCCCCTGCAATCGTCACCACATCGAGCTGGTCAAGCGGGTCAAGGATGGCATTCGCGCCGCCGGCGGGGTGCCCTTCGAGTTCCCCCTGCATCCGATCCACGAGAACGTGCGCCGGCCCACCGCAGCACTGGACCGCAACCTGGCCTACCTGGGCCTGGTGGAAGTGCTGCACGGCTACCCGCTGGACGGCGTGGTGCTGACCACCGGCTGTGACAAGACCACCCCGGCCTGTTTGATGGCGGCGGCGACGGTCAACATTCCGGCCATCGTGCTGTCCGGCGGCCCCATGCTCAACGGCTGGCGGGGCAACGAGCGGGTCGGCTCCGGCACCATCATCTGGGAGCTGAGAAAGCGTCTGGCCGCCGGCGACATCGACTACGCCGAGTTTCTTGCCCGGGCCAGCGACTCGGCGCCTTCGGTGGGCCACTGCAACACCATGGGCACCGCCTCCACCATGAATTCCATGGCCGAGGCGCTGGGCATGAGCCTGCCGGGGTCGGCGATGATTCCCGGGCCCTACAAGGAACGCGCGATGGTCGCCTACGACACCGGCCAGCGCGCGGTCGAGATGGTGTGGCAGGACCTGCGTCCGCTCGACATCCTGACGCGCGAGGCGTTCGAGAACGCGGTGGTGGTGTGTTCGGCGCTGGGTGGATCGTCCAATGCGCCGATTCACGTCAACGCCATCGCCCGCCATGCAGGCGTTGCGCTCGACAACGACGACTGGCAGCGGCTGGGCCACCGGATTCCGCTGCTGGCCAACGTGATGCCGGCCGGTGCCTATCTGGGCGAGGAGTTCCATCGTGCCGGCGGGGTGCCGGCGGTACAGCACGAGCTGCTCGAGCGCGGACTGCTGCACGGCGACGTCACCGGCGTCGACGGTCGTCGCCTGGCCGACAGCATCGCGGGCCGCGAGACCCTGGACGAGGAGGTCATTCGACGCTTCGACAATCCGCTGGTCGAACACGCCGGCTTCCTGAACCTCAAGGGCAACCTGTTCGACTCGGCGCTGATGAAGACCAGCGTGATCTCACCGGACTTCCGCCGGCGTTTTCTCGAGAACCCCGACGACCCGGAGGCCTTCGAGGGCCGGGTGGTGGTGTTCGACGGCTCCGAGGACTACCACGCCCGCATCGACGATCCCGAACTCGGTATCGACGCCAGCACCATCCTGATCATGCGAGGGGCGGGGCCGGTGGGCCACCCTGGCGGTGCCGAGGTGGTCAACATGCAACCGCCGGAGGCGCTGATTCGCCAGGGGATCGAGTCGCTGCCGTGTCTGGGCGACGGACGCCAGTCGGGGACGTCGGGGTCGCCCTCGATCCTCAACGCCTCGCCGGAAGCCGCCACCGGCGGGCCGCTGGCGCTGGTCCAGACCGGCGATCGACTACGCGTGGATCTGGGACGCTGCGAGGTCCGCCTGCTGGTGGACGATGACGAAATCACCCAGCGTCGACAGCGTCTCGACGCCCAGGGCGGCTATCCCTATCCGGCCCACCAGACGCCGTGGCAGGAGATCCAGCGCACCCTGATCGAACCACTGGATCGCGGCATGACCCTGCGCGGCGCCGACGCCTACCGTGACGTGGCGCGCCAGAGTCCGCCCAGGGACAATCACTGAACGACGCACGTCAACCCGTGCTGATCCCCCCAGCCAGCCCGCCCCCGTCGTTGACGGGGGCGGGCTGTTTTGTCGGTGGGTGCCCGGGCAAGTTGACGGGCAGGGTGTCGGATCAGGTTCGTTCGTCATGCCGGCGCAAGGCTCGCCTGACCCAGCGCTCCAGGGTCGAGATCAAGCCCAGCGGCGGAGAGCATGGCAGCACGATCTCGGGTAGCCGAGTCGAACGTCTGCGTCTGCGATCATGCTGGTGCAGGGGAGGATCAAAAGGGCGCATGGTCTACCTCCAGAGTGTGGTTCAACCACCGTCTGCACGGGGTGGCCAGTTCGCAACGTTGGCGCGCGGGCAGGCGGTGAGACGTCGTCGCTGTTCGCGCTCGCAGGAAGCGCATGGCGCACCTCCTTGCGTCCTTTCCCGATCAGTATCGGGATGTCTGCCAGCATGGTCGTCCTCTCTGGTTCATTCCAGCGAAAGTCTCTACACTTTATTTTCAGATAAATTGAAAATAGTAGTGACATGCACAGCGACCATTTGAGCGCACGTCCGTTGCCGCTGCTGGATCTCGACATCGTCCGCAACTTCGTTGCCATCGTGGAACATGGCAGCTTTTCCCGTGCGGCAAAACAGGTGCATCGCACACCCTCTGCCCTGAGCATGCAGGTCAAGACCCTCGAGGCGACGCTCGAACAGCGGCTGCTGCTGCGCCATGCGCGTCGAGTGGTGCCGACGCCCGAGGGCGAAAAGCTTTTGGGCTATGCCCGGCGTCTGTTGCAGCTCAACCACGAGACGGTCTCCCAGTTTCTGCAGGCGCCGCTGCAGGGCGGCGTTCGCCTGGGCACCTCTGACGACGTCGGGACCCGGGTACTGCCGTGGGTGCTTTCGCGGTTTGCGCGGAGCTTTCCCGAGGTCCAGGTGGACGTGACCGTGGCACCGAGCGAGGATCTGGTGGCGCGGCTGGACGCTGGCGAGGTCGACGTGGCGCTGATCACCGCCGGCACGCAAGGCCTGGCTGGCGCCCGGGGTGAGGTGGTCCACCGGGAAGCGCTGGCATGGGTCGGACGCGGAGGAGGGGCGGCGCACCAGCGGCGACCGCTGCCGCTGGCGGTGGCCAACGCCGGCTGTGCCTGGCGAAAGCTTGCCCTGTCGGCGCTGGATGGGGCCAATGTCGACTATCGCATCGCCTACGTCAGCGAGAACTGCGCCGGCCATCTGGCGATACTCGACGCCGACCTGGCGGTGTCCGCCTTGCCTCGCAGCCTGGTGGAGCCGCCACTGGTCACCCTGGCAGAGCCCGAAGGGCTGCCGCCCCTGGGGCACTATCAACTGGTGCTGTTGCGAACACCAGGGGCAACCGCTGCGGTCGACGCCCTGGCCGAAGAAGTGGCCTCGGCGTTCAAGCAGTGGTCAAGCTCCGGCGCCCACCGCCCCGGCCTCCTGGGTGGCTGAAATCCCTGGTCCGGCGGCAGACCGTCTGGCCTGGCCCTGGCCCTGGCACCTGCTCTTGCCCTTGTTCTTGCGATAAGCTGGCGGCCTTTCGTCGGCCCGCCTGACGGTGGCGTGCGTCGACGGGAGGAAGGCAAGAGAGGGGGGAGAGGAAAGAGAGGAAAGAGAGCCAAGAGAGGCAGGAAAGAAGACGGGGGCGCTGATGGAGATGGAAGAGATGGATGAGGGGAAAAGTTGGAGGAGAGGGGAGAGATGGAGCAGATGAAAGCGAAGCCGTTTCGACTAGGCGTGGCCGGCGCCGGCAAGATCGTCCGAGACCAGCATGTGGACGCCATCCGTGCCACCGAAGGACTTGAGCTGGTGGCGTCGGCGGACCCTCATTCGCGCCTGGAGGGCGTGGCGTCCTACGCCAGTCTCGAGGAGATGCTCGACGCCGCGCCGGATATCGACGCCGTGGCGATCTGCACCCCTGCCCATCTGCGCCACAGGCTCGCCAGTCATGCGCTGGCCCGTGGCAAGGCGGTGCTGCTGGAAAAGCCGCCGGGTGCCACCCTGGCCGAGGTGCAGGACCTCAAGGCACAGGCCGAAAAGGCGGGACTTACGCTGTTCGCCGCCTGGCACTCGCGCTTTGCCCCGGGCATCGCCGCGGCCGCTGACTGGCTCGCTGGACGCCGGGTCGAGGGCGTCGATATTCGCTGGCACGAGGACGTGCGGGTGTGGCATCCAGGCCAGGCCTGGCTGTGGGAAGCCGGCGGCATGGGGGTGTTCGATCCGGGCATCAACGCCCTGTCCATCGTTACCGCACTGCTGCCCGATCCGTTCTTCTTGAAGCGGGCCAATCTGGTGGTGCCCGCCAACGCCCAGACACCCATCGCGGCGACGCTTGAATGGCGTACCGCCGATGGCGTCCTGCTGAGCGGTGACTTCGACTTCCGTCACGAGGACCCGCCGTGCTGGGAGATGACCTTCGTCACCGATGGGGGAAGCTTGACCCTGGAGGCGGGGGGCGCCCGCCTGATCGTCGATGGAAAGACGCTGATCGATGAGCCGGAGCGCGAATACCAGGGCGTCTACGCGCACTTCCACAGCTTGCTCGAGACTGGCCACAGCGATATGGACATCACGCCGCTGCAGCAGGTGGCCGACGCCCTGATGCTGGGGCATCGTCAGGCCACCGAGGCCTTCGTCGACGATGATGGCAGCGCGTGAACACGACACTTCGCGTCGATCTCTCGATGACCCACGACGTCGTCGCTCAATTGGTGTGAGCTGAACCTTTCAGAAACAGCGGGTTATTCGTCAGTGGCGAATTCGTCGTGGCGAGCCAGCAGCTGGCACAGTACCTGGGCGGCAGCGCCGCGGGCGGCGGTCGCGAGGCTGTCGTCGAGGATGCGCACCGGAATCGGCGGCGCCTGTGGCAGCAGATGGTTCTGATGACGAGTGAAGAACGCAAGCGCCGGGTCCAGCAGCAGTGCGCCCAGCTTCACCAGCGAGCCACCGATGACGATGCGCTCTGGATTCAGGGTGAGGTGGAGATTGAGCAGCAGCAGGCCCAGGGCTTCCCCTGCCTGGTTGAGGGTCTCGGCCACCAGGTCGGGGTCGCGGTGATGCTTGATGCCTTCGCTCAAGGAGGCGCCGGCCTCGATACCCAGGGCATCACGCAGGGCCCAGCCACTGACCAGGGTCTCGGCGCAGCCGTGGTTACCGCAGTGACACGGCTTGCCCCCCGGCGCCAGGAGTGTGTGGCCGATCTCGCCGGCCAGCCCATGCACGCCGCGAATCACCCGGGGCGGCGTGCCTTGCACCACCAGCCCGCTGCCGATCCCGGTAGCCGCGCTGACGTACAACAGTGAGGACGGCGTCGCGGCCTCCTGGCCGCTGGACGGGCTGCAATAGAGCTCGCCAAAGGCCGCCGCCTTGGCCTCGTTGTCCATGCACCAGAATCGTCTCGAATCATCGTCGAGTTCCGGCAGGCGCTGCCTGAGCATCTCGAGCAGCGGGACGTCTCGCCAGCCCAGGTTGGGCGCCAGGCTAAGCCGC
Source organism: Halomonas sp. DP1Y21-3 (assembly GCF_019801245.1). NCBI lineage: Bacteria > Pseudomonadati > Pseudomonadota > Gammaproteobacteria > Oceanospirillales > Halomonadaceae > Halomonas > Halomonas sp. DP1Y21-3. The sequence continues at coordinate 9,397 of NZ_JAHVJM010000005.1, forward strand.
GACTGCTCCGGCGACGTCGGCCCCGGCACCGCCAGTCCCACACCGAGCAGTGTCCTGTGTGAAAGCGCCGTCCGGATAAGCTCGCGCACCATGGGCACGATCTGATCCAGGGTATCGTCTGGCCGGGTCGGCACCACGGCCTGGTGTCGCTGGGCCAGGATCTGGCCATGAAAGTTGATGGCCAGCACGTGCAGGCCATGGACCCCGATCTCGATGCCCAGGATGGCATGGCTGTCGGGATTGAGGGACAGCGCCCGTCCGGGGCGGCCGCTACCCCCGCGCAGCAGATCGCCTTCGACCAGCCAGCCCTGGTCCAGCAGCGTCTGCACGGCGGCGCCGACGGTTACCTTGGTCAGGGCGGTGCGCTGGGCAAGCTCGGCACGGGTCAGCCCGGGCTGGCGGCGCAGCCACTCCAGCAGAGAGGCGCGGTTGCGTGACTTGAGCGCACCAAGGTCGCCGGCGGTGGAAGAGGCGGTCATGAACGAAAGTCTCCGACCCTGTCAGGGATGGGGAAGGTCGCGTCGAGTGTATCAAGGCGGGCGACGGGCCGCAGCGCCGGACTTTAGGGCTTGTCTGAAAAGTGCCTGCGCTCGGTAATACGGCGTTAAAAATCGGCTGGTGCGCCAGCCCGGTCAAAATGCTCATTTACACCCCGTAAACTGCGCTTTCTCACCGATTTTTGCCTTGTCTAACCTTCGCTCGTCGACTTTTCGGACAGCGCCTAGCGCCGTACAGTAGCGCCCGACTGCATCGCCCGACTGCATCGCCCGACTGCATCGCCCGACTGCATCGCCCGACTGCATCGCCCGGCTACATCGGCCGAACAAGGATCCTGAGTGAATCCGTGCGACGCCTGTGCCGCTTTTCAGAAGAGCACTGGATTTCAGAAGAGCACCGGGCGCCATCAAGCACCTTTCCGCTGGGAGGCTTCTGTTCGACATAAGTGCAATGGCACATGGCGTCCGACTCGACAAGACTGTGCACTTAGTTAGGACAAATTACTAACGAGATATTAGTAAAGAGAAGTAACAAACATCTCTCGTCGAACGAACGGATCTCGCCAGACGAAAGGCTTCGCCAATCGAAAGACTTCGCCGATCGAAAGGCGAAAGAGGTGACGCGCGCCGCCTCCAACAGGCCAAGCCGATACGTCGATGAGCGCAGGCGCTTCCAGGCAAGTCCTGGATGGCTTAGGTACAACCCCTACAACAGCAACGGGAGTCACGCTGACATGACGAAGGAATCTCGAGCGCCGGTGGCGCTTTATCCAGGCCTTGCGGGCAGGCGGGTGGTCATCACCGGTGGCGGCTCGGGAATTGGAGAGGGGCTGGTGGAAGCCTTTGTCGAGCAGGGCGCCGAAGTGCACTTTCTCGACCTCGCCGAGGCGCCATCACAGGCGCTGGTGGCGCGTCTGACCGAGCAGGGTGCCGGCCGCGATCGGCTGCAATTCCATCACTGTGACCTGACCGATCTGGCGCGTCTCGACGAGGTGCTGAGCGCGATCGGTGATGTCGATGTGCTGGTCAACAACGCGGCCAATGACGATCGCCATCGTCTGGCGGACATCACCCCGGCCTATTTCGACGAACGCATCGCCGTGAACCTCCGCCACCTGGTGTTCGCCACCCAGGCGGTGGCGCCGGGCATGGCCAGGCGTGGCGGCGGAGCGGTGATCAACCTCGGCTCGATCAGCTGGCACCTGGGCCAGGCAGGCCTGGCGCTCTACGAGACGGCCAAGGCCGGTATCGAGGGGCTGACCCGGGCGCTGGCCCAGGAACTGGGTGAACAGGGCATCCGGGTCAACTGCGTGATCCCCGGCAACATCAAGACGCCGCGCCAGTCACGCTGGTACAGCGCCGAACAGGAGGCCCAGATCGTCGCCGAGCAGAAGCTCAAGGTGCGCCTCGAGCCTCATCACGTCGCGGCGATGGTGGTGTTTCTCGCTTCCGACGCGGCCAGCGGCTGTACCGCGCACAACCACTGGGTGGACGCCGGCTGGCTGTGACCCAGCCTTTTTTCAACTGCGATATCACAACAACAAGGAGTTCAGCATGCCTATCGTATCCTCACCGGCGGACGCCGCCTCGCTCAAGCGACAACGCTATGTGTTCGCCATCTGCTGTATCGCCGCCATCGGCGGTTTTCTGTTCGGCTTCGACAGCGGCGTGATCAACGGCACCGTCGATGGTCTGCAGACGGCCTTCGACTCCGACAGCGTCGGCACCGGCTTCAACGTGGCCTCGATGCTGCTGGGTTGCGCCATCGGTGCCTTCTTCGCCGGCCGCCTGGCCGATCGCTACGGCCGTCGTGCGCTGCTGATCGTGTCGGCGGTGTTCTTTCTGGTCAGCGCCTGGGGCTCCGGGGTGGCGACCGGCTCGCTGGAGTTCGTGATCTACCGGGTGCTTGGCGGCATGGCGGTGGGCGCGGCCAGCGTGATGACGCCGGCCTACATCAGCGAGGTGGCGCCGGCCGAGCGGCGCGGACGGCTGGCCACGATCCAGCAGGTGGCGATCATCTCGGGGCTGTTTATCGCCTTCGTCAGCAACTATGTGCTGGCCAAGATCGCCGGCGCCTCCACCGCCAGTCTGTGGTTCGGCTTCGACGCCTGGCGCTGGATGTTCTGGATCGAGATGCTGCCGGCGGCGATCTTTCTGCTGGCACTGCTGGGTATCCCGGAGAGCCCGCGTTTTCTGATCAGCCGCGGACGCGACGACAAGGCGACACGGGTGCTGGTCACCCTGCTCGGCGAGCAGGCGGGGCAGGCCAAGGTCGCCGAGATCAAGGCGTCGCTGAACGCCGACCATGTGCCGAGCCTCAGGGATCTGATCAACGCCACCAGTGGCAAGGTGCACGGCATCGTCTGGGTCGGTATCGGGCTGGCGGTGTTCCAGCAGCTGGTCGGGATCAACGTGGTGTTCTACTACGGTGCGGTGCTGTGGCAGGCGGTGGGCTTCTCCGAGGGTGATGCCCTGCTGATCAACGTGATCAGCGGTGCGGTGTCCATCGGCGCCTGTCTGATCGCCATCGCGCTGATCGACCGCATCGGTCGCAAGCCGCTCTTGTGGGCCGGTTCAGTGGGCATGGCGCTGACCCTGTGTCTATTGGCCTACGCCTTCTCCACCGCCAGCATGGTAGACGGAAAGCTGGCCTTGGCCGGTGACATGGGGGTGCTGGCGCTGCTGGCGGCCAACGCCTATGTGCTGTTCTTCAATGTGTCCTGGGGGCCGGTGATGTGGGTGATGCTCGGTGAGATGTTCCCCAATCAGGTGCGCGGTTCGGGACTGGCGGTCTCGGGGCTGTTCCAGTGGCTGGCCAACTTCGCCATCACCATGACCTTCCCGATCATGCTGGCGGGAATCGGCCTTGCCGGGGCCTATGGTGTCTACGCCTTCTTCGCGGCCTGCTCAGTGGTGTTCGTGATGAAGTGGGTCAAGGAGACCCGTGGACGGGAGCTTGAGCAGATGGCCTACGAGTAACCCATGCGTTCGGGTTGGGCAGCAGGCGGGTTGCCCATGGTGAACGGGGCTGTCGTCCTGCATCTTAGGTGCCACGCCTGCTGATGGTGGGACCCCGGCGAGATCAAGGCGCCGGGGTCTTGTCGTCTCCAGTGGCCTCGGCGATGCCACGCTGGACGCGATGGTACAGCGAGACCAGCATCAGCACCGCCATCAGCCAGAATACCGCTGCGATAAACCAGCCTGCCGCCAGGCCCACCGCCACCACCAGGGCGAGCATGCCGATGACCAGGGCGCGATCGCTCTTGCCCATGGGGCCATCATAGCGACGGGTGGCGCCGACCAGGGGGCCCATGACGCCGGCGTACTCGACGATGATCGCCAGCACCATGGCGATCAGGACGGCGCCGGGGCCCGTCTCGGGCAGCAACGCGAAGGGAACGAACAGGGCGGCGTCCGAGACCACGTCGCAAAGCTCGTTGAGATAGCCGCCCAGGGCCGTCTGCTGGCCGTGTTCACGGGCGAGCATGCCGTCGATGGCGTTGAGCGCCATACGCAGGGGAAGCCACAGTGCGATCAGTACGAACCAGAGCTGCGTCTGCACGTTGAGGCCAACCACTGCCGCCACCAGCAGTGACAGCACGGCGGCCAGCAGGGTGACCTGATTGGCGCTGACGCCACGCTGGTGAAGGCGGCCCACCAAGGGACGCAGCAGGGCTTGAAAACGAGGCTTGAAATCATACACGGAGGCCATGTCAAAGGTCCTTTTTGACGGGCTAGGCGAGGGGGACGGGGCTGGCGGGTGCGTGGGCTGCGCCAGGCCGCCAGCATAGCATGGCGGCTCCCACAGGGCCTTGACTAGCCGGTAGGAGGCAACTCCAGGTCGCTGCCGAGCACCGAGTCGCCGGGCTTGATGCCCAGGGCATCGGCGGTACCGGCGAGCACCGCCTGGGCGGCGCGAAAGGCGTCCTGGGGACGCCGCGTGCGTATCGCCTCCATCAGCTCGCGGTGACGCTCGAGGCTGTCCTCGGGGTCGCTGGCGCTTTCGTTGGAGGTCTCGATCAGCAGGTAGATCGAGGGGCGCAGGATATGCGAGAGCTGGGACCAGACGATATTGCGGGTGGCCTTGAAGATGGCCACATGGAAGGCGATGTCGTGATCGCTGTGCAAGCGCTTGGCGTCGCCCTCGGCGGCGTTCATGGCGCTTTCCATGCCCTCGAAGGCCTCCTCGATGGCGACCAGATCGCGGGCCGTCGCGCGGCGGGCGGCGGTCATCGCCACGTAGGGCTCGACGTCGAGGCGGAAGCTCAGGATCTCGCGCTGGATCTCGGGGTTGGGAGCCGCGTAACGGGTCATCCAGTCGGTGACCGACGGGTCGAGGATGTTCCAGGCCTCGACCTCGCGCACCTTGGAGCCGTGGCCGGAAATGCGCTCGATGATGCCCACGTCCACCAGCTGGCGCAGGTCGCTCCTGACCGCCGAACGGTTCAGCGCAAACTGTTCGGCCAGGTCGACCTCCTTGGGCACGAAGTCGCCGGGGCGATAGCGTCCGCCGAAGATGGCCTCGGCCAGGTAGTCGGCCACGCTGGGGCGTTTGCTGTTGCTGCGAGATGGGACGGCCACTGACTTGCTCCTGGCGAATGCAGTGACGATGCTAGCGAATGTGCAACATAGTGACAATGCGCCTTAGTGACAACGCGGCACAGCGACAACGGGGCATAGCGACAATAGGGCACAGTGGCAGCGCTGGTGGGCTCGCGGGCAGGCAGTCTAGAGGGAACCGTCTTCTCAGAAGCCGCTCTCGCGGATCACCACCGAAGCGAGCCAGGTAGTGAACTGGCCGACCAGGCTCTGACGCTCGGCGTCGATGTGCAATTGGCCAGCGGCCTGCCTGCCGCCTGTCCAGGGGCTGTCCAGGCGGGCTTCGATCGCGATCAGCGCGCGTTCAAGACGCAACTTGCCGCGCTCCTCCGGGTCCTCGTAGATGGACAACGGGCCGCCGTGGCGCGCCGCCAGCAGGGGGTGACTCAGGTGCTCGGCGCGGGTGGCACCGATGCTGGTGACGTGTCCGGCCAGTGCTCGGGTGTGGCCCTCCACCAGAAAGCGCACCCGGGCACCAGGACTCAGGCGGTGGACCTCGTCCTGAGGCACGTAGGCATCGATGACCCAGGTCGAGGGGTCCACCAGTACGCCCAGCGGCTCTCGGGTCGCGACCCATTGCCCCGGCGTCTGTTGGCGATCGAAGCGCTGCCATTCGCCGGCGAAGGGGGCGTTGATGACCAGTCGCTGCTGCTCCCGCCGGGCGGCCTCTCGTCCGCTTTCGCTGACGCGGTGTAGCGCCAGGGTAGCGCTGTCGCGATTACGCCCATCGTCGGCGTCGAGCAGCCCCGCCAGTTCGGCCTCCAGCAGGTCGAGCTCGCTGTCCTGGGCCAGCTCGCGACGTCGGATATCCGGCTCGCTCAGCCGCACCAGGGCCGCCTCTCGCTCGACCCGCCCGGAGGCGGCGATGGTCTCCAGGCGTGCGGGAAACGGCGAGTACAGGGTCAGTTCGCGCTCGGCGTGGAGCACGCCAGGCCCGCTGACGCGGGTCTGCAGGGGCAGGCAGGCCAGCAACAGCAGGGAGCCGAGGGCGAACAGCCAGGCCAGGCGAAAGCGCCGGGGGACGGCGCGGCGATGGGACCACCAGTGCTGCAATTCTCGGGTGACGGGCATCAGGATGAACCAGGCTATTTCCACGGCGAACAGGACGATGCCCAGCGCCTTGAAGAACAGATGATAGACGGCCAGGGCGATGCCGAGGAACAGCACCAGTCGATACAGCCAGGTGGCGAAGGCGAACAGCACCAGCGAACGTCGCTGATGACGGGGGAAGGGGTCCGGCCAGGCCTCGTCGAGCCCCAGCAGTCGCCGGCGTAGCCACACGCGGGCCTGGGCGCCGGCGCGCTCGTGCAGGTTGGGGAAGTCGAGCAGATCGGTCAGCACGAAGTAGCCGTCGAAGCGCATGAAGGGACTTGCGTTGATCGCCAGGCTCAGCACCCAGCTGGTGGTGGCCAGATACAACAGCGCCGAGTTGACGGCGCCCGGCTCGGTCAGCACCCAGCCAAGGGTCGCCAGGCCTGCCAGGCCAAGCTCCACCAGCATGCCCGCCGACGAGATCGCCAGCCGCGATCGGCTGCGCCTGAGTTTCCAGCTCTCGCCGGTGTCGGTGTAGAGCATCGGCCACAGCACGATAAAGGCGACGCCCATATGCGCCACCTTTACCCCCAGCCGGGTCGCCACCAGGGCATGGCCGAGTTCGTGGCAGGCCTTGGCCACCACCAGCGCACAGGCGAAACTGAGTATGCCCGACAGCGAGAAGGCGTCCATCACCGCGTGGGTAAAGTGGTCCCAGCGGCGCACCACCAGCACCAGCCCGAGCAGTCCGAGCAACAGCACCGCCGTGACCATGCCACGGCTGAACAGCCAGGGCAGGGCGCGCACCACGGCGCCAAGAAAGCGCTGCGGGCGCACCAGCGGCAGGCGAAAGAACAGATAGTGATGCAGCCACCAGGACAGCTTGCGCCAGGCGGCGCCTGTGGCGGCCTCGCGGGCCATGCGGTCGGTAGCGTCGGGCCCGGCCCGCAAGAGACGGTGATGCTCGAGAAAGTCCACTAGTTCGAGCACCTGCTCGAGCGACGGCTGCATCGGCGTCTGGGCGGCGATCTCGTCGCGAATCCGCGCGGGACTCGCCCCCCAGCGCGCCAGACACTCGAACTCGAGCCAGCCGATCCGGTAGAAGCGATTGGTCACCGGGTCCTGGATCGACCACTGGGGCTCGCCGTGGCGATCACGGCCCGCATCCACCAGCACCAGGTCCTCGCGCAGCGGTGGCGGCGAACGATCCGAGCGTTCATCGACGCCGGCGGTGTGATGGGCCATCGTCGCGGTAAAGGGGCTGGCGTTGGCTTCCGTGGGGGAGGCAGCCGCGCTATGGGAAGCCCCCGGGCCATGGCTTGCGGGTGTCGCTGAGGCCATGGCTACCACCCCGTCCAGGCGCGCAGGGCCGACAGCGGCCGGCGCAGCAGGTAGTAGCCGAGACTGACCTCTTCGCCGTAGACCTTGGCGGTGCCGTGCAGCCCCAGGCGTACCTTGTTCGCTGTCGAGTCGGCCTGGGTATTGGTCCCCTGGTCGAGGCTCTGTCCGGCGCTGTCTTTCACCTTGGTCGGCGCAAGCTCGGCCAGCAGGCGATAGGCGGCGACGCCATCTGCGTCGGTCGAGGCTTCGTAGCTGGTCTGGGTGAGGCGCGCGCCGATCGGTTCCAGCGGACGGGCGCTGAGGAATACCTTGACCTCGGCCCCCGCTGCCAGGGTGATGGCGTCGGCGGCGGCCAGCTGGATCTCCACCGCCGGCTGATCGGGGTCGGCCAGGCGCAGGATGCGCTCGCCGGTGGCGACGGGGCGTCCTTCCCAGTCGTCGGGGTCGCTGTAGACCGCAACTCCCGCCGTCGGAGCCGTCACCAGGGTGCGTTCGAGCCTGGCCTCCAGTGCCTCCAGTTCGGCCAGGCGCTGTGCCTGCTGGCGCCTCAGGCGACTTATGTCGGCGAGCCGTGAGCGGTCGTCGAAGGCCAGGTTGCCGGCGGCGTCGAGCTCGGCGCTGGCCACCTCGAGCTGACGCCTGAGTACCTCGGCGCGGCCTTCGAGTTCGCTACGATCCAGGCGAAACAGGGGGGTGCCGGCCTCGACGCGTGAGTTGGGTTCCACCAGCATCTCGGCCACCACACCGTCCAACGGGCTGGTGATGGCGGCGCTGTCCAGCGACACGATCTCGGCCGGGGCCAGGGCCGACTGGCGCACCGGCAGGAACATCGCGGCGATCACTGCAACCAATAACAGCCAGCCGAGCCGACGACGCGGTAGCTGCCAGGCGCGGCGGCGTGGCGCCAGGGCCTGCCAGCAGTAGCGCCAGGTGGCGGCCAGGCCACCGAGCTGCTGGCGCAGCGCCTGGGGCGGTGGCTGCTCGAGCAGAAACAGCGCCCAGGCATGGTCGGTGGACGACTTTCGGTCGACGTCGGCGCCGCCGGGACCCAGCGGCACCAGCCACAGCACCTCTGGCCACCACTGGGCCCAGCCCTCGGCCAGGTCCTCGGGGAGTTCCAGTTGATCGCGCAGCAGCAGCCTGGGGCCATCGATGTCGTGTTGATCGAGCAGCCAGGCGCTGAGCCTTTCCACCCAGTTGACGAAGGGGGTGCGCTCGGTGGGCGTGGCCAGCCCCGAGACACAGCGAAGCTTGACCGCGCCCCGGGCACGGCCTTCCAGCACCAGGGCCTGACGAAAGCGCAGCAGCGGATAGGGGTCGTTGGCGATGGAGAAGGCCAGGGTGGTGCGTGAGTCGGCGTCCAGCGCGCGATCTCGCAGGGCCAGGCTCAACGACGCCAGCGACACCGGGCGTGGGTGTTCGCTGGCGCTCATGGCGTGCCTTCGTCGCTGTCCTCTGTGGTGGGCGATTCGGCCACCAGGGTGGCACGCCCGGTCATGCCCGGCATCAGCTCGTCATGGGCCTGGTCGAGGCGTGCCTCGAGCTCGACGGTCTGGGCCACCGCATCGATGCGGGCACTCACCGCGCTGAGCGTGGCGGCGTAGCGCTTGCCGGTCTCGCTGACGTCAAGACTGACTGGCTGGCCTTCGCCGAGCTCGGCCAGGTGCGCCGAGGGGGCATTGAGCCGGACCTTGAGAGGGCCATCACCGACCAGATCGGCGATCGGCGTACCGGCGGCCATGGTCTGAAAGGGCTTGACGTGAACCGCTGCGATGCGCCCGGCGAAGGGCGCCTTCAAGGTACAGCGATCGCGCTGGACGGCGGCAAGGTTCAAGGCGCTCTGGGCCTTGTCGACCTCCGCGCGGGCCAGCGCCACCTCGAGATCGCCCACTGCGTCCAGGCGGCGCAGGCGGTCCTTGGCCTGGCTGTTGAGCCGGGCCACGCCGAGTTCGGTATTGGCCACGTTGACCCGGGCCTGTTCGATTCGACAGTCGAAGCGGGCAAGCACATCGCCCTCGGCCACCGTAGCACCCAGCGACACGGCCAGCTCGTCCAGGGTGCCTTCCATGCGGCTGGACAGGGTCGCCTCCTGCTGGGGGGCCAGCAGGGCGCGCATGGTCAGCTCGCTCCGGCTTTGCTGGGTCGATTGCTGTGCCGACTGCTGGGTCGATTGAGGTGCCGACTGCTGGGCCGATGCCAGCGCCGAAAGCCCGAGCAGGGGCAGGGCGAGACCGAGGAGCATCCCGGCCGAGCGCGGGCGAAGACGACTAGACGGCATCGGTGCCCCCCTCATCGGCGCCCGTCCCAGGCTGCGGGCGACGCGGCTCCAGGGTGGGCCCGCCGGCTGGTGCCGGTGGCTGGCCCGGGTGAGGCGCAATGATGCCCTGGCGCTCGTGGGTGGTCATGATCCGCTCGATCTCGCTGGCCAGGGTCTGTACATCGTGCTGGGCGACGGTCTCGGGCAGCACGTCCAGGCCCACCGAGTTGAACAACCGGCCCCAGGCGGCCTGGGCGCGGGAGTAGGCCGCCTTGCGCTGGTACTGGGACAGCAGATAGCGGCTCTCGGCGCGAATCACCTCAAGCTCCGAGCCGATGGAAGAGGAGGCCGCGGCCTTGGCGTAGGCCAGCAGGTCCTCGTCCACCTCGAGGCTCTCGTCGCTGTACTCGAGCTCTTCGCGGGCCAGGTGGTAGCGCAGGGCGCCCACCCGAACCTGGGTCAGGACCGCCATGGACAGCGCGGTACGGCGCAGGTTGTCGGCGTCACCCTGGGTGTCCTGGGCTTCGTTCAGATCGGGATAGGACAACAGCTTCAACAGGTTCAGGGACACATTGACGCCGGTCTCGGTCCAGTCGTTGTTGTACAGGTAGTCGTTGGAGTCATACTCGATGCCCGCGCTGACCGTGACGTTGGGCCACAGCCTGAGCTTGGCGGCTTCCAGGTCGTTCTGGTTGACCCGCTTGCGGTACCACTCCTCCATGATCTCCGGGCGGTGCTGCAGCGCCAGCTGTTCCAGGCGCTCGATATCGCTGACGTCCGGGGGAAGATCCGGTTCCGGTTCGTCGGCCAGGATCAGGCGGGTACCGGGGGGCAGCGACATCAGCGCGGCCAGTTCGGTCTTGGCCAGCTCCAGATCCTGGCGGCGCGCGGTCAGCAGGGTGGTGGAGTCGAGCAGGGCGCGCTGGTAGGCCAGCACCTCCTGGCGTGGCAGCAATCCCTGGCGCTGGGCCTCACGGGCGGCGTCCAGCGCTACCTCGGTGCGCGCCAGCAGTACATTGAGGCGAGGAATCAGGCGTTGGGCGGCCAGCGCCCGCCAGTAGGCGTTGCGCACGTCGCGCAGCACGTTCTGGGCGACCTTGCGCCGACGTTCCTCGGCCATCAGCATCTGGTCGGCCTTCTGCTGGTTCTCGTAGTAGGCCAGGCCGAAGTCGAGCAGACTCCAGGACAGGCCAAGGCCCGCGGTGGAGCGGTAGCGCTGCTCCGAGGTGGAGGGGCGCAGGCTTTCCTCGCCGTCTTCGATACCGATGGAGGTGCCACCGGAGTCATTGCTGCGATCACTGTAGCCGGCCTCGGCGACGATGCGTGGCAGCAGTTCATGGCGCGAGACGTCACGCAGGTTCGAGGCCAGGGCGCTTTCCATCAGCTTCAGGCGATAGTCGAGGTTGTACTTGAGTGCCCGGGCGGCGGCCTCGTAGAAGGTAACCGGCTGATTGAGCGGCTCCTGCAGGCGATACATCTGGGCCTGGTCGCTGATCGCCCGCTGACGGATCTCGGTGGCGTCGAAGGGCTGGGGCTCGAGGCTGGAGCAGGCACTCAGGGTCAGGCCGGCGGTGACCGCCAGCGTGGTGAGCGGTAGTCGATGCATGCGGTGTCCTTGTCGTTCGAATCTCACAGGTCGTGCTCCCCTCGCAGCGGCGCGGTGGAGCCGGCCATGGCCGTCAGTTGTGCGCGAAAGCCTGCAGCGACTCTGGGAGAGGCGCCGGAGGTCTCTTCTGGCCCGCGCCAGCCGTCCTGGGCCAGCGCTGCTGGCTCGAGGCGATCGTCCTGGTCACCATCGGCGATCCATTCGGCCCCCGGCGGCAGCACAGGCCGGCCATCATCTGCCGCGTCGGGGTTCGGCGCCTCGGCCGAGCCAGGTTGAGCGTCGCCCGGCGTCGAGCTTCGCGTCGGAATCGTCGGTTCGCCATCGGTACCAGCGGCGTTGTTCAGCAATTGTTCGCGGGTGGGAGCGTAGACGGAGGGATCGGCCAGCAGGCCATCTGCCGTCAGGTCGGTGCGACCGTGGCGGCCCAGCAGCAGCAATTGATCCTGCTCGGCATATAGGCGACTCAAGGCTACGCCGCGCAGCACGTACTGGCCTGGCACCTCACCCAGGCCGTTGGCCAGCGACGGGATCTGCATCTCCAGCGGCCTGACCAGCCAGGGCTGGGCGCCGTGGGACAGGCGCAGGTAGTCGAAGACCTGGCGGCTATTGCGCTCGACCTCCGGGGTGACATAGACCACCGGGTCGACATCGCCGAGAGTGGCGCGCGACTGGCTCCCATCGTCCGGGCGCAGGAAATGGGGCCCGGCGCCATCCCTGATCGGAATATAGGGTGCGGCGATATCCAGGGTCAGGGTCAGGGTGGCGGTGTCGCTGGCGCCGGCCTGGTCGGTCAGGGTGTAGACGAAGACCTCCTGCAGCAGCGGACCCAGGCCGCTGGCGCGCAGTACCTCGCTGTTGGTGCGGTCGATAAAGTAGCGGTAGCTGCCGTCCGCCTCGATGATCAGGGTGCCGTAGCGGCCCGCCAGGCGCTCGCCGGGCGCCGCGCTGACGCCATCCTGTGCCACCAGGGTGACCCTTTGGGTCTCGCCGTAGCGCTCGGCGTCGACGTCGGTGTCGTTGGGCAGCACGTTGCCGGTGGCGTCGGGACGGCTCGCGCCTCCGCCGATGTCCACGGCGTCGCCGCTGTCGTCGCGGGCCGTCGGTGTATCGTTGCGCCCATCGATGGTAATCGTCAGGCTGGCACTGGCGGGACCGCCCCAGCGGTCCTCCAGCGCATAGGTGAAGACGTCGACCAGGGTCTGGCCGCTTTGACGCAACGCCTGGACCTCCGGGTTGTCGTCATCGACCTGGTAGCGGTAGCTGCCGTCGGCCTCCATCACCAGGCTGCCGTAGCGGCCCACAAGGGCATTGCCGAGGGTGCCTTCGGTGCCGGCACTTGGGTCATCGCCGGTGCGAACGCCGGTCACCGTCAGGTTGGGGCCGAGCAGGTTGACGCCGAGGTTGATGTCGCCATCGACGTCGCTGTCGTTGTCGAGCACATTGCCCACGGCGTCCGCCCCGGGCGTGGCATTGTCGCGGCCACTGGCCTCCACCGCCAGGCCATCGTCGGCGCCGGGCACCGGCGCCTGGTTCTGGCCGCGCACGAACACCGTCAGTTCGGCCAGGTCCACCAGTCCCGCCAGATCACGGGCCTCGTAGGTGAAGACGTCGCGGCGGAACTCCAGCGGGCCAAGCCCGAGGATCTCGGCGTTGGTCTGGTCGACCGCGTAGCTGTAACTGCCGTCGGTAGCAAGCGTCAGGGTGCCGTACTGGCCTGTCAGGGTTATCGTGCCGGCGCTGGGGGTGGACAGGGCCCCGCCTGCGGCCTCGGTGCCGGGTCGGGCGCCACTCACGGCCAGTTGGTCACCGGCGTCGATATCACTGTCGTTGTCGAGCACATTGCCGCTGGGATCACGGCCGGTGCCCTGATCGCTGTCGGCCACCGCCAGGGCGACGTTGTCGGCGGCCACCGGGGCATCGTCGCGTCCCTCGATGGTCACGGTCAGACGCGCCGTGGTGCTGGCACCCAGGGGATCGACGCTGCGGTAGACGAAGACCTCGGTGAGGGTATCGTTGGCGGTTCTTAGGGCCTCCACCGCCGGATTGCTGTTATCGACCACGTAGGAAAAGCTGCCGTCGGCGTTCAGGGTCAGGGTGCCGTAGCGCCCGGCCAGCGGCTGGCCGGCGGCCACCGTGGTGGTGTTGAAGCGGACCTGATCGACACTCAGTGTCTGTCCATCCACGTCGTCGTCGTTGGTCAGGACATTGCCACTGGGGTCGTCACCTGGGGTGGCGTTGGCGGTACCCCCGGCTTCCACCGCGATGGCCTGGTCGGCCACCGGACTTGGCGGATCGTTGGCGCCGGTGACGGTGACGACCAGCTCGGCCAGATCCGGATTGCCGGCGGTGTCGATCAGTCGGTAGGTGAAGGTCTCGCTCAGGGTGGCGCCTGCCGCCAGGGCCTGTACGGCGGCGTTGTCGCCGTCGACCACGTAGCGGTAGCTGCCGTCGGCGTCTACCGTGAGCCGCCCGTACTGACCATCGACGCTGGCGCTGACGCCACCGAGGCTGGTCATGGCGCCGCCGGCCGCCTCGCTGCCGGGGCGAATGGCGCCGATGGAGAGCGCACCCTGGTCGATGGTATCCACGTCAGCATCGACGCCATCACCGTCGTCATCAGCGATCAGATTGCCGGTGCCGTCCACCGCTGGTGTGGCACCGTCGGTGGACGGTGCCTGGGCGCTGGTGGTGTTGTTGGTGGCGACGGGGTTGTCCTGGGCGCCTTCGATGGTGATGGTCAGCACCGCGATGTCATCGAGTCCCTCGGCGTCGGTGACCAGGTAGCTGAAGGTCTCGCTCAGGGTATCGCCCACCGCCAGGGCTTCGACGGCTGTGTTGTCGTCATCGATGACGTAGTTATAGCTGCCATCCGGATTGATGGTCAGGGTGCCGTAGCTGCCGATCACGTCGGTGGCGCCGGTGACCTCATCGAAACTGCCGAGGAGCTCATCGCCAGTGCGGATACCGGTGACCGCCTTGGTCTCGCCGTTGCGGTCGACGTCGGTATCGTTGGTCAGCACATTGCCGCTGGCGTCCTGGCCGGCGGTGGCGTTGTTGATGCCACCTTTCTCGATGGCCACGCCGCTGTCGTCGACGCCCACCGGGGCGTCGTTGGCGCCTTCGATGGTGATGGTGATGGTGGCCTGGGAGGTGGCGCCCGCGCGATCGCCGATCTCATAGACAAAGGTTTCGGTCAGGGTATTGCCGCTCAGCCTCAGCGCCTCGACGGCAGCGTCGTCGTTGTCGAGCTGGTACTCCGCCGAGCCGCTCGAGGAGATCACCAGGGTGCCGTAGCTGCCCTGGATACGGGTGGGCGAGGCGGGGTCGCTGTTGACCGCCTGCAGTGAGCTGTCGTCGGTGCCCGCCCGGACCACCGTCAGCACGTCGGGGTCGGCGTCACCTTTGTCGGGGTCTTTGTCGTTGATGATGACGAGACCGTTGGGGTCGATGCCGCCGATATTGAAGCGCCCCCCTGCCTCCACGGCGGTGGCGCTGTCGTCGATGGCCAGAGGAACATCGTTGACCGCGATGACCTCGATGGCCAGTGTATCGCGGGCGATCAGGGCGTCGTCGATCTTCTCGCCGGGGATGCCGTTGCCGTTGTCCGGGTGATCGCCGAAGTTGCCGTTGTCGCTGGTAACGATGGTCAGGGTATCGTCACCGTTGAAGTTGGCGACGCCGGTATAGGTCAGGGTGGCGAGGGCAGCGTTGATCTCGTCGACGCTGCCCTCGATGGTCACGCTGGCGCCACTGCCTGACACAGTGGCGCTTCCGGTGCCGGCGGTGACCGTCAGGGTGCCATTGTTCACGCTCAGGGTGGTGGTGAGGACCTGTGCGCCGCTGGTGCCGGGCGTCAGGGCGTCGGGGTCGGCGATCGAGATGCCGGTGATGGTAATGTCGGTGTCTTCGTCACCGGAGACCGGCGAGGCCGGCAAGGTGTGGACCGGGGCGTCGTTGAGTTCGACATAGCCGATATCGGCGTCGAAGGTGGTGTCGCCGTCTACGGCGCCGGTGATCAACGATAGGCTGCCGTCGTCGGAGGGTCCGCTGTCGATACGCGCCTTCAGCTCGCCGGCATCGGCGTCGGTGAGGCTTTCGCTGGCCGAGATGCGATAGCTGCCCTTGGGCAGCACGCCGAAGGAGTAGTTGCCGTTTGGGTCGGTGACGGTGGTGTAGCTGACGTCGTCGGCGTTACCGAAGGTATCATCGCTGCCTGCCCAGGTCAGGGTCACACTGACGCCGGCCAGACCATCGCCATCGGGTGTCTTGCTGGTGTTGGCGCTGAGGGTGTCATTCCACAGGGTGCCTTCGATCAGCCCGAGACTCGCCCCGGCGGTCAACACATAGTCATTGAGCCCGCCGCTTCCGTCGGCATCGGTACGCTCGCCCGCTGCCGAGCCGTCGGGGCCGACATCGCTGCCAGCAAAGCCATCGAAACTGCCGTCGTCGGGCAGGCTGGACCAGGCAAGACGGGCCTCGGCGGCGGTGGCCGTCACCACCGCATCGTTGGGTACCTCGAGGCGATAGGACACGCTGACCTCGCTGCCCGGGTCGAGCTGTGCAAAGGTGACCTCGATTCCACTGGCGGTGGCGTTGGCCACGACTCCGGCCGGCAGGCCGCCCAGGCTGTAGCTCTGGCCATCGATGACCACACTGTCGATGACATAATCGCTGCCCGAGGGAGGAAAGGCGTCGGTCAGCACCACTTCGTAGGCGGGCATGCCACCGTTCTGGGTAAAGGCAACGGTGACGCTGGCGGTACCGGTGTTGTCATCCGGAGCGGGATCGAAGTCCACCACCGTCTTGGTCATATCGGTAAAGGACGGCTCGACGATTCGTTCGTAGATTTCCTCGCTCTGGAAACTGGTGCCGTCGCGGCTTTCGGTCACGACCATGCCAAGCTCTGTCCCTGCCTGGTTGGTCGAGACGTTGTCGACCCGCACATTGAACTCGAGCGAAATGCCTTCCTTGTCGAGGTCGTTGTTGGTGTTGGTGATGGTGCCCAGGTCGATGGTCAGGGTGCGTCCATCGCCGCTGATGGTGTAGCGGGCAGGGTCGAGCACACCCTCCGGTCCGACGCTCAGGTCGCTCTGGATGTACCCGGCCTCGGGGGACTGGCCATTGCCATCGACGGAATTGGCGCCGGTGTTAAGGTTGCTTGTCAGACCGCCACCGTTGGCGATGAAGGCCATCTTGATCTGGTTGGCCGTCTCCGGGAGAATGGTGAGACCTTCATCGACCTGAATCGTCAGTTGATAGTTGTCCGTAGTGCCTTCGGGCAGCAGCGCCACCACCCTGTAGCGGATGATTTCACCCACCGCGACGTCTTCGCGGGTGTCGCCGGTCGGGTCTGCAGCTGCGGTGCTGTCCAGCCCGCCGACGCGGGACACCTGCAGTGTCTGAGCGATCGGGATCGCCTGGATATCGATCTGCCGATAGTCGTTGAGGGAGCCATCCCCCAGTTCCCCGTTGGCCCCTGTACGTTCGGTACCATTGCTGGAGCTGGTCTCGTCGAGACTGGTCCAGTCGACCCGGGCCTCGGAGGTGAGGTTCGCCAGATCCGCGGCAGTGGCGCCCACGGTGCCTCCGATGGTCAGGGTGATGGAATGGTCGGTACGCAGGTCGAGATCGAATCCACTCTTGAGGCTGAGTTGATAGCCGTCGGTGTCGTTGCCGGTGATCTCGAAGTCACCCACGGCGGGCCCGTTGGCGTCGCTGAAACTCACCGCCTCAAGGCTGACGCCGTCGAGTTCAGCAGGTAGCTGGACAGACAGCCCCAGGTCGAAGGCGTCGACCCCCGAGGTGTTCGAAAAGGTGACGGCGTACTCGATGGCGTCACCAGAGTCGACTCCGAGACCCGGGTCGGAAGGGGTGGTCAGCGCCTGTTCGATGGTGACCGTGGGTTCCACCAGGGTGGTGGTCGGACCCGTACCGGGCTGACTGACGTCGCGATCCACGGCGGTGGCGCCGTTGATCTCGTCGCCGTCGACGTCCTGATAGCTCAGGCTGGCCTTGTGCTCGTGGGTGACGTCTTGCTGGTTGCCGGGGGTATTGCTGGCGATCAGTTGGAGGCGCAGCACGAAGGTATTGTTGCCGGTGTCGTTGTCGCCAGTGGCGCTGGCGGCGCTGAAGGTGAACTGGCCATCGACGCCGTCAGCGCCCAGGGTGCCGCCGCTGCCGGCAAGCGCGCTGACGGAGACACTGCCTGCGAAGTTGGCGCTCAGGTTGTCGCTGCCGGCGGCCAGGGTGATCAGTTCATAACCCGAGTTACTATTGAAGCTGGTATCCAGCGCCATGCCCGGCGGTATCAGGTCATTGACCCTGAGTTCCTGGGTAGTGCCTTCCGGCAGGGTCACCACGATGTCGTAGAGCATCGACTCGCCGACCACCAGGTCGGCGCCGTCGGTGTGGGTCTCGCTCGAGTCGTTATCAGTGGCGGCGCCGCCGTCCGCGAAGGTGGTCGTGATGGTTGGCGCCGCCACCTGCTGGGTCGCGTCGTCCTCGAGGTCCGTCGGGGTGAAGTCGGTGCCACCGTCGACGCTGGCGTAGTTGGTGAGCGTTGCCGTGGTGCCTAGGGTGCGACTGGCGCTGACCGCCTCGGCCACGGTCACGTCGTAGGTGATGACGATGATGTTGGTGCCGGCGGCGTCGCTGGCGCTGCCATCCCGCCCGGCCTGCAGGGTGGCCTGGCCGCTGTCGTCGAGCAGGGTGATGGTGTTGCCACTGACGCTGTAGTCGGTGCCCTCGATCAGCACGCTGCCGTCACCGAGCGTCAGGGTCAGGTTGGCACCGCCCAGGCTGCCACCGACAAAGGCCAGGTCCGTGGGCAGCTCGATCTCGGTCGTCACGTCGAAGGCGCCGCCGCCGCCGGTGTTCTCGAGCAGCGTGGCCAGGCGCAGGGTGTCGCCGGCGTCGATGTCGGTGACGTCGCCGTCAACCGCCGCCGGGTCGGTGATGCTGCCGGTGAAGGGCGCACCCGCCGAGCCGGGCGCATTCCAGCTGCCGCTGGTGCCGCTGACGCTGCCGTTGGTCGAGGACACCACCCCATGGGTGATGGTGACGACCGGCTCGGCCACCGATTGCACCTTGACCACGTCCTGGGTCACCAGTTCGGTCTGGTCGAGGGTGGTGGTCTGGCGCGATTCGGCCAGCACATCCAGCGAGCGGCCGTCGGCGAAGGGCTGATCCCCCACCGTCATGGTAAAGCTCAGGGCGATGGTGCTGGCCTCTGTCGTGGACAGGTCTGCCAGGGTAAAGACGATGGCATTGCCGGGACCGCTCGCTACGCTGGTGATCTCGCCCGCCCAGCTGTTGTCCGCTGCCAGGGACCACTGGCCGGAGTCAGTACCTTGCGTCCAGCTGATACCGGAGGTGTCGAGCAGCGGCAGCGGCAGGTAGGCGATCAACTGGAAGTTTTCGTGGTCGCCGGTGACCAGCTCGTAGCGCAGGGTGAAGGTCACCTCGTCGCCGGGAGCCAGTTCGCTGGCGCCTCCTTCGATGGCGATGTCCACCTGGCTGGTGGGCACCGTCAGTTCGGTGCTGGAGCCGTCGGTCTCGCTCTCGCCGGTCAGGTTGTTCGGGTTGAGCAGCAGGGTGGCGTCGACCTCGGCGGCATTGCCGATACTATCGCCTTCGTTGATGTCAGGGTGATCGCTCACGTTCGCGTAGGCGTCATCGATGACCGCGCGATAGCTGATCAGCGCACGGGTGGCGCCGGCGTCGATCATTCCGTCGAAGGCGGCGTCGCCGGCGAGCCAGGCCTGGTCGACCAGGGCGTTCTCGATCGACTGGGCGATATCGAAGACAAGGGTGGTGGTGCCATCGGCATTGACGCTGGTGGTGACCACCAGATCGATGGTGGTGGCGTCATCACCGCTGTAGAGGATCAGCGTCGGGGTGCCCTCGAGGGTCTGGCCGTCGCCGAGGGTATCGGTGACGACAAACTGACCCTCGAGCTGGGTGTCCTCGCCAAAGGCGAAGTAGTCCGACAGCGCCATCTCCAGCCGGTATTCCAGGGTGTCACCCGGGGTCAGGCCGCTGGTGCCGGTATCGATGGCCAGGGTGGCGGTCTTTTCCAGGGTGATCGACTTGGCAACGAAGCTCAGCTCATCGCCGGTACCCTCGAAGCTGACCTTGCCGTCGGGATCGTCGGGATTGCGGTCGCGATCGTCCAGCGGCAGCCAGACGCCGCTGCCGGTGGGGGCGCCAAAGGTGATCGTCTGGTCGTTGCCGGTCACCGGGTCGAGGACAGGGTCGCCGTTGGCATCGGTCTCCGGCACATAGAAGTCGACCCGGCTGGACTGGGCCTCGGTGAGGTTGGCGTAGGTCACCGTGTAGGAGGTGATGAAGGCATCGCTGTTGATCAGCGCCTGTATGGTCAGATCACCGGTGTAGGTGTTGCCGCTGGCCAGGGTGATGGAGGTCAGGGTGCCGTTGCCGGGATCGATGGCGGTGACCTGAACGTTGGTCGGCACCGGCTGGGTGATGACCACGTCGGTCAGGGTCTGGGCGGTGGCACCGGCGCCGGCCGGTCGCACCGTGGTGACCAGGCTGTGGGGGTAGTTCTCGCCGGTGGTGGTGTCGCCCTCGCTCATGTCGAGGCTCTGCTCCACCGCGATGACCGTGGGGGTGATGGTGAAGGCGACCGCACTGCCGACCAGGCTGGGGTCCTGCTCCGGGTTGGACAGGGCATCGTTACCGAGCTCGAAGCCGGCCATGGCCTGGATGACCAGGTCCGGGCTGCCGTTGGTCTGGGAGGTATCGGCCAGTTCGCTCAGCTCGCCGGTAAAGGTGACGTCGATACTTGGCTGGTCGCTGGTCAGGCTGGCGAAGGGCAATGCCGCCACCACCAGGGTGTCGCCGGCCTGGGCGCCATAGGCCGAGGCCAGCACGGTGATCGGGTCGCCATTGGCGTCCTTTGCCAGTGGGTGCACCGCCTCGCCGTTGGCGTCGAAGGTCACCTGGTAGAGGTCGAGTTGCCCTCCCAGGTAGCTTGCCGAGGTGATGATGACGCCATCGTCGACCTCGGCGCCGGCGCCGTCCTTGCCGGTAGCGGGCACGATCAACTGGACAAAGGGGGCGTAGCCCTCCTGGGCGGTGGAAGCATTGGACACGCTGACGGTGAACTGAAATTCCTCACCCAGCGGCACCTCTGTGGCGGATTCGCCGAGCGACGCCGTCGGCTCGGCGTCGGCCAGCAGGCCATCCAAGGGTGCGAGGGCGGCGAGTGCCACGCCACGGTCGTCAGCCAGTTGCCCCTGTTGACGCTCCAGCTCCCAGTCGCCGCCCAGGCCACTGTGGCCGGTATCATCGGTGGAGGCGCCCACGTCCATGCCGGTGGCGCTGGCGAGACCTTCCACCAGTTCGAGCCCAGCGTCGGTGGCGCCGATGCGACAGCCGTAGAGCAGCAGGTCGGCGTCGGCCGTCAGTGCCTCGCGCCACTGGCCGAGGCTCGCCGTCAGGCTCGTGAGAGTGTCGTTGCCGACCAGGGTATCGCCGAGCTGAAACTGTCCTGAGGCGCCGTGGCTGAAGATCTCCACGCTCTCGACCTGGTCCATGCCGGCCAGGGCCGCGGTGATGGCCTCGATACCGTTCTCGTCGGCGTCCACCTCGAGCAGTTCGGCGTCGTCGGCCAGCCCCTCGCGGATCGTCTGGCGCTGGGCGTCGGAGAGGCGGGCGTCCACCACCACCAGGTGGCGAGCGGGAGCCCCGGCGCCAGCGGGGCTGTCAGCCTGGGTGGCCGGTGCCTGGCCGTCGCCGTCTGTCGGCTGGTGCTGGTTGGGTTTCCCACCGTCGCCATCGCTGGCGGGGTCGGGGGTGGCCGCCATGGCGCCATCGAACAGCAGGCGTGGCTCCAGCGCGATCAGCCGTGAACGAGTTCCCTTCATACCGACTCCTGCCTTTCCTTGTTGTCACTGTATCGATGGCAGATGACGCTTTTAATGCCATATCTGCACAATACCCTAAACATAGACGTTGATTCTCATTCTGTGCCGAAAAAGTGGAGGAGTGGCTACGCGGATCAGGACGGTAGTGACAAGGCTATGGTAGGCGGCTGGCGCCAAGGCCCCAGCCCTTCACTCGAGGGCTGGCAGGGCCCTTTTTTGGGGGAGGGCGAACGCCAGGAATGCGCGCTGAAGCAAATAACGTGAGGGTTAACGCTGAAAACGATGTGGAACCACTGACGATTCCGGGGAGGAATGCCGGAGGGGGCAAGCCGAGCAGGCGCGTGAGGAAAAGAGGAAAAGGCGCCCTGTGCCGGCGGTCGATCGACATTGGCCGGCACAGGGAAAGGCGGGAAGGTCACATCAACATGGGCGTCGATGCCGGTGCGGATGGCGAAGCGACGTTACACCCGACGTGGTTGTCCAAAGGGGCGCCAGGCGCGACGTACCGGTTGTACGCCCGGGAAGTGGTGTTCGACCTGACGCAGGCATAGCGTCAGCACGATGGTCAGCAGCAGATAGACGGCGGCGATCAGCAGCAGTGGTTCGTAGGTCAGGAAGGTCTCGTCGCGAATGATGTTGGCCGCCTGGAGCAGATCCATCATGGCGATGGTCGAGACCAGCGGGATCGACTTCAGCAGCAGGATCATCTCGCCGGTGAGGGTGGGCAGACACAACTGTACCGCGCGGGGTAGCCACAGACGCCAGAATACCTGGAACGGGTTGAGGCCGAAGGCCCGCCCGGCCTCGCGCTCGCCTGGCGGTACGCTGAGCAGGGCGCCGCGCAGGATCTCGCCGCTGTAGGCGCCGACCGAGAGGGTGAAGGTAAGGGTGGCGTAGAAGAACGGGTCGCGCAGCAAGCCCCAGAAGATGCTGTCCTGGATGCCGGGGATGCCTTCCAGCAGCCGACCCACGCCGTAGTAGAAGAAGAAAAGCTGCACCAGCAATGGGGTGCCGCGAATGACCGAGGTCACCGCCGTGGCCGTCCAGGCCAGCGGTCGGGGGCCCCTGATGCGTGCCATGGCCATACCGACGGCCAGGGTGAGGCCGGCGATGGCCGATACCAGCAGCAGCCACAGGGTATTGATCAGGCCTTCGATGAGGTATTCCTGATAGAAAGGGTCGCTCAACCAGCTGAAGTCCATGTCAGGTCTCCCGGGGCTGGAGGTGAGAGTGGGGCTGGCCGCGTTTGACACGCCGTGAACGACCAAAGGGCGCAATGGAATGACACCAGCGCATATCAGGTCTCCCGGCTCTGGGGCTGTCCACGCCTGACCCGGCGCTCGATCAGCGCGAAGACCAGGTTGGACGACAGCGTCATCATCAGATAGAGCACACCTGCGGCGGCGTAGAACAGAAAATGCGCACGGGTGCTGGCGGCGGCCTGTTGGATGGTGAAGAACAGTTCGCTGTAGCCGATCACGCTGATCAGGGCGGTGTCCTTGATCAGGATCAGCCAGAGGTTCGACATCCCTGGCAGGGCGTTGGGCAGCATCGCCGGCAGGGTGATGTGGAGAAAGCGTGCCCAGGGGGAAAAGCCGAAGGCGTCGGCGGCCTCGAGCTGGCCCTTGGGGATGGCGGAGATGGCGCCGCGGAACACCTCTGTCATGTAGGCGCCCTGGACGAAGGCCAGCACCCCCACGGCGGTAACGAAGCCGTTGATGGCGACCTGCCCGGGCAGGCCCAGGGCGTTGGTCAGGGCGGTCAGCGCCTGGGAGCCGGCATAGTAAAGCAGGATGATCAGCAAAAGCTCCGGCACCGCACGCACGCCGGTGGAGTAGGCGCCGCCGATTCCGCGTAGCCAGGCGTGTCGAGACAGCCGGCAGGCGGCACCGACAAAGCCAAGCAGCACGCCGATGGCGTAGGCCAGGCAGGCAATCTGCAGGGTGGTGAGGGCGCCGTCGAGGATCGGTCCGGCCCAGTCGGCCAGCCCCTCCTGAGAAGCGTTGTTCATGGGGCATTCTCGTCGTGGGTGAAAGTCGCGATGGCAGCGGGCCTGGTGCGCATCCGGCGGCTGTTGCCGGCGTTCGACCAGGCCACGGCCTCAGGCAGAAGCGTCGTTCACACGAGCGCAGACATTTTCGTACAGGCCCTAGCCCACGCAGACGTCGGTGCCGAAGTAGCGCTCGGACAGCTCGCTGCAGATGCCCTGCTGATTGACCGCCTCGATGGCGGCGTTGACGTCCTCGGTCAGGGCGTCATCCTCCTGGCGCAGGCCGATGCCGACGCCTTCACCGTAGGCCTCGTGGTGCGGCGCCGTGGCCTTGATCTCGAAGTCGGCGGCTTCTTCGCGTTCGACCAGCTCGGTCATGGCGATCTCGTCGGCCAGGATCAGGTCCAGGCGGCCGGAGAGCAGGTCGCGATTGACCTGTTCGGCCTGGTCGTACAGACGGATGTCGACGCCGCTGTCGCGCAGGGCGCGACGGGCGTAGGTGGCGTTGGTGGTGGCGCTCTGCACCCCCAGCACCTTGCCGTCCAGGCCCTCGGGCGGCTCGATGTCCAGTGAGCGGGCGGCGACGTAGGCACCGGGCGTGAAGTAGTAGGGCGAGCTGAAGTCGATGACTCGCAGGCGCTTCTCGGTGATCGACATGGAGTTCATGATCATGTCGATGCGTCCGGCCTTGAGCGAGGGGATGATACCGCTCCAGCCGGTCGGGGTGATCTCGCACTGACGACCCATCTGGTCGCAGATGGCCGATGCCAGTTCCACCTCGAAACCGGTCCAGTCACCGTCGGAGGAGGTGTAGGTGAAGGGCGGATAGGGTTCGGCGGAGATGCCGATCTTGAGGGGCTCGCCAGCGTCCTGGTTGGCTGCCTGGTCGGTCGCATGGGCGCTGCCGATGGTGGCGGCGCCGAGGGTCGTGGCGAGCGCGACGCCCAGGGCAAGGCGACGAGCGAGGTCGGCTGATGGGCGCAGGGAATGGGATACGGTCATGGGAACTCCGGGTTGTTGTGTGACTGGCAGTCAAGCTGCGGGGGCGATGAAGCGCCGGCAGCGTTCGTTGTTGCTGTGTTCGAAGATGCGCTCGGGGGGGCCGGCTTCGCCGACGACGCCGCGGTCGAGAAACACGATCTGGTCGGATACCTCCCGGGCGAAGGCCATCTCGTGGGTCACCATCAGCATGGTGCGCCCCTCGTCGGCCAGGCCGCGGATGACCCCCAGCACCTCGTTGACCCTTTCCGGGTCCAGCGCCGAGGTAGGCTCATCGAACAGCAGGATCTCGGGCTCCATGGCCAGCGCTCGGGCGATGGCCACACGCTGCTGCTGGCCACCGGAGAGAAACGCCGGGTAGGCGTCGGCGCGCTCGGCCATGCCGACGCGCTCCAGATAGTGGGCGGCCAGGGCGTTGGCCTTCCTGCGTGAGATTCCCTTGACCCGCACCGGGGCCTCGCTGACGTTGCCGAGCACGGTCAGGTGCGGCCAGAGGTTGAACTGCTGGAATACCATGGAGACCTTGCCGCGCAGGCGTTGCAGCTGATGGCGACTGAGCGGCATGTCGGTATGGCTGCTGCGGGGGCCCTGCTCGGTGAAGCGGATGCGTTCATCGGTGATGGACAGGCTGCCCTGCTGGGGCCGCTCCAGCAGGTTCATGCAGCGCAGCAGGGTGCTCTTGCCGGAGCCACTGGCGCCGATGATGGTGGTCACAGTGCCTTCGGCGACGCTCAGGGAGACGTCGCGCAGCACGCTGGTGTCCCCGTAGCGCTTGACGAGGTGACGAGCCTCGACCACGGGGGAGGTCGGGCTCAAGTCGTCGCTGGTGGTGACGGATGGTGGCATAGGCGACTCAGGGGCTGGTGACAAGACAGGCATCGGCAAATTCACGAAGCCGTGTTGCGGCGCGACTCAGGCGCTCCGGGGGCTGGGTCAGGCTCAGCCTCACGAAGCCAGCCGCCGAGGGGCCGAAGGCCTCGCCGGACAGCACCGAGATGCCGCATTCGTCAAGCAGGCCATCGGCGAACTCGGCCGATGACAAACCGGTGGCGCGGATGTCGACCATCACGAACATACCGGCGTCCGGGCAGATCGCCTTGACCGAGTCGGCGCCATCGAGGGCGCGGCAGACGCTGTCGCGGCGCTCGCGGTAGGCGGCGTGCATGGTGGCAAGCTCGGGAAGGTCGCTGTCGAGCGCGGTGATCGCCGCGTCCTGGATAAAGTCCGGGCAGCCGTACAGCATGCACAGCGCCAGATTGTCCAGGTGCTCGATCAGCGCCTCGGGCGCGACCACCCAGCCCAGCCGCCAGCCGGTCATGGCGTGGGACTTGGACAGGCTCGAGATCACCACGCTGCGATTGGCCATGTCGGGCAGCGCCAGCGGGCTGTGGTGCTCGCCCTCGAAGATCAGCTCGGCGTAGACCTCGTCGGAGATCAGCCAGAGGTCATGGCGGTGACACAGCTCGGCGATCTGCTCCCACTGCTGCCGGGTCATCGACTGGCCGGTGGGGTTGTGGGGGCTGTTGAGCAGGATCGCTCGGGTGTTGTCGGTGATCGCGGCGGCGATATCGGCCACGTCGAGTCGAAAGCCGGCCTCTGGCCGCAGCGGCACTCGGGCCAGTCGTGCACCGGTCGACTGGATCACCGCCTCGTAGGTGACGTAGCTCGGCTCCGGCACGATCACCTCGTCGCCAGGGTCGAGCAGGCATTGGGCGGTGGCGTAGAGCCCGCACTGGGCGCCGGCCATCACGATCAGTCGCTCGGGGGACACCTCGACACCCTGATGGCGACGATAGTGGCGGCTGATGGCTTCGCGCAGCTCACCCTTGCCCTGGACGTCGGCATAGTGGGTCGCGCCGCGGTCGAGGCTTTGCTTGGCCGCCTCGATGATCGGGTCGGGGGTGGTGAAGTCGGGATCGCCCACCGACAGTACGGTGATGTCTTCACCGCTGGCCTGGCGCTTCAGCGCACGCACATGGATGTCCCAGGCGGCGGCGCCTTCGCCGGCGATGCGTTGGGTCAGGGCGGAGACTTTCATGGTGAAGGGTCCTTGTTGTCGGAAGCGGCGGGAGCGTCGATGCCGAGGCGGCGCAGTTCCGCCCGCCAGGCAAGCTCGGTGCCCTGGGGGCTCGCGGCCCAGTCGTCGTACTGGCGGGCGACCTTTTCGCAAAGCTCAGGACTGGCGCTGACCAGCGCCGCCCCGGTGGCCTGGGCCGCGAGCTGGGCCTGGCAGGAGCGCTCCAGGTCGCGCATGCGCAGAAAGGCGTCGCCGACGCTTTCGCCGACCACCAGCAGGCCATGCTGGCGCAGGATCATGCTCATGTGCTCGCCGAGGTCACGTACCAGCCGTTCGCGCTCGTCCAGGTCGAGGGCGATGCCCTCGTAGTCGTGATAGCCGATGCGCCGATAGAACTGCATCGCCCACTGGTTCAGCGGTTCAAGGCCCTGCTCGAGGCAGGACACGGCGACCCCGGCGACGCTGTGGGAGTGCAGTACACAGTGGGCGTCGGGTCGCGCCGCGTGGATGGCGCTGTGGATGGTGAAGCCGGCCGGGTTGATGCCGAGGCCGGTGGGATCGTCGAGCACCTGGCCGTGCTCGTCGACAGTCACCAGAGAGTCGGCGGTGATCTCCTCGAAGCGCAGACCGAAGGCATTGAGCAGGAAGCGCCCCGGGGCGACTCGCGCCGAGATATGGGTCGAGATGCCGTCATCCATGCCATCCATGGCCATCAGCCGGTAGGCGGCGGCCAGGTCGCGGCGGATGCGCTGCTGGCGGCTGTCTTCGCTCACAGGCTCGCCTCCAGGGCGGCCAGGGCGTCATCGCCGTCGCGGGTGGTGACGCCTTCGAGGAAGGCAGCGCGCTTGTCGGGATGCTGCTCGAGCCACTCTCGGGCGACCTCATCGAGGTCACGCTCCTCGAGGCTGAAGGCCTTGATGAACTCGCTCTGCTCATGCGCGCTGAACACGAACTGGTCGAGCAGTCGGGTCAGGTTGGGATTGGCCTCGGCGAACTCGCTGGCGACGATGGTCTTGACGTCGCTGCGGCCGTTGTCGGGGCCGAACACGCCTTCGCTGTCGTCGAGAATGTGCACGTCGTACTCGGGGATCATCCAGTGAGGCGTCCAGCCGTAGAAGACGATCCAGCGTTGTTCGTTCACCGCCGCCTTGACTTCGCTGAGCATGCCGGGGGTCGAGGAGGACATGACCTCCCAGTCACCGAGCCCGTGGGTGTCGCTGTCGATGGCGGCGTGGATGAAGTCGGTCACGGTGGAGCCGCTTTCGATCGAGTAGAAGGTGTGCTCGAAACGCTCGGCGTTCTGCGCCTCGCCCAACTGGGAAGCGTCGGTGATACCGGCCTCAGCCACGTAGCCGGGCACGGCGAATCCCATGCGCGCGCCGGTCACGTTGTTGCCTAGATCGACGATGGCGTCCGCCGCCATGGCGGCGTCGTAGCTTTCCTGCTGGGCCGGCAGCCAGCCGGCCAGAAAGGCGTCGCTGTCGCCGGTGGTCAGGGTCTTGTAGCCCACCGTGGAGCTGAGCTCCTGGCGTTCGACCTGGTAGCCCAGGGGCGCGACGAGCTGCGCCAGGATCTCGCTCTTGACGGTGACCCCGGGCCAGGGCGGGACGACCAGGCTCAGCTCATCGTCGCGGTCAGCGGCCTGGGCGGAGGCGGCGGCAAGGCCGAGCGCGGCTGCCAGGGCGATGGAACGGGGCTTGTGCGAGAAACATCGAGTCACGGGGAACTCCTTCGTTATTTTATGGATGCATAACTGATGCATAAGTGATGCATGGTCGGGACGCCGTCGATCCGCTCGGCGCAGGCGTCCTGCCTCAGTGTTCGATCCTGCGACACCAGGCCAGGGCGTCGATCTCGACGATCAGCGGTGAGCCGGCATCATTCAGGCTTGAAAGCGCCGACGCCAGGTCGTCGGCGCTGGCGGCCTGACGATAGCGGCAGTCGAAGGCCTGGGCGAGGGCGGCGAAGTCCGGGGGAGCCAGATCGACCCCCACGTGAGCCACACCGTCGGCGCTCATGTAACGGCGTATCTCGTCGTAGCCGTCGTTGTTCCAGATCAGGATCGCCAAGGGCCTGGCCAGGGCGGTGTCGGCGCAGGCCGCTTCGCTCGAATCACGGTCGATTGCCCCCTGCTCGGCGCGAGCGCGGTCGGCCTCCAGGGCGATATCCCGGGCGGTGGCTAGCTCTCCCAGCACGAACTGCAGGCCGCCGTCGCCGACCAGCGCCACCACCGGCAGATCCGGTCGTGCCAGTCCCGCGCCCAGGGCCGCAGGCAGGCCGTAGCCCAGGGTGCCGAAGCCGGTGGCGGCGTTGAACCAGCGACGTGGCGCCGGGCGCCTGGCCACCACGTTGCCGGCGTACACCGGGCCGGTGGAATCGCCGACGATGATCGCCTCGGGCAGCACCTCGTCGAGGGTGGCAAACAGCGGCCGATAGCGCGCGAGCTCCGGGTCATCGGCGAGGGCCAGCTCGTGGCGCACCCGCTCGCAGCGCTCGCGACCGACTTCTCGTTGTGGCCGGCCTTCATCTTCGCCGCGCTCCAGTGCGCCCAGCAGGGCCTCGGCGGTCAGCCCGATATCGGCCACCAGGGCCAGGTCGGCGATGTGACTGCGCGCCAGCTGCTCGGCGTCCAGATCGACCCGGATCAGGCTGCCCTCGAGCTTGAAACCGTCGTCGAACACCAGGTCGTAGTCGGTCTCGCCGAGTTCGGTGCCAAGGGCCAGGATGACGTCGGCCTGCCGGGCCAGTCGGCGTGTCGCCGGCAGGCTGGCGGTGGCGCCCAGGTCCAGCGGATGGTCGGCACCGAGCAGCCCGCGTGCATTGATGGTGGTCAGGGTGGGGGCGTCCAGGTGTTCGACCAGGGCGGTGACGCTGGTGGCGGCGGCGCAGGCGCCACCTCCCACCAGTACCAGCGGGCGCTGTGCCTCGCCCAGCAGTCGGCTGGCGGCCGCGACGGCCCGGGGCGCTGGCGCCGGGGGAAAGACGCGCATCGCCGCAGGCATCGGTGCCTTGACCGGGGCGGCGAACAGATCGATGGGGATCTCGATATGCACCGGCCCCGGGCGTGCGCCCTGGAACACGGCGAAGGCGCGGGCCAGCACTTCGGGCAGCGCCTCGGGATCGAGCAGGGTATGGCTGAAGCGCGCGACCCCGGCCAGGGTCTGGCCCTGGTGGGGCATCTCGTGGAGACGGCCCTGGCCGCGCCCAAGCGTCGCCACGCTGTTGACGCTGGAAATCACCAGCATCGGCACCGAGTCGGCCAGCGCCTGACCCATGGCGGTGGCGATATTGGTCATGCCCGGGCCCGTGATGATGAAGCAGGCGGCGGGTCGCCCGCTGGCCCGGGCGTAGCCGTCGGCCATGAAGCCGGCGCCCTGTTCGTGGCGTGGCGTGACATGACGAAGTCGCGAATGCTCAAGGCCCCGGTACAGCTCGACGGTGTGCACGCCGGGAATGCCGAAGACGGTGTCGATTCCCTGGGCCTCGAGCAGCTCGATCAGGCGCTGGGCGCAGGTAGTCATCGGCAGGCCTCCCGGGCATTCGCCTTGGGCTCGGGGCTCGAGTCGCTGTCTTCTACCACACTCGGCAGGCCACCGAAGGGTTCGCGGCCCATGACGTTTTCGATCATCGGCAGGAAGGCGTCCAGTGGCAGGGTGTCGTAGTCGGGGTCGAAGCTGGTCTGGTCCCAGTCGTCGCAGAAGCGCACCGTGCGGGCGTAGGCCGGGTGGTCGCGATAGGCCTCACGGGCGTGGCGATCCTGGCCGAAGAAGTGGCGGTAGTGGTAGCCCTGAAACAGCTCGTGGTGACGGATCATCCAGACATTGAGCGGGTCGACGAAAGGCTCGAGGATGGCGGCGGCGATCTCGGCGTGATTGGCCGGGGCCAGGTCGTCGCCGATGTCGTGGAGCAGGGCACAGACCACGGTCTCTTCATCGGCGCCGTCACGCAGCGCGCGGGTGGCGGTCTGCAGACAGTGCTCGTAGCGGTCCACCGGATAGCCGTGGGTGTCGCCCTTGAGTCGCTCGAGGTGGGCGAGCACACGACGGCAGGCGTCGCTCTGGTAGGCACGAAAGTGGCGGTCGATCAGGCGCCACTCTTCGGCGGTGCTCTGGTCAAAGCGCGCGAAGCGGGCCTGGGTCAGTGCGAGATCGCTGGTGCTCATACGCTGGCCCCCTGGGTGGTTCGTGCGAGGTTGTCGGCGGTACCGGCTTCCGAGTCGTGTGCGGGCTTGAGCCGATCCTTCAGCAACAGGCGTCGACTGGCGGTGCTGTCACGGTCCACGTAGCCCTGGCGCAGGTGGCGTACGCCGCCTTCGAGCTGAAAGGCGGTACGCCCGTGCAGCAGGCGGTAGTTGTCCATGATCAGCATCTCGCCAGGGGACAGCTTGAGTTCGAGGGTGAGCTCGGACGAGCGAATCAGTTGGTAGAAGGCCTTGCGGGCGGCGTAGTAGCGGCGCAGCAGGGCGCTGTCCATCAGGTCGATACGCTCGGTGCGGTTGGAGTAGCGTACCCGCGTCACCTCGCCCCGGGCGTCTAGCTCGATCAGCGGACCTTCGCTCTCCAGACGGGTGGTCTCGTCGTGGTAGCGAAAGCGCGGGGTCACTTCGGTCAGGCAGGCGAAGGCGTCGGGATCCTGCTGACGCAGGCGTCGAGCGGCCTCGAAGCCGTCCACCAGGGTGCTGTCGCCACCATCGGCGGCGTTGGTCAGACAGTGCAGCCAGATGTAACCGGGGATCGGATCGCGATAGGGGTTGTCGGTGTGGGGCTCGAGGCCACGCTGGGTCATGGTCAGGTCGTAGGCGTTGGCCACCGACTTGACGTCGGCGATGCCGCCCCAGTTGGTCCGGCGCAGCGGGCCGATACGGTCGATCAACGGCTGCATGCCGTCTTCGCTGACCGGTACGTCCGTGACGCGCACGAAACCGAAGCGATGTAGCTGGTCGAGCAGATCGAGCAGCGCCGGATCGCTTTCCAGTGCTTGCTTGAAGCTGGCCTGCGGGGGGGGGGCGAGCGTCGAGTCCCAGTACACCCGTGAGGCGTTGTCGTCCGAGCGCTGGCAGCGCACGGCATCCTCGAGCTCGTCGATCGTGATGCTGCCTCGATGGCCATCGGAGAAGGCCACGACCAGCCGCTCATCCTGGATGTCTGCCTGGGTGAGGATCAGATCCAGCGGTAGTTCGGCGGCCTCGATCAGACGCTGCCCGGTCTGGGGGTCCAGGGTTTCGGCATCGGGCAGGCGTTCGCGCAGCCACAAGGCATCAAGACGGTGATGCCCTTCACCAAGGGTCAGCGCCAGTTGGCGGCCGTCATCGGTCAGTTGCGGGGGCGTCTGCTGGGTCATCGTCGAGGCTCTCTCCGGATTCGATCGGTCTGGCGTTGTTAAAGGCTCACCAGGTCGAGGAAGGGCGGTTCGACACCTGGCGTCGCTGTCTGGGTTACAGGTTACTGTGCTATTTGGGATATAATTTGATCAAATTCGCCATAGCCTTGATAAAATTCGCCCCATGTCGGACGTTGATCACCACTTGCACAGTGACATAGACAGGCACGCCAACCGCCACGCCAACCGCCAGGCAGACAGCGAGGCCCGCTGGCCCGACAGCCATCCCTATCCGCGCCCGGACTCGCCGCCGCTGTTGTCGCCCGACCAGGCCGAACACACCCTGGACGTGTGGCTGGTGCCCAAGTTTTCGATGCTGACGCTGTTCTGCCTGCTCGAGCCGCTTCGGGTGGCCAACCGTTTTGGTCGGGATCTGTTTGCCTGGCGCCTGCTGTCCGCCGATGGCGAGGCGGTGACGGCCAGCAATGGCGTACGCATCGATGTCGATGGACGTCTGTCCGAAGTTACCGAGGCCGACTGGTACCAGGGGCTGGCGTCGAAGGGGCGTCTGATGGTGGTGTCGTCCTATGAGCCGGAAGCCTGTATCGGTGCCGAGGATCTGGCGCTGCTCAAGCGACTGGCGGCCCATGGCGTCTGGCTTGGGGGGGTGGACACCGCACCCTTTGTCCTGGCCAGGGCGGGCGTACTGGAGGGCTATCCGGTGGCGCTGCACTGGGAAAGCGTGCCAGCCTTTCGCGAGGAGTTCCCTGAGCTGGAAGTGCGAGCGGACAGCTACGTCTGGGAAGGCGGACGTCTCACCGGCTCCGGCGGCGCCGCCAGCATCGACATGATGCTCGAGTGGATCGTGACCCTTTATGGTCCTTCGCTGGCCGAGGCGGTGGGGCGACAGATCGTGCATTCGCGGCCAGCGGAGGCGAGGGGAGCCGCAACATCGCAGCAAGCAGCAGGGAGGGCTGGAGCCAGCACCGGCTGGGTAGCGGATCGGGCTTCGCCCAGGGAGCTGCCGCGTGGGGTGCTGCGCGCACTGGCGGTAATGGAGGCCAATCTCGCCCAGGCGCTGCCGATTCCCGACGTCTGTCGTCTGGCGGGCCTGTCCCAGCGCCAGTTGACCCGGCTATTCGTGCAGGAGTTCGGCGAGACGCCCAAGCAGTGCTATCTGAACATGCGGCTGGACCAGGCCCAGCGCATTCTGGCCGACAGTCGCATTGCGGTGACCGAGGCCGCGGTGGCGGTGGGCTTCAGCCACCTGGCGCACTTCTCCAGGGCCTACCGCAAGCGCTTTGGCGAGGCGCCGAGCGTGACCGCCCGGCGTGGGCTGCGGCCACCGGCGTCGGCGGAAGGCTAGCCGGTGGCCTTGCCTCGCCGCTAGGCCTGTCCGGCCTCGGCCAGTTCCCGCTCGCGGCGACGGCGCTGGACGATGCGATAGCGCGAGCGCACCTCATCGCGCTCGAGGTAGCAGCCCTGCAGCCAGCGGTGGCCGGAGTCGCCTTCAAAGGCGTCACGAGCGTGCAACAGGCGGCGATTGTCGAAGATCACCAGGTCGCCGGGGGCGTAGGTGAAGCGCAGGGCGAAACGGGGCTCGCGCAGGCGCTGCTGGAGCGCCATCAGTGCCCGGTAGGCCTCCTCGACCTGGTCGAAATCGGTCATCAGCGGGCCGCGCAGGAAGTCGGCGATGCGCACCTCGAGCAGTTGCTGCTGTTCATCGAGCACGATCATCGGTGAGTGCCAGACGTAGTCGGTGGTCTTGGCGGTATTGGCGTAGCGCCAGTGGACGCGAGTCAGGGTAGCGAAGGCCCCGGGGTCTTCCTCGCGCAGGGCCTCGGCCACCGCGAAA
Organism: Halomonas sp. DP1Y21-3; assembly: GCF_019801245.1. Lineage (NCBI taxonomy): Bacteria > Pseudomonadati > Pseudomonadota > Gammaproteobacteria > Oceanospirillales > Halomonadaceae > Halomonas > Halomonas sp. DP1Y21-3. The sequence continues at coordinate 42,796 of NZ_JAHVJM010000005.1, forward strand.
CCATCGAGCATTACCGCCTGGCCGCCGGCCACGCTGTTCTCGAGACAGTGCAGGAACTGAAGACCGGGATGGTACTCGCGGGTCGGCAGGTCCACGTGGGGCGGCAGGGCAATCGAGGTGTAGGCGTTGGAGTCCGGGTCCGGCTTGGCGCGAACGTTGAACAGGGTGCCGAAGTTGGTGGCCCGCAACGGCCCGAAGCGCTCGGCGATGTTCTCCAGGGTGCCGGGCTCGGTGGGCAGGCCGCGCAGCCGCACGAGGCCGTGGCGCAGCAGCGCGTCGAGCGCCGGGGCCAGGATCGTCTCTTCTTCGGGGCTGTCGGCCTGGGTCGCGGTCCAGCCGCCGGCGTCCAGGGTGACCGGTTCCTTGTCCTGGCCGCCGAGCCAGGTCTCGACCGGTACCAGCGGCGCCAGCGGATCTTCGGTGTTGTCGTAGTCGTGGGCTCTCAGCCAGCCGGGGTGAAAGCGCAGGCTGCGCTGTTCCGGCGTCATCAGCAGTTCGACGGCGCCGCTGGCGTCCAGCGTCGCTTGGGCAATTTCCGGCCAGGCGTCCAGGCTCGACAGATCGAGGATGCGCTCCCTTGTCGCCGGATTGATGGTGCTGTCGTCGGCGGCGTTTTCGCGCAGCCAGACGCTGTGATAGCGGCTGACACGGCCGTCCTGCCAGTTCACGGTCAGCACCCTTGGCGTCGAGGCTACGCTTGCGATGGGCACCTCGATCGGCCAGGCGTCATAGTCCGGGGTGCGCGGTAGATCGACCGACGCGGACTGCTGGTGTTCGCTGGTGTGCTGTGGCTGGTTCATCGGGACTCCGTCGAAGCTGGGACGGGCGCGTGGTGCGTCATGGATGGCAGCGCCCGTGCTGTGCGTCATGGATGGCAGCGCCGGCTGGCGCTCAAGTGGAGACCAGCTTGCCTGTCAGGCAGCACCGAAGTCGTGCATAAATCGACAGGTATCGTGCAGAATCCGACATTCAGGGCGCGCCAGGTACGCCAGGTATGCCAACTGGCCAGGGCGAACAGGGCGACAGATGGTGGCCCGTGTCAAAGGAGGCGTCGTCTTGGCTCCCCATAGGATGGGCCAGTGTTAAAGGAGGCGTCGTCTTAGCTCCCGGGGGCTGGCGCCGTGTTGTTGTCGACTGCGGGCGAAAGGCGCGGGTGAAGCTCGAAGATGGTAGGCCAGTGTTTAAAGGAGGCGTCGTCTTAGCTCCCGGGGGCTGGCGCCGTGATGCTGACGAAAGGCGCGGGTGAAGCTCGAGGCGGAGGCGAAGCCGCTGGCCAGAGCGATGTCCATGACGCCGTGACGAGTGCTGGTCACCAGATGGTGGGCCAGCGCCAGGCGACGCTCCAGATACAGCCGGCTCGGGGTACGGGCCAGGTGGTGCTGACAGTCGCGCTCTAGCTGACGCTCCGACAGGCCGATCTGGGCGGCCAGTTCGGCGATGGCCAAGGGAGACTCCAGGTGGCTGTCCATCAGGCCGATGACCCTGGTCAGGCGTTCGGGCAGCCGCTCGAATTCGCTGGCGTCACGTTGGCGGCTGGCCGGCAGGCGACGATGGTCGTGCACCAGTTGCTGCTTGACCCGCCGGGTCAGGGCATCGCCGTGGCGGCGGCGGATGGTGTCCAGCGCAAGGTCAATGGAGGCGCTGGCGCCGGCGCCGTAGAAGCCGACCGGGCCGACCTCGTAGAGCGACTCCACCGCTTCGATGTCGGGATGGCGACGTCGAAACTCGGGCAGGCTTTCCCAGTGCAGGGTCACGGTGTCCTCGATCAGCCCGGCGTCGGCCAGGCAGAAGACACCGGTGTCCAGCGCCCCCAGACAGGCGCCCTGTGCCCGGCGTTGCGCCAGCCAGTCCCTGAGCGGCTGGTCCACCGCGGCCATCGGCTCGAAGCTTGCGCACACCGCCAGACTGGGGAGCCAGGGGGCATTGTCCAGGTCATGCTCGACGCTCAGGGGAATGCCGTTGCTGGCGGTGACCGGCTCGCCGTCGCGGCTGACCAGGTGCCAGCGAAACAGCGGCTGTCCGGCCAGACGATTGGCGATTCGCAAGGGGTCGATGGCCGAGAACAGCGCCACCATGGAGAAACGCGGCAGCAGCAGAAAGCCGATGGGTTCCGGGACAGGGCCCTGGTAGGTCAGACGCATGGTGGCCTCATGGATGGCGGGGGCGGGACGGCGCTGGCCGCGCCAGGATCGGTGGTTCGGGTATCGGCGCACCAGCGGCAGCGGATTCACGATCGGCCCGGTCCACACCGCGCTGCAAGGGTGCCACCGTCGTGCGCTGCCCTCAACTCAGGGCGCAGGCGAGACACGGCCAGCCAGGAGGCGCGGCCCCACTCTACTCAGCCTTTCGACGTTATCGTCGATATCCTCATGCTATGCTGCGCCGCAGTCACGGGCGTCGGTAAGGAGGCGGACAGCGATGGTAGAGCTCAGTGGTCAACGCCTGGAGGCGAGCGCCGGTGAAATCGAGCAGGCCGAACAGCGGCTGGGTTTTCTGCTGCTGCCGCAGTTCTCGATGATGGCGTTTTTCTCGGCGGTGGAGCCGCTGCGCATCGCCAACCGCATCGCCGGTCGCGCTCTTTATGACTGGACGCTGATCGGGCTGGGCGGAGGGCCGGTGACCGCCAGCAACGGCATGACCCTGCTGGTGGACCACCCCATGGAAGACGTCCGCAATCTGCCGTGGCTGGCGGTATGCAGCGGCTTCGATCCGGAATTGTGGATCGGCCACGGGCTCAGCGCCTGGCTCAACCGGCTCGACCAGGGTGGCTGCTGCATCGGCGCGCTGGACACCGGCGCGGTGGTGCTGGCGGAGGCCGGCTTGCTCAGGGGGCATACGGTGACCCTGCACTGGGAGACGCTGCCCACCTTCAACGAACGCTATCCCTCGATTCGCACCTGCGACGAGCTGTTCCTGCTGGAGGAGCGGCGCTTCTTCTGTGCCGGCGGCGCGGCGGCCATGGATATGACCCTGGAGATGATCGCCCGTCGCCACGGTATGGCGCTGGCGGTGGACGTGTCCGAACAATTGATTCACGACCGCCTGCGCTCGCGCACCGACCAGCAGCGAATGAGCCTGGTCAGGCGTCTTGGCACCCACCAGCCGCGGCTGGTCGATGCGGTAGCGCTGATGGAGTCGCACCTGGAAACGCCCCTGCCGTTGGCCGAGATCGCACGCCGCAGCCGCGTGTCGAGTCGCCAGCTACAGCGCTTGTTTGCCGATGTGCTGGGCACCTCTCCCAGTGCCTACTACCTGTCGCTGCGCCTCAAACGTGCCGCCCAATTGCTCAAGGATACCGACCTCGATGTGCTGGCGATCGGGCTCAGCTGTGGATTCGGCTCGGCGTCGAGTTTCAGTCGCGCCTTCCGCAGGGCGTTCGGAACCGCGCCGCAGGCCTTTCGACACCACGGCTGACCGGCACTCAAGTCAGATCTCGGCCCACATCCGCAGGAGATTGGCCAGGCTCTTGGAGATGCTGTCGAACTCGGCGGTCTTGCCGTCGCGCTCGAAGATCTGGCGGCGAGTGGTGTCGAGGTCGAACAGCACTTCACGTTGTTCAGGATGGCGTACCTGGCTCTGCAGCCAGCCCACTGCGGCCAGTCGTTGCCCCTGGGTGACCGGGTCGACGCGATGCAGCGTCGAGGACGGGTACAGGATCATCGAACCCGCCGGCAGCTTGAAGCGCTGTTCGCCCTGGGTGGTCTCGGTGACCAGCTCTCCGCCCTCGTAGCTGTCCGGATCCCCAAGGAAGATGGTGAAGGACAGGTCGGTGCGCATCGGCCCCTGGGGGGTGGGCATCACCGCGTCGTCGACGTGATTGCCGTAGGTCATGCCTTGCTGGTAGCGACTGAACATGACCGGCTTCATTCGGCGCGGGCGCGCGGCGATCTGGAACAGGGTGTGTGCGGACAGGGTCTGCATGACCTCGTCACGCAGGGCGGCGATGGCGGGCTCCTGGCTGCTCGCCTGCTGATTGCGCTTGACCGTGCGCGCATGCCAGCCGGCGGTCTCCCGTCCGTCACGAAAGTCGCTGGCGTCCAGTGTCTGGCGAATACGCTGGAGCTGGTCGTCGGTCAGCACCTTGTCGATACACAGAATCATCGGAGGCTCCCGCAAATGGCCGTCAGTATACCCGACTGTTAATCGTTTGCATTACACTTCGTGACACGCCAGTCTAGTGGGCAGGCACCTGATGGTTTGACTGGCGCAGACATTGCCAGATCGGACATGGGTTTGCGGCAAGTGGACCCTAGTTCCATCGAGCGCGAGCCCTGAACAAGAAATTGGCCCCAAGTAGACGTAGAAGGAAGGAGCACCCCATGACGCAAGAGACCCGTACCAAGCTGTGGATTGGCGTTGGCGCCAGCATCCTGCTCGGATCCAGCGCCGCCTGGGCCGACCATCACGGCGATGGCGACGATATGCACAAGGACGACGCTGCCTACGAACAGAGCCACGGCGGTGAAGGTGGCGAAGGTGGCGAAGGTGGTGAAGCCGGCCACGGTGGTGAAGGTGGCGAGAAGGGCCACGGTGGTGAAGGCGGCGAGCATGGCCACGGTGGTGAAGGCGGTGAAGGTGGCGAGCACGGCCACGGCGGTGAAGGTGGCGAAGGTGGCGAGAAGGGCGACGGCGGTGAAGGTGGCGAAGGTGGCGAGAACGGCCACGGCGGCGAAGGCGGCGAGCACGGCCACGGTGGTGAAGGTGGCGAAGGTGGTGAATCTGGCCACGGTGGTGAAGGTGGCGAGCACGGCCACGGCGGCGAAGGCGGTGAAGGCGGTGAAAGTGCCTCCCTCGCCAGCGATCCCTATGCGGTCTTTGCCTATCTGACGGCGTCTTCCGGTGGTGAAGGCGGTGAAGGTGGCGAAGGCGGTGAAGGCGGTGAAGGCGGTGAAGGCGGTGAAGGCGGTGAAGGCGGTGAAGGCGGCGAAGGTGGCGAAGGTGGCCACGTCGACGCGGCCAACCCTGGCGTCTACACCACTGAGCTCGCGCTGATGCTCGGCCACCTTGAGGTCGCCAAGGAGCTCTACACCGAGGGGGCCAAGACCGCGTCCTATCCCCACTTTGGCCATCCCTACCATGAGGTGTACCCGGGCATCGCGCCTGCGCTGGAAAGCCGTGGCATCGACGCTTTCGATACTGAGCTGGAAGCCTTCTCCGGCAAGGTGCAGCAGGGCGGTGACTGGAGCGAGGTCGAACAGGATTACGCATCGCTTCGCGAGACCATCCTCTCGGCCATGGCCGACGTCGACGATGGCCTCGAGCAGGATGCGGGCTTTCAGGCCAAGGTCCAGCTGGCGCTGTTGAAGACCGCGCTGCACGAGTACGAAGAAGCCGTGGATGACGGCGAGTTCAAGAACGTGGTCGAGTATCAGGACGGTCGTGGCTTTGTGCTGACCGCCCGGGAGTCGCTGGAGCGCCACGCCGACATGTTCCGTCAGGCGGGTGCCTACGATGCCCTGGTCGAGGGCTACGACGGGCTGCTCGAGGCCTGGCCGACGGCCAAGGCGCCGGAGTCTCCGGTGATGACGGTAGGCGAGCTGTCGGCGGCGATGTTCCCGCTGGAGGCCGAATTGGGCAAGTTCTGATGGAACTGCCCTTGAGCTAGCATCCCAGAGCTAGCGTGAAGGGGCCGGCGTCTGCCGACGCTGGCCCCTGGACGTAAGTCCGCCAACCACACCTGGTCATGACGCAGACAGGGCCTGTTTACAGGCCCTGTCTGCGTTGGTCGTTGGGGTGGCACTCGACAATGCGGCTCAGGAGTCCTGGCCCTGCCTGTCGCTCAGATCATCGTGTCTGCCTCGGATGCGCACCAGGAAGGCGGCGACCAGGGCGAAGATTCCGAAGGCGACAGGCACGGCGGCGACCGAGATCAGGGTCAGAATGACCTTGAAGATGTCGCCTTCCAGCCAGTTGATCACCACCGCCAGGGCGGCCATGGCAACGATCCAGAAGGCCCGTGAGCGGCGCACCGTCAGCATCTCGCAGACCAGTCCCGCCGAGTCTGCGCTGGTGACGAAGAACAGCAGGATGTTGAGCGCCAGGACGGCCGACAGCACGCCATGGCTGTCGAGGGTCGCCATCAGGGCGAAGACGTCCTCGGAGCCGGTCTCGAGTCCGCCGAGGCCGAAGGTGGTAAACCACAGGCAGGAGAACAGGCTCGGCACCAGCATCACCCCCAGTACCAGCTGGCGCAGGGTGCGGCCCTTCGAGATACGCGCGATGAATACGCCGGTGAACACAAACCAGCCGTACCAGGCGGCTTCGAAGGCGTACAGCCAATCCGCCAGCCAGGCCTTGTGCTCGGGATCGCCGAGGCCGATATCGGTCGCCATCGCCGGGTACTTCACCAGGTATTCCGGCAACAGTCGGGTGAAGGTGCCGAGGATGTCCAGCGGTGAGGTCAGCACGAAGACGCTGACCATCAGAAACAGGGCGAACAGCGTGTTGTAGTTGCTCAGCCACTTGATGCCACGCTGGAGCCCCGAGGCGCTGGAGGCGATCGCGAACAGCGACAGCACCAGTATGATCAGGGTGGGGCTGGCGTCGATGCCGAAGAACTGCTCGAGGCTCTGTTTGAGCGGATCGGTGGCGTAGGAGAAGGTCAGCGACAGGCCGATGACGGTAGACACCACCAGGCTGACCAGGTTGAGCTTGCTGAGAAAGCCGCCACCAAGCAGCGTCTCGGCGGGCTTGTCGATGTTCAGGTTGTACATGGCGTGAGCGAAGATCACGCCGATCGCCAGATAGCCGGCCCAGGCCAGCAGGCCCCAGTGGTTGAAGGCGTACAGCAGGGCCTGGTCGGTGCTGTGGCCGGCATCGACGTGGTAGCGCGGTTCCAGCACGCCCCAGGTCACCAGGCCGATGCCCATGCCGGTGGCGAACAGCATGCCGAGCCAGGCCAGGGTGGAGAATTCGGGATCTCCCTGGCCGAACCGGAGCCGCCCCAGGGGGGTGAACATCAGCACGGTAAAGACGATGGAGGCGGCGAAGGCCGGGTAGGTGAAGATGAAACCGAAGTTGCCGATGACGTTGACCTTGATGGCGTCAAGCAGCGTCTGGAAGGGGCCTGGGGCGAGGGCGGCAAAGGAGATCAGGGCGATGACGGTGGCCACGGTGGCGACCGAAGTGGTGATGTTCTGGTTCATTGGCGTCTCGTTGTCGTTTTGGAGGGGCGGGCGGTCGGCGGTGTCCTCGGTTGGGCAGGGTAAAGGCGACGAAAATGTGCCGGTTAGTCGATTCAAGCACTTGAAAAACAAGGTGTTTAGAGAAAAGACTCTAGTCAAGATGTGCGGCAAGCGCACGGCAGAATGCTCGCCAGGCAGCCTCCATGGCAGGCAGTGACGAGCGCGCGTGCAGGGCGCCGTGCAACATGCCCTCGGCCATATGCACACCGATCTGGTGGTGGCAGCGGCGCCATTCATCGAGTGTTGCCAGCAAGGGGGGCGTCAGCGGGTCATGCTCCACGGCCAGGCACTCGATGGCCCGGCTGGCGGGCAGGTCGTCGCCGATCCGGCGAGCCTGTTCGGCGATCATTGACCAGGCTGCCAACACGTCCTGACGGCTGAGCAGCGGCGCGTCCGGTCCGAGGCTTGTGTCGCTTGGCGTGCCGAGCAGCGGGTAGACCAGGCCCAGGGGGCTGTCGTCGGCAGCACGCCTGGCGGCGTCCAGCACCAGCCGGGCACCGGCGCTGTCGCCGACCAGGGCAACCGGCGCAAGCCGCTGACGGACCACCTCGACGTCGTCGAGCAGCGCGAGATAGCACGCCTCGGGCGTCAGCCGGTAGTTCAGGCTGACGACCTCTCGCCCGAGGGCCTGGGCAAGACCGGCGGCGACACCCTGGTGGCTCTCTATCGAACCGATGGTGAAGCCGCCACCGTGGGCGTAGAGCACCACGCCTTCGGCGCCGAGGTGCGGCCGATAGCGGCGCACGCCGACGCCGTCGATGACCTCGTCGGTGACTGCGATCGTGGCCGGTACGGGGCCGGCGAAGCTGGCGCAGAGCTCGTCGTAGTGGCGCCTCGCCTGGTTCATCGGCATCGTCGCCATGGCGTCGAGCCCGGCCTGGAAACGTTCGGCGAAGTCATCGATGGTCATGGTCTGGTGTTCCCTGGCCGAATCTGCGCTGATGGCGCCGTCAGCGTCGGACGATGCCGATACGCCGCCCGAGTCCCTCGGGAGCGGGCGATGAGATGACCGGCAGCGCAGCGATGGCGGTGTCCACCGCCTCGGGGAAAGGTCCCGGTCGACCGCTGTCGAGGTCGATGCCCATCAACATCTGTTCGCTGGTGGCCAGCAGCTGTTCGCCGCTGTACAGCTCGAACCACAGATGCAGGCGCTTGGCGTCACGATCGACCAGCGCGACCTCGACCTGAAGGGGCTGCCCCTGGTGGGCCTCGCACAGGTAGCGCAGATGGGTCTCCAGGGTGTAGAGGGTGTAGCCGTGCCGGTCGCGCCCGGCCTCGTCGAGGCCGATGCGCTCCATCAGGGTGTCGACCGCCAGGGAAAACACCCTGGCGTACTCGGCGTCGTTCATATGGCCGTTGTAGTCGACCCAGTCAGGCTTGACGTCGGTGTCGAGCAGCGCCATCAGATGCGCCCCTCGAGGCCTTCCGCCTCCGGCCAGTACTTCTGGACCAGCCCGAGCAGCTCGACCAGAAAGTCGTCACGACGGCGATCCAGCTCGGACACGCTGCGACCCGCGGCCTGGTGCTCGCAGCCCTCGACCACCCGATCGATCAGCTCGTCGGTCAGCTCCGGGGCCTCGAGCTTGGTCCAGGGCAGCTTCAGGGCGGGGCCGAACTGTTCCAGCATGTGGCGCATGCCCTGATCGCCGCCGGCCAGATGGAAGGTCAGGAAGGTGCCCATCAGTGACCAGCGCAGGCCGCAGCCGTAGACCACGGCGGCGTCGATCTCTTCTGTGGTGGCGACACCGTCGTTGACCAGATGCAGGGACTCCCGCCACAGCGCCTCCATCAGGCGATCGGCGATATGCCCTTCGATCTCGCGACGCACCACCAGCGGGCGCATGTCGAGTGCCTGGTACAGCGCCTGGGCCCGCTCGGTGTGCTCGGCCTGGGTGGCCTCGCCGCCGACCAGCTCGACCAGCGGCAGCAGATACACCGGATTGAAGGGATGGGCGACGATGACCCGGCCGGGCGCGTGCTGACAGCCCTGTTGCAGGTCGCTGGGCTTGAAGCCCGAGGTCGAGGAGCCGATCAGCACCTCAGGCGGCGCCGCGGCGTCGATCTGGGCCAGGATGCTGCGCTTGAGCTCGAGGCGCTCGGGCACGTTTTCCTGGATCAGGTCGGCGCCGTCCACTGCGGCTTCCAGCGAGGTCGCAAAGCGCAGGTTGTCGGGGCTTGCGCCCTCGGCCAGGCCCCGTTTTTCCAGTGACGGCCAGGCATTGTCGACGAAGGCACGGGTGCGTGCCTCGGCCTTGGGGTCGGGGTCAAAGGCGGCAACACGCCAGCCGTTGGCCAGGGCGCGAGCGATCCAGCCGTTGCCGATGACGCCGGTACCGATGACGGATAGCTGTTTCATGCATCACCTCCAGCGCTGTCGCCGGCGATCTGACCGGTGGACGGGTCGCGCAGCTTGAGGAACTTGCGGGTTTCGGCCGGGGTCATCACGTTGGCGCCAAGGTGGTTGATCATCCGACCGGCCTTCTCGACCAGCTGGGCGTTGGAGGCCAGTACTCCCTTTTCCAGGTAGAGGTTGTCCTCGAGGCCGACGCGGGCGTGGCCGCCGAGCAGTACCGCCTGGGCGGCCATGGGCATCTGGTGGCGACCGATGCCGAAGGCCGCCCAGTTGGCGTTGGTCGGCAGCTTGTTGCGCATGGCCAGCATGGTCTCGGTGTCGGCCTCGGCGCCCCAGGGGATGCCCAGGCAAAGCTGGTAGAGCGGGTCACCGTCGATCAGGCCTTCGGCCTGGAGCTGGCGGGCGAACCATACGTGGCCCAGGTCGAAGCACTCGAGCTCCGGCTTGACCCCGGCGGCCTGCACCAGGCGGGCGTGTTCACGCAGCCAGTCGGCGGAGTTGACGTAGATCATGTCGCCAAAGTTGAGGCTGCCGCAGTCCAGGGTGCACAGCTCAGGCAGCAGCTCGCCCACCGGCTCATGGCGCTGGGCCGGGGTCTGGATGTCGGTGCCGGGGCCGCCACGGGTCGGATCCTGGCTGTCCGGAATCCAGTCCCCGCCACCGCCGGCGGTGATGTTCATGACGATGTCGGTGTCGGCCTCGCGCACCCGCTCCATCACCTCGCGGAAGTGATCCAGCGAGTGGCTGACGCCACCGGTCTCGGGGTCGCGCACGTGGATGTGGGCGATGCTGGCGCCGGCCTTGGCGGCCTCGATGCAGTCGTTGGCGATCTGCTCGGGGGTGACCGGGACCTTGTCGCTCTTGGCGGTGGTGTCGCCGGCGCCGGTCACGGCGCAGGTCAGAATGACGTTGCGGTTCATGATGCTCTCCTCGTCGTGAATGGGCGCAGTGTGGCGAAGATGACGGCCTGTCACTTGGCACCGGGCGTCGTTTTGTTGACGTCATGCGACATCCTTGGTGTCGCTGCCAATCTGTGCCAGAACAGGCGTGATGAGGAGGGTAGGGAGAGCGCGGGGAAAGGATTCGGCAACGAGCGCCACCAAGTAGCACGTTCATCGACGTATCCCTTCACCTCTGTATTGGAATAGAGACCCATGACCGACTTTACTCAGCACGATCTGTCCAGCGCCCCCGAAAGAAGCCGCCCCCTGCTCGAGAAGGCGCAGAAGGAGATGGGCATGATCCCGGCCCTGTATAGCGTGATGGCCGAAGCGCCGGGCGTGCTGGAGGCCTACCAGCGACTGCATGAGCTGTTTCTCGCCTCGAGTTTCGATGCCGCCGAGAAGACGGTGGTATGGCAGGCGATCAACGTCGAGCATGATTGCGAGTACTGTGTGGCCGTGCACACGGCGGTGGCCGGCATGATGAAGGTGGACCCCGCCATCACCCAGGCGCTGCGCGACCAGCAGCCGCTGGAAGACGCTCGTCTGGAGCTGCTGCGCCAGACCACGCTGGCCATCGTGCGTGATCGCGGACGTCCGGATCCGGCCGTGGTGGAGCACTTCCTCGAGGCGGGCTTCACCCGGCAGCAGCTGCTGGATATCGTGCTGGGGGTGAGCCAGAAGATTCTGTCGAACTACGTGAACCACCTGGCGGACACGCCCATCGACGACGCCTTCAAGCGCCACGCCTGGACGAAGGGGGCTGCAGGTACCGACGCGGCGGCCTGATCGAGGGGGCCTTCACCGGCGACGCAGTGGCGTGCAGCCAAGCGGCAGACTGCTGTTTGCATAGGCCTGAGACAACAACAACCGCCGCTGGCAAAGGCCACCGGTAAACAACGGATATTGGCAAGAGCCGCTACTGGTAAAAACGAATAGTGGCAAGAAACGATACGGCCAAGAAACGATAGTAGAAGCACCAAGGGCGCCCGCTGGGCGCCCTTGGCATATCTGGCTGGTGTCAGGAGACCGCCTGGCTATTTATCGCCTGGCTGTTGATGGCTGGCGACACGCAGACAGCAGCGTCGGTCGCTCGCTTTAGACCTCAGGCGCTGGCGTGAAGGTCGGCGGCGCCGACACCATAGAGATCAAAGGCCAGTTCACGTCCGGTGGTGGTGAGCACCAGCCGCCCCTGGCTATTGTGGGCCACCAGCGCCTGGCGCAATAGGCGGCGCAGACGCGAGGCCTGGGACCGTGAGCGGGTCAGAGAATCGAGCCGCTCGGCGCTGAGCCCGCGACTGGGCTGGGTGATCGCCTCCAGCACCTCGCCATCGCGGTAGAGATCCTCGATGAAGGCGGTGAGGTCGATGCGCTGGGCGGTGTCGTTGTGATCAGCGGTGAGGGCCATGGTCCCATCCCGAATAAGAAGATGGGACCAGTATACGACAATCGTCGAATTAGACCAAAGTCTATAAGTGCGTCGACCAGGATCTCAGCCGTTGACCTGACCCAGCATCAAGAACTCCAGCAGCGCCTTCTGGGCGTGCAGGCGGTTGCCGGCTTCCTGCCAGACGACCGCGCGGGGATCGTCGAGCAGGGTCTCGCTGATCTCCTCACCGCGGTGGGCCGGCAGGCAATGCAGGAACAGCACGTCCTTGGCGGCGGCGTCGAGCATCGCTTCTGTGACCTGGAAACCGGCAAAGTCCGCCTCGCGACGAGCCTGCTCTTCCTCCTGGCCCATGGAGGCCCAGACGTCGGTGGTGACGAGGTCGGCGCCGGCCACGGCGGTCATCGGGTCGCGCTCGATCACCACCCGATCACCGGCGGCGGCCAGGATATCCTCGCGGGGGTCGTAGCCCTCGGGGCAGCAGATACGCAGCTTGAAGTCGAACTGACGCGCGGCGTTGATCCAGGAGTGGCACATGTTGTTGCCGTCGCCGATCCACACCGCGGTGCGGCCCTTGACGCTGCCGCGCAGCTCGGTCCAGGTCATGACATCGGCCAGCAGCTGGCACGGATGGTAGTCGTCGGTCAGGGCGTTGATCACCGGCACGTCACTGGCGGCGGCGAATTCCTCGAGACCCTGGTGGGAAAAGGTGCGGATCATCACCGCATCGACCATCTCCGAGAGCACCCGCGCGGTGTCACCGATGGGCTCGCCGCGCCCCAACTGGGTGTCGCGCGGTGACAGAAACAGGGCGTGCCCGCCAAACTGGGCCATGGCGGTCTCGAAGGACACCCGGGTACGGGTCGAGGATTTCTCGAAGATCATCGCCAGGGTGCGGTTGGTGAACGGCGTGTAGGTCGGGCCGTGGGCCTTGAGGCCGTTCTTGATGGTGATGGCGCGCTGGATGAGGTAGCGCAGTTCATCCTGGCTCAGGTCCAGTAGGGTCAGGAAGTGGCGGGTGGCCATGGCATCTCTCCAACGAGGTAAAAAACGACCATCCTAGCCAGCCCCGAGGGGATGCGCAACGCGCCGCCGGGCCGTACAATGCGGCCATGCAAAGGCCGAGTGTGGCCATCGGGTATTGCCTCCTGCGAGGTAGTCCGCCGGGGCCGCATTGAAAATGGGGCGGGATGCCCCCATTGTCCCGGTCTGCGTCACTTAGCAAGGGCGAGCAAGCCAAGCCCGTTTCAACGAGGAGCCGTGATGAGTACCACCGTCGAGAATATTCAGCGCCAGATCAGTGAAAATCCCATCCTGATCTACATGAAGGGGTCTCCGCAGCTGCCGCAGTGCGGCTTCTCCGCCCAGACCGTGCAGGCGCTGATGGCCTGTGGCGAGCGCTTTGCCTTCGTCAACGTGCTGGACAACCCCGACATCCGCGCGGAGCTGCCCAAGGTGGCCAACTGGCCGACGTTCCCGCAGCTGTGGGTGGAAGGCGAGCTGGTCGGCGGCTGCGACATCGTCGTCGAGATGCACAACAACGGCGAACTCGAGCCGCTGGTCAAGCAGGCCGCCGAGCGTGCCCGCCAGAACGAGGAAGGCGCTGCCGACTAAAGAGCGCTGTTGGTGGCCGTGCGCCCGCCAGGCCAACGCCTTTCCATAAGGCGGTGTCCGGTGGGACCGCGTCGACCGGCTGCCGCGAAAGCTTCGCACCTACGATAAAGGCCCCGATGGTCATCGACCATCGGGGCCTTTATCGTCTTGAGACTTTAGTGGCCGAAGGGGATCAATCCTCTTCCATGCCTTGCTCCTGCTGGGCCAGCCGCCATCCGCCCAGGTCCTTGTAGCGATTGACCATGGCGCAGAACAGCTCGGCGGTGCGCTCGGTGTCGTAGCGGGCCGAGTGCGCGGCGTTGTTGTCGAACTCGATACCGGCGGCGCGACAGGCCCGGGCGAGCACGGTCTGGCCGTAGACCAGGCCGGCAAGCGAGGCGGTGTCGAAGCTCGAGAAGGGGTGGAAGGGGTTGCGCTTGATCTCGCAGCGATTGACCGCGGCGTTGAGAAAGCCGTGGTCGAAGGCGGCGTTATGACCCACCAGGATGGCTCTGGTACAGCCGTGTGCCTTGATCGCCTTGCGCACCGGTCGAAATATCTCGCCAAGCGCCTCGGACTCGCTGACCGCCACCTGCTTGCGCAGCGGGTCATCGAGGCGGATGCCGGTGAAATCCAGCGCTGCCTGCTCCACATTGGCACCGGCAAAGGGTTCGATGTGGTAGGCGAAGGTGGCGTCGGGCAGCAGGTTGCCCTCCGGGTCCATGGTCAGGGTGACGGCGGCGATCTCCAGCAGGGCGTCGGATTCCGGGTTGAAGCCGCCGGTCTCGATATCCACCACCACCGGCAGAAAACTGCGAAAACGTTGCGCCATGAGTTCGCGGGCGATCAGCTCGCTCATGCACCTCTCCTTAGTCGGGCCGTGTGGGGTCAGGGGGCCTGCTGTTGGCAGGCCGAAACGGCGAAAGTCTAGCAGTTTGGGGCAGCGGCGTCCCGTGGCCGGTATTCGGCACCCCAGATGCACGCTATAATCGGCGCTCTTCGGGCGTTATTCGCGCCGCGAATGCGTTGGTCACACCATGGTTGGTTACAAGAAGGAGCCCCTAGCATGTCCGATGTAAAGAAGGTCGTGCTCGCCTATTCCGGCGGACTGGACACATCCGTCATCGTCAAGTGGTTGCAGGAAACGTACGACTGCGAGGTGGTGACCTTCACCGCTGACATCGGTCAGGGCGAGGAAGTCGAGCCTGCCCGTGCCAAGGCCGAGGCCCTGGGCGTCAAGGAAATCTACATCGAGGACCTGCGCGAAGAATTCGTGCGCGACTACGTCTATCCGATGTTCCGCGCCAACACCATCTACGAGGGCGAGTACCTGCTGGGCACCTCCATCGCCCGTCCGCTGATCGCCCGCCGCCTGATCGAGATCGCCAACCAGACCGGTGCCGACGCGATTTCTCACGGCGCCACCGGCAAGGGCAACGATCAGGTTCGTTTCGAGCTTGGCGGCTATGCGCTCAAGCCCGGCGTCAAGGTGATCGCCCCGTGGCGCGAGTGGGACCTCAACTCCCGCGAGAAGCTGATGGCCTACTGCCAGCAGCACGATATTCCGGTGGACTTCAGCAAGAAGAAGAAGTCGCCGTACTCCATGGACGCCAACCTGCTGCATATCTCCTACGAGGGCGGCATCCTCGAGGATCCCTGGGCCGAGGCCGAGGAAGACATGTGGCGCTGGAGCGTGTCGCCGGAGGCCGCCCCGGATACCCCGACCTACGTCGAGCTGACCTTCGACAAGGGTGACATCGTGGCCATCGACGGCGAGCCGATGAAGCCCCACGAGGTGCTCGAGAAGCTCAACAAGCTGGGTGGCGACAATGGTATCGGCCGTCTCGACATCGTCGAGAACCGCTACGTCGGCATGAAGTCCCGCGGCTGCTACGAAACGCCCGGGGGCACCATCATGCTGCGTGCTCACCGCGCCATCGAGTCGCTGACACTCGACCGCGAAGAGGCCCACCTGAAAGACGAGCTGATGCCGAAGTACGCCGAGGTGATCTACAACGGCTACTGGTGGAGCCCCGAGCGCCGCATGCTGCAGGCGGCCATCGACGAGACCCAGAAGAACGTCTCCGGTGTGGTGCGCATGAAGCTCTACAAGGGCAACGCCATCGTCGCCGGTCGCCGCTCCGACGAGTCGCTGTTCGACGAGTCCATCGCCACCTTCGAGGATGACCAGGGCGCCTACGATCAGAAGGACGCCGAAGGCTTCATCAAGCTCAACGCCCTGCGTCTGCGCATCGCTGCCGGCAAGGGTCGTCGTCAGGACTGAGTGGTAACGTCGCGCGACAGGCCAAAGGAGTTCCCATGCTGAAGCAACTGTTCGGAGCGCTGTTCAAGGGGGACGGCAAGTCGTCGTCCCGGGCCGCGCCCGAGGCCGAAGCGGTCGAGTACCGTGGTTACCTGATCATCTCGCAACCCGAGGAACAGGGCGGTCAGTTCCGCGTCAGCGGTGTCATCCGCAAGCCCATCGAGGGCGGCGAGACGCTGGAGCATCGGTTCGAGCGATCCGACCTGGTGCCGGGGCGGGAAGCCTGTGACGCCCTGATGCGGCAGAAGGCCGAACGCTACATCGATGAAGTCGGCGACGAGATGTTCGAACCGCGCTGATTGCTCACCACGACAACGGCGCCCTCCGGGGCGCCGTTTGTGTCTGTGGGGCGGTTGTTTCAGGCAGGTCGCCGCCGCACCCGTCAGCCCAATCAATACGCCCCGGCCCATGCCGGGGAGAGCCGCACCTCAGGCCATTGCCTGTCTCAGGGAAAGACCCGGCTCAAGGCATGACTCGTTCCAAGGAGAGTCCCATGATCGTCGTGCACCATCTGGAAAATTCGCGTTCACTGCGTATCGTCTGGCTGCTGGAAGAGCTGGGCGTGGACTACGAGATCCGCCAGTACGCCAGAGATCCGAAGACCATGCTGGCACCCGCCGCACTCAAGCAGGTGCACCCGCTGGGCAAGTCCCCGGTAATCACCGATGAAGACGCAGGTAGCCGCGTGGTGGCTGAGAGCGGCGCCATCATCGACTACCTGCTCAGGCGCTTCGATACCGAGCATCGACTGTGGCCGGAGCCGTCAAGCGCCGACACCACCGACTTCGTGTTCTGGATGCACCACGCCGAGGCCTCGGCCATGCCGCCACTGGTCATGAATCTGGTGTTCAGCCGACTCGGCAAACCGCCGGTGCCGGCGCTGATGCGGCCCCTGGGCCGGCTCTTTGCCGAGGGCGTGCGCAAGCAGTATCTGGGGCCGGAGATCCTCCGTCTGATGGACTTCTGGGAGCACAGCCTGGAAGGGCGAGAATGGTTCGCGGGCGAGCGCTTCAGTGCCGCCGACATACAGATGAGCTTCCCGCTGCTGGCGCTGGAAGGTCGTGGCCAGCTGGGCGACCACCCGCAGCTTGGCGCCTTTGTCGAGCGCTGTCGCCAACGGCCCGGCTATGTCCGCGCCGTCGAACGGGGAGGCGAACTGTCGCTGTAACCTGGTGCGGAAGGACGCTCGCGCATCGTCTGGCAGAAAGGATCCTGTGGGAATGGCCGAAGGACCTTTTGGCAAGCACCTTGTGGGAAGGACCTCGCATGAGGAGCGTGACAGTAGGAGCGTGCACGAGGGGTGTGCTACCAAGCGCCTTGCCTGACAAGGCATTGCGCCTGCTCCGTTGCGCGGCATTCGCTGGAGCGAATATTCATGTCGGCAAGTTATGAGCATGAAAATTATTATTCATTGCAAGCATATTGAGTTTGCTGCTCCGAGCGGGATAATGGGCGTCAACACCCACCTAGGAGGTCAAGATCATGCTGAGGTCCCTGACATTTGCCGGTGCCTTGCTGGTGGCAGGCTCCGCCCAGGCGCTTGAGGTCGATCCGCTGGTCAGCCCCGCCTGGCTGAGCGAGCATCTGGACAACGATAATCTGGTGGTGCTGGACATTCGCTCCAGCATCGACAATGGCGGCGATCGCTCGAGCTTCGAAGGCGCCCATATCCCGGGCAGCCTGTACTCGAGCTATACCGAAGACGGCTGGCGCGAGAGCCGTGACGGCGTCACCGGGGTGATGCCGCCGGTGTCGAGTCTACAGCGGCTGATCGGTGGGCTCGGTATCGACAACGACGATACCGTGGTGCTGGTGCCGGCGGGCACGGGTGCCACCGACTTCGGCAGCGCGGCACGGGTCTACTGGACCTTCAAGGTACTCAGCCATGACCAGGTGGCGATCCTCGACGGTGGCTTTGCGGGCTGGAAGGAACAGGGGCTGGAGGTCGCCAGTGGCCCCGTCGAATATCCCGACCCGGTGCGCTTCGAGGGCGAACTGGACGAGTCACTGCTGGCCACCACCGAAGAGGTCGAGGCCGCACGGGAGTCCCAGGGACAGCTGGTCGACGCTCGCCCCGAGGATTACTTCAAGGGGGACAATCAGTCGCCGGCGGCGGCGGCCCCTGGCACCATCCCGGGTGCCTTGAACCTGCCTCACCAGAGCCTGCTGGCCAACGATGGCGGCGCCTGGCGTCTGGACACCGCCCAGGTGACCTCGCGGATACAGGCGGCCGAGCTGGACGCCAGCGCCAAGACCGTGGCCTTCTGCAACACCGGCCACTGGGCCGCCACCGACTGGTTCGTGCTCAGCGAAATCGCCGGCTTCGACAATGTGGCACTGTATGACGGCTCCATGGCCGAGTGGACCCAGGACGAGTCACGCCCGTTGGCGGTGGCCAAGCAGGGACTGGGCAAGGTGCTCGACGCCCTGGGCCTTGGTGACGACTGATCGCCCTGAGGCTCCGGCTGCCTTGAGGCTCCGGTTGGCGCCTTGTTAAAGCGTCGATTTCGCGCAATTGCTGCGCCTTTGCTACGTTATCGTTGCCTCGCTTCTGCGTCCGTGCCGGACCTGTTGCTGGATGGCAGGGTTTGACGCTATCGCCACGCCGCCGACCCCGGGTCGCCGGCGTGGCCCTCTCATCACGAGTAGATCACTACCATGACACAGACTTCCGCTGCGGCCCCCGTCCAGGGCCGCCTTCCTGTCGATCGTTTCGTCGTCGGCGTGGCCCTGGCCGGGATGCTGATCCTGGGCGGGCTGGTGTGGCTCGAGACCGCTCCTTTCCTGGTGGCGCTGTTCGGCGTCGGTATCGCGCTGGGGATGGCGCTCTACCATGGGGCCTTTGGCTTTACCGCCGGCTGGCGCAATCTGGTCACCAAGCGTCGCGGCGCCGGCATGCGTGCCCAGTTGATCCTGTTTGCACTGACCTCTGCGCTGATGATTCCGCTGCTCGGCAGCGGTGAGCCCGGCATGGTGGGGGCGGTGGCGCCCATCGGCACCTCGCTGGTGGTGGGCTCCTTCGTATTCGGCCTGGGCATGCAGTTGGGTGGAGGCTGTGGCTCAGGCACGCTGTTTACCGTCGGCGCCGGCAACCTGCGCATGCTGGTGACACTTGCGTTCTTCATCATCGGTGCGGTGGTCGGTTCGATCCACCTGCCGTGGTGGCTCGACCTGCCGAGCCTGGATCCGATCAGCCTGATCGACAGTGTCGGTGTCATCGGCGCCATCGCGGTACAGTGGGCGGGACTGGCGCTGGTGATGCTGTGGGTCAATCGCGTGGAACGCCGCGCCCACGGTTCGCTGGAACGTTCGGAGCTGCGCCTGGCACCTGCCGAAGGCGGGGTGCTGCGCACCCTGGTGCAGGGACGCTGGCCCTTCGTCTGGGCGATCCTGGTGCTGGCGATCGGCAACACCCTGACCCTGGCCATCGGCGGGGCGCCCTGGGGCATCACCTTCGCCTTCAATCTTTGGGGCGCCAAGGCGTTGCAGGCCATCGGCGTGGACATGAGTCAGTTCGAGTTCTGGACCTGGGACTACCCGGCCATGGCGCTGGCCGATTCGGTGCTGGTGAACATCACCTCGGTGATGAACTTCGGTCTGCTGCTGGGTGCCATGCTGGCGGCGGGTCTGGCCAATCGCTTCAATGAAGCCAGTCGCAAGCCCATCGAGGGACGTCAGTTCCTGGCGGCGATCATCGGCGGCCTGCTGCTGGGCTACGGTGCCCGCCTGGGCTTCGGCTGCAATATCGGCGCGCTGTTTTCGGGACTGGCCTCGGGCAGCCTGCACGCCTGGGTGTGGTTCGCCTGCGCCTTCGTCGGTTCGCTGGTGGGGATTCGCCTGCGCCCCTGGTTCCGGCTGCCCAACTGATCGACCGACCCACTGATCCATTGTTCAAGGTGATTCCCATGAAAGCCGCCTATCATCGAAGCCGCGTCATCGGTCTGTTGCTGGCGATTCTGGTATTGATCATGGCCGACCACCTGGCCAGTCCCACCTTCGCCTTCAACATGGGCGACGGCCACGCTCGCACCTCGCTGAACCAGCGTGACGCCAGCGCCTGTGCGCCCTGTGGGGCGCCGTGCCCGTCCACTCGCCAATAGGGCTTGCATAAAAAGTGCCTGCGCTCGCCGACTTTTCGTAGAAAGCCTGGAATTATGCCTGCGCTCGGTGACGTTCTACCGTCCAGGCACTGTTCGTCAGACAGTATTTGCCAACAAAGAGGCGCCCCTGCCATGGCAGGGGCGCCTCTTGTGGTCGTCAGTCTGACGGGGAGGCGATCATTCTCGTGGGTCCTGTTCGCGGCGGGGGATCTTCGGCCCCAGCGGCCCGAGCCACAGCCAGACCTGGAGCACCACCAGGATCGGTAACAGCCAGGTCGGCGCGCCCACCGTCCACACCAGCACCTGGTGGATCATGAAGGCGGTCAGGCCGCCGAGCAGGCCAAGCACCGGGAACATCAGTGGCCGCTCGGAGCCCGGGCGGCCACTTAGCCGGAACAGCGAGCCGGTGAAGGCGCCAAAGCTCACGGCCATGGCCAGCGGAATCCAGAGTTGCTGTAGCACTTCCTGCATCGTTAACCGCTCATGTTGAGACTTGGGCCCTCAGGCTAACGCGTCTGGCCGCCGGCTGCGCTTGAACTTTGGCGTAATTCGCCTGGCTTTCGGCTTTCGGCTTTCGGCTTCCGGCTTCCGGCACGCATCCTTGGTGATGGGCGCTTTCGTCGGTGAGCGCTTTTGTCTGTGGTGCTGGGGGCCAGGACGGGCGAAAACCGTCGCTGGGTGCAGTCGCGGCCCATGCAAGGTCTAGATGTCGGTCTTGTCCTTGAACTCGCACAGATCCTCGATGACACAGCTGCCGCAACGTGGCTTGCGTGCCACGCAGGTATAGCGACCATGGAGGATCAACCAGTGGTGGGCGTCCTGGCGAAATTCGCGGGGGACGTGGCGCACCAGCCGTTCCTCGACCTCCACCACGTTCTTGCCCTTGGCGATGCCGGTGCGGTTGGAGACCCGGAAGATGTGGGTGTCCACGGCGATGGTGGGCTGGCCGAAGGCGGTGTTGAGGATCACGTTGGCGGTCTTGCGTCCGACCCCGGGCAGGGCCTCCAGCGCCGGACGGGTGGCCGGTACCTCGCCATCATGGCGCTCGATCAGCAGATGGCAGGTCTTCATCAGGTTTTCGGCCTTGGTGTTGAAAAGGCCGATGGTCTTGATGTGTTCCTTGAGCGCGTCGATCCCGATATCGATGATCGCCTGGGGTGTGTTGGCCACCGGGAACAGGCGAGCGGTGGCCTTGTTGACGCCGACGTCGGTGGCCTGCGCCGACAGCAGTACCGCGGCCAAGAGCTCAAACGGTGTGCTCCAGTTGAGCTCGGTGGTCGGCTCGGGATTGTGGGCCCGCAGGCGGGTAAAGATCTCGTGGCGTTTGGCAGCGTTCATGCTCGTCTCTTTGGTTGGCAAGCCAGGGGCTGAATCGACAGCGGGCCAGGCCGGGCGGATCTTCAGCGCACGACTCCGGTAACCCGCACCCGGCGTTCGTCCCTGGGCGTCCGGGTCGGCGCCGGGCGGCGGCGCTTCACGGCGTCGTCGATGGCGTTCTTCGCGGCGATCAGCAGCCCGGTGACCAGAAAGGCCCCCGGGGGCAGCACCAGAAACAGCATGCCGCCATCACCCGGCAGGTGCAGTGTCCAGTCACCGGCTGCCTCGCCCAGCAGCAGGTCCATGCCGGCGAACAGGGTGCCTTGCCCCAGCAGTTCGCGGATACCCCCGATCAACACCAGCACCAGAGAGAAGCCGAGGCCGTTCATCAGGGCGTCGAACAGGGCCGGCTTGAGCGGTTGGCGGGAGGCAAAGGCCTCGACCCGAGCCAGGATGGCGCAATTGGTGACGATCAGCGGCAGGAAGATACCGAGCACCTGGTAGAGCTCGTAGGCCAGCGCCGCCATGGCCAGTTCGACGCAGGTCACGAAGGCAGCGATGATCAACACGAAGGCGGGCAGGCGTACCTCAGGGCGTACCTGGTGGCGCAGCGCCGAGGCCGAGGCGCTGGCGCCGAGCATCACCCCCAGGGTGGCGATCCCGAGCCCCAGGCCATTGACCACACTGCCGGTGACGGCCAGCAGCGGACACAGGCCGAGCAACTGGACCAGGGCGGGATTGTTGCTCCACAGCCCCTTGATGGCGATGTCACGAGCGTCGCTGCGGGTCATGGACTGGGCTCCTGGTTACTGGCGTCTGGCGTATCACGCGGCGACCCTGCAGTCAGCACCGCTTCGTTCACTGCCTGGATGACGGCGCGAGAGGTGATGGTGGCACCGGTCAGGGCCTCGATGGGGCCCTGCGGGGCCAGGTCCAGCTGGTGGCGAGCGAGGCCTTCGAACTGATCGATCCAGGGACCCTTGCGGCGCTCGATGGCGTCGCCGAGACCCGGCGTCTCGCGGTGATCGACGACGCGCACTGCCGTGACACGCCGCTGCGGTGTCAGTGCCACCAGCACCTCGACGGGGCCTGCGTAGCCGAGCGCTGACGAGGGTTGCAGGGTGGCGAGCAGCGTGCCGCTTTCGTCCAGCGCCTGCCAGCCTTGGTCACCGGCCGGCGCCGGCACCAGCCTGGCGGTGCCCTGAGGCGCCAGGCTTTGCAGCAGGGCGTCCTGGTGGGCCTGGCGATTGGCCTCGATACGCCCCTCGCTGAGCGCCTGGGTCAGGCTGACCGCACCCAGGGTCACCAGGGCGAACAGGGCAAGTTTCACGGCCAGTGTTCGCGGAGCCGACGTGTTGCTATCAGGGCTATTCATCAGCGCTCTTGACCAGGGCGGGTCGCTGGCTAGCCGTCATCGTTGTGCCTCCGGGTGGCTCGAGCATTCGATGGCCGGTCGGGCACCAGCTGGTCGAGCAGGGGGGCGGCCAGGTTCATCAGCAGCACGGCGAAGGCCACGGCGTCAGGGTAGCCGCCGTAGGCACGGATGATCATCGTCAGGGCGCCGATGCCGGCACCATAAGCCAGGCGTGCACGACGACCGCTGGCGGCGCTGACCGGGTCGGTGACGATAAAGAAGGCGCCGAACATGGCCGCGCCCCCGAGCAGGTGGAAGCCGACTCCGCCGCTGGCCGACAGTTGATCGAACAGCCAGGCGAGCAAGGCCATGGAGGCGAGCATCGACAGCGGCAGGCGCCAGTCGATCAGCCGGCGGTAGAGCAGGTAAAGACCTCCGGCCAGCCAGGCCACGGCGACGTTGCGCCAGGCCTCCAGCGCCGCTGGTGCCACTAGCTCGGCGAGGCTGGCGTCTGCGGGGCGATGGCGGTAGGCGTCCAGCGGTGTGGCACCGCTCATGGCATCCAGTGCCGCTGGCGGGTGCTGGCCCAGCCAACGTGCCAGCCAGGTCGAGGGCTCGACGGCGTCGGGGCCGAATAGCCCCGAGGGTGCGGGCCACAGGCTCATCTGGGTGGGGAAGGACACCAGCAGCAGGGCGTAGCCCACCATGGCGGGGTTGAACAGATTCTGGCCGAGCCCGCCGTAAAGGTGCTTGGCCACCGCCACGGCGGCAAGCGAGCCGATCAGGATCAGCCACAGGCTGGTGCCCGCCGGCAGCGCCGCACCCAGCAGTACCCCGGTCAACAGGGCGCTGCCATCAGCGATGGTCGGCGAGACGGGCCGCCGACGCGCCACCAGCATCATCGCCTCGATCAGCACACAGCAGGCCGCTGCGGTGATGACGTTGGTGACGACGCCAAGGCCGAAGAACCAGCTCTGGGTGATGAGTCCGGGCAGGCAGGCCAGCGTCACCCGACGCATCAAGGTAGCGCTGTCGTGTCCACGGCGAGCGCTGTCTGCGCTGGTGTGGCGGTGAAGGTGGCTCATGGCCGGGTTTCCTCCTGACGGGTGGCCTTGAGTCGTGCATCGGCGGCGGCGAGGTGCTGTCTGGCGGTATCCAGCTGAGTCTCGAGGTCGGCGAGGACATCCGCCGATTGCTGCTGCTGGGCGGCGCGCTCCAGCGCCTTCTCAGCCTTGCGTGCCGCGGCCTTGGCGGCTGCCTGGGCGATGCGCAGGCCACGCACGTCCGGGGCGCTGGCAGCGCCTTTTGCACCGGCTGAGCTATCCTCGGCGCTGCTTGCGTCACGCTCCTGGCCGCGCCGGGTGGCGGCCTGACGACGGGCCTGGCGACGTGCTTCACGCTCGGCCGCCTCGCGCTGCTCGCGGGCCTGGCGTGCCTCGAAGCGGTGGCGGGCCTGGTCGGCCCGGGCGCTCTCGGCGCGCGCGGTGCGCAGGCGCTGCTTGGCCTCGCCGAAGCCGTTGGCCAGCGGCAGGTGGCTGGGGCAGACGTAATCGCAGGCGCCGCACTCGATGCAGTCGAACAGGCCGTTGGCCTCGGCCTTGTGGTCTTCGCCTGCCTGGGCCTGCCACCACAGCTGCTGAGGGGCAAGGCCCACCGGGCAGGCCGGCTGGCAGTCGCCGCAACGGATGCAGGGGCTTGCGGGGGGCGGTGTCGGCAGTTCTGCCGCGTCAGCGGCGATCAGGCCGTTGGTGGTCTGGGTGATGGGTTGGTCAAGCGATTCGATCGCCTGGCCCATCATCGGACCGCCTTCGATCACCCGAGACAATCTGGCGCGATCGAGGCCGGCGTCCTTCAACAGGTGTTCGATGGCGGTGCCCAGGCGCGCGGTGACATTGCCGGGGCGTGCCAGTGCTCGGCCCGCCAGGGTCAGGGTGCGCTCGATCATCGGCTTGCCGAGCGCCACCGCGTCGTGGATGGCCGCCAGGGTCCCGGGATTGTGACACAGCACGCCGGCGTCCACCGGCAGCTGGTCCGAGGCGAGACGGCGGCCCAGCAGGCGCTCGATCAGCTGGCGCTCGCCGCCGCTGGGGTAGCGGGTTGGGATCACCTCGAGTCGTGCCGGGCAGGGCAGCTCGCCTAGCCGGGCCTCCACGGCGCTGGCCGCCTCGGGCTTGTCGTCTTCGATGCCGATGACAATAGAGGCGGCCCCGGTGGCATGGGCCACCATCGCCGCACCGGACAGCACCCGGTCGGTGTGCTGGCGCAGTGTCTGGTCATCGGCGCTCAGGTAGGGTTCGCACTCGGCGGCGTTGACCACCAGGGTATCGATGCCCGCCTGGCATGCCGCGCGGACCTTGAGATGGGCCGGAAATCCGCCGCCGCCCATGCCGGCGATGCCGGCGTCGGCAATCCGTTGGATGATCTCGCCGGGGGCCGCGCCTTGCCAGTTGAGCGGCGGCAGCCAGTGGTGCTGTGAAGCGCCGTCTGCCTCGATCACCACGGCGGGCGGGTGTTGTCCGCTGGCGTCCGCCTCGTCGTGCATGAACAGCGCGCTGACGTGGCCCGAGATGCTGGCGTGCACCGGCAGCGCCAGGTGGCCGACGGCGCGTGCCACTGGCTCGCCGGCACGCACGTACTGGCCTGGCTTGACGATAGGCTGGACCTCTCGCCAGGGCTGGTCGCGGCCATCTTCCAGCAACAACGTCACCCTGGCCGGTAGCGGCGGCGTGCGTATGCCCAGGTCACGGGTCTGCGACTTGCGGGTAGGGGGCAGCACGCCGCCGGCGGGCCGGCTACCCGCCGCCAGTGATCGCCAGAGTCGCTCAAGCACTGCCATGAAGCGTCTCCGTGGTGCGGTCGCTGGCGATGATGCCGGCGGTCCAGCGGGGTTGTGGCTCTCTTGGCAGCATGTCGATGCAGTCCACCGGGCAGGGGGCGATACACAGATCGCAGCCGGTGCATTCGTGTGCGATGACCGTGTGCATCATCTTCGAGGCGCCGAGGATGGCGTCTACCGGGCAGGCCTGGATGCACTTGGTGCAGCCAATGCATTCATCTTCCCGAATAAAGGCCACCCGGGGGGTATCGTCGGCGTCGCCGTCGAGCGCCAGGGGTTCCCGACCAAGCAGTTCGGCCAACTCAAGGATGGTTGCCTCGCCGCCCGGTGGACAGCGATTGATGGCCTCTCCCTGCTCGACGGCTTCGGCGTAGGGCCGACAGCCGGGATAGCCACACTGGCCACATTGGGTCTGGGGCAAAAGGGCGTCGATCTGCTCCACCAGGCCATCCTCGCCGTCCTTGAAGCGACGGTTCAGCCAGCCCAGCAGTCCGCCGCAGACACCGATCAGTGCGACCATCAGGACCACGCCGACAAGACTCGTCAGACTCATGGAGAGCCCCCGGTGGCAAGCCCGGTAAAGCCCATGAAGGCCAGCGACATCAGGCTGGCGGTGATCATGGCGATGGCCGCACCGCGAAACGGGCGCGGTACATCGGCGCCCGCCAGGCGTTCGCGCATGGCCGCCAGCAGGATCAGCACCAGCGAAAAGCCCAGAGCGGCGCTGAATCCGTACAGCAGTGCATCGAAGAAGCCGCCGTCGCGCCCCAGGCTCAACAGCGCCACGCCCAGCACCGCGCAGTTGGTGGTAATCAACGGCAGGAAGATGCCGAGCACCCGATGCAGCAGGGGGCTCAGGTGGCGCACCATGACCTCGGTGGCCTGGACTACCACGGCGATCACCACGATAAAGGCGATGGTGCGCAGGTACTCAAGATCCAGCGGCACCAGCAGATAACGGTGCAGCAGGTGACTGGCCGCCGATGACAGGGTCAGTACGAAGGTGGTGGCAAGGGACATGCCCAGCGCCGATTCCAGCTTCGAGGACACCCCCAGGAAAGGGCATAACCCGAGAAACTGCACCAGCACGAAGTTGTTGACCAGGGCGGTACTGACGAGGACGAGAAGAACGTCGGTCATGGAATGCACGAGGTAACGGCCGGCGGGCAGGACCCCGCCGGCGGATGGGCGTGATGGAACCCCTTAGCTGACCCGCTGGCCGGGTTCTGCGCCACTGTGGGGTTCGAGCAGATAGATGCCGTCGTCGTTGCCAGCCGCCAGCACCATGCCTTCGGAAACACCAAAGCGCATCTTGCGCGGTGCCAGGTTGGCCACCATGACGGTCAGCTTGCCTTCGAGAGCCTCCGGCGAATAGGCGCGACGGATGCCGGCGAAGACCTGACGGCTTTCGCCGCCGAGATCCAGCGACAGCTTGAGCAGCTTGTCGGCCCCTTCGACGTATTCCGCCTTGGCGATGCGGGCGATACGCAGGTCCACCTTGGCGAAGTCGTCGAAGCTGATCTCGTCGGCGATCGGCGTCTCGGCCAGCGGTCCCTTGGGCGTTTCCTTGAGCTTCTGTTCTTCCACCAGATCCTCCTTCGATGCTTCGATCATGGCATCGATACGATCGTTCTCGACTCGGGTCATCAGCGGCTTGAACTTGTTGACGGGGTGATCGCCCAGCCAGGTCTCGCGGCTGTTCCAGTCGAGGGTGTCGAGATTCATGAACAGTCTGGCCTGTTCGGCCATGGCCGGTACCACCGGGGCCAGGTAGACCATCAGCTGACGGAACAGGTTGATCCCCATGGAGCAGATGTCGAGCACTTCCTGCTCGCGGCCTGCCTCCTTGGCCAGCACCCAGGGCGCCTGGTCGGCGATGTAGCTGTTGGCCTCGTCGGCCAGCTCCATGACCTTGCGCATGGCGCGGCCGAACTCCCGCTGTTCATAGTAGTCGGCGATCTCGTCACCGGCGGCGATGAAGCGCGCCAGCATGTCCGGCTCGGCGCAGTGAGTCGACAGCTGCCCACCTCCGAGCTTCTTGACGAAACCGGCGCAGCGGCTGGCGATGTTGACCACCTTGCCCACCAGGTCGGCATTGACCCTGAGCGCGAAGTCCTTCAGGTTCAGGTCGAGGTCATCGACCCGGGAGGTGAGCTTGGCGGCGAAGTAGTAGCGCAGGTACTCGGGATTGAGATGCTCGGCGTAGGTCGCCGCCTTGATGAAGGTGCCGCGTGACTTGGACATCTTGGCGCCGTTGACCGTGACGAAGCCGTGGCAGTTGACTGCGGTGGGGGTGCGCATCTCGGCCCCGTGCAGCATCGCCGGCCAGAACAGGGCGTGGAAGTAGACGATGTCCTTGCCGATGAAATGGTAGACCTCGGCCTTTGAATCGCGCTCCCAGTAGCTGTCGAAGTCCAGCCCCTCACGCTCGCACAGGTTCTTGAAGCTCGCCAGGTAGCCGATCGGAGCGTCCAGCCAGACATAGAAGTACTTGCCTGGCGCGTCAGGAATCTCGAAGCCGAAGTAGGGCGCGTCGCGGCTGATGTCCCACTCGTTGAAGCCGGACTCGAACCATTCCATCAGCTTGTTGCGGATCTGCGGCTGGACATGGTCGTCCTTGATCCAGGCACTGAGGAAGTCGGCGAAGTCAGGCAGCTTGAAGAAGTAGTGGGTGGAGCTGCGGACTTCCGGGGTGGCGCCGGAAATAGCCGATACCGGATCGATCAACTCGGCAGGGGTATAGGTGGCGCCGCAAGCCTCGCAGTTGTCGCCGTACTGATCCGCGGTGTGGCACTTGGGGCAAGTGCCCTTGATGAAACGATCGGCCAGGAACAGACCCTTGACCGGATCGTACATCTGCTCGATGTCACGGGTGGCGATGTGCCCCTTGTCGCGCAGGCGCTTATAGATAAGCTCGCTGAAGTGGCGGTTTTCCTCGGAGTGGGTCGAGTGGTAGTTGTCGAAGGCCACGCCGAAACGGGCGAAGTCCTGCTGGTGTTCGCGGGATACGCGGTCGATCAGCGCCTCGGAGGTGATGCCCTCCTGCTCGGCACGCAGCATGATCGCGGTGCCGTGGGCGTCATCGGCGCAGACGTAGTGGCACTGGTGGCCGCGACTCTTCTGGAACCGCACCCAGATATCCGTCTGGATGTACTCCAGCAGGTGGCCCAGGTGAATGGCGCCGTTGGCGTAGGGCAAGGCGCTGGTGACCAGAATCTGGCGCTTGTCGGGTGCGGTGATGGACATGGTGTGACGTGATATCCCGTTGAAAATCAGGCGACGATTGTAGCTAGGATCGAGGTCGTGTGCATCCGCTATCGTGCTTGGGCGCAGCCATGAATAAGCCGTTGCGCAGACGGTGCATTGTCAGGAGGACGCCACCAGCAGGCCGACATGCTCAAGGCCTCGGTCCTTGAGGTGCAGCGCCTGGAGGCGGCTCATGACACCCTGGTCACAATAGAGGAGATAGCGGGTGTCGGGATCAAGCGCATCGCTGCGGGTCGCCAGTTCATAGAAGGGAATTTGATCGACGGGGCAGGCGAGTGGCCCAAGCGGACGGCGCTCGACGTCGTCCGGGGGCCGCACATCGATGACCCGGGTCGCCGTTCGGGCGAACTCGTGGAGCCCTCCAAAGGAGACTTCTGCCAGAGGCTCCTGGGAGGGTGCGCTGACGCCTTTGGATACTGGCGCATCGACAGGCTGGCGAGTGGCGCTGGCCAGGGCGCGATCCAGCAGGTCGGCCGGTAGTCCGGCCTCTGCCACCTGAAGTTCCTTCAGCGACGCCTTGACCCTGGGGCGGCTGGACATCCCGCCGCAGTACTCGGGCATTCGGCTCGACGCCTCAGCGGTAGCGATCCGGTGGGCTTCATCGATGATGGTCTGCTTGTCATCGGTCAGCAGCGGTCGCAACACCGGCAGGTGGCTGGCGCGGTCGATCAGGCCGAGATTGGTCAGTGTCTGGCTCGATACCTGGGCGATCGCCTCTCCTGTCACCAGGGCGGGGATGCGCGCGCGTTGCGCGACTCTTGCGGCGGCCTCGATCATCAAGCGCTTGAGCACCAGCGACACCAGGCCATCAGGTACCTCGCGACGCAGTGTCTCGACCACTTCCTCGAAGGGAACGGTGATGAAGTTGGCCTTATGGGAGGCGCTGTATCGTTGCCACAGGTCTCGGGTCAGCGCCTTGACCGCGCTTTCCTGTTCCTGTCCGCCAAAACGAAAGAGGACAAACTGACACTTGATGCCGCGCCTGAGCATCCGATAGGCCGCCACCGGGGAGTCATAACCCCCGGACATCAGTACCAGTGCCTCTCCCTGGGTGCCTAGTGGAAAGCCACCGAGGCCCGGCCCAAGGTCGACTTCCTCGATCAAGGTGTCGCCATCGATCCGCAGTGGCATCACTAACTCGGGGGTGCTCAGGTCGACCCTGGCATCAGCAGCGTGGGCGAGCAGCGCTGCGCCCAGCGCACGCTCTACCTCCACCGAACCGAAGTCGTGATGTCCCTTGCGCTTGACCTTGACCTTGAAGCGCTTGCCTTCGATGTCCGATGCCCGTTCGCACGCCAGTTGTTCGATGGTGTTCCGCCAGTCCCCAAGCGGCCTGTTACGTGTCCTGGCCGCGCGCTGAACGCCCGGTATCCGGGTCATGCTCGCTTCCAGTGCCAGACGATCGCCGCGAGAAAGCTCCCGCGGAAGTCTTACGACCAGATGGTCCCATTGGGCAACGACCTTGGTCTTGGGCTCCTGGCGCCTGAGTGCATTGCGCAGATTGGTGGCCAGGCAGCGACCCATGTGGCGTCTCACCGAGGCGGACTTGGTGGCGATGTCGGCAGAAAGGGAAAGACGATATTCCATGGTGTGAACGCCGAAACTACGATGTAAGAATAGTAACCTTGATCCAGATCAAGTTTGCTGGAGATCTTCGAGATTCCGCCGACGGCAGGGGGGCGATCGGCGGGGGGCAGGAAAAAAAGAGGAAAAAATGCGTCAGTACAGCGCTTTTTCTTCCTGTACGACCTCTTTGAGAAGCTCCAGGAAGAGCCGGTCGGCTTCGGAGTGCTCCTCGGCGCTGTCAGGGATATGAATGCTGGTGGTGTCCGAGATTTCGTTGGCAATGTCGGCCATGACGCCACTATCGCTGCCACTTTCCAGGTGCCGGCGGGCGATCTCTAGAGAGGTCTCCAGGACCTTGGGGTCCTGCAGCAACTTTTTGATAAAGCCGGTCAATTCATTGATGACACGGGTTTTTTGAATTTCGGATGAGGCCATCGGTGACTCCTTGGCTAGGCGCTTGATCCAAGGGATTACGATAGCATGTTTGTGGACTGCTACGGGACAGGTTTGCTGTAGGGTGATGTTGTGGATTCTGTCAAGTGGTGCCTTGCCTGACCATGATGACATTGAATGACGAGATGTTACCGAATGTGTTCGAATGTGAGAGGATTGTAGTTGTAACAGTAGTTGTGGCTGGATGGGATGTTAGCAGCGTTGGGGAAGCGCTCGACAATCGGCGCTACAGGGAAACTGCTCGCCCATCCCGGGGATGATGAGAATGGTAGCGCCGAAGCAGCACGGCTGGTCCTGCAGAATCCGGGGTTGTTGGGCTAGTTCGTTGGTACTAGATTCAACTGTACTGGCTGCGGCCATTGATAATTAAGGGAACACGAATGAAAACGATCCGCCGAGAACCTCGCTCTTCCATGGTGCGGCCGCTGGTCAGTGCCATCGCATTGGCCTCTACGTCAATGCTGATGGGGTCAGGAGTCATGGCCCAGGACGCGCAGACATTGCCGCCTGGCACGACATCGCCCGGTGCGGCGACCCTGCGTGACGTCGTGGAGCAGACCATCAATACCAATCCTGAGGTGCTAGCGGCCTGGAATGGCTTCCAGGCGGCGGGCCACGATGAGCGGGTGGCCTTTGGGGGCTATCTGCCTCAGATTGACGTCAATGCAGGCGTCGGCCTCGAGGATCGTCAGAACGATCAACAGGGCAGCTACGACACCGACTATGTCGAGGTGACGCTGAACCAGATGATCTATGACGGCTTCGCCACCGCCAGTGAGGTCGAGCGTCTGAGCCGGGCAGAACTGGTACGCTACTACGAGCTGCTGGGGGCGAGTCAGGACGCGGCGTTGGACGCAACTAATGCCTATCTTGATGTTCAGCGTTACCGTCGCCTGGTGGGCCTGGCCCAGGACAACTATCAGAAGCACCTGGAGGTCTACCAGCAGATCGAGGCCCGCGCTCTGTCAGGTGCCGGTCGTCGTGTCGACCTCGAGCAGATCAGCGGTCGTCTGGCACTGGCCGAATCGAACCTGATCACCGAAGCCTCCAACCTGCACGATGTGTCTGCGCGATTCCAGCGTCTGGTGGGGGAATTGCCGCCGGAAGCGTTGGCGCCGGCGCCGACCTTCGCCGAGCAGCTACCCGCTGACGTCGCCCAGGCGTTGCAGCTAGCCTACGAGGGTAACCCGGACTTCCATGCCGCCATCGAGAACATCGAGGCCGCCCGCGCCGAGCGTGAAGGCACCAAGTCGCCCTTCCATCCCAGGCTTGACCTGGTGGGCCGCAGTGGTACCTACAAGGGCAGTGACACCGACGGCGACTTCATTTCCGACAATGATCATGAAGACCGTCACAGCATCGAACTGGTGGGTAGCCTCAATCTGTATCGCGGCGGCAGCGACCTGGCGTCGTTCCGCGCCGCCAGTGATCGCGTCGAGCAGGCGGTCAATCTGCGTGACAAGGCATGCGTCGACATTCGTCAGACCACCACCATCGCCTACAACGACACCCGTCGTCTGCGCGACCAGTTGGAATACCTGAACGAGCACCGTCAGACGACCGATCGCGTACGCGGAGCCTACAAGCAGCAGTTCGATATCGGTCAGCGTTCGCTGCTCGACCTGCTGGACATCGAGAACGAGTATTTCGAGGCGAGTCGTGCCTATGTGAACGCGCAGTATGACGTCGCTCTGGCAGATGCGCGCACCCTGCGTGCCACCGGTAGCCTGCTGGAGGTGCTGGAGGTGCGCAAGGATGGACTGCCGAGCCTCGCCGAGCTGGACAGCAACGGTGTGTCGATCACGCCGGATATCGTCTGTCCGGCGGTAGGTCCGCGGTCCTACAGCATCGAGGAGCTCACCGGCTCCACACGGGCTCCGGACGTCGTCATGCCTGCGGACGCTCTGTTCGAGATCAACAGCTACGTGCTGAGTGCGAGCGCCAAGCAGGAACTGAGTGCGTTGGCCGACCGTATCCGTGGCCGTAACGACCTGGTCCGGGTATTCATCGCTGGCCATGCGGACATCTCGGGTACCGATGCCATCAATGATCCACTGTCGCGTAATCGAGCGGCAGCGGTGGGCCAGTACCTGGTCAGCCAGGGCGTCAGTGCTTCGCTGATTGAAACCCGGGGCTATGGCTCGCATCGGCCTGTTCAGTCCAACGACACCGTCGAAGGTCGTCGCCAGAACCGTCGAGTGGAGATCACACTTGAACGCAGTGGCGAGAATCTGGACATGGGGGCATTGCCTGGTTCCGCCGGTGATGACAGTGTGTCCCTTGCCTGGGCGCGAGGGGAACACGGTCGCGGCCTGGAGGGCTAGAAGCTCAGTGGATGATCGCGTCCTCGCTTCTCGGGGACGCCATTTCCCGGAATATGGATGCAACTGCCACGTTCTGGTCCTTGCATTGCCGCAAAGGAAGCCGTGACGACAGCAGGGATGATAGGCCGGGTCGCACGGAAAGGGCGTTCTGGTACAGCCATCGGCCGACAGAGAGGTTTACGTGGACGATTCACGAGTTGCGGATGAAGCAGAATTTACAACACCTGAAGCGCAGGAGCAGGACGAAGACAGAGGCCCAGTCAAGGATGAGTTGCTGGAAGTGCTGCTGTCGATTGCTCACTACCACGAGCATGATGTCAGTGCGGATTCCCTGAGAGCGGGCCTGCCGTTGGAAGATGGCGCACTGACGCCAGGGATATTTCCCCGGGCGTCGGAACGTGCCGGGCTGACGGCGCGACTCGTCAAGAGTCGCCTCGTTCAGTTGAACCCTGCGCTATTTCCTGTCGTGCTGTTGCTGGAGCCAGGGCGCGCCTGCGCATTGCTCGATATCGACGTCAAGGCGCGTACCGCGCAGGTGATTTACCCCGAATTGGGGCAGGCGTCTGTAGAAATCTCGCTGGACGAGCTTCACGAACGTTACAGCGGGACGGCGATCTATACGCGGCCGCGGTTCCGTTTCGACGCCCGGTCGAAGGATGTCAACGAGAAACGTTCTGGGCATTGGTTCTGGAGCGTGATCAAGGAAAACAGACGCCTTTACCGTGACGTGATACTGGGCTCCGTCGCCATCAACATCTTCGCGCTGGCGATGCCGCTGTTCGTTCTCAATGTCTATGACCGCGTGGTGCCCAATCACGCCACCGAGACGCTGTGGGTGTTGTCCATCGGTGCCCTGATCGTACTGGCATTCGACTTGACGCTCAGGTTGATGCGTTCGAGCTTTGTCGATCTTGCGGCCAGTCGAGCTGACGTCAAGCTCTCGTCGCGTATCATGTCTCGCGTCATGGGGATGCGGATGGAGGCCAAGCCTGCCTCGACCGGTTCCTTTGTCTCGATGCTGCAATCCTTCGAGTCGGTTCGGAGCTTTATCGGCTCCGCCACCGTGATCGCCATGGTGGACCTGCCGTTCGTTCTGATGTTCATCGCCATCATTGGCCTGATAGGACCTGCACTGGTCATTCCTATCGTGGTTGGCGTGCTGTTTATCTTGCTCTACGCCCTCGGTGCCCAGGGAAAGCTGCACGACTTGTCGGAAACGACCTTGAAGGTAGGGGCGCAACGTAACGCTACTCTGGTGGAATCGGTCTCCCAGCTCGAGACGGTCAAGACGCTGCGGGGCGAGAGCCGAGTTCAGGGGCAATGGGAGCAGGCCAGCGCCTTCCTTTCGCGTACCGGCGCTCAGCTGAAGTTTCTCGGAACCTCGGTCACCAGTATCGCCCAGTGGACCCAGAATACCGTCGGTATCTGCGTCATCCTTATCGGCGTCTATCTGATCATCGACGGCAATCTCTCCCAGGGCGGGCTGATCGCTGCCTATATGCTGTCGTCTCGTGCGCTGGCACCGGTCAGCCAGGCCGCCGCACTGCTTGCTCAGTATCATCAATCTGCCACGGCCCTGGAGTCGTTGGATAGAGTGATGGAAATGCCGGTGGAACGTGAGGAAAAGAGCTACATCGATCGTCCCGCCGTCAAGGGACTGGTGAAGTTCGACAAGGTTACCTTCCGCTACCCCCAGGCCGAGAATGACAGCCTTCGCGACGTCTCTCTGTCGATAGCACCAGGCCAGAAGGTGGCGCTGCTGGGACGAGTCGGCTGTGGCAAGACCACGTTGCAGAAGTTGCTGCTCGGTCTGTACCAGCCGACGTCGGGAGCGGTGCTGATCGACGATGTGGACATTCGTCAGTTCGACCCTCTGCAGTTGAGGCGACATATCGGCTATGTGCCTCAGGACGTTCGCCTGTTCTACGGCTCATTGAAGGACAACATCATCGCCGGTGCCGGCAGCGAAGGTGTGGATGACGATCTGCTGCTCAAGGCCATCCGTATCAGTGGGCTCGATGGACTCGCCAGCACACACCCTCAGGGCGTCGAGCTGCAGGTAGGCGAAGGCGGACAGATGCTTTCGGGTGGTCAGAAGCAGGCGGTAGCGATCGCGCGAGCCATCGTGCACGACCCGGCGATCTTGTTGCTGGATGAGCCGACCAGCGCCATGGACCACGCCAGCGAGGAGGCCTTCAAGCGCAACCTCAAGGATTACGCTGGGGGCAAGACGATGGTGGTGGTGACGCACCGCACGTCCCTGCTGTCGCTGGTGGATCGTATCGTGGTCATCGACTCTGGCAAGGTGGTCGCAGATGGTGAGCGTGACAGCGTCATGGATGCGCTGCGCAAAGGCCAGATCGGGAGGGCCAGCTGATGTCCAGCAAGAGTGCCGAACAGAAGGGATTCGAAGGCGTCGGTCGCGTATCACGCAAAGGTGGCAAAGTCTTTCGCCCCTTTATCGACCGGTTGTTTGCGCGTCGCGTCAGCGCATCCCATCTCAACAGAGATTGGGCGAGCGACGCTGACTGGGCGCGAATGCAGCAGGATCCTCTGCGCGCCAGGCTGATGCTGTACATGGTTGTCGTGGCGATCATCTGCGTGATCGTCTGGGCCTGCTTTGCGCCGATCGATGAGGTGACACGCGGCAGCGGCAGGGTCATACCCTCCAGCCAGCTTCAGCGGGTGCAAAGCTTCGATGGAGGCGTGGTTCAGGAGATTCGCGTCAGCGAAGGTGATTTTGTTTCCACCGGCGATCTGCTGATGCGCATCGACCCGACGCGTTTTCTCTCGAACTTCAACGAGAACCGGGCGAAGGCGGAAACCCTGCAAGCCAAGGCCGAGCGACTGAGGGCGCTGGCTACCGGGTCGGACTTCTCTCCGTCGGAGGCATTGATCGAGCAGGCGCCCAATATCGTCTCCCGTGAGCGCGAGCTATACCACAGTAGTCTGGAAACGCTGGATGAGCAGAAGCAGATACTGCAGGAGCGACTGGCACAGCGCCGGGCGGAGCTCAACGAGGCGACTGCGCGTCGCAACGCAGCCAGTCGCGAGCTGAATCTTGCCAGTCAGGAACTCAACATGACGCGCCCTCTGCTGTCCAGCGGGGCGGTCTCAGAGGTTGAAGTGCTGCGCTTGCAGCGTGAGGTCTCCAGGGCGAGTGGTGAGCGCAATCAAGCGACGGCTCAGGTGTCACGGCTGGAGTCGGCGATTCAGGAGGCGCTGGGTGAGCTTCGCGAGGTCGATGCGAAGGCACGCAATGAGTGGCGTCAGGAGCTGTCGGCGACCCTGGGTGAACTGTCGGCCCTGGACGAGTCCAGCGAGGGGCTCCAGGACAGGGTGCGTCTCTCCGAGATCCGCTCGCCGGTCGATGGTGTCGTTCAGCGTCTGGCGATCAATACGATCGGCGGGGTGGCTCAGCCCGGTCAGGAGGTGGTCGATATCGTCCCGACCGACGACGCCCTGGTGGTCGAGGCCAAGATCGCGCCGCAGGACATCGCGTTTCTACGCCCGGGCCTGCCTGCGACCATCAAGCTGACGGCCTATGACTTTTCCATCTATGGCGGGCTGGATGCCCAGCTGGAGCACATCAGCGCGGACACTACCACCGATGAAGAGGGAAACACCTACTATCGGGTTCGAGTACGAACCGAAGACAGCGCGGAAGCCGAAGCGGTGGATGTCATTCCGGGCATGACCGCTCAGGTGGATATCCTGACCGGCAAGCGAACGGTGATGCAGTTCCTGTTGAAGCCGGTACTGCGCGCCTGGGGTAACGCGATGGGAGAGCGGTGATGACTCGATACCTGGTCTATCAAGGAAGTAGCGAGGTACCGCGCTGGAATGATGCCTTCAGTGAACTGGAAGTGGTCGCTCCTCACAGTGTCATCGACCATGCCGTCAAGGGCGATCTCGCCTGGGTAGTGGTTGAAGGTGGCGACTGGACGGGACTGTGCACGCGTTTGGCCAGCAAGGGAGTGCTGGTGTCGGTGCTGTCCTTCAATCCGCATTCCGCTGAAGCGTATGAAGCCTTCACCGCTGGCGCCAGGGGCTATGTCCACGCGCTTTCTACCCCCGAAGTGCTGCGTCAGGTCGATGTCGTGGTGAGGCACCGGGGCATCTGGCTTTGGCCCGAGTTGATGGACAGCCTGGTGGGCGGTGTCTTCAAGGCCATGGGTGGGGCGCCTGCCGTGCACCACGACATGCTGGAAGGTTTGACCGAGCGCGAGAAGGATGTTGCGCTGGCTGTGGCGGAGGGCCAAAGCAACAAGCTGGTGGCGCGAGAGCTCGGTATTACCGAGCGAACCGTCAAGGCCCATCTCGGGGCAGTCTTCCGCAAGTTGGGGGTCAAGGATCGGATGCAGTTGATCCTGCGCCTCTCCAGGGATCGTTGACGGCGAAAGAAGTGGTCATTACCGCGCGACAGTTTGAAGGGGGCTTTTAGCCCCCTTTTTCTGTGGTAGAACGGTTGATCTGATGTCGTCCAGTGCAGGCGTCTCGTTCTCTGCACCTTACTCCGGAAATAGAGCCCTGGAATAGTGCCGTTACTTTTCGGTCTGGGAAAGTCGTTGGTTGAAGTAAGAGATTATCTTTATATTTTGCAATAAACACTTCTTAACTGTGCATTTGTGGGTTGTTCCGATGGAGAACTCTCCCACTTGACCTACTAGACAGTATCGCCCGCACGGGGCCGCCCCTATTTTCTGTGGAAACCCAATAAGCAGAAAGCACGGGGCTAAACCCATGAATATCATTGCTACCGCAGGAAGTGTGTGGATTGTCGACCAGGCAGGCGAACAGCGGGTGGCCAGGCCCGGCGATGTGCTGCAGCCAGGCCAGCGACTTGTCGCCGGAGATGACGGGCGAGTGGTTGTTTCGTCAAGTTCCGGACAGCTACCGCTGGTGCTTGAATCAGGCGAGACAATGGAAATGCCGCTGGGCCAGGGCGACGCCCAATCGTTTCCCTCAGATGAGTTGCTTCTTGCGCAGACTGTCCCGTCCGAGTTGATTCAGGCTTCGCTGCTGCAGGACGAGCAGTTGGAAGAAGTGTTCGAGGTGCTGGAATCGGGCCGGGACCTCTTCGATGTCTTCGACGAGCCTGACGCGGGTCCGGGTGCTGGCCCCGGCAACGACAATGGGCATTCTTTCGTCCGTCTTTTGCGTATTCTCGAGCAGGTTTCTCCACTCGCCTTCGAGTACGGCCTGGACTCGTCCGATGGACAGGAACCCCGACTATTCCTGGGAGATATCGTCGATGGCGACAACCCTGGCGAGGAGGGGGGCGAAGAGGAAGAAGACAACGATGTCAGCCTAGGCGGCTTGGAAGGTGGTCCAGACGGCTCCGGTATAGACCCAGACGCTGGTGATCTTCCGGGGGGGCTGGAAGGTGCCGAGCTCGTGGTACGAGAGTCTGCGCTAGCCCAGGGTAGTCGTCCATCGGCGGACGCCTTGGCGCAGTCCAGCAGTTTCAACTTCGACACTCCCGATGGTCTCGGCGCGCTGACGTTGGGAGGGACGCTCTCCTTGACGCTGGCGGACCTTCAGGCCCTGGAGGGGACTCCCAGGTCCCTCGATACGCCCCATGGCATCCTCTGGCTTGATGGTTTTCAGGGTGACGCCACTGGCGGGACCGTGCTTTACCACTTTGAGCTGACCAATACCGTCGACAATGACGAGACGCAGGGGGCCACCGATGGCGGCTTCCTGGAGCAGATCGAAGTGACGGTGACGGATGTCGATGGTGACGGCCGCACTGCCAGCCTGGATGTGCTGATTCTCGATGATGTTCCCGGCATCGAGCTGGGCGGTCCCGCCGAGGTGGGGGAAGCCAGTACCATCGAGGGGAGCTGGAGCGCCGTTGATGGT
Source organism: Halomonas sp. DP1Y21-3 (assembly GCF_019801245.1). NCBI lineage: Bacteria > Pseudomonadati > Pseudomonadota > Gammaproteobacteria > Oceanospirillales > Halomonadaceae > Halomonas > Halomonas sp. DP1Y21-3. The sequence continues at coordinate 81,659 of NZ_JAHVJM010000005.1, forward strand.
GCTGATGGTGTGGCCAGTCTCGTTGTGTCGGTCGCTGGCATCGATGAGTCCTTTGCGCTGGGACAGGAGATCGTGCTCGAGGAAGGACGGTTGATCGTGGAGGCTGATGGAAGTTGGTCATTCACCGCTGCCGTCGGACTCGATCAGGGAGCATCACCGTCGGTGGAGTTCAGTCTGGTACAGACCGACGGAGACGGTGATCAAGCCGATGCTCACCAGCGTATCGAGATCTTCGACGCAACCGTCCCGACCACCCCAACGGATGGCGGTGATCCGGATGCGGCACCGGACGAGGTGGTGCTCGATGAGGACGGCCTGGATGGCGGTATCCCCGGCGGTGATGGCGATGTCGCGGGCGAGGCCACGGTCATCACCGGTGCGCTCGGCTACGACTTCGGCGATGACGGGCCGGCAGTCAGCGGCGCCTTTGCCTGGTCGCAGGTGGGTCTGCCGGCGTTGAGCTCCCGCGGTGAGGTGCTGAATTTCGCCGTGTCGGATGATGGCCTGAGCCTGGTGGCGGCCACGGCAGCGGGCGAAGACGCGCTGCGCATCACCCTGACAGACCTCGCCAGCGGTGCCTTCGAGGTGAGCCTGCTGCGTCCGCTCGACCATCCGGAAAATTCCCCCGAGGACGATCTGGCCATGTCGGTCGGCTACACCGTCGCCGATATTGACGGTAGCGAGGCATCCGGCCAGCTCGACGTTCGCATCGATGATGATACCCCGGTGGCGTCGGTGACCACGGGGAACACCCTGATCGACGCCAACGCCAGCTCAGGCGTTATCCAGGTGGCCGAGGGCGCCACCGTCGAAGGCAACTGGTCTCTGAGCCCCGGCGCGGATGGATTCTCCGTCATCGACGTACTGATCAATGGGGCGCCCCTGAGCTTTTCCAGTCTGCCTGGCAGTGACGAGCAGACCACGTTGACCCTGGCGCAGGGCGACCTGACCCTGAGAGGTGACGGTAGCTGGTCCTTTACAGCAGCCAGCGGGCTCGACAACAGTACGCCGCAGAACGTCGATGTCGTGCTTCGCGTGACCGATGGTGACGGTGACGTCGTCGAACTGGATATCAGTGGCGAGATCCTGGATGCATCGGGGCCCACCACCCCAACGGATGGCGGTGATCCGGATGCGGCGCCTGCCGAGGTAGTGCTCGATGAGGACGGCCTGGATGGCGGTATCCCCGGCGGTGATGGCGATGTCGCGGGCGAGGCCACGGTCATCACCGGTGCGCTCGGCTACGACTTCGGCGATGACGGGCCGGCAGTCAGCGGCGCCTTTGCCTGGTCGCAGGTGGGTCTGCCGGCGTTGAGCTCCCGCGGTGAGGTGCTGAATTTCGCCGTGTCGGATGATGGCCTGAGCCTGGTGGCGGCCACGGAGAGGCGCTGCGCATCACCCTGACAGACCTTGCCAGCGGTGCCTTCGAGGTGAGCCTGCTGCGTCCGCTCGACCATCCGGAAAATTCCACCGAGGACGATCTGGCCATGTCGGTCGGTTACACCGTCGCCGATGTTGACGGTAGCGAGGCATCCGGCCAGCTCGACATTCGCATCGATGATGATGCGCCGGAGGGCATCGTCTCGGAAGCTTTACTGCTTGAAAATGGCAGCACTGGAAAACTGGCACTTCCGGGCGGGTATGGTGCGGATGGGCAAGGGGCCCCGATCCGCTTCGACGGTGCGCTGGATGGGGCGCCGGTGGAAGACGTCAATGGCAACACCATCATGTTGGATGGCGGACCACTGTCCTGGAGGCTGGCCGACAATGGGGTCGAGCTGGAGGCGGTGACAGCCACCGGACAGGTAGGCTTCAGCGTGGTGCTGGATGAATCAAGCAATCAGGCCCGTCTTGTTGTCGGGGAAGGTGAGCTGTCTGTTTTCACTCGGCTTGATGGTGACATCGTGGCGACCGCCATTTCGCAGAGCGCGACCCAGGGTGTGCTGGATGTCTCCGAGGGCGGTCTTGATTCGCAGCTGGTGTTCTCCGCGGTGGCCGGCGTTGCGATTGCCGACGGATCACTCATCGTCGGGGCGGGACAGATTGATGAAGGAGACCAGCTGCGTGTCGATATGGTCGCGGGGGCCGAGGAAACCGGCGGTGTGGTGTCCTGGGACTCACATGTGCGCGTCGGCGAGTTTCGCCAGAGTATCTCGATGGCTGGCGCTGACAACGCGCGAGCCACCCTGCTGCTCAGTGCCCGGGCCTACTCGTCACAGCAGGGGGAAGATGAGCCTCTGCCGCTGTCGGCCGGGGACCTGCGCATTCTCGATCAACGGGGCGTGGATGTGACGTCGGAGGTTCAGATCGATGTCATCGATGGGGATCTCAAGGTTGAAGGCTTGCAGGATGGCTGGTCGTTTGTCATCAACAGCGCCGAGGGCATCCAGGCCATCATCATCGAAGGCGGGAACGGTGAACCCTTTGGGCTTGGCAGCGTCGACATCGTCCGTGGGGCTGCGCCAGGAGACGCATCGGTGCCGCTGCCCCTCGAGGCTGCCGATGGCGACGGTGACAAGGCGTCCGGTGAGCTTTCCTTGATCCTGTCAGGCCCGGGTGAGCTCGTGGTGAGCAACAATGCCAACAATACAATCACCACAGGTGGGGGCGACGATGTCGTCATCGCGGACAAGGGTGGGGCAACGATCATCATCGACCCAGCAGGCAACTATAACCTCTCCTTTATTCTCGACTCGTCGGTCAGCATGAATGCAGAAGTCGATACGCCCAGGCCGGATGGATCGGGCAACTATACCCGCCTCGAGCTGCTGAAGGCAGCAATGCTGCGACAGCTCGAGACCCTGGCAGACTTCGAAGGTACCTTGAATCTTCAACTGATCGATTTCGACGGCGTAGCACGAAATCCTGTCGTGTTCGAAGACTTCAGTAGTGCTGACCTGGCTGCGGCCAGGGCCTATATCCTCGGTATGGAAGCCAAGGGATCCACCAATTTCGATGCAGGCTTCGTTGCCAGTACGGACTTCTTCACCCGCATGTCGGATATCAACAGCTTCGAGTCAACGGCGGTCTTTGTCACCGACGGGCTACCGACAATCTGGCTGGACGAGGATGGCAAGCTGGTGATCCCGGATCCGCTGGAGCCCGGTTCTCTTGCGGCGGTGGAGGAATCGGTGGCGTCCTTCGAAGCACTGCTCGAAGTGGCCGATTCGGTCCACGGGATCGGCATAGGGGAAGATAGTCTGGTTGATTACATCCGCCATTTTGACAATACCGACATCCTGGCGAGTGACGTCGAGACTGCGTTGGAAGACGGCAATACCTATACCGGATCCGCCGGTGAGATCAACGTGGTCAACACCGAGGAAGATCTGAATCTTGCTCTTGATACGGGGTCAAGTACCTCGGATCTAGAACCCTTGGGGAGTGACCAGGTATTTGCCGGGGCGGGGGATGATCTTGTATTCGGAGACACGGTCAACTCCGATGATCTCGAATGGGTTAACGGCGATTCCGGGGAGGAGTTTTCATCGGGAGAGCACAATGGTCTAGGTTATGAAGGCCTCTATGAGTTTCTGAAGTGGTCTCCCGATTTTGGCAATGGCACCGCGCCAACGACTGATGAGGTCAAGGCGTATGTTCTGGCCAACGTAGATTCACTGATGAACCTGGAGCGCCAGGACGGTGGTATCGATGAGCTATATGGTGAACAGGGCGATGATGTCCTGATAGGCGGCGCAGGGCAGGATGTTCTGGTGGGCGGTAAAGGAGACGATGTTCTGTGGGGAGGCCTGGATAGTGATCAATTTGTATGGGATGCCGCAGACGCCGAGGTCCCTTCTGTTGATCGTATCGAGGACTTCACTCTCGGAACCACCGATCAAGCTGACAAGCTCGATCTGAGCGGTCTGTTGATCGATGGCGCTGCGTCGGACCTGTCCAGCTATCTGGTGGCTGTCGACGAAGGCGAGGATATTCTCCTGAAGATCAAGACCGATGGCGGGATTGACGCGTCCGGGAACAACGCTGACCTGACCATCGAACTGGGCGGCCTCGGTGTGGCCGGAAGTGGTGAACAGGTGCTGCAGCAGATGCTTGATGATGGACAATTGATCGTCGAGTGACGATGCGTTTTGCAAAAGGGCCTGGCGATGCCAGGCCCTTTTTGTATGCGTCAGTTCACATTCGAGTATCAACAGCAGGACTTTCCTTCAGAAGCAGCCAGTGATGACTGTGGTGGTCTTAGCGATGCCGGGAAAGGAGACATCATCCAGCTGCTGACGCCTTGTCATGTTTTGCTTTGCAGCTTCGCTATTTCTTCCTTCGTTTGTGCGAGGATTGTTCTTTAGTACGGTGCGTGTGCTCCCTTGCCTGTCATTTTTAGTGTTGTATGGATGAAATCACATTAGGAACAGGTAAAGTGTCATGGAAGATGCCGTAATCGTCGCCGCTTCAGGAGGCGTCTGGATAAAAGACGCCGAAGGAAATCTGAAGGTGGCCTTGGCGGGAGATCGCCTTGAAGAGGGGAGTGTTCTGGTAACAGGGCCGACGGGAGTGGCTCGAATAGATGGGGGAAAGGGCCTGCTCGACGAGCACAGCCTGCCCAAAGGTATCGCCGGCGGTCCCGGCGACGCCCCGGGAACCGAGGTGGTGAACACCGGCTGTAACGACAGCGCGAGCGCCAACCTCGGGTTCGACTCTGGGGCTGATGGTGCTGCCGTGCAGGGTGCTTTCCGCTGGGACCTCGACGGGCTGCCTGAGTTGACCAGCCGAGACTCTCCAGTCGAGTTTGTGGTGAGTTCAGACGGCTACACCGTGATGGGCAATGATGCTGATGGCGAGCGGGTCCTGACCATTAATCTGGTGGATGCCGAGACCGGTGATGTGGTGGTCTACCTGAGCAAGGATGTCGACCACCCGGAGGGCGCTCAGGAAAGCGATCTGTCGCTCGAGTTGGGCTACGCCATTACCGACAAGGACGGCTCGACAGTGCGCGGGACGCTTGAGGTGGTGATCAATGACGATACGCCAACCATCACCGGCATCGATCCGGAGGGATTCATTGCCGCGATGGAAGGGTCAAGCCGAGCAGCCGCGCTACCGCTATTGGCGGAAGAGGATGAGCTGGCCTGGAGTCTGGGAGAGCCTGCGTCCAGCGCTGACAGCTCCTATGCCACTGCGGTCGATGTCTTGGGCAATATGCTGGATCTAAGAGAGTTGCTCGAAGACATCGGTGATCTGGAAGGTGGTGAAAAGGTCCTGGCCATCGCAGATGGCGAAGACACCGTGGTCCACGTGAAGCTCGATGGAGGGCTCTTGCAGGACGGCAGCAATGCGGATGTTCAGGTGACGCTAACGGGGGTGTCCATGGACGGAAGCAGTGACGACTTTCTGGTCAGGCTGCTGGAGAGTTCACAGCCGGATATCGGTTGAGCGAGTGGCAGCACGCCCGGCTGTAGCCGGGCGTGCTGGCAGGATGACGGCAGTGCTTTCTGGCCAGACAGGGTTGTCAGGCCGGCTGCTGTCGGTCAACGGCAGGTTGCGGTGACGCCAGTCGTTGCACCATTGCCGTCACCATACGGCTGGAGTGATCCGCCGCCTGCTCGAGGAATTCCTCGAAGGACAGGTGGTTGTCACCTTGCCCGGCGATATCGGACAAGGCGCGAATCACCACGAAGGGGCAACCGTAGAGGTGGCAGGTCTGGGCAATCGCGGCCGCCTCCATTTCTGCCGCCAGCATGGTGGGAAAGCGGTTGCGGGTGCGCGAGACAAGATCGGGGCACGCCATGAAGACGTCGCCGGTCGCGATCAGGCCCTCGACCACCTTGACCTCAGCCATGCCTTCGACGCAGTCCCGTGCCACCCGAACCAGGCGTTCATCCGGGAGATAGGCCGCCGGCATATTGGGCACCTGGCCATGTTCGTAGCCGAATACCACCGCGTCGACATCGTGGTGGCGCACCTCGCTGGACACCACCACGTCGCCGATCGACAGTCCTTCGCCGAACCCGCCTGCGGAACCCGTGTTGATGATCGCCTCGGGCTGGTAGTTGTCCAGCAGCAGCGTCGCCCCGATGGCGGCGTTGACCTTGCCGATCCCGGATTGCAGCAGTACGACCTCGACCCCATGCAGGCGGCCGATGTAGAAGGTGGAGCCGACGTGGGTGCGGGTCCTGACGTCTTCCAGCTGGGCCGCCAGTTGGGCGACTTCCTGCGCCATGGCTCCGATGATGCCAATGCGTTTCATGCGATTCCTCTTGAGGTGGAGCTTCGGCTCAGGCGAAGACCTGGTGCCACTCGTCACGCTTGGCCAGCAGGCCTTTTGCCAGCTCCTGGGCGCCTTCCAGGCTGTGGGATGCGGCCCAGCCACACTGCATTTCGTTGCAGGCAGGAACTTCGGTCGCTGACAGCACGTCGTTGAGCGTACCCTCGATCAGTGCCAGCACGTCGTCGTAGTCGTCGTGGTTGATCATGGCGATATAAAAGCCGGTCTGGCAGCCCATGGGGCTGATATCGACAACCTTGTCCGAGTGGTTGCGCGACAGCTCGGCCATCAGGTGCTCCAGGGAGTGCAGGGCAGGCATCTCCATGTGCTCCTTGTTGGGCTGGCAAATCCGCAAGTCATACTTGTGGATGCGATCGCCGTTGGCGCCGGTCTTGATATCTGCCAGACGCACATAGGGGGCGCGAACCTTGGTGTGGTCGAGGTTGAAGCTCTCGACATTCATCTTCTTGTCGCTCATGGAGTGTCTCCGTGATCCTGTGTTGGATGGGCGCGATGCTACGTCAATTGAGTCCATCACGCATGGATGTCGCAAGTGCAGGTTCAGCCGTCGGGAGTTTCGCGATGCTGGCCGTCATGAATGTCTGCGGCCATCAAGGTGTTTTCCAGCAGGCTGGCTACCGTCATCGGGCCAACGCCACCCGGGACCGGTGTGATGTGACCTGCACGTCGGGCGGCCTCGTCGAAGTCGACGTCGCCCACCAGGCGCCCATCTTCCTGTCGATTGATGCCCACATCGATGACGATCGCGCCGTCACGTACCCATTCGCCTTTCACCAGTCCTGGTTTTCCGACCGCAACCACCAGCAGTTCCGCCTTGCGTACCTGGGCCTCGAGGTCACGGGTAAAGCGGTGACAGACGGTGGTCGTGCAGCCCGCCAGCATCAATTCCAGTGCCATCGGCCGTCCCACGATATTGGAGGCACCGACCACCGTGGCGTCGAGGCCTCGCACCGCTAGACCCGAGTGATGCAGCAGCGTCATCACGCCCTTGGGGGTGCAGGGGCGCAGCAGCGGCAGACGTTGGGCCAGCCGTCCCAGGTTGTAGGGATGGAAGCCGTCCACGTCCTTGCTTGGCAGGATGCGCTCGAGGATAGGGCGAGCGTCCAGGTGGTCGGGCAGCGGAAGTTGAACCAGAATGCCATCGATGGATGCGTCGGCGTTGAGCTGGTCGACCAGGGCTTCGAGCTCTGCCTGTGATGTGGAAGCGGGCAGGGCGTGTTGAACAGATGAAATACCCGCCTGCTCGCAGGCGCGATGCTTGTTGCGTACATAGACGTGGGAGGCGGGGTCTTCACCGACCAGCACCACAGCAAGCCCCGGGATGCGTTCTCCGGCATCGATCCGCGCCTGTACCTGACGGGCGACCTGCTGGCGTACTGTGGCGGCAATGGACTTGCCATCGATGAGCTGGGCGGTCATGGGGTTCCCTCGGTCAGAAGTGGGTGTGCTGGATGAAATTGGCGGCCACGGATTTTCGCACGCTCCGCCATCCAGGCAAAGCTTGAGCCCGAATGACAACAGGAATGTCTCGGTAGCCTGTTGACTTGGCGGGAAAGTTCCGTAGAATACGCAGCGCTTGCAGAGACTGCTTCGGCGGTTTGCATGGCCGAGCGGCTGGCCGGCGGGGTGTAGCGCAGTCTGGTAGCGCGCCTGCTTTGGGAGCAGGATGTCGGGGGTTCGAATCCCTCCACCCCGACCACAACAGCTTGTTGGAGAAGAAGTTTTTCTCGAAAAGCGGGTTGTGGTGAAGAGTTCGGTTCTGTAGAATGCGCCTATAGCTCAACCGGATAGAGCAACGGCCTTCTAAGCCGTAGGTTGCAGGTTCGAGTCCTGCTGGGCGCGCCAGTGAAGTTTGCTGGTAGCTGCTTTTGACAGGCTCGGGCAAAGGTTGTAGCGGTATTGTCCTGATATGGTGGATGTAGCTCAGTGGTAGAGCCCCGGATTGTGGCTCCGGTGGTCGTGGGTTCGATCCCCATCATCCACCCCATTCAGGCGATGCAAGTGTGGTCAAGCCCGAACGTGGGTTCGGTAGCTGACAGGTTGTGGTGGATGTAGCTCAGTGGTAGAGCCCCGGATTGTGGCTCCGGTGGTCGTGGGTTCGATCCCCATCATCCACCCCATCAACCTGATTCCTTCCCCGAGTTTCTTTCTTGAACAAGTCGTTGTCGAATCTGAAGCTGGCAGGCAAAGTTGCTTGTCCGGCGTTTTGTCGTGCCTGTGTTTCGCCCTCGGCGGCGGTCGTGTCGTCATTCGGTGGCCACGAATTTTCCGATAGCCCCTTGTAAAAGACATGCCAGGCCCCATGTTGTGGGCGTTGGCGCTTGCCAGTGCCCGGCGGGATTCTTAGAATCTCCCCTTTGACGTTTTCAATTTTTCAGTACGCCCCCAGTCGGTAGAGGATTATTCATGCAAGTTTCCGTCGATACGACCTCCCAGATCGAACGCCGCATCAACGTCCAGGTGCCGGCCGCCGAGATCGACGAGGCCGTCGCCGCCCGTCTCAAGGATGCCGCCAAGAACGTTCGTCTCGACGGTTTCCGCAAGGGCAAGGTGCCGATGTCGGTCATCCGCCAGCGCTATGGTGCTGATGTGCGCAACGAGGTGGTGGGCGAGGTCATGCGTGAGCGCTATGTTCGCGCCATTACCGATGAGAAGCTCAATCCGGCCGGCTACCCGCAGATCGAAGCCACCGTCAACGAGACCGGCAAGGACCTGGAGTTCACTGCCACCCTCGAGGTCTATCCTGAGTTCGAGCTGGCGACCATTGAAGGCGCCGAGGTCGAGCGTCCGGTGGTTGAAGTGACCGATGCCGACGTCGACGAGATGATCGAGACGCTGCGCAAGCAGAACGCTGCCTGGGAAGAGGTTGAGCGTGCTGCAGAGCAGGGCGATCAGGTCAATATCGACTTCCAGGGCTTCCTGGGTGACGAGCCGTTTGAAGGCGGCAGCGCCGAGAGCCACGATCTGGTGCTGGGTTCCGGCAGCTTCATCCCCGGCTTCGAGGATCAGCTCGAAGGTGCCAAGGCGGGTGAGGACAAGGTCATCAGCGTGACCTTCCCCGAGGACTACCAGGCAGAGCAGCTGGCCGGCCAGGAAGCGACCTTCAAGGTCAAGGTCAACGCGGTCAAGGGCCAGGCGCTGCCGGAAGTCGATGCGGAATTCATCGAGAAATTCGGTGTCGAAGGTGGTGACGTCGAGGCGTTCCGCGCCGAGGTCAAGAAGAACATGAGCCGTGAGGCTGACCAGGCGGTCGAGAATCGCGTCAAGCAGCAGGTGCTCGAGGCCCTCAAGCAGGCCAACGAGATCCCCGTTCCCGAGTCGCTGGTCCAGCAGGAGGTCGATGGCCTCAAGCGTCAGGCGGCGCAGCAGTTTGGTCTGGGCGAGGACTTCGACGTCAGCCAGTTGCCCAACGAGCTGTTTACCGAACAGGCCAAGAGCCGCGTGCAGGTCGGTCTGCTGCTGGCTGAGGTGATCAAGGTCAACGAGCTGGATGCTTCCGACGACGAGATCAAGGCAAAGGTCGAGGAGCTTGCACAGCAGTATCAGGAGCCCGAGCAGGTCGTCGAGTACTATATGGGCAACGAGCAGATGAAGACCCAGGTCAAGTCTGCACTGCTGGAAGAAAAGGCCGTCGACGCTTTGCTCGATCAGGCCAATGTGAAGGACGTGGAAATGTCCTACCAGCAGGCCCTGGCTGCCGCGCAGCAGCAGCCGGGCGACGAGGCGGAGGAAGGCGAGGACGCTTGAGGCGCCTCTCCTGGCCGGCCCCGTCGGGCCGGCTTCGTCGTTTTGTCACGCAAGGAAACAAGGACATCTCCTCATGAACACCGAGTTCGATATCAACGCTGCCGGCGGCCTTGTGCCCATGGTGGTCGAGCAGAGCGCCCGCGGCGAGCGTGCCTACGACATCTACTCCCGGCTGTTGAAGGAGCGGGTGATCTTCCTGGTGGGGCCGGTCGAAGACTATATGGCCAACCTGCTGGTCGCCCAGCTGTTGTTCCTGGAGTCCGAGAACCCGGACAAGGACATCCACCTTTACATCAATTCGCCCGGCGGTTCGGTGACGGCGGGGATGTCCATCTACGACACCATGCAGTTCATCAAGCCTGACGTCTCGACCGTCTGTATCGGTCAGGCGGCGAGCATGGGAGCCCTGCTGCTGGCCGGTGGTGCCGCTGGCAAGCGCTATTGCCTGCCCAACTCGCGGATGATGATCCACCAGCCGCTGGGTGGCTATCAGGGGCAGGCCTCGGACATCGAGATTCACACCCGTGAAATTTTGGGCATCCGCGAGCGACTGAACCAGATCCTGGCGCACCACACCGGCCAGGATATCGAGACCATCGCCAAGGATACCGATCGCGACAACTTCATGAACGGCGCCCAGGCCGCGGAGTATGGCCTGATCGACGCAGTGCTGGATAAGCGCCCGGCATCCTGATAGCGTGATAGCTCGCGCGATGACTACGTGATTACCGGTGGCCCTTGGGGCCACCGCTGCCAGAGAGGTACGCGAATGGCCGACGGCAAAGGCAAGGACGACAACGGCAAGCTTCTGTATTGTTCGTTCTGTGGCAAGAACCAGAACGAAGTACGCAAGCTGATCGCCGGTCCGTCCGTTTATATCTGCGATGAGTGTGTCGATCTCTGCAACGACATCATTCGCGAAGAAGTTCTCGATGCCGATGCCGAGAGCGACGAGGAGCGTCTGCCCGTTCCGCGCGAAATTCGACACACCCTCGACGACTACGTGATCGGTCAGGACCGCGCCAAGACGGTGCTGTCGGTGGCCGTGTACAACCACTACAAGCGTCTGCGTCACAGTGGCAAGGATGAGGTCGAGCTCGGCAAGTCGAACATCCTGCTGATCGGGCCCACCGGTAGCGGCAAGACTCTGCTGGCGGAGACCCTGGCGCGGTTGCTCAATGTTCCCTTCACCATCGCCGATGCCACCACGCTGACCGAAGCGGGCTACGTCGGCGAGGATGTCGAGAACATCATCCAGAAGCTGCTGCAGAAGTGCGACTACGACGTGGACAAGGCCGAGCGTGGCATTGTCTACATCGACGAGATCGACAAGATCTCGCGCAAGTCGGACAATCCGTCGATCACCCGGGACGTTTCCGGCGAGGGCGTGCAGCAGGCGCTGTTGAAGCTGATCGAGGGCACCACGGCCTCGGTGCCTCCGCAAGGTGGTCGCAAGCATCCGCAGCAGGAATTTCTGCAGGTTGATACCGGCAATATCCTGTTTATCGTCGGCGGTGCCTTCGCCGGCCTCGACAAGGTTATCCGGGATCGTGCCGAGACCGGTGGCATTGGCTTCAATGCCGAGGTCAAGAGCAAGGATGAGACCAAGGGTGTCGGCGATCTGCTGCTGGACGTGGAACCCGAGGATCTGGTCAAGTTCGGCCTGATTCCCGAGTTCGTCGGACGTCTGCCGGTCATCGCAACCTTGACCGAGCTGACCGAAGACGCGCTGATTCAGATCCTGACCGAGCCGAAGAACTCGCTGGTCAAGCAGTACGCTCGGTTGTTCGACATGGAAGGCGTCGAGCTGGACTTCCGCGAGGATGCCCTGCGCGCGGTGGCCCACAAGGCAATGGCGCGCAAGACCGGCGCCCGTGGCCTACGTTCGATTCTCGAGTCGGTGCTGCTCGACACCATGTACGAGATTCCCTCTCTCGAGGGCGTCAGCAAGGTGGTTATCGACGCCTCTGTCATCGGTGGGGAGAGTGATCCCCTGCTGATCTACAGCCAGGCCAGCGACGCTGAGGAAGACACTCGCGTGGACGGCACCGACGGCTAGTCCGTCAGCGCTTCCCGCGACGCCGTCAAAAGGGGCCGCAGACGCGGCCCCTTTGTCTGCCGGAGCCTTCGATGGCGATTCGGCTAGGCGTTTCCCCTTGCAATGCCTCGGGGCTGCCCCCATCCCCTTAGGTTTCACCCGCTAAGTTTGAGGAACGTCTGCGATGCAGCAGAACGCCGAACAGACTATGAGTCTGCCCCTTTTGCCACTGCGTGACGTGGTGGTATACCCGCAGATGGTCATCCCCTTGTTTGTCGGCAGAGAGAAGTCGATTCAAGCGCTGGAAGCCGCCATGGCGGATGACAAGCGGGTCTTGCTGGTCGCCCAGCGTGAGGCGAGCAAGGATGATCCCGATGACGAAGATCTGTTCGCCATCGGCACGGTAGCCGAGATCATGCAGCTGCTGAAACTCCCGGACGGTACCGTCAAGGTGCTGATCGAGGGCGAGTCTCGCGCCGATATCGGTGAGATCTCGGTAGCCGAAGAGGGTTACTCCACGGCCCAGGTGATACTGCGTTCCAGCGAGCCCCTGAGCGAGCGTGAGCAGGAGTCGTTGGTGCGGGTGCTGCTCAACCAGTTCGAGCAGTACGTCAAGATGTCGAAGAAGGTGCCCAACGAGGTACTGAATTCGCTGTCCGGGATCGAGGATCCCAGCCGCCTGGTGGATACGATCTGCGCCCATCTGTCGCTGAAGATCGGCGACAAGCAGGAATTGCTCGAGATGGATCGCGTCCGCGATCGTATCGAGCACCTGATGGCGCTGATCGAAGCCGAGATCGACCTGCTGCAGGTAGAGAAGCGCATTCGCTCCAGGGTCAAGGACCAGATGGAGAAGTCCCAGCGCGAGTACTACCTCAACGAGCAGATGAAGGCCATCCAGAAGGAGATGGGCGAGCTCGAGAACGCGCCAAACGAGGCCGACAAGTACGAGCAGGCCATCAAGGACTCCGGGATGCCCAAGGAGGCCGCCGACAAGGCCAACCAGGAGCTCGGCAAGTTGCGCATGATGTCACCTTCCTCGGCGGAGGCGACGGTGGTGCGCTCTTACCTCGACTGGCTGGTGTCGGTACCGTGGAAGAAACGTACCCGGGTCAAGCACGATCTGATCAATGCCCAGAAGGTGCTCGACGAGGACCACTATGGACTGGATGAGGTCAAGGAACGCATCCTCGAGTACCTGGCCGTGCACAAGCGGGTCAAGAAGCTCAAGGGGCCGGTGCTGTGTCTGGTGGGGCCTCCCGGCGTCGGCAAGACCTCGCTGGGCAAGTCCATCGCCCGGGCGACCAATCGCAAGTACGTGCGTCTGGCCCTCGGCGGCGTGCGTGATGAATCGGAAATTCGTGGGCATCGTCGTACCTATATCGGCTCTCTGCCCGGAAAGCCGATCCAGCGCATGGCCAAGGCGGGGGTGAAGAACCCGTTGTTCCTGCTTGACGAGGTCGACAAGGTCGGCATGGATCATCGTGGAGATCCTGCGTCTGCGCTGCTTGAGGTGCTGGACCCCGAACAGAACAACACCTTCAGTGACCACTACCTGGAGCTGGACTACGATCTGTCGGAAACTCTGTTCATCTGTACCGCCAACTCGATGAATATTCCGGGGCCGCTGCTGGACCGCATGGAGGTGATACGCCTCCCGGGGTACACCGAGGATGAGAAGCTGGCCATCGCCACGCGCTATCTGGTGCCCAAGCAGCTGGCCGCCAATGGCTTCAAGGAAGATGAGCTGAGCTTTGGTGAGGATGCGCTGCTGGAGCTGATTCGCTACTACACCCGCGAAGCCGGCGTTCGCGAGCTCGAGCGGCAGATCGCCAAGGTCAGTCGCAAGGTGTTGCGTGAGCGGCTCGAGAAGGAAGGCAAGGAAGGTGCCCTGGGCTCGCAGACGCTGGCGGCCGAGGATATCGAAGCCTACGCTGGCGTGCGGCGTTACAGCTACGGTCTGGCCGACCAGCAGGACCAGGTCGGTCGTGTGACCGGACTCGCCTGGACCTCGGTGGGAGGTGAGTTGCTCAATATCGAGTCGGTGGTGACGCCTGGCAAGGGGCGTCTCAACAAGACCGGTTCACTGGGTGACGTCATGAAGGAGTCGGTGAGTGCCGCCCAGACGGTGGTGCGGGCCCGCGCCGAGGCCCTGGGGATCGATCCCGAGCGGTTCGAGAAGGAAGACCTGCATATCCACGTGCCGGAGGGAGCCACCCCCAAGGACGGCCCCAGCGCGGGTATCGCCATGGTGACCGCCATGGTCTCGGCATTCTGCAACCGTCCTGTGCGTTGCGACGTCGCGATGACCGGTGAAGTCAACCTGAGAGGCGAAGTCATGCCGATCGGTGGGCTCAAGGAGAAATTGCTGGCGGCCAGGCGCGGTGGTATAAAGACGGTGCTAATACCCGAGGAGAACCGTCGCGATCTCAAGGAGGTCCCTGAAAATATCAAGGATGCTCTGACGATCCATCCGGTTCGCTGGATTGATGAAGTGCTCGAGCTCGCTCTGTCACAAAAGGTGGATCAAAAAACCGACGATTCACTGTCGACAGAGTCGTCTGCGACACACTCAATGGTCAGCACACACTAGTGACGTTTTTTCCATGATCTTGGGTGTAGAATGCCGAGTTCATGCGGATTGGCAAGGAAGGTTGCTTGACAGGTCTTTTGCAGCATTGCTATAAATTATCGCCATGCTGCGATCGAGCCTGTCGGCAAGAAGTATCGCCGTTTCGAATTTTTTTCTGTAATAGTCAAGGGGTGAAGTGTGAACAAGTCCGAGCTGATTGATGCCATTGCCGCGTCTGCCGATATTCCGAAGGCCGCCGCTTCTCGCGCGCTGGATGCTATGGTGGAATCCGTGACCGAGAGCCTGAAGCAGGGCGACAGCGTTTCACTGGTTGGCTTTGGTACCTTCTCCGTCAAGGAGCGCGCTGCACGTACCGGCCGCAACCCGCAGACCGGTCAGCCGATCGAAATCAGTGCCGCCAAGGTGCCGAGCTTCAAGGCCGGCAAGGCTCTGAAGGATTCCGTCAACTAAGACGCGTGGTCTCGGCGGCACGTCGAGCATCGTCACGTTGACACGAGTCTGGCGGCCACCGCCTACGCCGGACTCGCCAAGGGCGCATCGCTATCGCGGTGCGCCTTTTTCATGAGTTTGGGGGAGGTCGCGCCAGGCCCTCGGGTGCGTATACTGGTGCGCGACGAATCCCCATCCTTTCGCAGAGGCATGCATGCTGCAGAGTATTCGCGACCGATCCCAGAGCTGGATCGCAAAGATCATCATTGGTGCCGTGATCGTCACCATGGCACTGTTTGGCGTGGAGTCGTTGATTGGTCTATTCGGACAATCCGGCGATGAGGTCGCCACGGTCAATGGTGAGCCCATCAATCGCCAGCAGGTCGAACTGAATGTCCAGCGCGCCATGCGCTCCAACCAGGTGCCAGCCGACCAGGAGCGCGCGCTTCGCGGCGAAGTGCTTGAAGGCTTGATCAGTGACCGCTTGATGATCGATTACGCCAAGAACGGCGGACTAGCGGTTTCGGACAATCAACTCGACCAGTTGATCGTCAGTCGCCCGGAGTTTCAGAATGCCGATGGCCAGTTCGACCAGGAGCTCTTCCGCAGCCGTCTTTCCAGTGTCGGCTATACGCCATTGTCCTTCCGCGAGCAGCTCAGTCGTGACGTCATGCGCGGGCACATTCAGCAAGGCCTGATCGCCAGCGACTTCACCTTGCCAGGTGAACGCGAGCGGCTTGCCGAGTTGCAGCGCCAGACGCGTAGTTTCCGCTACCACCGGCTGACCGAGGCGGACCTCGAAGCGCCTGTCGAGGTGTCTCAGGCGGAAATGACAGCCTACTACAACGAGCATCAGCAGGAATTCCTGCGGCCGGAGCAGGTCAAGCTCGGTTACATCGTGCTCGATCAGGAGGCCATGGCCGCCGATATCGAGGTGAGCGAGGAGGACCTGCGCGAAGCCTGGGAAGCCCAGGCGGAGAACGCCGATCGTCAGATATCACACATCATGGTGACCTTCGGCGACGAGCGCAGCAGAGACGAGGCCGAGGCCCGTATCGAAGCCATCAAGGCGCGACTGGCCGATGGCGACGCTTTCGACGATCTGGCGGCCGAGTTCTCCGATGACACATCCACCAGCGACGACGGTGGCGATCTTGGGGTGATCACCCGGGGTATCTTCGGCGAGGCCTTTGAAGAGGCCGCCTTTGCCCTCGACGAGGGCCAGGTCTCCGAGGCGGTCGAGACCGACAACGGACTGCACCTGATCAAGGTGACCGAGATCGATCGTGCGGACTTTGCCTCCGAGCGTGACCGTCTGCGTGATCAACTTGCTCAGGCACAGGTGCGCGACGCCTTCAATGACAAGGCCCAGCAGTTGATCGACGAGAGCTTCGCTGCAGACGATCTTCAGAGTGTGGCTGACGACCTTGGACTCGAGCGTCAGACCAGTGATTGGGTCGGTCGTGAAGGCGCTGAAGGCGTACTGGCCGAACCTGGCGTGATGGACCAGGCCTTCAGCGATGAGGTGCTTGGAGAGGGGTTCAACAGCGAGGTCATCGAGCTGGATGGCTCGCGGCGTCTGGTGCTGCGGGTGCTCGATCACCGCGACGCGGCGACGCTCCCGCTGGAGCAGGTGAAGGACCAGGTCGAAGCGGCGGTGCGTCAAGCCAAGACCCGCGACGCCTTGATCGAGCTTGCCGAAGAGCGAGTGTCGCAGCTGCAGGGGGGCCAGTCTCTGGACATCGATTGGCAGCGTGCTGACAACATCAGCCGTCAGGATGCGCCCAGCGTACCCGATGCAGTGCTGACCACCGCGTTCAAGCTGCCGCATCCTGAAGAGGGCCAGGTGGTTTACGGCCGGGCGGTCGATGGCGCCGATGTCAGTCTTATTGCCCTGGAGAGCATTGGCCAGGGTGAGGGTAACCAGCAGATGGAGCAGTTTGTCGCCAGCATGGCCGAGCGGCTGCGTGCCCAGGCGGTGCTGGATGGCCTGTTGACCCATCTACGCGATACCGGCGAGATCGAGCGTTACTAGCCAACTCGTCTAGCCAGCGCGGAGAGGGGCCGCACGCGTGTCGCGGTCCCCCTGCTGTCGAAAAGGAGCGCCATCTGGCGCTCCTTTTCGTTGGCGCCGGCCTGTGAAGTCCTGTTGGAACGATTGTTGGAGCGATGTTTCGGGTATTGCGTGCCTGCTCGATGGTTCTTTTTATACCGTTATCTTGCGTTCTAGTGAAGCGCATACGGCGTTCAGGGTATAGCGTCGCACAAGGCCTCTGCATAGGCTGTTTATATTTATACCGTTATCTTGTTTGGTCGTCATCTGCTGCCAATCTTCTAGCCGGAGCCAAGAACCGTCATGCAACCACTGGCCAGCATCCCCACCCATGTCATCACCGGATTTCTCGGCAGCGGCAAGAGCCAGTTGATCCGCCATTGGATCGATCGCAAACCCGTTGGTGAGCGGTGGGCAATCCTGATCAATGAGTTTGGTCAGGTGGGCATCGACCAAGCGATAGTCGGGGAGCGCGACGACGTTACCGTGCAGGGGGTGCCAGGAGGGTGTCTCTGTTGTCAGGTGGCGACGGTCTTCCGCTCGGTGCTGGTGCAGTTGCTGCGCCGCGAACGGCCAGATCGACTGCTGATCGAGCCCTCCGGGCTCGGCCACCCGGCCGGCCTGCTGGAGGTGCTTGGGGGCGGCGATCTTGCCCAGGTACTGGGCCTCCGCCAGGTCATCACTGTGCTCGATGCACGCCGTCTCGATGATCCCAGAGTCACGAACCACTCCACCTTTATCGATCAGCTGGCGGTGGCCGACGGCTGGGTGCTGTCCATGCAGGACCTGCTCGAGGACGAGCATCGCCAAGGGGTCGAGCGATGGCGCCAGGAGAGTGGCTTGGCACCATCCTGGATGGTGGAAAGCGGCGCGAAAGGGTTGCCGATCAGCCATCTGCTCGACTCCCCGGCGCGAGGCCGTCAGAACGCCCGTAGCGATGCTCAGAGTCTGCTGCTGCGTCGGCCTTCGCTGCATGCCGAGGCGATCGATTCATCGCCAGGCACGCCAGAGGCCCCGGCGCCCATCGCCGGTGGTGCAGCAAGACAGAACGGACACGGTCTGGGTTATCGCTCCGCAAGCTGGCATTGGCACCGCGAGGAGTGTTTCGATCTCGCAGCGCTGGAGCAGTGGTGGAAGCAACTGCCATCTGGCGTGCGGGTGAAAGGGGTCATGCGAACCGGCCGGGGCTGGCGTACCTTCCCGCTTCCGTCCGTTCCCGGCAAAGAGGCTCAGGCGTCCTGGCGCAAGGATTCGCGGTTCGAGATGATCTGGCCTGAGGATATGGAACTCGATATCGATGGCCTGGAGCGGGCGCTCGAGCAGTGTCGACGTCGGCCGTCAGGTGAGGCGGGGCCGGACGCCTGAGCGTCCGGCGTGTCATCGACGCTCGAAGGCCCGGGGCGGGCAGGGCGTCGATAAAGGGTGGGTCAGAAGGAAAAGCGGTTGAGTGATGGGGCCTCGCCGTCTTCGATGCGCACCTCCCAGCCCTGATTGTGGGCCCAGTCGCCGACCACGATACGTTGCGCCGACACGGGATCGCCCTGAGGGCCGGCAAGGCTCAAGTCATGCACGGCGGGACGATGGGTATGACCGTGAATCAGCCTGCGAACCCCGTGGGCCTGCATCACGTCGACGACTTCCTCGGGGGTGACGTCCATGATGTCAGCGGCTTTGGTGCTGTTGGCCTCGCCGGACTGCTGACGCAGCTGGCTGGCCAAGGCCAGACGCTCCGGGATCGGCATGGCAAGGACTCCTGCCTGCCACTGCGGGTCACGGGCCTTGGCGCGAAACGCCATGTAGGCTTCATCGCTGGTGCAGAGGCTGTCTCCGTGCATCACCAGGGTAGGCTCACCGCCAAGGTCAAGTCGTTGTGGTTCGTCGAGCAGGGTGGCGCCAGCCCGCTGGGCGAAGCTTTCGCCCAGCAGGAAGTCGCGGTTGCCGTGCATCAGGAAAAGTCGCATGCCGGCGTCGCTGGCGGCCTTGAGGCGTTCGGCCACCTGGCAGGCCAGTGCCGCGTGGCCAGACGGATCCGCGGCGCCGAGGTCCATCAGGTCATCGCCGATCCAGGCGTCGAAGATGTCACCGATCAGGTAAAGATCGGTGCCTTCGGCGGTGTTGCGCTCGAGGTAGTCGAAGAATCCCTGGGTGATCTGCGGCGCCTCGGGATGCAGGTGCAGGTCAGCGATCAACAGAGTGGTCATGGTGTTCATGGTCTCCTGAACGCAGCACGTCCGCAGTGCGGGCGTGCTCGGTGGAAAGGCAGGAGGATCAGGCGTCGTCCTTGACGTAGGCGCGCTGGATGATCACGTCCTCGGCAGGCACGTCGGCGTGCATGCCGCGTCGGGTGGTGGCCACGTCCTTGATCCGGTTGACCACGTCCATGCCGTCGACCACACGACCGAAGACACAGTAGCCCCAGCCCTGCATGTTCTTGCCGGTATGATTGAGGAAGTCGTTGTCGGCCACATTGATGAAGAACTGGGCGGTGGCGGAGTGAGGGTCCTGGGTCCGCGCCATGGCCAGGGTGCCGGTGGCGTTCTTGAGGCCGTTGTCCGCTTCGTTCTCGATGGGGTCACGCGTGGGCTTCTGCTCGAAGTTGCTGTCGAAGCCGCCGCCCTGGACCATGAAGCCGTCGATCACGCGATGGAAAAGGGTGCCATCGTAGAAGCCATCGCGGACGTACTGCTCGAAGTTGGCCGCGGTCTTTGGCGCCTCTTCATGGTTGAGTTCGATCGAGATGTCGCCAAAATTGGTCTGCAGAATGATCATGGAGTGGTCCTGTAGCGTTTACAGCGCCTCTTGGCGCCTTTCTCGTTCTCGGCCCGGCTTGGCGCCGGGCCCTGGCGTGACGCTATAATAGCCGTTTTGCTTCGCAGCGCGAAGCCGGGGGCGGATCTGTGCCCTTCAAAGCCCTTACTTCACCAGAGGTTGATTCATCAACATGACCACCGAGACCAGCAACGCGCCGAATTTCATTCGCAATCAGATTCGCGAGGAAATCGAGGCCGGACGGTCACAGAAGATCGTGACGCGATTCCCCCCCGAGCCGAATGGCTTCTTGCACATCGGGCACGCCAAGTCGATCTGTCTCAACTTCGGACTCGCGGAGCAGTTCGGTGGTGACTGCCATCTTCGCTTCGATGACACCAACCCCGCCAAGGAAGAGCAGGCCTACATCGACGCCATCAAGGAAGACGTGCACTGGCTGGGCTTCCAGTGGGCGGGCGACATTCGTTTCGCCTCCGACTACTTCGACCAGCTCTACGCCTGGGCGCAGCATCTGGTGAAGGAAGGCAAGGCCTATGTCGATGATCTGTCTCCGGACGAGATTCGAGAATACCGCGGCACCCTGACCGAAGCCGGTCGCCCCAGTCCCTACCGCGACCGCAGCGCAGAGGAGAACCTCGATCTGCTCGAGCGCATGCGCCAGGGGGAATTTGCCGAAGGCGAAAAGGTGCTGCGCGCGAAGATCGACATGGCTTCGCCCAACATCAACCTGCGCGACCCGATCCTGTATCGCATTCGGCATGCCAGCCACCACCAGACCGGCGACAAGTGGAAGATCTATCCGTCCTACGACTTCACCCACGGGCAGTCTGACGCCATCGAAGGGATTACCCACTCGGTCTGCACTCTGGAGTTCGAGGACCACAGGCCGCTCTACGAATGGTTTCTGGAGCAGCTGCCGGTGCCGGCCAAGCCCCGGCAGATCGAGTTTGCGCGCCTGAATCTGAACTATACCCTGACCTCCAAGCGCAAGCTCAAGCTGCTGGTCGACAACGGCATCGTCGATGGCTGGGATGATCCGCGCATGCCTACCATCTCCGGGATGCGTCGGCGCGGTTATACACCGGCGTCGATTCGCAAGTTCTGCGAGATGATCGGTGTGACCCGGGCCGACGGCGGTCTGGTGGACATCGCCATGCTGACCCATGCCATCCGCTCCGACCTCGAGGACAATGCACCTCGTGCCATGTGCGTGCTGAAGCCACTCAAGGTGGTGTTGACCAATGTCGACGCCGACCACGAAGAAGTCTACGAGGTGGCGGGACACCCGGCCCGTGACGACATGCCGGTGCGCCGTATCCCCTTTACCCGAGAGCTGTGGATCGACCGCGACGATTTCATGGAAGAGCCGCCGAAGAAGTTCTTCCGTCTGGCCCCGGGCAAGGAAGTTCGCCTGCGCAACAGCTACGTGATCCGTTGCGACGAGGTGATCAAGGACGAGGCGGGCGAGATCCAGGAGCTGCGCTGCAGTGTGGACTTCGACACCCTGGGCAAGAACCCGGAAGGGCGCAAGGTGAAAGGGGTCATCCACTGGGTCAGTGCCAGCCACGGGGTGCCGATCGAGGTGCGGCTCTACGACAATCTGTTCCTGGTCGAGCAGCCGGACAAGGACAAGGACGCCGATTTCCTCGAGCACCTGAACCCCGAGTCGCTGGTGACCGTCCAGGGTGTCGGCGAGCCGAGCCTGGCTGATGCCGGCAACGAGGATCGCTATCAGTTCGAGCGCGTCGGCTACTTCTGTGCCGACCGCTACGCCAGCCGCCCCGATCACCTGGTGTTCAATCGCACGGTCGGTCTCAAGGACACCTGGGCCAAGATGCAGAAGAAGGGCTGACATGCAGATCTACAACACGCTGAGCCGCACCAAGGAAGAGTTCACGCCCATCGAGCCGGGCAAGGTACGCATGTACGTCTGTGGCATGACGGTGTATGACTTCTGCCACCTGGGACATGCCCGGGTCATGGTCGCCTTCGACGTCATCAGCCGCTATCTGCGCCATCGTGGCTATGACGTCACCTACGTGCGCAACATCACCGATATCGACGACAAGATCCTGCGTCGCGCCGAAGAGAACGGCGAGAGCATCGGTGAACTGACCGAGCGCATGATCGACGCCATGCACGAGGATGAAGGTCGGCTGTTTGTCCAGCGTCCGGACCAGGAGCCCAGGGCCACCGGCCACGTGGCCGAGATCATCGCCATGATCGAGGTGCTGATCGACAAGGGCTTTGCCTACGCGCCGGGTAACGGCGATGTCTACTATCGCGTGCGCAAGTTCGAAGGCTACGGCAAGCTCAATAATCGTAACCTCGACGATATGCGCTCCGGCGCCCGCGTCGAGGTCGACGAGCACAAGGAAGATCCGCTGGACTTCGTGCTGTGGAAGGGCGCCAAGCCGGGTGAGGCCAGCTGGGCCTCTCCCTGGGGCGAGGGGCGTCCGGGTTGGCATATCGAATGTTCGGCAATGTCCACCTGCTGCCTGGGCAACACCTTCGACATCCACGGTGGAGGTCCGGACCTGACCTTTCCGCACCACGAGAACGAGATCGCCCAGAGCGAGGCGGCCACAGGCGAGCGTTACGTCAATACCTGGATGCACGCCGGAGCGGTGCGGGTCGACAGCGAAAAGATGTCGAAGTCCCTGGGCAACTTCTTCACCATTCGCGAGGTGCTGGAGCACCACGATCCAGAGGTGGTGCGGTATCTGCTGGTGGCAAGCCACTATCGCAGTGCCATCAACTACGCCCCGGAGGCGCTTGGCGAGGCACGCAAGTCACTCGAGCGCTTCTACACCGCGCTTGACGGTGTCGCGCTGCCGGCGGAAATCGAAGTAGGGCCGGGCGACTACGCCGCCCGCTTCAGCGCCGCCATGGACGACGACTTCAACACGCCGGAGGCCCTGTCGGTGCTGTTCGAACTGGTACGCGAGCTCAATCGTGCGCGCAAGGAAGGCAGCGATGACGTTCCGGCCCTGGCGCTCGAGCTCAAGCGTCTGGGCGGCATCCTGGGCTTGTTGACCCAGGAGCCGGCCGCCTTCCTCAAGGGTGGTTCGGTAGCGCTGTCCGAAGACGAGATCAATGCGCGTATCGCGGCGCGGGCGGAGGCCAAGAAGGCCAGGCAGTTCGCCGAAGCGGACCGCATCCGCGACGAGCTCGCCGCCCTGGGGATCGTGCTCAAGGACTCCCGCGAAGGTACCACCTGGGTGGTCGACAAGGGCTGAGCTCAGCCCGCAGTCGCCTGTCGCTTGTGCACCGCACGGGGCGGCAGGGGGACCTGTCGGGGCCAGTCGTCGCCGACCACGAAGATGCGTCGTCCGCATGCCGCGGGCGGCGCATTTTTCGTGTCCGGGGTGGTAGGCTCATCGGCATCCTGGCCAAGGACCCATGAGCCATCCAGCGGCGGGTCCAGGGCCTCTCGCTCGAAGCGCAGGGGGTCCTCGGTCAGCATCACCTGAACCGGTGTCGCATAGGTGGCGAAATGGGCCGCCAGCGCCCGTGTCAGGTCGTCACGGCTGCTCCAGTGTCGCGGTTGTGGCGGGGCCAGCCAATGGGGTTTCGCCAGGCAGGTACCGAAGCGCATGTTCTCGAACTGTCGGCACAGGGCCGACCAGTCGCGCCAGTGACACCAGAGCCCCTGTAGCGCCGAATCCGGCACGCCGCGGGGTAGCGCCATGGGACAGTGCCAGGGTTGAAACAACACCCCGGGCATCGCCAGGTGGGCCTCGATTCCGTGTTGCAGTGACGCCAGGGGAGCCCCTTTGATCGTGTTGGCGGGGCTGTCATTCAGGCCCAGACGCAAAAGCTCTCGGGCGCGCTGGCTCTGCAGCAGGGGCAGTTGATGATGCAACAGATGGCTGACCTTCAGCGCCAGGCTGTCCAGCCCCCCGGGGCCTATCCAGCGACAGGTATCGCCCGAGTCCCCCGGACCGCAGGGGAGGCCGAGAAAGAACTTGATCGCCACTTCCAGGTGTTGAAGGCGCCCATCGGCGTTGCGGTAGAGCAGGTCCAGTTCGCCCAGGGTCCGCTTTTCTTCTCGAATAGGCACATTGTGAGCCAGCAACTCGGTAGCCGGTGCCGTAGAGAGCAAAAATTGCCAAAGAAACTCGTGATATTGTCCAAGCCGGGTGGTGGCGGTGCGCCCCACCATCGCCTCAAGTGCGCTCGGGTCGGCGTCGATGGCCGCCAGATAGGCGTGTCGGTGCTCCGGCTCGCCCAGCCCGAGCTGGGTCAGACTCGGACGCCCGGGCCAGTCGGTGTCGATCAGGTCGGGAGCCGTCATCAGCCATGCCAGATCACGCACCATGGGATGGTTGGGTACTGCGCCGAGCTGGACGGCGGTGGTTGCGCCTTGGCATGAGGTCATGATGGACTCACGTTGGTGAAACGTTCAGCAGGCTTGGCCTTGCCTCCTTATACTCAGCATACACACACAAGGAATTGGGTGAGATATATGAAACGTCCCCTGGTGTTAGCCGTGATGGTCGCCTCTGCCCTGGCGGGGCAGGTTCAAGCACAGGACCCGCTGGTGGTGTCCTCCAAGATCGATACCGAGGGCTCCGTGCTGGGTCAGATGATCCTGCAGCGCCTGGAAGCGGCAGGGCTCGAGGTCGAGGATCGGCTTCAGCTTGGCGGCACCAGCATCGTGCGCGAGGCCTTGATCAACGGCGAGATCGATATCTATCCGGAATACACCGGCAACGGTGCCTTCTTCCACGACATGACCGACAGCCCGGTGTGGCATGACGCGGACAAGGCCTATGAAACGGTGAAGAGCAAGGACGCCGAGCAGGGGCTGGTATGGCTCGAGCCGGCCTCGGCCAACAATACCTACGCCATCAGCGTGCGCGGAGATGTCGCCCGTGACAACGGGCTCGAGACCCTGGAAGACATGGCTGACTTCATCAACCAGGGGGGCGAATACAAGCTCGCGGCCAGTACCGATTTCGTCGAGTCCGCCTTTGCCTTGCCGGCGTTCGAGGAGGCTTACGGCTTCTCTCTGGACGATGACGACCTGCTGGTACTCTCCGGGGGCAACACCGCCGCGACCATGCGCGCCGCGGCCCAGCAGACCAGCGGCGTGAATTCTGCGATGACCTACGGCACCGATGGTGGCCTGCAGGCGCTGGACCTCACCGTGATGACCGACACCAAGGGTGTTCAGCCGGTCTATCAGCCGGCTCCCGTCGTGCGCAAGGAGGTGCTCGAGGCTCACCCCGAGATCGAAGAGGCTCTGGCGCCGGTGTTCCAGTCGCTGGATCTGGAGACCCTGCAGCGTCTCAACGGTGACGTGGCGGTGAACGGTCTGGACCCGGCGAAGGTGGCCGCCGACTACCTGTCGACTCTCGAGGACTGAGCCATCGGTCTCTTGAGTGCAGTGAACGGTGAGCGCGGCAATACGGTATTGCTGACTCTGATGCTGGTGGGGCTCGGTGCCTGGTGGGCCTTGCCTGTGGTCAGCGTCGCACCGAATCGTATTGTGCCCGGCGAGGCTCTCTACGCCTGGGAGGTGGCCGGGCCCGCCATGGCGCTGCTGGCCAGCCTGCCCATGGGCCTTGCGGCATTGTCGGCGCGTAGCGCTGACCCCGGCTGGCGCTCGCTTGGGCTGGTGCTGCTGGCGCTGGCAGGCCTGCCGCTGTGGCTGGTGTTGGCGGTGCACCAGCTCATCGATCCTGAGCTGCCCCAGGCGCGGCTCGGGATCGGTTCAGGCATCTGGTGTGCGCTGTTTGTGCTGATGTTGGCGCTTTTGGACCTGCGGACTCGACAGCGGCTGTCGACCGGGGTGTCCTGGCTCTTGATGCTGACTCCGCTGGCGCTGCTCGCCGTCTGCCTGCCGCTGGGGCTGAATCGTCTGGCGTTGTGGCAGGAGTACCAGGGCCGTGCCGATGACTTCTGGCTGGCCATCGGCGAGCACCTGCTGCTGGTCACTACCACCGTCGGCGTCAGTCTGGTCCTCGGCTCCGGCATCGCGCTGCTGATGCGGCGCTATCCCGAAGTGCAACGGGGCGCCTTCGCGGTACTCAATTTCCTGCAGACGATCCCCAGTCTGGCCTTGTTCGGCTTGTTGCTCGGACCGCTGGCCTGGCTTGCCAATCGCTACCCCTGGGTCGATTCGCTCGGCATCAGCGGCATCGGTTGGGCGCCGGCGCTACTGGCCCTGGTGGCCTACAGCCTGTTGCCGATGGTCAGAAACACCTTTGTTGCCCTGGAGGGCGTTTCCCCCGGTGTGATCGAGGCGGCGCGCGGCATGGGCATGAGTCGGTTGCAGATCTTCTTTCAGGTGCGCCTGCCACTGGCGGTGCCGGTACTGCTGGAAGGGGTGCGCATCACCACGGTGCAGGCTATCGGCCTGACCGCGGTGGCGGCCCTGATCGGCGCCGGTGGGCTCGGGCGTTTCATCTTTCAAGGGCTGGGTCAGGCCGCCATGGATCTGGTGCTGTTGGGGGCCTTGCCCATTCTGGTGATGGCAATACTCGCCGATGCGGTACTCGGCAACCTGTCGAGGCGACTGGGGAGAGGAGAGGCCGCATGATCGAATTGATCAATATCAGCAAGCGTTTCGGGTCGTCCACTGCGGTGGACAGCATTTCGCTGAAGGTGGAGAGCGGGGAGTTCTGCTGCCTGGTGGGGACCTCCGGCTGCGGCAAGTCCACCACCCTGAGGATGATCAACCGGCTGATCGAACACAGCGATGGCGAGATCCATATCGACCAGCAGCCCATTCGCAGCTTCAGGGAAGAGACGCTGAGGCGTCGGATCGGCTACGCCATCCAGAGCACCGGTCTGTTCCCCCACTGGACCGTGGCGCGCAACATCGGCCTGGTGCCGCGACTGCTCAAGTGGCCAAAGGCCAGGATCGACGCACGGGTCGAGGAGCTGATGGCCTTGCTGGGGCTGTCGATGGACGAATTTGCCGGCAAGTACCCCGACCAGTTGTCCGGGGGGCAGGCGCAGCGGGTCGGGGTCGCCCGCGCCCTGGCGGCGGACCCGGATATCCTCCTGATGGACGAGCCGTTTGGCGCTCTAGACCCGATCACCCGCGAGAGCCTGCAACTGGAGCTGCGTGATCTTCAGGCGCGGCTGGGCAAGACCATCGTATTCGTGACCCACGACATGGACGAGGCCCTGACCCTGGCTGACCGACTGGTGGTGATGCACGAAGGGCAGATCATGCAGCAGGGGCATCCATTGAGCGTGCTGAGAGACCCCGCCAATGATTTCGTCGCCTCGCTGCTGGGGGGCGAGGATCGCGGCCTCAAGGAGGCAGCGCTGCTGCCGGTCAGCGAGCGGATGATGCCTCTGGGCACCGGTGGCGTGGCGCGCGAGCGGATCGACCAGGGCGCCTCGCTCAGGGAGGCGCTGTCGGTGATGCTATGGCGCCGGGTCGAGCGCCTGGCGGTGGTCGATGACGATGATATTCCGATCGGCGAACTGAGCTTTCGTCGGCTGGTGGGAGCCCGGGGCCATGACTGAGCACTGGGCCAGCCGCTGGCGGGTTCCTGTCATCTGGGGGCTGTTGCTGCTGGCGGGTTGTCTGTTGATGGGGCAGCTGGAAGCGCTGTTTCGCTGGGTCGAGCCCGATAGCCGTGACGTGATCTTCTCGCGGGTGGACTTTCTGGTGTTGCTGGGACGCCATCTGCTGGTGGTCAGCGTTGCCGCCGTGCTGGCCACCTTGATCGGGGTGGGCGGCGCCATCGCCGTCACCCGTCCGGGAGGACGCGATTTCCTGCCGCTGGTCGCCCAGGTGGCATCGCTGGGACAGACGTTTCCTCCGGTGGCGGTACTGGCACTGGCGGTGCCGGTGCTGGGTTTCGGTACCCTGCCCATCGTGGTGGCATTGCTGCTCTATGGTCTGCTGCCCATCGTGCGTAACACTCTCGCCGGGATCGAGGGTATCGATCCCTCGGTGCGGGAGGCCGCCCGTGGCATGGGCATGACCAGTGGCCAGATCCTGCGTCAGGTGGAATTGCCGCTGGCGGCACCGGTGATCCTGGCCGGTATTCGCACCTCGGTGACGGTCAACATCGCCACCGCCGCCCTGGGTGCTACCGTTGGTTCAAGCAACCTGGGGGACCCGATCATCTCCGGTATCGTCAATGGCAACACCGCCTACATCGTCCAGGGCGCAGTGCTGATTGCACTGCTGGCGCTGACGGTGGACAGCGTGTTCGCGCGCCTGGCTCCTGCTCGCCGGGCCTGATGGCGTCGACCGGGTCTGAACACCGAGACCTGGTCCGCTTTCCCTTTCCTGATCCCCGTATCCGCGAAGCCCCCGTGCAGAGAGGGGGGGCTTCGTGGTGGCCTGCGTCTCTCACCAGCCAGTCTCCCCGTCACGGTGGCACGGTTCGGGCGTCCCATGGTGCTCGCCGCAAAGCGGTCCATCGAGGCAATTCGAGACGAATTTTCGACCAAAGTCGCGGCTAGGCAGGCGTCTCAGTTTACGTTAACGTCAAGTCAGTGCGTTGGTCCCGCCACGGGCAATCCCCTGGCAAGGGGCGGGAATAAAGACAACACTGCCCTCAAAAGGGGCAAAGGAACAGCACGATGACGACGACCGCACAGACCCACCGCCCGGACTTTCTGTCCGGCGACGAATACAGCATTCCCACCTATGCGGTGCTATCCCAGGATGGCACCCTCCATGACGGCGCCGAAGGGCCGGATCTCGAGCGCGACAAGGCGCTGAGAATCTACCACGCCATGGTGGCCACCCGGGTGCTGGACGAGCGCATGATGGCGGCGCAGCGTCAGGGACGCCTGAGCTTCTACATGCAGTGCACCGGCGAGGAAGCGGCGGTCATCGGCAGCGCCGCCGCCCTGGACGACGCCGACATGATCATGGCTCAGTACCGAGAGCAGGGCGCCTTGGCCTATCGCGGCTTCAGCTTCGACGAGTTCATGAACCAGTTGTTCGGCAATGAACTTGACTACGGCAAGGGCCGGCAGATGCCGATCCACTATGGGTCGCGCAAGCTGCACTACATGACCATTTCATCTCCGCTGGCGACTCAGATTCCCCAGGCCACGGGCTATGCCTATGGCCAGAAGCTGGCGGGAGAGGGCCTCTGCACCATCGTCTACTTTGGCGAGGGCGCGGCCTCCGAGGGTGACTTCCACGCGGCGCTCAACATGGCGGCGGTGCACGAGGCGCCGGTGATCTTCTTCTGTCGCAACAATGGCTACGCCATTTCCACGCCGTCGGTGGAGCAGTTCGCCGCGGATGGCGTGGCGCCCAGGGCGCTGGGATATCGCATGCATGTGATTCGCGTCGACGGCAACGACGTGCTGGCGGTCTACCGGGCCACCGAAAAGGCACGACGTCTGGCGGTGGAGGAGAACAAGCCCGTACTGATCGAGGCCATGACCTACCGTCTGGCGGCCCACAGCTCTTCCGATGACCCCTCGGGCTATCGTTCGCGCAAGGAAGAGGACGCCTGGCGGGCCAAGGACCCGATCCGGCGCATGCAGCTGTGGCTCGAGGCCCAGGGCTGGTGGAGCGAAGACGAGGAAAAGGCGTTGCAGGACGAACTGCGTCGCGAGGTGCTGGAAACCATGAAACGGGCCGAGAAGCGCCCACCTCCGGCGATCGATACCATGGTCACCGACGTCTATGCCGACGTGACGCCTGCGCTGCAGCATCAGCTCGATGCTCTCAAGCAGCATGTTCGTCGCTACCCGGAGGCCTATCCGCGTGGGGCCAGGTCGCTGGACCCGGCGTTGAGCCATCGCGATGCCGACCAGGGAGGGGACTGAGATGCCGACCATCAATATGCTGCAGGCCATCAACCAGGCGCTGGACATCGCCATGGCCGAAGACGACAAGGTGCTGTGCTTCGGTGAGGACGTCGGGGGCTTCGGTGGCGTCTTCCGTGCGACCAGTCACCTTCAGGAAAAGTACGGCAAGGCGCGCTGCTTCAACACGCCATTGGTGGAGCAGGGCATCATCGGCTTCGCCAATGGGTTGGCGGCCCAGGGATCGGTGCCGGTGGCGGAGATCCAGTTCGCCGACTACATCTTTCCGGCCTTCGACCAGATCGTCAACGAGACCGCCAAGTTTCGCTACCGCTCCGGCGATCTGTTCAACGTCGGCGGGTTGACCATCCGCGCGCCCTACGGCGGTGGTATCTCCGGTGGCCTCTATCACTCCCAGTCGCCCGAGGCCTATTTCGCCCACACCCCGGGTCTCAAGATCGTGGTGCCGCGCAATCCCTACGAGGCCAAGGGCCTGTTGCTGGCCGCCATTCGTGACCCAGATCCGGTGCTGTTCTTCGAGCCGAAGCGCCTCTATCGCGCCTCCACCGGCGAGGTCCCGGAAGAGGATTACCAGCTGCCGCTGGGAGAAGCCGAGGTGACCAAGGAAGGAGCCGATATCACGCTGCTGGGCTGGGGGGCTCAGATGGAGGTGATCGATCGGGCGGTGGAGATGGCAGAAAAGGACGGGGTGTCCTGCGAAGTGATCGATCTGCGCAGCATCCTGCCCTGGGACGAGGATACCGTCGCCGAGTCGGTACTGAAGACAGGCCGCCTGGTCATCACCCACGAGGCGCCCCGCACAGGGGGCTTCGCCGGAGAAATCGCCGCTGCCATTCAGGAGCGCTGCTTTCTTTACCTGGAGTCGCCGATCCAACGGGTGACCGGCATTGATACACCTTTTCCGCTGACGCTGGAAAAGGAGTATCTGCCCGACCATCTGAAGATCTACGAGGCCATCAAGACCTCACTCCACTACTGAGACGGCGCCGGGAGCCAAGACATGACAGAGTTCAAGCTGCCTGACATCGGCGAGGGCATCGTCGAGTGTGAGGTGATGGAATGGAAGATTGCCGAGGGTGATACCATCGCCGAAGACCAGCCTGTGGTCGAGGTGATGACGGACAAGGCGCTGGTGGAGATCACCGCCCCGGAAGCCGGCGTCGTTACCAGACTGCACGTGGCGAAGGGTGAAATGGCGCGAGTCCATGCGCCCTTGTTTGCCTATCGTGGCGAGCATCAGGGCGGCGATGGTCAGGGCGAAGAGGCCCAGCGTGATGAGGGTCAGACTGAAAGCGAAGGCAATGCCCCGGCGCAAGCCGCCAGCCCGAAAGAGGCGCCTGTCCAGGAGCCGGCAGAGCCAGTAGAACCGCCGTCGAGCTCCAGCGAAAAGGGCGGTGCGGGGCGACGGGTAGACTTTATTCTGCCCGATATCGGTGAGGGCATCGTCGAGTGCGAGATCGTCGAATGGCACGTGGCCCAGGGTGACGAGATCAGCGAAGACCAGCGACTGGTCGATGTCATGACCGACAAGGCCATGGTCGAGATCACTGCGCCGGAAGATGGGGTCGTCGCCGAGCTGTATGTGGCCAAGGGCGAGATGGCCAAGGTCCATGCGCCACTGTTTGCCTATCAGGTGGCGGGTGCCGCCGCTGGTGAAACGCCGGCGGTCGAGGAGGCGTCGCCCCCGACCCCGACCCCAAAGAGTGACTCTCCCGTGCACAAGGCTGCGTCCGAGGGGGGCAAGGGCCCCTACGGGCGCATCCCGGCGAGCCCGGCGGTACGTCGACTGATCCGAGAACACCAGCTGCGACTCGAGGACATTCCCGGCAGCGGTCGCCAGGGCCGCGTGTTGAAGGAAGACGTGCTGAACTTTCTCGATGGCGCTCGACACAGCGGTGCCGCTTCCGCGGCCGATTCCGGGTCCGATTCCGGGGCCGAGTCAGCAGGGGCGGGCTCTCTCGCCGGCACCGATGCAACAGCCCGCGACGAGGGAGAGGTGCGAGTGGAACCGCTGCGCGGGGTCCGGGCGGCCATGGCGCGCCAGATGGTGGCGGCGGCCAGCAGCGTGCCGCACTTCCAGTACGGTGAAGAGATCGACGTCACCGACCTGCTGGCCCTGCGCGGCCGGCTCAAGCCCCAGGCCGAAGCCAGGGACGTCAAGCTCACCCTGATGCCGTTTTTCATCAAGGCACTGGCGCTGGCGATCGATGAACATCCCCTGGTCAATGCGCGGCTCAATGACGAGGCCACCGAAATCCACTATCCACCCCACTGCAACGTGGGCATGGCGGTGGACGGCAAGGCCGGCCTGATGGTGCCCAATATCAAGGGCTGTGAGCGCCTGAGCCTGCTTGAGATCGCCGCTGAGGTGCAGCGCCTGACCGAGGCCGCGCGCGAGGGGCGGGTGGCTGCCAGCGACCTCAAGGGAGGCACGATCAGTATTTCCAACATCGGTGCCCTCGGCGGGACCTATGCCGCCCCCATCATCAATATCCCCGAGTCGGCGATCGTGGCCATCGGCAAGACCCAGTGGCTGCCACGCTTCGACGAGGCAGGGCAGGTCGTGCGTCGGGGCATCATGACGGTGACCTGGGCCGGTGACCATCGCTTGCTGGATGGCGGCACCATCGCGCGTTTCTGCAATGCCTGGAAAGGCTATCTCGAGGACCCTGAAAGCATGCTGCTTCACCTGTCCTGAACGGTTGTGACGGCGTGCGCCCGAGGCGCCGCCGTGGCATCGTGTATCGGTGGAGGATACCGCCATGCCCCAGGCCCCGTTGCAGCAGTTCTACATCCCGGAAGATCAGTCGATCTACCTGCTCAGCCAGGACGACGCGCGCAAGCTCAAGGAGTGGGTCGCGCTGTGTCGTACCCAGCTCGAGCAGCTGGGCTATCGGCGCATCGAGCTGGTCGGCAAGGGCGCCTACGGTTTCGTGTTTGCCGGGGTCAGTCCCGACCAGCGCCATCACGTCTTCAAGTTCAGCCGGGTCACGTTGCCGCAGCACCTGCAGGATCGCCTCGAGGAAGAGGCCTTCATGCTCGAGCAGGTGGTGCATCCCCGTGTGCCGGCGCTGGTCGCCTATCAGCGGGTGCGCCACCAGGCGATTCTGGTGATGGAGCGGGCTCCGGGGCTCAATCTGGAAGAGGTATCGCTGCGTCAGGGTCGGCTGTCACCGCGGCTGGTGGTGCGTATCGCCACCCAACTGGCCGATATCCTGCGTGAGCTGAGGCGTGAAACCACCCCCGCCGGCGCCCCGAGAAAGCCGGTGGTCCATGGCGACATCAAACCGTCGAATCTGGTGTTTGACGCCCGCGACGAAACGGTGGCGCTGATCGACTGGGGGTCGTCGGTATTTGCACAGCTCGACGCACGGCTGCAGTTCGTCACCGCCAACGTGATGGAGCTGATGTCCGACAATCTGCAGCAGACCAACGCCAGGCTCGGGGACGTCTATTTCATCGGCGAGGACCAGCTTGGGGGCGCGCTGTCATCACCGCGCTTCGACGAGCAGGGTGTCGCCGGGACCCTCTACGCGCTGGCCTCGGCGCAGTCCTGCCGTTTTGGACATCGCGCCATCCCCGCCACCTCGCTGGGTCTGCCGATGGAGTTTGCCAGGACCCTGGACGGGATGCTCGATCCCGACCCCGAGGTGCGGTTGAGGGCCGGCGACCACTTCATTACCGAAATGCCGCGCCTGGGACGGTTGGTGATGCTCGATCTGCCGCGGCCCCAGGAAGTGGCACAGGTGCCGGTGTGGAGCCGCGCGCTGAGTCGCGAGATCGATACCGTGGTGTACAGCTCGCGCAAGGCTTTTCTGAGGGAAGAGGGCGTGGAGGAGACGCTCAATGACGTCAACGATGTTCAGCTCGATCGCTACTATCGCAACTTTATGCAGGGCATGGGGGAGACCGAAAAGGCCTTTCTGGCCGCCGTCAGCCGGCTGGGCAAGTACCCGGTGGTCGGAGGACTGGCGGTGCGCTGGGAGGCCGATGGCGTCTATATCGACTCGTCATTGAATCTGCACGATGCAGGGCTCAAGCGAGCCTTCGTGGCGGCGGTCAACAACATGGTGACCCTGGCGCGGGCGATCCATCGGCGGGGCATCTTCAAGAGTTGCCTGTTCAATGCCCGCGATACCCTGCACCTGGAGCGGACCAGTCCGGATCACCCCTTCGTGGTCGATCCGTCGCTGAAACTGTCCTATGAGGTCAGCGCGGTGCCGGAACTGGAGGATCGCTCCCGTCTGCACAGCTATTTCGAGGACGGACCCGACCCTGAGGAGTTGCTGGTCCTGCCGGAGGCGATCATCACCTCGCTTCAGGCGCTCAATGATATCCACCACACCGGCATGATCATCTTCGAGGTGCTGCCGTCGCATCTCAAGATTCACCACCACTATCGGCTGCTCGACCCTTCAAGGGAGCAGGAATTCCATGACTGTCTCGAGGACATCGTCGATGCGGTGAAGCTGATCGAGGGACTGGGTATCTCCGGCTTCATGAAGATGCCTTACAAGGACACGCGGTTCTTTCCCCACGTGGCACGTCAGCCGGAACGCTACTATCCACGCGACCCCAGAGCGGCGCTGGCAAGAGCGATGTCCGAGCAGCCGGCCGGGGGGGAGTCAGAAGCGCTGCGAGAAGGTTTGCACCAGGCGCAGCGCTAGTCTTTGTCCGAAAAGTCGACGAGCGAAGGTTAGACAAGGCAAAAATCGGTGAGAAAGCGCAGTTTACGGGGTGTAAATGAGCATTTTAACCGAGCTGGCGCACCAGCCGATTTTTAACGCCGTATTACCGAGCGCAGGCACTTTTCAGGCGAGTCGTCAGGCGCCGAGCCCGCTTTCGCGCAGAAGTTGATCGATGGAGCGCTCTGCACGCTGGCTGCCGGCGCCCTCGTGGGCCAGCTCGGCTTCGAGAACCTCGGCGCCTTCGCTGACCAGACGTTCGATCAGTGCAGCCTTCGACAGGCCGGTCTTTTCGGCCAGGAAATCCAGGCGTGCCTCCAGGTCCCGCGAGAATCTGAGTAGATGGGGCATGGTATTCCTCCGGTGGCAACGCGTACGGCTATCAGATTTATGAAAAGTCTAGGTGTTACGGGTGACAGTCCGGTGACAATCCCGGGCCCTGTCTAGACGGTGCCCGCGCCCATCGAGGTTCAGGACCAGGCACGGTGCACTTTCAAGTGTGCAGCTATCCGTCTGGCGCTGTCGCTCTCCCTTGGGGAGTAGCTCACTGCGCGCCGAGGCGGGAGTGTGGCCCTTCTTTGAGCGCAGGTGAGCGCAGGCCAACTGCCTTGCTCAAGCGTAAGCGCCGTCATGGTGACTCAATCCAGGCCGCGCCGGGCCATCACTTCGGTGATGATCGGTACCGGCGTCATCAGATGGTCACGCATCATGCGCCGGGCTTTGCCGGCGTCCCGACTCAATACCGCCTCGGTCAGTGCCGCATGTTCGTCACGCTTGACCGCCAGGGCCTCGCTGGAAAACACCGTCTCGCGAAGCCACAGGTGGCGGTAGCGCTCGACCTGGTCGAACAGGGTGTCGCGCACCTGCATCAGGTGAGGCGAGTTGCAACCGGCCACGATGGCACTGTGGTAGGCCTTGTGGCGACTGTCCCAGATATCGAGCAGCTCCTCGGAGGAGCTGACGCTTTCGACCTTGGCCAGGGTGTGCGCGGTCGCGATGATATCGGCTTCCCAGCGATCGTCACCGCGTTGGATGGCCAACTCCAGCATCAGCCCCTCGAGCTGGGCGCGGGCATCGTACAGATCCTCGAGCTCCGCCAGCGACATGGGGGCCACCCGATAACCGCGTTGACTGATGGCAACCACCAGACGGTCGGCAACCAGCTGGGACAGGGCTTCGCGCAGCGGCCCCACGCCCAGGTCGTAGCGTTCTTTCAGCCTTGCCATCAACAGCTTTTCGCCCGGGGCGAAGACGCCACGAATGATGTCCTGCTTGAGCCAGCGGTAAGCGCTGATGGCGAGGTTCTGCTTGGGTGAGTCTTCCATCTCGTGGCCCGTCCATGTATCACCGGGCCATCTTACCGCAATGCCGACAATGTCGATATTCTCCTAAGGCATCGGTCGGCACCCAGTTGTGTCGATGGCAGCAGGTGTGGCTTTCCTATCTACGGCACCGATGGCTCGAGGCGGGCCCTTCGACCCGCAAGATCGACACGGCTCCAGCCTCGCCTGGTGGTTGTCGGGCAGATACCGGGCATCGTCCGGCGAGGCGAGTCGGGTGGATCAGTCCCGGGTGCGTCGAAGCTCCGTCCAGGCGGCATAGGTACTCAGGAACACGCGGCCGGTCAATTCATCGAGAAAGTCGGAATGCTTCAGCCGGTCCATCACCGGCCCCTTGACCTCGGCCAGGTGAAGGGTGACGCGAGAGTCCTTCAGACGGGCATTGATCGCGTCCAGGCTTTCCAGCGCCGAGGCGTCGATCAGATTCACCGCAGAGCAGATAAGTACCACGTCGCTTAGCTCGGGGCGCTGGGCCACCAGTGTATAGAGGGTGTCTTCGAGATAGCGGGCGTTGGCGAAATAGAGGCTTTCGTCGACCCGGAACAGGGCGAGATGGCTGACGGTCTCGACCTGATGCCGGGTGATCGAGCGGAAGTGCTCACTGCCAGGGATGCGGCCGACGATGGCGCTGTGGGGGCGACTGGTACGGTACAGGAAAAGCGCAATCGAGAGACCTACCCCGGCGATGATGCCGGCTTCGACGCCCTCCACCAGCGTCAGCAGCATGGTCACCGCCAGGGCCGAGAAGTCGCTGCGGGAGTAGCGCCAGGTCTGGCGAATCAGCGGGATATCCACCAGCGTCAGTATGGCCACGGTGATGGTGGCGGCGAGGGTGGCGATCGGAAGATGTTCCAGCAGGGGGGTGAGCGCCAGTGTCACCACACCGATACCGATGGCGGCAAACAGACCGGCCATGGGGGTGCGTGCACCAGACTGCTGATTGATCACGGTGCGCGACAGTCCGCCGGTGACCGGCATGCCGGCGGTGACAGCAGCGGCCAGGTTGGCGCCGCCGAGTCCGATCAACTCCTGATTGGGGGAGACGCGCTCGCGGCGCTTTGCGGCCAGCATCTGGGCCATCGAGATGGACTCGACAAAGCCCACCACACTGATCAATAGCGCCGGCACCAGCAGCGCGTGCCACAGGCCCAGCTCGAATGTCGGCAGACCGAAGGCTGGCAGGCCGGCGGGGATCTGCCCCACGGTCGCAACCCCCCTGGAGGCAAGATCCCATCGCCAGCTGATCAGCGTGGTGATGACCACCGCCGCCACGGGACCTGCGCGTACCAGCATGCTGGCAGGCCCCCTGGGCAGGCCCAGTGCCGTCAGAGCGTGTTGCCCATAGCGGCGGGTCGCCCACAGGAAAAGCAGGGTCGAGGCGCCCATCGCCAGGGTCAACAGGTTAGTCTGGTCGAGGTGGGATAGCTGGCTGTAGATCAGTGCCAGGGCGGTATAGCCACCGGCCTCGATGCCCAGCAGGTGAGATAGCTGACTGATGGCGATCAGCAGTCCCGAGGCCGAGAGAAAGCCACCGATGACCGGGTGGCTGAGAAAGTTGGCGAAAAAGCCCAGGCGCAGCATGCCCATGGCGGTCAGCATCAGTCCCGACAGCAGTGCCAGCACCAGCGCCGCCTCGACGTACGCGGCGCTACCGGGAGTGGCCACCTTGGACAGAGCGGCGCCAGTCATCAGAGCGATGATCGCCACCGGGCCCACCGCCAGCGAGCGGCTGGTGCCCAGCATGGCGTAGACCACCGCCGGTAGCAGACTGGCATAGAGTCCGACCACGGCAGGCAGACCCGCCAGAATGGCGTAGGCCAGCGACTGGGGGATCACCATGACGGTGACGATGATACCCGCCAGCAGATCGCCCCCCAGCAGACGCGGCGTATAGTGTGGCAACCAGGCAAGAATCGGAAGGTAACGCTTGATCATGGAAATGCCGACGTCCTAGTCAGGGTATTGGGGGCCTGGCGCAGGCGCTTGCCGAGAAACCTCTAGCCTAGCCGAAAGCGGTGAGCGAGTAGAGTCTTGTCAGCGCAGACGCCTGGTACGCTGCATGAAATTCAGGTCCAGATGACGTTTCAGGCGGCTGGCCAGTCGTCCGCCCCACCAGGCGTTTCCGTAGAGCGCCAGGGCTTCGCCGTGGCCGAGATTGACGATGGACAAGGCCCGCGCAGGCGGGCGGTAAGAGGTCAGTGACGCCTGTGGGTCCAGCGATGCGATCAGGTTCTGGGCCAGTACGGGGCCCTGACGAACCCCGTGGACGCCCAGCCGTGGCAAGGGATGGTCGATCAGTGCAGCACAGTCTCCGCTGGCAAAGACGCCGTCGGCCCCCTGGACCTTAAGCGACGGGTCGATGGCTATACCGCGTCCATCGATCGTCGGCAGGCCGAACCTCTCGAGTCCTCGCGGAGGACCCAGCCCAGTGGCGTCGACGATGTCGGACGCCGGCAGATGTCGGTCATGGTGGCTGTCGACGACAAGGATTCCGCGACGCTCCAGGGCTGCCAACAGGTAGCGTCGGGCTCGCGCTGGAGCTTCTGGCAAGAGGCCAGAGCCGCGATGTCGCAGGCGAATGGTCAGAGCACCAGCGGCGATCTGGTTGCGGCGGCCGAGCGCTTCGATGGCGCAGGCGATCTCGACCCCGCTGGCGCCGGCACCGAGAATCTCGACGCTCACCGACTGTCGGCGCTGAAACCGACGCTCGAGGCTGCGCCGCAGCCGCACCAGATGGGGGATGGGCTTGATCTGCCAGTGTGTCTGCTTGTCGCCTGGTAGCGAGGCTGCGCTATCGCCGCTGGCTTCATCATCGCTCGACCGCAACACAGGAGCAGAGCCCAGATTCA
Source organism: Halomonas sp. DP1Y21-3 (assembly GCF_019801245.1). Classification (NCBI taxonomy): domain Bacteria; kingdom Pseudomonadati; phylum Pseudomonadota; class Gammaproteobacteria; order Oceanospirillales; family Halomonadaceae; genus Halomonas; species Halomonas sp. DP1Y21-3. Next base: position 120,174 of record NZ_JAHVJM010000005.1, read on the forward strand.
GCCCCAGTCGATCAAACGCCAGCGAGGTCCCGTTGGACAGCAGCGCCTGGCGCGCGTCGGTGTTCAGCCCACAAAGACGCGCTCTGACCAGTGCAACCCCTCGCCCATGACAGAGCGTCGCAGGATCGATCCTGTCGGTCGCAGGGGAATGGTCGCCGGCCAGCACGCCGCTGGCCAGGCCCGAATACCAGAAGGCGCCGGGATCGACCAGGGTGACATCGAAGCGCGACAGCAAGGAGCTCTGGTGCAGCAGATGCAGATGGGCGTGGCCTGCCCCGATCAGCAGCAGCCGTGGCTTGCTGCCGATAGCGGTAGGGCGGGATCGTGCGGTGGTCGAGGACATGGGCGGCCGTCATCCTGAAAGCGAGTAGCGATCATCCCGGCTGACATGCGCGAGGTCAAAGACGGTGCGCGCTGGACCTAACCCTATCTTCATTCCGTCGCTACCTCCAAAGGGAGCGCGAGGGGAACATCGGTGACTTCTAGGCTTCATCTACGGGGCGAGACAGCACTTGATCGAACGTCGCCAGCAGACGCTCCCGTGGGAGCTATACTCATGCACATCCTGCTCGGGCCGTGCCCTCTCCCGTGGTTGAGGTCACTGCTACTGGTGAGACTCAGGAGACTTGTGCCGACCACCCTTGGCCTGGTGGCCATGGTCGCTTCTGCGATGCTATCGGGTGATGAACTGGACGAGTCGCAGGGTGCTTCACTGACACTGTTGACCTCTTACCACCAGGGGTACCGGTGGAATGACGATGTGGTCAGCAGTGTCGAGGCGCGTTTTCGTCACGAAGCCAGCGCAGACCGACAACTGCTGGTGGAGTATGTCGATGCGCTGCGACTGGCGCGGCCGCTGGCCCATGAGGCCCTGCTCCAGCGATTGACCGCCAGCACCTTGAATGAAAGCGGCAGTCTGATCATTGCCGATGACCCCGCCATGGCCTTCTATCTGGAGTATCGTGACGAGCTCCCCTGGCCGCGCAAGGTGGTGGCACTGGGACTCAATGATGACCGCTTCAGGGAGCAGGCCCAGGCGCTTGGAGTGAAACTGCTCAAGTCCTACCCGGTCATGGCGCAGTCGCTCAATATGCTGGTGGAAACCTTTGGCTCACCGGTGCCTTTGATGCTGCTGGCCGAAGACTCCGAACACGCCTTCAATGTCGTCGACGACATGGTGGAGGTGATCGGCAGTGTCGCCGATGTGACCCTGGTCGACGTGGTCACTGGCTGGACCCCGGAGGCGGTGATCGAGCGGTTGTCGCGAAGCCCGCCGGGTACTCGTCTGTACATGCAAGGGGGGCAGGACTCCGGTTGGTCCGAAGGGGCGGGAAGCACCGCCCATCGACTGGAAGCGCTGGCCGCCCAGGGCTATCCGGTGTTCTGCCATTTCGAATTCCAGATGGCGATAGGCTGTGCCGGCGGGGCGATTCTCGATGTCGACTTCCTTGCCCACGCCGCCGTGGAACTGGCGCTGACGCCAGCCTTTGACCTGGTACCGGCCAGTTCCTCGGTGATGGCCCAGCGTCACCTGATCGATGCCCGCTGGTACCGTCTGTTCGAAGGCCATGACAACCTCCCGTTCCAGTGGATCGGCGTTCGCGGACGGCTGGAGCAGGTCGCGCGGGAGTATCGTCAGGCGTTGTACGGGGTGTCGGTGGTGGCGGTTGGCTCGCTGCTGGGCGTGGGGGCCTTGCTGGTGGCGCGCAACAGGTCACGACGTCTTCGTCGCAAGTTGATGGTCGATCAGCGCTTTGGTCTGCCTACCAGGCTGGCGTTGGTAAGCGACTATCGAGGCAGTCGATGCGAGGAGGTGGAGTGGCTGTTTGTGCTGGTCTCACCCGAACTCAGGAGCTATCGCAGGCGCTTCGGCAGCGGCAGTCTCGAGGGTCTTCTACGGATCAGTATCGACGTCTTCAAGGCGCATCTCCCCAAGGGCTGGCGGCTGTATCTAGGGGGCGAAGAGCAGCTGATCGGCATGGTCCCTGCCCAGGCCCACGGACCCGACGTGGAATCCCAGCTCGATAGCTACCTGGCCCTGGTGGGGCAGTTTCAGCAACGCGACAGCGCACGGGTCCTGCGCTGGCATGCCAGTGTGGTGGTGGTGCCCGGACACTCCACCGACCTGAGCAACTGTCTGGCTTCGCTGGAAGAGGGGGTGCAGCGGCTGGAAAGCGAAGGTTGGGTACGTCCGGTGCTCAGGGTGACCGCGGCGGGTCCCTATCACGAGACTCAGCGGCGTTGGCTGTGTCGGCAGGTCAGTCTGCTGATCGAGAATCCCGGCAATCAATGGCGCCTGGTGGCCCAGCCCAAGATGGCGCCCCCGAGCAGAACCCTGGTCGGTGCCGAGGTGTTGATCCGCTGGCGCCATCCCGATGCGGGAAACATTCCTCCAGCGGAATTTCTACCGGTCGTTTTAATGCTGGGCCTGGCGGAGCGCTTTGATCGTTGGGTGATCGGCCGCACCCTGGATTGGTTGTTGGAACTGCGAGGCGCGGCCTGGCTCGGCTCCGTTTCGGTCAATGTTCACCTTTCCACGCTGTTGGCGGAATGTTTTCCCGATTTTGTCGAGAGTGAACTGGCTAGGCGCCGGCTACCCTCGCGCTGTCTTTCACTCGAACTGGTGGAACACGAGCATGTCGATGACGTCGAGCGGGTTCAGCGACAGATGAGGCGGCTCCACGAACGCGGTATTGGCGTCGCACTGGACGATTTTGGCAGCGGCTATACGGCCTTCAACCTGCTTCAGCGCCTGCCCCTGGCGGCGATCAAGCTGGATTATTCATTACTCCACGCCGCACGGCGTTTCGATCAGGCGCGTCAGGCTTATGCGGCGCTGGTGGGACTCTGTCATCGCATGGAACTGACGGTGGTGGCGGAAGGCGTCGAGACCGTCGAGGACGCAAGTTGGCTGATCACCCTGGGGGTCCAGGAAGGGCAGGGCTACTTCTTCGCGCCACCGATGGAGCTGGAGGATCTGGTCGCGGTCTATGGCGAGAAGCCACCGGGCCCCATGCCGACGACGGTACTGCGTCAGGTGGGCACTCGGCGCTGCTGACGCAGGCTCGACCAGGAGTAGAGCGCCAGCGCGATCCAGATCAGAACGAAGGTCGTAAGCTGCTCGACCGCCAGGGGCTCGTTGAACACCCACAACGCAATCAGAAACTGCAGTGTCGGATTGATGTACATCAGAAATCCCAGAGTACCGAGGGTCAGCCGTCGCGCAGCACCGGCAAAGGCCAGCAGCGGCAGGGCGGTCAGCACCCCGGAGGCCATCAGCAGCGCGGCGCTGTAGGGAGCGGTGAAGAATAGCGCCCCGTCGAAGTGGCTGAATGGCAGCAGTTGTATCAGCAGCAGCGCCAGTGGAAGGAGCAGCAGCGTTTCGATGAACAGGCCCGACAGCCCGTCCAGCGCAAGCTGCTTGCGCAGCAGTCCGTAAGTGCCGAAGGACACCGCCAGGCACAGGCTCAGCCAGGGCAAGGTGCCCAACTGGAATAGCTGCAGCACGATGGCACCTAGGGCAAGGCCAATCGCCAGGCGCTGCGTCGGCGCGACGCGTTCCTTGAGCACCACCACGCCCAGCGCCACGTTGACCAGCGGTGTCATGAAATAGCCCAGGCTCGCCTGCAGCACCCGGTGACTCTCTACCGAGTAGATATAAAGGCCCCAGTTGGCACCGATGAGCAGAGCGCAGGCGAGCGCCGGCAGCAGTTGTCGAGGTGCCTGGCGAATGTTGGCGATGACCGACCAGCGCTTGAGCAGACTGATGACCAGTGCCAGAAACAGGCATGACCAGATGACGCGATGGGCGAGTATCTCGAGTGCACCCACGCCGTCGAACAATGCGAAGAAAAGGGGGAATCCACCCCAGGTGCCATAAGCCAGCAGCGCAAAGGCGACGCCCTGGGCCGAGGGTGTGGAGAGTCCTTTCATGCCGCGAATTCCCGTTCAGAGTTGGTGCCGAAGTTGGTGTCGACGTTGGTATCGATGTTGGTAGCGAAGGTTGAGCTGATCGCCGCGTCGCGTCAGGCCGGATGACGGTGGGTTTTCCGGGGCCTGGGGCATTCGACCGTCGCCACCTGCTGCGACAAGGCGCTGTGTCGTTTAGGCTAGGGGGACGACGTCAATTGATGAGACTACCATGACACAGCTGCGTACGACGCTTGTCCAGTGCAACCTTCACTGGGAAGATCCCGAGTCCAACTGCCGGATGCTGGAGGACAGCCTGGCGGACCTGGGCGCCAACGATACCGACCTGATCGTGCTGCCGGAAATGTTCGCCACCGGGTTCACCATGAACTCACGCGAGATGGCCCAGCCCATGGCGGACAGCAGCGTGGTGGCATGGCTTGTGGATCAGGCTCGCCAACGAGGCTGCGTGGTTACCGGCAGCGTGGCCATCGAGGAGCAGGGCGAGTACTTCAACCGCCTGGTCTGGGCGCGACCGGACGGCGACATCAGCTGGTATGACAAGCGCCATCTCTTCCGCATGGCAGGCGAGCATGAACGCTACGACATGGGTCGTGAGCGCGTGATCGTCGAGCTCAATGGCTTCCGCATCCTGCTGAGCGTCTGCTACGACCTGCGCTTTCCGGTATGGCTGCGTCAACGCCAGAACCCATCGACCCACTTCGAATATGACGCCCTTCTATGTGTTGCCAACTGGCCGGCGCCGAGGCGCCACCCCTGGCGCACGCTGCTGCAGGCGCGTGCCATCGAGAACCTGGCCCCGGTGATCGGTGTCAACCGCGTCGGTGAGGACGCCAAGGGCCTCGCCTACTCGGGTGACTCCATGTTGATCGATGCCAAGGGTGAGGCGCTGATCGACGAGGCGCGTGATGAGCCCTTTATCAAGACCGGTGTGCTCGACCGCGACGAATTGGCGGCATTCCGGGAGAAGTTCCCGGCATGGCAGGATGCCGACGCCTTTCAACTCGCCGATGACGAGGCCAACTGATGCGCCTGGACCGCTTTCTCAGCGAGACCACCGACCTGACGCGCAGCCTGGCCAAGCGGGCCCTGGTGCGCGGGGAGGTAACGGTCAACGGCGAGCTTGAAAAGAAGGCTGCGCGACATGTGGCGAGTGATGACGAGGTGCGCTGGGAGGGACGACTTCTTGAGCTGGTTGGACTTCGTTACATCATGCTGCACAAGCCCGTCGGGGTGGAGTGCACGGCCAGACGGGGACTCTATCCGCGGGCGGTTGACCTGATCGATCTGCCCAAGGCCGAGCGTCTGCAGCCGGTAGGGCGACTGGACGTCGACACCACTGGCTTGCTGTTGTTGAGCGACGATGGCCAGTGGTCCCACCGCATCACCTCGCCTCGTCATCGCAGCGCCAAGATATACCAGGCACTGCTGGCACGGGACCTGGACGACCCTGACGAGGCCGTCGCGCGTTTTGCCGAGGGCATCATGCTGGAGGGCGAGGAGACCCCGACGCGTCCCGCTACCCTGACCTGTCACGGGTCGAGGGAGGTCGAACTCGCCATCGTCGAAGGGCGTTATCATCAAGTCCGTCGCATGTTCGCCGCCATCGGCAACCATGTCGAAACGCTGCATCGCCACACGATCGGCCCCTTGACACTGGATGCGTCACTCGAACCCGGCCAATGGCGTGAATTGACAGCCGAGGAACGCGAGCTGTTTTGACAGCGCGGGGCCGGGCGCTGGTGTGAGAGCGCTGGTTTGGATCGCAGCAGTGGGCGCTGGATTGACTGCGCTGGTTTGGATCGCAGCAGCGGGCGCTGATTGGATAGCGCGGGGCCGGGCGCTGTCGCTAATGTGCTTCAGGGCTCCCCAGCCGGCTAGCCGTTCTCGTGAGGCGTGGCGAGTGCGATGCGAGCCCGCCCTGCGTGCTTGGCCCGATACAGGGCGCTGTCTGCCATCGCCAGCAGGCAGCTCGGATCGTCGCTGGTGGCCGGGAAGCTGGCGATGCCGCAGGATACCGATACCGTACCCAGGCTCTGGCCCTCGTGGCGGAAGCTCGCGCTGGCCAGGGCGTGGCACATGCGCTGCATGCGATGGTGAGCGTCGTCGGCCTCGGCGCCGGGCAGCAGCACGACGAACTCCTCTCCACCAAAGCGACAGACCACGTCGATGTCACGAAAGCTGTTGGCCAGCATTCTGCCAACCCCTTCAAGCACCGTGTCACCCGCCGCATGACCATAGCGGTCATTGAATTTCTTGAAGTGGTCGATGTCCAGGATGACCACCGCCAAGGGGCTCTTCTTGCGCAACGAAATAGCCGTCTCGTGGGCAAAAAGCTCATCGAAGTAGCGACGATTGTGCAGTCCGGTCAGATCATCGCGATAGGATAGCGCCGATAGTTCTTCCTGCAGGGCGATGCTCGACAATACCAGGGCCAGGCGGCTGACGCCGAGTTCGATGAAGCTGCGGGTGCGATCCCAGTACTGCGGGCGCTTGACCAGTGGCCCGTCGGGCACGACGCAGATCACGCCCAGTCGGCGGTGCTGGCGATCCGGGCCGGTCAAGTCCAACGGAAAGATCCAGTGAGGCAGGTTGTCGGCAGGGGAAGGTGCCGAAGGGTCCGAGGGCGGCCTCCTGGTGGAGATCGTGAGCAGGTCGTCCAGGGCGGGCAGGCTTTCTTCCGTGCGCGTTCGAAGCGGCGGAATCGCGGTGGTGTCCAGCCAAGCCGGGGGGCGATAGGTGGTGGGCCAGAACAGTTCCAGCGTCATGTTGTCCGGCTGATCCTGAGGCCGGTAGAAGGCGCCCTGCATCGGTTCCAGTATCTCCGGCATGGCCCGCTGGGTCAGGCATAGCGCTTCCTCGAGGCTGGTGCATGCCTGCAGCGTGTCGATCAGGCTGGCCAGTCGCTGGGTCTTGTGGTGTTCGGTGGCCAGCACCAGGGCACGTTGTCTCTCCTGTTCTGCGAGGCTTTCCAGTTGCCGGGTACGCTCGGCCACCTCTTGCTCGAGGTGATCGTTGAGTCGCTGCAACTGGCGTTGGGAGCGAGCATAGTGGCGCGTGGAGATGACGATCATGGCGACGATGAAGGCCAGGGCACCAAGATGCACCGGTACACTGATCCAGCCCACCAGGCCGTGGGCCACCAGCATGTCGGTGATGGCGATGGCAGCAAAGATGGCGTAGCTCGCGACGATCAGGCGTTGGTCGCTGTCGAACTCTCGTCGATAGCGAAACAGCCAGCGTGCCATATAGGCCAGCGCCCCGAGCAGTATCAGGTCGAACAAGGGAAAGGTCGGAGGAAGCGATACCACGTCCAGCATCGCCAGCGCCGGGGCGATGATGGCGTAGGCCAGCAAGCCTAGCCACAGACGTCGCATGCCCTGTCGCGGGATCTGCGGAAACCAGTGCTCGAGGATCAGCGCCATGGCCACCGGCAACGAAAAATAGGCGATGGCGGCCACATAGTCCCACGCCAGGGGCGCGAACACGATCAGTTGGCTGGCGTCGCTCTCGGCCAGCACCATGAGTCCGACCGCCAGCGAGAAGAGCCCGAGGCTACCCAGCCGCCAGCGTTCGGGCTGGGTCAGGATCAACACGAGCGCCAGGGCTGCGACGATCAGGCAGGCAAGCGCGATCACTAGTTCGCCCTTGGTGGCCTCGAGAATCGAGGGCAGTATCCGTGACTGTTCCATGATCACGACCTTGCCCCAAAGCCCGATGTCCTTGTAGGACGACTTCAGGCGCAGGTACAGGGTCTTGCCCTGGGTGGGCGAGGGCAGCTCGATGGCGTGCCAGGTCCAGCCGGCGAAGGCCCCGGCGTCCGGTCCTTCGAGCTGACCGTGGCGATAGACGTGTTGCCCATCGACGTAGGCTTCGGCGACCAGGTTGAGGCTTGAGACGAACAGCGCCGGCTGAAGCCAGTCACCGGCGGGCAACTCCCGACGCAGCCAGAGGCTGTCGCGACCGTCACGACCCGGGGGATTGCCGATGCCCTCCAGGGACTTCCATTCCCCTTCAGCGGCGGTGAGCCACTCAAGCTCTCCGTCAGGAGTGCGGGGCGAGTCCCCCCAACGATATTGCCAGTCATCATTCAACGCGAGCTCGCCAGCCAGTACCTGACTGCCGGGCAGCCAGAGCAGGGCGAGTACAAGAAGCGTGATGCAGCGGAACATGGCGAGACCTATGGACGGTAACCCGGCCAGTATAGAACGAGGTGGCAATAACAACATTCGACGGCATAGTCGAAAGAATAAACGTTTGAGGCCTGGACGGCCCCAGTCCCGGCATGAACCGCCATGGAGCGCATTTGGCTGCAACCGCGCTCAGATGCCATGCCTTCTACCGCCCCCCTGTCGGGACACCTCTTGTCAGCCTTGCTTCATCTCTGGGGCTCAAGCCCCGCCGCCTTGACCAGAGCCCTGGTGTAGGGATCGGCCGGCCGGGAAAGTACGTCCATGCAGGCCCCCTGTTCGATCAGACGGCCTTCCTTCAGCACCATCACCCTGTGGGCCATGGCGCGCACCACCGCCAGGTCGTGGCTGATGAACAGATAGCTCAGTCCGCGCCGTGCCTGGAGGTCCCTGAGCAGGGCGATCAGTTGTTTCTGCACTGTCCTGTCCAGTGCCGAGGTCGGTTCATCGAGTACGATCAGGCGCGGCTCGAGGATGATCGCTCGGGCCACCGCGATGCGTTGGCGCTGACCGCCGGAGAACTCGTGGGGATAGCGTTGGGCGACGTGTTCCGGGAGCTCCACCTCACGCAAGGTCGCACGGACCCGAGCGCTGACTTCCTGCTCGGAAAGCTCAGGCTGATGATAGCGAAGTCCCTCGCTGATGATATCCGCCACCGGCATTCGCGGAGAGAGAGAGCCGTAGGGGTCCTGGAACACGATCTGCAGATTTCTGCGCTGCTGGCGCAGTGCCTTGCCCGATAGCTGATCCAGCCTGGCGCCGGCGAAGTCGATGACCCCCTTGGCCTGGTTCAGGCGCAGTAGAGCGGAGGCCAGGGTGGTCTTGCCGGATCCCGATTCGCCGACCACGCCCAGGGTCTCGCCGGCGGCGATGTGCAAGTCCAGCGGGGCCAGCGCCTCGAAGCCAGGTTGGGGACGCTGGAACAGGCGTCGGCGCCGTTCGAAGGTGACGCTTAGCTGGCGGGCCTCGATCAGGGTCGGGGCATCGCCACAGGGGGTCGGGACACCTTCCGGCTCGGCGTCCAGCAACTCCCGCGCGTGGGCGCTCTGGGGTGATTGGAAGACCCGCTCGACGGTCCCGGTTTCCTGGTGCTCGCCATGACGCATGACACACACACGGTCGGCGTGTCGACGCACCAGATTCAGGTCGTGGGTGATGAACAGCATGCCCATGCCGTGGTGATCACGCAGCTCGGCCAGCAGGGCGAGCACCTCCTGCTGTACGGTCACGTCCAGGGCGGTGGTGGGTTCATCGGCCACCAGCAGCTCAGGCTGGTTGGCGATGGCCATGGCGATCATTACCCGCTGACGCTGCCCGCCGGAAAGCTGGTGGGGCCAGGCATCGAGCAGTTCCTCGGCTCGCGGCAGTTTTACCTGCTCCAGCAGTTCGCGGCAGCGGTGGCGAGCCCCGCGGCCTCGCAGGCCCTGATGCAGGCGCAGGGTCTCCGCCAGCTGTCGTCCGATGGTGTGCAGCGGATTGAGCGAGGTCATCGGCTCCTGAAACACGAAACCGACGCGGTTGCCGAGCAGCCCCTGCCATTTGCGCGGCGTCAGCCGCGACAGGTCGGTGTCGCCGAGCCATCTACCGCCTTTGATTGTGGCGTTGGGCGGCAGCAGGTTGAGCGCGCCAAGCGCGGTGACTGACTTGCCGGACCCCGACTCACCCACCAGCGCCAGGGTCTCTCCGCGCCTGACGTCCAGCGACAGTTCCTTGACCACGGTGGTGTCGCCGAAACCGATCGACAGCCGATCCAGCGACAGCAGGGTGTCATTGTTCATGCGCGGGGCTTCCTTGCGGTGTCGTGTTGCCGCTGGCGCTTTGGACGTGGCGCGGATCGAAGGCGTCGCGGATCCCCTCGCCGATGAACACCAGCAGCGACAGCATGACCCCCAGGGTCATGAAGGCGGTAATCCCAAGCCATGGCGCCTGGAGGTTGTTCTTGCCCTGGGCCACCAGCTCGCCCAAGGAAGGCGAACCTGGCGGCAGCCCGAACCCGAGAAAATCCAGCGCCGTGAGGGTGGTGATGGCGCCGGTGAAGAGGAAGGGTATGAAGGTCAGGGTCGCCACCATGGCGTTGGGCAGCACATGGCGCCACATGATCAGATGCGACGGCAGCCCCATGGCCTTGGCCGCCCGTACGTACTCCAGATTGCGCGCGCGCAGAAACTCGGCACGCACGATATCCACCAGTCCGAGCCAGGAAAACAGCAGCATGATCCCGAGCAGCCACCACAGATTGGGTTCCACCAGGCTGGCCAGGATGATCAGCAGGAACAGCACCGGCAACCCCGACCATATCTCGGTCAGGCGCTGGCCGATTAGGTCGACCTTGCCGCCGAAATAGCCCTGCACGCCACCGGCCAGCACCCCCAGTACCAGCGATCCGGCGGTCAGCACCAGAGCAAAGATCACCGACAGGCGAAAGCCGTAGATCACCCGCGCCAGCACGTCACGTCCCTGGTCATCGGTACCCAGCCAGTGGCGGCCATCCGGGGGTGACGGCGCAGGGTGGTCGAGATACTCGTCCAGGGTGTCGTAGGAGAACGGAATCGGCGCCCACAGCATCCAGCCATCCGACTCGATGGCGTTTCGGGTAAAGTCATCGTGATAGTCCGCCGCGGTCGGCAGAAAGCCGTCGAAGACGGTATCCGGATAGTCGACCTGCATCGGGAAGTACCATTGCTGCTGATACTGCACCAGCAGCGGCTTGTCATTGGCGATGAGTTCGGCCCCGAGGCTGAGCACGAACAGTAGGCCGAAGGCCCACAGTGACCACCAGGCACGGCGCTGGTGGCGAAAGACGGCGAGGCGACGGCGGGTGATGGGAGAAAGGCTAGGCACGATCAGGATTCCCGTGTCTCGAAGTCGATGCGCGGATCCACCCAGACGTACGTCAGGTCGGAAACCAGTTTGAGTATCAGGCCGATCAGGGTGTAGAGGTAGAGGGTGCCGAAGATCACCGGATAGTCACGCTGCATGACCGCCTCGAAGCCGAGCAGGCCCAGCCCGTTGAGCGAGAAGATCACCTCGATCAGCAGCGAGCCGGTGAAGAAGATCCCGATCAGCGCCGACGGCATCCCGGCAATGATGATCAGCATGGCGTTGCGGAAGACGTGGCCATAGAGCACCCGCCTGTCGCTGGCACCCTTGGCCCGGGCGGTCAGCACGTACTGGCGGTGGATCTCGTCGAGAAAGCTGTTCTTGGTCAGCATGGTCAGGGTGGCGAAGCTGCCGATGGCCGAGGCGCTGACCGGCAGCACGATATGCCACAGGTAGTCCTTGACCTTGCCCCAGGCGCTGAGCTCGGAAAAGTCCGGTGACGTCAGCCCTCGCAGCGGGAAGACGTCGAAGTAGCTGCCGCCGGCGAACAGCACGATCAGCAGGATAGCGAACAGGAAGCCGGGAATGGCGTAGCCGACGATGACCAGGCCGGAGGTCCAGACATCGAAGGCGGAGCCGTGTCGGAGGGCCTTGCGTACCCCCAACGGGATCGACACCAGATACACCAGCAGGGTCGTCCACAGACCTAGCGAGATCGACACCGGAAGTCGCTCGAACATCAGGGTGGTGACCGCCTCGCCGCGAAAGAAGCTCTCGCCGAAGTCGAAGGTGGCGTAGTCCACCATCATGTCGATAAAGCGTTCATGGGCCGGCTTGTCGAAGCCGAACTGCTGCTCAAGCTGGGTGATGAACTGCTCGGGGATCCCGCGGCTGCCGCGAGACTCGCCGCTATCGATGGTCTCGCCGCCACCGCCCTGCAGGCGCGTACTGGCCTCGCTGGAAAAGCCCTCGAAACGTGCCAGCAACTGGTCGATGGGCCCGCCCGGCGCGGCCTGGACGATGATGAAGTTGAGCAGCATGATCCCCAGCAGGGTGGGGATCATCAGCAGCAGACGGCGCAGTACGTAGGCACCCACGGCATTTCCTTGAGGATTGGGTTTGCCAAGGCGAAGCGTCGTTTCGCACGACACTTCGCACCACCAGAAACATTTTCTGTATCAGGGCCGCCGGCGTGGTCGGGCCTGCCGTTCGGGCTGGACACGTGCGCCTGCCCTCTGAATCTTTGACCTTCTTACCACAGCACAGCGCCCTTGGGCCGCCGTTGAATCAACGGCTACGCTGACGATCCTCGATGACCGCCTCGCGTTCAGGGTCTACCCACCAGGCGCTCAGGTCCAGCGTGTACTCGGGGAAGGGCTCCTGCCAGGCAAACTTGTCCCACACCGCGATGCGGTGGGCGGCCAGATGGAACTGCGGGACCACGTAGAAGCCCCAGCGCAGCACTCTGTCCAGCGCCTGGGCGGCGGTGTCCAGTGCCTGGCGCGAGTCGGCGGCAATCAGGCGATCGACCAGAGCGTCGATGACGGGATCCTTAAGGCCGATCAGATTCCGGCTCTGGGGGCGTTCGGCATATTCGCTGCCCCAGAACTCACGCTGTTCATTGCCGGGACTCAAGGACTGCGGAAAGCTGCCCACCACCATGTCGAAGTCGAAGCTGCGCAGACGATTGAGGTACTGATTGACGTCGACGGTACGGATATTGCCCTGCACCCCCAGTCGGGCCAGCCTTCGCAGCAGCGGTTGGGCGATGCGCTCGAACTGGGTGCTGTAAAGCAGGATCTCGACGTGCAGTGGCTCGCCATTCTCGGGGTCGATCATTACCCCGTCACGGGCCTCGTAGCCGGCCTCACGCAGGAGTTCCAGGGCCTTCCTCAGGCGTGGACGCATCTCCTGGGGCTGCTGCATCGGCAGTGGCTCGCTGAAGACGCTCTGCGGCAGCTGGTCGCGGAAGGGCTTGAGCAGTGCCAGCTCGTCTTCGGACGGCAAGCCGGTGGCTTCCATCTCGGAATTCTCGAAGTAGCTATCGGTGCGCGCATAGGCGTCGTAGAACAGGTTTCTGTTCAGCCAGGGGAAGTCGAAGGCAAGAGTGATCGCCTCGCGCACGCGGCGATCCTGAAACTTGGCCTTGCGCAGGTTCATGACGTAGGCCTGCATGCCGGCGGGCTGGCCGTCATGGACGTGAAGCTGCCTGACGAAGCCCTGCTCGCGCGCCGGGAAGTCGTAGGCCGTGGCCCAGTTGCTCGCGGAATTCTCGAGGCGGAAGTCGAGATTGCCGGCCTTGAAGGCCTCCAGCGCCACCGTCTGGTCGCGATAGTAGTCGTAGATCAGCCGTCCGATATTGTGTCGGCCGACGTTGACCGGTACCTCGCTACCCCAGTAGTCGTCGACGCGCTCGTAGACGATGCGGCGGCCCGGATCGACCTCGGCGATCCGGTAGGGGCCGGAGCCGAGCAGCGAATCGCGGGTCACCGCCTCGAAGTCGCGATCACGCCAGTAGTGCTCGGGCAGGATCGGCATCTGGCCCAGGATCAGCGGCAGTTCGCGGCTTTCGCTGTCACCCAGATCGAAGTGCACGGTGTCGCTGTCGATGGCGGTGACGCTGTCGACATCGCTGTAGTAGGCGCGGTAGAAGGGCTGCCCCTTGGTGGTCAGCGTCTCGAAGCTGAATACCACGTCCTGGGCGTCCACGGGTTCGCCGTCATGGAAGCGCGCTTCGGGGCGCAGGTCGAACTCGACCCAGCGCCGTTCGGGGTCCAGGCGGATACCCTCCGCCAGGAGCCCATACATGGTGAAGGGCTCTCCCGGGTTCGATTCGAGCAGGGTGTCGTAGATCTGTGTAAGGCCAGAGGCTGGCGTGCCACGAACAATAAACGGATTGGTCGAATCGAAGCTGCCCTGGGCGGCGCGAATCAAATCACCGCCTGACGGAGCATCAGGATTGGCATGGGGAAAGTGGCGAAAGTCAGCCGGCAGGGCCGGCTCACCATAGAGCGGAAGGGCGTGCACGGTGGGCACGCTGGAAACGTCTGCGGCCTCGCTGGCGGTCGCCAGCAGGGCGCCCAGCAGGCAGGCGCCAATTGCCACCTGTCGCATGGCGGTGGAGTCCTTGTCCTGAGGGGCGCCACCGTGGCGCCCGCTTTACCGACCGGAAAGTGTCAGTTGCTGACCGGGTTGAAGAGCCTGCGGGTTGTCGATGCCATTCCAGCGTGCCAGGTCCCGAGGCGAGATGGAATGAAGCATGGCGATGCGGTTCAAGGTGTCTCCGCTCTCGACGACATGGGTCTCGTCGGAGGCGCTGGCCACTTCGATCTGCCCCAGGTTGCTCAAGGCATTGCGCAGGGTGGCGGCGCTCTCTGCCGGCACCAGAATCTGACGGGTGTGACGCGGGTTGACGTTGCGCGACTTGAGTCCGGGATTCAGTTCGCTCAGCTCGTGGGTGGTCACTCCGGCCAGAGCGGCTGCCTTGTTCAACGAGATCGGTGCGGTGACCGAGACCTTGGCAAAGGCCGCCGAGCCGCTGATCTCCGGAAGATTGACGCCGTAGCGCTCGGGATCATTGATGATCCGCGAGATGGCCATCAGCTTCGGCACGTACGCCATGGTCTCCGAGGGCAGGTTGAGATCCCAGTAGTCGCCGGCGAGTCCGCGAGCCTGCGCCGCACGGCGGGCATTGTTGACGGTGCCGGCGCCGGCGTTGTATGCCGCGAGTGACAACTGAAGGTCGCCCTCGTACCACTGATCCGCCTGCATCTCGATGTAGTCCAGGGCGGCGCGGGTGGAGGCCACGACATCATTGCGGCCATCCCAGGCACCATTGCGCTTGAGGCCGAGGGCGTCACCGGTACGCGGCATGATCTGCCACAGTCCGACGGCGCCAAAGTGGCTACGTGCCTTGGGATCGAAGGAGCTCTCGACGAAGGGAATCAGCGCGATCTCGCCCGGCAGACCACGTGATTCGACCTGCTGGGTGATCCAGGCGAGCCAGGGGCGGGCGCGCTCGGTGATCTCCGCCACGTTATGGGGACTGTCCTGGTAGTAGTCGATCCATTCCTGCACGCGGGCATTGACCGGCTGGTCCTGCCACTGGAAATCCGCCCGCAGACTTGTCCAGGCATCTTGCGGCTCGAGTTCCAGGGCATCCCAGAAGTGGCGAGTCAGGTGTTGATGCGAAGGCGCGGCGCTTGCGTCAGCGCTGGTTCCGCCATATGGCATGGCGCCACCGGGGGGGAGTGGCGAGGCCTGGGATGTATAGGCACCGGCCATCAACGAGCCAAGGAGGGCCAGACTGCTGGCCGCGCCAAGAAGTCGTCTACGGGTCGTGTGAAATGTCATGCGTACAGAAACTCCTGGCCCGCGATGCTTATCGCGGGCGTCCTGTGGGACGATGGTTCAGGACGCCGAGCCGTTCAGAAGGAATCCTTCCAGGCTCTTAGCGTGGCAAAGGTGGCGTCCGTGCTATCGGTCGACCCATGGGCTGAGGCAGCGCGCTTGACATCTTCATCATCGCAACGAAGGAAGGGATTGATGCGGCGCTCACGTTCCATCGTTGTAGGCAGCGTGGGTCGGTCCAGATCTCGTGCCTTCTGACATTCGTCGAAGGCGGTGGCAACGTCGGGGTTGCCGGGGTTGGCCGCCTTCGCAAAAGCGAGGTTGGCCAATGTATATTCGTGCGCGGAGAATACCAGTGTATCCGCCGGCAGGGAATTCAGTCGGTCGAGGGACCCCTTCATCTGCTCCGGGGTACCTTCGAACAGGCGTCCGCAGCCACCGCTGAACAGGGTGTCCCCACAGAACAGCAGCGGCGGGATACCAGCGGTAAAGAAGGCCAGATGGTCCAGGGTATGCCCAGGCACCGCCATCACCTCGAACAGGCGGCCCATGACGCGAAACTCGTCACCGTCACGCACGATCTCGTCGACGCCTGCGATCTCGGGGTTATCCGGCCCGATCACCCGGGGCGAATAGCGCTGGATCAGTTCGGCAACGCCGCCGGTGTGGTCATGGTGGTGATGGGTCAGCAGGATGCAGCCCAGGCTCAGCCCTTCACGTTCGATAAAGCGCAGAACAGGCTCGGCGTCACCGGGATCCACGACGCAGACCTCTTGACTCGAATCCTGGCGCAGCAGCCAGATATAGTTGTCGCTAAAGGCTGGAATCGGTGTCACGCTTAACATGGTCGGCAGGGTCCTCGGAGCGAGCCTTGAGCGGGCAGCATCTAGCTGGCCGGCCGGCGCAGACTTCAGTAAACTTCGTTTTTTCGCCTTGCAAAATCAGACACTTTGGAGGCACAGGTCGACTATGTCAAATGCGTCGGAGCCGATGGAGCTCGCGTGCCTGGTGCGGCACGCTCGACGCTATTGGTCCAGCGACAGCGGATGCGCCGTGCGGCGTTCCGAGCGAGCCTGCCTGGGCCCGCTGGCCGAACGCTGGTGCGGCCAGCACGGTCTTGAAATGTCACTGGCCGAGCCACTGGCCGACATGAGCGCGGTTCGCCACTGGATACGGTGGTCTCCGACCAGGGAGCTGGCGGAAAGTTCCAGCACGCTGGTTTGCCGCCCTGAGCGCTTGGCACTGCCCGACGGAGCGATGGACGTGGTGGTGCTCAATCACTTGCTGGAGGTGGTGTCCCACCCCCACCAGCTTCTGCAGGAGGCCGCCCGGGTGGTCTCGCCGCAGGGGCGACTGGTACTGCTTGGCTGGTCCCCGCTGTCATCGTCGGGTTTGATGAGGGTGCGGCCTCGCCGCCGGCGGCAGATGCCGGGGCAGGGCGTATGGCGAACGCCGCGGACGATGAAGGACTGGCTTCAGTTTGTCGACTTCGAGATCGAGCGGGTAGACTACTGCCGATTTCGCCTGCCGGGGCTCGCCGGTGGCAATGGCATGCTGGAAACCCTCGGCCGGCGCCACAACCTGCCCCTGGGCGATTGTTATATCATCCAGGCTCGCTGCCGCTCGCAGCTGGCCTGTACCCAGGGAAAACGCCCGCTGTTCGGCTTGCCGGTCGGTAACACCGCACTCGGCACCACCAGGCTCGAGCCCAGTGTGCGGCAGACCCCCAAGCAGAAGAAGGTAGCAATGCGTTGACCACTCCCGATTCACTCCCTGTCGTGACCATTTACACCGACGGGGGTTGCCGCGGCAATCCCGGACCCGGCGGCTGGGGAGCGCTGCTGGAAAGCGGGGATCACCGCAAGTCGCTCAAGGGCGCCGAGCGTGATACCACCAACAACCGAATGGAGCTGACCGCCGCGATCATGGCGCTGAAGACGCTCAAGCGCGAGTGTCACGTGGATCTCTGGACCGATTCGGAGTATCTGCGCAAGGGCATCACCGAATGGATCCATGGCTGGATCAAGCGTGGCTGGAAGACGGCTTCCAGGCAGCCGGTGAAGAACGCCGATCTGTGGCGCGAGCTGCATGACCAGACACGCCGACACCAGGTCAGCTGGCATTGGGTCAAGGGGCACAGCGGCCACCCTGGAAACGAGGCCGCCGACGCCCTGGTCAACGAGGCCATCGACGAGTTGCTGGAAGGCGCCTGACGCCGTCGGCCCACACCCCACAGCCCATCCGACTTCAGGGACCCAGAATGCGACAGATTGTACTGGATACCGAGACCACCGGTATCGAGACGCGCGACGGCCACCGTCTCATCGAGATCGGCGCCGTGGAGATGATAAACCGGCGTCTGACCGGAAATTCCTACCATCAATACATCAACCCCGAGCGTGAGATCGATGCCGAGGCGATCGGTGTCCACGGCATCACCAACGAGCGGGTCGCCAATGAGCCGGTTTTCGCCGAGGTGGCGGCCGACTTCTGGGAGTTTATTCGCGGGGCCGAGCTGGTCATCCATAACGCGCCCTTCGATGTCGGCTTCATCGACCACGAATTCAAGCTGTTGAAGGCCACCCACCCCGAGCTATATGCAGGGCCCGTCAAGGATCACTGTCGTATCCTCGATACCCTGACCATGGCAAGGGGACTGCACCCGGGGCAGCGCAACAGCCTCGACGCCCTTTGCAAGCGCTACGATATCGACAATGGTCACCGCGTGCTGCACGGGGCCTTGCTCGATGCCGAGATCCTGGCAGACGTCTATCTGGCGATGACCGGTGGGCAGACCGCCCTGACCCTGGATGCGGGCAACGACAGCGACCAGCAGGCGGCGGTGCCCGGCGAGCTTTCGGTGCGTCGGCTGTCATTGGAGCCGGGGCGGCTGAGCGTGGTACGCCCGACAGATCAGGAGATGGCGGCCCATCTGGCCAAGCTCGACAAGGTGCGTGGCAAGGCAGGAGAGTGTCGCTGGGACGACCTGGACCCTGCCTACGCCGGCCCCGGCAGCGCCACGCAGGACGGTGTCTGATGCTGCATCGGGAGCTGCCAAGAGGTGTCGAGTCGGGGCGTATCATTCGCCTGTCGAAGGGCTGTATGGCGCCTGGCCTGGACAATACGCCGCTGGGGCCGGTCGAGCCCTGGGATGAGCGTGTTCAGCCGTTGTGCTGGTGGTCGGACGAACCGGTGGGGCTGCGTCTTGAAGACAGCCCAGGCGCCGACTGGCCAGACGGCCGTAGCTGGCTGTCGAGGTTGCCCGAGTCATGGTACGGGCTGGTGTCAACGGCGCTGCAGGTGGGTGCCTGGATGGGCAACCACCGGTTTTGCGGGCGTTGCGGCAGCCCAGCCAGGCGTCTGGAACACGAGTTTGCGATGCACTGCGACAATTGCGGCCATCGCAACTACCCGCGCATCTCGCCCTGCATCATCACCCTGGTGACCCACGGGGAGTCGCTGTTGCTGGCTCGTAGCCCGCGTTTTCCACCCGGACGCTATTCCACCCTGGCAGGATTCATCGAACCGGGAGAATCGGCGGAGCAGGCGGTGCATCGCGAGGTCCACGAGGAGGTCGGTCTGAAGCTGGGGCGGCTGCGTTATATTCGCAGTCAGGCCTGGCCTTTTCCCCACTCCCTGATGCTGGGCTATCTGGTCGAGGCGGCAAGCCGACGCATCGTGATCGACGGCCACGAGATCGAAGACGCCGCCTGGTTCTCGCCACGGCAGCTACCGCAGTTGCCGCCGCTTTATTCGATCTCGCGGGAGTTGATCGAGTTGCACCTGTCCGAGGTGCGTGACGGTCGGTCCTGACGGGCAGTCGCCGGGAGTAGCCACTGCCCATTTGAGCATCACTTCTCGGGAAACAGCTCGGTCAGGCGGGTCGCCAGCATGATATTGCCGGTCGCCTTGAGCTTGCCGGTCATGAAGGCTGTCATGCCGTTGATATCACCGGTCATGATGCCCTTGAGGGTGTCGCTGCTCATGCTCAGGCTGACAGAGGGATCGTCGTGCTCGCCCTGCTGGATGTCCAGTGCGCCATCGTCGATGACGACATAGTGATCCTCGGTATCGCTGAAGTGGAACTGGAAGATCTCGTGCATGCCCTGGGCAGCGTCAGGATTGAAGCGAGAGCGTAGCGTATCGAGTGTCTGTGACATGAGAATTCCTTGCAGTTGTGTGAGTCGCTGTCAGGCAGCGTATTTCAAACGAATGTTTCAATCAAGGCCGGGCGCCGTTCAGGGCCTATGACCGTCAAGGTCCAGGTCTTTGCAGAATTGTGCCGGCTGACAGGGAGAGAGCGATGGAAGACTGGCTGGGTGAGATCCTGACCTTTTTTGTTCAGCTACTGCTGGTGGCAGGGGTCGTGCTGTTGGCGCTGATCGTGCTTGCCCGGGCCAAGGGTGGCGGCAGTGTACCCAGGGAGCAACTCAGGATCGAGGACCTGGGTCAGCGTCAGCGTCAGTGGCGCGAGCGTTTGGTACAAGCCAGGACAGGCACAGAAAAGCGGTCTCGTCTGCGCTGGCCGTGGCGTCGGGATACCAAGCCCAGGCAGGACGAAGGCGTGGCATCGAACGCCACCACCTGGGTGATCGATTTTCATGGCAACCTCAAGGCCAGCGGCGTGGACCGCCTGGCTCGCGAAGTGTCCTTGCTGCTTGGTGTGGCTAAGGAAGGGGACGAGGTGGTCATTCGGCTGGAGAGCCCCGGAGGCCTGGTCCACACCTATGGGCAGGGGGCGGCGGAACTGCACCGGCTCACCGAGGGGGGCCTCAAGACGACGGTCTGCGTGGACAAGGTGGCGGCCAGCGGCGGCTACCTGATGGCGTGCAACGCACAACGCATCCTGGTGGCCCCGTTTGCGGTAATCGGCTCCATCGGGGTGGTGGCCCAGATCCCTAATATCCACCGCCTGCTCAAGCGCCATGACGTCGATGTGGAGCTGGTGACCGCCGGGCGCTACAAGCGCACGCTCACCGTGCTGGGCGAAAACACCGAGGAAGGCAGAGACAAGCTGCAGGCGGACCTCGACGCCATCCATGCCAAGTTCAAGGACTACGTCGACCAGCGCCGCTCCGGCGTGGATATCGACGCCGTGTCTACCGGCGAGGTCTGGTACGGAGAAGAGGCCGTGTCCAGAGGGTTGGCGGATGAGGTCACCACCAGCGAGGCTTATCTCAGCAAGGCGATGGAACGTGGCAAGGTGCTGAGCCTGAGGCTTGCGGCGGTGCCATCACTGGCCGAGCGTCTTGGTTTTTCCGCCTCTGGCATGGTCGAGCAGGCGCTCGATCGGGTGGAAGAGCGTGTCGATGCGTCCGGCTGGGAGCATCGGTAGGCGAAGCCCGCGTCGTGGTTCGTAATATTGGATCGCAATATTGGATCACAATGCTGCCTGACCTGAGCCGCCCCAGCTCCGCCTGCCCGTGTCGTTCTGTCCATCGAGCGAGCCCGATGCCCTCCAGTGAGGGCTATCGGGTGCGAAGCGCCTGCAAAGTCTGTGGTCGCGCCTCAGTCGTCGTTGGCTGCGTTCATCTTGACGATGGCGGCGATCATGATGCTCGCGCTGTCGCCTTGCAGCGAGTAGTAGATGGTCTGGGAGGAGCGCCGAGTACTGACCAGCTCGGCTCGCCTGAGGATGGCAAGGTGCTGGGATAGGGCCGACTGGCTCAGGCTCAGGCGTTGATTGAGCTCTGTCACGGACAGCTCGTTGCCTTCAAGTAGACACAGGATTCTTAGGCGATTGTCGTTGGCGATGGCTTTCAGCAGGCCGCTCGCTCTGTCTACCACGGCATCTCCACCCTCAAGCAGGCGGCCGGCAACACGTTGTGAGCTGTTCATCAGCACTCTCCCTTGCAGCGGTGACTGACACGAATTTCACCCGTTGGACGTCGTGGCGCTAGGCGCCACCCGAGATGGACGGCAATAGGGATCGAGGTGTTGTGCATGGATGGCTTGTCATCCTCATCGAAGAGATCCGCTAGTCGGATTCGGCGTATCCGGCTCCTCGGAATAGTGTTGGTCCGGGGCGCAGGACTCCTTTCATTTGGTCGCTGATGAAAGCCGAAGCCTTTCTTTCCGTTAGTGATTAAGAAACTTCTCAATAATAGCGCATTGTTGAAGTAAACGCGTCTTAAACGCGTGTTTGTGACCGTTTCGGCAGAATTAGATAATACGTTTTTCAAAGTGTGTCCATCGCGTTGTTTCTTGTATTTGTATTTAGCAGACTGACAATATTGTGCAATATCAGGTTTCTCTAGGTATCCTGTATGGCACATCTGGTGCCTGGATCTGCAGTTATCTGATTTTGCCCGTCTACCCGGGGTGGCCTGTGGGTAAAGGGGAAGGGGTCGAGCAAGGGAGTGCTGGCAAGGCGCAGGCTTGTCTCGTATAATTTCTGCCGCAAAATTTGCACCCCACGCGGTGGCGCGAGACTTATCGCCATACGGCTCGAAATCTTGCGCCATCCAGACGTATCGCAGCCAGGCGTGCCTGTAGCCGTATTGTGGTTGTTCCCAGGGTTCCCTCACCCCTTGCGAAAAAGGAATCATGATGTTCACTCTGTCCTTCGAACAGCGCCGTCGCCTGCTGGCGCTGATGGTCGTTTTCCATATCGTCGTTATCGCCGCCAGCAACTACCTGGTCCAGCTGCCGTTTACGGTATTTGGCTTGCACACGACCTGGGGCGCTTTCAGCTTTCCCTTCATCTTCCTGGCCACCGATCTGACGGTACGCCTGTTCGGCAAGGGGCCGGCGCGCGCCATCGTGATGCGCGTGATGCTGCCCGCGCTGGTGGTGTCGTACGTTGTCTCGGTGGTCTTCCCGCAGGGCGGCTTCGCTGGCCTTGCAGCCTTCGATGGTTTCGATCTGTTTGTCGCCCGGATCGCACTGGCCAGTTTCATGGCCTACCTGCTCGGACAATTGCTCGACGTGCAGGTCTTCGACCGGCTCAGGCGACTCAAGCACTGGTGGGTGGCGCCGGCGGCGTCGACCCTGGTCGGTAATCTGGTGGATACCGTGGCGTTCTTCTCCATCGCCTTCGAGGCTGGCCCTGACCCGTTCATGGCGCAGCATTGGCCAGAAATCGCAGCGGTCGACTACGCCATCAAACTTGCGATCAGTCTGGCCTTTTTCCTGCCCCTGTACGGCGTGCTGCTGCGTTATCTGAGCCAGCGACTGGTGGCGGTGACCGGCAGTCAGGACGTCTGGCCGGAGCAGGTCGCTCGGGGAGAGGGACGCTGATAAGGGCCTCGATCCCCGGCGGTTGAGCCTGCTGGGCCGGTGTTGCGATCTAGCCCCGCCCTGGTTTGCTATGGCTGTGCTTGCTGCCTGGCTCCGCGCCCCGCCTGGCACGTTCAGTACTATGCTGGTGTCGTGAAGTACGACGTTCTACCGGCTCTCTTCCAACCTTCGATCGCTCAAAGGAGTGCAGCTATGACGGTTTCCCTGGAATATACGGACAGTGGTGGTCAGGGAGAGCCATTGGTCATCGTTCATGGCCTGCTGGGTAGCGCCGACAACTGGCGCTCCCATGTCAAACAGTGGTCGGGCGAGCGCCGTGTGATCGCCCTGGATCTTCGCAATCATGGCCGTTCTCCTCATGCCGAGGGTATGGACTATGACCAGATGGCCGAAGACGTGGCAGCGGTGATGGACCGCTGCGGCGTCACCAGAGGGCACCTGCTTGGCCACTCCATGGGCGGCAAGGTGGTGATGACCCTGGCCAGGCTTCATCCTGAGCTGGTGGCGTCGCTGATCGTTGCCGATATCGCGCCGGTCGCCTATGAACACCGTCACGATAGCGTCTTCAGCGCACTGCGGCGTGTCGAACAGGGTGAGCCTACCGACCGGCGAGAGGCCGATGCCTTGATGGCTGAGGTGATCGACGACAAGCCCACCCGCATGTTTCTGGCTACCAATCTGGTGCGCGACGACGATCGCGTACTACGCCTAAGGGTCAATCTCGATGCGATCGAAGCCGGCTACGGCCAGATCATGGCACCGCCCGGTGGCGAAGGAAGCATCGATGTGCCGACGCTGGTGTTGCGCGGTAGTCGCTCCGACTACGTCGCCGATGACCTGCTTGAGTCGCTGCGCGCCGTCCTGCCCAGGGCCGAAGTCAAGACCCTGGACGCTGGTCACTGGCTGCACACCGAGCGGGCGCAGGAGTTTCAGGAGCAAGTGGCCGAGTTTCTGGCCTCTCTGGACGACTAGCCACTGCAATCAAGGCGTCTGTGGTTTAGCCGGGGTCCTTGCCCAGGCGCGAGATCGGGGTCAAGCGTTCGACGATCTTCTGGTCATGTAGATAGCGCTCCAGGCGACGATAGCGGCCGTGATCCATGGCGCCGGGGCGCAGGCTGAGTCGGCGCCTGATGTCGGGCCAGGCCTCGGCATTGGCGGGGCTGTCCATGGTCGGCTCGAGTCGAGTCATGATCTCCCAGCTCGCGGCGGGATGGTCGATGATCCAGCGCGTGGCGTCTTCCAGTGCGTCGACGAAGGCGCGAATGGCGTCCTTCTGTGCCTGAAAGTGGTCTTGGTTGGCCACGACGACCAGGCCGTCATGCACCGGGATACCCAGTGTCTCGGTCGGCATGGCGCGGGTAGCGATGCCGAGATCGGCGAGCTCTCGCGGCAGAGACAGTGCCGCGCCGCCGATAAAGGCATCGATCCAGCCTTCGTTCATCGCGCGTATCACGCTGAAGTGCACGTCCTTGGCCTCGACATGGGACAGGTTCAATCCTTCGTGTTGAAGGATGGCCCTGAGCAAGACGTCTTGTCCCGCGCGCTGCGCGTAGCCGATCCGGTGATCGATCAGTCCCAGCACCGAGTCGATGTCCGCATCTTCGCGTACCAGCAGCGCCGACAGTGGCAATTCGCTCAAGGTGGCTACCCTGATGATGGGGCGCCCCTGGTCCACCAGCCGGTGCAGGGTCAGCTGGTCGGTCAGTGCCAGATCCGCCTGGGATGCCGCCACCAGCTTGGCAGGTACGTCGGGATCGGCGGGGGTCTGCAGCACGACGTTCAGTCCGCGCCGCGAGAACAGCCCCCTCTCCTGAGCCACCAGCAAGGCAGCGTGCTGCGGCCCGGGTGACCATTCCAGCACTAGAGTCAGCTCGGTGACCGGTGGCGGTGCGATCGGATCGGCAGGAGCCGCCGTGGCCGACGGTGCCACCGGCATCGCGGGCGTGTCGATACCGGGTCCACCAGGCAATCCACGGTAGCGCTCGAGGATATCGCTCACCACCGCCGCTTCGGCGCTTGTAGGGGGCGTTCCGCCAATCTGCTCGGAAGAAGTCTCGACCCGTTGCTCCTGGGCAAGGGGCGGCGCTGCCTGTTGCTGCGCTGCGGCTTCAGCGGGCGCCTCCGGCTCGGCCAGGGCAGGGGGCAACGCGCCGAGGCTTGCCAGCAGCAAGCTCAAGCCCGCAAGCCGGATTAGCCGGTGTTGCCTGGGCGACGACTTGGGCATCAACAATCTCCATGGGTCAGGCATTCGTACCAGCGCGCTAGTGTATCCAAGGGCGAGCTTCGTTCACCAGCGGCATCCATCAACATCCTGGTAATTCGAAGTGCGCTCGATGAATCACGTTACACTCGACAGATCGCGGCGTGGGGCCGGGCGTGAGACAATCATGATGAACGTTGCAAGGGATGCGCATGGATTCGATCAATAGTCTCTTTCTTCTGTGTGGAACGCTGATTGCGCTGAGTGTGCTGGCCAGTCGGCTTTCCGCTCTGGCCGGTGTGCCACTGCTGGTGCTGTTCCTGATACTCGGCATGCTGGCGGGTGAAGACGGCCTGCTGGGTATCGACTTCGACAATTACTCGCTGGCCTTTGTCATCGGCCATCTCGCCCTGGCGATGATCCTGCTGGATGGTGGCCTGAGGACACGGCTCAAGACCTTTCGTGTCGGTTTCAAACCCGCCCTGGGGCTCGCTACCGTCGGGGTCTTCATCACCAGCGGTCTGGTCGGTCTGCTGGCGATGTGGGTCTTCGATCTATCGTTGCTGCAGGGCCTGCTGGTCGGGGCCATCGTCGGTTCTACCGACGCTGCGGCGGTCTTCTCGATGCTCAGTGGCAGAGGGCTCAACCTCAATGAACGGGTCGGCGCCACCCTGGAAATCGAGTCCGGCACCAACGATCCCATGGCGATCTTTCTCACCCTGGTGCTGGTCGAGGCGCTGGTGGGGGACCTCGGTGGCCCCATGGACATGCTGCTGTTCTTTGTTCAGCAGTTCGCCATGGCCATCGCCATCGGGCTTGGCGCGGGCTGGCTGATCGGTCGCTTGCTGCGCTATGTGGATCTTGCACCGGGACTTTACTCGCTGCTGGCCCTGGCGTTGGGGTTCTGCGTCTTTGGCTTGACCAGTGCCCTGGGGGGCAGTGGCTTCCTGGCGATTTATCTGGCCGGATTGATGATCGGCAATCAGCCGGGGCGGCACCTCAACTTCATCTTGCCGGTGCATGACGGACTGGCCTGGCTAAGTCAGATCGGGCTATTTCTGGTGCTTGGCTTGCTGGTGACACCTTCGGCACTGCTGGAGGTGCTGTTGCCTGCATCGGTGGTGGCCCTGGCGCTGATCTTCGTGGCGCGTCCGTTGGCGGTGGTGCTGACGCTCAAGCCGTTCTTCCATTTCCGCTGGCGAGAGGTAGGGTTCATTTCCTGGGTGGGGCTTCGCGGTGCCGTTCCCATTGTGCTGGCGATCTTTCCTGTCATCGGTGGCGTCGAGCAAGCCGGCCTCTACTTCAATGTGGCCTTCGCGGTGGTGTTGCTGTCGCTGTTGATCCAG
Source organism: Halomonas sp. DP1Y21-3 (assembly GCF_019801245.1). Classification (NCBI taxonomy): domain Bacteria; kingdom Pseudomonadati; phylum Pseudomonadota; class Gammaproteobacteria; order Oceanospirillales; family Halomonadaceae; genus Halomonas; species Halomonas sp. DP1Y21-3. Next base: position 146,249 of record NZ_JAHVJM010000005.1, read on the forward strand.
GGCGGAAGCTTGCCCTGGATGGCAAGCCGCATGAAGGTCATGGTGCCGGACAGTGCCACTCCCAATCATCGGGGGCCACTTGGGATCCTGCCTGAAAACGACTTCGAGATGTTCGTCTACAAGGTCGAAAATGCCGATCTCGAAGACGTCCCGATTCGGCTGCTGCGCTTTCCCTCAGGTGCCTTGATCTCTGCCCTGTTCCGCCAGCACGTGATGCTGCACCCCAAGGGCAGTACACAGTTGCGCATCGACGATATCATCTGTGTCATCGGCAAGAGCGACGATCTGCCAGCATTGAACCGGCTGTTCAACGGCGACGCCAAGCATCGCCAGCAGCGAGCCTTCTTCGGCACCTTTACCCTGGATGCGGACGCCAGGATGGGCGATGTGGCCGATGCCTATGCGTTGACCCTGAGCCCCGGCGAGGCCTCGCTGACACTGGGCGAATTCATGGGGCTACGCTTGGGCGGGCATCCGGTGGTAGGCGACGACGTCGACTGGCATGGCATCCACTGGGTGGTGAGCGAGATGGAAGGCAACCATATCACCCGTGTGGGTCTGCGCCTCTACTGAGGCGCAGCGTTCCAGTATCGGAAAGAATCGAGCGGAAAGCATCGAGCGGAAATAACCGGGCGGAAATTATCGAGCGGGGTCTGTCGAGAAAGCCCCTTGCCAAGATGCCCTGGAAGAGCCCGTCAGGGCACCAGCAACTTGAACTGCAGCGAAAATTGGTCTTCGGGCACGGCGTAGTCGTCGGCGAAGTTGTGTTCATACAGACCACTGATCTGCAGCGGGGAGTCTCCCAGCTTTACCAGTTTGCTGAGTCGGCCACCCACGGGCAGGCTGCTCCAGTCGCTGTGCTCCCAGTCGTAGGTGATGTTCATCTCCGAAGTGCCCACTGACCAGCCCTGGCCGAGCCCGAGATTGATGATGGGCTGCAGGATGCTCAGGTTGACGTCCTCGCGATCGTCCTCACCGGCGACACTGAAGATGTTCTGGTTGAAGGCGCCATACAGGAAGGAGCCCCGCGAGGCCGCAAACCCGACCGCCGGACCCAGACCCCACTGTTCGGCGCCACGATGCTCACCGCCGGTCGGCAGAAGGGCGACCACACCGAAGCCAGAACGACCCCAGGAGTGTTCGAAGGTGGTGAGGTCGAACACCGTAGAATCGCTAAGGCCGGTGGAACCGCCGGGATCCTCGGTCAGTGAGGGCACCGTCAGGCGAAAGATGTGCTGGTGGCCCGCCAGCCGGTAGGGCAGCGCCGTTCTGAACTGGACGATGTTCTGTGAATCATTGGTGCCGTGGACTTCCGGGCTCCAGGAATTCTGTAGCTGGAAGTTCATCAGTGGCGCAGTGGGGTCGGAGGCGGCCTGTCCGAGTTCCTGCTCGGCCAGGACGCCGGGGCTGATCGCCAGTGTGCCGATCAGCAGCGCGGCACCAACGGATCTGCTGGCTAACGGAACGTTCACCCTCAGGCCATTCTGTTCGCAGAGCTCGCCGCCCCGAATCCTGACTCTTCCCTGATGCATCCCGACATTCCCCCAGCCGATGAGAGAGCCCCTGCAACGCGGGCTCGATTGCTATTTCGGCATAGTGTAGTCGGTCTTGCATGTAATATGCGTTTTTGTGCTTATCTGCCGGCGGGCGGATCGGCAGGGTCCTTGTTGCCAACCGTCCCCCGGACAAACCTGTCCCAGGATTTACCAGGCCCCCTGGTCGATCATGGCATTGGCGACGCGCCTGAATCCCGCAATGTTGGCGCCCAGCACCAGGTTGTGGGGCTCGCCGAATTCCTCTGCGGTGGACGCACAGCAGCGATGGATATTGGCCATGATCGCCTGGAGGTGGGCATCGACCTTCTCCAGCGGCCAGATCTGCATGCTGGCGTTCTGCGCCATTTCCAGTTGACTGGTGGAGACGCCGCCGGCGTTGGCCGCCTTGCCGGGGGCGTAGGCGATGCGGGCCTCCAGCAGACGGTCCACCGCCAACGGCAGGGTCGGCAGGTTGGCCCCCTCGCATAGACACTCGAGCCCATTGGCGAGCATCGCCTCGGCGTCGGCCAGGGTGACCTCGCCCTGGGTCGCGCAGGGAAAGGCGACCTGGCCAGGGATGCGCCAGACGGCGTGGCCGTCGGCGGGGTAGTCGTCCAGCGCAATGAAGCGGGCCCGGGGGTGATCCTTCAGGTAGCCTTCAAGCGAGACGCGCTCGACCTCCTTCAAGCGCTTGAGAGCCTCCAGATCGATGCCGTCCGGGTCGTGGAGGCAGCCACCGGAATCGCTGCAGGTGACCGGCAGGGCATCCAGCTGATGGAGCTTCTCGATGGTATAGATGGCGACATTGCCCGCGCCGGAGACCAGGCAGGTCTTGCCGCGCAGTTCTTCACCCCGGGCTGCCAGCATGTGCTGGGCAAAGTAGGCGGCGCCGTAGCCGGTGGCCTCCTTGCGGCCCAGCGATCCGCCCCAGTCCAGCCCCTTGCCGGTAATCACCCCTTCGTGACGTCGCGTCAGTCGCTTGTACTGGCCATAGAGGTAGCCGATCTCTCTGGCGCCGACGCCGATATCGCCAGCAGGGACATCCACGGTGGGCCCAAGATGATCCACCAGTTGGGTCATGAACGCCTGGCAGAAGCGCATGATTTCCCCGTCGGAGCGTCCGCGTGGATCGAAGTTGGCGCCACCCTTGGCGCCGCCAAGCGCGAGCCCGGTCAGAGCGTTCTTGAAGATCTGCTCGAACCCGAGAAACTTGATGATGCTGGCGTTGACGCTGGGGTGAAAGCGAAGGCCCCCCTTGTAGGGGCCGAGAGCCGAGTTGAACTGGACACGATACCCCTTGTTGACCTGGATCTTGCCGTTGTCGTCGGTCCAGCAGACGCGAAACATCAGCTGGCGCTCGGGCTCCACCAGTCGCTCGATGATGGCGTGCTCGAGGTAGCGGGCGTCTGACTCGAGCAGGGGCCTCAGGGACGCAAGGATCTTCTCTGCAGCGGCATAGAACTCCGCCTGGGCGGGACTGGTGGCTTTCAGCCCTTCCAGAGTGTTGTGCAGGTAATCCACGGCCGCGTCTCCTTTCTTGAGGCTTCCTTCGGCGTTGTGCCGTCGCTGGCTCGTTCACTATAGGAGTGGGGCGGCTGGTCAGACAGCAGGATGCGCTTTATGGCGAATTCCAGATGCGTCTGACGTCGGCCGTAGTCAAACACCGTGACAAACGGCATCATTCAGACGATAGGGCGATGGTCGCCCAGCAGCTTTTCATGAAAAGGTCAGGCTCGATGAAACGATCCTATTTTCCCGTGGTACTGACGCTATTGCTGGCCGTCGGGCTGGGGGGCTGCGACGAGACACCCACCGGGCGTAGCCAACTTGCCTTGGTGCCTGGCTTTGTGATGAGCGACATGGGGGGTGACGCCTTTGAGCAGATGCGAAGCCAGCTACCGCTTTCCACCGATGCCGCCATCAAGGCCGAGGTTCAATGTGTCAGCGACGCCTTGATCAAGTCGGCGCGGCTCGTCTATCCCAAGGTCGAGATGCCTGACGACTGGCAGGTGGTCGTGTTCGACAATCCCTCGCCAAATGCCTTTGCCTTGCCGGGAGGGCGCATCGGCGTGCACTCGGGGCTGCTGCAGGTCGCTCAGACGCCCGCCCAGCTGGCGGCGGTGGTCGGTCACGAGATCGCCCATGTGCTCGCCGACCACGGCAACGAGCGGTTGACCCAGCAGTTGGGCATCAAGGCCGTGCTGCTGGTGGTAGGACTGATGAGCGAAGGCGACGTGGGGCAGGAACCCTTGCTCCAGGCGCTGGGTATCGGCAGCCAGCTTGGTATCGCCTTGCCGTTCAGCCGTGCCCATGAGTCCGAAGCCGACGTGATGGGGCTGGCCATCATGGCGCGCGCCGGATTCGATCCCGGCGAGAGCGTCGCCCTCTGGCGCAATATGGCATCGGTTGGCGGTGATCAACCGCCGGAGATCCTGTCCACCCATCCGGGGCATCAGTCACGTATCGAAGGGTTGCGTGCCGAGATGGTGCAGGCCAAGGAGGTTTACAGAGGCGTTTCGCCCAGCCGCTGCTAGGGCTTGTCTGAAAAGTGCCTGCGCTCGGTAATACGGCGTTAAAAATCGGCTGGTGCGCCAGCCCGGTCAAAATGCTCATTTACACCCCGTAAACTGCGCTTTCTCACCGATTTTTGCCTTGTCTAACCTTCGCTCGTCGACTTTTCGGACAGCGCCTAGGGCTTGTGCGAAAAGTGCCTGCGCTCGCTAAGACGGCGTGAAAATCAGATCAACAGGTGGGTCAGACGTTGGTGGGCGTGCGGCCGAGCTTGTCTTCAAAGGCCAGGGCCGCGGCGGCGGCCCTGGCTTCGTCCTGTCCATCGTGGCGAGAGACCACCCGCCGTGAGGCGTTGGGAGAGGAATCCGAAAATGCCACCACCGCCCAGCGGGTGCGCTTCATTGTTCTTGTTTGATAACTCTCCACACGATAATGCTTCATGTCCATCCATCTCGGCATAGTTCACGGGTATGACCCTGATTGCCGATGTAAAGTTCGAAAGCTTCACCAATTAGAGCAGCTCGATCGTAAAGGCTTCTAGCTTGCCGCCAAAGGCGAAAGGGCGTCGCTCTGCGTAGTGGCGTGAGACGGGGGAGCCCAGATCGCGGCCCACGTCGAAGGTCTCGCTGGCGCTGAAGGCCAGGGGAACCGTCGAGGGCACCTGACCTTCCGCCGCGGTCTGCCCATCCACCTCGATCGTCACCTGCGCCGCTTTACCGGGCACCGGGATCCGGGTGGTGATGACGATGTCGTGGCTGCCCGGGGCCAGGGCGGCTGTGCGAATGCGGGTATTCTCCATCAGCAGCATATTGTACTCGTAGGTCAGCCTGCCCTGATCAAGATAGACGCTGAGCCCGCCGCCGGCACCCCCGGTGGCATACAGCACGCCCTCGGCATCGCCCTGGCCGGTGTCGATACGCAGCCTGGCCCGGGTGCTCTGGCGACCAACGCCGGGGGCCGAAAATTCCGGCATGCGTTGGGTCGTCTGGGTAAAGGTCCAGTGATCGTAGCGCGTCTTGACCCGGTCCTCGGGGTGGACGCGAAGCCAGTTGCCCGCACCGGTGGGGAAGGCCTTGTTGTCCTCGGCGATATCCATGAAGCGTTGTTTCATCATGGCCAGTCGCTCAGGCTGAGCATCGGCCAGATCTCTGGCCTGGGAAAAATCGCTTCGCAGGTCGTAGAGTTCCCACTCATCTTCGGCGGAATCCCAGTCGGCGATCCGCTGTGCCGCGCTCGAGGTATCCCAGGGAACCAGCGGGCCAAAGGTACCGGCAAAGTAGCCATCCAGGTAGAGCCCTCGACTGCCGTTATTGTCGAAGAACTGGTGTTGCTTGCGTCCGGGGGCATCGGCGTCGTCGAAGGTGTAGGCCAGGCTGATTCCGTCCATCGGCATCTGCGGGTAGCCGTTGACGACGTCCGGCAGCGGGATGTCCAGAATGTCGTAGAGGGTCGGGGCAATATCCACCACGTGGTGGAACTGGTGACGTACCTGCTCATCCGGTGCGATATGGCCGGGCCAGGAGATGACCATGGGGTTGCGGGTCCCGCCGAAATAGGCGCCGAGCAGCTTGGTGCCCTTGAAGGGTGTGCTGCCCGCCCAGGCCCAGCCGGCGTGGTACATGTTTTCGGTCTGGGGGCTGCCGAGAACGTCGAGGCCGCCCATGCGATCCAGTACCTCCAGCTGCTGGGCGACACTGCTGCCGATATTGTTCTGGGCCAGCAGTTCGCTGATCGAGCCGTGCTGGCCTTCGGCACTGGAGCCATTGTCGCCGACGATGTAGATGACCAGGGTATTGTCTCTAAGCCCCATTTCCGCCATGCCCTCGAGCAGTCGCTCGACCTGGCTGTCGGTGTGCTCCACGAAGCCGGCGTAGATTTCCATCAGGCGAGTCTGGAAGTCGCGCTGGCTCTCGGGAATCTCGTCCCACCCTTGCAGGCTGTCGTCGCGTGGCGTGAGTGCTGTGCCCGGCGGAATGATGCCCATCTCGAGCTGTCGCTGGTGGGTGCGCACGCGGTAGGCATCCCAGCCATCGTCGAACTGGCCGTCGTAGCGATCGGCCCATTGCGGTGCAACGTGATGGGGGCCGTGGGCCCCGCCCGGCGCCCAGTACATGAAAAACGGCTTGTCCGGATCGAATGCCCGGTAGTCGGCGAGCCACGCGAGCGCCTGGTCGGTCAGGTCCTCGGTCAGGTGGTAGTCGGGATCGTCTTCAGGGGGCTCGACATGCAGGGTGTCCACGGTCAGTCGTGGCTCCCACTGGGACGTCTCGCCCCCCAGAAAGCCATAGAAGTGCTCGAAACCGTAGCCAGTGGGCCAGCGATCCTTGGGGCCGATCGCTGTCGTCTCGACCGCCGGCGTGTTGTGCCACTTGCCGAAGGCGGCGGTGTGGTAGCCGTACTGCTTGAGCACCTCGGCCATGGTGGCGGCGTTTTTCGGAATCACGCCGGTGTAGCCGTCGAAGGCTACCGCTCGTTCGGCAATGGTGCCGGAGCCCACCCGGGTATGGTTGCGACCGGTCAGCAGGGACGCCCGCGTCGGAGAACAGATGGACGTGGTATGAAAGCCGGTGTACTCGATGCCTTCATCGGCCAGGCGCGACAGCGCTGGCATCCTGACCTCGCCACCGAAGACCTCGGACACCCCGAAGCCCACATCGTCCAGCATGACGATCAGAACATTGGGGGCGTCTTCCAGCAGGTGGGACGGCTCGTCCGGCCACTGCATGGTGGCGTCCTGGAGGCGAGGTGGTACATCGCTCGGCATGGGGGCGGGGGCGAAGGGTAATAACGCTCCGTCCGTCTCGGGCCGACCGATCTCGGGCTGGCTTGCCCCAGCCGGGCCTGATACGGGAGAGAGCAGCACCAGGCCGGCGAGAACGCCGACCATGACTTGCATGGACCTTTGCACGGACCTCTGCATGACACACCTTCCTCGATGGCGGATTGCTGCGCATGGAAACGCTGGCTCGTCGGGCGTGTCCCTGGCGACAATCGTTGCTGTGTTTCGGTGGCGACTCGTTCCGAAATTATGGGTCACTCATCACAGCAGGCCGAGCTATCGGCGGCGATAACACCGAGGAGAGATGACGCGACGTTATCTGGGGTGATTGACCCCGGTCAGGATTGCCGCATGGTCCTGGCAGGGGCATGACTTATGCCGGGCTTGGCGCTATTTGGGAGCTGCGTCTTGGGTCAGCCCCGTTCTTCTTTATGGCTGTGTTCAAGACCGGCGGTCGGCTCATCTCGTGGGTCTTCTCCAGCCAAGTATTCAGGGTCCTCCAGTGGCTCGCCCGCTTCGTTCTGCAGCTGTAGATCGTAGGCGGACTGGAGGCCCGGAGGATCTTCCACCTCTTCATCGCCCACCTGATGAATATGGCCTGGGTACAAGGGCGACAGCAGGGCAACCAGGATGCCGATTGACGCGAAGATGGCGAACCCCTCGGCATAGCTGAAGACATTGAGCAATTCGCCGATGACCGGCGAGCCGGTGGCCTGGCCGAGCGACACGGCCATGAAAGGCAGCACCGGCCCCATCGCCAGGCGCCCGGGCAGCAGGCGAATGCCGGTCATCAGGTAAAGACCCGTCAAGCTCATGTAGGCGAGGCCAAAGACCAGAGCGGAGAATGCCGCCAGCACGGGTTGGGCGGGGCTGGCGGCAAGCAATGCCAGGCTTGCCGCCAGCATGGTCAGCATTAAGGCCTGGGTGATGGGCGGATTGTTGCGGTCGGCCAGATCCGCCACCACCGCACCGCCGAGACCGGCGATGCCGACGGCGAGCCACAGCCACCCCGTGGCGCTTGGTGACAGACCGCCAAGGGTCACCACCAGGTCCGGAGCAAAGATCCAGTAGGCGGCCGAGATGAAGCCCATCGCGTAGGAAAACAGGGTGAGCCTCACGAGCCGTGACCACGGCAGTTCACGCAATGCAGGTGGGTCGGCGGCGTTGGAAGGCGTGATGCGCGACACCGAGGGTAGGTACAGCCAGGTAGCGCACACGCCGATGACCGTCAGCAGGGCGAAGGACAGATAGGCCAGTCGCCAGGCGTCCGCCATGAACAGTACCGTTGGCACGGCGACGATCACGCCGATACTGGTTCCCGCATTCATGACCGAACTGACACGAGCATGCAGTGAGCGTCTCACCAGCGCCTGCATCCCGGCGGTGAGTGCGGGCATCATCAGGCCGGTACAGATGCCGCAGGCGAACACCCCGATGCTGAGCATGGTCGCATCGGCCGCATGGCTGATCAGTGCCAGGCCGACGATACCGAAAAGCCCGGACAGTACCGCTGCGTAGCGGGCACCAAGACGATCGGTGGCGTAAGGCGCCACCGCCGTGGACAGCAGGAAGCTGATCAGGGGAAGGGCGCCTATGATGCCGATGGCATCAGGCGTCAGCGACAGCTCATCGCGAATCTGGGGGACAAACAGGCCGAAGGCAAAACGGGCGAGTCCGTAGCTGATGGCGACCAGGGCCGCGCCGAAAACCGCAAAACCGGTGCTGGAAAGAGACCTCATGCTAGCTCCTCCGACATGCACGTTGCGCCACCTGTAGTTATCTGGCGCCTTGATGCATCGTGTCTGGTTCGTCCCTGTCGTGCTGCCTGGAGCAACAGATGCAAGCAGGGTGCACGATTTGCGGCGTTGTCGCCAATCCATCAACGACAATCGGTGACCTTTTCACGACAACCGGTGAACAGACCTTGCTGCTGGGGCTGGTGTGCAGAACCAGATGTGCAGTCACTGGTGTGAAGAACCATGGCGGGGCAGCGCCTCGAGACCGTCGAAGGATTGGCGTGCCGAAAGGCAGGGAGCTGTTGAAGGAAGAGGGAAGAGGGAAAAAACGAAGAAGGGGATCAGTCTGTCGACTGATCCCCTTCTGGATTCGAGGTGGCGGAGGGACAGGGATTCGAACCCTGGAAGGGCGTTAACCCTTGCCGGTTTTCAAGACCGGTGCATTCAACCGCTCTGCCATCCCTCCGGCTCACGGCGGTGTACTTTACCAGCTTTTCTCCCCACGTCAACACTTGTGTGCGATCAATGTCTTACGCGATAGAGCGACACCCCTCCCTGATGCCTTCAAGGGAGCTGTTGCAATAGGGTGACTGCGCAAAAATTGTGCAGCTAAGCAATTTTTTGTCGCCGATAGGAAACAGTGTTCGCGCCGCCCATGGCGGGCCCATGGGCCAGTCTGATCGCTTGAATGGCGTTGAAACCCCGTCGCCAGGCGGCTTGCGTCGGGAACTTGCTGGGGGCATGCTGTGTCGAATGCATGTCAACCAACAGGGAGCTCTGGATACATGGCTTATCAAGAGTCACAGGTGAATCGTCAGACCCAGACGCAGGTCGCTGCGACGAACAAGGTTCTGCGCAACACCTACGGCTTGCTGGCGATGACACTACTGTTCTCTGCCATCACCGCAGGGGCCGCCGTGGCCCTCGGTGTACAGCAGATGAACATTCTGGTGTTCTTCATCGGCGCCTACGGCCTGATGTTCCTGGTCCACAAGACCGCCAACTCGGCCCTCGGCCTGCTGGCGACCTTTGCCTTCACTGGCTTCATGGGCTTCACCCTCGGCCCGATCCTGAGCGCCTATCTGACGCTGTCCAACGGTCCCGAGCTGATCATGACCGCACTGGGCATGACCGGCCTGACCTTCTTTGGTCTGTCAGCGGTGGCGTTGATCACTCGCAAGGACTTCAGCTTCCTGGCGAACTTCATGATGGCTGGCGCCATCGTGCTGATCCTGGCCATGGTGGCGGCGTTGATCTTCAACATTCCGTCGCTGTCGCTGATGGTATCGGCTGGCTTCGTGCTGTTCTCCTCCGCGGCGATCCTGTACCAGACCAGCGAGATCGTGCACCGTGCCGGCGAGACCAACTACATCCTCGCCACCATCACTCTCTATGTGTCGATCTACAACCTGTTCATCAGCCTGCTGTCGCTGCTGGGCGTGGTAAGCCAGGACTGATCGTCGCAAGACGTTCTGGCACAACTGTCGTACACTGTCGGCCCCGCCTTGGCGGGGCCGACGTGTTTTTGATGACCCGCTTTGTTCAACTCCCGACGTTGGCGGGAGCCAAGGGAATACCATGCGTTATGCCATCCTGCTGCTGGGTGCCCCCTACAGCCATCAGGCCGCACACAGCGCGCTGCGCTTCGCCCGTGCGGTGATCGCCCGCGGTCACCACCTGGAGGCCGTCTTCTTCTATCGCGATGGCGTTCACAACGCCGCGCGCCTGGCATCGCCGCCCCAGGACGAGCCTCATCTGGTCGACGGCTGGACCACGCTGAACCAGGAGCATGGCGTGCGTCTCGAGGTGTGCATCGCCGCCGCACTGCGCCGAGGCATCGTCGACGCCGACGAGGCGGCCAGGCACGGCAAGCAAGGCCACAGCGTCCAGGCGCCGTTCGAGCTGACCGGCCTCGGCCAGCTGGTGGACCTGGGCCTCGAGTGTGACAGGCTGGTAACCTTTGGTGCCTGAACAACACCGAGCTGCTGCCGACTGCCGCCAGGCAATGGGTCCCGAGCAGGGCAACGCTGAACCGAGAAGAGTGAAAGGTCGATGATTGAGGAACCCAACGACGATTCGGGGGATCTGCTGGTGATTCTTCGTCATGGCCCCCATGGCACCAGCTACCTGAAAGAAGGTCTCGACACGGCGCTGGTGGCCGCCGCCTTCGGACGCCGGGTATCCCTGTTGTTCCTGGCCAGTGGCGTGGCGGCACTGGTGCCGGGGCAGGGCGCCGGCCCGCTGGGGCAGAAGGGCACCCAGCCGACGCTGGCCATGCTCGAGATGTACGACATCGACCGGCTGTTCGTGGATGGGGCAGGACTTGCCGAGTTGGGCGTGGCGCCTGAGACGCTGACGCCGGATGCCATTGTCATCGAGGGTGACGCCATTGCCGCCCTGATGGCGGAGCACGCATTGGTGCTGACCTTCTGAATCGGCGTCACAGACGACTCCAGACCGCGTCTCTGTCGGGGCTCGCTCCCGCCAGGTTTTACCCATCGACGTCAGCCACTGGACTCACCCACGACCACTACCAGGAATCGGGATGATACTGCACACCCTCAATCGTTCACCGCTGGAGTCGACGGTCTATCGGCAGGCGCTACGGGCGTTGGCAGAAGACGACAAGCTGTTATTGATCGAAGACGCCGTGCTTGGCGCTCTGCCGGCCCAGCAGGCGCTGTGGTCGTCTCTGCCCGGTCGTCTACTGGCGCTGGCCGAAGATCTCGAGGCGCGCGGCTTGAGCGAACACTGTGCCACCGGCATCGAAGTCGTCGACGTGGACGGTTTTGTCAGGCTCACCGAAGAGGCCGATAAAGTGGTCAGCTGGTACTGAGGTAACACGATGGCAAGCACTGAAACTGCACGAACCCTGGAACTCGGCCAGGCCTCCGTCCCCCTGGACCCGGAAGGCTATCTGATCAATCTCGATGACTGGAGTCCCGCCGTCGCCGAGGCGCTGGCGGCGGAAGAGGGCATCACCCTCGGCGACGAACACTGGCAGGTGATCGACGTCCTGCGAGACTTCTATGCGCGCTTCGAGCAGGCTCCGGCCATGCGCCCGCTGGTCAAGGCGGTGGGCCAGGCGCTGGGCAAGGACAAGGGGAGCTCGCTGTACCTGATGAAGCTGTTCCCCGGCAGCCCCCCCAAGCTGGGCGCCCGTTTGGCGGGCCTGCCCAAACCAACCAACTGCCTGTAGACGTGCGGCGTTGAACTTTCTCGCCCACGCCTGGCTCGCCCGTGCCGGTGACGACGACTTTCTGCTCGGCAACCTGATCGCCGACGGCGTCAAGGGGCGCGATCTCGGCCAGTGGCCCGAAGGCGTCGCAGCAGGCATACAGCATCACCGGCGGGTGGACGCCTTCGTCGATCGTCATCCCTCGGTACTTGCCGCTCGACGTCGGGCACCTGCGGCGAGTCGTCGTGTGGCCGGTATTGCCCTGGATCTGATGTGGGACCACTTTCTCGCTCGGGATCTGGCTACCAGCGACCCACACGAGCGCGAGGTCGTGATCGAGCGATGCTATCGACTGTTCGAGTACCACGGCGCACCGCAGCGGCTGGCCACCATGGTGCCGGTACTGGTGCGTGAGGACTGGCTGCGTCGCTACGCCAGCCTCGCCTTTACCTGCCGTGCCATCGCCGGCATTGGCTCACGCCTGTCCGGGCCCAACCGACTGGCCGAACTGGTGCCGCATCTGCGCGATGACTATCGTCAACTGGACGACGACTTCGCGACCCTGTGGCGCGATACCCGCGCGGAACTCGAGACCTCGGGTTCCTAGGGCTCTAACCTTCGCTCGTCGACTTTTCGGACCGCGCCTAGCGACTACCGCGCTGCTTCAGCGGACCGCTACCAGGTCCGCAGCCACAGGCATTCCACCTTGTCGCCCGGCGCTATCTCGCAATGGGGCGGGATCACCGCCAGGGCGTCGGCATCAATGCAGGATGACAGTACCCCGGAATTCTGGTCGGAAAACGCCAGGGCGCTGACGCCCTGTGGGCCGAAGGCGAGGCGCACCCGCATGTAGTGCTGGCGCGGACCGGTGGAGGTGGCAAAGTCGCTGCGGGCCCATAGCCGCGGTAGCTCCGCCATGGATTCACAGCCCTGCAGGGCACCCAGCAGCGGGCGCAAGAATAGCCAGGCACCGACATAGCTGGACACCGGATTGCCGGGCAAGCCGACAAACCGCACCGGCGTGCCGCCAGGTCCTTCCATCTGACCCAGGGCCAGCGGCTTGCCGGGACGAATGGCCAGGCGCCACAGGTTCAGCGTGCCCAGTGTCTCCAGCGCCGCCTTGACGTGATCTTCCTCACCGACGCTGACGCCGCCGGTGGAGACCACCAGGTCCGCTACCTCGGCGGCCTCCTTCAGACAGGCGCGGGTACCCTCCGGGCTATCCGGTACGCTGCGCGTGAGCACTATTTCGGCGCCGAAGCGCTCCAGCAGGCTCTTGAGCATGGGGCGGTTGGAGTTGTAGATCTGGCCAGCTGCCAGGGGCTTGCCCGGATCGATGATCTCGTCGCCGGTGGACAGCAAGGCCACCCTGGGTCGGCGGTGGACGTCCACTTCGACGATACCCTGGCCTGCCAGGTGGCCAAGTGCGGCGGCGTCGAGCCGAGTGCCGGCGTCCAGCAGCGGGGCGCCTGCGCGTACGTCGCGGCCCCGCCGGCGCACGTTGTCGCCCGCCGGGATGTCGGCGGGAATGACGGCCTCATCACCCTCGCGCTGGACCTTCTCCTGCATCACCACACAGTCGGCGCCTTCGGGCAGCTGGCCACCGGTAAAGATGCGGGCACAGCGGCCGCGCTCCAGTCGCTCGCCCGGGGCCCCGGCGGCCACTCGCAGGGCCACCGGCAGGCGTTGTCCGGCGTCTTCATGGTGCAGGGCGTAACCGTCCATGGCGCTATTGTCGAACGGCGGTACATCCAGGGCCGCCACGACCGGGGCTGCCAGCACACGGCCTTCGGCCTGTTCGCAGGGCTGGCGCTCCACCGGCAGCGGCGCGACGCCATCGAGCAGGGTGGCCAGGGCGTCCTCCATGGGCGCCAGTGACGCTGCGTGGCTAGACGTCATGCTGCCCCCGCTCCGGTATCACCAGATTGGCGAAGTTGCAGGGCCGGTGACGGCTGTCGAGCTGCTCGGCAAGGATGCCGTCCCAGGCGGTGCGGCAAGCGCCGGTGGAGCCCGGCAGGCAGAACACCACGGTGTGATTGGCCATGCCTCCCAGGCAGCGGCTTTGCACGGTGGAGCTGCCGATTTCCTGATAGGACAGCTGGCGGAACAGCTCGCCGAAGCCCTCGATGCGCTTGTCGAGCAGGGCCGATACCGCCTCCGGGGTGGAATCCCGTCCGGTGAAGCCGGTACCGCCGGTGGTCAGGATCACCTGCACTTCGGGGTCGGCGATCCAGCCTGACACCACCGCACGGATACGATAGATGTCATCGATCACGATCTGCTTGTCGGCGAGCTGGTGGCCGGCGGCCTCGAGCCGCTGCACCAGCGCCTGACCGCTGCGATCGGTGTCTTCGGTGCGGGTGTCGGAGACGGTCAGCACCGCCACCTTCAACCCGATCATGGTGTCCTGACTCACTGGCGTCACTCCTTGTCACCGGTACGCTGCTGCTTGGCCTGCTGGCGAGCCTCGAAGGCCGCCATCTGTTCGGGGGTGGCCTTGGCCTGATACCTGTCCTTCCATTCGCTGTAGGGCATGCCGTAGACGTGTTCACGGGCGCTTTCGTAGTCGAGCGTCTCACCGCGCTCTTCGGCGGCGGCGACCAGCCACTTGGACAGGCAGTTGCGGCAGAAGTCCGCCAGAATCATCAAATCGATGTTCTGCACATCCTTGTTGTCGTCAAGGTGGCGAAGCAGGCGGCGGAAGGCGGCCGCCTCGAGTTCGGTGCGAGTGGCCTCATCGAGGTGCTGCATGGGGGACTCCAGTAACAGAAAACGATCAGTCGGGCGACTGTCCCACGATGGTAACGCAAGACCGTCACAAGAACAGCGGCAAAAGAATGCCGCCCCGAGTGAGCCCGGGGCGGCGAGAGGGATAGCGGTCACCGTGGGTGGGGCTGCGCTCAGGAGGGGCTGGGTGATTCCGGTTTGGTATCGTCGGTGGCCTCCACGTCAGCCGGCGCCTCGGCCTGATCCTTGACCTCTTCGTACCACAGGTTGTGGTGCTGCTTGGCCCAGCTTTCGTCGACGTAGCCGGTGGTCATGCCCTCGAGCGCACCCTCGGTCCCCAGGGTGCCGATATAGATGTGACCGAAGGAGACGGCGGTAAGCGCGAGGGCACCCACCGCATGGATGATGTTGGCCCACTGCATGGTGTCCCGGCTCTGGTCGAAGTTCGGGAAATCCAGTACCAGGCCACTGACGAAGACAACCATGCCGGCCGTGGCCAACAGCCAGAACCAGGCCTTCTCGCCTCCGTTGGCAAAGCCGGCGTCTGGATGCTTGTCGCCGACCATGCCGCCGCCTTGCTTGAACCACTCGATATCGTGGGCCTTGATCCAGTTGTGCTTGAGAAAGCGCAACAGCACGAAGATCAGCAGCAGACCGAAGAACGGACCGATGTAGTTGTGCAGGAACTTTGTGCCGCTGATCATCGCAGCCCAGAAGGCGTCGCCAAACACTGGCTTGAACACGAACTTGCCGTAGAGAATGTTGAGGCCCGTCAGCGCCAGGATGATGAACAGCGTCGCCAGGGTCCAGTGCAGCGCCCGGCTGAGTACCGACCAGCGCAACAGCTTACGCCCGGTGCGTGGCTCCTCGAGGCGGCTGCGACCGACGATCAGATAGAAGATGGTGATCATCGCCAGCATGCCGCCCACGGCGATCAGCCCGAAGGGCGAGACCCACTTGTTGCGCCATTGGCGCCAGCTCTCGCCGCTCTGGTTGATCAGGCTGTAGGTCGAATCGTGGCGGGTATCGATAAAGGACTCGCCATCCTTCACCTGGCGCCAGGTATCGGCGTCGGCGCTGGGTACGGCGGTGGCGATCTCGGCATTGGGGTCGGCACCCATGGCGGGAGCGGCGCAGGCCAGCAACAACAGCAGCAGTGCTGGCAGCACCAGCCCCAGGGCTCCACCCGGTCGAGGCAAGGCATCACGAAGGTTCATGGGGCCTCCTCACTGGTTACGTGTGGCGTCGTAGGCCATGGCGTCGATCGCCGAGGGCGAGCCATTGCCGATATCCGACCAGGCGCCATCCTTGTGACCACGGCGCACCACCCGCTCGCGGAAGATGTCGGCAACGGTCTGGGCATCGCCTGCCAGCAGCGCCTTGGTCGAGCACATTTCGGCGCACAGCGGCAGCTTGCCCTCGGCGATGCGGTTGGCGCCGTATTTCTCGTACTCTTCTTCGGGGCTGTCGGCGGGGCCGCCGGCACAGAAGGTGCACTTGTCCATCTTGCCGCGCTCGCCGAAGGCGTCCTGCTGGGGAAACTGCGGCGCGCCGAAGGGGCAGGCGTACAGGCAGTAACCGCAGCCGATGCACAGATCCTTGTCGTGCAGCACGATGCCGTCGTCTGTCTTGTAGAAGCAGTCGGTGGGGCAGACCGCCATGCAGGGTGCGTCATCGCAGTGCATGCAGGCCACCGAGATGGACACCTCGGACGGCTCGCCGTCGTTCAGGGTGACCACCCGGCGGCGCTGGATGCCCCACTCGACCTCGTTGGCGTTCTTGCAGGCGGTGACGCAACCATTGCACTCGATGCAGCGCTCGGCGTCACACATGAATTTCATCTGGGCCATGTCGAAACTCCTGTTGGTTCGGTGACGTCGGTGTCTAGCTGGCGAGTTCGATGCGACACAGGGTGCACTTGGTTTCCTGCATCTGGGTCACCGAGTCGTAGCCGTAGGTGGTGGCGGTGTTGACCGCCTCACCGATCACGTAGGGCGTGGTGCCATCCGGATAGCGGTCGGCCAGGCTTTCGCCCTGGAACATGCCGCCGAAGTGGAAGGGCATGAACACCACTTCCCGCGCTACCCGAGGCGTCACCATGGCCTTGACCTTGATACGGCCGCCTTCGGCGCCTTCCACCCACACCATGTTGCCGTCCTTGACCCCCAGGTCGTTGGCCAGGGCAGGGTTGATCTCGACGAACATCTCCTGCTGCAGCTCGGCCAGCCATGACATGGAGCGCGTTTCCTCGCCGCCGCCTTCGTACTCGACCAGGCGGCCAGAAGTCATGATGATCGGGTACTTCTTGCTGGCATCATTCTGCTGAATGCTCTGGTACAGCGTCGGCAGGCGGTAGTGCGAGGCGACGTCATCCCAGGTGGGGTAGTCCTCGACCAGATCCCGGCGTGAGGTATAGAGCGGCTCGCGGTGCTTGGGAATCGGGTCGGGGAAGGTCCAGACGTTGCAGCGCGCCTTGGCGTTGCCGAAAGGTGAGCATTCATGGGCGATGGCAACGCGCTGGATGCCGCCGGACAGGTCGGTCTTCCAGTTCTTGCCTTCCGCCGCGGCCTTTTCTTCGTCGGTCAGCTCATCCCACCAGCCCAGGTCCTTGAGCATCTGGGCGCTGAACTCGGGGTAGCCGTCCTCGAGATCGGAACCGGCGCTGAACGAGTTGTCGGCGAGAATCGGGGTGCCTTCGTGCTCGATGCCAAAACGCGCACGGAAGGTCAGGCCGCCCTGGGACACCGGTTTGCTGGTGTCGTACAGAATGGGGGTGCCGGGGTGATTGAGCTCTGCGGTACCCCAGCAGGGCCATGGCAGGCCGTAGTAATCGCCGTCGGCCGGGCCGCCTTCGGCACGCAGATCGCGGAAGCTGAAGGTATGCCAGTTCTGCTGGTGGGTCTTGAGCCGCTCGGGGCTCTGCCCGGTGTAACCTACGGTCCACATGCCGCGGTTGAACTCCCGGGTAATGTCCTCGATCAGCGGCTCCTCGCCGTTGATCTGAATGTTCTTGAACAGCTCGTCGGCAAATCCGAGGCGCTGGCTCAGCAGGTACATGATGCTGTGGTCGGGCTTGGCCTCGAAGGCCGGCTCCACCACCCGGTCACGCCACTGCAGAGAGCGGTTGGTGGCGGTGACGCTGCCGTAGGTCTCGAACTGGGTGGCCGCCGGCAGAAGATAGACGCCATCGCTGCGATCGTGCATGACCCCGGCGACGGTGGGATAGGGGTCGACGATGACCATCATCTCGAGCTTCTGCATCGCTTTCTGCATTTCGGTGCCGCGGGTCTGGGAGTTGACCGCGTGACCCCAGTAGAACATCGCCTTCAGGCTGGTGCGCTGGGAGATGTCCTGGTCTTGCTCGAGGACGCCATCGATCCAGCGCGATACCGTGATGCCGCTGGAGTGCATGGGGTAGCCGTCGGCGTACTCGGTCTGATCGAAGCGGCTCTTGAGCCATTCGTAATCGAGGTCCCAGATCTGCGCCCAGTGCTTCCAGGCGGCTTCCGACAGACCGTAATAGCCGGGTAGCGAATGAGACATCAGGCCGAGATCGGTCGCCCCCTGGACATTGTCGTGCCCCCGGAAGATGTTGGCGCCGCCGCCTGACTTGCCGATATTGCCCAGCGCCAGTTCGAGGATGCAGTAGGCCCGGGTGTTGTTGTTGCCGGTGGTGTGCTGGGTGCCGCCCATGCACCAGACGATGCAGCCGGGACGGTTTTCTGCCAGCCGCCTGGCGGTATCGTACATGGCGGCTTCCGGCACCCCGGTGATGCGCTCCACTTCACTCGGCGGGAAGTTGGCAACCTCGTTGCGGACCTCGTCCATGGCGTAGACGCGCTGGTCGATGTACTGCTGGTCTTCCCAGCCGTTCTCGAAGATGTGCCAGAGCAGGCCCCAGATGAAGGCCACGTCGGAACCCGGCCGGATCCGCACGTAGTGGTCGGCCTTGGCCGCCGTGCGGGTGAAGCGCGGATCGACGACGATGATTTCGGCCTGGCTGCGCTCCTTGGCCAGCAGGATGTGCTGCATCGCCACCGGGTGCGCTTCGCTGGGGTTGGAGCCGATGAACATGATCGAGCGGCTGTTCTGGAGGTCGTTGAGCGAGTTAGTCATCGCTCCGTAGCCCCAGGTATTGGCGACGCCCGCCACGGTGGTGGAGTGGCAGATGCGCGCCTGGTGGTCGGTATTGTTGGTACCGGCCAGCGCCGCGAACTTGCGCATCAGGTAGGCCTGTTCGTTGCTGAACTTGGCCGAGCCGAGCCAGTAGACGCTGTCCGGGCCATGCTGCTCGGTCAGTTCCAGCACCTTGGCACCGATTTCGTCGATGGCCTGGTCCCAGGACA
The DNA here is from genome assembly GCF_019801245.1 of Halomonas sp. DP1Y21-3. Taxonomy (NCBI): domain Bacteria; kingdom Pseudomonadati; phylum Pseudomonadota; class Gammaproteobacteria; order Oceanospirillales; family Halomonadaceae; genus Halomonas; species Halomonas sp. DP1Y21-3. Next base: position 165,061 of record NZ_JAHVJM010000005.1, read on the forward strand.
GACGTTGCCACTCGCCCCCGACCAGCTTCATCGGGTACTTGAGGCGGCGGGTGGAGTGACCGTGCTGGCGTAGTGAAGCGCCCTTGGCGCAGTGGGCACCGCGATTGATCGGGTGATCGAAGGCCGGTTCCTGGTGGGTCCAGACCCCTTCCTGGACCTCGGCGTAGACGCCACAGCCCACCGAGCAGTGGGAGCAGATGGTGCGGCGGGTTTCCACCGGAGCATCGCTGTAGGGCGTCTTCTCGACCGCCTCGGCGCGTTGCATCATCGGTGAGCCGAACAGTCCAAGACCGGCGACACCGCTGGTCGCTGCGCCACTGCGCTTGAGGAACTGGCGCCGGGAAATGCCGAGACCGGAGACCTTGGGTGTGGTGGAGGTACGTGTCAGTCGCATGGCAGGCTCTCCTTGTTGTCAGTCGCGCAGGGATGCGTAGAAGGCACGTACGTGTTCTGTCTCGCGGTAACCGGCGCTGTCATCGGCTTTCTCGGTGGCGGTCGTGGCGCTGTCATCGCGCGCCACAGCAACCGAGGCCTGGCCGACCACCACCGCGGCACCGGCGGCCACGGTGCCGCCCCCCAGGGCCTTGAGAAGACGACGGCGTTGAGTGTTGGGCGTTGTGCTCATGCTCATTCTCCTGCTCCAAGGGCCTGGCCTCGGTCCTCGTGGACGCTGGTGCCGGGCACAGGGGTTCCAAGGGTAGTGTTGTCGATCAGGATGGCGCTCTCGCGCTGGAAAAACAGCGTCGCCAGTTCACCCAGCGCCGCATAGAAGGGGGTGTCGACCCGGGCAAGATCGTGCATGCAGCGGTTGGCCCAGGGTGCCAGGTGGCGATGGAAGAAGCTGCCGGCTCGCTGATCGTTCTGGCCGATCAGCATCGCCATGACCTCGCACATTGCCGCCAGATGATCTTCCGGCTCCGAGACGTCGGCAGAGCGCTGGATGCCCAGCGTCTTGAGATCCCGTCGCAGTGCGACCAGTGATGCTTCCATCAGGCCGCCTTCGCGGTAGTAGGAGGCGTAGGGCAGCACGTCGCCCTGGATGACCCCGATCAGATGACGAAAGTGGGCACGCTCCAGGCGTTCGACGTCGCTGTCGGCAGCAGCAGCGGCCAGCCGGCTCCAGGCCTGGCTCAGACGAATGTCGTCCGGCTCTCCCTCGAGGCCGGCAAGCCACTGGCGAAGGGCTTCGCTGGGGGGCTCGCGCAGCAGTGCCGCCAGCAGGGCGTAGATGTCGGCCCTCAGATCGGCTTCTTCGGTGCGGGAGTCAGGAATGTCGTGCGTGGTCATAGCTTGAGCTGGGCCTCCGGATTGGTCGCCATCTCGTGCCATACGTCCTTGACCCGGCAGTCCTGACACATTTCCAGCCGACGTGCCTGGTCACCACTGAAGTACGCATGGTTGGCCAGCTTCTGCTGGATGGCGGCGATGGTGCGGGCGTTGGCGAAGGCGCTGCCACAGACGATGCAGTGAAAGGGTGCGTCTTCGTGGCACACTCGCCACTGGCTGCGTTCCGCGCTGGCGAGGAAGCCGGGAGACAGGCGGATGGCGGATTCTGGACAGCTCTTGCTGCACAGGCCGCACTGGACGCAGTCTGCTTCGCGAAAGTCGAGGCGCGGGGTGTCGCCTCCGGCGCCGAGCGCGCCGGTCGGGCAGCTGGCAACACAGCCCATGCACAGAGTGCAGGCATCGGCATTGACCTCGATGCCACCGAATGGGCTGCCCGGAGGCATCGGGTGCCGCTCGCCGTCGACATGGCCAGTGGCGGCCAGATGGTCCAGTACCAGGGTGAGACGCTCGCGCTTGCCGGGCGCTTCTGCGCCATCTGTTGCCCCTGTATTGCCGGGTCGTCCGCCGGCCATTTGTACCGTGGCCGACGGGGTGTCCTTGTCGCTTTCGAACGCTTGAGCCTGTTCCAGGGAGCGCAGCCGGGGCGTCAGACCCGCATGGCGAGGCAGGGCGAGCGAGCTTTCCTGCTCCTCGTCGCTGAACCACTGCAATCGGCCGGGATCATGCCCCAGCGCCTCGAGGATCGCTCTGCCCTGGGCCAGTTGATCCTCCAGGTGCGCGACCAGCCTGTCCGGCATGCCGGAGTATGCCTGGATGCGCACTTCGCAGGCGCCGGCGGCAATGGCCGACAGCCAATGGTCGACGCCGGAAGAACCCAGGTCTTCCAGCGCCACATCGATGACGTGGCCGGCCGCGTCGGGTTGCAGGTGCTGGGCGTGATCGGCCTGAACGAAGCGCAGCACCGCCGACTGGCCGCCGGCGGCGTGGTAATGGTCGAGCCAGGCGAGCAGGGTGTCCTGCTGGCGCAGGCTATGCGGTTGGCGGAATTCGATGGCCCCGGTGGGGCAGGCGCTGGTACAGCTACCGACCCCCTGACACAGGTAGGGATCGATCTCGATGCGGGCATCGATGCGTCCGGGGACGCTCTTGATGGCGTCGGCGGGACACACTTCCAGACAGCGGGTACAGCCACCGAAGCCACGAGTGGAGTGGGCGCAGCGATCGGCGTGGACTTCGAAGTAGCGGGGCTTTTCGAATTCACCGATATAGTCGCCGAGGCCGTCGATCAGCGTCGTGCGCGCTTCACCGGCGACCGGGGAATGAAAATAGCCGGGAGGCGGGAGTTCCAGGGGCAGGCGCGGTGTCGGTGTCAGGTCCAGCACCAGGTCATGGTGTTCTCGGCCCAGCAGTGCCCGGGCAAGCTCGATGGGGCCCTCATGGCCTTCGAGCCAGGCGCTGAAGTGGCCAAGGTAGCCTTCCAGGTGCAGCCGTCCGAGTTGGGAGGCGAGTAGCGGCTGGAGCTGCACATCGGCAGCCTCGGCACGCTGCAACAGCGCATCATCCGGCACATCGGTCACCACCAGCGTGATACTGGCAAGCCCTTGTTCAAGCCCTCGTGCACGCTCCAGCACTTCCAGCAGGGACGCGCTGTCGCCAATCGCCAGTAGATGGCCATGGCTTTGGTAACCCACCGTTGCTGCGACGAGATTGAGCGGCCAGGAGACGGCGCCAAGGGCTCGCTCACGGGCCTGCCGGTTGACCTCGGTGTCCACCGGCACGGTTGCGATTTTCTGGTTCATGCTGACTCACGGTCGAAAACTTTGTGTTCGTTATGATTTTTTTCTTATGTGTCATCCCCAAGTGTGAGCGCTGTACATCAAATGCGCCAACACTCCTTGGTCGAAGGCGGTAAGCACCGCTATGACGAGGTGGGACCAGGCCCCTCGGGATCTTCCTCGCTGGCAGCCAGCGCCCGGCCAGCGGCTGGCGCTGCACGGCCTGCCTTGGCGGATGCGGAGGTGTGGCTGACACCTCGTTTGCCAGCTTGTGTCATGGCCTCCGACGTTGTGGCGTCGTCCGGTGACGGTGATGGCGTCGTGGTGGTATCGGCGACGTCCTCGTCGCTAGCGCCGTCTCCCTGATCGCTGTGCCCTGGCGGGGTGTCTGAAAGGGTGTCTGGCGTTTCGCCGGCTGAGTCGGCGACGCTATCTTCCGCGGCCTCCTCGTCATCGACGTTATCCCACCACCGGCGCAGGCGCTGGGCGGTCTCGCTGGGCAAGGGGGTCAGCTTGGCGCGAAAGTCATCATCATAGTCATCCAGCCCGTCGCGCAGGTTGTAGCGTTCACCGCGAAACAGCTGGCGCAGGGCGCGTTTCTTGAGCGCCCGGTCCACGCCCGAGGCGAGGTATGCCCGAATATCGCTGCCTGGCGCCAGCGACTCGGGAGGCGGTAGCTCGACGTCCGCATCAGGGGGCGCGTCCGCGGGTGGTGCGCCGTGGTGCGCATCGTGCTCGGGCGCGGCAGCGGCATCGACCTCGGAGTGGCACGGTTCGGCATCGCTGCTGGCAATTGGGGCGGCGGGGGCTCCCTGCGTGTCGACAGCAGCATCACTGGCGGCGGTGGCGTCAGGGGGTGTGCCGTCGACAACCGACGGGTCCTTGAGCTTTCTGCGGGACCACTGTGACAGGCGACTCATGGGGTGTTCTCCCAAGTGCGATCAGCGCCCTTGCGTCTTTTCTTGCGGAGCCAGGCTGACAGTCGACTCATGGGGTGTTCTCCCGGGCACGTCCGGCACCCTTGCGCTTTTTCTTGCGCCCCTCGATCGGCGCCTCGCCATGGGCCACCAGATAGGCCTCTATCCAGGCCTGGATCGCCAGTGGCATCTCTGTGGCGAGCACGCGGTGTTCTCCGTCCATCCAATTGGCCGCGACGTCCTGGCTGGCGGTGATGGCATCGATATGGGGCTCTCCGTCGCTGTGTCCGGCGCGGATAAACAGACGTGGGGCAGCGGCCTGAAGGTTGAACCGATAAGCCGCCCGCTCGGTCAGGCTGAGCACCAGCGTCACGACGCTGGGCCCCTGATCGCCAGGCTCCAGACGCTCGACTGCCCAGCTGCGCTGGCGAAAGCCCTTGATCACCTTGTCCTGTGGCGTGATCGTCACACTGAGTGGCCGGCGATTGGCTAGCCTCGTCATGGCGTAATGTCCTTGGCAATGGCAGGATGCGGTCAGTCATGCCGTCGAACCTGATCCGTGGTTCCGACTGCTTTTATCGGCCGACTCGAGTCAGCAAGCAGTATTAGCAAAGCAGTTTCCGCATCACGCCGTCAATTCGACGTTACCCGGCCACCTCAGCGCTTATTGTCCGATGGGAAGGTCTATCGGAAAGGTTTGTCGGGAATGTTTATCGGGAACGTTTATCGGGGATCGAGATGTCGACCATACAACGTAGTCACGCCCTGTTGCCGCCCACCATCGAGATCGACGTCGTTGATGAGTTCGGCGAATCGCACCGTCAGGCTATCGCCGCGGAGCGCTCGCTGACGGTCTACCTCAACCGGCGGGAAATCGTCACCCTGATGTCGCTGGGAGCGGACCCGGAGGCGTTGGTGGTGGGCTATTTGCGCAATCAGGGGTTGATTACGCAGCGCGAAGACCTCAAGGCGGTGATGGTCGACTGGGAAGTCGAGGCTGCGGCGGTTGTCACTCGCCATTCGCCGGAGGATCTGGAGCAACGGCTAGGCCAGCGCACCGTTACCACCGGCTGCGGCCAGGGCACGGTATTCGGCCGCCTGCTCGATGCGGTGCCACAGACCCGGCTTTCCCAGGCCAGGGTGAGTCAGTCGGTGATCTATCGGCTGCTCGACAACCTGGGAGACTACAACGAGACCTACCGCAGCGCGGGGGCGGTCCATGGCTGTGCGTTATGTCGCCAGACCGAGGTGCTCGACTTTGTCGAAGACGTGGGCCGGCATAATGCGGTGGACACCCTGGCTGGCCGAGAGTGGCTCGACGACCTTCCGCTCGGCCAGGCGGACATCTTCTATACCACCGGACGGCTGACGTCTGAGATGGTGCTCAAGGTGGCCCAGATGGGTATCTCGGTGCTGGTGTCGCGCTCAGGCGTTACCCAGAAGGGCGTGGAGCTGGCCCGGCGCTTCGGCGTGCTGCTGATCGCTCGGGCCAAGGGGCGCAGGCTCCAGATTGTCCATGGGCGCGAGCGCTTCGACTTCGACGCACAGCCGGCCCGGCGTCCCGGAGATATCAAGCGCCGGCAGACGAAAGACTAGGCGTGATCGGAGGCGTTCCAGACGTTGTCGCTCAGGTGTTCTCGCGACGGGTACAGACCGACAGTACGGTGGCGTCCTCTTCACTCACCGAAACCAGCGCGTGACCCATGTCGCTGTCGAAGTAGATGCTGTCGCCTGCAACCAGGCGCAGCGGCTCGTAGAATTCCGAGTACAGCAGAATCTCGCCGTCCAGCACCATCAGGAATTCCTCGCCATCATGGCGCACCCACTCGGAAAATTCCTCGAAGTGTCTGGCGCGCACGATGGTTTTGAACGGGATCATGCGCTTTTGCGCCAGCTCACAGCTGAGCAGCTCGTGTTCGTAGGTTGGGGTAGGGTGGCGCTGGCCTTCGCCGCGGCGCGTCATGTCTCGCCTGCCCATGGTGCGGGTCTGCTGCCTGGGCGGTGACAGCAGTTGGGGCAGGTCGATGTCGAGGCCGCCGATCAGCTTCTGCACGGCGGTAAAGGTCGGCGAGATCTGATCGTTCTCGATCTTCGATAGGGTCGAGCGCGCGAGACCGGTCTTCTGGCTGACGTCCTCCAGGGTCCACTGGTTGGCCAGACGAATCTCCTTGAGTCGCTCCCCCAGACGAAGGGGTTCGACGAAGGCCTTGCGGCCGGAGGCGATCTTGAGTGCCGCCTCCTGATCGGTGTGTTGCGCCATGTCGTGTTCACAATAGGAAACCAGGTTTCCTCTAGGCTACCACAGCGTCGCCACTCCCTGCCTGTGTCTCAGCGGGCCTTCGACCCGGGTTTTCTATCTGAGCTATCTGCCCCGGCCTGCTATTGGAGGCCTGGCAGCCGAGTCCATCATGAGGCAGTTCGGCGCGTCGATATCTCCCGGACATGTTTCCCGGCATCGGGAAACACAGGCCGACGGAAGGGGCTGGGGCAGGGCAAAGCAAGGACAAGGGCAAGGGGTAAGCCAAGCCACCAGGTGAAAGGCGATTCGCCATGACGGCTCCAGTCGCCGTCGTCAGGGCTGGTAGGCCAACCCCAGCAGGGCCCGTAGATGGGCTTCCATCGAACGTCCCAGCGCCGCCAGGTCATAGCCCCCTTCCAGCACCGAGACGACGCGGCCCTCGGCATGTCGCCGGGCAATATCGAGGATACCCTGGGTGATCCAGTGGTAGTCCTCGTCGGCGAGACACAACTCTGCCATGGGGTCGTCGCGATGGGCGTCGAAGCCCGCCGAGACCAGTATCAGTTCCGGGCGGAAGTCTTCAAGAGCGGGCCACCAGTCACGCTCGATGGCCGCGCGAAAACCAGCGCTTTCGGTGCCGGCGGGCAGCGGCGTGTGGACCACGTTGGGGTAAGGGGTATCCAGATAGCGCCAGGGGTAGAAGGGATACTGGAAGCTGGTGCAGACCATCACCTCGGGGTCATTCTTGAAGATGTCGATGGTGCCGTTGCACTGGTGGACATCGAAGTCGAGGATGGCGATGCGCCGCGCTCCGTGGACGGCGCGGGCGTGGGCCGCGCCGACGGCAACATTGTTGTAGAAGCAGAAGCCCATGGCCTCCTGGGCCTCGGCGTGGTGACCGGGAGGCCTGACCGCACAGAAGACATTGTCGGCCTGACCGCGGAACACCTGATCGACCCCCTTGACCACGGCGCCGGCGGCCAGACGTGCGGCCTGCAGGCTGTCGCTGTTCATCAGGGTATCGGCGTCGATCGAGGCGTGCCCCTCCTGGGGCGAAGCCTGCTCCAGCCGAGCGAGGTGCGCCTCGGGATGCACGCGCTGCAACTGCTCTTCAGTGGCCTCCCGAGCGTCTGCCTGCATCGCGTGTTGCAGCACGCCAGAGCGCATCAGTTGCGCCCTGATGGCATCGAGTCTCAAGGGACTCTCGGGATGATCCGGCCCCATGTCATGACGCTGGCAGTACGGGTGACTGAGAAAGGCTGTGATCATCGATATCTCCGACTGGTCTGGCGCCACCTTAGGAGTAATACGGACCCCGAGACAGTGGCAAATGGTCGAAGCGTGATGCCAAGGATGCCTTGTTCCTGGTCAAGCTAGCGCTGGACGTGGTTGTGGGGTAGCGCCACACTCCGGCACTATTTCCATAACGTTCAAGTGCGCAAGTCCGCACAATTCGCCGCCAGGGTGTCGGCTACCCGTCGCCTGAGGAGACCACCTGTGAGCACCCAGTTTCTTCGTCGCTTTTTCGATCCCGCCTCGATCGCCGTGGTGGGTGCCTCCGAGAAGCCTGAGTCCACGGGTGGGCAGGTCATTCGCAATCTGCTTGACGGCGGCTACGGCGGCAAGCTGTGGGCGGTCAACCCCAAGGGGTACGCCAGCGTCCACGGGGTCGAGTGCGTCGCTCGCACCTCTCAACTTCCCGAGGTGGTGGACCTGGCGATCCTGTGTTCGCCGGTCTCGACCCTGCCGAAACTGTTGAGCCGGCTGGGTGAACGCGGGGTGCGAGCGGCCCTGGTGCTGTCCGGTGGCAGTCAGCTGGAACAGGACGAAGGCGGCAAGTCGTCGATCCGCCAGCGCATGCTCGATGCGGCCCGGTCCTCCGGCATTCGAATACTGGGGCCGGAGTGCATGGGCTTGATCGTGCCGGGACGACGGCTCAATGCGTCCTACTCCAGTCATACGGTGCCCAGGGGCAAGGTGGCGTATCTGGGGCAGTCGGGCATGCTGGCCAACGCCATGATCGACTGGGCGGCCGGGCGCGGGATCGGCTTTTCTCACCTGCTGACGTTGGGGGAAAGCGTCGATGTCATGCTTCCCGACCTGATCGACTACATCAACCAGAATTCGCCCACCCAGGCGATCCTGTTGCACCTTGAACGGGTCCACGACGCCCAGCACTTCATGACCGCCGTGCGTGATGCGTCGCGCAATCGGCTGGTACTGGCGATCAAGAGTGGCAGGACCAGCCAAGCCGACCTCAGCGGCCTGCCACCGACGCCAGGCGTCACCCATCGTGATCGGGTCTTCGATGCGGCCTTCGCGCGTGCGGGCGTGGTAAGGGTCAACGATTCCGACGAGCTGTATGACGCCCTGGAGACACTGTCACGGATGCGCCCACTCAAGGGTGACCGTCTGGCGATCGTATCCAACGGGCTGGGGCCGGCCATGCTGGCCATCGACAAGTTGATCAACGCCGGAGGTCGTCTGGCCGAATTCGAGGAGGCTACCCAGACATCGCTGCGTGAGCGAGACCTCGATATCAGCAAGCCCGGCGAAAACCCGGTGGATCTCGGGGGCTACGCCACCCCGGAACGCTTCGTGGCGGCGTTGGAGATCGTCGCCGCCGACCCCAATGTGGACGCCGTACTGGTGGTCCATGCTCCGACGCGTCTGGCGCCTTCCAAGGCGACCGCCGAGGCGCTGATCCGTGAACGCAAGCGCTTTCGGCGTAACTTGTTGACCAGTTGGATGGGCTTCGAACAGGCGATCGGCGCTCGTCACCTGTGTCACGAAGCGGGTGTACCCACCTATCTGTCGCCGGAGAAGGCGGTGAAGGCCTTCATGCACATGGTCGACTATCAGCGGGTCCAGTCGTTATTGCAGCAGACGCCCCCGAGCCTGCCGTTTTCGACCTCGGCCGAGGTGCGAGAGCGCTGCCACCGGCTGATCGACGAGGTGCTCGCCGATGGTCGCGAGAGCCTGACCCATAGCGAGACCGCCCAGGTGCTCAAGGCCTACGGCCTGCCAGTGGCGGAGAGTCGCTATCCCGACGGTGCCCAGGCCGCCGAGGAGGCCGCCCGGGAGCTGACGGGCCCCTTCGCGATCAAGATCGTGCACGACGGCAACAGTCGGCCATTTCGTTACCGGCGACATCCTCACAAGCTGTCGGCGGGGCTGGTCCAGGATCTGGCCAGACCCGGCGACGTGGCCGAGGCGGTGGATCGCCTCAGCGAGAAGGTCTCCGAGAAATTTCCCGGCTTTCGCGTGCGAGAGTTCTGTCTCCAGCCCATGCAACGGGGCAAGCATTCGATGCAGCTGTGCGCAGGCATCACCCGGGACCCGGTCTTCGGACCACTGATTCTATTCGGCATCGGCGGCTACAAGGTCAATATTCTGGCGGATCGACAGGTCTCTCTGCCGCCCTTGAACATGACGCTGGCCGCGGACATGGTGTCTCGTACCCACGCCGCGCGGCTGATTCGTGAGCACTCGAGTGATCCAGAGCGCGATGAACAAAGGCTGTGCCAACTACTGGTGACCCTGTCGCAGATGGCCACCGACCTGCCTCGGCTGCGTGGTCTCGAGATCAACCCGCTGCTGCTCAATCGAGACGGCATGGTGGCGGTGGACTTCGCCATGGACCTCGGTTCTCCGGCGCGCTTCGCGATCATGCCCTATCCCGAAGAACTGAGGGAGTGGGTCAAGCTCAGAAACGGCTGGGACGTCGAGTTCAGGCCCATTCGGGCTGAAGATGCCCCTCTGATTACCGACTTCCACGGGCAGTTGTCCGAGGAGAGCATCCGCTTTCGCTACTTCCACAACAAGACCGATTTAAGCCAGGGCGATCTGTCGCGCCTGGCCCATATCAACTACGACCGACAGATGGCGTTTATCGCCGAGCGTCTTTGCGAAGACGGCAGCAAGGAGATGCTGGGGGTGGTTCGGGTCTGGAACGATCCCGACAATATCCGAACCGAGTTTTCGATCATCATCCGCGATGACCTTCAGGGGCTCGGTATCGGCAGTCGTCTGATGGAAAAGATGATCCGCTACTGCAAGGGGGTCGGCACCCTGGAGATGGTCGGCAAGATCATGATCGACAATCACCCCATGCGCGCACTGATGAAGCACCTCGGGTTCCGACAAAGCTTCAACATGGAGGAGCAGGTGGTGGACGCAGTGCTGCGCCTCAACGAGCCGGGTAACGATTGGCAGCGACACCGCCTGGAACGGCCGATGGAGTAGCAGGTCGGCGTTCGATGCCAGGACCGCCGGCCTGGCCTCCCGCCTGTGCTTGCAAGGCGGGAGCCGGTCGGATGATTCGTTCAGGGTGCCAGCCGCACCACTTCCCAGTGGCCATCGCGGCGGCCGTAGCGAACCCGGTCATGCAGGCGACTGGGCTGTCCTTGCCAGAACTCGATCATTTCGGGGACGACGCGGTAGCCTCCCCAGTGCACCGGGCGCGGGATATCCTGGCCTTCGTAGGCCTTCTCGAAGCGCCGCTGGCGCTGCTCGATCCAGTCGCGATCGGGGATGACCACGCTCTGGGTGGCGATCCAGGCCCCGAGCTGGCTGCCGCGGGGACGGCTTGCAAAATACTCGTCCGACTCCTGCTCGGCGACCTGCTCGGTGCGTCCCTCGATGCGCACCTGGCGCGCCAGCTTGGGCCACCAGAAGGTCAGGGCCGCATGGGGGACGTTGGCCAGTTCGCTACCCTTGTGGCTGTGATAGTTGGTGTAGAAGACCATCCCGTTTTGATCGAACCCCTTGAGCAGCACCACCCGCGCGTGGGGCAGGCCCTGGCTGTCCACGGTCGACAGGGTCATGGCATTGGCATCCTGGGGATCGGTATCCAGGGCCAGGGCGAACCACTCATCGAACATGGTGAAGGGATCCTTGGGTACCTGGCCTTCGTCCAGGCTGCCGCCTTCATAGTCACGTCGAATGTCCGCAATATCACGGGTCATCGGTATCTCCGGTGGAATCAGACAAAAAAAGGACGGCCACTAGGGGTACCGTCGTCCAATTGATAAATCATCGCACCTTGTGTCCGAGATGTCGCCCCGCGTCGCCGGGAACACCACCGTCATCGTCGCGAGTCATGATGAATGTCAGCTGCTACAGCTTTAGCAAGTACCGCTTTGGCAAGGCGCCACCACAGGGAGTGGCTATCTTGAGTATATCGTCACTGGCGCCAGGCGTTGTGCCTTTATCAGCGAAGGGGAGCGACCATGCCATCTGTCGAGTCAACGTCAGCCGCCGAGCACAGGCCGTCAGGGCGTAGCCGGCGTGTCTGGAGCCTGGCCATCCGGCTATTCCACTGGGGGCTGGTGGCCTGCGTTGTACTCTCATTTCTGACCATGAAGGTGGAGACCGACCTGTTCGACTTTCCGCAGAACGTGCACGCCAGGGCTGGGCTGATAGCGCTTGGGCTTTTGCTGTTTCGCTGGGGGTGGGCGCTGGTCGGCGATCACCACGCGCGCATCGGCTCCTGGCTGCGCTCTCCTTCGGTAACGCTGTCCTATGCCAGAGACCTGATGAAGCGACGTGCCGATATCTTTGCCGGTCACAATCCGCTGGGGGGATGGGCGGTGCTGGCGATGCTGACGAGCCTGACGATTCAGGCGCTGACGGGGCTCTTTGTCACCGATGACATCTTCTTCGAGGCGCCGCTGCATACCCTGGTGCCAGCAGCAGTCAGCGACACGGCTCTGTGGATTCATCACCTCAACGCGAATGTGCTGCTGGCGCTGATCGTGCTTCACCTGGGGGCTCTGCTAGCCCATCGCTGCCTCGGCGAGCGACTGGTAGGCGCCATGTTCAGCGGCCGCAAGACGCTGCCGCGGGGTGCGCACTGGGCCGAGACGGACGCAGAGACCCACCAGCAACCAGAGCAACAGTCAGATCAAGAGTCAGATCGGGCGTCAGATCACCAGCAAGGGCAACGTGGAAGCAGCGGCAAGGGGGTAGAGCCTGGCCGCTCGGCCCTGATGGTGCGAGCGGCGCTGCTGGCCCTGTTCAGTACGGGGTGTGTGATGTGGCTGTGGGGGCGCTTGTGAAACGCCGAAGGCTCACTCGGCTCGGAAGTTGTCGTGACACCCCTTGCAGGTATTGCCGACGGTGGCCACCTGCTTGAACAGCGCGTCCTGGTCACCACCGTCGGCCATCTCGGCGAGTTTTGCGGTTTCCTCGATCAGGGTGTGGTAGCGCTGGTCGAAGTCTTCGTAGTCATCGGCGATGTCCGCCAGGGCATCGGTCTCGACGCCATGGTCGTCTCCCTGCAGTGAGCCCTTGACGAAACCTTCCCAGGGTAGCGGCGCCACGGCGGCGAGGCGACGCGCCTTCTCGAGAAACAGTTCGGCGTCGAAGTCGCGCTTGCCCTGGGCCATCGCGCCCAGCGGGCCGATCTGCCAGGCCATCACGCCCAGCGCGTCCTGACGGTATTCGATGGCGTCTTCGATCTCGACGCTGGCATCGGGGAGTTCCTCGGCGAGTGCACAGGCGCTGGCCAACGTTAGTCCAAGTCCGGTCACGAGGGCATGCAACGGGGTCACGGTCATTGTCCTTACTCCTTGCCTGGCGACATGGGCCGGGCGTTGTCGAGGATGGCGTCGCGAATGCAACGACATCCTCAAGATAGCAAGGAGAGCGGCTGCCGCCAGAAGGGCATGACGGTCGGGCTGAACAAGAGCTATGAATTGCCCTGGTGCTGTCGCATCTGACGAGAGCGAAAGCGTGCGTAGCCCATGCAGCCGGTAAACAGCACCAGCGCCACCAGTGCCTCTGCCACGCCACGCAGACCGAGTCCCGGCAGGGTGGCGATCATCACCCCCTGGGCGAAGTAGAGCAGACTGACGAAGGCCAGCCAGGCATGGCCCCGTGGACGGCGGGTCAGGATGGATGGCAGAAACAGCACAAGAGGCAGCACAAAGGCGATCATCGGGCCGAAACGATTGCCGTCGGCTTCCACCGCGATACCGCGGTACACCATCATTGCCAGCAGCAGGCCAAAGCCGACCAGCACCAGCTGGCGCGACTGCCGGGTCAGGCGGTCAAGCCCGCGGCGCTGTTCTACCCCCTCAAGCCAGGCTCTCATGAGGCCCCCTTGCGGGCGTCAGCCAGAGCGAGCGTCAGCCGCGCCAGGCGCGCGCCCTGGGCGAAGGCCAGCTCACGCTCGTGTTCATCCAGCGGGCGATCGCTGCGAACGCCAGCCAGGTGGCTGACGCCGTAGGGGGTGCCTCCGCCCTGGGTGCGGGTCAGGGCCGTCTCGCTGTAGGGCAGCCCGGCGTAGACCATGCCATGGTGGAGCAGCGGCATCAGCATCGTTACCAGCGTCGTCTCCTGGCCGCCGTGCAGGCTCGAGGTGGAGGTGAAGGCGGTGGCGGGCTTGTCGATCAGCGCTCCTGACAGCCACAGCTCGCTGGTGCCGTCGAGAAAGTGCTTGAGAGGAGCCGCCATGTTGCCGAAGCGTGTGGGGCTGCCGAGCGCCAGGCCACTGGCGTTGCGAAGATCGTCGAGGTCAGCGTAGATAGCGCCTTCGGCGGGAATTTCCGGGTCCACCGCTTCACAGGTCGGTGACACCGGAGCCACGGTACGCAGGCGAGCATCGACGCCGGCGACAGACTCGACACCGGCGGCGATGCGCTCGGCCAGCGCCCGGGTGGCGCCCTGGCGGGAGTAGTAGAGGACCAGAACGTAGGGCAGATCCGACATACACTTTCCTTATGGCAAGAGCCTATGGGTTGACGAAAGCCCGAGGCAACGGGCGAAGAGGCTGGCTGGCCTCAACTCTCCAGCAGTGACGTGATGGCCTCGGGCGGGCGGCCGATTACCGCTCGCTCGCCGTTGTCGAGAATCGGGCGCTGGAGGATTCGAGGATGGGCCAGGATGGCAGCCACCACCTGGGATTCATCCTTACGGTCGGCGCCCAGACTCTTCCATTCGGTCTCGTTGGCGCGCACCAGGTCGCTGAGCTTGCCGTCCAGCCGGGCGATCAGGCCACGCAATTCCTCACCGTCCAGGGGATCGTCGAGGTAGCGGCGGACCTGGACCTCGGCGCCGGCCTGCTCCAGCAGGGCAAGGGCTTCGCGGGACTTCGAACAGCGAGGGTTATGCAATAGCGTGAGTGCAGCCATGACAGCTCCGGTCGAGTGGGAATCGGCGGCTATTGTAGATCGCCGGCGCGACCGGCCACAACGACGCGCCGCCAAGACAGGTCATTGCTCGAGAAGGCGATAGGCCCAGACCTCAGCGCCGCGAGCGAGGGTTAGCCTGACGCGCTCGTAGCGCACGCCCAGACGCTCGTAGCGGTCCAGTTCGGCCAGGGTCTCGCTATCCACCGCCAGTAGCTGTCCGGCCACCTGGTCGTCACGATCGACCTCCAGGTCGAGCCCCTCTCGGCGATACCCCGGGAGCAGTGCGGGCGTCGACTCGAGTCTTTCTCCGGTCACCAGCCAGCGCACCCATGGGGAGCGCAGGGTGCCGTAGACAAAGACTGGGTGGGGGCCGTCAGCGGACTGCTCCATGGCAGCCGGAGGTGTATAGCCATAGGGGCTCTGGTAGGTGTACCAGAACCAGCCATAAAGGCCGATGATCAGTGCGCCAACAAGACAGAGCAGGCGGGCAAGCCAGAGCGTCAGGGTGTTCATGGGGACCAGTGACAAATGAGCGGTGTGTGCCGGAAATCGAAAGGTGGCGTGTCTCGCTTGACTAGCCTCTCACCAGGCGGCCGGCTTGTCGAACCGAGGTCGCCCGCTATTCATTCCCGCTAGCCATTCCTTCTATCCTTTCCCTCTATCGGCGGCGGTCCCGGCCTTGCTAGGATAAAGATTCCCGCCAAGACGAGGAGGTGCCCCATGAGCGAATTTCTCCGCGCCGAGTCTTTTGATGGTGCCCATGATGATGTGGACTTCAAGGCCATGATGGGGGACGTCCAACCACTGCGCCAGGCCAACAATCGTGCCGATGCCGGCCGTCGCCGAGGCGCGCCAACCGAATCACAGCTGGCCAGGCGTCGTCATGCCCTGAGTGGAGACGACGGGCTTGATGGTCTCAGTGACGACTTCGTCGATCTGGTGCCTCCCTTCGATCCGCTGGAATACCGCCGCGATGGCATTCAGACCGGGGTGGTCGAGCGCCTGCGGCAGGGCGGCTATCCGGTGCAGGCCAGTCTTCACCTGCTGCGGCGCCCGTTGCATGAATGCCGGGGGAGTCTGCCCCAGTTCATCCGCGACGCCTACGCGGCCGATCTGCGCTCGGTGTTGATCGTCCATGGACGCAGCCGCGAGATCGATGGCGCCGCCAATGTGCTGCGCTCCTGTCTGGCCAAGTGGCTACCCGCCCTCGACGAGGTCCAGGCGTTCGTGTCTGCTCAGGAGGCTGACGGTGGACTCGGCGCCACCTGGGTGATGCTCAGGAAGAGCGAGCGCGCCCGCGCGGCGAACCGCGAACGCCAGCAGAAGCGTCGCGGATAGACCTGGCGAAGCCTGTTGCGGCTTCCCGGCCGCTTTCCTGCATCGATCCTCTTTTTTATTTCCTTTCCACCCGGCGCCATCCTGCAGATGGCGCCGTATCGCTTGCGTGGCCTCGCCAAGGACGCCATCGAGACAATCGGCATCAAGTTGGAACAGTCTGCACTGGCTGCCGCGACTAGGGTTCCTATAGCGCGATAGTGGCAAGCAATGCGCTGGCAGGGTCACGGCAAGGTGGGGAGCGACTTGATGAGTCATCCACTGCCGGTGCAGTGGCCTTACGACGTCATTCAGTTGGCAGGGGGCTACATGATCATCGCGGAACTTCACGACCACTGGCAGTGGTTCAAGCATCACTCGATACCTACCTTGGGGCACCGCTACTGGCACTGCGATGAGCTGATGCCATTGCTGCGCCGGCTGGACCGGGCGAACCGGCGGATTCAGGACTTCGGCCCGGTATTCACCGACCATGACCAGCAAAAGCTGGATCATCTGCGTGATCGCGCCATGGCACTAGTCGAGCAGGCGAGTGAAACGGCGACAAGGTGTCAGCAGCGGCTGGCGCTGGGCGACCAGGGGAGCTCTCGACCGCTTGACGAGCAAGAGCGGGCCTTGCTGCTGTCTTTCTACACGCTTCACGTCATCGAGCCTCTGGAGGATGCCCGGGCCCATCTGCTCGAAGAGCTTGGCTAGTCGACCTCTGGCATCGGGGGCGGAGACGACAGACAAGGACGTTGATGTCGCCAGACATCAGAGCAGCAACTGACGCTCGCACCACTCTCGGTGCCAGTCCTGGGGGCTGGCACCGTATTGACGCTTGAAGGCACGGGTGAAGCTGGCGGCGTTAAGGTAGCCACAATGGTACGAAAGCTGATCGATGCTGGGCGGATGGCGGGTCTTGAGTCTGGCCCTTGCCTGTTCCAGCCGGGTGCGCCTGAGCGTCTCGGCCACGCTCTCTGGGTGGTCGCTAAAGGCGCGGTAGAGCCCGGCACGGGAGCAGCCCAAGGCGTGAGCGATGCTGTCGACGTTCAACCGAGGCTCACCGGCGTGCAGTTCGATATAACGACAGGCGGCATTCATCAGGCTTTCGCGCTGGGTCGCCTCCCACTCGAGCGACAGCGGCCCTTTCAACTGCGCCAGCGCTACCAGGCTCATGTCGCGAGCGGTATCCAGTGCGCAGGCCAAGTCCTCGCCGGCGAGGGCCTCTTGCTCCTTGATGACGCCAAGCAGATGGGTCGTGAGCAACCGGGTCATGGCGTTGTCGGGAAGGCTGAAGGGGCTCGACTCGGCCCGCGTCAGCGCATCAGGCGCCCTGGCCTTGACCTGGGGCCGGGGAATCATCAGGTACAGCATCGAGTGCTGCATGGCGAGGCTGGACAGGGGCTGGAGGCTATCCAGTACCACCAGACCACTCTGGCTGGTGACACGATGTCGCTGGCCGTCGGCTTGCTGTAGGCGTGCTTCCCCCGCGAGCGTCAGGCTGACCAGCACAAAGTCGCTGTTGTCCTGGGCAAAGTGAGCAGCGGTGTCGTCGTTGGTACACCAGCCAAGGACGGCACCACCAGCGCTTGAAGCACTGATCACGCAGGCTCGATAGTCGTCAGCGCGCCGGCCTTGGGGAAGCTCGAGCTGTATGTCGGAATGCAGGCTGCGCCAATAGTCGAAGCGCAACTCGGGTGCTACCGACATTGACGAATAGCGCTGAAAGGCCGCCAGGGGGGATGGCGCTTCGCTGGACATAAGGAGCCTGAACAAGTTCTGGGGTGCGTGATCATCATCTGTTGCGCGTTCGAGCAGCGGCGCTTGTTCAGCATAGATCACTACGCCAACTGGTTCGGCGGCCAGTGGCGAGCTACCTCCAATGCCTGAGAAAAAGATGAGATTGGCTCGTCTTTCAGGATCGCTGGCTTACATATTGTGCATGGATGGGCATGGGCTGACATGAAACGCGGCGCATCGATATCCCATCTGCTGGTGCCCCTTCCACCAAACACGACAATGCCGCGATTCCTGCTGGCGCCAGCCTGTCACCACTGGGGCGACGGCGCCGGAGATCGCGGCATTGTTGATGGTGATGCTTCCTGCTTGCCTGGCAGGAGGTCGGTCGAACCAGGCAAGCCGTCCAACCCGGATAGGGTCAGGCGACGGCGGTTTCGCGCTGGCGTTCACGCGCCTCGCGCTGACGGCGCAGGAACATCGGCTCCGGGTTGTCGACGGACACCTGGTAGTGGCGCGAGAACACCGTGAGCGAGGCCAGGGCGTCTTCCACGACCTGGTCTTCGCGCAGCGAAAAGGCGTCGAAGCCACAGCGTGCCATATAGGACAACTGGTCGATCAGCACGTCGCCCACGGCACGGATCTCGCCCTTGAAACCGTGACGCTCCCTGAGTACCCGGGCCAGCGAATAGCCGCGGCCGTCGGTAAACTTGGGAAAGTCGATGGCGATCAGCGGCGCGTCTCTGAGTGCGGCGACGGTGTCCTCATCGAGCTGGGTGTCGCTGGGTAGCCAGGGCGCCAGGTCGTCGCGACGCTCTGCGGCCAGCCAGACGTCCAGGCGGACGATGGTCATGGGCTTGACGGGGGTTGCACCCTCGTCATCGACGTCAGACTGGAGCACCCAGGCGTCTTCCACCAGGCGGCGTTCCTTGATCAGCGGGCGTTGCGGCGTCTGCTCAGGCATAAACGTGCTCCTTGAAGGGTTTCAGACCGATGCGGCGATAGGTGTCGATGAAGGTTTCGTCGGCTTCGCGGGCGCCAACATACACCTGCAGCACCTTGTCGATGACCTCCGGCACATCTTCGCGGAAGAAGGAGGGGCCGAGGATCTTGCCCAGCGAGGATTCGTTGCCCTGACTGCCGCCGAGGGATATCTGGTAATACTCCTCGCCTTTCTTGTCCACGCCGAGAATGCCGATGTGGCCGACGTGGTGATGACCGCAGGCGTTCATGCAGCCGGAAATGTTGAGATCCAGCGGGCCAAGGTCGTAGAGGAAGTCGAGGCTGTCGAAGCGCTCCTGGATCGCCTGGGCCACCGGAATGGACTTGGCGTTGGCCAGGGCGCAGTAGTCGCCGCCAGGGCAGCAGATAAGGTCCGCCAGGGTGCCCACGGTGGGGTTGGCCAGGCGCAGCTCCTCGAGCTTGTGCCACAACTCCTCGATGCGGTCGACGGCCACGTCGGACAGCACCAGATTCTGCTCGTGGGTCACCCGCAGCTCGCCGAAGCTGTACTCGTCGGCCAGGTCGGCGATCTGGGCCATCTGCTCGGAGGTGACGTCACCCGGCGAGTGACCACTGCGCTTGAGTGACAGGGTGACGGCCTTGTAGCCCGGCACCTTGTGGTCGGTGACGTTGTTGGTGACGAAGCGGGCGAAGGCCCGGTTGTCCCGACGCAACGCCTCGAAGGCCTCGATGGCGGCGTCATCCACCTTGCGACGGGGCGGATCGACGAAGTGCGCCGCCATGTCGTCGATGGCCTGCTGATTGAGGGTCTGGGCGCCGTCCTTGAGGTGGGCCCATTCTTCCTCGACGCGCCGCCGCATCTCGTCGATGCCGAGTGCCTTGGTCAGGATCTTGATGCGCGCCTTGAACTTGTTGTCGCGGCGACCGAACTGGTTGTAGACCCGCAACACTGCCTCGAGGTAGGTCAGCAGGTGCTGCCAGGGCAGGTCCTCGCAGATGGTCTCGCCGATCATCGGAGTACGGCCGAGACCGCCACCGACCAGCACCTTCACGCGGACGTCGCCGGCGTCGTTGCGCCACAGACGCAGACCGATGTCGTGGACCTGAATGGCGGCACGATCCTCGGCGGCGCCGGTCACGGCGATCTTGAACTTGCGCGGCAGGTAGTAGAACTCCGGGTGGAAGGTCGACCACTGACGAATCAGCTCACACCAGGGACGCGGATCCACTTCTTCATCGGCAGCGATGCCGGCGAACTGGTCGGTGGTGGTGTTGCGGATATCGTTGCCGCTGGTCTGGATCGAGTGCATCTGCACGCTGGCGAGCTGTGCCAGCATTTCGGGCACGTCCTCGAGCTTCGGCCAGTTCAGCTGAAGATTGGTACGGGTGGTGAAGTGGCCGTAGCCGCGGTCATAGCGGGCGGCCAGCTCACCGAGCTTGCGCAGCTGGTAGGAGGCCAGCATGCCATAGGGGATGGCGATGCGAAGCATGGGCGCGTAACGCTGTACGTACAGACCGTTCTGCACCCGGATCGGGAGGAATTCTTCCTCGCTGATCTTGCCTTCGAGGTAGCGACGCATCTGGTCGCGGAACTGTGCGACGCGTTCGTCGACCAGGGTCTGATCATGGTTGTCGTAGCGATACATTCAGCGCGTTCCTGCAGCCAGGGAATGACGGGACGTTGCGGGTTACTCTACCTGCACGCCATTATGCTATAAAAGAATAAATAGTCATAGTTTGGGTGCAAAAGGTAATTAAAAGGTGTTGATAGGCGTCGTGCGGGGCGCTACACCTTCAGACTCTGCCAGCGGCGGCGTTGCCAGATCACCGCAAAGCACAGTGAGTTGAGCGCGCGGTAGCCTAGCTGACACCACCAGATGCCGGCCAGGCCGAAGCCTTCATGCACGCCGAACCACCAGGCCAGCGGCAGGAAGACCAGCCACTGACCGGTCAAGGTCAGCTGCATCACCGTACGGTTGGCGCCGGCGCCGAGCAATGCCTGGGTGAACACCAGGGCGGCGGCGTCGAGCACGATCATCAGCGCGGTCAGGCGCAGCGGATCGACGCCCAGGGCGATCAGTTCGGGGTCATGTAGAAACAGGCCCAGCACGGCTTCCGGCATCAACGCCATGGGCAGGGACAGGGCAGCGAGCAGCAACCAGGCCATGTGCACCACCTCCCAGCCCCAGCGGTGGGCCCTTTCCGGCGACTCGCGCCCCAGCGCCTCGCCGACCAGGCTCATCGCCGCCATGCCCAGGCCCACGCCGGGCAGAATCAGCAACAGCGATAAGTTGACCAGCACATGGCCCACCGCCACGCTGGCGGTGTCGACCTGACCGAGGATCCAGAACAGCACGGCGTAGCCGGCGGCGAACCAGAGCTGCTGAAAGGAGTGCGGCGTGGCCAGCTTCAGGGTGGTGGCCATGGTGCTGCCGCCGAGTCGCCAAGGCGAATGACACGGCCTGTGACGAGTGCCGCGATGGCCAGGCGTATGGCTCAACCAGGCCCAGATGGCGACACCGGCAAACAGCGACAGGCTGCTGCCGAGCCCGGCACCGCTGACGCCCATGGCGGGCAGGCCCCAGTAGCCGAAGATCAGGCCGATGCTGGCCAGCAGGTTGACCAGATGCATTACCAGCATGATCCGCAGGTACAGGCCGGTCTGCTGGATGCCGTTCCAGTAGCCTCGGTAGCAGAAGATCATCGCCACCGGCAGCAGCGCGATCAGACGCCAGCGAAAGTAGTCCACCGCCATCGACGTCAACCGCGGATCGTCGTTGAGCCAGGCCATGATCGGACCGGCCTGCCACAGACACAGAACCATCAACGGCAGGCCGATCATGACGGCCAGGGTAAGTCCCGCCGCCAGCGGCTCCCCGCGTGGATCGTGGCGCAGCTCAACGCCAAGGTCGGCGGCCGCCGAGGCAACGGGCGTCTGATGGCGTTCGCCATGGCGCCGCGCTACCTGGGCCTGAACCCCCGACGACAGCCCGAACAGGCAGGCGGTGACCATGAACATGGCGTAGCCGCCGATGCCGGCGGCGGCCAGCTCGGTCTCGCCGAGCCGGCCCACCAGGGCGGCATCGAACAGGTTCATCAGGCTCTGGCTCAACATGCCGGCCATGATCGGCAGCGCCAGGCGCAGGATCAGACGCCAGCGCGTCAGGTCGGGCAGCAGGGCCTGTTGTTGCAGGGAACGCATCAGGCGTCGTAGGACAGTACCGGCGACAGCCAGCGTTCCATGACGTCCAGCTCCATGCCCTTGCGACTGGCCAGGGCCTCGACCTGATCCCGGGTAATCTTGCCGGTGGCAAAGTACTTCGACTGCGGGTGGGAGAAGTACCAGCCGGACACCGCCGCCGCCGGCCACATGGCAAAGCTCTCGGTCAGTTCGAGCCCGGTGCTGGCCTCGGCGTCGAGCATGCGGAACAGCGTCGCCTTCTCGGTGTGGTCAGGGCAGGCGGGGTAGCCAGGGGCAGGGCGGATGCCCTGATACTTCTCGGCAATCAACGCCTCATTGTCGAGCTGTTCCTCGGGTACGTAGGCCCAGAACTCCTTGCGCACCCGCTCATGGATCAGTTCGGCAAAGGCCTCGGCCAGGCGATCGGCCAGCGCCTGCACCATGATGGCGTTGTAGTCGTCGCCCTTGGCCTTGTAGGCCGCAGACAGCTCCTCGACGCCGTGACCGGCGGTGACCGCGAAGCCACCGATCCAGTCCGGCTTGCCGCTGTCCTTCGGGGCAATGAAGTCGGCCAGGCTGTAGCAGACTCCCTCTCGGTTCTTGGTGGTCTGCTGGCGAATATGGTGCAGACGCTCGATCACCTCGCCGCGGGTCTCGTCGGAATAGACTTCGATGACGTCATCATCGACGCTGTTGGCGGGCCAGAGGCCGATGACCCCGCGCGCCTGGATCAGGCGTTCGTCGATCAACTTGCGCAGCATCACCTGGGCCTCGTCGAACAGTTGGCGTGCGGCTTCGCCGACCACCTTGTCGTCGAGGATCTTCGGATACTTGCCGACCAGCTCCCAGCTCATGAAGAAGGGCGTCCAGTCGATACGATCGACCAGTTCGTTGAGGTCGTAGTCCTCGAACACCTTGAGACCGGTAAAGGTCGGCGCCGGCGGGGTATACCCCTGCCAGTCCAGCGCCGGCTTGCGCGCCCGGGCATCGGCGTAGGACAGGTCGGCGGCCTTGGGGCGGCGCTTGGCATTGCGCTCGCGGACCTTGACGTACTCTTCCCGGATCTCGTTGACGTAGGCCTCTTTCAGCCCCGGTGACAGCAGCTTGCCGGCCACGCCCACGGCACGTGAGGCGTCGGTCACATAGATCACCGGCTGCTCGTACTGGGGTTCGATCTTGACCGCGGTGTGCGCCTTGGAGGTGGTGGCGCCGCCGATCAGCAGCGGCAGCTCGAAGCCCTGGCGCTGCATCTCCTTGGCTACATGGACCATCTCGTCAAGCGAGGGGGTGATCAGTCCCGACAGGCCGATGATATCGGCGTTCTCTTCCCGGGCGGTCTTGAGGATCTTGTCGGCGGGCACCATCACGCCGAGGTCGATCACCTCGTAGTTGTTGCACTGGAGCACCACGCCGACGATGTTCTTGCCGATGTCGTGGACGTCGCCCTTGACCGTGGCCATGACGATCTTGCCCTTGGCCTGGGTGTCTTCGCTCTTTTCCGCCTCGATGTAGGGGATCAGGTAGGCCACCGCCTGCTTCATCACCCGCGCCGACTTGACCACCTGGGGCAGGAACATCTTGCCGGCACCGAACAGGTCGCCGACCACGTTCATGCCATCCATCAGCGGCCCCTCGATCACCTCGATGGGGCGGGTCGCGCGCTGGCGGGCCAGTTCGGTGTCATCCTCGATGTAGGCGGTGATGCCCTTGACCAGAGCATGCTCGATGCGCTTCTCGACCTCCCAGCTACGCCACTCGAGGTCCTCCTTCTTCTCACCGCCGGAGCCGTCACCCTTGTACTTGTTGGCGATATCGAGCAGCCGCTCGGTGCTGTCATCACGGCGATTGAGCACCACATCCTCGACGGCTTCGCGCAGCTCTTCCGGCAGGTCGTCATAGACCGCCAGCTGGCCGGCGTTGACGATGCCCATGGTGAGCCCTGCGCGAATCGCGTGGTAGAGAAATACCGAGTGGATCGCCTCGCGCACCGGATTGTTGCCGCGAAACGAGAAGGACACGTTGGAAACGCCACCCGACACCATGGCGTGGGGCAGGTGTTCGCGAATCCAGCGGGTGGCCTCGATGAAGTCCACCGCGTAGTTGTTGTGCTCGTCGATGCCGGTGGCGATGGCAAAGATGTTGGGGTCGAAGATGATGTCTTCGGCGGGGAAGCCGATATCGTCCACCAGCACCCGGTAGGCGCGTTGGCAGATTTCGGTCTTGCGCGCGAAGGTGTCCGCCTGGCCGGACTCGTCGAACGCCATCACCACCACGGCGGCGCCATGACGGCGGCACTCGGTGGCCTGGTGGCGGAAGGCCTCTTCGCCTTCCTTGAGCGAGATCGAGTTGACCACCGCCTTGCCCTGGATGCACTTGAGGCCGGCCTCGATGATCTCCCACTTGGAGGAGTCGACCATGATCGGCACCCGAGCGATGTCCGGCTCACCGGCGATCAGATTGAGAAAGCGCACCATGGCTTCCTGGGACTCGAGCATCCCCTCGTCCATGTTGATGTCGATCACCTGGGCGCCGTTCTCGACCTGCTCGAGCGCCACCTCCAGGGCGGTGGTGTAGTCCTCTTCCTTGATCAGTCGCTTGAAGCGAGCCGAGCCTGTGACGTTGGTACGTTCACCGACGTTGACGAACAGCGAATCGTGCTCGATGTTGAACGGCTCAAGGCCAGACAGACGGCAGGCTCTGCTGCGGTCCGGAATCTGGCGCGGGGGCAGGTCCTTGATCGCGCGGTGAATGGCGGCGATATGCTCGGGGGTGGAGCCACAGCAGCCACCGATGATGTTGACCAGGCCACTGCGCGCGAATTCAGCGACGATCTCGGCCATCTCCTCGGGGGTCTGGTCGTACTCGCCGAACTCGTTGGGCAGGCCCGCGTTGGGGTGAGCCGAAACGAAGGTGTCGGCCTTGGTCGACAGCTCCTCGACGTAGGGGCGCAGCTCCTCTGCGCCGAGGGCACAGTTGAGGCCCACGGTCAGCGGCTGGGCGTGGCGCACCGAATTCCAGAAGGCCTCGGTGGTCTGGCCCGACAGGGTGCGCCCGGAGGCGTCGGTAATGGTGCCGGAGATCATTACCGGCAGGCGCTCGCCGGTCTCGTCGAAGATCTCTTCGAGGGCGTAGATCGCCGCCTTGGCGTTCAGGGTGTCGAAGATGGTCTCGATCATGATCAGATCGGAGCCGCCTTCGATCAGTGCCAGGGCTGCCTCGCGGTAGTTGTCACGCAGGGCATCGAAGGTCACGTTGCGCTTGGCCGGGTCATTGACGTCCGGCGACAGCGAGGCGGTGCGCGAGGTAGGGCCAAGCACCCCGGCCACGTAGCGGGGCACCCCGGTCTCTTCGCCGACGTCGTCGCATACCTGGCGGGCCAGCCGAGCGGCTTCGCGATTGAGCTCCGGGACCAGCTCCTCCATGCCGTAGTCAGACTGTGACAGGCGGGTGGAGTTGAAGGTATTGGTCTCGAGGATGTCGGCACCGGCCAGCAGATAGTCGCGATGGATGCGCGCCACCAGGTCCGGGCAGGTCAGGGCCAGCAGATCGTTGTTGCCCTTGAGATCCGACGGCCAGTCCTTGAAGCGCTCGCCGCGGAAGTCTTCCTCGCTCAAGGCCGCATTCTGCAACATCGTGCCCATGCCGCCATCCAGCATCAGAATGCGGTCTTTCAGGCTATCGATGAGGCGGGCTGTCTGAGGGGTCGGTGCTGCTACGGCCATGGGCGGGTGTGTCTCCAGCTAGACGCTTGTCAGGTCGACGAACGATAAAATTTTTATGGGCCAGCGCTTGTGTCCACGCGGCAGGACCCCCATGTGCATGCCGGAATACACGGCGATGTCTCGGGAGTCGGTCGAAGGGGCCATATGGTACCAAAGCACCGGGCCTGGCGGCAGGGGCAGCGTACCTGCGAAGGCGGAAACCAAAATCCGAGTAAAATACTCGGGATTGAGTCTGACGCAGGTGTCGCTTACCATGGTCCTGACCAAACCCGCGGGGCCACAGCGCCCGCTGTCAGGCGGGGCGAACTAGCGAGAGACCCATGAGCGAGAATATCCAGATCACCGACAGCGCACAGGACTACCTGGCGGAGCTGCTCGAGAAGCAGAACGTCGAAGGTATCGCGGTGCGGATCTTCATCACCCAGCCGGGCACGCCCTACGCCGAGACCTGCCTGGCGTACTGCCGGCCGGGCGAGGAAGAGCCCAGCGACGAGCGCCTGGAGCTTTCCAAGATCGCCGTCTATCTCGACGCCAACAGCATTCCGTTCCTGGAAGAGGCGGTGGTCGACTTCAACGCCGATCGCATGGGCGGCCAGCTGACCATCAAGGCGCCCAACGCCAAGATGCCCAAGGTCAACGCCGATAGCCCGCTCGAGGATCGCATCAACTACATCCTCTACAGCGAGATCAACCCGGGCCTGGCGGCCCACGGTGGCGAGATCAAGCTGATGCAGCTGACCGACGACCAGGTGGCGGTGCTGGCCTTCGGCGGCGGCTGTCAGGGCTGCGCCGCGGTGGACCTGACCCTCAAGGAAGGCGTCGAGAAGACGCTGATGGAGCGCATCCCGGAACTCGCCGGCATCCGCGACGTCACCGACCACACCGACACCACCAACGCCTACTACCGTTGACGTTCAACCGCGCCGACTGGCGCACTGAGGTTCCGCCCTCAGGATCAAAGGTGAATCAACAACGCCGCTCCATGGAGCGGCGTTGTGGTGTTTGGGTAAACCATTAGGGGTAGGGGCGCGCGAGACTGGTTGGGGAGCGATAGGCACCCCCTGTCGAGCCGGTGTCTGCGAACAGCCATCCACCGAAGTCATAGCGGAACTGCCGGCGGTCGCTGTTCTGGTTGGTTAGCGCCGAGAGCCGCAGCAGGCGGTCGTAGTGGTTGCAATCACTTCAAGAAAAGACGCTGGCCCATGGGGTCGCGGCGTTCGATGGGCTGGTCCTTGTCGCTTGCCGTTGTGAAGAGTCGATAGCGCTGGTTGGTAGGGGCGTGACCTCCCGAAACTTTATATGGCGAACTCCACATCCAGCGTCGAAGAGCCGGATGTTTTCTGCATCCAAGAGTTTGAGAAAGCCACTTACCCTGAATACATGGATTCAATCATTATTCTAAGATGTTTGCTTCCAGGTTCTTCTCCCCATGACTCCATTAGCTCTGAAGATAATTTGTCGCAATGTGCTATTACATCTTTTCCAGAAACTTTATTCCCACACAAAGTTGAAGCATCACCAAATATGTTAGAGATTTCATCGACTAGAGCACCAAATTGTCCTATATATTTA
This sequence comes from Halomonas sp. DP1Y21-3, assembly GCF_019801245.1. Classification (NCBI taxonomy): domain Bacteria; kingdom Pseudomonadati; phylum Pseudomonadota; class Gammaproteobacteria; order Oceanospirillales; family Halomonadaceae; genus Halomonas; species Halomonas sp. DP1Y21-3. The sequence continues at coordinate 191,906 of NZ_JAHVJM010000005.1, forward strand.
GAGTCTAATGTTGCCAGTGGGTATTCAAGTTCAATTTTGTCGATCGGATCTTGTGCGTCCACAAGTTTTCCGGAAAGAAAAAGCTTTAGCTGTATGATTGTTTCAGATTGCCACGCAGGGGCTTTCTCTTTCCGATAAAAACTATAAGTGTCATAATTTAAGTTTGCTCCGGCGGTCTTAAGGATTCTGTTTGACTCACCAGGGGAGTACACCCTAGGTAAGTCAATAATTACGGACACTGTCTGATGAAATTCATCGTTATTATTCATAGGATTCCTTTTGTGGTAGGTACTGTATGCCTGAATGCATCAACCGCACCATGGCGAGCTGCCCTGGTGACGGCGCACTTCGCGATGCAGGTCGTCGCGCTCGAAGGCCATCAGCTCGCGCTGGTCCAGGGTCATGGCGTGGACATGGCCGGAGCCATAGCGCAGCCAGGCCTGGGTCTGGCCGTCGGGCAGGGTGGTGGTCTCGCGGTTGCCCAGGGCGTCGTGGGTGTGGCGTGTGACGCTGGAGTAGTCACCGCCGTTGGGCAGCTGATGACGCTGCACCTCGGCGATCAGGTTGTCGGCGGTGTCGAAGTGAAAGCGCGTCTCGCTGTGGCGGCTGGCGGCGCGGGTCAGGCGTCCCAGCGGGTCGTAGCCGTAGCGGGTGGTCAGCGCGGGCTGGCCCGGTCGCTGGCTCTCGCGCTCCAGCACCCGGCCCATGGCGTCGCGGGTGAAGGTGGTGACCAGCTCACCTTCGCGACGCTCGATCAGGGCACCGCCATCGTCGTAGCGGTAGTGGCGGGTGCGCCCGTCGAAGCAGGTGTCCACGATTGCTGGGTAAGATCAGTCTGAGGTGCCGGCACCGACTTCAATTGATCAGATGTCGCACTTGCTCATTGAGACCGCCGAGTTCAGTCAAATATATGATGGTCAGCATCATGCTTGGTTCGGTATAGCTCCCCCCATCCTATTATGTCTAAGTCATTCTTTTCAGAGATGTTAGAAAATGAATAGGCATCATTTTTTGGTATTGCAATAAAAACAAAGCACGGAAATTCAGAGATGTTGATAATATTTTCACCTTGATGGCGAGTAGCGAGCACTATTGTGTCAATGTCCTCACTTTTGTTGAATGGGTGGCCAATAACTGGTGGGGATATTTTTGCTACAATATATGGCTTGTTTGAGCTAAAAGAAGACTGTGACAAAAAATCACACTTTCTTGTCAATGAGAATGTTTTGCTCTCCAGTGAGGACAAGAAATACGTTTTCATATCAAAACTCCGGATTGACGCCGCTGACTCTATCAATCTTCACTGCACCGTTATCTATTCCATTTGGGATGATGTATTCAGCAATTCCCCCTTGATTTCCGTCGAGTGGTAAGGCCTGACGTATTTTTACTACCTTGGTTGGATCTTGTAATGTTCCTTCAATTACGAAGCGTCCAGAGTTATTTGCTCCGCTTTCTCCACCAGAGGGTAGACCGGCCACCTCTCTATAGTTTTGCACATTATTCGGATTTTCCGGAGACCAAGATGCTCCGCCGGGCATTGCGTCATCACCATATACTCTATATAGCCGTTGGCCCTTTTCGGGCATTGGCGGGGATGATAGGTCAGAGCATTGGCAATTCTTAGTCAACCCCAGCGGATCCACCCATCCTGTCGGATTGGGGGCGTACATGTACAGGTTTTCGCCGCCGGCCAGGCCTATCGGGTCCTGGGTGGTGAAGCGTCCCGTCTCTGGATCATAGTACCGATGGCGGTTGTAGTGCAGCCCGGTTTCTTCATCCAGGTACTGACCCTGGAAGCGCAGCGGATTGTCGGTGGTGCTGGGATTGCCGTGTCCGTCACTGGCCTTGGTGAGCTTGCCCCAGGCGCGGTAGTGGCCGACCCAGGCGAGCTTGCCGTCGCATTCTGCCAGCTCCATCGGGGTGCCGAGGTGGTCGGTGTGGATGCTGTAGAGGGTCGGCTCGGTTGGCTGGTGTTCGGTATAGAGCACCGCCCCGGTGCCGCTGCGGGTGTGGACGGCCTCGAAGCGGTTCTCGAGCTTGGCGGCGGGCACGAAGCTGTCGGGTTCGAACAGGTAGATCACCCGCCGTTCGGGGGTGAGGCCGGGGTACTCGAGCCGATGGCAGCGCTGGGCGATCGGTAGCGAGTGAGGCCGTTCGGGGTTCTCGCGGGCCAGTTCCAGTCGTTCGGGGCGAAACAGCGGCGGCAGGCCGCCGACAAAACGTTCTTCGCTTTGCAGCAGGTCGCCGTCCCAGTTGAACACCGTCAGCTCGCTGGGCTGGCCCTGGCGGTTCACCTCTTTCCACACCCGTCGGCCGAGGCCGTCGTAGGCGTAGCGGGCGCGCATGCGCGGCACCGTGTCATCGCCCGCGGCGGGGGCATGAGGGTAGTGGCTGGCCTCGATCAGTCGGTGTTCGGGGTCGTACTGGTAATGCCAGGTCTCGCCGCTGGGGGCGATGCGGCGGGTCAGGTTGCCGCTGGCGTCGTAGTGGTAGTGGGTGCCGGCGTAGCGCTTGAGCAGGTTGCCCATGGCCGGCGACAGGCTGGCCGGTGCGCCAGGGTAATCGAGGCGAATGCGTTCCTCGGATCCGTGGTCGAGGTGATCGCGGGGGCGCTCGCGTCGCCAGCGGGTGGCGTCGGAGGTTGTACCTTCGTTTCCTTTTTCGCCTTTTGCTTGTGGTGGCACGGGATCGACCAGATTGCCGGCCGGGTCGAAGGCGAACACTTCCTCGAGGCCTGGGGCGCTTGCCTGGCGCAGCCGGCCCAGTGGGTCGTAGCCGTAGCGGGTGGTGCCACGCAGGTTGTCGTCCACCTGGCTGAGCAGGCCGTTGGCGCTGTAGTGCCACTGGCGCCTGACGGTGGGGTGTCGGGGGCGGTCCTCGACGGATGCTTCGAGGGTGCGGATGTGCTGCTCTATCAGGCGTCCCAGCGGGTCGAAGCGTGACTCGACCTCGCGGCTGCCCTGGTGACGGCGCACCTCGCGATGCAGGTCGTCGCGCTCGAAGGCCATCAGCTCACGCTGGTCCAGGGTCATGGCGTGGACATGGCCGGAGCCATAGCGCAGCCAGGCCAGGGTCTGACCGTCGGGCAGGGTGGTGGTCTCGCGGTTACCCAGGGCGTCGTGGGTGTGGCGGGTGACGCTGGAGTAGTCACCGCCGTTGGGCAGCTGATGACGCTGCACCTCGGCGATCAGGTTGTCGGCGGTGTCGAAGTGAAAGCGCGTCTCGCTGTGGCGGCTGGCCGCGCGGGTCAGGCGTCCCAGCGGGTCGTAGCCGTAGCGGGTGGTCAGCGCGGGCTGGCCCGGTCGCTGGCTCTCGCGCTCCAGCACCCGGCCCATGGCGTCGCGGGTGAAGGTGGTGACCAGCTCGCCTTCGCGACGCTCGATCAGGGCGCCGCCATCGTCGTAGCGGTAGTGGCGGGTGCGCCCGTCGAAGCCGGTGTCCTCGATCAGTCGTCCACCGCCGTCATAGCGGAACTGCCAGCGGTCGCCGTTCTGGTTGGTCAGCGCCGACAGCCGCAGCAGGCGGTCGTAGTGGTAGGCGAAACGCTGGCCCATGGGGTCCCGGCGCTCGATCGGCTGGCCCTTGCCATTGTAGCGATAGCGGGTGCGCTGCCCGGTGGGATCGAGATACTGGGTCAGCCGGCCTTCGCCGTCGTGGGAGAAGTGCTCGATGGCGCCGTCGGGGTGCTCGACGCTCAACAGCAGGCCGGTGGCGTCACGGGTGTAATGGGTGCGATGCCCGGCGGCGTCACGGCGCTCGATCAGCCAGCCGCGGTGGTCGTATCGAAACTGGGTGGTCTTGCGTGAACAGTCGCTGGCACCGGTCAGCCGACCCTGGTCGTTCCAGCGGTACTGGTAGGTGTTGCCGGCGGCGTCGGTCATCGCCGTGAGCAGGCCGCGCGCGTTGTGACTGAAGGTGGTGACACGCCCGCTCGGGGCGATTTCTTGCAGCGGCAGCCCGCGTTCATCGAAGCGCAGCGAGCGTTCGCGTCCGTCAGGCTCGGTGACGCGCACCGGCAGGCCCTTGTCGTCGTAGTCGATGCGGGTGCTCAGGCCCTGGGGATCGACCGTCTCGATCAGCCGACCCTGGTCGTCATAGCGATAGTGGGTGGTGCGTCCTTCGCCGTCGATATGGCGGATCAGCCGGCCGTGCTCGTCCCAGCGCCAGTGCTCGCTGCCCAGCGCCGGGTGGAAGGGGTGAGTGATCGACTCGATCTGGTTGTGATAGTTGTAGCGGTAGAAGGTCACCACGCCGTCGGCGTCGGTGACGCGGGTGTACCACAGGCCGCGATGGTACTCGAAGCGGGTGTCTTCGCTGCCGTCTTCCAGGCGGTTGCGTACGCAGCGCGCATCGTGAGCGGCGGGCAGGGCGCCCTCGGCCTTGCCCGGCCAGTCCCACTCGAGCTCCACCGCCAGGCCACTGCGGTGGGTGTAGCGGGTGACCAGATGGTGCTGGTACTGGTACTCGCGGGTGTAGCCGCGCATATCACGACTTTCGATCAGATCACCGTCGGCGCTGTGCTGGTAGCGGACCAGCACCTCGGGCTCGTGCGCCTCGGCGGCTTCGTCATTGTGTTTGGTGACGTCCGCCCCGGGATAGTGGCGCACCACCTTGGCCAGCAGCCCCGCGCTGCTGTAGTGAAAGCGCAGCAGCAGGGCGGCGCCGTCGGTCAGCCGGTCCAGTCGGCCCTGGCGATAGCTCAGGTGCAGGGCGCGGCCGTCGCGCTCGCGCTGCTCGACCAGGCGGAAATGGACGCGCTCGCCCGGCCCGGACTTGCCGATGCGGCGGTAGAGCTCCTGACTGCCGTCGAGGTAGTGAAGCCGGTAGTGCTCGCTGTCGGGGTGTTCCAGGGTCACGCTTTCACGCGGGAGGAAGCGGCTGCCGCCCACCTCGATGGGCTCGATGGGCAGGGCGCGGTTCAGGCTGTCGATAAAGGTCAACTGCTCGCCCAGGGCCTCGAAGCGGGTATGGAACGGGCTGCTCCAGCGGGCGCCCAGCTCGCTGTCATCGAGTTCGTCGATGCTGGAGCGGTAGTAGCGGGTCCACTCGACGTCGATCAGCCCCGGTACGCTGAAGTCGGTGTGCCACAGGTTCTCGTCACCCATCACATAGTCCACGGGGTTGGGACTGGTGGGGGTGGGGCGATGCAGCGAGCACACGCAGCCGGCCGGAGTGGCGCTTGGCTCGGCTTCGTGGCGGGTGGTCTGGCGATTGTCTGCCGACAGGTAGTGGACCGTATGTTGCCCGGTGACGGCGGTGCCCTGGTGATTGACGCCCCTACTTTGCGACGACCGGCGGCGAGTCGCCTGGGCCAGGTCGCGTATCATCGGCAACAGGCGCTCGAACCCGGCGTTGACCATGGACCTGGCCATCCCGCCGAGCTGGCCGAGGAAGGCGATGAGGCGCTGACGGTCGTCACCAAAGGCCTCGAGCAGGCGGTCAAAGGCAATGAATACGACACGCTTGCCTTTCTCGAGAAGGTTCCACCACTCGGGGTTTTTGTCGATCAGGCCGGCCTGGGTGGCGGCATCGACCGGGTTGTTGATGAACTCGGCAAGTTTGCCGACGATGGTGTCAATTTCGCGCAACAGCTTCGGTTTCTGTTCCTCGAGCTTGGATTCGAGTTCTGCCAGAAAATCCATCGCCGCACCGCCGGCCTGGTTGACCAGAATTTGAGCGGCGATGTCGACGCCTTCACCGCGGGCAAACGCCTGTATGCCCTCACGGGTACCCACGCGGATAGGGCGGGAGGCGTTGCCGACGGCGGGCACCAGACCGATGGCGTCGATCACTAGCACCGCCCAGAGCCAGACGTTCTGGTAGTTCGGCGTGCCGTCTGCGTCGTTGCCATCGAGGTCAACCACGTCGCGGGCGACGTCGCCGATGGCCATGACGTTACCGACCACCGGCAGCATGTAGGCGGCCTGGACGACCACGTCGAGTACCGTGACGGAATCTTCCTCCACGTCCATCATCATCACGGCTTCCGGGGTCTCACCTTCGCTGTAGGGCTCGGCGGTGATCACCCGGCGGTGATTGAGTGCCTCTTTCAGAGGATCGTGGTCCAAACCTGGAATGACGTGGTTGCCCCAGCTTGTTCTCGCGGCCATGCTAAGTTTCCTTCCTTATGTCCCCACAAGAGGGCGCCATCCCTGATGCATTCAGTGAGGTATTGACCGCTACCCACCGAGCCCCTTGGCGATATTGGCCTGTCGACTCAGGAGCGTTTCTTCGGTGATCCACCAGGCCAGCCTGGCGACGTCAGGTCGGTGTCCTGAGCGTGGGGGGTGTCCTTGAGGTCGCCGAATGTCGGCCTGGTGGGGACGCCACCCTTCCAGCCGGGTGATGACAGCTCGGTATTGCCAAGGCCTGGGAGCTGCTCCTGAAGCTTCTCCTGCGCGATCTTTTCGAGTTGTGCCCGGGCCTGCTGCCCGACCCGCCCCGGAAGATCGCTCGGGATGTCACCTGGAATGGATGGCAACGGAGGCCCCTCGGGCCAACCGGGCGACGATAGACCCGCACCGGAAGTGCTTGGCATTCTTCCGGACGTTCCGCCGGCCCAGCCAGGAGACTGGAGGAGGCTGGGCGCTGGTTGGCTGGTCGACCCCAGGCCACCGGCGCTGCCCGACACGGCGGCCTGGGTATCGCCGGACGTCGTGGCATACGTTGGCTTGATCGGTACCTTGCTGGGCCACGCCTGTGGCCGCTTGTCGATTTCTCGCGGGTCCTGGAAGTACTCGACCTGGACACCCCCCAGAGGCAGCCCAGACAGCGTTGCCTTGCCGGCGGCGTCCAGCACCCCTTGGCGTACCGAGCCATCGGAGAGGAACGCGCGATAGCGGGCGCCGGGCACCGGCCGACCGTTGCCATAGAGGTGTTCAAGATCCAGGTTGGAGGGTTCGGTTTGCGGAAGGTTGTCCAGCGGATAACTCAGACTCGTGGGCCCGCCAAACAGGTGCTGGCTGCCCTTGACGTCGATAGTGCCGGGGGCGTGAATTTCGATGTCGCCGCCCTTGAGTCGGATATAGCCGCCACCGCAGGTCAGCAGCACTTCCTCGGCAGCGGCAATGTGCACGGCGTCTTCGGTGGAGGTGATGCTGAGCTTTTTCTCCGCAGTCAGTGCCATCTCGTCGCTCTGGGCCTGCACCTCGACTTTGCCCTGGGCGGCGAACAGCTTGATCCCGGCGCGTTGGACGAACAGCGACAGCCGGTCGGCGATGCTGGCGACCAGGCGTTTGCCAGCGGCCAGGTTGATGTCTTCGCTTGCGGTGACGCTCAGCGACTTGCCCTGGGCCAGGTGGGTGGACTGGGGGGTGCTGATGGCGATGCCCGCCGGGGAGGCCAATTGCAGCCAGGGCTCCTTGAGTCGCGCGGCCTCGCCACGCCCACCTTTGCTTGCCGTTGTCGCACTGCTGCCGTCGAAGGCTGTGGCAGAGTCGGCACTACCGTGGCGCCCCTGGGCGTCGTCGCTGGCCTTGTGCAGGTCGGTGCGGCTGGCAAGCGCCTCGGCGTCGTGGTCGACAGCGCTGTCGCTGAGGCTGTCGGCAAGCTGCCAGGCGCTTTGTAGCTCGCGCCAGGCGGGACGCATGTCGAGCTGCTCACCGTTGGCACCAAGCTGTCCCCAGCTGCTGACCAACAGGCCCTGGTTGGCGCGCACGGCGCCGTAGGCGTCGGTGCGCAGCTCGAAGCCGGTGCCACGAAAGTCGCCGCGGGTATTGCCGTGCTGGTGGATCAGATAGCCGAGGTTCAACTGGCTCTTGGCGTGCTCGGAGTTGAGCCGCACCCGCTCCTGGTCGGTGGCGTCATCGAACACCAGCTCGTTGTACTTGCCGCCACGATAGGTCTTCGACTTGAAGCCCGACAGCAGGCCGTTGGAGTGCCATTCCGGACGTTCATCGCCGTTGTAGACCCGACCGGTGATCAAAGGGCGATCCGGGTCGCCCTCGAGGAAGTCAACGATCACCTCCTGGCCGATGCGCGGGACAAAGACCGCGCCCCAGCCGGCGCTGGCGTTGGGCTCGCTGACCCTCAGCCAGCAGCTCGAGCCAGCGTCGTGGTGACCCAGCCGGTCCCAGTGAAACTGCACCTTTACCCGATTGAGCCCATCGGTGTGGATTTCCTCACCTTCTGGCCCCACCACGGTGGCGGTCTGGGGGCCACCCATCACCGGGCGCGGATGGTCGAGGCTCGAGCGATAGGGCAGGCACAGGCGCTGGGTCTCGATGTCGACCAGATAGTGGCCGGTGCCGGCGCGCTGGTAATCGTCACGGTGGAGGCTGGAGCCTTTATCCGAGAGACCCAGCCCGTGGGCGCGACGCGCCTGATCGAGCTGTTCCTGCAAGCTTCCGGGCAGGGTCGACAGATGCGCCGATACCGGCAGGGCATTCTCGGCATGCACGCTGAGGCCCAGCACCAGGAACTCGCGCTCGCTGTCGTCGCCGCGCTCATGTTGGCCATGCTGGGTCAGGGTGAAGTGGCCGCCGACCTGAAGCTGGCGGGCGCCACCGGCGCCATGGAAGCGCTTGGCGCGGGACTCCAGGGCTTCCAGACGATTGACCGCCAGTCGCTCACCGCGACGGTGGTCCGGGTAGTAGTACTCGCCGGGATAATCGTAGACCTCGGTGTCCGGCAGGTGGCCCTGGTCGGGGATGGTGTCCTGGGCGATGTCGCTGGGGTGGCGAGGCTGCTTGTAGTTGAAGGTGGCGAGGCTTACGCGGGTGGGCTGCTGCTGACGGCGCCCACCCCACTGAGTCAGTGCGTCCTCGGCCTCAGTGGCGGCCTGGCGATGGAAGCGGATGGCCTGGGGGGTTACCGCTGGGCAGGTATCTACGCTGTCGGTGATCACCAGGCAGTGATCGCCTTCGCCATGGCTGAAATAGAAAAACAGTCCTTCTTGTTCCATCAGCCGGTTTACGAAGTGGAAGTCGCTCTCTCGGTACTGCACGCAGTAGCTGCGCGCGGGGTAGTCGCGACGAAGATCAAAGCGGTAGCGCCCCTTGGCGATCTCGTGGCCCTGGAACACCGCCTCGATCACCTCGGTGACGTTCTTGTCCTGGAAGATGCGGCTGTCACGACCGAGGCTCAACAGGGATAGCCAGGGCACCAGCACCAGTTGGTAGTAGTAGACGCCACCGTCTTCGCCGAGCAGGGCGGCGGTGTCGACCAGGCCAGAGAGCGGACGGTAGCCGCCGTCGGCCTGGCGGATCTCGATCAATGCCGGCTGGGCGATCAGCGACTTGAGTTCGATGTTGCCGCGCTGGGAGATTACGTCGAGGGTGTAGCAGAAGGGGCGCGAAATGGTCTCTTCACCGACCAGGCGATGAGGGATCAGCGATTGCCCGGCCAGATGAAACTTGAGCAGGCGCTGATCCTGACTCAGTGTGACATCGAAGGCACCCAGCAGGTCGCTTGGGCGATACGAGGACCAGGAGGGGTCGTCCATGCTCAGCACCCTCCTGCCAAACGTGCCCACTCGGTGGGCGCCGATGGAAGACGCAGCGATGCGCGCAAATGATGGGGAGCAGATGGCATGGCGGTTCCTCCCTGAACGATTCCGTCAGTCCGAATCAGGAGGATCTTACCGGCGGGACGGGGCCCGGGCAGCAGGGGAAAGGCGTTTTCAGAAAGGGCTTACGCAGGAAAACGACATGTCGAGCAAGCTGTGCCTTGGCAACGCCGCAAATCGGGCATTGAAGGAGGCGGTGCACGTCGCTTGGGCCATGAATGGCGCTTGTGGTTTGCAGTGCCGCTGCGCTGGATCCCGGGCTTGCCGTGTGAACGCCACCCTATGCAATCACACGGCAAGGCCGCTGCCTGAATCCTGGAGGCGCTGCCCTAGGGCGAAGAGGTCTGTTGTTTGGCGTTTCCGCTGGATCTGCCCTCGTTATCATCGGGGCGTTCGCGCTGTTGCCTGGCCAGCGCCCAGATCTTCTCGTCAAGCTTGGCCTCGAGTGCCTTGAGTCGCTCTGACTGATTCGCCAGCAGGCGCCTCTGCTCTTCGATACGCTCGTTGAGCAGGTCTACCTCGTGGCCTCGAGCGCGCAGGTTCTCCTCGGCTCGCGAGCGCTCCATCTGCGTCTCGCGGTGGCGCTTTTCCTCTTCTGACAGTTCGCCCCGCAGTGCCTGAAGCTGCTGCTGCAACACCTCCTGGCGCTGATCGGCCTGCTTGAGGCGCTGGGCATGGGCCTTTTCCGCACTTTGTCGTTCCTGGCGTGCCTCGTCCAGCATAGCCATCAGCCGCGCCTCGGCGGCCTCGTGGCGCTGTTCTTCCTGGGCCAGGCGCTCGCGATGCTGCTTCTGCTGATCATCCAGCGCCTGCTGGTACTCCCTGCCTTCACGCTCCTTGTCCTGCTGCAGACGATCAAGCTGCGCTTCGAACTGGGTGGCGCGCTCGCCTTCCTTGATGAGCTGCTGCTCCAGCGCTTGATTGGCGCTCGCTAGTCGTGCCGATTCCGAGGCCGCCTCCTGCAGACGCTGCTCCATGGATGACAGATGGGCCGACAGGGCGCTTTCGCGCTGTTCGGCGTCCTCGGCGCGACGATCGGCGGCGGCCACCTTTTCAAGCGCGCCTTCCACGTTGCGATCGGCCTCCTGGCGATAGTGGGCCAGGTTTTCCGCCGCCGCCTCCTGGGCCTTGCTCCAGAGCTCTTCGGCCAGTCCCTGAAGCTCCACGGGCATCCCCTGGGGGGGCGGAACGTCTCGTCGCTCTTCCCGGCGTGAACGCCATTCGCGCAGGTGCTCGCTGATGGTGGTGAAGCTGCCGGTGCCGAGTATCTCTCGGACCTTCTGAACGCTGGGGGCTTCCTGCTGCTTGAGCAGGGTATCCACCGCTCGTTGAACGTCGTCGTAGGTGATCCCGGTACGGGCCATGAAGCTCTCCTTGTGCGGTGGTCGATTCCGCCAGCGGCTGATCATGCCTGAATGCCCCCTCGCTCGCCATGCTCCGGTTCGCTTTCTGTGACACCCGTTGGCACTGCCGTGCGGTGACGTCACGTGAGCGGTGCTCACATTCCTGCGAACCCCTGCCTGCTCCGTGAGGGGGCGGCTGATGCCGCCAGCCATCATTTCCATTAAGCAAAGGCGATAGTACGTGTAATTACATAAAGTGTAAATACGTAGGCATATTTATGATAAGCGACATTAAATCAAGATTACGCGCCTTATCTTGAATTTACGCACTTACAGGGGCAGACTAAGACAACCAGCGCTCGTTGCGGATGCATGGGAGAAGTTGGCGTCGTATAGCGCGGGAAGGGCTGCTGCGAGTTGGTTGCAGCGGTAGAAGCGGCGCGCCTTCTCGTTGATGTCGAACAAGGGCGCGTAGAGGACGTCTAGGGAGAAGTTCTTCTTCGGATAATGGATGGTTTAAAATCAATGCGTTACATGGTTTCTTGCTCGCCCGGCAGGGCGGCCTTGGGTTAGGCTAGAGCAGGGAAAAACGAGACCAGGAAAGAACGCGGGCATGGGAGCGCCAGACCGGGGAAAGCGAGAGCGGAGAACGGTTCGAAAAGAGATGAGCTAGAGCAGAGAAGGGCCAGCCCGGGGAAAGCGAGAGCGGAGAACGGTTCGAAAAGAGATGAGCTAGAGCAGAGAAGGGCCAGCCCGGGGAAAGCGAGAGCGGAGAATGGCTCGAGAAGAGCTAGAGCAGAGAAGGGCCAGGCCGGGGAAAGCGAGAGCGGAGAACGGCTCGAGAAGAGCTAGAGCAGAGAAGGGCCAGGCCGGGGAAAAGCGAGAGCTGAGAATGGCTAGATCAGAGAAGGGCCAGAATAGAGAGCGGCAAAAGTAGAGAAGCACGAGGGCGGGAGAGGGCGGGCAGGTGAGTAGCGGTCAAGCCACCCTGACAGCAGGGCATCAAGGGTTATGCCCACGCCACTTGGCATAAGCTGCCGTTCCAAGCGCCAGAATGATCAGCGGCGAAGCCACGAACAGGAACGTCTTCAGGGATTCGAGAATATCCGGTGTCATACGTCCTCCTCAGAGGAAAACCTCTTCTTAGTAGTGATTCCGAGAGCTGCACAGCCAATCCCCAGCAGCACCCCCGCGAGCGAAAGGAGTGCGGGCATCTGAGACGTGAACAGGCCGCCCATGACACTGAGTGCCGCGATGGTGGCACCAACCCGGTCAACGAAGTCCCCGAAGCCACGGGCAACGAAATGCTGGTTGTGACTCATGATCGATCTCGACGGCTCCCTGTCGTTCATACGTCAGCATACCCGAGACCCTCAGATACCGGCGCAACCAGGCTGCGCGCTATCGCGTCCTCGCACATTGGCCGCGCGCAACCGGATGTGGCCATCGGTGTCTTGAGCGGCCAGCTGGTCAGCAGGACTTTTTATCTATTCAGCCGCGCCAAGCGAGGACACGCAATGGCGCAAGCCAATGGGCAGGTCATATGAGCAAGACACCTCCGATACAGGCACAGGACGGCAGGGCGGTCTTCGACAGCACGCCGGGAGGCACCCTGGTCGACGGCGAATTACCGTCTTCGTCGTCCCCGCAGGCCCTGATCGAGGCGGAAGATGACTGGCAGGCGGTGGCCCACTGGCTTGCCGAATACGGCGGCAGCGCGCAGACCCAGCGCGCCTACCGCCGCGAGGCCGAGCGGCTGCTGCTGTGGCTTGAAGAGCGCCGCCTTTCGCTGGCCCAGATGACCCGGGCTCACCTGGATGAGTTCGAGGCCTTTCTCGCCGACCCGCGCCCCCGCGAGCAGTGGGTAGGCCCGGTCAGGCCGCGTCAGGATCCTCGCTGGCGGCCGTTTCGCGGCCCCCTGTCGCCGGCAAGTCGGCGCCAGAGCCTGGTGATCCTGCAAGGCATGATGGCCTGGCTGGTAGAGGCGGGCTGGCTGTCGCGCAACCCGTTTCGATTGATGCGCGACAAGCGCAGGCGCCTCAACAATGGCCAGCGGCGTGTCGAGCGCTATCTGGAGCGTCCGCTGTGGGACTGGCTGTGGGCCTGGCTCAACGAGCCGCTGGAGCCAGGTGCCGACCGACGAGCCAGATTTCTCTGGACCAGGCGGCGACTGGTGTTCGGCTTTGCCTACCTGCTGGCCCCGCGGATCAACGAGATGAGCCAGGCGCGCATGGAGGATCTGGTGAGGCGGGAAGGGCGCTGGTGGTGGCAGGTGGTTGGCAAGGGCGGCAAGTTTGCCGAGATTCCGGTGCCGCCCGACATGATCGAGCTGGTCCGGGAGGCGCGGACGCTCTACGGCGAGCCGGCCGATCCCGCCGGGGATCCAGCGCCACTGTTGAGACGCCTGGATGGTAAGACCGCGCTGGGTGACAACCAGTTGTACCGACTGATACGCACGACCTTCAGCCAGGCCGCGGGCTGCCTGGAAGAGCAGGGCGGGGATCCCCAGGCGGTGGCACGGCTACGACAGGCTACGCCGCACTGGCTCAGGCATACCGCTCTGACCCATCAGGCCCAGGCGGGCGTGGAGCTTCGTTATCTGGCGCAGTCGGCACGTCACTCACGCCTGGAGACGACGTCACGCTACCTTCACACCGAAGACGAGGAGTGGCATCGCCAGCAGTCGCTGCACGGCCTTGGCCAGGCAGAAGGACCAAGATGGGGTCAAGGGAAGGGGGGAGAATAAGGAATGAAGAAACAGCCCTCCCCCCTGGACAGGTTTCTGGCTGAGGGCGGCTAGCAGAGCCCGCCAATGGAGCCAACCAGGCAATCCTAGTGCTCGAGGGGGCCGCGCTTTCGGGCGATATAACGATTGGCGTGCTCGGTGAGCGCCTTGACGTCGGACTTGTAGCCACGGTCGAGTCGGTAGGCGGCCACCGCCAGCGCCAAGGTGGCGCCCAGCATGATCAGCATGGCGATATGGAATGTCATCACTTGTCCCTCCAGGTGAGCAGGGCCTTGGCATAGGATGCCACGAGTGCCAGCCCAAAGCCAACGAAGGCGCCCCAAAGCGGCTTGGCCGTGCTGGCCACCACCAGCGTCGCCCCCGAGCTATCCTTGTCGGCGAAGAACAGCGCAATCAGCGAAAGTGCGCCGACGGTTGTGCCCGCGCGATCGGCCAGATCCAGCAAATTGGTAAGGATGGCCGCTCGCTTGGCCCGGCGCTGGGCGGCCAGGTGAGCGATGATCTCTTCCAGCTGCTGCTGCGTCAGGCCTCGCTCGGAGGCCGGCGTGCCGGTCTTGCCGGCCCGTGACGAGCCCAGATACTGGTCGAGCTCCTTTTCCAGTGCATCGAGTCGTCTATCACGTGAGCGATGCGGGCCCTGTCCTTGGGGGTCTGGCGCTTGCATGTCGATCTCTTTATGTAGCTTAGGCGGCGAGCGACAGCGAGTGCTCCGTTGTCACCCGCTCAGGGCGAATTCTAGCATGACGCCTGGCCGGGTTCTCCGAACCGGGGCTGACCGGGGGAGGACGACGGCGGGGCCTGGCAGGTATAATCCTGGCAGCATTCTAGGGAGTCACCATGACCACGACGAGTACCGCAGAACAGGCCCAGCAGGAGCTGCTGGAAGAGTTTGAACTGTTCGACAACTGGATGGACCGCTATCAGTACATCATCGACATGGGCAAGGCATTGCCGGCCTTCCCCGATGAGCACAAGCGTGACGAGCTGAAGATTCAGGGCTGTCAGTCCAATGTGTGGATGCACCACGAGCGCCAGGGCGACACCCTGCACTTTGCCGCCATCTCGGACGCCGCCATCGTGTCAGGGCTGATCGCCGTGCTGATGCGCATCTACAACGATCGAAAGCCCAGCGACATCCTCGCCACCAGTCCACATTTTCTCAAGGACCTGGGCCTCGACAAGCACCTGTCGCCGACCCGCAGCAATGGCCTCAACGCCATGCTCGAGCGCATCTATCGCGTCGCTGAGCAGGAAGCTGCCTGACGCTTGAACCCTGGGCGTCGACGAGGCGCCCGCGTCAGTCCGCTGATCTCGAGTCGCTGTCGCCGCGCACCTGAAACCGCTCATCGAGCTCCGGATCCTGGCGGCAAAGCCTCTCGCTGGGCCCGCCAGGCACGGGATCGATGCCGCCCTTGGCGCCAGGATGGCAGCGCAGAATACGCTTGAGCGCTAGCCAACCGCCCCGTATCGGACCGTGAACCGTTATGGCTTCGTGACTGTAGTGCGAGCAGCTTGGCCAATAGCGACAGCGTGGGCCCAGCAATGGGCTGATGACACCCTGGTAGAGGCGAATCAGCGCCAGTAACGGCCATGCCAGCCAGCGCTTCGGTCCGCGCGCCCGGGGTGATGGCTCCTGCGCGGGGGGCGATCGATCATCGCGACCACGACTGCTGTCAGCCCCGGCCGTCGCCGGTGACTCAGGATCCCTTGGTGTAGAGCTCATCGGGATCGATCAGCGCAGCGCTGTTGATGCGGGCGCTGTCAGCTTCCAGGGACAGATAGAAACAGCTACGACGGCCGGTATGGCAGGCTGGACCGGTCTGCTCGACCTGCAGCAGCAGCGTATCGCCGTCACAGTCCAGCGACGCACTCTTGAGATGCTGCTGCTGGCCGGAAGACTCGCCCTTGCGCCACAGCTTGGCGCGGGAGCGGGAGTAGTAGCATACCCGGCCAGTGCGCAGCGTTTCCTCCAGCGCTTCCCGGTTCATCCACGCCATCATCAGCACTTCGCCGCTATCGTGCTGCTGGGCGATCGCCGGCAGCAGGCCATCGCCGTTGAATCGCACATTGGCCAGCACCTCTTCGAGAGAATGACGGCTATCGCAGGGTTCGCGCTCGAGGCGTTTGAGCAGGTCGGTCATGGGGCTCAGGTGGCGTCCTTGGGGGTGGAAGAGGATGTATTGACTGGATCAGCGGTGGCGTCGGCACGCTCCTCGGCACCATCGTTGCGGCTGCCTTGGCAGGCCTGGCACAGGCCAAGCAGTTCGATGGTCTGGCGCTGTACCTGGAAGCCCAGCGTCCTGGCACGGGTTGCCAGTTGCTCGTTGATCTCGTCGAGGTGCAATTCCTCGACGCGCCCGCAGTCCCGGCAGATCAGCAGCTGGAAGCGATGGGCATGCTCGGGGCAGGGGCAGGCGACGTAGGCATTGAGCGACTCGATGCGATGTACCAGCCCCTGTTCGATCAGGAACTCCAGCGCACGGTACACCGTCGGGGGGCGCGCGGCGGCGTGATCCTTGGCTAGCCGATCCAGCAGATCGTAAGCCTTGAGGCCACCGCTGGCCTCACCGATCAGTTCCAGTACACGTCGCCGGATGGGGGTGAAACGCACGCCACGATGTGCGCAGTGAGCTTCAGCCTGTTGTAGCAGGGCGGTTTCGGTCATGGGGTCCAATATTCACGAAGCGGCAACCTAGTCTACGCGCTGGCCCGCCGGCGGGCCAGACACGCGAAACTGTCAAATGGCTTCTGCCGGGGCTTCCTGCAGCTCGCCCTGGCGGGCGAAGTGGTGCTGGGCGAAGGCCACCCGCTCGGCAGCGCTGCGCTCCTCGGTCTGCGCCTCGATCAGATCGAGGCGTCGCCGCAAGCCTTCGCCATTGGCCATCTGGATCGCCAGGCCAGGGCGGGCGTTCAGCTCGAGCAACATGGGGCCGCGGTCACGATCGAGCACCATGTCGGTGCCGAGATAGCCAAGCCCGGTCATCTCGTAGCAGCCGGAGGCGAGTTCAAGAAGGGTGGTCCAGCCAGTGATCTGCAGGCTGGCCAGTTCATGGCCGGTATCGGGATGATCGGTGCGCGAACGATCGAACTGGACGCCTCGTACGGCGCGCCCGCTGGCGATATCGATACCGACGCCCACCGCACCCTGGTGCAGGTTGGCCTTGCCGTCGGAGGCGGCGGTGGACAGCCGCATCATCGCCATCACCGGGTAGCCCTTGAACACGATGACACGGATATCCGGCACGCCTTCGTAGGTATAGGCAGCGAAGGTGGTATCGAAGTTGATCAGCCCCTCGACCAGGGCAACGTCCGGGGAGCCCCCAAGCGAATAGAGCCCCGAAAGGATATTGGAGACGTGGCGTTCGACATCCTCGATATCCAGCTCCGCGCCGCTGGGCTTGATGAAGTGCTTGCCCTCGACTCGCTCGATGACCAGGATGCCCTTGCCGCCGCTGCCCTTGGCCGGCTTGATCACAAAACCGTTGTGGCCCGCCAGCATCTCGCTGATGTGCTTGACACTAAACTGGGTCGACACCGTACCGATATGCTCCGGCGTGGTGATGCCGTATTCCTGTGCCAGCAGCTTGGTCTTGAGCTTGTCATCCACCAGCGGATACAGCTTGCGACTGTTGTAGCGACCGATGTAACGGATGTTACGCCGGTTCATGCCGATGATGCCCTTGGCATTGAGCTTGCCGGGACTGGTCCAGTTGAGCATGGCTCAGTCCTCCGTGACCGGCTTGAAACGACGAAGTTCGAGCAGCCGGTAACCGGTGTAGTTGCCCAGCAGCAGGATCAGCGCCATCAGGATGAGCTGCAGGCCGAGGAAGTTGAAGGTGATGTGGCGAATCCACGGATTGTTCATCGCCAGATAGGCCAGTACCGCGGTCAGCAGGCTGCCGCCGCCCTGGATCAGCACCTCCTTGGGGCCTTCTTCTTCCCACAGGATCGACATCCGCTCGATGGTCCAGGACAGGATGATCATCGGGAAGAAGGTGATCGTCAGGCCCGCATTGAGACCAAAGCGATAGGACAGCACGGTGAAGATCGAGATGATCGCTATCACCGTTATTATCACCGCCGTCACCCTGGCCACCAGCAATAGATTCAAGTGTGACAGATAGCTGCGGATGACCAGACCGACGGCCACCACCAGCAGAAACCCGACCAGGCCGGTGAGCAGGGTGGTCTGGATGAAGGCCAGGGCAATCAGTACCGGCATGAAGGTACCGGACGTCTTGATGCCGATCAGCACCCGCAGCAGCACCACCACCAGCGCACCGATCGGGATCAGCAGGATGGTCTGGAACAGCGCCTGCTCCTCGAGCGGCAAGCTGTGAATCGAGAAGTTGAGCAGGGTATCGCTGTCCTCGGCGAGCTGGCTGCGTACCGCCGCCGCGGCGGGCTGGTTGCGTACCAGCATGGAGAAGGAAATACGTGAATCGCGACCGCCTTCCACCTCGAGCACGGCATTGCCAGCGCTTTCCCACATCAACAGGTTGTCGGGCTTGCCCTGTTCGCCGGTGGCCGGATTGAACAGTGCGCGCTTGTCGCCGTCATAGACCTGTATCCACGAGGTCAGGCTCTGGCGCCGACGGCCGCTGTCGAGCATCAGGCCACTGACCTCACGGGCGGCAACGCCGGCCTGGTTCAACAGGCGCACGGCCAGCGGCACACGATCGAACTGGGTCAGCAGTAGCCTGGCATTTTCCCCCTGGCGGTCATCGGCGAATTCGCTCAGCAATTCACGGGCGAAGGTAAAGGCGTCGGACGAGCGTGCCCAGGCGCGGTCGATCACCTGCTGGGCGGCGGTGTCGTAGGGACGCTCCCAGGCGACATCGGTCACCGGCGGCGGCGGGGGCGGAGCGGTTGCCTTGCGGGCACCTTCGGTCACCAGTACCTGGGCGGTGTAGTAGAGGCGCTGATCGCCCACCGCCTCGCGGGTGGACCACTCGGCGCGACGTGCGCCGTTTTCCTGCAGGAACGCCAGGCCGTAACCCGGTGAGGCGGTGTGCTCGGTCAGCACACGAAAGCCGGCCTGAGAGGAGGGCAGGGCCATGTCCACCTTGGCCGGCTCGCCCTGGCCATCGAAGGTGACCTGAGCCTCGATTTCCCAGACCTGGCGCTGTTCACCCGGCGTCCAGGGGACCTCGAATTCCACGTGGCGGTGAATGCTCATCGCGATGCCAACCACCATCAGCAGGGCGACGATCAGATAAAAGGGCAGTCTGGACATGGGTCTTCCTTAATCGGGAGCGAAAGGCCGACGCCCCGAGGCGTCGGCACACAGCGTTATCTCAGGGCTGTTCCTGATCATCACGATCGGCCGCTTCCTCGTCGGCGGCTTCGCTGGCCGATTCCCCTCCTGGGAATTCGGGACGGTCGTGCAGGTAGTGGCGTGCCACGTCGATGACGGCGATATCCAACAGGAAACGACGGCCAAGCAGGACGGGATAGCTCAGGTGGGTGCGGTCGTTCAGGGTGAATTCGACCTGTTCACGCAGCGGGCCGAGGGTCATCAGCAGGCTGACCACGGGGCGGCTTTCTTCACCGTTGGCCTGGACGATGGTCACCTTGCGTTCTACCGGTGCCTCGATCCATTCATCGCGCACGGCCTCGACCACCGAATCCTCTTCATTGAGGCCCAGCTTGAAGCGCACCCATTCGTCACCATCCCGTTCGAAGGTGGTGACATCGGTAGCGGACAGCGATGAGGTATTGGCCCCGGAGTCGATCCGCGCCTTCAGATAGGTGCCCACATCGGGCAAGCCAACCCACTCGCTGCGTCCCAGCAGTTCCTTGTTGTCGATACCGGACTCGGTGCTGGCCTCACACTGCGTCGTCCGAGGACCGGGCTCCGCGCTGCCGCGCTCGAGCCCGGCCAGATCCTGGCGTACGCCGCGCAGCAGGCTACCGACTTCGCGGATATCGGCGGTCATGCGGCGATCCTGCGCCGCCTGTTCACTGAGCATGTCGTGGGTCAGGTCGCAGCGTCCCGCCAGGCGCGTCTCGAGCCCTCGGATCTCGGCGTGGAATTCCGAAGGCGTGAGAGGCTCAGGAGGAGGCGGAGCGTCGACCGGTGCCAGAGCACAGCCACCGAGCATCGCGGCGGCGGCCAAAGAAAGAAAACGAGTCGGTCGGAGGGGCATGACGCTAGCGTCCTTGTATCGGCATCGACAAAAATGGTGTGACTCGACAAGACCACTTCCGAGGAAGCTAATCGAACGAGACAAATTGAAGCGATGATAAGGAGCGACGCCAGCGCTGTCCATGCTGGGGCCGGGTTGATCACGCCTCAGGTGCTCCGCTGTACTGCTGAGAACCGCCCACAATCCCGAGCCCCCACCCCTGAAAAAGCGCTAAGGTGTCTACTGAGCGGGGCCCATGTCTACCTCATCAGAAATCGGGACAATAGACCCAAGGAGTTGCCTGAGTATTGGCGGCTACACATGTCCCATGGTCTTCCGCTTCTACTATGCAGAACCTTTCGTGCTTTGCTGAAGCTAGCACGAGGCTGACTACAATAACGCAACAAGATAGCGACAGAGTCGACTACAAGGTTCAACGTTCTCGTCGGAGCCCTCGCCATGGATAACAAGATTCTTGTGGTAGTGACCAGTCACGCCAAGTATCCCAATCATGATCGAGCCACGGGTCTGTGGCTAGGTGAAGCCGTGCATTTTATCGATCATGTCGAACAGGCTGGCTGGACCTGCGACATCGCAAGCCCCAAGGGGGGCTATACGCCCATCGATCCCCACAGTCTGGCGGCCGCCGAAGCGATTGACTGGGACTACTATCAGAACAAGGACTTCATGAACCGCCTGGGTACGACGCTGGCCTTGGACGAGGTCAACGCAGCGGACTATCGGGCAATCTATCTGGCGGGCGGGCATGGGGTCATCTGGGACTTTCCGGGCAACGAGACGCTTAAACGCCTGTGTCGGGACATCTACGAGGCAGACGGTATCGTATCCTCTGTGTGTCACGGTGCCGTGGGCTTGCTCAATGTGACCCGGGATGATGGGGAATACCTGATCAAGGGCATGAAGGTGACCGGCTTTTCCAATCACGAGGAGCACCTGGCCAAGCTCGACGACATCGTGCCGTTTCTTACCGAAACGGAGCTTGTCGAGCGTGGCGGACTCTATTTGAAGGCGGATCGCGCCTGGGAGCCATTCGCCGTAGTCGATGAGCGGCTGGTCACCGGGCAAAATCCAGCCTCGGGCCGACGCGTGGCCGAACTGGTGCTGGAAGCGTTGGGCGACTGATCACCGTCGGTCAGCAAGATCTTTTCTATCCGGACATCACCATGGCAGCCAGACATCGTCAGGGAAGACGCACGATAGCGATTATCGTCACCACGGCGCTGGTCGCCGGACTCGTCATGGGGTTCTACGCAGGAAGCCGCTACCAGCTCTGGCATCTGCAGGACGCCTGCCTGGATGCCGGAGGACGGGTTTCAGACGACGGTGTGGCACGATGTGACATCGAACGTGAGGTTCCTGCCAGCTAGCCTGTGCTCGCAAGCGGAGAGGAAGCGTCGCTGGGTTGTGCAGGATGGAAAAGCAGTCAGACGATCGACATGGAGGCCGCAGAGCGCCAAAGGGGAGGCAGCAGAGCATCAGAGGCTTGTCCGGGAGAACCGGCAAACACCTCATTTAACATAATATAGATTATGCGAACTATGGGTCATGAAAGCTTGTGAAGGCTGATAACAGCCTCGAACTTACCTCGAACTCGGCGGTAGCTTCCCACCGAGCCCAACGGATTCAGATCATCGAACTGGCAGTCCTGTCGAGCGGACTGCGTCAACCGATGACAACTGACGTACTGGCGGCCGGCACTGACTCAACCCTTCTCCTTGAACTGCTGGTAAGTCTCCCGGGCGCGTTCCAGGTGGCGCGCCATGGCGGCTCTGGCGGCGTCGGGGTCGCGTGACAGGATCGCGTCGAGAACGTCCTGGTGCTCGGCTTCCACGCGCTTGAGATAGGTGCTGGTGGAGTCGGTATTGACCTCGCTGGTCGCGAGCTTCGAGCGCGGAATCGCGCTCAGGTTGAGCTGCTCCAGCGCCTGAGGGAAGAACGGATTGTGGGTGGCCCTGGCAATCGCGTGGTGGAACTCGAAGTCCTCGTTACGCGCCTGGCTACGCTGCTGACGAGCCTTGACGAAGGCCGCATGGGTGTCACGCAGGCGAGTCTCGTCGTCGGCCTCGAAGCGCTCGGCGGCCAACGCCGCCGCCGCAGGCTCCAGATTAAGCCGCAGCTCGATGACATGCAGAATATCTTCGACGGTGGTCGGACGAATCCGCTTGGCGGGCATGGCCTCGGCCGGTGCGGCCCGGATCACCGTGGTGCCGACGCCACGCCGTGCCTCGACCAGGCCCAGCGACTTGAGGTGAGCCACCGCCTCGCGAATCACCGTCCTGCTGACACCAAAGGAATCACACAGGCCGCTTTCTGTCGGCAGCTTCTCGCCGACGGCGATGGTTCCGGCGGTGATCAGACCTTCCAGCTGGTCGGCCACGTTCATCGACAGACTGCCTTCACGCGTCAGCTTCTTGACGTTTAGCGGTGCCGGTTCCGTGCGGGGTGCTGGCTTGGCTGCCATGGTCGATTCCTCTTCAGTTCGCGTGGCGATGACGCGACGTGCCGCAAAGCGCTATCACTGGGCTACTTTTCAGGGCTATTTATCAGGGCTGTATATCAGCACTGACTATCAGGACGCCAGTGTATCAAGGCGATGGCGTCAGGTCCCCGGTGTACGGATGCCTGGTGGCTTTCCGCGACGATTCAGTGGCTATTCATCGTCAGGATGGCCCTGGCCTGCAAACTTGCCGCCCTGGAAGCGCACCGAAGGGTCATCGGGAGCCAACCGCCCTCCCCTGGCCTCGATCTCGGCACGCCAGGGTTCGGAGCTGTCCTTGGGCACCCAGCCCAGAAAACCTGCTTCGCGATTGTCCCACCATTGTTCGGCGTTGTTGGAGGCGCCGTAGACCACGGTGTAGCCCAGTTCAGGGACGCAGAAGGCGCGCTCGAGCAACGCCATGAAATCCTCGACGCTCATCCAGGTGGCCAGCATGCGGGCATCGGCGGGCTCGGGAAAGCAGGAGCCGATACGCACCGCCAGGGTCTCGACACCGAACTTGTCGAAGTACAGGCTGGCGAGGTCCTCGCCGAAGCCTTTCGACACGCCATAGAGCGAATCCGGGCGTTTCGGCACCTTGGCGTCCAGCCGCTGATGCTGTGGGTAGAAGCCGATGACGTGGTTAGAACTGGCGAATACCACCCGCGGCTTGTCATGATGGCGCACCGCCTCATAGAGGTGATAGGTGCCCATGATGTTGGCCGGCAGGATCTGCTGCCAGGAACGCTCCACCGATACACCGCCCAGGTGGATAACACCATCGCAGCCTTCGACCAGGCGAGCGACAGCATCGACGTCGGTCAGGTCTGCCGTGACGATCTCTTCATGGCTGGTGTCGTGGGTCACGTCCTGGTCGACGGCGACCATGTCGGACAGCCGGACCTCCTTCGCCAAGCGACTCAAATGAGGTCTCAGAGCGGTGCCCAGGCCCCCGGCGGCGCCGGTGACCAGCAGTCGATTCAACATGTCAGAATTCCTTCTCGGGTGTCGTGTCTCGTGTCTCGTGATACGCGCCTTCAGCGACCGAAGCCGTACAGTTCGGCGGGATTGTCGACCAGGATGCGTTGGCGCTGCTGCTCATTGGCCCAGGCCAGCAGTACGTCGAGTTGGTCAGGGTCGTCGGGGTACTGATCTCGCGGGACACCAACATGGGGCCAGTTGCTGCCCCAGAGGATGCGCTCCGGTGCGTGGTTGATGACCCGCCGGGCGATGGCGCCGACGTCGTCGTAGTCGGGCCCTCCGCTCAGGCTGGTCTCGTAACCGGCGCAGACCTTGAACCAGGCGTTGCCGCGGTCAAGCAGCCTGAGAATGGCATCGACGCGAGGATCATCGGCCGGCACCGGATCGATGAACTTGCCGATATGATCGATGATGTACGGGCACTCGATACGTTCCAGCATCGGCAGGTGCTGGTCGAGCTCGCGGCCATTGAACTGTACCATCAGGTGCCAGCCTAGGGGCGCGATCAACGGCTCGACCTCGGGCAGGCGAGCCAACGGCATGGCGCCTCCGCCCAGGTTCATGATGCGTGCGCCGCGTACACCTCGGCCATGCCAGTCTTCGAGGGTTTTCAAAGGGGTGTCAGGACTGACGGCGGCGACCCCGCGGGCCTTGTCCAGGCCCAGTTGATCGAGCGAAGCAAGCAAGGCGCCATTGTCGAACTGATAGGCGTTGGACTGGGTCACGACCACCCTGTCGAGCCCCATCCAGCGCTGGAAGCGCCGGAGATCCTCGACGGTTGCCAACTCCTTGATCGGCGGCCCGCCTGGCTGGCCTTTGTAGCCATCGAGGAAGAGATGAATATGGCAATCGGTGGCGCCGGCGGGTGCCTTCAGCCTGGGCGCGCGCCCTTCCAGCGGACGGGTATTGGCCGGTATCACTGTCTTGTCTCCTTGAGGGCGAAACGTGTCAGGGCGTCGCGATCGATCTCGATGCCAAGTCCAGGGCCGTCAGGGATATCGACCCAGCCCTGATGATGCTCCAGCGGCTGGGTAACAATGGCCTGACGGAAGGGATTGTGGGTCCGATCGAACTCCATGATGGGTTCGATCGGCTCACGTCTCGGCGGATTGGGCGGTAGCGCCGCCATGGCCTGAAGGCTGGCGGCGATGCACACGGCGGTGCCCCACACATGGGGAATCAGACGCACGCCATGAAGCGCCGCCATATCCACGACGCGCCGCATCTCGGTGAAGCCGCCGACGCCGCATATGTCGGGCTGGCAGATATCGATGGCGCGACTGGCCAGCGGCTCCTGCATGGCGTAGCGGCCATGCCAGTTCTCGCCACTGGCGACCGGTAGAGGCTGGCCATCGCGCACCGCGCGATAGGTATGAATCTGCTCCGGCAGTACCGGTTCCTCGAACCAGTCGACGTCGTAAGCCGCCGCCCGCTTGCCGACCTCGAGGGCCTCCAGCAGGTCATAGCCGTGGTTGGCATCGATCATCAGACGCCGATCGGGACCGATGGCCTCGCGCACGGCGGCGATGACCCGAAGATCTTCCTCGACGTTGAAGCCGATCTTGATCTTGACCCCGTGAAAGCCCTCCTCGGCGTAGCCCGCCACCTCCGCGGCGATATCACTGACCCGGTCCACACCATCGCGACGAAAGGAGCCGGTGGCGTAGGCCTGGACGCGTTCGCGAAAACGCCCTCCCAAGAGTTCCGACACGCTGGCACCGTAGTGCTTGCCCTTGATGTCCCACAGCGCGATGTCGATGCCGCTGAGGGCCGTCATGGTCAGCCCCCGCTGGCCCTGGTCACGCAGCCGGTTGTAGAGCAGGAGCCACAGTCTTTCATGCTCCAGCGGGTTGGCGCCGATCAGGGTGTCGGCGTAGGTGGCCACCACCGCGGCGTTGGCCTGGGCCGGACCGAGGCACTCCCCCCAGCCGACGGTGCCGTCTTCGCAGGTGATCTCCACCAGGCAGTGCTGGCGGCGTTCGAAGCGCATGGAAGCACTTTCGAAGGCCTGTTCAAGGGGATGATCCAGCAGATGGGTCTCGACCCTGGCGATCTTCATCGGTGTGCCTCTTTTCCTGTAGGTGGTCTGCGGTGTGTGGCGCCTCGTCAAAGGCTGGCTTGGCATGGTCGCCATCACTCCAGCATGTTGGGCAGCGCCATGGACAGTGCCGGAACGTAGGTCACCAGCATCAGAGCGGCGAACAACGCCAGGTAAAACGGCCAGATGGTGCGAACGGTCTGTTCGATCTTGATCTTGCCGACCACGCTGCCGACAAACAGGCAGGCACCCACCGGCGGCGTGCACAGCCCGAGCCCCAGATTCATCATCATCATGATGCCGAACTGGATCGGATCCATGCCGAACTGGGCGGCAATCGGCAGAAAGATCGGCGTGCAGATCAGGATCAGCGCCGCCATGTCCATGATCATGCCGAGTGCCAGCAGGATCAGGTTCAGCATCAGCAGGATGGCGAGCGGATTGTCGGTGATCCCGAGCAGCGTGTTGGACAGCAACTCCGGCACGCTATAGAGGGCGAGCAGATAGGAGAACGCCGAGGCGCAGCCGACCAGGATCATCACCAGCGCGGTGGTGCGCACCGACTGGTAGACCGCCTGCTTGAACGATGCCCAGTGCAGCTCGCGATAGACCAGCGCGGTGACGACGATGGCGTAGATGGCCCCGAAGGCGCCTGACTCGGTCACCGTCAGCACGCCAGACAGCACGCCGCCCACGATGATGACCGCGGTCAGCAACCCTGGCAGTGCGGCGGCAAAGCTGATCGCCAGCGCCTGCCAGCCCGGAAAGCGTTCGCCCTGGTAACCACGCTTGACCGCTACCAGATAGGCGGCAAGGGCCAGCAGGCCACACATCAGGATGCCCGGCACGATGCCCGCCATGAACAGCTTGGTGATGGACAGGCCGCCACCGGCCGCCACGGCGTAGAGGATCATGTTGTGGCTGGGCGGAATCACCACCCCGGCCACCGACGAGGTCACCGTCACGTTGACCGCGTAGTCCGCGTCGTAGCCCTTCTCCTTCATCACCGGAATCAGGATGGAGCCGAGCGCTGAGGTGTCCGCCACCGCGGAACCGGAAATCCCGCCGAACAGCATCGAAGAGGTCACATTGACCACCCCGAGCCCTCCGCGCACCCGGCCCACTGCGGCAGAGGCCAGGCGCACCAGGCGCTGGGAAATACCGCCGTGCAGCATCAGCTCGCCGGCGAAGATAAAGAACGGAATGGCCAGCAGGGAAAACACCGAAATGCCCGAGAGGATGCGCTGGAATGCCACGAACAGCGGCAGTCCCTCATAGAGAAAGCCCCCTACTGCTGCCAGTCCTACCGCAAAGGCCACCGGAGCGCCGACCGCCAGTCCCAGGGCAAAGAGTCCAAAAACGATAGCGAGTCCCATGCTCAGTCCTCCTGGGTCGGGTTGTGCCGGCCGCCAAGCCGCTTGACGATGTTAGCCACAGCGAACAGCACCATCAGCGCGCCACAGATCGCCAGCGGCGCAGCACGCCAGCTTTCGGAGAGTCCGAGCATCGGGATAGGTCGTGCCAGGTTGGTCATCATCAACTGCCAGCCCTGCCAGGCCATGAAGCCGCCAAAGGCCACCACGAACAGATCCGCCAGATGGTGCATCAGACCCTTGATCGGCGCCGGCATGTTGTCGCGCAGCAGGTCGATGGACAGGTGGCTGTTGTGACGAACGCCGGCAGCGGCGCCGAGAAAGGTGATGTAGGCCACGCTCAGAAGCGCCGTCTGCTCGACCCAGGTGGGGGTGTCATTGAGCACGTAGCGGCCAAATACCAGCCAGCCAAAGGTGATGATCAGCAACACCAGCAGCACCCCGGCCACCATGATGCAACCATGGGCGATACTGTCGAGGATGCGGTCCAGTCGGCTGGGTGTTTCACGCTTGTAGCGTATGCTTCGTGACTCCGGCGATGCCGGAGGAAAGGCACCACGGCGTACCGTGGCGCCCTCTTGCTCTGACTCGGTTTGCTCGGACCCGACGTCAGAGGTGTCGGTGGGTGCGTTCACGCATCAGCCTCCCCGCCCGCCCCCGGCACCGGGGACGGGGCTCTCGTATCAATGGGATCAGTCGGCCTGAGCCGCGCGAATGTCGTCGACCAGCGAGGCCAGGTCCGGGTTCTCGGCAAGAAAGCCCTCATAGACCGGTTGCATCAGCGCCTGGAATTCTGACTTGTCCGGAACCTCATTGATCTCGACGCCTGCATCCAGCGCCGTTTGCCGACTGGCCGCGGTACGCTCTTCCCACAGTTCACGCTGCTGCTCGGTGGCGACCTGCCCGGCCTCCCGGACCGCCGCCTGGTCCTCTTCGGACAGCTCGTCCCAGGTACTGCGGGCCATGCACAGGCACTCGGGAATGACCAGGTGGTTGGTCAGTGAGTAGTAGCCGGCAACCTCGTAGTGGCCGCTGGATTCGTAGGACGGGAAGTTGTTCTCGGCGCCGTCGATCACTCCGGTCGTCAGCGATTGGTAGACCTCACCGTAGGCCATGGGGGTGGCGTTGCCACCCAGCGCATCGATCATGTCGACGTAGAGGTCGTTGTTCATGACCCGGACCTTCATGCCCTCGACATCTTTCGGAGTCTCGACCGGGTGGTCGGTGTTGTAGAGGCTGCGCGAGCCTGCCCCGAACCAACCCAGCGCGACCAGGCCCTGCTCCTCCATCGCTGCGGCGAAGCGTTCGCCGATCTCGCCATCCATCAGTTCGTACATGCGCTCTTCACTTTCAAAGATGAAGGGCAGCGAGAGTACGTTGGCCGCCGGCACCATCGGACCCATGGGGCCCATGTTGAAGTTGCCGAAATCCAGAGCACCGTTGCGGGTCTGCTCGATGGCATCAGGCTGATCCCCCAGCACGGCGTTGTGATAGACCTTTGGTGTGATGCGCCCTTCCGTTCGCTCGTCCACCTCCTTGGCGAAGGTCTCCAGCGCAATGCTGTTGGGGTACTCGGGAGGATGAATGTTCCAGCCGCGCCACTGTTCGGCCAGGGCTGGCGTTGCCAGCAAGGCGGTGGTCGCGGCCAGGCCGGCAAGATGGATGGCGCGGGTGAGCTTGCGTGAAGCGGCGGGATTCATGGCGAGTCCTCTGGTTGACCTTGTTGGCGTTGTTGTCATACCCGGTTGGGCAAGTGTCCGGCCCTCTCGTACTGCCATCACATGGCGATGGCCTGAGCCGTTTTCTGGAAACCATGGCATACTATGTATGACAAAGTAGAAGAGAGGACTTCCTGGCTGCAACCCCTTCCTGACACTTTTTGACTAAAGTGCAATGCCACTGTCGAGGTGCGTTAGCCAAGGCGGCCAACATGATCGACATTTTTCGGAAAAGCCCTTTATTAGCGGGCAATAACGATCTGTCTGAAACCGGTTCCTGGTGCAGAGAGGTCCCGCTGCAGCGGCAGCTTAGTTGTAAAATGCTGTCATTTTCGAGCGTGACGCGTGGCCTGCTGTGTCCCTGTGCCGCCTGAGCTGCATAGGCGGCAGGAAGTCTCGAGGGACGTGCAGGGCCTCGGCTGATAAAGACGTTCAGCGTAGACAATATCGATGCAGAACAACGGGAGAATCGGGCGCCGCTGAGCGCCCGAGAACATGGCGGAGATTCGTTCAGGGGAAGGATCGAGGTGGCGCGCCCGAATCATCGGATCGGGCGCTGGTCGGGAGGTGGGGAGGTGGCTAGAAAGCCCAGGCCGCCGACAGCGACACCGTATCGCCATCGAAGCGATTTTCGGATGACACATCGTGCAGCCACTTGCCGATCAAGGTGACCGGCGCCTGGCCGAGTGAGACGCTCTTCATGAAGGCCGGCCCTACCCCTGCCCCGCTACTGCGAAAACCATCTTCCAGGCGATCCGGTACCGGTCCCGAGTCCGACTCGAGCTGTTCGTAAACGTACCCGGCGAGGCCCAGTCCGAAGCTTGGCGTCAGGTACTTCGCCGCCAGCACGTCCAGGTGAAACTCGTCGCCGGTGGTGTAGTCGGTGGCATCGTTCTTGAAGTTGAACAGGATGCCCGCAGTCATCGACAGGTCCCATCCGCTTTCGGGCAGCCAACTGTAGGTAATGGTGGGATCGATCGACCAGTAGTGCCGCCCCAGGTTGATCCGATCGTCCTCGTCGTAGCGCCCCACCGGAATATTGATCCCCACCGCCGCCGTGGTGTGGTGAGTCCCGTTGGCCCAGTTGAGGGCGACAGGCACCAGGTACGGATCACCGAAGCCGCTGTTGCTTCCGCTGTTGAAGCGTTCCTGGCCTGGGATGCTGGCCTCGAGATCGACGCTGACGTCAAACACGTAGGGAAGATTGATCCCGGCGATGTAGGTGGCGCCGAGCCACTCGACGTCGGTCACCCAGGTCAGCTTGAGCAGGTTGAACCACAGCGTCTGGTCGAGACCCGCCGACAGCCGTCCGCCCAGGGGCCGCGCGCCGATATCGCCCTCGTAGCGCACCAGGTCGTTGCGCGCATAGACCCCGGGCGGCGGGGCCAAGCCGGCGGCAAAGTCATTATAGGCGCCCGGTACATAGATGCTGCTGCCACCTTCCGAGGCATGAGCCGTCGCTGGGGCCAGCAGTGCTGCACCAAGGATCGGCGCTGCCAGCAGGTAGTGATACATACCGGAGGTCAGGAGTCGGGGGCGACAAATGGCCATGGGGACGGTTCCATTGAGAAGTTTGCTGCAAAGTATAGGAAGCACTACGAACTTTTGGGCACAATTTTGACGTACCTGCCTCCTATGCCCCCACGTACCCTGCTGCTCTTCCCGTGACGTCTACCTCCAGCGTCCTGCGACTACTTCGGTCGTCCTGCGATTACTTCGGTCGATTGGCCAGATACGACAACGGCGCCCCAAGGGGCGCCGTTGTCGGGTGCGGGAAGCGAGTTCCTGTTCAATCCTGGCGGGACGCCCTTACTCGCCGGCGGGCGCGTAGGAGCCATCTTCGCGGTGCACTTCCTTGCCCGTCAGGCCCGGAGTGAACACGCAGGCCAGGTGCATGGTCTTGGAAGCACGCAGCAGGTGCTCGTCGTGCTGATCCAGGATGTAGATGTCGCCCGGCTTGATCGGCCAGATCTTGCCGTCGGCCAGGGTCTCCACTTCGCCTTCGCCCTCGATGCAGAACACCGCCTCGAAGTGATGCTTGTAGTGGATGTGGGTCTCGGTACCCTCGAAGATACGGGTGATGTGGAAGGAACACTGACCGCCGTCATCGGCGAGCATCAGGCGGGTGCTGTCCCAGTTACCGTTCTCTGCCTTTACCAGGCGGTCGGTCTGACGAGCTTCTTCCAGGTTGCGAACGATCATCGAATTCTCCGTTGTCGGGGGTCGGGGGCGTCGGCGGTGCCGGGCATCGAAAGGCCCTGTGCGAGGCTTCGAGCGCTGGTGGCGTCCGCAGAAAAAGCGAGGGCGAGCCCTCGCTTTACATATTGCTCAGGGCAGGATCAGCGGCACCTTGCTGCTGGCACCTGCCCGCAGATAGCCTGCGGGCGTATCCTGTTTCAGCTTAGCGCCTCGTGGGTGCTGCGCTCGAGGATATCGAGACCTTCGATCAGATCCTCGTCGGTGATGGTCAGCGGACACAGGCACTTGACCACCTCACCGTCCTGGCCACTGGTCTCGATCACCAGGCCGTTCTCGAAGGCCTTGGCGGTGATCTTGTCGGCGATATCGCCGCTTTCCACGTCGATGCCGCGCATCAGGCCGCGGCCACGCTCGGATGCCGGATACCCCTTGTCGCTGAGCCAGGCGGCGATCTTCTGAAAGCGCTCTTCCACGATCCGCGCCTTGCGCTGGATGTCACGCTCGAAGGTATCGTCGCTCCAGTACTTGCGCATGGCAGCGGTAGCGGTGACGAAGGCCAGGTTGAAGCCACGGAAGGTACCGTTGTACTGACCCGGCTTCCACTTGTCGAGCTCCGGGCGCATCAGCACGTGGGCGAACGGCAGGCCGAGTGCGGACAGCGACTTGGAGTTGGTGACGATGTCCGGTGTGATGCCGGCGTGCTCGAAGCTGAAGAACTTGCCGGTACGACCGCAGCCCGCCTGGATATCATCGATGATCAGCAGGATGTCATTGTCGCGGCAGATGCCCTCGAGACGCTTGAGCCAATCCAGGCCGGCCACGTTGATGCCGCCCTCGCCCTGGACCGTTTCGACGATGACCGCGGCGGGCACGTCGAGACCGCCGGACTTGTCGCCGAGCAGCTTCTCGAAGTAGTCCAGGGTATCGGTCTCGCTACCCATGTAGCCATCGAAGGGCATGAAGGCTGCACCCTGGGTCGGAATACCGCCGGTCGCCTCGCGGAACTTGCGGTTGCCGGTGGTGGCCAGCGCTCCCATGGTCACGCCGTGGAAGCCATTGGTGAAGGTCACGATGTTGTGACGACCCTTGGCCACACGAGCGAGGCGAATGGCAGCCTCGACGGCATTGGTGCCGGTCGGCCCCGGGAGGTGGACCTTGTAGTCGAGACCACGCGGCTTGAGGATCACCTCTTCCAGGGTCTCCAGATAGTCGCGCTTGGCGGCGGTCCAGAAATCAAGACCGTGGATGATGCCGTCGGTGGCCAGGTAGTCGACCAGCGCCTGCTTCAGGTGCGGGTTGTTATGGCCGTAGTTCAAGGTGCCGGCACCGGCCAGAAAGTCGATGTACTCGCGGCCTTCCTCGTCGGTCAGGCGAGCGTTCTGCGCTTTGGTGAAGACCACCGGAAAGGAACGGGAATAGGTACGAACTTCGGATTCCATGCGTTCGAGGATCTGGGTCTGCATTGCGACCTCCTGTCGGGTTCGTAGGGGAAGTTATCGGGTATCGGTGGCGACGGACGCTGGCGCCCTGTCACCACCCTGGAAGCCGTTAGATACGCGTCGTGTCGAAGGGACCGATGCGCACCAGGTTTTCCGGATCGTGCTCTCCACCCAATTGGTCGGTAGAGAAGTACTCGCGGCTGTTCAACGGCGCCTGCCAGCGATCGGCCAGGCGGCGGAACAAGCCCCAGGAAGCCTGGTTATCCGGTGTGATGGTGGTCTCGAGGTGGTGGACCTCGGCAAATTCAGGGCGGGTCAGGATGGCTTCGACCAGTCTGCGGGCCAGGCCGGTACCGCGGGCCTTCTCGCCCACCGCGACCTGCCATAGAAAGTAGGTGTCCGGAGCATTGGACTTCACGTAGCCGGAGACAAAGCCGACGATCTCGCCTTCCTCGTTGGTGGCAACGGCACAACTGTCACGGAACTGGGTGGCCAGCAACAGGTAGGCGTAGGCGGAGTTGACGTCCAGGGGCGGGCAGGACTTGACCAGCTCGTAGATGCCCCAGCCATCCTCGGGAGTGGACTTGCGAATAAACAGCGGCGCCGCTTCGTGACCCACCACCGCGTCCGCCACCGTAGGCTTGGCGAGGTCGGCTGATGGTGTGAAGGGCTCAGTGCTTGCGGTCATGTTCGTTATGCTTCGCTGTAGCGAATTTGGACAACCATTATAACAGTCGAGTATGACATTTCAAAATCTGGATTATTCTTAACCCCTGGAAGCATAAAAAAAAATTATGCGAGTGGCGCCAGGCCACGTCTCATGGCGGCTCGGAGCGATCACTGCCGCTCACCTCCCCTATCCCTTTGGCGTAATCGATTGCCTCTCCAACGAGACGATTTCGTCCGCCTGAAGCAGTATAGTCGGCCCTTTCGGATCGGCGAGAAAAGGCCACAAAAAAGGGCACCCACAGGTGCCCTTGTCGTATCGTGACGCCGGTCTCAGGTACGCGTCGGCGTGCGCATGGTGACAAACTCTTCGGCGCCGGTCGGGTGGATGCCGACGGTGGCATCCAAAACAGGCGGCCTTGGTCTCTCGTCAAAAGATAAGGGCACCCACTGGTGCCCTTGTCGTATCGTGACGCCGGACTCAGGTACGCGTCGGCGTGCGCATGGTGACGAACTCTTCGGCGCCGGTTGGGTGGATGCCCACGGTGGCGTCGAAATCTGCCTTGGTCAGGCCCGCACGCACCGCGATGGCGATGCCCTGGATCACCTCGCCGGCCTCCTCGCCGACCATGTGCGCCCCTACCACCACGTCGCTTTCGTCGTCGACGATCAGCTTCATCAGGCAGCGTTCATCGCTGCCGGACAGGGTGTGCTTCATGGGACGGAAGTCGGCGCTGTAGACGCGGACCGCCTTGCACACCTCGCGGGCCTTCTCTTCGGACAGGCCAACGGTGCCGATGTTGGGATGGCAGAACACCGCAGTGGCGATGTTGTCGTAGTTCATCGGCGCCTGGGGCGCGTCACCGTAGTGGTGTGCGACCAGATGCATGGCCTCGGCCAGGGCCACCGGCGTCAGCTCGGGACCGCCGGTCACGTCGCCCAGCGCCAGGATCGAGGGCACAGAGGTCTCGAAGCGATCGTTGACCTGGATAGAGCCGTTCTCGTTGAGCGCGATGTCGAGCTGGTCCAGGCCCAGGCCTTCCAGATGCGGCTTGCGGCCGGTGGCGGACAGCACGGCATCCACCTCAAGGGTCTCGCCGTTGGTCAGGGTGGCCTTGATCCCGCCTTCGACCTTCTCGAGGGACTCGATGTTGGTGTTGAAGTGCAGGTTGACGCCCTTCTTGGCCATCTCGTCGCGGGTGAACTCGCGCACCTCCTGGTCGAAGCCGCGCAGGAACAGGTCGCCGCGATACAGCAGGTGGGCGTCGGCGCCCAGGCCGTTGAAGATGCTGGCGAACTCCACGGCGATATAGCCGCCGCCAAGCACCAGAAAGCGCTTGGGAAACTCGTCCAGGTCGAAGATCTGGTTGGAGTTCATGGCCAGTTCGCTGCCGGGGAACGGCGGCACCCAGGGCCAGCCACCCACCGCCACCAGGATCTTCTCGGCGCTGATGGTCTCGCCGCCGACCTCGACACGGTGTTCGTCCACCACTTTGGCGCGACCGTTGATCAGGCGCACCCCGGCGTTGTCCAGCAGCTTGCCGTAGATGCCGTTGAGTCGCTTGATCTCACCGATCTTGTTGTCGCGCAGGGTCGCCCAGTCGAAGCTCGGCGCCTGGTCGAGCTGCCAGCCGAAGCCGCGAGCGTCGTCGAAAGCCTCGTGGAAGTGTGCGGCGTAGGAGTAGAGCTTCTTGGGCACGCAGCCCACGTTGACGCAGGTACCGCCGAGGTAGCGATCCTCGGCGACGGCCACCCTGGCCCCGGTTGCCGCCGCGGTACGGGCAGCGCGGACACCACCGGAGCCGGCACCGATGACAAAGAGGTCATAGTCGAATTGTGACACTTGCGTCTCCTGATTCTGTTGCTGGGGCCCTTGTTGTCGGGACCGCTGTCGGATCATTAGGGGCCTGGCCTACCAGGGACCTGCCTCGAGGCCCACCAGGATGGGAAACCTTCCCATGATACCAGCGGGCTGGCTACCACGGGAGGGTGCTTGACCACCTTGACCGAGGGGGGTAAAAACATGCACCACTTTAGCCATCCACTGCTTGCACGGGGAAAGTTCATGAGTGATATCGACAATCTGCTCGCCAATAATCGGGCCTGGGCCGACAGAATCTGCCAGGAAGACCCTGATTTCTTTGCCCGCCTTGCTCAGCAGCAAAGCCCGGAGTATCTGTGGATCGGTTGTTCCGACAGCCGCGTGCCGGCCAACCAGATCATCGACCTTCCCCCGGGTGAGGTGTTCGTCCACCGTAACGTCGCCAACCTGCTCTACCACAATGACATGAACGCCCTGTCGGTGGTGCAGTTCGCGGTGGACGTGCTCAAGGTACGTCACATCATGATCGTCGGCCACTACAACTGTGGCGGCGTGCGCGCTGCGGTCACCGGCGGCGAGAACGGTATGGTGGACAACTGGTTGCACAGTGTACGCGAGCTCTACAGCATGCATCGCTCGGAACTCGAGCATCTGCCGCTGGACGAACAGGTGGATCGCATGTGCGAGCTCAACGTCAAGTCTCAGGTCAAGACGCTGTGTCGTACCAAGATCGTCCAGCGTGCCTGGCAGCGCGGCCAGGCGCTGTCGGTGCATGGCTGGGTCTATGGCCTCAGCGACGGTCGTGTCACCGATCTGGAATGCAGCGTCCACGGCCTGGATCAGGTCGCCCAGCTTTATCGCATCGACCGCGTCTGCCCGCCCCAGCAGTGACGGCTGGTCTGAACTGACCGATTGACCGCCAGGCGACCCTGGACACCACTGTCGCCTCGGCGCTGTGTCGATTGCCCTTTCGCGCCCCCGAATCTCGTTCGGGGGCGCTTGCACTTGCGGTTACCTCACTCGCCTCCGCCGGCTACCTCAGCTCCTCTATTTCCCCTTACTTTTCTGTCTGCGCCACCTTCTCGTCGCTCAGCGCTTGTCTGCTCCTTGAAGACACGCTCCCCGGGCCCATATTCGTTCCTCGCATGGGTGCTGTCACAATTTCGATTGTGTTTAAACGCGACACCTCACTATGTTGATGCAGGACATTGACTAGCCGGCGCTTACAACATTGACCAAGGCGTCCGACTGGCAATTACAACAACCTCAACAAGCAGGAACTCCTTCCATGTTCAAGAAGACCCTTCTGGCCGGTGCCCTCGGTGCCGCCATGCTGACGGCTGCCCTGCCCCAGACCGCACTAGCCGAAAACACCCTGCGCATGGCCTACGACGCCGATCCGGTGTCGCTGGACATCCATGAGCAGCTCTCCGGCGGTATCCTGCAACTGTCGCACATGGCCTTCGATCCGCTGGTGCGCTGGACCAAGGACTTCGAGTTCGAGCCCAGACTCGCCACCGAGTGGGAGCAGGTCGACGACACCACCATGCGCATCAGCCTGCGCGAAGGGGTCACCTTCCATTCCGGCAACCCCTTCACCGCCGAGGACGTCGCCTGGACCGTCGAGCGCCTCAAGCGCAGCCCGGACTTCAAGGCGATCTTCGAGCCTATCGAGACGGTCAACGTGGTCGATGAGCACACCGTGGAGATCATCTCCAAGCGGCCCAACCCGCTGCTGCTGAACATGGCCACCTACATTTTCCCGATGGACAGCCAGTTCTATTCCGGCGAGACCGACGGCGGCAAGGCCAAGGACGAGATCGTCAAGAACGGCAACTCCTACGCCTCGCGCAACATCTCCGGTACCGGCCCCTTCCAGGTGACCAACCGCCAGCAGGGCGTTCGGGTCGACTTCGAACGCTTCGATGACTACTGGGACAGCGAGTCCCCGGGCAACGTCGACGCCATCACCCTGACTCCGATCGGCGAGAACGCCACCCGCGTCGCCGCCCTGCTGTCCGGTGACGTCGACTTCATCGCGCCGGTACCGCCCAACGATCTGGAGCGCATCGAGAGCGACGAGGACACCAACCTGGTGACCATGTCGGGCACCCGCATCATCCTGTTCCACATGAACCAGGAGCGGGTCGAGGCCTTCCAGGACCCGCGTGTTCGCCAGGCCTTCAACTACGCGATCAACCAGGAAGGCATCGCCGATCGTCTGATGAAGGGCTTCGCCACCCCGGCCGCCCAGTTCTCGCCGGAGGGCTACTCCGGCCACAACCCGGATCTCGAGCCGCGCTTCGATCTCGACCGGGCCAAGGAACTGATGGCCGAAGCGGGCTATGAGGACGGCTTCTCGGTCAGCATGATGGCGCCCAATAACCGTTACGTGAACGACGCCAAGATCGCCCAGGCGGTAGCCGCCATGCTGGCGCGGATCAACGTCACGGTGGACCTGAAGACCCTGCCCAAGGCCCAGTACTGGGGCGAGTACGATGATCGCGCCGCCGACATGATGATGATCGGCTGGCACTCCGACACCGAAGACTCCGCCAACTTCCACCAGTACCTGACCGAGTGCCCGGATGCCGACAGCGGTGGCGGCCAGTACAACGCCGGCAACTACTGCAACGAGGAGCTCGACCAGCTGATGGTCGACGCCAACCTCGAGGTGGATCTGGAGAAGCGTGGCGAGATGCTGCGTGAGCTCGAGCAGGGCCTCTACGACGATGCCGCCTTCATTCCGCTGCACTGGCAGAACCTGGCCTGGGCCTCGGCGGCCAACGTCGACATCGAGCCGGTGGTCAACGTGATGAACTTCCCCTACCTCGGGGATCTGGTCATCGAAGAAGAGTAAGACGACAGG
Source organism: Halomonas sp. DP1Y21-3 (assembly GCF_019801245.1). Classification (NCBI taxonomy): domain Bacteria; kingdom Pseudomonadati; phylum Pseudomonadota; class Gammaproteobacteria; order Oceanospirillales; family Halomonadaceae; genus Halomonas; species Halomonas sp. DP1Y21-3. The sequence continues at coordinate 229,233 of NZ_JAHVJM010000005.1, forward strand.
CACCGCCACGCGGTGCCTGCAAGCTCCCATTCAGCAGCTGCCTCGGCTCCGTGACATGGTCGCGGAGTCGAGCGCCTGTACCCTGGACAATCCCCATGATCGCATTTCTGATCAAGCGCCTCTTTCATGCGCTGCTGGTGATGTTTGTCATCAGCGTGATCGCCTTCGCCATCCAGGACAACCTGGGTGATCCCATCCAGCAGATGGTGGGTCAGTCGGTGCCCGAGAGCGAGCGCGAGGTGCTGCGCGAGGAACTGGGGCTCAACGATCCCTTCCTGGTGCAGTACTTCCGTTTCGCCGTCAACGCAGCCCAGTTCGACTTCGGCTATTCGTACATCTACAACGAGCCGACCACCGAAGTGGTCCTGCGACACCTGCCGGCGACCCTCGAGCTGGTATTCGCTTCGACCCTCCTGATCATCTTCCTGTCGGTGCCGATCGGCGTCTACAGCGCGATCAAGCCCCGCGCCTGGCTGTCCCGTTTCTTCATGGGGGTGTCGATCATCGGCATCTCCATCCCGGTGTTTCTCACCGCTATCGTGTTGATCCAGCTGTTCGCCATCGGCGTGAGCTTCACGCCCTTCCCCGCCGATACCGGCTGGGGCGCCTGGCTCAACGGCCTGCTGTCCACCGAGGGCGGCATGCCGGCCTACGGTCGCGGCGACCCGATCCACGTGTTCGGCACCTGGACCACCAACTTCGCCTCGCTGGAAGGCCTGACCTACCTGGTGCTGCCGGCCATCTCGCTGGCCTCGATCATGCTGCCGCTGTTCATTCGCCTGATCCGCGCCGAGATGCTCGAGGTGATGCAGTCGGAGTACGTCAAGTTCGCTCGGGCCAAGGGCATCTCGATGCGCCGCATCTACTTCCTGCACGCGCTGAAGAACACCATGTTGCCGGTCATCACCGTCGGCGGCGTGCAGATCGGCACCCTGGTGGCCTACACCATCCTCACCGAGACGGTGTTCCAGTGGCCCGGCATGGGCCTGATGTTCCTCGACGCCATCGAGCGCTCGGACATCCCCCTGATCGTGACCTACCTGATGATCGTCGGCCTGATCTTCGTGATCACCAACACCCTGGTCGACCTGATCTATGGCCTGGTCAATCCCACCGTCAAGCTGACAGGTAAGCCCGCATGAGCACCCAGAGCACTGCGACGAGCAGCCGGTGGGAGCGGTTTCGCGACTCCTACCTCTTGTACAGTTTCAAACGCGACCTGATCGCCCAGACCAGTCTTCTGATCTTCGTGGTGATGGTCCTGGCCGCGCTGCTGGCGCCCTGGCTGGCGCCGGCCGACCCCTACGACCTGGCCCAGATCGACATCCTTGCATCCGAGCTGCCGCCGTTCTGGATCGACGGCGCCGACCCCCAGTACCTGATGGGTACAGATTCCCAGGGGCGCGACCTGCTCTCGACCATCCTCTACGGCATGCGGGTGTCGCTGGTCATCGGCTTCGGCGCCGTGGCGCTGCAGGCCACCCTGGGGGTGTGCTTCGGTTTGCTGGCGGGCTACCTGGGTGGGCGCGTCGACGCCTTTCTGATGCGCCTGGCGGATATCCAGCTGTCGTTCTCGACGCTGATGGTGGCCATCGTAGTGGGCGCCCTGTTCAAGGCGATCTTCGGCGGCGCCACCTACTCCGACTATGCCATGTGGCTGCTGGTGCTGATCATCGGCCTGGCCGAATGGCCCCAGTACGCCCGTACCGTGCGTGCCTCGGTGCTGGCAGAGCGCTCCAAGGAGTACGTCGACGCCGCCCGGGTGATGGGCCTGCGCAGCCGGCGGATCATGTTCCGTCACATCCTGCCCAACACCCTGTCGCCGATCTTCGTCATCTCCACCGTGCAGGTGGCCAACGCCATCATTTCCGAGGCGGCGCTGTCGTTTCTCGGCCTCGGCATGCCCGAGACCCAGCCGTCGCTGGGCTCGTTGATCAAGTCAGGCTTCGACTACATCCAGTCCGGTTCCTGGTGGATCACCCTGATTCCGGGCCTGGTGCTGGTGGTGCTGGTGCTGGTGATCAACCTGCTCGGCGACTGGCTGCGCGACGTGCTCAATCCACGACTGTACAAGGGCTGAGGTAGACATCATGGCACTACTCGACGTCAATCACCTCGACGTGCGCTTCGCCCTGCGACAGGGCGACGTGAAGGCACTGCGCGATGTGTCGTTCAGCCTGGATCGTGGCGAGCGTCTGGGCATCGTGGGCGAATCCGGCGCCGGCAAGTCGGTCGCCGCCTTCAGCCTGCTGAATCTGATCGCCAAGCCGGGCTATATCGCCGGTGGCAGCATCACCTTCGATGGCCAGGAACTGACCGGGCTCGGCGAGCGCGCCCTGCGCAAGGTGCGCGGCCACCGCATCTCGATGATCTTCCAGGATCCGATGATGACGCTCAATCCGGTGCTGTCCATCGGTGAGCAGATGGTGGAATGCCTCAAGGCCCACCGCCGTATCTCCAGCAAGGAAGCCCGCGCGATCTCGCTGCGCAAGCTCGAGCAGGTGCAGATCCCGTCGCCGGAAAAGCGCCTGGACCAGTATCCCCATGAGCTGTCCGGCGGCATGCGTCAGCGCATCATCATCGCCATCGCGCTGCTCCTCGACCCGGATATCATCATCGCCGACGAGCCCACCACCGCCCTGGATGTGACCATTCAGGCGGAGATCATGGCGCTGTTGCTGGAACTGTGCGAGAAGCACAACGTCGGCCTGATCCTGATCACCCACGATCTCGGCGTGGTCAGCCAGGTGACCCAGCGCATGCTGGTGATGTACGCCGGACGGGTGATCGAGCAGGGCCCGACCCGAGAGATCATCAATGATCCCCAGCATCCCTACACCCAAGGGTTGATCAACGCCCTGCCCCAGATGGCGACCCCGGGCGAGCGGCTCAACCAGATACGTGGCAGCATGCCGTCGTTGAGCCAGCTCCCCAGCGGCTGTCCGTTTCATCCGCGCTGCGACTTTACCCAGCGCCACGACGGCAGCGAACGGACACCCTGCAAGACCGAGGTACCGGCCTTCGTGCGCTCCGGCAACTGTGAGGTGGCCTGCCATATGGTCGCCGAGATGCAGGATGCCGAACGCATCGTGGCCAGGGAGGACAACTCATGAGCCAGACCACTCAGGCAGCCGTCAAACCGCCGACCGAGCCGATTCAGCAGGGCGGCCCCGCCGACATGAACCCTGCCGCTGGAGGCGACAGCCTGCTCGAGATCCGCGGGCTGGAAAAGCGCTTTTCGCTGTCCGGGGATTTCCTCGAGCAGCTCAAGTTCCGGCGTGGTCGTATCGTGCGCGAGCAACAGCACGTGCACGCGATCAACGGGGTCGACCTGGACATCCGCCGCGGGGAGTCGCTGTGCGTGGTGGGCGAGTCCGGCTGCGGCAAGTCGACGGTAGCGCGTACCGTGATGGGCCTGCTGCGGCCCAGCGCCGGCGAGATCCATTACGACGGCGAGCGTATCGATCATCTCGATTCGAAAGCATTGCTGCCTTTCCGTCAGCGCATGCAGATGATCTTCCAGAACCCCTACGCCTCGCTCAATCCGCGCATGACCATCCAGCAGACGCTGGAAGAGCCGATCCGCCTTCACCACCCCGACTGGAAGCCACAGCAGGTCGTCGACAAGGTCCACGAGGTGATGAGCTCGGTAGGCATCGCCCCGGACTGGGGCTCGCGCTACGGCCACGAGTTCTCCGGTGGCCAACGACAGCGTATCGCCATCGCCCGAGCGCTGGCGGTGGATCCGGAGTTCATCGTCGCCGACGAGCCGATTTCGGCGCTGGACGTGTCGATCCAGGCCCAGGTGCTGAACCTGTTGATGGAAGCCCAGCGCGAGCACCATCTGACCTACCTGTTCATCACCCACGACCTGGCGGTGGTGGAGCACTTTGGTACCCGGGTGGCGGTGATGTACCTGGGCCGCGTGTGCGAGGTGGCGCCCACGGCGACGCTGTTCGCCCGCCCGCGTCACCCTTACACCCAGGCGCTGATGTCGGCGATTCCCCGGCTGGAAGACGACCGTCCCCAGCACCTGCGCCTGCAGGGCGAGGTGCCGACCCCGGTGAACCTGCCGTCGGGCTGCGTGTTTCACGGGCGCTGCCCCCACGCCAACGAGCGCTGCCGCCGGGAGATTCCCCGTCTGATCGCCACCGATGAGGGCGGCCAGGTCGCCTGTCATGGTGTCGAGGAAGGTCGGCTGTCTTGACCGCTGCCTTGACCTCCATCGCCTTCACCTGCAACACGCCGACGCCGGGTACGCCCGGCGTCGGGTTATCTGGCACAATCGACGTTTCGCAGGACAGGTGACACTTCCATGGAAATACGTTGGCTGGAAGACTTTCTCGCCTTGGCCCGCACGCGTCATTTTTCCCGTGCCGCCGAAGAACAGAACGTGACTCAGCCCACCTTCTCTCGGCGCATCAAGCTGCTCGAAGAGGAGATGGGCACCACCCTGATCAACCGTCAGACCCTGCCGCTGTCGCTGACGCCGGCCGGCGAGGCCTTCCTCGCCATGTGTCACGACGTCACCCGGCGGGTCGACCTGACCCGCCAGCGACTGGCCCAGATGGCCGAGGAACAGGCTGGACAGCTACGCCTGGGGGCACCCCAGAGCCTGCTGGCGCAGTTCCTGCCCCAGTGGCTCAGCGGCTGGCAGTCGCCACCGCCGCTGCAGCCCTACCTGCGTGCCACCGCCTGGCTGGTGGGCGACTATTTCCAGGGACTTGCCTCCGGCGAGATCGATCTTGCCCTGTGCTACTGGCCGACCAGCGGCAATCCGCTGGAGCTGGCCAACGAGGACACCGATTATTGCGTCATCGGCCGCGAGCGCTTTATGCCGGTGTGCCTGCCGGATGCCAGCGGCCAGCCTCGCTTTGCGCTGGAAGGCGGCAAGGGGCGCGCCCTGCCATTGATCGCCTATCATCCCCGGGGCATGATCGATGCCGCCATCCGCTCCCACCTGGACCGACTCGGCGACGCCCCTACCCTGACGGTGCTCAACGAGAGCGTACAGAGCGGCAATATCCGAGAACTCGTCGCGCTGGGCTATGGGCTGGGCTGGTTGCCCGAGCGCAGCCTGGGCGAGGCGCTGGCCTCCGGCGCGCTGGTGGCGGCAGGACCGCCACGCTGGACGGTGTCCTTCGATATTCGCCTGTATCGCCACCTCTCGACCCGTCGCGCGGCGGTCGACGCCGCCTGGCAGGAGCTGTGTGCTCACGCCCTCGAGACCGAGGCTCAACCATGATGCCCCCGACCACCCAGCGGAGACCTAGCCTTGCCCCAGCCTGACGCCCGTTCAAGCTTGTCCCCTGCCACCTCGGGCCTTCGCGCGGATGCAGCGACACCGGGCGGCTTTCGTGCCGCCCGCTGGCTGTCCAATCCGCATGTCCAGACCCTGCTGCCGAGGGTACTTCGTCCCGCGGAGGTGGACTGGCGACAGGAATTTCTCGCGCTGCCCGACGGTGACGAGGTGGAGCTTAGCTGGGTGCTGCCGGAACCCGATGACCAGAGCGCCCCGCTGTTCGTGCTGTTCCATGGCCTCGAGGGGGGAATCACCTCGCCCTACGCGCACGATCTGCTGGCGGCGGCCAGAGACCAGGGCTATCGGGCGTTGCTGATGCACTTCCGTGGCTGTGGCTCACGCCCCAACCGCTTGCCGCGCGCCTACCACAGCGGCGATACCGGCGACGCCAAGGTATTGCTTGAGGTACTGGGCGATCGCTATCCCGAGGCACCCAAGGTCGCCGGTGGCGTGTCGCTGGGGGGCAATATGTTGCTTCGGCTGGTCGCCGAAGAGGACGCTAACTCGTTGGGGCTCGACGCCGCGGTGGTGATCAGCGCGCCGCTGGATCTGGCGGCCTGCGCCCAGCGCCTGGGCGAGGGTTTTTCGCGGGTCTACGAACGCCACCTGCTGGCCTCGCTCAAGCGCAAGGTGATACCTCGGCTCGAACGCGGCGAGCTTTCCCTCAAGGTCAGCGTCGAGCAGGTGCGCCGGCTGAAGCGCCTGCGCGACTACGACGACGTCATCACGGCGCCGATGCACGGCTTCCGGGACGCCGATGACTACTATGCCCGCGCCTCCAGCGGCCCGGTGCTCGATCGGGTGGCCGTTCCCACCCTGATGCTGCATGCCCGTGACGATCCTTTCATGCCGGCCGACCTAATCGAGCGTTTCCCGGCTCGCTCGCCGCTGGTGACCCTCGAAGTCGCCGAACGCGGCGGCCATGTCGGATTCATGGAGCCAGGCCCTCGCCGCCCTCGCCCCTGGCTTGGCCGACGGCTGGCGCGCTACCTGCAGGAATTGTCGCTGGACCAGCAATGACATGGCTCCTGCTCATGCAAGGGCAACTCAGATCAAACAATGTCACGCATCATCACACAAGAGCCCCGGCCATGGCCGGGGCTCTTGTGCTTTACGCCGTGTGTTGCGTGGAGTGCTGCGCGCTTGGTCACTGCAGTTCCGGAGGATCTCCCGGCAGGCTCCAGGTGTAGATCAGGTCCACCGCCTGGGCGGCGCCGGAGACGGCTTCCAGGTAGAGGCTCCTCCATAGCTGGTAGGTCAGGGTCAGCTCGGCGATGGGCGAGAAGATGCCGACGCCGTAGCCCACCTCCAGACGGTCGGTGAGACGGCCGCTGACCACCACCTGACTGCTCTCGCCACTGCCGGAGGTATCCAGTGACAGATCCTGGATGCCGAAGGCCTCACCCATGGCGCCTACCGCCCCCCCGGTCTTGCCCAGGGTCAGGCCGATCAGCGCCGAGGTCAGGGCGCCGCTGGAGTCGCCGCTGTCATCCGGCGCCCGGCCGCGCAGCACGTAGGACAGCGCCCGAGACTCGTCCATCGACGGCTCGGAGAAGATCTCCAGATCGGGCTGGCTGGCGGTACCGGTGACCTTGAGACCGGCGATCACTCCGTCTTCGGTGCTGGCCGGGTTACGGATGGCCTCGAAGTCCAGCGTCGGCAGACTCGGCGGGCCGGCGAAGATCAGCTTGCCCTGGCGAATCTGCAGATCCTGGCCGTAGGCACGGAAGCGGCCATCGACCAGGCTGACGTCGCCGAACAACTGCAGCGGCCCGTTGTTCTGGCGCACCTCCAGATCCCCTTCGAGCTCGGTCTGCAGACCGTAGGCGCTCAGGCGCATGTCGGGTCCCAGCAGCAGCCGTACGCGGATGTCGATGGCCATGCCCGCCTCGGCCATGGCCTCGGCGGTGGATTCTCCTACCGGGTCTTCCTGGGCACGCCGTTCGGCCTCCTTGGCCTCCTCGTCCATCTCGCGGGTGATGATGATCTCGTCACCGCTCGGGGTGACCGCGGACGCCGGAACGTCACCGACCTTGAGCCTGGCCCAGGGGATCCGCACCTCGCCACGTACCCGCAGTCGCGAGGGGTTGGCGGTGATGGTCAGGTCCGGGGCCAGCTTCAGCTTGCCGAAGGCCGGCATGGCGGCGAGCAGTGGATCCTGCACCGCGGACAGCGCCATGTTGGCCTCCCAGCTACCGTCAGGCCAGGCGGCGTCACCGCTGATATTCAGGCGCCCTTCCTCGGCGTCCACATGGCCGGAAATCCGCGCGCTGTCGCCGGACAGCGCGATATCCAGCCGTCCGTCGGTGACCGCCAGGGGGATATCACCACCGTGGACCCTGAGCCCGGTCAGACTGATGTCGCCACTGAGGTCGGGTGCCTCGCGGCTGCCGGCGATACGGATGGTGCCGCCAAGACTGCCCTCGAGTTCATCGAGGCCGGCCGCCAATGGCTGATACGGTGCCAGGCGCACGTCGGTAATGGTCAGGGTGCCGTCCAGGCCGCCGCGCCCCATGGGATCGTCGATGGCCAGGGCCAGGTCGATATCGCCGCTCTGGGCCAGTGACAGCGCCAGGTCCATGTCGATGCGGGCCTCGCTGGCGTCTGCACTGAGCGACATGCTGGTGGCAGGCACCGACCAAGGCTGGCCATAGGCGTCCTCGCCGGTCACGCTGACCTCGCTGTCGACCTGGACGTCGGCCTGCCAGCGACTGCCGCCGGCCGACCAGCCAGCGACGACACGAGCGCCGGTGTCGCCGTCGATGGCCCAGCCCTGAGGCAAGGCCTCGTTGACCAGGTCCATGGGCAGCTCATTGATCTCGAGGGTCAGCGAGCCGGCGTCCGCCGAGGCGCTCAGCGGCTCGCTGATGCACACGGCGCCGCCCTGGCGACGTGCCAGGCAGAAGGGCTCGGTCTGGACCGACCCCGCGGCCAGGTCGGCCTCGAAGCTCAGCGGATCATCGAGGGCGATATCGCCCTGGGGCAGCGTAACTTCCAGCGGCGACAAGGTCCCCTGATAGCGGTCGCGGGCCTCGTTCATGGCCCCGTCAAGGGCCAGCACCAGACGGTTGAGTGGCCCGTCTTCGCTGCCCTCCACGGTGAGCTCCAGGCGGTGATCCGACAGCCGCCCATCGAGATCCAGGGCGATATCGGAGAATCGCTGGCCACCGGCTTCGACCTGTCTTGCCTCAAGACCGATATCGAGCTCGGGGTCGTCGATACCGGCCACACGGCCGGACAGCGACAGTTCGCCGACGCGATTCTCCTCAAACGCCACCCCGCTGCCGTTCAAGGCAAGGTCAAGCTGGGGCGCCTGGAGGCTGCCGCTGGCCGTGATGTCACCGGATAGCTGGCCGGCAAGCCCCGGATACAGGCTCGCCATGTCCGGCAGTGATATCTCGGCGTCGACGTCGAGGTTGGACTCGCTGACCTGGCCGACGGCCTGGATGCGATTGTCGCCCTGGCGGAAATCGAGGCTGTCGATGTCCCATTGCATATTGCTGTTGCCGGCGAGTTGGGCCTCCAGCGACAGCGGTCGGCCATCGAGGGTTCCCTCGATATCCAGCGCCGGCACCTCCACCCGCCAACCCTCATCGGTCTGGGTGAACGCCACCTGCAGGGTGCCGTCGATATCCCCCGCGAGCCCTTCGACGAAGGGTTCCGGATTAAGGCCCGTGAGGGTCGCTGCCGCCTCCACCGAGACGCCGTCAGACCAGTCGACACGTCCCTCGGTGCTGAGAGCGCCGGCGCCCTCCGGTGCGACCTCAAGCGGCGCCCAGGCAAACTGTGAAAGATCCCCCTGGCCCTGAAGGGCCAGGGTGGTTGGCGGTACATCCGGTCCCTCGGCGGCCAGGGCCAGTTGCAGCGTATAGCCGGTCAGGGAACCCTCGATGGCGAGATCCAGATCGCGGGCGATCCACGGCTCCACCTCGGCCGTGGCAGCGGTGGCATTGCCAGCTTCAGCATTGTCTGGTGCGCTTGTCTCGGCGTCGCTCACCTCGCCAGTCTCTTCGATGCCTTCAGGTAGGGGGCTGTCCATGCCAGGCAGCGGCCATTGCAGTCTGGGGCTCTGGAAGGTGGCGCTGAAGGGCAACGTGGGGTCGAGGGCGTCGAGTCGGGCGACCAGGTGGGTGTCCACCGGGCCCGAGGTCTTCAGGTCGATTTCCAGGTCGGCCAGACTGCCGGCTGCACTCAGCTCGACCCGCTCGCCGGACAGCGCCGGGAAGATTTCCGGCAGGTACAGATCGGCGGCAAAATTGAGCTCCAGCGGGTAGTCGCCGCTCAACGTGGCGCGGGCCTGGAGCTCGGCGTCGGCATCGGCGGAGGCCACCGCCAGGGGCTCGATGGTAACGGTCTGACCGCGGGCATCGAGACTCAGGTCCAGACGCTCGACGTGGTAGTCGAAGGCACCGTCGACGGTGGTGTCCTCGACCACCAGTTCGGGTACTTCAATGGCCAGTGGCAAGGTGACCTCGGGCAGCACCAGACGCTCACGCTCATCCAGCGGGATGTCATCGGCCTTGGCTGCGGCCCCTTCCATCTCGGCGGCGGCCTCGCTCGGCAACGGCGAGCGCACCGCGATGGCGGCGTCGATGGCCTCGGCGCTGACGATGGGCCCTTCGTGTTCGGCGTCGCTCAGGGCCAGCATGGCGCCGGGCGTCAACGGCAGGGTCAGATGAAGACCCGCCAGGCGCGTAGGTCGAACGCTAAGGGTATCGCCCTCGGCCACCGCCGCGGTGGTGAAGCTGTCCCAGGCCAGTCGAGTGCCGTCGGCTAGTTGCACGGCGACGTCCTCGACCGCCAGTTCACGGATCTCGACGGGAAACGGCAGCGCCAGGGGCCCCGGCTCGGCGCTGGTCGGCTCGGGTTCTACGGGAGGCTCCTCCGCGGCTTCGCTCTCGCCCAGGCGGACGTCGGTACCCGACACCCTCAGGTAATCAAGACACAGCCGGCCATCAAGAACGCAGTCCTCTGCCCAGGACAGCGACAACGCGTCCACCGACAGCCGCAGGCTGCCCATCTCCATGCGAAAGCCATCCAGCGCAAAGGTGTCGAGCAGCGCGCCTTCGACCGCCTCGTACTCGAGAAAGCCCATGCGCTGGCCCTGATCCAGCGCCATTCGGGTGCCCCAGGGACTCAGCACCAGGCCGCCAATCAGCAGCACCAGGCCAACCAGGGTCAACGGCAGCCAGATCAGCAGACGTGTCAGGGCCCACAGGGCGCGTCCTTTTCTCATTGAAGCCTCGTGTCAGGGGCCAGCGGCATCGGGTTCAAAACTCGGGCCCGATGGCGAAGTGCAGCCGGAAATTGTCGTCTTCGTCATCGAAGGGATGGGCGACATCGAAGCGGATCGGGCCGACCGGAGAAATCCAGCGCACGCCCAGACCCGCGCCCTTGTTCAGGTCGCCCGGCCACCACTCGGAGAAGGCGTCACCGACATCGAAGAAGGCCGCGCCCCACCACTTGCCGGTGATCCGGCGCTGGGCCTCGACGCTGGCGGTGAACTCGTGCTGACCGCCTTCCAGGTCGCCGTTCTCGTCTTCCGGCGACAGCGACTCGTAGCTGTAGCCACGCACGCTGGAGTCACCACCGGTAAAGAAGCGAAGCGAAGGGGGAATCTTCTCGAAATCGTCGGTATTGATCGCGCCGACACCCAGTCGGCCGATAAAGCGGTTGTCGTCACCCAACTTGCGGATCCAGGCGGTATCGCCGGTCATGCGGAAGAACTCGGCATCAGAGCCCCAGGCATCGCTGGAGTACTGCAGCTCGAGATTCTGACGATCGCCCCAGGTGGGAAACTGAGGGTTGCGCGTACGGGTACGCGACCAGCTTACCCCGGGATAAAGCAGCAGCACCTGATCGGACTGCTCCCCCTGGGTAAAGTCCTCGTAGGTGGCGCGCAGATAGACCGTCTGCTCCCAGTCATTCTCGAACACCCAGTGCCGACCAAAATCGACAGTACTCTCGAAGCTTTCGGTGTCCTCGATGTCCTGCTGGCGCAGCCCGTACTGCAGTCGGTAGCTATCGTTGAGCGGATCCTCCAGCGGGATCTTGTAGGTGCCGCTGAACTGCTGATCCGGTGCCGACAGATATAGCTGATTGGTCCAGCTATGGCCGTAGCGGTTGACCCAGGGCTGCTCCCAGGAGAACTGCAGGCGCGGCCCCACATCGGTGGCGAAGCCGATACCCGCCTCGAACTGGTGACGATCCGCCGGCGTCACGCTGACATCGATCGGCATGGTCGGGAATTCCGGTGGATACAGTCCAAGCGCCACCGCCAGAGCGTCGCGGCTGATCCGCGGCCCCTGGTACGGCGTCGGGATCTCCGCGACGTCCACCGAGTACCACCAATTGTCGTTCTCGGGCAGCGCCAGGGAGCCCTTCTGGCGTTCCAGGCGGGGGCGTACCGTCAGCGAGCCGAACCATTCGGTCTCGCTCAACTGGTTGTTGAGTTCGGCGACGTCGCTTGCCAGGTAAGGATCGCCGTAGTCGAAGGGCACCAGATTGCGCAGGCGTTCCTCGACGATGTGATGGCCCTTGAAATTGACCCTGCCGAAGCGATAGCGCGGCCCGCTGTCCATGCCCAAGTACAGCCGGGCGCTGTTGGCCCAGGGGCGAATTTCCATGCGCTCATCGGTGAACTGCCAATCGAAGTAGCCTCGCTCCACGGTCAGGCCCTGCAGCCTACCCTTGAGACTCTCGTAGGGGGCGTGTTTGAGGATGTCGCCTTCCTCTTGCGGATAGGCGTCGATCGCCAACTGAAAGGGGGCGTCATCGCGGGCGTCGCCCTCCAGGGTGAAATCGATCACTTCCAGCTTGACCGGCTCCCCCTTGTCGATGGTGAGGAAGACCTCCTGGGGCTCGTCATCGCGGTCGAAACGCATCTCGATCTGCGGTTCATAGTAGCCGTAGACCCGCATCGCCTCCTGGGTCAGTCGAACCACCTCGTTGCGCAGCCGCTCCACACGATACTGGCTGCCGTCGAGCCCCTGCAGGTAGACCTCGACATTGTTGGCCATATCCCCTTCGATACCGACGATCTCGGCATCCATGCCCAGGGCCGGCACCGACACCGAGACCAGGCAAAGGGCGGCCCCTGATCGACGGACGAACGGACCCAGACCCGAACGAGCGGGAACGCGATTTTCCATAATAGACTGGCTTTCCTGACGTGGGTGCTGGATCAACGCAGCGCCTCCAGTTGGGCGCTGAACGCGAGCTGGGACTGACGCAGTTCGCGAAGATCGGCGCCAAGCGACCGGGCGCTGTCATCCAGCGCATCCAGGCGCTGCTCGAGCCTGGCTTCCATTGCGCGACGTTCCTCCGCACCATCTTGGCGCGATTGGCGCAGGCCTTCAACGTCCTCGTCCAGGGAGGCAAGCCGCTGCTCCAGGGTGTCGAACCGCGGCAGTAGCTGGCCCAGTCGGGTATCCAGGCGCGTTACCACCTCATCGACCCTGGTGGTCAGCGACCCCAACCGGCCGGCAAAGGACTCGCGGGCATCATCGAAGCGGTCCATGCGAGCCTCCAGGGCACCTCGGGCATTGTCGCCGGCTCGTTCAACGGCACCCAGCGATGTGCGTGTCGCCGCCAGCGTATCGGCGATGGAGGCGATACGCTCTTCGACATCCTGCAGAGTGTCGGCGTTGTTGCTGTGTTGGTCCAGCGTTGTCTGTGCCTGTTCGGAAACAGTGTTTCTTATATCCTCGGCGGTCGACTCGAGTCGCTGGGCCAGGGCATCGTCCCGCTGTTCGAGTTCGGCCACTCGACGCTGGATGTCCGCCACCAGGTCCCCTTCTCCCTGCTCGGCATCGAACCGCGCATGAATGTTGGACAACTCCCCCCTCAAGCGGGTCAGCTCACCCTCGAGCCGCTGACGTTCCTGCCAGGCCAGCCAGCCAGCGGCCCCCACTGCACAGATAATCAACAGCACCAGTAGCCATAACGGCCAAAGTCTAGGCGCCGGGGGCCGGCGATAGCGAGCGGCGGATACACTCTCTCCTGGATCGGGTACGATAGCGCCCGGACGGCCGACTTCCGGTGGATGCCCCATGAAACTCTCCTTGCGGTTCAGCGTGTGGCACTGTGGCACCGGATGGCATCGCTGGCTCAGGGCCGATCACGTGCCACGGGCCTTGGCGGCCAAAGTTGGCTGATAGTGTAAGGTTTTTTACCATATTTACGCACGGCAGACGGATAACGCGTTAGCGCTATCCCGATCAACGCCTTGCTGTGGGGCACCTGCCATACCTCGCTTCACCATGACGTTCACGAACCCGGAGTCCCCATGATCCTTGAATTGCCCGCGCTGCCCTTCGATAGCCACCAACTGGAACCCTACCTCTCGAAGGCCTGGGTCGAGGATCGTTATCAGGGGGACCATCAACGTCATCTGACAGCGCTCAATCATTGGGCGAGCGGCTCAGGCACGGCTACGAGGTCCCTCGAAGACGTAGTGTCAAAGGCCCAAGGTGAGGTGCTCGAACACGCTGTCGAAGCCTGGAACCTTACCCTGTTCTGGCACTGCCTGTTACCGCGCCCGACAGCACCGGAGGGTCGACTGAACGAGGAACTGACACAGACGTTCGGTTCCTTTACAGGATTGAGAGAGGCGATGCACGGGCGGGTCGAAGACGAACAGGAGCAAGGGAACCGGCGGCCAGGCTGGCTGTGGCTGCTGCACTCCAACCGTGGCATGAGCCTGACGATCAGTGCGCGTGGCCAGCGGCTTGATGCCGCATCGGGCAGGCCGCTGCTGGTCATGGATCTTGGCTGTGGAAAGTCTCCGGTGGAGCAACTCTGGCCGCTGATTCACTGGGACTTTGTCGCCCAGAATCTCGGCGACTGTCATTGACCGATGACACCTCGAGCAGCTCAGGTCGGGCCAGGCCTGGTCTGGCCAAGACAGAACAAGACACCAAAGCAAAGAGCGCAGTAAATACTGCGCTCTTTACGGGACAGACCCGGTGCCGGGCCGATGGTTCGGCTGTCAGGCCCTGATCGATATATCAGGTTGACGGATCGGCGCGTCGGCCGATGCCGCGATAGTGAAAGCCCTGGGCGGCGACGTACTGGGGGTCATAGATATTGCGACCATCGAGGATCAGGGCGCCCTCCAGCTGTCGTTTCAGCGCCATCCAGTCAGGATTCCAGTAGGCCTTCCACTCGGTGACCAGCATCAGCGCATCGGCGCCATCGCAGGCGTCGAGTGGGTCGTCCTGATGCAGGCTCAACAGCGGGTGGTCACCGACCACCGCACGTACGGCAGGGAGCGCAGCGGGGTCATGCAATCTGACGTGCACACCCTGGGCCCACAGGGCGCGCAGCAGGGTCAGCACGGGCGCATGATCGATGCGTGCGGTGCCGGGCTTGAAGGCAGCCCCCCAGATGGCCACGGTACGGCCTTCCAGACGCCCCTGATAGTGAGCCCACAGCTTGCGGAACAGCGTCTCCTTCTTGTGCTCGTTGATCTCGAGCACCTGGTCGAGCAACTCGGAGTGGCGGCCGCTGGCCGACTGGACATCCACCAGGCCCACCAGATCCCGGCTGAAATTGGGGCCGCCGAAGCCACAACCGGGGTACAGGTATTCATAGCCGATGCGCTGATCTGCCCCCATGCCCTGACGCACGTACTCCACGTCCACGCCCAGGGTGTCGGCTAGCCCGGCCATCTCGTTCATGTAGCTGATACGGGTCGCCAGCATGCCATTGATGGCCAGCTTGGTCAGCTCCGCGGCGCGTCGAGGCATCCGCTTGAACACCTCGTGACGCCGATTGAAGGCACGCATCAATTCTCGCACCTGGCGCTCGGCGTGGTCATCGTCGCAGCCCAGCAGCCAGCTGCGGGCGCGGGTAAAGGTTTCCCAGGCCCGCCCTTCCTCGAGGGTGTCAGGTAGTGCCACCGAGGTCACGTTCTGGCCCTCGAGCACAGACTCGAGCCGCTCGGTGTCGCCCACCGGAAAGGTCGCGTTGTTGACGATGATGGCACCGTCGGCAAGACGCGAGGCGTTCTCCTCCACCAGACGGCTGGCATCGTCGCGCTGGGTCGGTGACAAGGCCAGCCACAGCACGTCGATATCAGGGCTGTCGACCTCGCTGTTCCGCTCCAGGGTCAGGTGCCCGGCCTCCATGGCCTCCGTCAGGCGTTGCAGTACCGAAGGCTCACGGATCAGCCAGTCACTATCCTTGAGCTCGCTCCAGCGGCGATCCAGCGGTTGCCAGCAGACATCATGTCCAACCCAGGAGAGCGCGGCGGCAGCGGTGGCTGCCGAAAGCTCACTTCCATGTATCACGACCTTCATGGCTTCAGTCCTCGGCGGCGTAGCGTTTCAGCAGCTCGGTGAAGCCCTTGCCATAGCGGGAGTGGCGCCGACCATAGGCCAGGATCGCCTCCAGGTAGCCGAGCTGGTGGCCGCAGTCGTAGGTGGTGCCCTGCATGCGGTAGGCGTCCACGCCTTCGGCGACGCGCAGCTCCTCGATGGCATCGGTCAGCTGGATCTCGTTGCCGGCGCCGGGCGGGGTCTTGGCCAGCAGCGGGAAGATACGACCCGGCAACATGTAGCGTCCGATCACCGACAGGTTGGAGGGCGCTTCCTCGACCTTGGGTTTCTCGACCAGGCCGGAAAGCTCACAGGACTCACCGGGCTCGGGAGACTCGCCCTTGGGCGCAACGATGCCGTACTTGTAGACCAGCTCGCGTGGAACCTCTTCCACCATCAGCTGGGAGCGTCCGGTGCGCTCGAAGGCGTCGATCATGCCGGCAAGGTCATTGCGCTCAAGGCCATCATCGTCGACCAGTACGTCCGGCAGCAGCACGGCAAAGGGCTCGTCGTCACCGATCACTGGACGAGCGCACAGCACCGCGTGGCCGAGGCCCAGAGGTTCAGGCTGACGCACGCTGATGATGTTGACGTCGGCAGGAACGATGGCACGCAGCTCCTCGAGCAGCTCGGTCTTGCCCTTGGCCTCGAGCCCGGCCTCCAGTTCAAAATGCTTGTCGAAGTGGTTCTCGATGGCGCTCTTGGTGCCGTGGGTCACCAGCACGATGTCACGAATGCCCGCCGCAACGGCCTCCTGTACCACGTACTGGATCACCGGGCGATCGACGATGGTGATCATTTCCTTGGGGATGGCCTTGGACGCCGGCAGACACCGTGTGCCAAAACCTGCGACGGGGAGAACGGCCTTGCGGATCATGAGACTTCCTTCTTCTCGAAATTGGGTTCGGCTGTCGTCCATGGCGATCTGGGCCATGGGACTCGGAACAGGGAATGCGTAGAATAGCGTACCAGACGAACTCGGTCCGCTGACATCGGCGGCATGGAACGCCCTGGAGATACAGATGAGCATATCCGATACCCCTTCCGCCAACGTGGACCACAACGAGATCGACAAGTTCTCCGCGCTGGCCGAACGTTGGTGGGATCCCGAAGGCGAATTTAAACCGCTGCATGCCATCAACCCGCTGAGGCTCGATTTCATCGACGCCAGAGTGGGACTGGCCGGACGCGAAGTGCTGGACGTCGGTTGCGGCGGAGGCATCCTCTCCGAGGCCATGGCACGCCGCGGCGCTCGGGTGACCGGTATCGATCTGGCCGAGGCGTCGCTCGCGGTTGCGCGTCAACACGCCGATGAGCAGGGGGTCGCTCTCGAATACCGCTACATCAGCGTCGAAGACATGGCCGAGGAAGCGCCGGAGCGCTTCGAAGTGGTGACCTGCCTGGAAATGCTCGAGCACGTGCCCGATCCCGAAGCCATCGTGCGTGCCTGCGCTCGCCTGCTCAAGCCCGGCGGACAGCTCGCGCTGTCGACCATCAATCGAAATCCCAAGTCCTACGCCCTGGCTATTCTCGGCGCGGAATACGTGCTCGGCATGGTAC
This sequence comes from Halomonas sp. DP1Y21-3, assembly GCF_019801245.1. NCBI lineage: Bacteria > Pseudomonadati > Pseudomonadota > Gammaproteobacteria > Oceanospirillales > Halomonadaceae > Halomonas > Halomonas sp. DP1Y21-3. The sequence goes on from NZ_JAHVJM010000005.1 coordinate 246,414, forward strand.
CTCGTGGTACCCATGACTACGCCCGTTTCATCCGCCCAGCCGAACTGGCCCGCTGGTGCCGTGACGCTGGACTCGAGATCGAGGAGCAAAGCGGTCTGGTCTACCACCCGATCACTCGTCGCTTCTCGCTGTCCGCCAACGACGTCTCGGTCAACTACCTGATGATCTGTCGCAAGGAGACCGCGTGAACGATTCGCTACCTCACGCCCTGCTGTTCGACCTTGATGGCACCCTGGTGGATACCGCCCCTGACCTGGCCCAGGCCACCAATCGATTGCGCCGGCTGCATGGTCTGGACGAGCTGCCCTACCCTGCCATTCGCGCCCAGGTGTCCAATGGTGGCAGCGCCCTGGTCACCCTCGCGCTGGGGCTCGAAAGCGAGCATCCCGACCACGCGGCAGCACGTCAGCAGCTGCTTGACCTCTACGCCGAAGCGGTGGCCGAACACAGCCAGGTGTTCCCGCCGCTCGACCGTCTGCTGCTCCACTGGGATGGCCTCGACCGGCCCTGGGGGATCGTCACCAACAAGCCACGTCTGTATGCCGAGCCCCTGGTCGAGGCGCTGGGACTCGCGCCGGGCGTCATGCTCTGCGCAGACGACCTGCCGGTGAAGAAGCCACATCCAGAACCACTGCTGGAGGCGGCCAGGCGCCTCGACGTCGCGCCCGAGGCGTGCTGGTATCTAGGCGACCACGTGCGCGACATGCAGGCGGCAAAAGCCGCGGGCATGCCGGCTATCGCCGTGGGTTATGGTTACATTGCCGAGGAAGAAGATTACCGGGACTGGCCGGCCGACCGCTGGTTCGATACCGCGGAGGCGGTTCTCGAGGCGCTGAAAAGGCACTGAGAGTCTAATGAGAGGACGCTGAGAGGCCACTGAGAGGCCACTGAGACGTTGCTGAAAGCCAGACGTCGACGAGCAGCGAGGGCGGCGGCCGAGGCCCTGCACGACGACGCGAGGCGCGACCTGTGCGTCGGTTCGCTGGCGCTGGGGTCGGGATCGACAGTTTCAGCGGTGGGACACAAGGAACGGCGGGCCTATTGGCTCGCCGTTCCTTTTGCAACGCTCGTTGCTCGCTTCGCTTGCCTGTGACGTCAGCTTCTCGGCGGCTGGGCGTCGAAGGCTTCCCCGTTGCGGCCCTTGCTGTCAGGGCCCATCAGCCACAGATAGGTCGGCATAATGTCCTCTGCGGTCCGAAGGCTCATGGGGTCCTCGCCCGGGTAGGCGCTCTTGCGCATGGCGGTGCGGGTTGCCCCGGGGTTGAGGGTGTTGATCCTCAGGGTCCCCAGATGATCGATCTCCTCGGCCAGTACCTGGGCAAAGCCTTCGGTGGCGAACTTGGAGACCGAATAGGCGCCCCAGTAGGCCCGCCCCTTGCGGCCAACGCTCGACGAGGTAAAGATCACCGAGGCGTCGGCAGACTTGGTCAGCAGTGGCAACAGCGCCTGGGTCATCCAGATGGGCCCGTTGATGTTGACCTGCATGACCTGATCCCACAGTTCCGGATTGTACTGCTCGAACGGAGTGATCCGCCCTAGCTGCCCGGCGTTGTGCAGGATACCGTCGAGCCGGCCGAACTCCTTGTCCAGCGCTTCGGCCATATCGTGGTAGTCCTTGAGCGTCGCCCCTTCGAAGTTCAACGGAAAGATCGCCGGTTGCGGGCCTCCGGCGGCCTCGATCTCGTCGTACACCTTCTCGAGCTTGGCGGTGGTGCGGCCCAGCAGAATCACGGTGGCCCCGCGACGTGCGTATTCGATCGCCGCGGTACGCCCGATGCCGTCTCCGGCACCGGTCACCAGCAGAATGCGATCCTTGAGCAGGTCTTCAGGTGCCTGGTAGTCAATCTTGCACTCGGTCATGGCGCTTCCTTGATCAGGCCCCGGCCTGACGCAAATAGTCATCGGCAAGAGACGCCGCATTGCTGTCAGGATAGTCCTGCTGGACGGATTCCAGAAGTGCGTGGCCGCCTTCGGTATCTCCCTGCCGCGCTTTCAGCAGTCCCAGCTTGTACATGGCATCGGGAACCTTGCTGCTGTCGGGAAAACGGTCCAGTACGGTCTCGAAGGCAACGGCGGCATCGCCAAAGGACGACTGTGCCGAATGCAATTCACCGAGCCAGTAGTAGGCGTTGGCGGTCAGGCTGGAGTCGGGATAATGATCGACGAAGGTATCGAAGTCGCTGATCGCCTGATCGAAGTCTCGCGACTGCACCTTGGAGAACGCCGACTGATAGGCCTCCCTGGCATCATCGCTGGCCTGACCAGAGGACGATGAGGATGCTCCGCTGCCGCTGCTGTCTGCAGATTCGCTCGGCGGCTCCGTGGGCTCACTCGGGGCGCTTGGCGACGCTGCCTGGCGCGGCAACTCGGACATGCGCTGATCGAGGTCCATGTACTGCTGGCGACTCTGTTGCTTGAGCTGATCGAGCTGGTAGCGCAGTTCTTCGATCTGCCCGCGCAATTCTCGAAGCTCGCGCTGGTGCTGCTCGACCTGGTTGAACAGTGCGAGATTGCCGCTGGCCTGGGCCTGGGTGGCCGTCTGATCGTAAAAGCTGTTGCCACCGCTGAGGTCTCTGACGACCGGCTGCTGAGCCAGTGCAGGTGACAGGATGGCGGGTACCATGACGGACAACGGGAGCACCAGGGCTCCCGCGCCGCACAGTCCCTTAAGACTGTGTCTCATTGACTTCTCCCACGTCCGACGTCAGTGGCTTTCAGTAAGCAAAGACCACACGGCGGTTCTGTGCAAAGGCATCCTCGTTGCTGCCGCGAGCTGCGGGGCGCTCTTCGCCGTAGCTCACCACTTCCATCTGCGAGGGATTGACGCCCTGCAGGCGCAGGTAGCGCTCGACGGACCCGGCACGACGCTCGCCAAGCGCGAGGTTGTACTCGCGGGTACCGCGCTCGTCGGTGTGGCCCTGCAGCACGACGGAGGCGTTGGGGTTGCTGCTCAGGTACTGGGCGTGGGCGTTGACCACCGATTCGAACTCGGGACGGATGGCGTCGCTGTCGTAGTTGAAGTAGATGGTACGCACTTCCGGGATGCGGCCGTCGGCCATCTGGCCGGCACCGTCGGTGCCATAGCCGGAGCCGCTGACCTGGCCGCTGCCGGCGGTGCCGGTACCGATGCCGGTGCCACCCATGGTACCGCCGGTACCGGTGCCTGCGGCGCTGCCGTCCTGGGTGCCGCCGGTGCTGGAGCAGCCAGCCAGAACGGCCAGGGAAGCGGCGATGGCCAGCGAACGGGCGTAGGGCTTGAGAAACATCGTGTCACTCTCCTTGCGTGATGCATCAAAGTCGATTCATCGGCATATGGCCGTCGAATCAGTTCAGAAACGGGGACCAGGCCGGCTCACGGACATCGCCCTGGGCGGCGGGCAGACGGAACTGCGCACGTCCATCGGCGGTGACCGCTCCCAGCACCCCGGTGCTACCCTGCTGGGTGGCGAAGATTACCATGGTGCCATTGGGCGCGATACTGGGAGATTCGGCCTGCTGGGCATCACTGATTTCCACCAGACGCCCGCTCTCGAGGTCCTGCTTGGCCACCTGATAGCCATTGTTGCCGCGGTGGATCAAGAACAATGTTTCGCCATCCGGCGACAGGCGACCACGAGCATTGTAGTTGCCGGTGTAGGTCAGACGCTCGGCCTCACCACCGGACACGCTCTGGCGATAGATCTGGGGGCCGCCCGAGCGGTCCGAGGTGAAGATCAGGGAGCGGCCGTCCGGCGCCCAGGCCGGCTCGGTCTCGATGCTCGAGGAGTTGGTGACACGCTGAACGTTGCGCGAGCCGATATCCATCACGTAGATCTCGGGCTGGCCGTCCCGGGACAGCGCCATCGCCAGGCGACGGCCATCCGGCGACCAGCTCGGTGCGCTGTTGAGCCCCTCGAAGTCGGTCAGCTTGACGCGCTGACCGGTGGCAAGATTCTGCACGTAGATGGCCGGCCGTTCGGTCTCGAAGGACACATAGGCCAGCTTGCCGCCATCCGGCGACCAGGCCGGTGACATGATCGGTTCATCGGACGTCAGGACCTGCTGGCTGTTGCGCCCATCGGCGTCGGCCACATAGAGCCCGTACTGGGTGTTGTCGCCCACCCCCTGCGAGGTGACATAGGCGATGCGGGTCGAGAAGGCGCCGCGAATTCCGGTGATCTCCTCGAAGATCTGGTCACTGATATAGTGCGCCGCGCCGCGCAGATCGGAACTCGATGCCGTGACCGTCTCGCCCAGCAGCCGGGTCTCGCCACTGACGTCGAGAAGCTCGAAGCGCACCTTGACCTGGCCACCCTCCTGACTGGTGCTGCCGACCACCAGGTAGCGCGAGTCGAGACTGCGCCAGTCACCGTAGGTGACCTCTTCGCTGGTCGAGGGCTGGTTGAACATCTCTGAGCGCGGCAACGGTTCGAAGTAGCCGCTGCGCTCCAGGTCATCGGAGACGACCTGAGCGATATCCTCCGGTAGCCCACCCGCCTGGTCGGCGAAGGGCACCACCGCGATCGGTGTGGCCCTTTCGTTGCCACGGGTGATATCGATGGTCAGATCGGCCTGGGCTGCTGGCCCGGCCAGCCATACCAGCATGCCTGCCACAACAGCAAGCAGACGCTTGGCAAGGCTTGTGTGAGCGACGGTCATGCTGACCCTCCTGGTCCACCAACTCGCATTCAAGGCTCTCATCAGCGAATGTCTCCCGGTCTGAATCGCAGATTGAATTGACGATAGTCGCGTTGCACGCCGCTGGGAAGGTCTCGCAGTTCGGTGAACGGAGCAGCAGACTCCACCGCCTGGATGGCGGAGTTGTCGAAGGCGGCGTTTCCGCTCGAACGTGTGACCGTTGCAGCAAATACTTCACCCGAGGGCCCCAACCTGACCTGTACCTCGGCGGTGGTGCCGTCGCCCACATTGGGCGGGATGACCCAGGCCTGCTCCACCGCACGCCGCACCAGCTGGATAAAGCCATTGGCGGCCTCGTTCCCCTGTTCGGCGTTGGAGACGGCACTGGAATCGCCCTCGATGATCCGCTGAAGCTGCCGCTCGGCCTCTTCTCTGGCCTTCTGTTCGGCGGCCTCGCGGGCCTGGCGTTCGGCTTCTTCCTGTGCCTTGCGTTCCGCTTCCTGGCGGGCCTGACGTTCGGCTTCTTCCTGTGCCTTGCGCTCGGCTTCCTCTCTTGCCTGCTGCTCGGCTTCCTCTCTGGCCTTCTGCTCGGCTTCCTCTCTGGCCTTCTGCTCGGCTGCCTCGCGGGCCTGACGTTCGGCTTCTTCCTGTGCCTTGCGCTCAGCCTCCTCTCTTGCCTGCTGCTCGGCTTCCTCTCTTGCTTTCTGCTCGGCTTCCTCGCGGGCCTGTCGTTCGGCCTCCTGCTGTCGCGCCGCCTCTTCCTGACGACGTCGCTCGGCTTCGGCCTGGCGCTCCTGCTCGGCCTGCTGGCGAGCGGCTTCACGCTCGGCTTCCTCTTCGGCCTTGCGCTGGGCGGCGGCTTCGGCCTCGGCGGCCCGCCTTTCGGCTTCCGCCTGAGCCTGCTCGGCAGCTTCTTCCCTTGCCTGCTGCTCGGCTTCCTGCTGAGCCTGTTGTTCTGCCGCCTGACGCTCGGCCTCTTCGGCGGCCTGCTGCTCTGCGGCCTCGCGGGCCTGACGTTCGGCCTCCTCCTGGGCCTGGCGCTCGGCTTCTTCCTGAGCCTGACGTTCGGCCGCGCGCGTGCGTGCCTCGGCCGCCTGCTGGGCCTGATCGGTACGTGTCTCGGTGCTGATCAGGGTAGCCTGCACGATGGCGTTGTTGGGCGCCTCGGGTTCACTGCTCGGCCACTTGATCACACTGATGACCAGGATACCCAGGTGCAGGGCAACGGCCAGCACCGTCGGCAGACCATAGCCAACTCGCCCGGCGGAACGCTTAAGTGTCTTTCGCCGCTGTGGTTTCGCCATGAGCGCTCCTAACCGTCCTGGGGCGGGGGTTCGGAGATCAACCCGACGTTGGCGACGCCGGCGACCTGCAGCGTGCTCATCAAGGTCACCACCTGGCCGTAGGAGACGTTGCGATCACCCCGCACCATGACCGGCGTGCCGGGATTGCGCTCGAGCAGAATGACCACCCGGTCACTCAACTCGTCCAGGCTGACCTGGGTCTCGTCGCCACCGAGGCTGATGAAGTACTGCCCTTCCTTGTCCACCGAGACGATGATCGGGTCGGTGTCTTCGGTGTCCTCGATCGGCTCCGAGGTCGCCTGAGGCAGGTCGACCTTGACCCCCTGGGTCAGCATCGGCGCGGTGATCATGAAGATCACCAGCAGCACCAGCATGACGTCGATAAAGGGGACCACATTGATTTCCCCCATGGGCTTGCTGCGCCCACGGCGATTGAAGGGTCCAAGCATGCGGCGTCTCCTTGATCAGGCGGCGCCGGCGTCGGGCCGGCCCTGCAGGTTGCGGTGCAGGATGGAGTGGAACTCCTCGGCAAAGTCTTCGTACTTGCCAAGCAGGCGCGACGATTCCGCCGACAGGCGGTTATAGAAGATGACCGCGGGGATCGCTGCAAACAGGCCCATGGCGGTCGCGACAAGCGCCTCCGCGATCCATGGTGCCACCGTGGCCAGGGTCGCCTGCTGGGCCATCGACAGCGACTGGAAGGAGCCCATGATGCCCCAGACGGTGCCGAACAGGCCGATATAGGGGCTGGCCGAGGCCACCGTGGCGAGGAACACCAGGTGCAGGTTCAGGCGCTCTTCTTCACGTGACCAGGCCACCCGCATGCTGCGTTGGACGCCGTCGAGGATCGCCTGGGGGCTGCGGGTCTTCGGCATCAACCGATTGAACTCGCGAAAGCCGGCGCGAAAGATGTGCTCGGCGCCCTGGGTCTCGCCCTCGGCCGGGGCGTCTCGATACAGCTCGTTGAGGTCGACGCCGGACCAGAAGCGGTCCTCGAAGGCGCGATGCGCCTTGCGTGCACGGCGCATCACAAAGCTGCGCTGGAACACCACGATCCAGGAAAGCACGGAACCGATCATCAGCAGCAGCATGACAAATTGCACCACGCCGCTGGCGTTCATGATCAGATGGGGAATGGACATGGAGTCGTTCACGGAAATCCTCGTCTCGGGTCAGTCGTTGGAAGCGTCGAAGGCCTGGTCGTCAGGGGCCATGCCGAAATGGGTCCAGGCCTGGCGCGTCACCACCCGGCCTCGTGCGGTGCGCATCATCAGACCTTGCTGAATCAGGTAGGGTTCGATCACGTCCTCGATGGTGTCGCGCTCCTCGCCGATGGCCGCCGACAGCGAATCCACCCCCACCGGACCACCGTCGAACTTCTCGAGCATCGCCAGCAGCAGGCGACGGTCCATATGGTCGAGGCCATGGTGGTCAACGTGGAGCATGTTGAGCGCCTGGTCGGCCACCTCGGCGGTGATGCGCCCTGCCGCCTTGACCTCGGCGAAGTCGCGAACCCGCCGCAGCAGCCGGTTGGCGATACGTGGCGTGCCACGGGAGCGCCTGGCCACCTCACGGGCGCCATCTGTGTCGGTGTGTACCTCGAGCAGGCGCGCCGAGCGTGCCACGATCTCGGTCAGCTCGTCGATGGCGTAGAACTCGAGGCGCTGCACGATACCGAAACGGTCGCGCAGCGGTGACGTCAGACGACCGGCTCGGGTGGTCGCCCCGACCAGGGTGAAGGGGGGCAGATCGAGCTTGATCGAGCGGGCCGCAGGGCCCTCACCGATGACGATATCCAGCTGGAAGTCTTCCATGGCGGGATAGAGGATCTCTTCCACCACCGGCGAGAGTCGATGGATCTCGTCGATGAACAGGACGTCACCGGCCTTGAGATTGGTGAGCATGGCGGCCAGGTCGCCGGCACGCTCGAGCACCGGACCGGAGGTCGAGGTCAGGCCCACGCCCATCTCGGTGGCGATGATATTGGCCAGGGTGGTCTTGCCGAGTCCAGGCGGGCCGAATACCAGGGTGTGGTCGAGACTCTCGTCCCGGGCCCGGGCGGCGTGGATGAAGATCTCGAGCTGTTCCCTGACCCGGGGCTGGCCGATATAGTCAGCCAGGCGCCTGGGGCGGATGGCGTGGTCCACCCGCCCTTCTCCTTCCTGCGGATCGGCAGCGATCAGTCGGTCGGTATCGATCATGGTCAACCCGCCATGCGGCGCGCCAACGCCGCCTTGATCATGGCTTCGGTGCTGCCCTCATCCTCGAGGCCGGACAACATGCGGCTTGCCTCGGTGGGCTTGTAGCCCAGACTGACCAGCGCCGCCTCGGCGTCAGCCAATGCCGTCTTGCCGGATACCGGTGTGGACGGCTGAGCGTTCCCTTCAAGCGGCAGGCTGTCGGGATGCTGCCAGTGGGGAAAGCGATCGCGCATCTCGATCACCAGCCGTTCGGCCGTCTTCTTGCCGACGCCAGGCAGACGTGTCAGCGCCTTGACGTCGTCTTCCATCACGCAGCGGATGAAGGCGTCCTCGTCCATGCCGGAGAGTATCGCCAGGGCCAGCTTGGGGCCGATACCGTTGACCTTGATCAGTGCGCGAAACAGCGCGCGCTCCTGCTCGCGGGCAAAGGCATACAGCAGATGGGCATCGTCGCGCACGGTCAGATGGGTGTACAGCGACACCCGCTCCCCGGCGCCCGGCAGGGCGACCAGGGTGGTCATGGAGGCTTCCATCTCGTAGCCGACGCCATTGACGTCGACCACCAGCCAGGGTGGTTGGGTTTCGAGCAGTGTGCCCGTGATGCGTCCAATCATGGCGCGAATACTTCCTTGATCTCGGCGGTAAAAGTGATCGCCAGTGTACCTGAGACGGCGGTCACGAATCGCGGGAGCGGCTACCCTGCAAGCGTACCTTGCATCCCACTATACGGTGGCAGCCTGGGCCCCGCCAGCACAAACAAACGCTGTTCGATAATGCTTCCGTCGGCACTTTGCGACAGCCTGAACGTCAGCCGACGCAACAACAACAACCCGGCGCATCGGCGTAAAAAAACCTAGGCGCTGTCCGAAAAGTCGACGAGCGAAGGTTAGACAAGGCAAAAATCGGTGAGAAAGCGCAGTTTACGGGGTGTAAATGAGCATTTTGATCCGATTTTTAACGCCGTATTACCGAGCGCAGGCACTTTTCAGACAAGCCCTAGGGACGATACTGGCGCCAGGACGTCCCCTTGCCGCCCCCCCTGGAGCCACTGGGCCGCCCACCGAAGGAGCCCTGGGTGATCAAGCCACGTGACGCGTAGCAGTGCGTCAGGGCGATTCCCAGAGCGTCGGCGGCGTCCGCCTGGGGCGTGCCGGACAGACCCAGCGTCGCCGTGATCATGTGCTGCACCTGGGTCTTGTCGGCACCACCGCTGCCGGTGACCGCCTGCTTGATCTGGCGCGGCCCATACTCGTGCACGTCAAGGCCGTGATTGGCGGCGCAGACGATGGCGGCGCCCCGCGCCTGGCCCAGTTTCAGCGCAGAGTCGGCATTTTTCGACATGAACACCTGCTCGATGGCGAAGGCCGCGGGACGGTGGATCCCGATCAACTCGCTGATCCCGGCATAGACCTGCGCCAGGCGCTGGGCCAGGGACTCATCCTTGAGCCGAATGCAGCCACTGGCGATGTAGCGCGGCTGCCGCTCGCTGGCGTCGAGTACCCCGTAGCCGGTGATACGCGAGCCAGGATCGATCCCCAGCACGATCATGCCGGGTTCCCCGGCAGGTCAGCGCTCCAGTTCGGCAAGAATGGCATCATTGAAGTCCGCATTGGTGAAAACATTTTGCACGTCATCGAGGTCTTCGAGGTGATCGATCAGGGCGAGCACACGGCGCGCGAGATCGGCATCCTCGATGGGCGTGGTGGTATCGGCGAAGAGTCCGACGTCGCTGTAGACGGGCTCAAGCTCCGCGGCCAGCAGGGCATCCTTGACGGCACCGAAGCGCTCCGGTGATGTCACCACCTCAAGGCTGCCGTCTTCGTCGGTCAGGATATCCTCGGGCTCCGCCTCCAGGGTGGCCGCCATGGCTGCCTCCTCGGAGGTTCCCGGTGCCAGGGTCAGTCGCCCCTGGTGATGGAACATGAAGGCGACCGATCCGCTGGTGCCCAGGTTGCCGCCATGCTTGGAAAACGCGTGTCGCACATCTGAGACAGTTCGATTGCGGTTGTCGCTCATGCACTGCACCAGGATGGCGACGCCTTCCGGACCATAGCCCTCGTAGGTGATCTCCTCCATGTCATCGCCATCATTCTGCCCTGCCCCGCGATCCACCGCCCGCTGGATCGTGTCCTTGGTCATGTTGTTGGACAGGGCCTTGTCGATGGCGGCCCGCAGACGCGGATTGTCAGCGGGTTCGGGCCCGCCCTGACGAGCGGCCACGCCCAGCTCGCGGATCAGCTTGGAGAATATCTTGCCGCGCTTGGCATCCTGGGCGGCCTTGCGATGCTTGATGTTCGACCACTTGCTATGTCCTGCCATGGTGCATCCCGTTGGTTGCTGGAAGCCGACGCTTCGCACGTCGCCGGGCGATATTGGAAGACAAGGCCCTGAAGGAGCCTGCCAAAAGCACCTGAACCCGGCGCTGGATCAAAGGCGCGCCACATAGCCCGCCACCTGATCACCCGTTGTGCTAGCGTCGGGCGCTTGATTTATCGCGCATTCTACCGCGCGTGCAGCTCACCAGCGAATCCAGCTCAGGAGTGACGAATGAAGGATGTGGCCATCATTGGTGCAGGGCCAGTGGGCCTATGCCTGGCGCGAGCACTGGCCGGTGCCGGCTTGAGTGTGGCACTGATCGATCGAATCGATCGCCCTCGACTGGCCGAACCCAGGCCCGATGGGCGCGAGATCGCCATGACCCAGGCATCCTGCGACCTGCTTGCCGACATTGGTGTGTGGCAGCGGATCCCCCAGCACGAGGTGGCACCGCTGACGCATGCCAAGGTGTTCAACGGACAGTCGTCCTTTGCCATGGACTTCGACTCCGGCAACGATCGACCACTGGGCTTCATGGTGCCGAACCATCTGATACGCCGCGCCGCCTTCGAGGAAGCCGAACGTATGGACGGCATCGACTGGCACTTCTCGGCGCTGGAAAGCATCACCAGCGACCCCGGTGCGGCGCGTCTGGCACTGGAAGACGGTACTCGACTGTCGGCACGTCTGGCGGTGGCCGCGGACAGTCGCTTCTCCGAATCCCGCCGTCAGATGGGCATCGCTGCGCGCATGCGCGATAACGGCCGCAGCATGCTGGTGTGTCGGGTTCGCCACCAACGCGCCCATGACCAGTCTGCCTGGGAGTGGTTCGACCACGGCCAGACCCTGGCGTTGTTGCCATTGCACGAACACCTGTCGTCGGCGGTGGTGACCCTGCCCAGCCAGCAGATGTCGGAGCTTACCGCGCTGCCGCCCGAGGCACTGTCACAGGCGTTGACCCATCGCTACGGACGCAGGCTCGGCGCCATGACCCTGGAGGGCGAGACCCACGTCTATCCCCTGGTAAGCGCCTACGCAGAGCGCTTCGTGGCCGAACGCTTTGCGCTGGTCGGTGACGCCGCGGTGGGCATGCATCCGGTGACGGCACACGGCTTAACTTTGGCGCCCAGAGTCAGCACCGCCTGGCCCGCCGGCTGATCCGCGCCCACCAACTCGGACAGGACATCGCCGACCCGCAACTGCTGAAGCGCTACGAGCGCGAGCATCGGCTGGCCACCTGGCCGCTGTATCAAGCCACCCAGGCCATCGTCGGCCTCTACACCGATGACGGAGTGCCGGCACGAATGGTCCGTCACCTGGGGCTGCGCCTGGGTGACCGACTGGCACCGGCGCGTAGAATGATCGGACAGCATCTGACCGAGCCTCATGGTGGCTCACCGATCTCACCGCTCTCGCCTCTATCGTCTCTCACCACCCTTCCGTCGCTGGCCCGTCGCGCGGCGTCTTCCTTGCCGTCACCACTGTCCAGGCTGCTGGGCTGATTTCCCATCAACGAAAAACCCCCGCCGATGGGCGGGGGTTTTTCGGTACAGCACGATAGCCTAGGGCTTGTCTGAAAAGTGCCTGCGCTCGGTAATACGGCGTTAAAAATCGGATCAAAATGCTCATTTACACCCCGTAAACTGCGCTTTCTCACCGATTTTTGCCTTGTCTAACCTTCGCTCGTCGACTTTTCGGACAGCGCCTAGCGTTATTCGCCGGCTTCGGGCTTGGCCTTCTGACGCAGGCGGATACTCAGATCCTTGAGCTGGTCGTTGCTGACCTCGCCAGGGGCGTCGGTCATCAGACAGGCTGCACTCTGGGTCTTGGGGAAGGCGATGACCTCACGGATGGTACGAGCGCCGGTCATCAGCATGACCAGACGATCGAGACCGAAGGCCAGACCACCGTGGGGCGGCGCACCGTAGTGCAGCGCGTCCAGCAGGAAGCCGAACTTCTCGCGGGCTTCTTCTTCACCGATACCCAGGATCTCGAATACCACGCTCTGCATGGCCTGATCGTGGATACGGATCGAGCCGCCACCCAGCTCCGTCCCGTTGAGCACCATGTCATAGGCGCGTGACAGGGCCTCGGCCGGGTTGGCCTTGAGCTCCTCGGGGCTGCACGCCGGCGAGGTGAAGGGGTGATGCAGCGGGCTCAGGCGACCGTTGTCGTCGGCCTCGAACATCGGGAAGTCGACGACCCACAGCGGCGCCCAGGGCTGGGTGTAGAGATCGAGATCCTCACCCAGCTTGACCCGCAGAGCCCCCAGCGCCTCGTTGACGATGCGCGCCTTGTCGGCACCAAAGAAGATGATGTCACCGTCTTCGGCATCCACACGATCCAGCAGGCTCTCGATCACGCCTTCCATGAACTTGACGATCGGCGACTGCAGGCCCTCGATGCCCTTGGCACGCTCGTTGACCTTGATCCAGGCGAGGCCCCGCGCGCCGTAGATACCGACGAACTTGGTGTATTCGTCGATTTCCTTGCGCGACAGCTTGGCGCCACCGCTGACCTTGAGTGCGGCGACACGGCCGTCATCGGCGTTGGCCGGACCGGAGAAGACCTTGAAGTCCACCTCCTTCATCAGATCATCGACGTCGGTCAGCTCCAGCGGGATGCGCAGGTCCGGCTTGTCGGAGCCGAAACGATGCATCGCCTCATGCCAGGTCATGCGCGGGAACTCGCCCAGATCCACGTCGAGCACGTCCTTGAACAGGCCCTGCACCATGGACTCGGTGATGCGCATGATGTCGGCCTCTTCGACGAAGGAGGCCTCGAGGTCGATCTGGGTAAATTCCGGCTGACGGTCGGCACGCAGGTCCTCGTCACGGAAGCACTTGGCGATCTGGTAGTAGCGATCGAAGCCCGCCACCATCAGCAGTTGCTTGAACAGCTGAGGCGACTGCGGCAGCGCAAAGAAGCTGCCGGCGTGGGTCCGACTCGGCACCAGATAGTCACGTGCACCTTCCGGGGTCGCCCGGGTCAGCACCGGCGTCTCGATGTCGAGGAAGCCCTCGCCTTCGAGAAAGGCCCGCACGCTATGGGAGATGCGAGAGCGCAGACGCAGCTTCTCGATCATCTCCGGGCGACGCAGGTCGATGTAGCGGTGCTTGAGGCGAATTTCCTCACCCACCTTGCCGTGCTCGTCGAGCTGGAACGGCGGCGTGGCGGCGGTGTTGAGCACCTCCACTTCCTTGGCCAGCACCTCGATCAGGCCGGTCGGCATGTTCGGGTTCTGGGTTCCCTCGGGACGCATGCGCACTCGGCCCTGGATGCGCAGCACGTACTCGCTGCGGGCGCGGTCGGCATTGGCGAAGGCCTCGGCGGTATCGGGGTCGACCACGACCTGGGCGATACCGTCACGATCGCGAAGGTCGAGGAAGATCACCCCACCGTGGTCACGGCGGCGGTGTACCCAGCCGCACAGGCTGACCGTCTGGTCCACCAGGGTTTCGTTGAGCTGGCCGCAATAATGGCTGCGCATGTTGGTTCCTGTCATGTTGCGTGAAGGTAAAGGCAATTCGTTGGATCAGGCAGCGGCGCCGTCACCGGAAGCGGAGCCACCACCGGAGGAGGCGCCGCCTCCGCCACTGTCACCCGCCAGATTCTTCTTGGTGCCACCGGTCTTGAAGTCGGTCTCGTACCAGCCGCCACCCGCAAGACGGAAGCCAGCCGCCGAGACCAGGCGGTTCAGTTCGGGAGCTTCGCAGGCCGGGCAGTCGGTCAAGGGAGCGGCGCTCATGCGCTGCAGCTTCTCCAGCCGATGGCCACAGGCCTTGCACTGATATTCGTAGATGGGCATGGTTCTAGGTCTCCGTTCGCATTGTTCCTGCGGGGCGGGAAGCCGGCGTCTGATCTGCCTGACACACCCTCGATCACGCCGCTTCCGATCCCGACATGCGATATAGGGCCGGCCAACAGCAATTCCAAGCCCAAATCAAAGGGGCGCATTATAGCGTGCTGAGCGCCTCAAGGCCCAGCCCTGTGCACCGATCTTCGCCACCAGACTCACCACACCCACCAAACACAACAGGAGAAGCGATGAAAGCTGTATTACTGGACGCCGACAGCCTGGGTACTGATATCGACCTGGCACCGCTGCGCGAGCAGCTCGAGAGCCTCGAGGTTCACCCCACCAGCACCCCCGCCGAGGCGCGTGAACGGCTGGCCGGAGCCGACGTCGCCATCGTCAACAAGGTGGTGCTGGATGCCGATACCCTGAACGCCCTGCCTTCCTTGCGGCATATCTGCGTACTGGCCACCGGCACCAACAATATCGACATGGAGGTGGCGAAAGAGCGTGGCATCCGCGTCGACAACGTCAACGCCTACGGAACTGCCAGTGTTGCCCAGCATACGCTGATGCTGATCCTCGCTCTGGCCACTCGCCTGCCGCAGTACCAGCGCGACGTGGCCGAAGGCCGTTGGGGAGAGAGCCCGTTCTTCTGTCTGATGGACCACCCGACCCTGCAACTCGAAGGCAAGCATCTGGTGCTGGTGGGACAGGGTGAACTGGGCTCCAAGGTGGCCGCCCTGGCCGAGGCATTCGGCATGCGGGTGAGCTTCAGCGCGCGTCCAGGCAACGAGGCCAATGACCGGCGCCCGGCACTGGCCGAGCTGCTGCCCGAGGCCGACGTGGTCAGCCTGCATTGCCCGTTGACCGAACACAGTCGTCATCTGCTCAACGCCGACAACCTCAAGACCATCAAGAAAGGCGCCCTGCTGGTGAACTGCGCCAGGGGTGGAGTGATCGATGAAGAAGCCGCTCTGGCCGCCCTGCGCGAAGGGCAATTGGGAGGCCTCGCCGTCGATGTCCTTCCCGCGGAGCCGCCCCGTGACGGCCACGCCTTGATCGACGCAGTCAACGAGTCGCCGCGCCTGAACCTGCTGGTCACCCCGCACAGCGCCTGGATCACCCCTGAAGCGCGACAGAACATCGTCAAGCTGACCGTCGACAATCTGCGAAACGCTGCGCAAGAGAGCTGACGCCGTCCAAGGCGGGCACAGAAGACCGTGCCCGCCGCACACCAGGTCATTCTTGCCACCCTGCGCCTTGCCTGCCCCTTGCTGAGCTCTCTCCAGGCTTTCGCCACGCTGATACAACGTTATCGTCACGCTGATGCCAAGTTCTCGCCACGCTTAGGAAACGTTATCGCGCCCCTGATCGGGCATGTTCAGGCGAGCCAACAAGTGTGACGCCTCCCAACGGCCTGTCCTCATCGCCTATGACTAACACATCGATGAAATTGGCACGTTTGAGTACTGGTCGAACAAGATAACGGTATAAATTTGGAAACAAGGCAATACCCGCGTTGTCGATGGCGGTTGCACCCTTGCGTCCGCCCGGCATCACTCCGATACTTCGCGCTGAGCCCACCCCCTCATCGGACACCCCATGCTGTACAACTACGGGTCGATCAATCTCGACCATGTCTATCGCGTTCCCCATCTCGTTCGCCCGGGGGAAACCCTGGCGAGTCATGAGCACCGAGTCGGCCTTGGAGGCAAGGGAGCCAACCAGTCGCTCGCGCTGGCCAAGGCCGGTGGTCAGGTGGCTCACTGGGGTAGCCTGAATGCCCAGGATGGCTGGGCCCGCCAGCAGCTTGCCGATGCCGGGGTCGACGTCAATGGTATTGCCGAGGTGGCCGCCCCCTCCGGCCACGCCATCATCCAGGTCGACGACGGCGCAGAGAACGCCATCCTGCTGTTCCCCGGAGCCAACCACCACCACGCGGCCGACGACCTTTCCAGGCTGATGGAGGGCACTCAGGCCGGCGACTGGCTGCTGCTGCAGAATGAATGCAGCGCCCTGGCCGACGCCATCCGGCTCGGACATGAAAAGGGACTGAACATCGCCTTCAACCCGGCGCCGATGAGCGACGCCGTGCTGGACCTGCCGCTCGACCGGTGCGATCTCCTTTTCGTCAATCGGGGCGAGGCCGCCTGGCTGGCCGGTGTTACAGAGGATACCGATGCCGACGCCTTGCTCACCGCCCTTTCCGAGCGCCTGCCCAGCACCCAACTGGTGCTGACGCTCGGAGGCGAAGGCGCCTGGCATCAGCACGGCGGACAACGCCAGTTCCAGGCGGCGAGTCGGGTCGAGGCGGTTGACACCACCGCCGCCGGGGACACCTTCATCGGCTACTACCTGGCCGCGATGCAGGAACAAAAGACCGTGGCGGATTGCCTGGCGCTGGCCTCCACCGCCGCCGCCCTCGGCGTTCAGCGCCAGGGCGCGGCTGCCAGCATTCCGACCCGCGACGAGGTCGACACAGCGCTGGCGAGCGGCCAGCACGCCATCCGTTGAGACCTTCAGGCCAATCACAGGAGCTTCCGTGAGCACCCCGATCATCTTCGATACCGACCCGGGCGTCGACGACGCCCAGGCCATCGCCATCGCCCTGCGCCATCCCGACATTGAGCTGCTCGGCATGACCACCACCTTCGGCAACGTCGACATCGAGACGGCGACCCACAATGCCCTGCTGCTCGGCGAGATCGCGGGCCAGCCAGTGCCAGTGGCCCAGGGCTCGGCCTGCCCCATGGTCAAACCTCGTCATCCGGCACCCAAGCATATCCATGGCGACAACGGCCTGGGCAATATCACCCTGCCCGAGGTCAAGGGACAGGCCGATGCTCGCAGCGCCGCCCAGTTTATCGTCGACACCGTGCGCCAGCGTCCGGGCGAGGTCAGCCTGGTGGCGGTCGGCCCGCTGGGCAACCTTGCCGCAGCGCTGCAGCTGGACCCCGAGATCACCCGCCTGGTCAAGCAGGTGGTCATCATGGGCGGCTCCATTCGCGAAGGCGGCAACGTCACCCCGGTGGCAGAGGCCAACATCTTCAACGATGCCCACGCCGCGCAGCGCGTACTGACCGCCGACTGGCCGCTGACCCTGGTGGGGCTCGACGTGACCCATCGCTGCATCCTGACGCCGGAACACATGGCCCGCATCGAGGCAGGCCAGGGCGAGCTCGGCAAGATTCTGGCCGGCAGCTACGACTTCTATCGCGCCTTCTATCGTGAAGCCCTCGGCATCGACGGCTGCTGCCCCCATGACAGTGTGGCCCTGGCCTGGCTACTGCGCCCGGACCTGTTCGAGACCACCCGCGGCCACCTGGGTGTGGTTACCGAAGGGCCGGCCGAGGGGCAGACCATCCTCGCGCCCGAAGGCAGAGGCTTTATCGCCGACCGCTGGTCACAGACACCCGTGGTCAACGTCTGCATGGGGGTAGACGGCAAGGCCGTCAGCGACTGGATCGCGGACACCCTGGCCTGAACGACTCAAGCCAGCAAAAAGCCCCGGGCGGGCACGACGGATAATGTCGAGGGACATTGTCGTGCCCGCCCGGGGCTCTTCTATCGCTGGATCCTTGAGGTCATGGCGCCAGCGGCGACGACCACGGGCGCTCTACACCGGGCTCTAGCCCGTCGTGAAATCCCTCGGCGGCTTATCCAGCGTTACCTCACGGGTGGTGACCTGGGTCACTTCGGCCTGCTCGGGCCCATATTCAAGCCAGTCGGCGACCCGTTCCACCGCGTCACGAGGTCCACACAGCAACACCTCGACACTGCCGTCCGGCAGGTTGCACGCATACCCCGCAAGCCCCTCTGCCTCGGCTTGCTGCCTGGTGGCAAAGCGATAGCTCACGCCCTGTACTCGCCCTTCCACCAGGGCCTCCAGGCATAGGGTGTCATCGGACATCGTGGCTGCCTCCTGCTGCTCGTCCATTGGTTCCTCTCTGGCGACATCGGCCCCTTGAACCGTATCATCGACGCTGACCTCGTCATCTTCGTTGGCCTGACGGCTCTCCACCGTGCCAGCAGTCTCCGCTCCCCCTGCCTCCAGCTCCGCCTCATGCTGACGCTCGCGAGCCTCCTGCTCGAATTCCCGTTCTTCTTCGGCGCTCAACTGGGCACGCACGCTCTGCTGATCGAGCAGTTCCTGCTTGACCAGCACGGCGCTGTTGCGCGGGATGATGGGCTTGTGCCGGGCGAGTAGATGGACCTTGGTAAAGGCAGCACCAAACAGCAGGATCAGCGAGGAGTAGTAGACCCACAGCAACACCACCACCACCGACCCCGCCGCACCGTAGGTCGAGGCAGTCGCGTTGTAAGCCAGATAGAGCGCGATACCGGTACGCCCTATCGAGAACAGCAAGGCCGTGACAACCGCACCGACGATGACGTCGCGCCAGCGCAGCACCACGTCGGGCAACACCTTGAAGATGGTGGCAAAGAGCGCGGCGATCACGCCGATCGACACCAGCAGCTCCACCCCTCGTGTCAGCAGGCTGACGTAGGGCAGCACATCATCGGCGGCTTTCAGCGCCGCCCTGACGAACACCCCGAGCCCCACTGACACCAGCAGGATAAAGCCGATCGCCAGCACGATCGTCAGTGACAGCATGCGATTCTTGACGAAGATCCACAGGCTGTTGCTGCTGGGGCGTGCCGCGACGCCCCAGATGGTGTTCAGCGAAAACTGCATCTGGCCGAACACCGTAGTGGCACCAACCGCCAGGGCGGCAAAACCCAGCAGCGTCGGCAACAGCCCGGACTCCTGGATCCGCGACTGGGCGACGGCATGCTCGATGGCGGTGGCCGCTTCGGGGCCCATGGTGCCCTGCAACTGGGCGAAGATTTGCCCCTGTGCCGCCTCCTCGCCCAGCACCACACCGATCACCGTCACCGCGATGATTACCGTCGGCGCCAGCGAAAACAGGGTATAGAACGCCAGCGAGCCGGCGTAGCTGAAGGCGTTGCGCTCCAGCCACAACGCCACCGAGCGACGCAGCACTCCCCACCAGAAGGCGAAAAACTGAATGATCATGGCGTTCCCTCGTCATTATCGTTGCCCTCAGCATACCTAACACCGACGGTATACGCAGGAACATGCGCCAACGCGACGCCCTGATGCTGCCAGTTCATCACGACCGGATCGTCGTGACGGGGTGATCGAGCCTCCTTCATCTAGCCTCATTTATCCAGCTCGGGAGCCTGTCTGTTTGCACCGGTCTGTTTGCGCCTTCCAGTCGTCGCCACCATAATGGCGGCGACGTTTTCCAGGAGTCCTCCATGCCCACCGATCTGGCCACCTCTCCGCCGCAGACCGAGTTCGACTGCCTGGTGTTCATCGGACGCTTTCAGCCCCCGCACCTCGGCCATCTGGCGGTGATTCGGGCGGCCCTCAAGCAGGCCAGACAGGTCATCGTGCTGGTAGGCTCCGCGTGGCAGGCGCGCTCACTGCGCAACCCCTGGCGTTTCGACGAACGCCGCCAGATGCTGCGCAGCGCCTTCGACGAAGACGACAACGCTCGCCTCGAAATCGTGCCGCTGCTGGATGCGCTCTACAACGATGATGTCTGGGTGCACGACGTCCAGCGCAAGGTGCGCGATCTGGCCCATCCCGAGAGCGCACGGTTACCACGTATCGGGCTGATCGGCGCCAGCCGCGGTCAGTCGAGCTACTACCTGTCACTCTTCCCCCAGTGGGAGTCGGTGAGCGTACCGCTGGTCGAAGCGATCTCCGCCAGCCAGATTCGAGAACGGCTATTTCGCTCCGAGGGCTCGGCGGTAGAGTATCTCTCCACCAACGCAAGCCACGATCTTCCACCGGGCGTGGTGGAACATATCCGCCGCTTCATGAGCGGCAAGCCCTACCGCCAGCTCGGGGAAGAACAGCAACTGCTCGATCAGTACCGCTCGGCCTGGGCCCAGGCGCCCTACCCGCCGATCTTCGTCACCGTCTGTGCGGTTGTGGTGCAGTCGGGCCATGTGCTGCTGGTGCGGCGCACCTCGGCGCCCGGCAAGGGACTCTATGCCCTGCCCGGGGGCTTTATCAGCGCCCAGGAACGACTGATGGACGCCTGTCTGCGCGAGCTGCGCGAACGCATTCGGCTGAAGGTGCCGGAGCCGGTGCTCAAGGGATCACTACGCGGTCAACGGCTATTCGACGAGCCGCACCGAAGCTGGCGTGGGCGAACCCTGGCCGAAGCCTTCTACTTTGCCCTGCGACCGGATCAGAACCTGCCGAGGCTGAAACCCGTCAAGGGTGGCGACCACGCCCGCTGGGTACCCCTGGCGGAACTCGAGCCGGAAAGCCTGTTCGAGGATCACTTCTTCATCATCCAGAACTTTCTCGGGCTGCCTGCCGATCGACGCTCCTGAGGCACGCGGCAAGATCCAACGGCGGTAACGACATGGCGGACAAGGGAAGCCCCCTGTCCGCCAAGTTTCCTGCTTGTGACGGCCTGGCTAACCGTCAATCGTGCTCGGTCAGCAGCGCCAGCGCCTCCAGCAGATTCGGGTCCAGGTCATTCGACCGGTGATGGGCCCGACTGAGCTGCTCGCTGAAGCCTGGCGCGGCCACAGGGGACGATGGCTCACTTTCACTCACCTCCAGCCGAACCTTGTCCAGGTCCAGCACCAGGCGATAGTGATGTGCTTCCCCTTCACCGCCTCGGCTATCGATATCCAGCGTCACCTTTTCCAGCGCCGCCGGCCGTTCGATCAGCAGCTGACCGATCGAGGGACGCTGGATCCAGTCCGGCAAGGCTCGGCCCCCGGGTAATGACACCTTGATGTCGCGTTGCCCTTCCGGCAGCGTGAGCCACGCCCGCTCGTTCTCGACCAGAGCCTCCAGCGTCGCTCGGCCATCGCTGCTTGCCCACGACGTCGCTCGCACCTCACCGGGATGAGCCAGCGATCTGGCTTCCTGCAGCATCGAGGAGTTCCAGGCGCTGGATTCTCTCGGCTGATCCTTGTTTACCACCTCCATTTCAGCGTCGGTCAGCGCCGAGATGCCGTGTACCGCCGCTCTTACTGCCCCATCCGCAGACAGGTCGGCAAGGCCACCAAGGCCTCCGTACTGATTGACCACCTCATCGACCATGCCATCGGCATGCATCAAGGGCCCTTCAGCATCCGACTCGACATCCTGCGCCGGGACTTCGGGCGCACGGTCACCGATATACAAGCTATCGAGGGGCTCCACCGTCACCGAGACGGTCACGTAGGTTACACCGCCCTGCCCGTCCGACACCGCGACGACAAAGCTGTCGCTGCCGGAGAAGCCTGCTTCCGGCACATAGACGAAGGATCCATCCGGGTTCAGGGTAAGCTGACCGTGTCGAGGACCGTCATCCAGCGTGAAGGTGAGATCATCCCCCTCAACGTCCGATGCCACCACCTGACCAGCGGCGGCTTCACCGCTACCAGTGACGATGGGATCGGCACTGGCCACAGGGACGTCATTGACCGGCTCAACCGAGACGGTGACTACCACGGTAGTGGTGGCACCGCTGGCGTCGGTCACGGTCACGCTGAAGCTGATATCGCCACTGACGTCGGGATCGGGCACAAAGGTGAAGGTGCCATCCTCATTGAGCGTGACGGTGCCGCCGTCCGGTTGATGGTCGAGACGGAAGGTCAGGTCGTCATTGTCCACGTCGGTGGCGACGACGCGCCCCTCGACCGGGGTATCCTCGGTGGTGACGATGGGATCCACGCTGGCGACAGGGGCGTCGTTGGCGCCGAGAACGCTGATCGTCAGCGTCGCGGTGGAAACACTGCCATCGCTGTCGGTGATGGTGTAGCTGAAGGTCTCGGTGAGCGTCTGCCCCGGTTTGAGCGCGTCCACCACGGGGTTGCTGTTGTCCAGCGTATAGGAATAGCTGCCGTCCGCGTTCAGCACCAGGCTACCGTAACGGCCCTCCACCGGCTCGCCAACGCCGCCCTCGGGCGATGACTGACCTGTCCCGACCGCCGTGACCCCGCCATCCACCGAAACGTCATCGACACCATAGTGGTCATTGAGGAGGACGTTACCGCTGCAGTCGCTTCCCGGCTCTGAGCCTTCCTCGCTCACCTCACCGCGGTCATTGCCGGTGCCAGGACCATCATCGATGATGGCGATGGCCAGGGTACCAATGTTGTCGGTGGTCTCGCCCTCCACGTCGGTGACGCCGATGGCGAAGCTGTCGTTAACCGCGCCGCCGGAGTGATCGGCCCGGGATGTCAAGGTGTAGGTATAGCTCACCTCTCCGGTGGCGGGGTCGTAGTAGCGCAGCACCAGGGTGCCGTGATCGCCGGTCACCTCGATGGGATGGCTACCACAGTCCTTGAGCTGATCCAGGCTGATGGTGCTTCCCCCCAGGGTCAGGCTGGACAGACTGTCGGCTGGTCCGAGGGTAAAGGTGCCACTGTGGCTCAGGCCCAAGCCCTCGTGGCTGCCTCCTGTCAGACCGGCCTCGTCCACCGACCCATCGGTGGTGGCGTCGCCTGCTGAATCGCCCCCTCCTGGCTCACCGCCTCCATCCCCCAGCCCACCGACGGTCACCTTGTCGTCTACCGCCGTGACCGAAATGCTCAGGCTCGCGTCGGAGGTCGCGCCCTCATCGTCACTGACGGTGTAGGTGACCAATGGCATCTCGCCGTTGTAGTTCAGCGCCGGCACGAAACGGTAGCTGCCATTGGCGCTGATGGTCAGCTCGCCGACGCCTTCGATGACGGCGGTCTGCCCTGCCAGGAAGGTTCCCTCGATACCATCGACACTGAAGCCCGTAACACTGAGGCTATCGCCCTCGATATCGCTATCGTTGGCCAGCAGGCCGTCTTCGGCGGCGACCGTCAGAGGCGTGTCCTCGGCGATCGTGGCCTGGTCGTTCTTGGCGGACGGCGCGTCATTGACCGGTGTCACCGAGACATCGACCTCCACCGTGACGGTGGCACCGGAAGGGTCGGTCACGGTGACGGTGAAGCTGGTGTCGCCGTTGAAGTTGGCATCCGGGGTAAAGGTAAAGTTACCTTCCTCATCGAGGCTAACGGTGCCACCCTCAGGCTGCGCATCCAGACTGAAGGTGAGCTCATCGTCATCGACGTCGGTGGCGATGATCTTGCCATCCACCGGAGTATCCTCGCTGGCGGTCACCTTTTCCGCAGAAGCTTCCGGCGCGTCGTTGGCGCCACGAATGGTGATCGTCAAGGTGGCGGTGGCGAGATCGCCGTCGGCGTCGCGAATCTGATAGCGGAACGTGTCGGTCCGCGTGTCACCGACCTGGAGCCCGTCCACCACGCTATTGGTGTTGTCCAACGTATAGCTATAGCTGCCATCGGCGTTGAGGATCAGGCTGCCGTAGCTCCCTTCCAGCGGGACGCCGGTGGCCCCATCGAGACTTCCGCCTTCCACACCTACCCCGACCACCGCCCCATTGGCATCCGCACCATCGGCACCCGGGCGATCATTGGCCCAGACGCTGCCTGCGCCGGCAGCACCGTCCTCGACGACTACGCCGCTGTCATTGGTCGCACTCGGGGTGTCATCGATGATCTTGATCGCCAAGGTACCGGCGTTGGCGGTGACCTCACCCTCCACGTCGGTCACGCTGATCATGAAGTCGTCGCTGACCGGCTCGTTGGCGTGATCTGCGTTTGAGGTCAGCAGATAGCGGTAGCTGACCGTACCTGTGGCGCGATCGTAGCCTTCGATGGTCAAGGTGCCGTAGCGGCCCTCAATCGCGATGGGTGACGACGCGCTGGCCTCGAGCTCGGCAAGGCTGATGCTGCGACTGCCCAAGGTAAAGCTCGCCAGGCTGTCCGCCGGCCCCAGGGTAAAGCTGCCGCTATGGCTCAGTCCGCTACCTTCATCGCTGCCCCCGGGCAGGCCGGCCTCGCTGACGGAGCCATCACTGATGTTGCCTCCCTCGCCGCCATCGTTCCCGTCGCCCAGGCCGCCCAGGTTGACCTGGTCGTCCACCGGCGTGACCGTGATGTCCAGGGTGGCGGTGCTGGTCCCACCCTCGCCATCGCTGACGGTGTAGGTGATCGTTGGCACCTTGCCGTGGTAGTTGAGTGCCGGTTCGAATCGCCAGGCACCATCGGCCTCCACCGTCAGCTTGCCGAAACCATCGATGGTGACGGTCTCACCGACATCGATGCTCTCGCTCATGCCGTCGACGCGAACGTCCACGACCACCAGGCTGTCGTGATCGGTCTCGATGTCACTGTCGTTGTCGAGCAGACCAGGCAGACTGTCGTCGCTCGAGGAGTCAAGCGGCGTGTCCTCGGGGGTACTGGCGGTCTCGCCGGTCACCTTCGGCGCATCATTGACCGCTTCCACGTTGACCGTGACCTCGACAGTGGTGGTACCACCATTGCCATCGGAAACCGTGACCTTGAAGGTGATATCGCCATTGACGTTGTCGTCGGGGGTGAAGGTGAAAGTGCCATCGTCGTTGAGCGTAACCTTGCCCCCGTCTGGCTGCGCGACCAGATCGAAGCTGAGGTCATCTCCTTCAACGTCACTGGCCTCGATGGTACCGCTGACCGGGGTATCCTCCTGGGTCGTCAATGCATCGACGCTGGCCGTCGGCGCGTCGTTGGCCCCCTCGATGGTGATGGTCAGAGTTGCGGTGGACGTGCTGCCGTCGGCGTCGGTGATCTGATAGCTGAATATCTCGGTCAGCGAACCACCCGATTTGAGGCTATCGACCTCCGTATTGGTGTTGTCCAGGGTGTAGGTATAGCTGCCGTCGGCGGCCAGGGTCAGGCTGCCGTATTTGCCGACAACCTCGCTACCGACACCGTCCGAGCTGACGCTGGAGCCCGGGCCCGTCGCCGTCACCGTGACGTCTCCATCGGCGCCCTCGCGGTCATTGGTCAATACACTACCGGTGCCGGCATCGCCGTCCTCGGCGACGCTGACCTTGTCCTTGGCGGCGATGGGAGCATCGTCGAGAATCTCGATCATCAAGGCCTTGGGGCAATCCCGGGTCGAATTTTCAAGTTGGTCTGTCATGACCACGTCGACGCTATCGAACACTCGCTCTCCACCATGCTCAGCCGCTTCTGTCAGCACGAACCGATAGAGCACGGTGTTTTCCCGCACGTCGGTGCCGTCGCCTTGCTGGTAGCCGATAATCTCGAAATAGCCGTGATCGGTCTCGATGCGTACCGACGGATTGTCGGCGGACAACGCCGCCAACTCGCTCGGGGTGAAACTCGTGTCGCCGATGGTCAGGGTTTTGAGCTGCTGCGTCACCCGGTCCACCACCGAGAATGATCCTTCGTAGATCACCTCACCCGAGTCTCCAGGGTCTGTGCCGGTGGCGCCATCCGTGTTGAGTTGAGCTTCGTCTACCTCGCCCCCTTCCGTGCCAACCACCGCCGTCGTGCCGTAGATGCGGATGGTCAGGGTGGCGGTGGCCGTATCTCCGTCAGGATCGGTGATCTGGTAGGTAAAGGTGTCTGAAACGTGTCGCCCGGCAGCCAGCCACTTGACCGTGTCCGAGTCGAAATCGGGTACATAGCGGTAGCTGCCGTCGGCGTTCAAGACAAGAGTGCCGTATTCGCCCTGAAGCCCCTGTCCGATATGGGACGCCGACGGCCCGTCTGATCCTGCCCCCACTGCACTGACCGTGCCACCGTCACCGCCCAGGAAATCGGCGTCACCGTCCATGGCATCGGGATCGTCGCCTCCGTCGCCGGTCAAGACGTTTCCATCGGCGATACTGCTGGGTTGATTCGGCTTGTTGATCGTGTCGTCGACGTCGTTCACGGCCTTCGGTGCATCATCGAGTATGGCAATCGACAGGGTACCGGCATCCGCAGTGACGTCACCGTCGACGTCGGTGACGGCGATCGCAAAATCGTCACTGACAGGGCCCTGGCTATGGTCGGCGTGTGCCTTGAGGGTATAGATATAGCTGACCGTGCCACTGGCCCTGTCGTAGCCATTGATCAAAAGCTCGCCGTGGCCACCCTGGATCCTGATCGGCGTACCGGCACTGTTGACCAGCTGGTCAAGCGTCAAGGTGGTTCCGCCAAGGCTGATACTGGCGAGGCTGTCCGCCGGTCCCAGGGTGAAGCTGCCGGTATGGGAGACGCCACTACCCAGGGTACCGGTCCCCCCCGCCAGGCCGGACTCGCTGACCTGTCCATCGTTGGCACCATCACCGTCACCACTACCATCGCTCAGGCCCCCGACGGTGACCTTGTCGTCGACCGCCTCGACGCTGAGCTGGAGCGTTCCGGTGGTAGTTCCGCCGGCACCATCGCTGACGCTGTAGCTGATCTTGGGCACGTCACCGTGGTAGTTCAGTGCTGGCTTGAAGCGGTAGGACCCATCGGCGTTCAAGGTGAATTTGCCGACGCCCTCGATGGCGACCGTCTCGCCCGGCTCGAAGGTTCCCGTCACGCCCTCGATGGTAAAGCCGCTGACGCTGAGACTATCACCATCCATATCGCTGTCGTTGGCCAGTACCCCACTGTCCTTGTTCACCACAAGGGGGGTGTCTTCACTCGTGCTGTTGGTGTCCGGGGTGGCCACAGGAGTATCGTTGACCGGCGTCACCGTCACCGTAACTTCCACCGTGGTGGTACCGCCGTGACCGTCGTCTACCGTAACGCTGAAGCTGACATCACCGTTGACGTTGGCGTCGGGAGTAAAGGTGAAGCTGCCGTCTTCATTCAGTGTAACCGTGCCCCCGTCCGGCTGGGCCACCAGATCGAAGGACAGCGAATCGCCATCCACGTCGCTGGCGGTAATCTTGCCGGAGACCGGCGTGTCTTCAGGCGTGGATATCGCATCCACGCTGGCCACAGGGGCATCGTTCGCGCCCATGATGGTGATGGTCAGGGTCGCTGTACTGGTATCACCATCGGCATCGATGATCTGATAGGTAAAGACCTCGGTCAGGTTTGCCCCCACCGCCAGCGCGTTTACCTCACTGTTCGTGCTATCGAGTTTGTAGAGGTAGTTGCCGTTGGCATCCAGGATCAGGCTACCGTAACTGCCGGCGACGCTGCTGCCGACACCGCCGCTCGGCGACGCCTCACCGCTACCCACCGCGTTGACCAGCCCCTTGCTGGGGGCGCCATCGGCTCCTGCCAGGTCGTTGCCGATGACCGAGCCACTGATGTTGCCACCGTCCTCCACGGCCTGACCGGTATCGGCCTTGGCCACCGGTGCATCGTCGATGACGGCGATGGTCAGAGTGCCCGCATTGGCGGTGACATCTCCCTCGACGTCGGTCACCCCAATGACGAAGCTTTCGTGGACCTCACCATCGCCATGGCTGGCATTAGTGGTCAGTGTGAAGGTGTAGCTGACGATACCGGTCTTCTGGTCGTAGCCGGTAATGGTCAGCAGACCATGGGTGCCGTTGATCTTGATCGGGGTGGTGGCGCTGGCCTCCAGCTGCGCCCGAGTAATCGATGTAGTGCCAATGGACAGGCTTGCCAGACTATCGGCGGGCCCCAGCGTGAAGCTGCCGCTGTGGGATACCCCGCCGCCCGCCACATCCGAGCCACCGGTCAGGCCCGACTCCTTGACAGAGCCGTCGGTCATGGCGTTGCCGTCACTGCCATCGTTGCCATCGCCAAGCCCGCCCAGACTGACCTCGTCATCCACCGGCTTGACTGTGATAGCCAGCGCACCGCTGGTGGTCCCGCCATTGCCGTCACTGACGCTGTAGGTGACCTTCGGCACGCTGCCGTTGTAGTTGGTCGCCGGCACGAAGGTATAGGAACCGTCGGCGTTCAGGGTCAGGATCCCCACCCCGGCAATGGTGGCGGTTTCGCCCGCCTTGAAGCTGCCCGTCACGCCCTCGACACTGAAGCCGCTGACGCTCAGGCTATCGCCTTCCACATCAGCATCGTTGGCCAGTACGCCCTTGTCCTTGGCGACCTCGAGCGTCGTGTCTTCGTTGGTCTCGGCCTTGTCATCCACCACCGTCGGGGCGTCATTGACCGGCGTCACCGTGACGCTGACCTCGACGGTGACGGTGCCTCCGTTGCCGTCGGAGACGGTTACGCTGAAGGTAATGTCACCATTGACGTTGGCGTCGGGGGTGAAGGTGAAACTGCCATCCTCACTCAGGCTGACGGTACCACCTTCCGGCTGGGCGACCAGATCAAAGGACAGGTTATCGCCATCCACGTCCTCGGCCACGATGCTGCCGTCCACCGGCGTATCTTCCGATGTGGTCAAGGCGTCGACCGAGGCGGTCGGTGCATCGTTGGCCCCCTTGATGGTGATGGTCAGGGTGGCGGTGCTGGTATCGCCGTCGGCGTCGATGATCTGGTAGCTGTAGGTTTCGGTCAGGGTCTCGCCCTGCTGCAGGGCATTGACCATGGCGTTGGTGTTGTCCAGCGCATAGACGTAGCTGCCATCGGCGTTGAGCGTCAGGGTGCCGAAGCTGCCCACAAGGGCGCTGCCGACGCTTCCCCCATCGGTGGATTCGGCAACACCCACCTTTGACACCTTGCTGCCATCGGCGCCTTGCCGGTCGTTGCTCAGTACGTTGCCTGTGGAGGCCGCGCCGTCCTCGGTCACCGAACCGGTATCGGCGGCGGCCGACGGCGCATCATCGGTGATGCGGATCGACAGGGTACCGATACCCTTGGTGATATCTCCCTCGACATCGGTAACATCGATGGCAAAGCTGTCCTTCACCGCACCACTTGAGTGGTCGGCGGCGGAGGTCAGGGTGTAGCGATAGCTCAGCATCCCGGTCTGGCGATCATAGCCCTTGATCGTCAGGGTCCCGTGGCTGCCGGTCACCTTGATCGGCGTCGTGGCACTGGCCTCGAGTTGGGCCAGCGTTATGGTTGAACCACCCAGGGTAAAGCTCGCCAGGCTGTCCGCCGGACCCAGCGTAAAGGTGCCGTCGTGGGTCAGTCCTGTGCCCTCGGCATCGACCAACCCTGACTCCTTGACCTCTCCGTCGACGCCGTCCCCGCCATCACCGAGCCCGCCCACCGACACGCTATCGTCGACCGAATCGACCGTGATGCTGAGGGTGGCGGTGTCGCTGACGTGCCCGTCGCTGAGCACATAGGTCACCTTGGGTACGCTGCCATGGTAGTTGAGCGAGGGATCGAAGCGGTAGGAACCATCGGCGTTCAAGGTCAGGGTCCCCACCCCGGCAATGGTGGCGGTTTCCCCTGCCGTGAAAGTGCCCGTCAGCCCCTCGACGCTGAAGCTTGCCACCGACAAGGCATCGCCATCGATATCACTGTCATTGCTCAGCACGCCCTCGTCCTTGCCAACGATCAAGGGGGTGTCCTCCGCTGTGCTGGCGCTGTCGTCTGACGCGACCGGCACATCATTGACCGCACTGATCTTGACCGTCACCTCCACCTGGGTCTTGCCGCCGTGGCCGTCATCCACCGTGACGCTGAAGGTGATGTCGCCGTTGACGTTGGCGTCCGGCACGAAGGTGAAGGCGCCGGTGTCCTCGTCGAGGGTGACGGTTCCCCCCTCGGGCTGAGCATCAAGGGTAAAGCTCAAGGAGTCACCATCAGGGTCCTCGCCGACGATGGTGCCCGTGGTCTCGCCGTCCTCTGCACACTTGGCGGTGATATCCTCCGCTGTCGGGGCGTCGTTGGCGCCCTTGATGGTGATGGTCAGGGTCGCCATGCTTGTATCGCCGTCAGCGTCGGTGATCTGATAGGTAAAGGTCTCGGTGAGGGTTTCCCCCTTCTGCAGGCCGTTGACCGTAGCGTTGGCGTTGTCCAGGGTGTAGAGGTACTTGCCACTGGCGTCCATCACCAGGCTACCGTAGTCACCGGCAATGCTGCTGCCCACACCACCGGAAGGCGGAGCCTCGCCCTTGCCGACCGCGCTGAGTGCACCGCTGTCGGCGGCCCCATCGGCCCCCAGGGTGTCATTGGAAACGACACTGCCCGTCAGCGAACTGCCGCCGCTGGCGTCCTCGTCGACGCTGCCCTGGTCTGCCTTGGCGGTCGATACGTCATCGACCACCAGGATGGCCAGCGTGCCTGCGTTGTAGGTCTCGTCGCCATCGCTGTCGGTGGTGCCGATGGTAAAGCTGTCCAGGACCGGATCCGACCCATGATCGGCGACCGACGACAGGACGTAGCGGTAGGACACGACCCCGGTATCGCTGTCATAGCCGTTAATCGACAGCTCACCGTAGCTACCCGTGATGGTGATCGCGGTGGTGCCACTGGCCTCCAGCTGTGCCCGGGTTATCATCGTGACACCGATGGTCAGGCTGTCGAGGCTCGAGGCCGGCCCCAGGGTAAAGGAGCCCGTGTGCACACTACCACTGCCGCCGGCGGCAGAGCCCCCGGTCAAGGCCGATTCGTTGACGCTGCCATCGCTGCCGTCGCTGCCATCCCCGAGGCCGCCAAGTGACACGCTGTCTTCCACCGAGGCAACCGTAATGGTCAGGGAACCGCTGGAGGTCCCGCCCTTGCCGTCGCTGACGGTGTAGGTGATCTCCGGGACACTGCCGTGGTAGTTGGGCGCCGGGGTAAAGCTGTAGGAGCCATCTGCGTTGAGCGTTAGCGTCCCCTTGCCGGGGATGCTGGCGGTCTCACCCGCGGTGAAGCTGCCGGTGACGCCGGCCACGCTGAAACCAGAGACGACCAGACTATCCCCTTCCACATCGCTGTCATTGGCCAGAAGTCCTTCGCTCTTGTCGACACTCAGCGTCTCGTCTTCCTTGGCATCGCCCTTGTCGTTGGTGACCACAGGGGCATCATTGACGGCGGTTACCGTAATCGTGAGCGTCGAACTGGCGTAGCCACCGGATCCCTTCAGGGTGTAGCTGATGATCGGCAGTGCACCGAAAAAGTTCGCCACAGGATCGAACCGGTAGGAGCCATCCTTGGCCAGCGTCAGCTTGCCTATGACATTGCCGTCACTGTCCTTGACGGTATTGGCCTGCCCCAGTACCAGGGCGGTATCGGCAACGCCGTCACCGTCCGTGTCGATGGCCGCCGAGGCGATTTCGGTGGCCCCCGCCAGGGTATCGTTGGACAACAAGCCCTTATCCTTGGTGACCTCCAGCGCCACGTCCTCATTGGTCTTCCCGGCGTCTTCCACCGCCGTCGGCGGATCGATGCTGTCGCGATAGTCCAGGTCGAAACCGGGAGGTAAGGCGTCGCTGCCGTCTGCTGCGATATCATCGTCGCTGTCAGAGAGCGCAAAGTTGCCGTCAACAAGGTTCTCATCATTGGCATCAAAGCCATCGTTGGCGTCCGATCCCTCGAAGATGTCGAGGAGCCCGTCGCCGTCGGTATCGGTGCTGTCACTGACCGACGTTGCGCCATCGTCGCGCTCGGCGATATCCAGCTTGCCGTCGTTGTCGGAGTCACTGTCGAGATAGTCTGCCGTGCTGTCGCCATCGGTATCGACCGGCGTCAGCCCCTTGCTGGCCGTAGCGGTGATATTGCCGGTGTCCTTGTCGTAGGCGTCATCGAGTCCGTCCTTGTCGACATCGGTGCCAGAGGGCTTTATATAATCCTGGGTCGTCTGCGACTCGACATTGTCGGTGATGCCATCGTTGTCGCTGTCGATATCCAGGTGATCAAAGACACCGTCTTTATCACTGTCCCTGTAAGCCGCATGATTGCCGGAACTGGCAAGTCCCAATTCCCTTAGCTGAAGCTTATACCCCGCTATCGAGGGTCCTGTTTCATGGGTACTCGTGATAACAACTTCAAACCGGAGAACGCCGCGATACACGTGACTAAAGTTATAAATATCGTGCGTACTCGTGTTATCACAACCAATATTCGCTAAAACTTCCTCGCCCAGCAGCCCATCCTTCCCATACACCCTGATAGTAGCCGACCTTATCCCATCACCAACAACACCGCGATCATTGGCAATATAAAATTGATCGACCGTCAAACCAGAATTCGACAAGGAATCTACTACAGAGACAGATATCACTATCGGCGGATCAAGCTCCCCTTTCCTGCCTCCTGTATCGATATGTATGTAATCGCTACTCGAATCATCACCGTCGAATACATCCCCGGCTTCACCCACGACGATTTCGCCGCCATCCACCTTGATGGAAGAGTTGTCCCAGTAGTCTGTTCCTATCCAATTTCCCGAGACACCTTCACCCCACTCATTGATATCAAGGATTCCATCATTGTCGTCATCGATGTCCAAGCTATCTGCGATTCCGTCACCATCGGTATCAATCTGGCTATCCCGATAATCCAGGTCGGAACCGGGGGGCGAAGCGTCGCTGCCGTCGGCCGCGACGTCGTTGTCGCTGTCAGAGAGCACAAAGTTGCCGTCAACAAGGTTCTCATCATTGGCATCATAGCCATCGTTGGTATTCGTTCCCTCGAAGATATCCAGCAGGCCATCATGATCGGTGTCGGTAGCATCCGTGATGGCCCAGGCGCCATCATCGCGTTCGGCAATATCCGGCATGCCATCGTTGTCGGAGTCACTGTCGAGATAGTCTACGGTGCTGTCGCCATCGGTATCGGCCGGCGTCAGCCCCTTGCTGGCCGTAGCGGTGATATTGCTGGTGTCCTTGTCGTAGGCGTCATCGAGTCCGTCCTTGTCGACATCGGTGCCAGTGGGCTTTATGTAATCCTGGGTCGTCTGCGCCTCGACATTGTCGGTGATGCCATCATTGTCACTGTCGATATCCAGGTGATCGGCGATATTGTCACGGTCGGTGTCCTTCGCCACACCACCGATACCAATCCTGACACATGACCCTACATTGGCAACCACATTGTAGTCAGGATGCCACCCCATGCTCAGGGTCACCGTTTTTACATCGACGACCCTTACCGACCACGACAGTCCGTATAGGTTCCCCAATCCTCTCATGCTGAATGTGAGCGAGTTAAGATAAATCCCCTGAGCGACATTCAGGACATTGTTGGGATCGTAGACCACGATATAGGCACCGGGGCTCGATACGGTAAGCTGGTCATACCTATCAAACTGTCTGCTACTAGGTACGTTCTTGCTGTCGATAACGAAGTCCACAAAGGTATCTGTTGCAAGACTGACCGTTGCAACATTATCCGCGGAATAGTCAAAGTTTACCGCTCCGGCTTCTTGACCATAGCTGAGGCTACCCTCGGTGGTATTTGAGGTCACTTCTACCTTTGTGCCGTTAAAGTCAAGATCCGGTATCTTGTCGTTGGCGATATCGGTCGTGTCGATTTGTTCTTGTACAGAGGTATCTTTTCCTTCGGTAACATCAATGATGCCGTCGTTATCCTGATCGATATCAACCGTATCGATGATACCATCGCCGTCACGATCCAAGACAGCATTTTCCCGATAGTCAAAATCGACAACAAGAGGTTGTGCTCCGTCGCCATCCGCCGGCAGATCGTCGTCGGAATCAGCCAGCGTAAAACCATTCTCCGTGACATTTTCATCGTTTGCATCATAGCCATCGTTGGCGTTCGTTCCCTCGAAGATATCCAACAGGCCATCATGATCGGTGTCGGTCGCATCCGTAATGGAAGAGGCCCCATCATCACGCTCGGCGATATCCAACTTACCATCGTCGTCGGAGTCACGATCGAGGTAGTCTGCCGTGGTGTCCCTATCGGTATCGACCGGCGTCAGCCCCTTGCTGGCCGTAGCGGAGGTATTGCTGGTGTCCTTGTCGTAGGCGTCATCGAGTCCGTCCTTGTCGACATCGGTGCCAGAAGGTTTTATATAATCCTGGGTCGTCTGCGCCTCGACGTTATCGGTGATGCCATCGTTGTCGCTGTCGATATCCTTGTCATCGCAGATACCATCACCATCGGTATCCTTTGAAATATATTGAAACGCCACCCGGTCCATGGCGTAGTCACCGTTTCCTCCGTCCCCGTCCTGATCGACCACCATCACGATGCCATAGTTGCCGGCCTTGCTCAGATCAAACACACCGCTAAACGTCTTGAAAATACCGCTTCCAGGAAGATCGCCGATAAGGCCGTACGCAAGCGTCTTGACGCGCTTCCCAGCATCAAAATCCCAGATAAATATATTATAGCCATCCGAACCACGCGAATACGTTTTTGAGAGATCGAAGCTGTATCGATAGTCACCTGCCGCCAACTCCTTGCCGAACTTGTAGACAAGTGACTCGCTGCCATCCGCTGCATTTACCAGACTATGATTCCCACCATTCTCACCAGGGCTGATCTCATCAAAGAGGCCCCCGCTCAGCGATGAGTTTTTTGCACTATTAACCCAACTAGGCTTTGAAGTATTGTTATCAACAAGGTCTGAGCCGCTGAAATACCAACCAGAGGAATCCCCACCGGAAAATCCGCCATTCTCCACCAGATTTGGTCGACTAAAGTCATACTCGTTATCGTCGATAATCCCATCATTATCATCATCGATATCGACGCTGTTATCGATACCATCACCATCCGGGTCGAGGCGAGCGCTATCACGATAGTCAAAGTCAGCTACGCTCGGCACCGCGTCTGAGCCATCCGCGCTGACGTCGTTGTCACTATCGGAAAGGGTAAATCTCCCATCCTTGATCAGCTCGTCGTTGGCGTCAAAGCCATCATTGGCATCCGCTCCCTCGAAGATGTCGAGCAGACCGTCGCCATCGGTATCGGTTTCACTAGTGATGGACCAGGCCCCAGCGTCGCGCTCGGCGATGTCCTGCTTGCCGTCGTCGTCGGAGTCGCTATCGAGGTAGTCTGTGGTGCTGTCGTCATCGGTATCGACCGGCGCCAGGCCCTTGCTGGCCGTAGCGGAGGTATTGGCGGTGGCAGCATCGTAGGCGTCATCCAGGCCATCCTTGTCCTTGTCGATGCCGCTGGGCGCCACATACCCCTTGGTGGACTGGGCCTCGATGTTGTCGGTGATACCATCGTTGTCGCTATCCAGGTCAGCAGAATCAGCGGCTCCGTCTCCGTCACTGTCGATCCTGCCGAAGAATTCGACTTCTGTCACGGCAATCCCTGCTCCACCTCCCACCTGCTCTTTAATATTGAAAAACTGAATACTTGCCACACCGTGAATATCTTTCGGTATATCCATATGAAGCGGCCAACCAGCCGCCCCTTCGGGGATAGAGTTAGTGGCAGCATATCGAGTGCTTGAATAGATCAAGTCCCCGGAAGAATTATAAAACCTTATCTCACCTATCGAGCCAATCGATTGTGAATCATTAAGTATACTTCCCGCATTGTTCCACAGATCGATCCCATAGATACGATCGATGGGTGGATCAAAATTGAACGTAAAATCGCTGATTTGCTCTGCAGTGGACGATACAAAGTAAGTTTTGGTATTCCCGTCTACCAGGCGATCCAGAGGAGCCGAAGAAGCCCCGCCGCTCGTCACGCCATTGCAGGTTATTTTCTGTGCCCCACCTTCCACTGAATCGAGAATACCGTCCCCATCATCATCGATGTCGTCGACATCCAGGACGCCATCTCCATCGATGTCGGAGCCCCCGGCAGCACGCTCCCGCCCGCCCTTCTGGGCTTCCACGTGCTGCAGGGCGCTCATCAATACATCATGGCCTGCATCATGATCCGCGGAGCCCGTATCTGTCGTTGCGACCGCGGCGTCAGCCGCTTGCTTGACGTTATCGACGGTGGCGGTACTGGCAGCATCCAGCAACACCCGGGCTTCGAGTTCGCGAATCAACAAGTCGTCCTTGATCATGTCGGATCTCCCTCTTTGAATTCGGGCTGACCGTCACCTGGACGTGTCAGGTTTCAATGACTGCGACGCCTATGACCCCCACTCACGCACCAGCACCTGGGCCACACGACGTGCCATGCTGGCTGCCAGGCTAGACGGTTGCCCCTCCAGGTGAAGCTCCCCGCGAAGCTCGGTGAGCGGCGACGATTGGTCCTGGTCAGAGACTGCCAACAGTTCGAATAGCGCACGTTCCGGCACGGAGCGTTGGTCATCGGGCCGTGCCGCGATAGGTCCGCCGTGGTCTGACGCCAACATCCACTGATCGACGTAGCGGGAAGCGGCGGCGGCGATTCGCTCGACGTGCATGGGGGTCTGCGGCCAGAGACGCTCATCATCGACAAAAAAACAAGGCTGACCGAGCGCCAGCAATCCCAGATCATCGCTGCTGACGTAGCCACGGGCGGATAGCCGATCCGTACTGGCTACCAACGCCAGACGAAGGTCTGTGCCGACCCAGCGGCCCGAATGCAGGTAGTCGGCAAGCTCAACCACCGTGCCGTCCATGGGGGCGATGACGTCGAGCCGACGACGTTGATCGGTGAGTCCAGCAAGCTGCTGGCGTTGCATGTCCCGTTCGCTCTCCAGTACCAGACTCTGGGACAGGTCCGTGTTGTCGGCACTTCGTCGGTCCAGGCGCCTATCCACCAGATTCAGATGTTCCTGCACCGTTCTTTCCCGCTGTTGCAACGCTGGCACTTCGAGCCTGACCAGTACCTGCCCCCGCTCGACGACATCGCCGACGCGGACCAGCACCTGCTCGACCCTGGCGGCGCGATGGGCAAACACCGGAACCTGTTGACTGGCGCCGAACACCACCGGCACCGTGATTCGATGAGGCAGAGGCAAGGCAACGAAGGCAGCGATGCCGGCGGCCACCGCCAGGGTCATCAGCACCCGCCGGCCAGCCTCCCTGCGTCTTTTCCACCAGACCATCAGCTCACGCAGTATCGGCATGACAATGAACCATAGAATTTCCACGCTGAAGAGAAAGACGCCCAGCACCTTGAAAAAGAGGTGGTAGACCACCAGGGCAATCCCGAGAAACAGAAAGAAGCGATACACCCATACCGCCAGGGCATAGCCGATCAATACCCGGCGCTTGGCACGACTCAGCGCTTCCGGCGGCGTATCGCTAAAACCGAAAAGCCCTTCCCTCAACCACCAGCGCCCCATGGCAAAGCCCCGCTCCTGCAGGTTGACAATGCCGAGCAGGTCACTGAACAGGTAGTAGCCGTCGAAGCGCATCAGGGGATTGAGGTTCACCGCCAGGCTCAGCACCCAACCGGTGGTGGCAAGCGCAAAGGCCACGAACCGCAGAGCGCCATCCGGTAGAAAAACCCAGGCCAGAGTGGCATAGACAGCGATGACCAGTTCCACCGCCACCCCGGCCAGATCGATCAGCACACGTTTGCGCCGCCGGGGCAGCCGCCAGGCATCGGTGGTGTCGGTAAACAGCACCGGCATCATCACGATCAGCGCCACCCCCATGCTCGACACACGAACCCCAAAGCGGGTCGCACAGAAGCCGTGGCCAAGCTCATGCAGCGTCTTCACCAGCACCAGACTCAGGGAAAACGCGACCACACCGGAAACGCTGAACATCGCCGGCAAGGTGGTGAAGAAGCTCTCCCATTGGCGAGAAACAAGGTAGAGGCCAATGACACCCAGGATCGCCGTGAAGAGCCAAAAGCCTCGATGAAAGAAGATGGCGACCAGCGGTAGGCATCGCTTCAACCCACGCCCTGGATACACCAGGGGGATACGCACGAAAAGGTAGTGATGAAGCAGCCACTTCCACCAGGATGGCCGGCTGGCCTCACGATATCGCCGAGCCTTGTCGAAGCTGCGGCCTTCGCTGGCCTCGAGCAGGTCGTTGTGATCCAGAAATTGCTGGATCTGGCGAATATCATCTTCGCTGATGTCAACGTGTCCGCGGGCGTCAAGACGTCGCCTCAAAGCCTCCACCGTCCCCGCCGACCAGCAGGCGAGAATATCGACGACCCTGGCATCAATCTCGAAAAAACGTCCGGCCAGCGGGTCATGAATCTTCCAGCGAGCGGCCTTGCCTGGTTCTGCCCCACCTTCGATCAGCTCGAGCTCCTGACGAAGCGACCCAAGCAGCTCCTGCTTTGCTGAATCAGACGTGCCCTCCATTGCCCTGGCCACGGCCTAGACGCCTGTCAACTGTCTGAAGGTGACGATCGGGCGCCGGAACAGATAGTAGAACAGTGATACCGGCTCACCATGGATTCGCGCCGTGCCTCTGAGACCCAGCCGCGGCATGTCTTCTCTCGGCGTTTCCGGTATCGCCATCACCTTGAAATTGGCGATACCGCTGGCGTTCTTTTCGGCCTTGTAGGCGGCCCGTGCCACGACCGCCGACACCGGTTCGAGGGGTGCTGCATCAAGAAACACATCCACCGAGGCTCCACGTTCGAGGGTGACGGCGTCGGCGGCCGCCACTTCGAGCCGGAAAGCAATATCCGCCGGGTCCGCTACCTGCATCACGGCTTCACCCACCCGCACGGGACGCCCTACCCAATCCTGCGGGTCGCCATAGAGGGCGACCCCGCTGCGCTCGGCGCGAACTACCGCCTTGTCGAGCAGGTCATGGGCATAATCTCGCTCGGCTTCGGCAACTCTCAGCTCGCTGCGAGCGATGGCGAGCTCGCGCTTGGCCTCACTGCTTGCGATGGCAGCCTGCTGTAGCCTCAACGCCTTGGACTGGGCCACCTGAACCTTGCGCTGGGCAACTTCGAAGTCATTGCGTAGTTCCACGTCCACCAGCTGCACCAGCGGATCACCCAGCGCCACCCGGGCGCCGGGAGCGACCAGGATGCGGTCGACGACGCCCGCCATCGGTGCCGCCACGACAAACGGCTCACTGGCGACCACCTCAGCGGGCGCCCTCGACGTCAGCGGTACCTGCACCAGCGCCAAGGCTGCCCCCAGGCCCAGCACCGTAGCCAGCGCCAGTCCGCGCGCCCCCCGTGCTCGCCCAAGAGACACACGGCGTCGACCTCGGATCGCGCTGGCGCCGTGACCGTAGGCCTGGGCAAGACGACTGGCCAGGGCCAGGTGCGGTGTTTCCCAGGCACGCTCGCGAGTCAGTAACCAACCGGCGCCGATGGGCCGGTCGCCATAGCTTAGCGGTATCCACAGCCCATGGCGCATGGCGGGTATGCCTTCGTCCTCCAGGACGTTGGCAAGATCCAGCAAGCGCGGTTGCGTCTCGTCCCGGTGTTCACGCCAGTCACTGCCCACCAGATGCTGGTAGGCAAGCACCTGAGCACTGTCATGAGGCACCCGCGCAAGTCCTCCCACCGCCTTGACTCGCCAGCGATTTCTGCCCGACAGGCAAAACACCAGTGACTGGCGAGCCTGGAGCAGGCTCTGCCCCTCATTGGCCAGGTGGCACCACAGCTGGTCGAGGCTGTCACAGTGGCGCAAGGCGCCTTCGATACGAATCAGCCGCTCGCCACCTGGCCCCACCTCCGAGCCACTCGCTCTGGCCTGACCCTCCGCCACCGGGTGTTGCGCCTCGGTAGTAGACTGGCGCTCAATCGCCACACTCGTCATGAGGAGGTCACTCCACAGCGCCTGCCCTCACCGCCCCCCCTGGAGGGCCAGGTCGCGGTGCCGCTCATCCCGGGAAGAACCCGTGCCGGTGCATTGTCCACTCGGC
This sequence comes from Halomonas sp. DP1Y21-3, assembly GCF_019801245.1. Taxonomy (NCBI): domain Bacteria; kingdom Pseudomonadati; phylum Pseudomonadota; class Gammaproteobacteria; order Oceanospirillales; family Halomonadaceae; genus Halomonas; species Halomonas sp. DP1Y21-3. The sequence goes on from NZ_JAHVJM010000005.1 coordinate 286,009, forward strand.
TGATCACCTTGACGGTCTGGCTGACGGGATCGACGGCAGCCGAGATGCGCGACACTTCTGCGTCAAGCCTGTCGCCGGTCTCGTCCACCTCGAAGCCGAAGGCGCTACCCCGGGTCATCCAACTCAACCAGCAGGAAGGCACCACCATATGCAATTCCAGTGCGCCGTCACTCACCACCTGGATCAGGGGAGCGTTGGCTTCCGGCGTCTCGTTGGGGCGTACCATGGGCTCAACCACTCGCCCGGCAAAAGGCGCCTTGATCTGACAATCCTTGCGTTGCTCCTGGATGGCGGCCACCCGGGCCCGCTGCTCACGCACCTTGAAACGTGCAATGTCGGCATCCGCCTGTCCGGTGGCGCCCATCTGCAACAGTTCGTTCTGCATGGCGGCGTTGCGGGATTCCGCTGCGGCCTTAGCCTCCGTCGCACGCAACTCGGCGTCGAGTCCGGCGCAGTCGAAGCCGACCAGCACCTCATCGGCATCGAAGTGGTCGCCTTCCTTGAACGGCACCTCAAGCACTCTGGCCGATAGACGACTCGACAGTATCGCCTCGTGCTCGGCCCTCAGGATGCCTCTGGCCTCGCCCATGTCGCTGGCCTGGGCAGCCCCCGACAGCAGCACTGCCAGCACGAGTCCCGGCCAGAGCGTGCGAGTCCGCTGGCCACACTGCCCCGCCCCCAGGCTTCTGCTGTTCATCCCGTGCGCCCTCATGGCGATGCCACCACGTCAATGGCCAAGGCATCGCCACGCTGCGCCCACAGAGCACGCAGATCATCGGCAAGCTCCAGGACGCTTTCGTTGCTGCTCATGCCGGCATCCACTGCGTCGATGCCTGTGGCCGTATAGACATTGGCGTAGGCCCCCTGGAGGTCCGACAGCGCCTGATCCATCCGCACCTCGGCCAGCAGGGTATTCATCTGTTCACGAATCAGGGTCTGTTCGCTGACGTGCCTGGCACGATAGCCGGCTTCCACCTGATGCTCGATCGCTCGCTGCACCTCAAGGAATCGCTTGGCCGTGCCGAGTTCTCCGCGCCGCAGTTCATAGCGTGCTCGGGTCACCGATACCTGAGTCGCCACCGCCATGGTCAATGCCAGGCTCCGTGCATCGAGCAGATCGCTCTGGGCGTCGATACGATCCTGACGGGCCGGCAGACTGAACACCTTCAGCAGGTTCCAGCTGGCGCGAGCGCCATAGCTGACCCAGTCACTGTTGTAGAGAAAGTCGTCGTCGCTATAGTTGGCTCCGACGAAAAGCTTGAGACTCGGCAAGGTTTCCAGAATCGCTGTGGTGCCCTCGCGCTCGTTGTTGCGCAATTGGTAGGCGACTTCGCGCAGCTCCGGGCGATTCATCACCGCCAGCTTCAACATGGTGTCGTAGGAAAGGTCGATCCCTTTCCAGGCCAGGTCACGCGGCGGCAACACCAGTTGGTAGGGTTGCTCGGGCGGAAGGTTCATCAGCGCCGCCAACTGCTGCTTGGACACCCGCAGCTCCCGCGTCAGTGACTCGAGGTCGCGGCGAATGGTCAGCAGTTCACGTTCATAGCTAAGCGCAGGAAGCGGCGCCGTCAAAGCACTGCGCTGCTGACGGTGGGCCTGATCCAGCGCCCTTCGTGTGCTCTCCTCGAGCTCTCGAGTCTTGGCCAACAGACGTTCTGCGCTGACCGCTCGCCAGTAGGCGGCGCGTACATCCTCGATGATGCGCTGGATGACCTTGCGCTTGCTTTCCTCGGCCAGCATGACGCTGTCGGCCCTCTGCTGAGCCCGCACATAGGACAGGCCAAAATCGAGCACGTCCCAGCTCATGGTAAGGTCGGTCGCCAACTGGTTGCGTTCGCTGGATGACGAAGGTTCCAGCGACTCCTGACCACTCAACAGAGAAATGCTGGAACTGCCCGGTTCATTGTCGCGTCCGGTAAAGTTGAGGTTGCCGACCACCTTGGGCAGCAAATCGTAGTGCGCCAGATCGAGCTCCTTGGTGCGCAGGGCCTGCTCCATCACTTCCACCCGATAGTCCAGGTTGTACTTGATGGCGCGGGCCATTGCCGAATAGAGATCGATTGGGGCAATAACGGGTTCCTGACTGGCCGTGACCCTCGCCAACAGGTCGTCGGCGCGTTGTTCATTGGCCTGTTGCGACATCGGTTGAGGGGTGACAGCGCAGCCGGACAGCACCAGCGCCGTTGCGACGCCGACCCAGGTCTTTCCATATTGCTTTCCGAAGCACGAGGCCCTCTGGCCTGCCACTCCACACTTTTTATCGACCATCCCTGTGCCCCCTGCCGAAATTACCTCAGCCTTCAAGAGTGACGCGTCTTGCCTGCTGGTTGCGCACCTGCCTACCGGCCGCCACCGACAGGCGCCCAACATTGCAACAGCGCACAAACGTCGAGAAAGCGAGCGTATAACTTATGTTACTTCGTGTAATCAACTATCCAGAGAGCTGGACAATGGGTCAATATGAAAACCCGAAGAGCGCAAAGGTTGGCCCAGTTTCTTGACCTTGATCACAGTCATGACCGACAACGTTCGGTAGTGCACAGAGTGTCACCTGGGCGAGAAAGGCCCTCTTTTGTTACACCTTTCATGCTCCTTTTCATTGGCTGGGTACGGATACACACGCAGCAGGTAGCGCGAGAAAGGCATGACCTAGCTGCATGCCATCGGATGCGAAACCCTCGCTTAACGGGACAAGCGCCACCAGCCAGCATCGTGAATTTCCAAGCCATCTAGAGCGAAAACGCCAGTACGCGACAGCCAGGATCAGTCAGGAAAGCATGGTAAAAACGTCAGGACACGAATGTTGGGATCAACCAGGAAAACAAAGCGGGATCAAAGACAGGAAATGGGAATAGACGCGGGGGTCTTCGCAACCACTGAGCGACATGGCACCTCCATGCCGGGTCCAGCAGCGGCTTGCCTGTCTGTCGTCGTACAAGGAGGGGATAGCGCCTGACGGGCACAGGTCCGCAGGCACTTGTCAGAGGTAAAGGCGATCAGGCCTCGAGGAAGTCTCGCGGCAGCTTCATCATCTGGCGCCACAGTTTTTCGACACCGGGCTTATGCACCAGTGAACAGCGATACAGGCGGATCTCCAGCGGGACGTCCCATTGCTCGCCACCGGCCCGCACCACCGCCCCGCTCTTCAGCTCCTGCCTGAGGCAGAAATCGGGTATCCAGGCCATGCCCACGCCCTGCATGACCATGGCCTTGAGCCCCTCGGCCATGGCGGTCTCGTAGACGGTACGCAAGCGCATGCGCAACGGGTCATTCTTCAACAGCATGCGCACGCTACGCCCGAGAAAGGCACCCTGGGTGTAGGCCAGGTACGGCAGGGAGTCGTCACCGTCCAGAGGGAAGCGCGGCGCTCCCTGCTCATCCGGCAGGCTCACCGGTATCATCTTGACCCGCCCGATGGAAAAGGAGGGAAAGACTTCCCCGTCCAGCTGCATACTGGCGTAGGGGTCGTAGTAGGCCAGCATCAGGTCGCAGTTGCCTTCGCGCAGCACATGGATGGCCTCCCCCACGTTCATCGCCACCAGCCGCGTCGGCAACTCCCCGAGCCCCTTCTGCAGCCGCGAGATCCATTGAGGGAAGAAGCTCAGCGCCAGCGAATGGGCTGCCACCACGTCCAGCGCCTCGTTGGCCATGGCCAGGCCGCGCAGATGGCCGAGGGACTCGTTGAGCTGCTCGACGATATTGCGAGCGGTCACCAGAAACAGCTGCCCCTGAGGGGTCAGGTCGATGGGCGTGGTCGAGCGATCCACTAGGGTGACGCCCACCGCCTGTTCGAGTGAGCGAATACGGCGACTGAAGGCCGGCTGGGTGACGTGGCGCTGGCGTGCGGAGGCCGAGAAGCTGCGGGTGTTGGACAGCGCAACGAAGTCCTCGAGCCATTTCGTTTCTAGATTCACCAGCACTCCTTGTCAAGACACCAACCACACGGGACGCTATCGCCTTGAACGTGACCGAAGGGGCCACATCAGACCGCCCGATAAAACGGCTAAATGTACCGGAAAGCGCCCACCTTCCCAAGGGAATACTGACGCTTTATTGCTCCGCCATGCTGCGTGCCACTGTGCCGGACATTGACCAGCCTCCAGCAGAGCCTTGTTCTCTTTTTGCCTCGGGGGATGGCAAGGCAGCGGCGGCGCCTGCACAGGCTACTGCACAGGCGCCAGCAGGTAGGCGGCCCGGGACACCAGCTTGCGCCACAGCGGACGCGAGCGCAGCTCGTCGAGGCTGACCTCGCGACAGTTGGCGAAGTCCTGTTCCAGCATGGCTTCCACCTCCAGGGCGAACGCCTGATGTGGCACCAGGGCGGTGATCTCGAAGTTCAACCGGAAGGAGCGGTTGTCCAGATTGACGGTACCGACACTGGCGGCGCTGTCATCGATCAGCATGACCTTCTGATGGAGAAATCCCGGCTGATAGCGATAGACCTTGACCCCGGCGCGGATCATGTCCGGCAGGAAGGCGAAGGCCGACAGGAACACCAGCAGATGGTCGGGACGTTCCGGCATCATGATGCGCACATCCACCCCGCGCATGGCGGCCAGGCGCAGTGCGTCCTGTACGCCCTCATCGGGAACGAAGTACGGACTGGTCACCCACAGACGCCGATGGGCGCTGTGGATCAGGTGCTGGACCAGCAGGCTCGCGGTCTCCTGCGGATCCGCCGGGCCCGAAGGGACGATCACCACATGGCGCCCGTTGCCTTCATCGAGCGTGCGCTGATCCACCTGGGGCGCCCAGGACAGACTCAGCATGGTGCCGGTGGCCCAGTGCCAGTCCTCCCAGAAGGCTTCCTGCAGCCCCAGCACACTGGGCCCGACCAGCTTCAGATGGGTATCGCGCCAGGGTCCGTGGCGAGGATCCTGTCCCAGATACTCCACCCCCACGTTAAAACCACCGAGCCAGCCTTCGCGACCGTCCACTACCAGGATCTTGCGATGGTTGCGGAAATTGAGCTGAAAACGGTGACGCCATCCGCGCGAGGAGTGAAAGGCGCTGACGTGGATGCCCGCCTCGCGCAGCTCGCCCAGATAGCCGTCGCCTAGCTGCCGGCTACCGATCTCGTCGTACAGGAAGTAGACCCGCACCTGACGCCGTGCCGCCCGCACCAGATGTTCCTGCAGCCGACGACCAAGTTCATCATTACGCACGATGAAGAACTGAATGAGGATATAAGAGCGGGCCGCATCGATACCGGCAAACAGGCTGTCGAAGGTCTGATCGCCATCGACCAGCAGCTCCGTCGAGTTGGCGCGGGTCAGCGGCATCATGGCAAGCTTTTCGACCGCCTTGACGTCGGCGTCGGTGGCCCCCACCAGATAGGAATCGAAGCGATCTCGATAGCGCAACAACACGCGCCGTAGCAGCGTATCGCGCTGGCCGCGCGCCGACACATAACCGTAGAAGCGTGGTCGGCCGAAAACCCAGTAGGCCGGCAACGCCAGATACGGCATGGCGACCAGCGAAATGATCCAGGCGATCGCCCCCTGAGAGGTTCGACTCGACATCAGCGCGAGCACGGCGGAGATGGCCCCGCCCAGGTGAATCAGAAAGATGGCCAGGCCAAGCAGCCATGAGGTCATCGAAGGTCTCCATCCGTGTGACACCGCACCACATCGAGCGCTGAGCGTCGGGGCGCACTAGCTAGCGTTATTGCGGACTTCAGCATACCCGCAACGCAGGCGGCCCCGCCAGATGACGGGGCCGCCTATCGTGTCTCGCCGTGCACCGGGGCGAGACATGGCATGGGGAGATCAGACGCTCTCGGCGATGATTTCCTTCCACTTGGCCGGACCGGTCTGGTGCACCGATGAACCCTGGCTATCCACCGCCACGGTCACCGGCATGTCCTCCACCTCGAACTCGTAGATGGCTTCCATGCCCAGGTCCTCGAAACCGACAACCCTGGAGGCCTTGATCGCCTGGGACACCAGGTAGGCCGCACCACCCACCGCCATCAAGTACACCGCCTGGTTGTCACGGATGGCCTCGATCGCGATCTGACCACGCTCGGCCTTGCCGACCATGCCCAACAGTCCTGTCTGCTCGAGCATGGTGCGGGTGAACTTGTCCATGCGCGTGGCGGTGGTCGGTCCAGCCGGCCCCACTACTTCGTCACCGACCGGATCGACCGGCCCCACGTAGTAGATGAAGCGCCCTTTCAGATCCACCGGCAGCGACTCGCCCTTGGCCAGCATGTCGACCATGCGCTTGTGCGCCGCGTCGCGCCCGGTCAGCAGCTTGCCGTTGAGCAACAGGGTATCGCCCGGCTGCCAGGTCTTCACCTCTTCCGGGGTGACCTCGTCGAGATTGACGCGCTTGACGTTGCCACCGGCTTCACGGGTGATCTCCGGCCAATCCTCGAGCTTGGGCGCCTTGAGCGCCGCCGGCCCACTGCCGTCCAGGGTAAAGTGGGCATGACGGGTCGCCGCGCAGTTGGGGATGATCGCCACCGGCTTGTTGGCGGCGTGGGTCGGGTAATCCTTGACCTTGATGTCGAGCACCGTGGTCAGGCCACCCAGCCCCTGGGCACCGATGCCGCTGCGGTTGACCTTGTCGAACAGTTCCAGGCGCAGCTCCTCGGCGCGATTGGCAGCGCCTCTGGCCTGGAGGTCCTGGATGTCGATCGGATCGAGCAGGGCTTCCTTGGCCAGCTCCATGGCCTTCTCGGCGGTTCCGCCGATGCCGATGCCGAGCATGCCGGGCGGACACCAGCCTGCGCCCATCTTCGGCAGCTGTTCCATGACCCAGTCGACCACCGAGTCGGAGGGATTGAGCATGGCGAACTTGGACTTGGCCTCGCTGCCGCCGCCCTTGGCCGCCACGTGAACCTCGACGGTATCGCCAGGCACCAGCTTGTGGTGGATCACCGCCGGAGTGTTGTCCTTCGTGTTCTGACGCTTGCCGTCGGGGTCGGCCAGCACCGAGGCGCGCAGCACGTTGTCCGGGAAGTTGTAGGCCCGGCGCACCCCTTCGTTGATCATGTCATCGAGGCTCATGTCGGCCTCGAAGCGCACGTTCATGCCCACATGGACGAAGACCGTGACGATGCCGGTATCCTGGCAGATCGGACGATGGCCGGTGGCACACATCCGCGAGTTGATCAGGATCTGGGCGATGGCATCCTTCGCCGCCGGATTCTCCTCCCGCTCGTAGGCGGCCGCCATGGCGTCGATAAAGTCCTTGGGGTGGTAGTAGGAGATGTACTGCAGGGCATCGGCGACACTCGTGATGAGGTCGTCCTGGCGGATCACGGTCATGGCAGACTCCTTGGCTGGGTCGATACGCCCGCTCTCTTGGCGTCCCGTAGGCGACATGGCGGGCTTGCGAGGGCCCGTAGTGTAGCGCATTACGCCACGGCTCGGCAGCCGTCTGTGCCGGTTCGTTTAACGCGCTACTGATCCGGCGTCTGCTTGCCGGCTGGCGGAGATCCCGCCTCACTCTGGAGAACGAGCCTGCGCTGCGCCAATTGAACAAGATGCGCCAGCCAGGGCAGCCAAGCGGAAGATCAGGCTAATCGGCAAGATAACGGTATAACACGCAATTAGAGGAACCGAGGACACGGTCACGACAGGACGGACTGCCAGATTCGCCCGCCCCGCTTACGCTGCCTCCTTTATACCGCTCCGAGCGCCAGCTGACGCTCTCTGAGCCCATGCAGGCGATCGCGCAGCCGCGCCGCTTCTTCGAACTCCAGATTGGCGGCGGCCTCGCTCATGGCGTCCTCGAGTCGCGTCATCTCCTTGCGCAGCTCCTCCGGCGACAGGCTGGCGGGATCGTAGACCGCTTCCGGCTCGGCCACCTTGCGCTCGCCCTTGCGTCCACGAGTCTTGCGGCTGCCCGGGGCCTGGGCGGCTTCGAGAATATCCGCCACCGAACGGGTCACCGTCTGCGGCGTGATGCCGTGTTCTTCGTTGTGTGCCGTCTGCTTGGCGCGGCGCCGCTCGGTCTCATCGATGGTCTTGCGCATCGAGTCGGTAATGCGGTCGCCGTAGAGGATCGCCTTGCCGTTGGCGTTACGCGCGGCCCGCCCCACCGTCTGGATCAGCGAACGTTCGGCGCGCAGGAAGCCTTCCTTGTCGGCGTCGAGGATCGCCACCAGCGACACCTCGGGGATATCCAGGCCCTCGCGCAGCAGGTTGATACCGACCAGCACGTCGAACTTGCCCAGACGCAGGTCGCGGATGATCTCGACCCGCTCCACCGTATCGATATCCGAGTGCAGGTAGCGCACCTTGACGTCGTGTTCGTCCAGATACTCGGTCAGGTCTTCCGCCATGCGCTTGGTCAGGGTGGTGACCAGCACCCGCTCGCCCACGGCGGTGCGCAAACGAATCTCCGACAGCAGGTCATCCACCTGGGTCGAGGCCGGACGCACCTCGATCTCGGGATCCAGCAGGCCGGTGGGACGTACCACCTGCTCCACCACCTGGCCGGCGTGCTCGGCCTCGTAGGGACCCGGCGTGGCCGAGACAAAGATGGTCTGGGGTGAAATCCGCTCCCACTCCTCGAACTTCATCGGACGGTTGTCCAGCGCAGACGGCAGGCGGAAACCGTACTCGACCAGGGTCTCCTTGCGCGAGCGGTCGCCGCGGTACATGCCGCCCACCTGGGGCACACTGACGTGGGACTCATCGATGAACAGCAGCGCATCGGCGGGCAGGTAGTCGAAGAAGGTGGGGGGCGGCTCGCCGGGGTTGCGTCCGGACAGGTAGCGCGAGTAGTTCTCGATGCCGTTGCAGTAGCCCAGCTCCATCATCATTTCGATGTCGTAGAGGGTACGCTGCTCCAGGCGCTGGGCCTCGACCAGGCGATCTTCCTTGCGCAGGAAGGTCAGTCGTTCGGCCAGCTCCTCTTTGATCCGATCCACCGCCGCCAGAATGGTCTCCCGCGGGGTCACGTAGTGGCTCTTGGGGTAGATGGTCATGCGGGGCACCTTGCCACGTACCTCGCCGGTCAGCGGATCGAACAGGCTGATGGTGTCGATCTCGTCGTCGAACAGCTCCACCCTGACCGCCTCGTCCTCGGCGTCGGCCGGGAAGATGTCGATGACGTCGCCACGCACCCGATAGGTGCCGCGCTTGAAGTCCATGTCGTTGCGGGTGTACTGCAGTTCCGCCAGACGACGCAGAAAGCCGCGCTGATCGATCAGCTCGCCGCGGGTGAAGTGCAGGCGCATCTTCAGATACTGGTCCGGATCACCCAGACCGTAGATCGCCGACACCGACACCACGATCAGCGCATCGCGACGCTCCAGCAGGGCCTTGGTCGCCGACAGTCGCATCTGCTCGATATGGTCATTGATCGAGGCGTCCTTCTCGATGAAGGTGTCCGACGAGGGCACATAGGCCTCGGGCTGGTAGTAGTCGTAGTAGGAGACGAAGTACTCCACGGCGTTATCCGGGAAGAACGCCTTGAACTCCCCGTACAACTGGGCCGCCAGGGTCTTGTTCGGCGCCATGACGATGGTCGGCCGCTGCAGCCGCTCGACGATGTTGGCCATGGTGAAGGTCTTGCCCGAACCGGTCACCCCGAGCAGGGTCTGGTGGGCCAGACCCGAATCGAGCCCCCCTACCAGGCTTTCGATAGCGCTCGGCTGGTCACCGGCAGGCTGGAACTTCGACGACAGACGAAAGGACTTGCTCATCATGACTCCTGCTGGGGGACACCACCCAGATCGGGGCGGCTGGCGCCGACTTCAAGTCTCGCGCCCGCTCGCCGACGTCAGGTTTGGGCCGTTGGCGCCAGCGTTCGCGTGGTGATTTCCACCGTGGAAGTGGTCATCAAGCGGTGGATCGGGCACTTGTGGCTGATCTCCTCGAGCCGTGCCAGCCGCTCAGGATCCTCGATGCCGTGGAAGGTCATCGCCACATCGAGCCGATAGACGCCCTTGCGTTCGTCGCGCTCGTCTCGGGTGACCTTAACGCTGACGCCATCAAGGGGCCACTCCTTGCGTTGTGCATACATCTGAGAGGTGATCGCCTTGCACGCCCCCAGCGACAGATCGAAGTAGTCGTGGGGGTCCGGCGCCAGGCCATCACCGCCGAAGGCCACGGGCACATCGACCAGCAGATCGTCGAAACTGTCGATAGTGACCCGCTGGCGCAGCTTGCCATCCTTTTCGGTGATGATATCAATACTCATCATTTCACCTCGATGCCGAGCTTGAGTCGCTTGATCGCCTCGATCAGAGCCTCGCGGCGAGCGCGCCCCTCCACCTCGGCACCGTGGCGGCCCACCTCCACACTGTCGACGCCGTCGAGCATCATCAAGGCGGTGGTGATCTGATTGACCTGGTCGGCGTTGTCGACGCCCTGGAAGGTCAGGGATTGCTGGGACATGAGGCGCGCCTCCTTGGCGGGTAAAGCGGAAGGACCGAAGATCGTAACGCAAGCTTGAAACAGGTGGAAAAGCTTAGCACGACACCCCGTGCGGGTTCTTCTGCCCGTACCTTGCAAAAGGGGCGTCTCACCCTCACATTGCTGACAGGCGCAAACTTCACCTTTTTTCGATACGCGCGACAGGATTGCTCATGACGGATTGGATCACCGCCCACGGCGGCCGCTTGACCGGCTCGGACCAGGTCGACTTCGACACCCCCGACGCGGCCCGCCTTGCCCTGGACAGCACCGTGGCCACCCCGCTGGTCCATCTCGGCGCGCTGGACGTGGTCGGCCCCGACGCTGAGCGCTTTCTGCAGGGCCAGACCAGTGCCCAGCTCGCCCACGCCAACGGCCACTTCGCCCCGCTGACCTGCTTCTGCACCCCCAAGGGCCGCATGCTTGCCAACGGCCAGCTGATGAAGGTCGACGACGAACGCTTCAGGATCGTGCTGCATCGCAGTCTGGTAGCCCCGCTGGCCCAGCACCTGGGCAAGTTCGCCGCCTTCTACAAGGCCGAGCTGACGGCTCGCGATGACCTGGCGCTGATCGGCCTGATCGGCCAGGAAGCACCCGCCCTGACCGAGGTCGACTGCGACCTGACACCGCCCGATCCCTGGCGCCAGGCGAGCCACGGCGAGACCCTGGTGCTCGGCCAGCCTGGCCCTCGCCCCCGCTACCTGATCATGCTGCCGGAAGACCAGGCAGAGGCCTTGTTCTCGCGCCTGATCGAGCAGTGTCAGCCGGTGGGCAATCAGGTATGGCGGCTGGCGGATATCCAGGCGGGTCTGTGTTTCATCGATACCGATCAGCAGGATGCCTACCTGCCCCAGATGCTCAACTGGGAGGCGCTGGCAGGCATCAGTTTCAAGAAAGGCTGCTACACCGGGCAGGAAGTGGTGGCTCGCGCCCACTTCCGCGGCCAGGTCAAGAAGCGCCTGTATCGCGCCCAGCTGGAGGGGACTCGACTGCCGCCGCTGGGCAGCGAGGTGATCGACGAAAGCGGCAAGCGCCAGGGCGAGGTGGTGGCAAGCGCCCTCGATGCCTATGGGCAGGCCGAGGTACTGGCGGTGCTGAACACCCGCGCCGATGAGGCCGCCCTCAGCTGCGAGGATCAACGTCTGAAGCTTCTGCAGCTGCCCTACGCCATCGATCGCCTCGACCCCGAGAGTCTGGTCTGACATCGCTGACGCCTGGGCATTTCGACCCGGGCGATAATCCCGCCGTCGCCCTGGTCAGGGTGCCGGCAGGCCGAACAGCCGGCGGGCGTTGTCACTTGAGTGCAGCGCCACGGTTTCCGGTGTCTGCCCTCTGATCTCGGCCACGTGGCGACACACCTCGGCCACCAGGGCAGGTTCATTGCGCTCGCCCTGGTGGCCGGACAACGGCATGTCAGGGCTATCCGTCTCCAGCACGTAGGCGTCATCGGGCAGCGATGCCACCGCCCGGCGCACCCTCCTGGCCCGGGGATAGGTCACCGCCCCCCCAAGGCCCAGCGTAAACCCCAGATCGACAAAGCGCCTCGCCTGCTCCGGAGAGCCGGCGAAGGCATGGATGAGGCCCCCCGCGGGAAGCCCGAACTGGGCCAGTCGCTTGGCGACTTCATCGTTGGCACGCACACAGTGGATGACCACCGGCAGGCGCAGATCCCGCGCCAGCCTGAGCTGGGCATCGAACAAGTGCCATTGGCGATCGAGGGTGTCGCCAAAACGCGCATCGATCCCGCACTCCCCCAGGGCGACGCAGCGAGGGTGGGCCTTCAACGCCTGGCCCAGCGCGCTGATGTCGTCATCCTCGCCCTCCAGCCGATGATCCTCCAGAAACACCGGATGCAGACCGAGACAGGCGTGCAACCCCGTCTGCTCGGCCAGCTCCAGAGTGCCCTGCCAGGCGTCACGGTGGGTTCCGGCGACCACCAGATGTTCGACGCCCGCCCGCCTGGCCCTGGACAGGACAGCGTCGCGATCGGCGTCGAAGTCGGCAAAGTCGAGGTGGCAGTGGGCGTCGATCAGCATCAGAGCTCCTCTTTCCACGGAGGCGCCGTAAAAACGTCGCGAGCGATGTCAGGATGGTCGCCGCCGGAGCACAAAGGCCGGAATTTACTTGCCGCTAAATGAGGACCTTGAGCACCGCCGGCGGGAAGCCTGTCGAGCGCAGCAGTTTTTTCCGGTGTCTCCTCAGTGCTCGCGGGTCTCCCTGAACCTTATATCCGGCCAGCGCTCCTGGGTCATCTGCAGATTGACCCGGGTCGGGGCGATATAGGTCAGGTAGCCACCGCCGTCGATGGCCAGGTTGGTACTGGCCTTGCGCTTGAACTCCTCGAGCATCTTCGGATCGTCGCAGTAGATCCAGCGGGCGGTGTTGACGTTCACCCCTTCGTACATGCAGTCGACCTTGTACTCTTCCTTGAGACGATGGGCGACCACATCGAACTGCAGGGTACCGACGGCGCCAAGGATCAGGTCGTTGTTGTCCAGCGGCATGAACACCTGGGTGGCGCCCTCCTCCGAAAGCTGCTGCAGGCCCTTCTGCAAGGCCTTCATCTTCAGCGGGTCCTTGAGCCTGACCCGCTTGAACAGTTCCGGGGCGAAGTGGGGAATGCCGGTGAACCGCATGTCCTCGCCCTGGGTGAAGGTGTCGCCGATCTGGATGGTGCCATGGTTGTGCAGGCCGATGATGTCACCGGGCCAGGCTTCTTCCACGTGGGCACGATCGGAGGCCATGAAGGTCAGGGCGTCGGCGATCTTGACGTCCTTGTTGATGCGCACATGGCGCATCTTCATGTTCTTCTGGTACTTGCCCGAGCACACCCGCAGGAAGGCGATGCGGTCACGGTGATTGGGATCCATGTTGGCCTGGATCTTGAACACGAAGCCGGTGAAGCGCTCGTCCTCGGCCGGCACCTCGCGCACGTCGGTTTCCCGCGCCTGGGGCGGCGGCGCATATTCGACGAAGCCATCGAGCATTTCGCGTACACCGAAGTTGCCCATGGCGGTACCGAAGTACACCGGCGTCAGCTCGCCACGACGATAGGCCTCGAGGTCGAAGCTGTGGGAGGCACCGCGCACCAGCTCGACCTCCATCCGCAGCTCCTCGGCCAGATCCTCGCCGAGCACCTCGTCCACCTCGGGGCTATCGAGGCCTTCGATACGCTTGTCTTCCGGAATCCGGTTGCCCTGCCCCTGGGTGTACAGGTGGATGACGTCATTGTAGAGGTGATAGACCCCCTTGAACTGACGCCCCATGCCGATCGGCCAGGTCATCGGCGCACACTGGATATTGAGCACCGTCTCGACCTCATCCATCACCTCGATGGGGTCGCGGATGTCGCGGTCCATCTTGTTGACGAAGGTGAGGATCGGCGTGGTACGCAGGCGGCAGACCTCCATCAGCTTGATGGTGCGGTCCTCGACGCCCTTGGCGCCGTCGATCACCATCAGCGCTGAGTCCACCGCGGTCAGGGTGCGGTAGGTATCCTCGGAGAAGTCCTCGTGGCCCGGCGTATCGAGCAGGTTGACCATGCGGCCGCCGTAGGGGAACTGCATCACCGAGGTGGTCACGGAGATACCGCGCTCCTGCTCCATCTTCATCCAGTCCGAGGTGGCGTGGCGATCATCACGCTTGCTCTTTACCGAACCGGCCAGCTGGATGGCGTTTCCGAACAACAGCATCTTTTCGGTGATGGTGGTCTTGCCCGCGTCCGGGTGGCTGATGATGGCAAAGGTGCGCCGAAGCCCGGTTTCCTGGGCCTGCTTGGGGTTGGACATGGAGACGGTTGCCTGCTTGCTCGTAAAAAAGTGGGGCACGGGGACAGGGCCCCCATGCGCAAGGGCGCCATGATACCGCGACAGGGGCCCTGGCTGCATCTGACTATACTGGCACCATCATCCTCTCTTCCCAGGCCTCTCGCGTTTCGTTGCGGCTCTGCGGTTCATTGCGCTTCGCATTAATGCAATAGATTCGCGATCAAGCTGTCATCGACGGCCGCAATGCTAGACGACTGGCCGCGACCGCCCCCCGCGAAGGGCGACGCGCCACCCCGCCAAGACCACCGGACGCAACGACAAGGAGAGCCCCATGCAACCCACCCGACGCCAGTTTCTTGGACTCGGCCTCAAGGCCGGTGCCGGCCTCGGCCTGATCACTGCCGCCCCCGGCATCGTGCTGGCCGAATCCCGTCGACCCGTGATCACCTCCGGGGTGATGAGCGGCGACGTCGGCACCGACCGCGCCATCATCTGGTCGCGTGCCGACCGCCCCTCGCGGATGCTGCTGGACATCGCCGACAACGCTGCCTTCAACAACGCCCGTACCCTGCAGGGACCCACCGCCCTGCCGGCCAGCGGGCTGACCGCCAAGCTCGACGTCACCGGCCTTGCCGACCTGCCGGAGGTGTTCTACCGAGTGCGCTTCGCCGCCCTCGGCGACGACCGCGCCATCAGCGAGCCGGTCATCGGCCGGCTGGTCATGCCGGGACGCTCACGCCGTTCGGTACGTTTCGTGTGGTCCGGCGATACCGTCGGCCAGGGCTGGGGCATCGATGAATCCCGCGGCGGCATGCGCATCTACGACACCATGCTCAAGCAGTCGCCGGACTTCTTCCTGCACTCCGGCGACACCATCTACGCCGATGGCCCGCTCGAAGAAAGCGTGAACCTGGAGGACGGCAGCGTCTGGCGCAACCTCATGACCGACGCCAAGAGCAAGGTGGCCGAGACCCTGGACGAGTATCGCGGCCAGTACCTCTACAACCTTCTGGACGACAACCTCAAGCGTTTCAACGCCGAGGTACCGATGTACGCCCAGTGGGACGACCACGAGACCGTCAACAACTGGTACCCCGGCGAGATCCTCGATGATCCGCGCTACACCGAGAAGAACGTCTCGCTGCTGGCGGCGCGTGCCCGCCGCGCCTTCCTCGAGTCGATGCCGATCCGTCAGCGCCCCGAGGCCCCCGAGATGATTCGCCGTCGTTTCACCTACGGTCCCGAACTCGAGGTGTTCATGCTCGACATGCGCACCTATCGCGCGGCCAACAGCATCAATACCCAGGGCGCCGACGACCCGGCCTCGAGCCTGATGGGGGCTCGCCAGGTCGACGACTTGATCGCGGCGCTGAAGGCCTCGACGGCCACCTGGAAGATCATCGCCTCCGACATGCCGGTGGGCCTGGTGGTCGCCGACGGCGAGCACTTCGAAGCGGTGGCCAATGGCGAGGGTGGCGCCCCTTCCGGGCGCGAGCACGAGATCGCCCGACTGCTCAAGGCGATCCACGACAACGCCATCGCCAACGTGGTGTGGCTGACCGCCGATGTCCACTACACGGCCGCCCATCACTATGCGCCGGAACGTGCCAGTTTCAAGCAGTTCACGCCCTTCTGGGAATTCGTCAGCGGCCCGCTGCACGCCGGCACCTTCGGCCCCAATACCCTGGACGCCACCTTTGGCCCGGAAGTGGTGTTCCAGAAGGCCCCCGCCGATGGTCAAGCCAACCTGCCGCCCAGCGAAGGCTTTCAGTTCTTCGGCCAGGTGGACCTGGATGGCGACAGCCTGGCGCTCACCGTCACCCTCAAGGACACCGAGGGTAACAGCCTGCATCAGCAGGTATTGACGCCTCAGCAGGCCAGCTAGTCAGGCGATGCCGCCTGTCGCTGCCAAGACCCGACAGCGCCGCCGTAGAGGCGGCGCTTGTCCTTTGCACCTGGGCCACGGGCCCAATGGAGCGCACGACAGGCCCACCATGCGCAGGTCCGACCGCGCCCCCCTATAGCGGCCTAGCCCTCAGACGTGGTGTGACGTGATGTCCGTGAGGCCAACGCGGCCTTGAGGTGTTCCAGGTAGCTCAGCAGTACCGGGATCACCGCCAGCACCAGCAGGGTCGAGACACCGAGGCCGAAGGCGATGGTCACCGCCATGGGGATCAGGAACTGAGCCTGCAGCGAGGTCTCGAACAGCAGTGGGGTCAGTCCACCGATGGTCGTCAGGGATGTCAGGAACATGGCCCTGACCCGCTGCACCACCGCCTCGTTGAGAGCCGCGTCGATATCCCGCCCGGCGTCACGCTCGTGACGATAGAAGGTCACCAGGATGATCGCATTGTTGACCACGATCCCGGACAGCCCGAACAGCCCGAACATCGACAGGATGGTGAGATCCAGCCCCATCACCCAATGGCCCAGCAGGGCTCCCACCAGCGCCAGCGGAATGGTCGCCATCACGATCAGCGGCAGGCTCCAGGAGGCAAATACCCAGGCCAGCACCACATACATCAGGCCCAGCCCGATGATCAGGCCGGTGCGCATGTCGGCGAAGGTATCGCGCTGGTCCGCCGCCTGGCCCTCGAAGGTGTAGCTCAGGTGGTAGCGCTCGGTCAGCGCCGGCAGCACCTCGGCTTGCAGCGCCTCGACCACCGTAGCGGTGTTGGTCACCTCGGTGTCGAGGTCGGCGCTGACTTCGACGGCCAGACGGCCATCGGCGTGACGCAGCGCCTCGAAGCCCTGGCGGTGATCCAGCGCCATCACCTGGTCCAATGGCACCAGGCGGCCATCATCCACTCGCACCATCAGCCGCGGCAGGGTCGCCAGGTGCTCACGCTGGTCCTGCGGCAGCAGCACCCGCACCTCGATCTCGTCGGCACCGTCCTGATAGGTCTGCACCAGCACGCCATCGAAGGCTGCCCGCAGCTGGCGCCCGAGTTCCCGGGTGGTCAGGCCCAGCGCCTGACCATAGGCGTTGACCGAGTAGATCAGCTGTTCGCGCCCCCAGGGCATGTCGTCCTCGGGCTCCAGCACCCCGGGCAACTGTCCGAGGCTACGGGTCAGTGATTCCGCCGCCCGCTTCAGCGACTCGGCGGACTCGCCGACCAGGCGCACGTTGACGTCACGCCCCGGCGGCCCGCCGCTGCGCTCGACGATGGACAGGGTGTCGAGTCCCGGGACCTCGGACAGACGCTCTCGCCAGGCACGGATAAACGGCAGATTGCGCACCGAGCGCCGGTCGGACGGCACCAGCTCGACCATGATCGAGCCGACATTGTCACCGGTACGCCCGCTGGCGTCGGCGGACAGGGTGCCCCCCACGCGCACCACGGCGCTGCGCACCAGATCCCCGCCCAGGGCCTGTTCGGTGTCATCGAGGGCCTTTTGCATGGTGGCCAGATAGTCCTCGACCCTATCTCGAGAGGTGCCGGTGACGAAGCTCAGGTTGGCGTAGAGGATATTCGGCTCCGGCGTGGGGAAGAAATTGAACGCCAGACGTCCGCCCGCCAGGAGTCCCACCGTCACCAGCACCAGCGCCAGCGCTGCGCTCAAGGTCAGCGCCCGATGGCGCAAGGTGCTGGCGGAGAAGCGTCGGAAGGGCCCCTGGCGAAAACGATCGAAGCCGCTGTCGAAGGCACCTCGCAGACGCCCCAGCGGCCCCGGACGGCGCTCGCCGCCGGCGCGAGGCGAGAAGGCGTTGCGCAGGTGGGCCGGCAGCACCACGAAACACTCAAGCAGGGAGGCCACCAGCACGCAGATCATCACCACCGGAATATCGCGCAGGATGTTGCCGATGATTCCCCCCACCATCAACAGCGGCATGAAGGCGGCCACGGTGGTCAAGGACGACGCCACCACCGGCCACAGCATCCTGCGGGCCGCACCCGCCGAGGCCAGGCGTGCCGCCTCGCCTGCTCGAAAGTGGGCATCGGCGTCCTCGCCGACGACGATGGCGTCGTCGACGATCACCCCCAACGCCATGATCAGGGCAAACAGCGAGATCATGTTGACCGAGCCGCCGATGCCCCAGAACACCGCCAGTGCACCGAGAAAGGCGGTGGGAATACCGATGGCCACCCACAAGGCCACCCGCGCCGGCAGGAACAGATACAACAGCGCCAGTACCAGCACCAGGCCGCCCAGGCCATTGTTGATCAGCAGACCAATGCGATCGGCGATCAGCTGCCAGGTCTCGTCGTGGACATCCAGCGTGATGCTCTCGGGCAGTTCCGCGCGGGTTTGCTCCAGCCAGCCATTGAGCACCTCGGCGGCGGCAAGTGAGTTGCCGCTCTCCGAGCGCTGCAGCATCAGCTCCACCGCCGGCTGTCCATGGTGGAGCACCTCCACCTGACGCGGACGGTTCTCCTGGCGGATCACCGCGATGTCACCGAGCGCCAGACGCACCCGCTGGCCCCCGCGCACCGCGATATCGGCGAACTCCTCGGCGCTGCGGCGCTGTTCCACCGCGCGCAGCTCGCGCTCGCCGTCCTGACTGCCGAGCAGCCCCGCGGGCAGGTCCAGCGACAGTCCCTCGATGCGCTCGGCGATCTCCGGCAGGCTCAGGTCCAGCTCGCCAAGCCGCTCCACCGGAACCTCCACGCTGATCTGCTGCTCCGGCAGACCAACCAGCTCGACCCGATCGATCCCGGCCGACAACAGCTCGTCCTCGAAGCGGCGGGCCAGCCTCCGCAGCGCCTCGCGATCGACGTCACCGGACAGTATCAGGCGGGCCACCGGCTCGAAGTTCTGGGCCCGCGAAACGCGCGGTTCCTCGGCGTCCCCGGGCAGGTTGGTGAAGCCATCGACCTGCTCGCGCACATCGTCCAGCGCCAGCACCGGGTCGGTACCCTCGTAGAACTCCAGGGTAATGCTCGACACCCCCTGGGCCGAGGTCGAGGTCATCCGCTTCAGGCCATCGAGATTGCGCAGGCGCTGCTCCAGCGGGATGGTGATGCCCTGCTCCACGTCTTCCGCCGAGGCGCCGCTGTAGACGGTCTGCACCGAGACGATGTCCAGCGCAAAATCGGGGAAGAACTGAATGTTCATCCGCGACAGGCCCAGGGCGCCGCCGATCAGCATCACCAGCATTACCAGGTTGGCCGCGACCCGGTGGCGGACAAAGAAGCCGATCGGGCCTCTGGGGGCATTCGGTTGGGTATCTTCGCTCACGGGCCGGTCTCCGCCCGAACATCGTCGCCCGCGGACGGTGAGCTCACAGACTCACCAGACCTCTGGCCAGCCAGGTCCACCACTCTCAATCCTTCGATGGCGTTGGGCAGATGGGTGGTGGCCAGGCGCTGGCCGTCGGCCAGACCGTCACCGCTGACGATCACCCAGGAGCCCCCGTCAGGCCCGCTGGTCTCGCCGTGACGCCTGACCTCAATCGGCCGCAGACGTCCCTGTTCGATGACGTAGATCCGATCGGCACCGTACAGGGCACTGAAGGGTATCGCCGCACTCTCGGCCACCTCGGGACGGGCAAGCGACAGCGATACCAGCGAACCAGGCCGCAGGCGGGCCGGCGAGGACACCACCTCGAAGATGGCCTCGGTGCCGGCGGGATCCCCCTGGCCCGACAGTGCTCTCAGCCGATAGCGCCCGCCCTCGTCGTCGACGGCCTCAGGGCGAGCGCCATCGGCCAGGCTCGACACCAGTTCGGACTGCACGCCCCTGGGCACCCGGGCACGCACCTCGAGGCCATCTAGCGGGATCAGGTCGAGCAGGGCGTCACCCTCGCGCACCCGGTCGCCCGGCGCGACTTCAACAGCGGTGACGATACCGGCGAAAGGCGCCATGGCCCGGGCCCTTCGCGCATCGCGACGGGCTTCGGCCAGCGACGCCTCGGCCTGGCGCCGCTGGGCCTCGAGACTGGCCAGCCTGGCGGGGTGTCCGTCGAGTTCGCCCTGGCGACTGACCAGCGTCACCTGGGCTCGAGCGATTTCGTTCTCGTCGGCGTCAAGCTCGGCCCGGGAGGCCAGGTTACGCCGCACCAGCGAGCGCATGCGCTCGAGCTGACTGCGGGCGTTGTCGAGCAGCGACTGTTCCCGAGCCAGCGCCTGTCGATCGCTCTCGAAGCGAATCTTTTCCGCCTCGATCTCGGCCTCCAGCCGTGCCACCTCCGCCTCGGCCCGCGTCACCACCGGCACCACGTCTTCCTCGGCCAGGGCTACCAGCAGGTCGCCCTCTTCGACCCGGTCACCATCACGTACCGGGCGCTGCCCGACGTGGCCATCCAGCGACGCCACCAGCCTCAGGCGATCCGGCGCCAGCACCTCGCCGTAGAGCGCCAGGGTCGGTGCGTGGCGGCCCAGCGACAGCGTCATGGCAGCGACCGGCCACTCGCGCTCTTCCACCGTTACCGGAGGCGGCGCCGGCCGCGTCACCTTCAACAGCCAGAACCCACCCACGCCGATCGCCAGAACCACGATCGGTAGCAGTCGCTTCAGCATTCCATCCATTCCCTTGTTCAGACCGCGCCCTTTGCCGATGAAGCGCTGTGTCAACGCATGCCGATAAAGCCACTTGGTAGTGTGCTCAAGCCGACAGTCACGTCGAAGCCACCACCTGGCGTCTTCGCTGCACAGGCCCCTGCCACTGTTGCCCAGCCACGGGCGAGACGCAATCGCTCACCGCCAACGACCTTGTCCCTTGTGCGCATGCCCCTGGGAGCGGAGCCACCGATCCGGGCGCCGTGCCTGTAGCGCGCGCCCCACGACGGCCGGGCCTGCGATGCGCTATCATGCCGCCACTCATCGAGGGAGAGATCATGCCTGCCGCCCTTCCACTGCCGCTGTCGACGCCCAACCGCAATCTGATCCGCCTGACCTTTGTACGCGGCATCACCTGGACCGGTTTTCTGGTCGCCATCATCGTCGGCATCGAGCTGCTGGACTTCGCCCTCGACGTTCCTGCGGTGATCGCGGTGATCGTCGCCATGGGCCTGATCAATATCGCCACCTGGTGGCGCCTGGGCCGGCCCAGGGATGTCAGCCATCACGAGTACCTGATCCACCTGCTGCTGGACGTGGCCGGGCTGACCCTGCTGTTCTACTTTACCGGCGGTGCGACCAACCCCTTCATCACCTACTATCTGGTGCCGGTGACCATCGCCGCTGCCACCCTGCCCTGGCGTCACGCCTGGATCCTGGCACTCACCGCCATGGCCGCCTACAGCGCCCTGATGGTGGTCTACCATCCGGTGCCACAGCTGGGCTCCCACTATGCCTCCAGCGTCAACCTTCACGTGCTGGGCATGTGGCTCAACTTCTTCCTGTCGGCAGGCCTGGTGACCTTCTTCATCTACAAGATGGCCCACGCCCTGCGCCATCGCGACCAGACCCTGGCTCGGACTCGCGAGGCGGCGCTACGCTCGGAGCAGGTCCTGGCGGTGGCGACCCAGGCCGCCGGCACCGCCCACGAACTCGGCACGCCGCTGTCGACCATGGCGGTAGTACTGTCCGAACTCAAGAACGAACACCACGACGACCCCAGGCTGGTGGAAGATATCGACCTGTTGCGCCAGCAGGTTGACACCTGCAAGGCGCGCCTGCGCAACCTGGTCGAAAGCGCCGACCTCCGGCGCAAGGACGAGCCGGAGACCCGCGACGCCCAGAGCTGGCTCGACGGCGTGATCGATCGCTGGCTGGTGCTGCGCCCGGACGTTACCCATCGCCTTGAGGTCGCACGCCGACGCGGCCAGCCATCGATCGCGGTGGATACCACCCTGGACCAGGCGCTGACCAACCTGCTGAACAACGCCGCCGACGCCCAGCCAGACGATATCGAGATCCAGCTCGACTGGACGACCGACAAGGTGATCATCGATATCCGCGATCATGGGCCAGGCATCCCCATGTCGATCGCCGACCAGCTCGGCGAGACCTTCGTGTCGACCAAGAGCAAGGGACTGGGGATCGGTCTGTTCCTGACCCATGCCACCATCAATCGCTTCGGCGGGGGCGTCAGTCTGTATAATCATCACGACGGCGGCACCCTGACCGAGGTCACCCTGCCCCGCGTCGGCTGAGTCTCCATTCACGAGGACATCATGCAAGACACCGCACACCGGCTACTGATCATCGATGACGATGAGGTCTTTTGCCACGTACTCGAACGCGCCATGCAGCGCCGCGGCCACGAGGTCGAGGTGGCCCATGACGCCACCCAGGCGCTGGAACTGGCGCGTCGCCACCAGCCTGAGGTCGCCACCCTGGACCTCAAGCTTGACCAGGACTCGGGGTTGAAGCTGCTGCCCGAACTGCTGGAGGTGGTTCCCGACTGCCGCATCGTGGTGCTGACCGGCTACTCCAGCATCGCCACGGCGGTGGAGGCGATCAAGCTCGGCGCGGTCAACTACCTGTGCAAGCCAGTGGACGCCGACGAGGTACTCAGCGCCCTGGAACAGCGTGAGGGAAATCCCGAGACCGAGGTGGCAGACAACCCGCCGTCCATCAACCGCCTGACCTGGGAGCATATCCAGAAGGTGCTGCAGGAACACGACGGCAACATCTCGGCCACCGCCAGGGCGCTCGGCATGCACCGTCGCACCCTGCAGCGCAAGCTGCAGAAGCGTCCTGTCCGGCGTTGATGACACCATCGTACGCTGCCGGTGACAGCCTCCCCCCGATACAGCGGACACTCGATACAAAAGAGACGCAGCCCAGGGGCTGCGTCTCTTGTTTGAGCTCAACACGCTAGGCGCTGTCCGACGTCGGGTGTCTCGATACAGGCCCTCTCTCTACCAGCCCTTTCTCTACCAGCCCTCTCCACCGTCCTTCTCTGCGCCAGGCGCCTCTAGATCAGAGGTCTTTGCGCCCGTGCATTTTACCCCCAGACTCTCTACACGAAGGGCTAAGCGCCAGAGGGTCTGCAACAGAGGGTCTGAAACAGAAAGGTTTGCAACAGCGTGCTTTACTGGGCGGTCCAGCCCAGATCGATATTCCAGCTGGCGCCGGTGACTGCACCGGCCGCGTCCGAGGCAAGATACCCGACCAGGCTCGCCACCTCGGAGGGGTCGATCAAGCGCTTCACGGCAGCATTCTTGAGCATGATCTGCTCGATCACCTCCTGCTCCTCCATCCCATGGAGTCTGGCCTGGTCGGCGATCTGATTGTCCACCA
This sequence comes from Halomonas sp. DP1Y21-3, assembly GCF_019801245.1. Classification (NCBI taxonomy): domain Bacteria; kingdom Pseudomonadati; phylum Pseudomonadota; class Gammaproteobacteria; order Oceanospirillales; family Halomonadaceae; genus Halomonas; species Halomonas sp. DP1Y21-3. Next base: position 309,280 of record NZ_JAHVJM010000005.1, read on the forward strand.
GTGGCGTCTTGACGTAGGCCGGACACAGGGCGTTGGCGGTGATGCCCTGAGCGCCGCCTTCCAGCGCAGCGGTCTTGGTCAGTCCGATCATGCCATGCTTGGCGCTGATGTAGGCGGCCTTACCGGGCGAGGCCACCTGGGCATGGACCGAGGCGATATTGACGATGCGCCCCCAACCATTCTCGCGCATTGACGGCCAGGCCGCCTGGGTCAGCAGGAAGGGCGCGGTCAGCATCAGATCAATGATCTGACGCCATTTTTCCTGGGGGAACTCCTCGATAGGAGCGACGTGCTGGATGCCGGCGTTGTTGACCAGAATATCCAGCCGCCCGAAACGCCTCAGGGCTTCATCGACGGCGCCGCGACAGGCCTCGGCCTGGGTCAGATCGGCCTCGTGGAAGACCGCACCCTCGGCCTCGGCCACCTCCCGTCCGGCCGGGTTGAAGTCGACCGCCAGGACTTGATGCCCCTGAGCACGCAGATGGGCGACGACCGCCGCACCGATGCCGCTGCTGGTGCCGGTCACCAGGGCAACTCTGGGAGTGGAATGATCGCTCACTATTGCTCTCCTCTGGGTCTGGAACACATCACCCGTCGAACGGGTGGCGTCGCTGATGACGATGCCTGCCAATGCCTACATCAGCATCCCAGCATATGCCAGTGCTGCATTGCAGCGCCAGCCGGACAAAGGTCTCGATCGCTCACTCGGGGGCCGTCATCACCTTGTCCATCAGCCGCTGTGCCAGGCGACAGGCCTCGCCCATGTCGTCGACATCGCCAAGGTCGTTCAACAGTAGGCAGCGCCACAGTATGTCCCCGGCCATGATTTCCGGCTCCAGCTCGAATTCCCCCCTTGGCAGCTCCAGCACCTGAGGCCCGGCCGTGCCCGTATCGCACGCCTCGGTGGATTCCCGCACCAGCGCCAGCGACAGGTCGCAGGGCGTCAGCCAGGCGCCAACCAGCCATCCAGGACGGCCAGGACAGGGCGCAAAACACAAGGCATCCACCGCAAGCCGGGGGTGAAACTCCGGGCGCGCCTTGAACGCTCGCAGGTGACGATCACTGAATTCCCTGGCAAGACGTTCCAGCCGCCGGTACTGCTCCATCGATAACGAAGACATCACACCTTCCTGTCACTGTTGAACCCTTGATACCCCGTTACTGTCCTCGACTCCCACAGGCACGCGCCGAACGGGAATGTTAGACTTCAGCCAAAATCCCTCCCCCTGCAAGGAGTCGCCCATGACCCTCGAGGAACGTCTGGAAGCCACCATCGACATCGCCACGGCGGCTGGCAAGATGATCCGCGATGCCCGCGAAGGTGACGACCTCAAGCATCACTTCAAGGAAGGCCAGGAGCTGGTCACCGATACCGACGTGGCGGTGGACACCATGATCACCGAACGCCTGGAGTCGGCCTTCCCCGGCGAGGACCGCCTCAGCGAGGAGCTGGCCCCCGACAAGGATGCCGTGGAAGAAGATGGCGCCCTGTGGGTGGTCGATCCCATCGATGGTACCGTCAATTTTGCCCACGGACTTTTCCATGTGGCGGTGTCCATCGCCTACGTCAAGGATGGGGTCACCCAATTGGGCGTGGTCCATGCCCCCTTCCTCGGCGAGACCTTCACCGCGATACGCGACAAGGGCGCCTGGCGCAATGGACAGTCGATCAGCGCAAGCCAGAGCGAGTCCCTCGAGCAGAGCCTGGTCGGTACCGGCTTTCCGTACCGGCGTGACAGCCGACTGCCTCTGATGCGACGCCTTGGCGCGGTGCTTCACCACTGTCGCGATGTGCGTCGCAACGGCGCCGCCGCCCTGGACCTGTGCGATGTCGCCTGTGGTCGCCTGGACGCCTACTACGAAACCGTCTCTCCCTGGGATTTCGCCGCAGGCTGGCTGATCGCCCGAGAGGCCGGCGCCCGCACCGGGCACCTGTATCCCTGCCCGGAGGGCCTGCCCGAGGACCTTTACGGCGAGAACCTGCTGGTCAGCGCCCCGGCGATCTTCGACGAACTCGGAGAGCTGCTGCGCCAGGCCGACGCAGGGGAATTGCGCGATATCGGTATCGGTTGAGCGTCGACTTTTCGCCATGCCGATAGCCGTGTTCGATCGAACGGCATTCAGCAACGCTATTGGCCTTCCGCGACGCAATCCGTCACAATGCGCGCCATCCACTTACTCATTGGCCGTCCCGCTGCATGGCGTCGGACAGGTCGCTGATTCAACACTACCCACTGCATCAACGATGCGAGGAGTTTTCATGATTGTTGTCATCTTCGGTCGCCCCGGCTGCCCCTTCTGCGTACGCGCCAAGGAGCTCGCCAACTCTCTGAGCGACGCCGGTCGCATCGAGGGCTACCGCTACGTGGACATCCACGAAGAAGGCATCACCAAGGCCGATATGGAAAAGACCATCGGCAAGCCGGTCACCACCGTGCCGCAGATCTTCGTCGACCAGACCCACGTGGGCGGCTTCACCGAGTTCGACCAGTACGTTCGCGACAATGAGCTGATGCCTGCCTGAACCGACGGCACAGCCGGTAGCAAGACGGGAAGCCCACACGGGCTTCCCGTTTTTTTGCTGAAGACCCCACGAAACGTGCGCCTGGTCATGCCACCTGCCCTGCCCATCCTGGCCAACAGACCGTGCCCTCACCCGTCTGGCCGCCGAAACCGTTGAACGTTCGCCCGTCGTTGAAAGATCGTCCCTCCTTCCTGCCTATACTCACAGAACAGGCTTCCTGGCAGGCAAGGATCGGCAATGACAGAGCAGCAGCGCTTCGTTCAGCAATTGTGGCTGGACTACGTCCATCAGCACCCTGACATCGGTGCGCTGCGCCTGTGGCCGGTGGATGCGCCGGTCGAGTGCTTCACGCTGGTCACCGTGAGCCAGTCCCCCTGGAGCCTGGCCTCCCTGTTGCCGGCTCTTGAACAGCACGGCTACCGCCCTCTATATCGCTACGCCCTGCCCGACCGAGGCCTGCTCGCCTGCCTGTTCGCCGGCCGTGAAGAAGGGCCGAGACTGAACATCGTCGAGCTGCAGACCACCCGTCTGTCGCGACAGCCTCGCGATACTCTGCTGAAGCTGGTCGCCACCGGCAACGCAGAACGAACCCCATTGCTTGGCGCCAACCGCCCCTGGTCGATGCCTGACTGGGACAGCTACCAGCAGCTTCATCGCGCCCATCCACTGGCCGGCTGGCTGGCGGTCATGGGCCCCCGGGTGCATCACGTCGCCTTCGATTGCCACAGACTCGACAGAAGCCTGGTCGAGCTGGACCAGGCACTCCAGCAACATGGCCTGCACGCCGGACAGAACGAGGATCTGGCGCTCCCCCTGTCGGCGATGGTCGAACACCGCTTCTACCCGACCTGTTCTCGGCGTCTGGCGTTCGCCCTGGGAGATGAACATCGGGTGCAGCTCGGCGGCCTGCTGCTCTTGGAAAAACAGGCCAGTGCGGGCCAGCAACGCACCGCCGACGTGATGCTGCCACCCCACAGCCGCTGCGAAATCACCTGACGCCGGGCGTCAGCCGACGGCGTCGGCCGTGTGCTCTTCTTCACCCTCCAGGTCCAGCTCAAGCTGCTGGGGCTCGTAGCGGGGATCGATCTCGGCGAAGTGCGGAGTCTCCATCACCGGCTGAGCGACGAAGGGCTCCTGCTCGACCGACTTGCCCCGCTCACCGTGGAGCCTGACCATCACGAACATGGCCAGGGCAAACGCCGCCATGCCGAGAAACAGCCACAGTCCGTCGGGACCCGCCGCCTGCATCACCAGCGAGGCACTGAAAGGCCCGATGACCGAGCCGATGCCGTACCAGATCATCAGCTTGGCATTGGCAGCGACCACCTCCTCGGGTTCGAGCCAGTCATTGGTGTGGGCCAGACTGAGCGAGTACAGGGTGTGCAGCATGGCAGTGTGGCCGCAGGCGATCGCCAGCAGCAGCCAGAAGCTGGCACCGGCCGCCGCCGAGATCAGAGCACCGGTGACGGTCATCACGATCGCCATCCACAGAATGACGCGACGCCGGTCGAGACGATCCGAAACCCGTCCCAGCCCCCACTGGGCGACCAGCGCCACCAGGGTGGTAACCGCCATGAACTTGGCGGTCTGGGCGGTGGTCAGGCCGATTTCCTGACCGTAGTACGGAGTCATGGCGAAGAACGCCTGCACCATCAGGCCGCCGGTAAAGGCACCGACCAGGCCCACCGGCGCCCGCCGATACAGGGTCGACAGACGAATCTTGCGCGGCGTCACGTCGTGGTGACGACTGGGCCCGTGGATGCGATGAATCGACAACGGGACCAGCGACAGCGCAAACAGCATCCCCACCACCGAGAACAGTACCGGGCCGCCCGGGTCGGCCAGATTGAGCATCCACTGGCCGCCGGCCAGCGAGGTGGTCGAAATCACCATGTACCAGCCCAGCACGCGACCGCGATTATCGTTGCTGGACTCCCCCGACACCCAGGACTCCATGACCATCAACAGGCCCGCCGTGGCACCACCCCCGATCAGCCGCCAGACCAGCCAGGCCCAGGGATTGATCCACAGTCCATGAAGCATGGCGGTAACCGCCAGCGACGCCGCACAGGCGGCGAACACGCGAATATGGCCGACACTGCGAATGCGCTTCTCGAGCCAGTAGCTTCCGGCCACGAACCCCAGCGAGAAGCTCGACATCAGAAGCCCCGCCATCTGGGAGGGGAAGCCCTCCAGCGACATGCGGACCCCGAGCAGGGTCATGATCAGACCGTGACCCAGCAGGAAGCTGATCTCACACAGGAACAGAACCGGGAGAGTGGCAGGGAGTGCGCGCAACACAGACCTCCGTGGCGATGGCGAATGGCCGGCCGAGAGCCCGTCTCGACCAGTGACCTGGGCGCCGCATTGTACCTGCCAGGGCTCGAGTCTCCATCCCTCCCACGAGGTTCATCCACAGATTCTGTGGATAAAGCTGTGCATCAAGGCGTTTGAACCGTCCAAAAGCCCGATCACTGCGGCACCGGACTCAAGATGGTCATAAATTCGGCAACCACGACAGGGTCTCGCAAACGCCAGCGGCCCGGCGTAAGCCGGGCCGCTGCGAGGGTGCCAAAACCTTGTTCTCGCTCAAGGTATCAGCCAGCAGAACATGCTGGCTCGGCAAGGGTGACGCTCGTCAAAGGGCGTTTTGGTCAGTCGAAGACCATTTCCGGAACGTCATCCGGCACGATCAGCTTGCCGGCGGTCTTTTCCTTGATCTCCTCGACACTGACGCCCGGTGCCCGCTCCTTGAGGATAAAGGCGCCGTTGTCGATCTCCAGATAGGCCAGATCGGTCAGCACACGATTGATGCAGCCGGCACCGGTCAGCGGCAGGCTGCAGGACTCCAGCAGCTTGGAGGTGCCGTCCTTGGAGGCATGGGTCATGGTGCAGATGATGTTTTCGGCACCCGCCACCAGGTCCATGGCTCCGCCCATGCCCTTGATCAGCTTGCCCGGGATCATCCAGGAAGCGATGTTGCCGTTCTGGTCAACCTCGAAGGCGCCCAGCACCGTCAGGTCGACGTGACCGCCGCGAATCATCGCGAAGGACTCCGCCGAGGAAAAGATCGCCGACCCCGGACGCGCTGTGACGGTTTGCTTGCCTGCGTTGATCATGTCCGGATCGACCTCTTCCTCGGTGGGGTAACGCCCCATGCCGAGCAGACCGTTCTCGGACTGCAGCATCACGTCCATGCCTTCCGGAATATAGTTTGCCACCAGAGTCGGAATGCCGATGCCCAGGTTCACGTAGAAGCCGTCTTCGAGTTCGCGCGCGACACGCTGCGCCATCTGTTCACGAGTGAGTGCCATCTTGATGCCTCTTTGCTGTTCTTTGGAGAAGTCGTTGCGTCAGGGCGATGCGCCTGATCAGCCCTGGTGTACGGTGCGCTTCTCGATACGCTTCTCGAAGGTGCCCTGGATCAGGCGGTCGACGTAGATACCGGGCGTGTGGATCTCGGCCGGATCCAGCTCGCCCGGCTCGACGATCTCTTCGACCTCGACCACCGTGATCTTGCCGGCGGTGGCGACCATGGGATTGAAGTTCTGGGCGGTCTTGCGATAGACCACATTGCCGTAGCGATCGGCCTTCCAGCCCTTGACGATGGCGAAGTCACCGACGATGGCCTCTTCGAGGATATAGTGGCGACCGTTGAATTCGCGCACTTCCTTGCCCTCACCGATGGGGGTGCCATAGCCGGTTGCCGTGTAGAAGGCGGGAATACCGGCACCACCGGCGCGCATCTTTTCGGCCAGGGTCCCCTGCGGGGTCAGCTGCACATCGATCTCGCCGTCGAGCATCTGACGCTCGAACAGGGCGTTCTCGCCCACGTAGGAGGCCAGGATCTTGCTGATCTGACGGTCCTCCAGCAGCACCCCGAGGCCAAAGCCATCGACGCCACAGTTGTTGGAGACCACCGTGAGGTCCTTGACCCCGCGACGCTTGATCTCGGCGATCAGGTTCTCCGGAATGCCGCAGAGACCAAAGCCTCCGGCCAGCACCGTCATACCGCTCTCGATGCCGTCCATCGCCTCTTCATAGGAATACACGCGCTTGTCGAATCCGGCCATGTGGGGCGCCTCGTCTGTCGATGAAAGTGAAAGGAGAGGTGGCGAACCGGCACCGTTCCGGTGCCCCGCCCTGCCTCAAGGTAGCACTGAAGGCAGTGTTGCTCGCCCCCATATATTTGTTAAGTTTGTTTTCTTTATTGATTATTTATATCTTTAAATAAATTTGACCTTGGTAGCATGTCGTGACCGTCAAGCAACTGCGTGCCTTTCTGGCGGTGGCCAGAACCCTGAGCTTCACCCAGGCCTGTGAACAGCTCCACCTCTCCCAGCCGGCGCTGAGCCTGGCGATCAAGGGTCTCGAGGACAGCCTAGGCGGTAGACTGCTGATCCGCACGACCCGAAGCGTCCGCCTGACCCCCGAAGGTGAGTCCCTGGTGCCGCTGGCCAAGCGCTTGCTGGTGGAATGGGACAACACCGAGGACGCCCTGCGCCAACGCTTCACCCTGCAACTTGGACGGCTCTCCCTGGCCGCCATGCCGGCCTTTGCCGGCAATCTGCTGGCCCCGGCACTGGGGGTGTTTCACCGCCAGCACCCGCGCATCAACGTCACCGTGCATGACGTGGTCAACGAGCAGGTGATCGACATGGTGCGCCAGCGCCAGGTGGAGATGGGCATCGCCTTCGAGCCGGAGGCCACCGGCAGCCTGCACTTTACTCCGCTGTTTCACGACCGCTTCGTGGCCGTGCTGCCCCCACGCTCGCCTCTGGTACAGCATTCGAGCCTCGACTGGGAAAGCCTGATGAGCTGGGACTTCGTGGCCTTGCAGCGGCCTTCCATGGTACGCCGCCTGCTGGAGCAGCAGCTCGGTGCCCGCCACGGGGCCCTCAAGGTAGCCTTCGAGACGCATCAGCTCGCCAGCGTCGGGCGCATGGTGGCCAATGGCCTGGGCGTCAGCGCCGTGCCCTCGCTGTGCCTGCGTCAGATGCAGGAGGCCGGCGCGGTCTGCCGCCCGCTCAAGGATCCCGTCATCGAGCGCGCCGTGGGGGTGGTCACCTGGAACCCCCACGAGCTGTCGGTGGCCGCCCGCGCCATGCTCCAGGTACTGGTCGACAATATCGAGACACCGACCCTCTCCGAAGCATGACGCCGACATGGCCGTGGACCCTCGCACTGGGCAGCCGGCACCGGATCCATTAGGATTGGCGGGCCTGCCTCGCCCACTGTCACGGCCAGGCGACACCCGCTCTATCTGCTGTTGCGAGGTTATCCAAGGAATGTCGACCCTCAAGGGCCTGATCAGCGTTCTGCTGCTGGTTGGCAACACGCTATTCTGGACCATCCCGTTGGTGATCCTGACCCTGCTCAAGGTGGTCACCCCCGGGCGACGCTGGCAGCGGCGCGTGCTGGCCGGACTCAACGCCATCGCCCTCAACTGGATCGGTTTCAACCTGTGGTGGATGCGTCACTGGGTCAAGCCCGACCTTCGCATGTCGGTGCCCGAGGGGCTGAGCCCGGACGCCTGGTATCTGGTGCTGTCCAACCATCGGAGCTGGACCGACATCTTCCTGCTGATGATGGCGTTTCATCGCAAGATCCCGATGCCGCGCTTCTTTCTCAAGCAGCAGCTCATCTGGATCCCGGTAGTAGGCATGGCCTGGTGGGCACTGGAGTTTCCCTTCATGCGCCGCTACAGCAAGGAGCGCCTGGCCGCCAACCCACGCCTGGCCGAGCGCGATCGCAAGGCCACCGAGCGCATGTGCGAGCGCGCCCGCGACGTCCCCATTGCCATCATCAACTTTGTCGAAGGGACCCGTTTCACCCCGGCCAAGCGCGAGGCCAGGCAAAGTCCCTTTCGCCATCTGTTGCGCCCCAAGGCCGGCGGCATCGCCCAGGTACTGAACCTGCTTGGCGATCGTCTCGACGCCATCATCGACCTCACCATCGACTACCAGTCGAGCCAACCCAGCTTCTGGCGCTTTCTGTGCGGCCAGGAGAAGGCCATTCGCCTTGATGCACGCCGCCTCGACGTGGCGCCGTGGATGCTGGAGGGGCGCTATCACGACGACCCGCACTACAAGGAACGCTTCCACTCATGGCTCAACGCCCTGTGGCAGAACAAGGACGCCTCACTCGACTCGCACCGCTGGTGATCGCCCTGCTGCTGGCCGGCTGCGCCGGTCAGGGGGCATCGCCGGCGTCATCGCAACGCAGCGCCAGCGTCGCCGGCAGCAGCATTGCCGGCGACTGGATCAGCGTGCAGCGCGGCGATACCCTCGGCTCCATCGCCCGCCGCGCCGGCGTACCGCTATTGCGACTGCAACGCTTCAATCCGGGTGTCGACGCCCGCCACCTGGCCGTGGGTCAGCGCCTGCTGGTGCCCTCTCATCAGGAGCGGGCGCCGTCCGGCGGCCCCTATCGCTATCAGATCCGCCCCGGCGACACCTATAGCGCCGTTGCCAGGCGCTTCGGCACCACCGCTCAGCGCATCCAGAGTGCCAACCCTGGCGTCCGCGCCACCGACCTCAAGGTCGGCCAGGTGATCCAGGTGCCGCTGGCCAGCCGATCGGTCGCCAGCCGCTCATCGTCCAGCAGCTCAGGCACGTCCAGCCCCTCTCGCTCCGCTTCGTTGCCGGATCCCGGTCCGGTCGCCTCTAACGCTCGTGGCTGGCCCTGGCCGCTGGACGACTACCGGGTGGTGCGCCGTTACGGCAAGGACAGCCGCGGCAGCCTGCAGCCGATGCTGCTGGCCACCGACGAGGGCGCCCGGGCCAAGGCCGTTGCCGATGGCCAGGTGCGGTTTGCCGACGGCATGCGCCAACTGGGCCAGGTGGTGATTGTGCACCACGCCGACAACCTGCAGAGTGTCTACGCGCTATGTGACGACCTGCTGGTCAAGCAGGGAGAACAGGTCAGCCGTGGCACCCCTCTATGCGTGGTCGGCAAGCATGCCTCGACCGGCCGCCACGATCTGCTGTTCGACATGCGCCATGGCGGCAAGCCCATCGACCCGGACACCATCCTACGCTGAGCGCTGCGGGCCGAGTCGACGCAAGCACAGACCGCTTGTCCGTCGCCCGGCCCCGTCGACACCGTAACAGCCTGTTCATATCGCTGACCTAGAGATGTCATGCTGGAGCATCACTCTGTCTCGGGAGCGGGCCATACGGGGCCCGACCGGTACGAGGAATTCCATGCGCATCTGTCTGGTCAGCGAAACCTGGTCTCCTGATATCAATGGGGTCGCCCATACGCTGGGGCGCATCAGCCAGGAACTGCGTGCTCTTGGCGTGACGCTGCAGCTGGTCCGGCCGGCCCCCGTCGACGGCTCCACCGAACCCGCCACCGGGATGGCCCACGAACTTCGCGTACGCGGCATGTCGATGCCGCGCTACAAGGAAGTGCGTATCGGCTGGGCCTCCGCCAGTCGTTTGCGCAGGCTATGGCGCGACAATCGTCCCGACGCCATCTATGTAGCGACCGAAGGCCCCTTGGGCTGGTCAGCGCTGCGCGCGGCAGAAAAGCTGGACATCCCCGTGGTCAGTGGCTGGCACACCAACTTCGATCACTACTGCCAGGACTATGGTCTGCCGTGGCTGGCGCCACTGGTACGCAATCGCCTGCGTCATTTTCACAATCGCTGTGCGGCGACCCTGGTACCGACCCATCAGCAAGCCCGGGAGCTTGCGCAAAGAGGCTTCGAGCGCGTCAGCGTCATGGCACGTGGCATCGAAGGCGATCGTTTCACCCCCGACAAGCGTAGTCAGCAACTGCGCGACAGCTGGGGTGTCGGCCAGCACCAGCCGGTGGCGCTCTACGTGGGCCGACTGGCGCCGGAGAAGAACCTGGAACTGTTGCGCGACACCTTTCTCGACATGCTCGAGGCGCGCCCCGACATGCGCCTGGTGGTGGTGGGCGACGGCCCCGGGCGGGCATCGCTGGAAAAGGCCCTGCCGGACGCCATCTTTACCGGCTTCATCGATTCCGCCGAAATGCAGATCCACTACGCCAGCGCCGACATCTTCGTCTTTCCTTCGCTGTCGGAGACCTGGGGCAACGTCATTCTCGAAGCCATGGCCAGCGGCCTGGCGGTGGTAGCCTTCCGCCACGCGGCCGGCGCCGAGTTGATCACCACCGACAAGGATGGTGTCAGCGTCGCCGCCGGTAACAACGCCGAATTCCGCCAGCAGGCGACAGCGCTATGCCAGCAGCAGGCACGCTACGCCCGCCTGGGCCGCGCCGCCCGGGAACGCGCCCTGGCCTACCGCTGGCCATCTATCGCCCAGACCTTCCTCGACGCCCATCACCAAGCCCTGACGCCGGGAACCGACCTGTCGGACCCCGCCAAGGCCTAGATCGCTCGTTGAACACCCCGCCGCCGGCCCGAGCGGCGGCGTGGAGGCCACAGGAAGCGGGCCCAGGGCTCGGCCCGAAAAGTCGGCGAGCGAAGGTTAGACAAGGCAAAAATCGGTGAGACAGCGCAGTTTACGGGGTGTAAATGAGCATGTTGATCCGATTTTTAACGCCGTATTACCGAGCGCAGGCACTTTTCAGACAAGCCCTAGCACGACACATGACGACAAAAGACGCTAGAAGACGACTTACCGCCAGGGAGATGTGACATGCCCACTAAAATCCCGCAGATGTTCGACCGCCTGGATATGCTCGAGTGGCAACTGTGCCAGCGCACCGCCGGCCTCAGCATTCACCGCCCCTGGCTATCCACCTTGAAGATCTCCAGCAAGCTGGGCGACTGGCCGATCTGGGTGGCGCTGATCCTGGCGCTGCCGGCGATCCACGGCCGCGATATCGGTCTGCGCCTGATGCTCGAATACACCGTCACCGCCGTGGTGGCGATCGCGGTGTACAAGCTGCTGAAGACCCGTCTGTGTCGAGAGCGGCCCTTCATCACCTTTGGCGGCAGCATCCAGTGCAACGAACCGGCCAGGGACCGCTACAGCTTCCCCAGCGGCCACACCATGCACGCGGTGATGTTCTGCACCCTGGTCGCGGTACACAGCCCCGCCCTGCTGCCCTGGCTGCTGCCCCTGGCGGGCCTGATCGCCATCTCGCGGGTGGGTCTGGGACTGCACTACTACAGTGACGTCCTTGCCGGCGCGGCGCTCGGCTATGGCATGGCCCTGGCTAGCCTCGGGCTTTCCTCGACCACTCTGCTGATCGCGGCGTCCCACTGACGCCGCCTCGGGGGGCATCACTGCCGCTCGCCCGCATCTCGCCCGCACCTCTAGAACAAGCGCCACCGCTCCTGATCGGTGGCGTCAGCCAGCCTTCACTGGCATCATGCTTGAATGCCTCCACATGACCCCAAAGCGCTGCTCGAATTGCTACACGAAGCACCACTCGAAGCGCCACCCCAAACCCTGGTCGAGACCCTGCCGCTTTACTACCTGCCCGGGCTCATAAGCGAGTCCGACGCCAGCGACCTGCAGGATAGGCTGCGCCAGGAACTCGACTGGCAGCAGCCGGAACTGACCCTTTACGGGCGCAGTCATCCCATTCCCCGCCAGCAAGTATGGATGGGCGATCACGCCTATCGTTACTCCGGCAGGGACTTCGCGCCCTGCCCCTGGCATCCGTCGGTGGCGGCCCTGCGTGATCGTCTCAATGACCTCCTCGAACGGTTTTCAGCCGTCGACAAGAGCACGCCGACCTGCGCCTTCAATAGCGTACTGATCAACCGCTATCGCAACGGCGAGGACCGCATGGGCTGGCACTGCGATAACGAAGCGGAACTTGGCGACTGCCCTACCATCGCCTCCATCAGCCTGGGAGCGACCCGTCCCATGCGCTTTCGCTGGAAGGACCGCTCGTCCGCGGCCTTCAACGTCTGGCTCGAAAGCGGCAGCCTGCTATGGATGGGACCAGACTGCCAGGAACAGCTCGAACACGCCCTGCTGCCGCGCAAGATCCCGGGTGAGCGAATCAACCTGACCTTTCGTCGGCTTATCGTCTGACCTGCAATGCCGGCGCCAGACCCGAGCCGTCTCTTTCTCCAGGGCATAAAAACGGCGCCCTGTGGGCGCCGTTGATCGTTCATCCGATGGCAACTTTAGGTTACCGAAGATAACGGTATAAGGCGTTATCTATCGAGTTGTCAGCCGCGATAGTAACCCGGTGTGATGACTGGCATGCGAGTCACCGTCATCGGCAGACGCTTGCCACGCACCTCGGCGTACACGGTGGTGCCGATCTCGGCGTGATCGAGGCTGACGTAGCCCATGGCCACCGGCTTGCCGACACTGGGGCCAAAGCCACCGGAGGTCACCTGCCCGAGCAGACGATCGTCCTCGCTGTAGAGCTCGGCACCTTCGCGCACCGGAGCACGCCCCTCGCCCAGCAGGCCGACGCGCTTGCGCTGGTGGTCCTTGACTTCGACCTGGTGCAGTACCAGGTCAGCCCCCGGGAATCCACCGGCGCGCTCGCCGCCACGACGACGTGGCTTGCCAATGGCCCAGATCAGCCCCGCCTCCACCGGCGTGGTGGTGGTGTCGATATCGTGGCCGTAGAGACAGAGCCCGGCCTCCAGGCGCAGGGAATCACGCGCCCCCAGGCCGATGGCCTCGACCTCTTCCTCAGCCAGCAGCTTGCGCGCCAGGGCGTCGGTCTGATCCGCCGGCACCGAGATCTCGAAGCCATCCTCGCCGGTATAGCCGCTGCGGCTGATCCACACCGGGATACCGTCGATGTCGAAGCGACCATGCTGCATGAACACCATCTCGCAGGCTGCCGGACACAGGCGCGCCATGACATCGGCGGTCTTCGGCCCCTGCAGCGCCAGCAGGCCGCGATCGACCACCTCGACTTCGTGGTCGGGCAGCCCGCGACGCAGATGGGCGATGTCCTGATCACGACAGGCCGCGTTGACCACCAGGTAAAGGTGGTCACCGGCGTTGACCGTCATCAGGTCATCGAGGATACCGCCGTCTTCGCTGGTAAACAGGCCATAACGCTGCATGCCTTCGGGCAGGCCGACCAGATCCGCCGGCACCAGGGTCTCCAGCGCGGCCAGCGCGTTCTCGCCACGAATCAGGATCTGCGCCATGTGCGAGACGTCGAACAGGCCGCAGGCCGCGCGGGTATGCTCGTGCTCTTTCTTGACCCCCAGCGGATACTGAACGGGCATGTCATAGCCCGCGAACGGGACCATCTTGGCCCCCAGCTCTCGATGCAGGGCATTCAGCGGTGTCGTCTTGAGTTCACTCATGGCGTTTCGTCTCGTGGTTCGTGAAAGAACCCTTGCAACGACAGGAGGTGCCCCTGAGGGCACCTCCCGTGGTCGGCTCAGGCTCAGGACTTGTCGTGATCAAGGGCCTCGCCCGGCAGGATGTCCTTGCCGTCGAAGTAGTCCTTGGTCAGCTTGAACACCACCGGCGACAGCAGCGCCAGGGCGATCAGGTTGGGAATCGCCATCATGGCGTTGAAGGTGTCGGCCATCAGCCAGATGAAGCCAAGCTGGGCCAGCGCACCCACCGGAATGGCCAGCACGAACAGTACCCGGTAGATCATGATGGAGCGGGTACCGAACAGGAACTGGAAGCACTTCTCGCCATAGAAGGACCAGCCGAGGATGGTGGTGAAGGCGAAGATCGCCAGGGCGATCGACACGATGGCCTCACCCCAGCCATTGGGCAGGGCATTGTCGAACGACAGCGCGGTCAGCGAGGCGCCGGCCTCACCGGTCTCCCAGATCGGCGCGGTCAGGATCACCAGGGCGGTGATGGTGCACACCATGATGGTATCGATGAAGGTACCGAGCATGGCGATCAGCCCCTGGCGAACCGGGTTCTTGGTCTGGGCCGCGGCGTGGGCGATCGGCGCGCTGCCAAGACCGGCCTCGTTGGAGAAGATACCCCGAGCGACACCGAACCGGATGGCCGCCATCACGGCTGCGCCGGCGAAACCTCCCATGGCGGCGTGGGGATTGAAGGCGTAGTAGAAGATGTTGCTCAGGGCGCCGCCGATCTGGTCGGCATTGACCGCCAGGGCACTGACACCGGCGATGATGTAGGCGATACCCATGATCGGCACCAGCTTGCCGGCCACCTTGGCGATACGCTTGATACCGCCGAGGATCACCGCACCGGCCAGCACCATGATCACCACACCGGTAATCCAGGGCTCGATGCCGAAGCTCGACTCGAGGGCGTCGGCCACCGAGTTGGACTGCACGGTGTTGCCGATACCGAAGGCGGCCACGGCGCCGAAGAAGGCGAAGGCGCCACCCAGCCACAGCCATTTGCGGCCGAGTCCGTTCTTGATGTAGTACATCGGTCCGCCGATATGGAAACCGGTGTCATCGGTCTCGCGATAGCGCACCGCCAGCACCGCCTCGGCAAACTTGGTCGCCATGCCCACCAGGGCGGTGATCCACATCCAGAACACCGCACCGGGGCCACCCAGGGCGATCGCCGTGGCCACACCGGCGATGTTACCGGTACCGATGGTCGCCGACAGCGCCGTCATCAAGGCGTTGAACGGCGAGATCTCACCTTCATCCTTGCTTTCGGACTTGCTGTCACGCCCGCCCCACATCAGCTTGAACCCCATCCCCAGCTTGCGGATGGGCATGAGCTTGAGACCCAACTGGAGGTAGATACCCACCCCCAGCAACAGGATCAGCATGATCGGTCCCCACACCACCCCATTGATGGCGGAGAAGATATTGTTGAGTGCTTCCACGGAAGTCTCCCTTTTGACTCGGCACTTGTTGTTATGCGCTGTCGACCAGCAGAAAGCCTGTTTACCGTGAATTGTTATCGGAATAACAGGCATATCAGACGAATCGACAGCACGGACCCGCCTACGATAGCGGATATTGTCGCAAGGGCACCAGCAACGCTTGTCCACGCTAACGCCGCATCGCCAGCCGTCGCATGCGTGAACGTCAACCGTGTTTCCTATTGGAAACTTTTGCCACCTTAGCCAAGGCGTTTGGTCTTGGCAAATCCCCCTTTGGTCGCTGAAGGCCCCCGCGCCTCTTCGACGTCTGTAGCATAGTCGCCAACGTCGAATCATGCCGGGTCTCGCCACCAACGCGTCCATCACGTGCCATCCGCCCATCCCCTTCACCTCACCGTGGCTTCAGCCACGGGCGTGGACTGGACGCCAACCGCGAGTCGTTCCACCCTATGTCTTGAGAGTGCGGCGACCACCCCGTTTTTCTCTCATCATGGACTCGCCAAACGCCGAGAATGGCGTTAGCATGCGCGAAACCGGAAAACCTTTTTCGTATAGGAAATCGAGATGAGCTCAATCCCCGCCAACCTGCGCTATGTCGACAGCCACGAATGGATTCAGGACAACGGCGACGGAACCGTCACCATCGGCATCACCGATCACGCTCAGGAAGCCCTGGGTGACGTGGTCTTCGTCGACCTGCCCGAGGTCGGCACCAGCCTCGCCAAGGGCGACGAATTCGGCGTCATCGAGTCGGTCAAGGCCGCCTCTGACCTCTATGCGCCGGTGGACGGCGAGATCGTCGAGGTCAACGAGTCCCTCGAGGACGCTCCGGAGACCGTCAACGAAGCGCCTTACGAGGATGGCTGGATCATGAAGGTGCGCCTCGACGACCAGAGCGCCCTCGACGACCTGCTCGACGCCGACGCCTATCAGGCAGTGGTCGACGCCGAAGGCTGAGCCGGGCCTCTGTGACCCGCGCCACCGGGGGGAGCCACTCTCTCCCCTCGCCGGGGCCATGTGGCCCCGGCCAACGCGCCCGCCACCACGCGAGGCAACCCGTTATTCATCCGGATCTTCGGGGTCCGTCACACTCAAGGTGTTCCATGGCTTTCGATACACGTCGCCTGGCCGAACTGGCCGATCACGATGCCTTTCTCCGTCGTCACAATGGTCCCGATGGGGACGACAGGGCCAAGATGCTGTCGGCCCTGGGTGTCGAAGGCGTGGAGTCCTTGATCGACAAGACGGTGCCCGCCAACATCCGCCTGGGCCGTGAGCTCGATCTGGATCCCCCCAAGGCCGAAGCCGAGGCGCTGGACTACCTGTATCGTCTGGCCCGCCAGAACAAGGTCGCCCGCAGCTACATTGGCCAGGGCTACTACGACACCCACCTGCCGGCGGTCATTCAGCGCAACGTGCTGGAAAACCCGGGCTGGTACACCGCCTACACCCCCTATCAGCCCGAGATCTCCCAGGGCCGTCTGGAAGGCCTGCTGAACTTCCAGCAGATGGTGATGGACCTGACCGGGATGGAATTGGCCAACGCCTCGCTGCTGGATGAAGCCACCGCCGCCGCCGAGGCCATGGCGCTGTGCCGGCGCTCCAACAAGAAGGCCAAGACCAATGCCTTCTTCGTTGCCGACGATGTCTTCCCCCAGACCCTGGACGTGCTCAAGACCCGCGCCTCCTGGTTCGGCTACGAGATCGTCATCGCCCCGGCGGAAGAACTCGCAAGCCATGACGTCTTCGGCGCACTGCTGCAGTACCCCGGCAATGACGGCCGCGTCCACGACCTGGCGCCGCTGATCGCCGAGGCCAAGAAACGCGGCGTGATGACCTGCGTTGCCACCGACCTGATGGCCCTGGTCCTGCTCAAGGAGCCCGGCGCCATGGGCGCCGATATCGTGGTCGGCTCGAGCCAGCGTTTCGGCGTGCCGATGGGCTTCGGTGGCCCCCACGCTGCCTTCTTCGCCACCACCGACAAGCTCAAGCGCTCGATCCCCGGCCGTATCATCGGGGTGTCGAAGGATGCCCGCGGCAACACCGCCCTGCGCATGGCCATGCAGACCCGCGAGCAGCATATCCGCCGCGAGAAGGCCACCTCCAACATCTGCACCGCCCAGGCGCTGCTGGCCAACATCGCCGGCTTCTACGCGGTGTATCACGGCGCCGAGGGCCTGCGCACCATCGCCGGGCGCATCCATCGGCTGACCACCATCCTGGCCACCGGCCTGGCCCAGAAAGGCGTCAGCCTGGCCAACGACAGCTACTTCGACACCCTGCGTCTGACCGGGGTCGATCGCGGCAAGATCCACGGTCGTGCCATGACCCACGAGATCAACCTGCGCTACTTCGACAATGGCGACGTAGGTGTCAGTCTCGACGAGACCACCACCGCCCACGATCTGGACGCACTGTTCGACGTGTTGCTTGGCGAGGAGCACGGCCTTGGCGTGCGCGAACTCGATGACGGCATCCTCGAGTCCCAGGCCAGCGGCATTCCCGCCGCTTGCCGACGCGAGAGCGACTTCCTTGAGCACCCGACCTTCCAGCGCTATCGCAGCGAAACCGAGATGCTGCGCTACCTCAAGCGCCTGGAGAACAAGGACCTGTCGCTGGCCCACGCGATGATTCCGCTGGGCTCCTGCACCATGAAGCTCAACGCCACCACCGAGATGATGCCGATCACCTGGCCGGAGTTCGCCCGCATCCATCCCTTCGCACCGAAGGATCAGGTCGCCGGCTATCGCCAGATGATCGACGAACTGGCGGCCTTCCTGGTGGAGATCACCGGCTACGACCATATCTCGATGCAGCCCAACTCCGGCGCCCAGGGCGAATACGCAGGTCTGCTGGCGATCCGTCGCTACCAGGCGGCCCAGGGCGAGGGCCACCGTGACGTCTGCCTGATCCCCAGCTCGGCCCACGGCACCAACCCGGCCTCCGCTGCCATGTGCAGCATGCGCGTGGTGGTGGTGGAGTGCGACGAGGACGGCAACATCGACCTGGCCGACCTCAAGGCCAAGGCCGAGCAGCACTCACAGGCGCTGTCCGCGATCATGCTCACCTACCCGTCCACCCACGGGGTGTTCGAGGAAGGAGTGCGCGAGGCCTGCGACATCGTCCACGCCAACGGTGGTCAGGTGTACATCGACGGCGCCAACATGAATGCTCAGGTCGGCGTGGCACGTCCGGGTGACTTCGGCGGCGACGTCAGCCACCTCAACCTGCACAAGACCTTCTGTATCCCCCACGGCGGTGGTGGCCCCGGCATGGGCCCGATCGGTGTCAAGGCGCACCTGGCGCCCCATGTGGCCAACCACAGCGTGACCCCGATCGACGGCGTCGAAGAGGACTCCGGCGCGGTGTCCGCGGCGGCCTTCGGCTCGGCCTCGATCCTGCCGATCTCCTGGGCCTACATCAAGATGATGGGCGCACGCGGCCTGCGCGAAGCCACCGAGCTTGCCATCCTCGGCGCCAACTACATCGCCACTCGCCTGGAAGCGCACTATCCGGTGCTCTACAAGGGCCAGAACGGCACCGTGGCCCACGAGTGCATCATCGACATCCGTCCGCTCAAGGCGGCCTCCGGCATCAGCGAGGAAGACATCGCCAAGCGCCTGATGGACTACGGCTTCCACGCCCCCACCATGTCCTTCCCGGTGGCCGGCACCCTGATGATCGAGCCCACCGAGTCGGAGTCACTCTATGAGCTGGACCGCTTCTGTGACGCCATGATCGGCATCCGCGAGGAGATCGCCCGGGTCGAGAGCGGCGAGTGGAGCCTGGAGGACAACCCTCTGGTGAAGGCCCCGCACACCATGGCCGACCTGATGGACGCGGACTGGAACCGGGGCTACTCCCGCGAGATCGGCGCCTTCCCCTCCGAGGCGGTCAAGGGTGCCAAGTACTGGCCGGCGGTCAACCGGGTCGACAACGTGCTGGGCGATCGCCAGCTGATCTGCTCCTGCCCGAGCATCGACGAATACCGCGACTGATCCCGTCGCAGGCAAAGCACAGAACCCCGCCACGGCGGGGTTCTGTCGTTTATCGCATGTGTGCAGGAAGGACTGACGCCTCAGCCCTCGGCCTGGCGACCCTCGGGGTGGCCGAAGCGCTCCAGATGGCGCTGCTCGCGAAAGGCCTCGAGCAGGTGGTGGTAGCGACTGGGGACCCGCGCCCCGCGTCGACTGACGAGGTAGAGCGTCTCGTCCATGGGGTGGGTCAGGGTCATCTCGCGCACCTGACGTTGCCAGGGCGAGGTCTCGAGCACCAGGCGCGAGACCACGCTGAAGCCGAGGCCACGGGCCACGGCGTCGAGCACCATGCCCACCTCGTTGGTGAAGCCCTGTCGCGGGAAGTGGCTCATGGAGCTGAAGTCGTCGGGAAAATTGGCTCGCAGCAGGCTACCGGCCTTGTCCAGACCATCGGTATAGCTGATGAAGCCGAGCCCCAGCAGGTCATTGAGGCTGGTGCCGGTAAAGTCCGCCGGCACTACCAGGCTCAAGGGTTCGTCGTGCCACGCCTCGCACTCGAGATCCGGGTGACGGGTGACCTCGGTGACGATGCCGAGATCGTGCCGACCGGCCAGCACATCGGCCAGGATCTCCTGATGAAAGGCGAAGCAATAGGATACGGTCAGTCCTGGATGCCGCTGCTGCTGGCCCAGGATAAACGGATAGAGCATCAGCCCGATGCTGCCGGGTGACGCCAGCCGACACTCGCCGCTGTCGAGACTCTCGTCGTCCAGAGAGTGACGAAACTGTTCATGCTCGGAAAACAGCTTTACCGCGTAGTCGTAAGCTCGGCGGCCGGCCTCGGTCAGCCGGAAGCGGCGCCCCTGGCGCTCCAGCAGGGTCTTGTCCAGATAACGCTCGAGCTTGCGCACGTGCTGGCTCACCCCCGGCTGGGTCATCTCGAGACGCTGGGCGGTACGGGTGAAGCTGCCGGTCTCTACCAGGGTGATGAAGGTGCGGAAGTACAGGGCATTGAACATGGAGTGACGCCAGGGTGATCCGTCCGGTTTGCAGGCCAGCGACAAGCCAGGTCATGGCTGCTGCAAACCAAGGCCAATTGAGGAAATGCCCACGCAGTGCACGAGGCCCTTTCCTTGGGTCGGCATAGTCTACCACTTCGGCACGAAGCCCGCAGCGGTGCGCCCTGACGCCCGGCCGTGGTAGCATCGAGCCATGATAGAGCGTTCATTTCACACCACCTCCGACCAAGAGTTCACCACCATGCATGACCCCATCGCCGCCCGTGCCGACGCCATCCATGATGCCCTGATCGACATGGAGCGTGACGCCAGCGCCGAGGAGCTGTTTCCGCTGGGCTATCTGATTCCCCAGATCCCCCTGGTGGTGGACCAGCTGGACTACGACCCGAGCGAAGTCACCAGTGACGATTTCGACGCCGTCTTCCATGAATGGCTGGACGGCGCCTTTGCCCAGGACGGCATGAGCGACGCGGATCAGAGCGCCGTGCGCGCCCTCTTCAATCAGGCGTGTGCCAAGGCCCCTGCGCCCTGACACCCGCCCAGACAAGGAAGCCTTGTATGCCAGAGACCATTTCCACCACGATCTCCCCCGAGGGCAGCCTCGAGATTCTGTCCCAGCACGAGGTCAATCGTCTGCGCGACAGCTCCCAGACCGGCCTGCACGAGATGCTGCGCCGCTGTACGCTGGCGGTGCTCAATTCCGGCAACCCCATGGATGACGGCCTGGCCCTGCTCGAGACCTACCCCAACTTCGATATCGAGCTTTTGCAGCAGGACCGCGGGGTACGTCTGAAGCTGACCGATGCCCCCGCCGAGGCCTTCGTCGACGGCCGCATGATTCGCGGCATCCGCGAGCATATCTCCAGCGTGTTGCGCGACATCGTCTACGTCTACAACGAGATCCAGAACCAGTCGCGCTTCGACCTGGCCACCGGCGAGGGCACCACCAACGCGGTGTTCCACATCCTGCGCAAGGCCGGCACGCTCAAGCCTAGCCGGGATCCCAGCCTGGTGGTGTGCTGGGGGGGTCACTCGATCTCCCGCGAGGAGTACGAGTACACCAAGGACGTGGGCTACCACCTGGGGCTTCGCGATCTCGACATCTGCACCGGCTGCGGCCCTGGCGCCATGAAGGGACCGATGAAGGGCGCCAACGTCGCCCACGCCAAGCAGCGCCGCTACCCCGGCCGTTACCTGGGGGTGTCGGAGCCCGGCATCATCGCCGCCGAGGCGCCGAATCCCATCGTCAACGAACTGGTGGTGATGCCGGATATCGAGAAGCGCCTGGAAGCCTTCGTGCGCCTGGGCCACGGCATCATCGTCTTCCCCGGCGGGGTCGGTACCGCCGAGGAAATCCTCTACCTGCTCGGCATCCTGCTGCACCCGGACAACGCCGACATGGAGTTCCCGGTGGTGTTCACCGGCCCCGCCAGCGCCGCCGCGTACTTCCAGCGAATCGACGAATTCCTGGTCTACACCCTCGGCGAATCGGTGCGCGAGCTCTATCAGATCATTATCGATGACCCGACCGAGGTGGCCCGCACCATGCGCGCCAACATCGACAAGGTCACAGAGTATCGGCGCGCCCGCCAGGACGCCTTCTACTACAACTGGCGCCTGACCATCGCGCGTAACTTCCAGGAGCCCTTCGTGCCGACCCACGAAGCCATGGCGTCGCTGGCGCTGAACCGTGAACTGCCCAAGCACGAACTGGCCGCCAATCTGCGCCGCGCCTTTTCCGGCATCGTCGCCGGCAACGTCAAGGAACAGGGCATTCGCGCCATCGAGGCCCACGGCCCCTTCCGCCTGCACGCCGAGGCCGACCTGATGGAGAAGCTCGACGCCCTGCTGACGTCCTTCGTCGCCCAGGGTCGCATGAAACTCGCGGGTGACTATGTCCCCTGCTATACCTTGGGCGGCGCTGTCGCCTGATCGCCCTCATCCGTATCCGCAGCACCATAAAAACACATCGCCCCGAGCCGCAAGGCTCGGGGCGATGTGTTTTCTTACTGAACGTGCAGAGCGCATCGGCGCCAACAAGACCGCCGTCACCAGAGCTCCGCCGCAAGGCTCAATCCCGCTTCGAGAACACCAGCACCACGGCGTGCAGCAACAGTCCTGCGGTCGCCCCCTGGGAAAGCACCGCCAGACCAAGCGCCATGCCATCGACCAGGGTGCTGTAGATCGCCATTACCACCAGGCCCACGACCATGCAGCCCAGCAGGGTGAACAGCATGCGTAGAAAGCGCGAGCGTCCCGCGCCATCGAGCAACCGCCACTGAAACAGGCTGGCCAGGGCCAGTACGCCGAGCACGATATAGCCCAGCGTCTCGCGGGTATCGAGACCGGCCATCTGGTAGCGCGGCAGGGTCAGCGCAAGCACCAGCATCAGGCCGACCATCAGGCTCAGGCGAGCAGGGCTCGCGATCGCCCTGGCCATCAGGCCACCTTCAGGTTCTGACGGGCAATCCAGCCCTCGACCCAGGGCAGCGCCTCGTCATCGGCCATGAAGGTCTCCATGGCGTCGATCTCGAGCCGGTCGTCGAGGCGTGTTGCGCCCTGCTCCTCGAGCAGCTGGTCCAGGCGACGCCCGGCGCCGCAGAAGGTTTCGCCGTAGGAGCTGTCACCCAGGGCGATCAGGCCATAGCGAAGTTGCCCAAGGCCGGGACTCTTGTCCTGCAACTCGCGCACGAAGCTGACGAAATTACCCGGGAAGTCACCGCTGCCGGTGGTAGACACGCAGAACAGCGCCAGATCGGGTGCATCGTCTGTGACGTCGGCCAGGGTCGGGTTTTCGAGCACCGAAACCTCGTAGCCCGCGTCCTCGAATAACGGCTTGACCTGTTCGGCTACGTCGAGAGCACCACCGTACATGGTGCCAACCAGTATCTTGAGAGTAGGCATGTGATGGAATTACCTGAGAATTTTGGTCGGATTCTAGCACGTAGGCTGGCGCCTGCGCATCCCTCGGGCGCTGCAAGCCGTGTCTGGACCGGATACCATGGCAGGCCAGTTCACACTCCCCCGCCCACCGCCACCACACAAGCGAGAGCCCCATGCGCGAGACCTTCGAGGCCTGGATCACCCCCATCATGATCGGCGGCCTGATCCTGTTCATGTGCTTTATCATCTGGGACCTGGCGAAGCAGTCCAAGGCTGGCCGCTTCGGCACCCTGATGCTGTTCATCGTGCTTGGCGCCGGCATGCTGGGCTACGTGGCAAAGGTCGTCATTACCTGGTATCTGGAAGGCAAGGGGGTCTAGCACCGCTCCTGGCGACACTTGCTCTCGTCGACTCTTCCACCAGAGCCTCAGCCTCCAGGTCGACATCGCCATTGTCCATGGCGTCGTTGTCTTACCGATTCTGCCGTTTTGTTCGTACCGCCGATATCAGGTATCGAACCATTGTTGTATACAGTTTGTCGTCCTACATTGGATACACTAGCGCTGCATAGTGTATTCAGTGACTAGAGACGCCCTGACAACAACCACAATGGCCAGGATCATGCAGACACCCCCCACGACACTGTTCGACTTCCACGGCCGGCCCGGCATAGCCCGGGCGCTGCCCATTTCGCTTCAACACGTGCTGGCGATGATCGCCGGTGTCATCACTCCGCCGCTTATCGTCGCCGGCGTGGTCGGCGCCACCCCGGCGGAAAAACTCCAGCTGATTCAGGTAGCGGTGCTTGCCTCCGGCGTCTGCACCCTCTTCCACCTCTACGGCGTCTGGAAGTTCGGCGCCCGCCTGCCGGCCATCTTCGGTGTCGGCTTCGCCTATGTGCCAACGCTGATCGCCGTCGGCGCCCAGTACGGCATCGAGGGCATCCTGGGCGCCCAATTGATCGGTGGCATCACCATGATGGTGGTGGGCTACTTCATCCAGTTCATCCGCCACCTCTTTCCCCCGGTGGTGGCGGGCACCGTGGTGCTGGTGATCGGACTGTCGCTGTACGACATCGCCATCCGTTACATGGCTGGCAGTGGCAACGTCAACGCCGAAGGCTTCGGTGATCTCGTCAACTGGGGCCTGGGCGTTCTGACGCTGGTCACCGTCCTGGTGGCGTCCCAGTTCGGGCGCGGCGTGGTCAAGCTGTCGGCCATCATCATCGGCATGCTGGTGGGCTATCTGGTCGCCATCCCCCTGGGCATGATCGACTTTTCCCCGGTGAACAACGCCCCATGGCTGGCGGTGCCGGAGTTGATGCCGTTCGAGATGGAGTTTCACTCCGCGGCCATCATTTCCATGGTGGTGATCTGCGTGATCAATTCAGTCCAGACGATTGGCGATCTCTCCGCGACCAGCGTGGCGGGGATGAACCGGGAACTGGCGACAAAGGAACTCACCGGCGGCCTGCTCGGCAATGGCCTGACGACCACCCTGAGCACCTTCTTCGGCGCCCTGCCGACCTCCACCTACAGCCAGAACGTCGGCATCGTGGCGATCACCAAGGTCATCAGTAGAAGCGTCTTCATGCTGGCGGGTGTCATCGTGCTGCTGGCCGGCCTCAGCCCCAAGTTCGGCGCGCTGATGACGACCATCCCCTATCCGGTCATCGGTGGCGCCACCATCACCGTGTTCGGAATGATCACGGTGACCGGCATCCAGCTGCTGATCAAGGACGAGATGACCGCCCGCAACATGACCATCGTCGGGCTGTCGCTGGCCCTGAGCCTGGGCATCACCTCGGTGCCGTCGGCGATCGAACAGTTCCCGGAAACGGTCAAGGACGTGGTCACAGGCGCACCCATCGTGATCGCCGCGATCAGCGCCTTCCTGTTGAACCTGCTGTTGCCGCGCAAGACACTGGCCCAGGAGGCTCAGGAAAGGGAGGAAGAAGCCCGACAGACGAATCTCGATCGCCAGAGTACCGAGGAAGGCTGACGCCCGGTACGCCTATGACCTTGATATCAGCCACGGCTGCAAAGGAGCTGTTGCAAGGCTCCACTCCAGCCCCGCCACAAAAAAAGCGCCGCCCTTTTGGGGCGGCGCATTTTACGATGACACTTTGCGTCACGACCTTCGGTTACGACACTTCTTCAGGGTGACGCCTTTACGGGCCAGGGCCTTTCAAGACAGACGTTGCAAGACGACACCATCGTGGAGCAACGCTTGGCGATCGGACGAGGCCGGCAAAGCCAAGGCTTCACTCCTCTAGGCTTCCTCGGGATGCCCCACCTGGCTTTTCAATTTCTGCCCGGGCCGGAAGGTCACCACACGCCGAGCCGAGATCGGAATCTCTTCTCCCGTCTTGGGGTTTCGCCCAGGCCTTTCACGCTTGTCGCGCAGATCGAAATTGCCGAATCCCGACAGCTTGACCTGCTCGTTTTCCCGCAGACAGGCGCGAATTTCCTCGAAGAAGGCTTCCACCATGGTCTTCGCCTCCCGCTTGGACAGGCCGAGCTCGGTATGCAGATGCTCGGCCAGTTCTGCCTTGGTCAACGCTCCCATGTTCTTATCCTCATGGTGATGGTCACGCCAACCGTTCGCGCCCGTCAGGGGAAAGCGTCAGGCACGCAGCTCGGCATCGAGTCCCTGCCGAGCCGTTGCCACGATGGCATCGACCAACTGATTGATTTCTTCGTCATTTAGCGTGCGCGAAGGATGCTGCCAGGTCAAGCCCAAGGCCACACTCTTACGACCTTCGGCTACGCCTTTACCCTGATAGACGTCGAAAAGCCCCAGTTCGGTGAGCCATTCACCGGCTTCGGCACGCACGCGGTCGAGCAGCGCCTGCACCGGCTGGTCTTCATCCACCACAAAGGCCAGGTCGCGACGCACCTCGGGATACCGTGACAGCGGCGCAAAGGCAGGGATGCTGCCCTGGCTGAGCGCGTCGAGGCGCACCTCGAACAGCACGGCGTCGGTCTTGAGACCGAGCTTGGCCTTGACCGCCGGGTGCAGGGTGCCGATCCAGCCGGCTTCCTCGCCGCGATGGAGGATGCGCGCGCACTGTCCGGGATGCAGCGACGGGTGCTCGCCCGGCTCGAAACGCCAGGCGTCGGCGCTACCGGTCACTTCGAACAGACTCTCGAGGTCACCCTTGAGATCGAAGAAGTCGACCTTGTCGCGACCGCCGGCCCAGCCTTCGGGAAGGCGCGAGCCGCAGACGATAGCGCCGAGCATCGGCACCTGCTCCAGCTCATCGAGCTCGCCGCGGAAAACGAGGCCGCTCTCGAACAGGCGCACGCGGGTCTGCTGGCGATTGAGATTGTGCTCAAGCGCCCTGACCAGGCCCGGGAACAGGCTCGCCCGCATCACCGACAGATCCGCCGAAATCGGGTTGGCCAGCACCGGCGACACCGCTTCAGGCAGCAGCACACGCTGCAGCTCCGGGGCGACGAAACTGTAGGTGATCGCTTCCTGGTAGCCACGTGCGGTCATCTGACGACGCAGCCGCGACAACGGGCTCCTGGACTCATGGTCCGCCTTGAGCGCCAGGCGCACGGCGGGTCGACGCACCGGCAGACGGTTATAGCCGTGAATCCGCGCCACTTCCTCGATCAGGTCTTCCTCGATGGTGACGTCGAAACGCCAGCTCGGCACCTTGACCCGGAAGCCAGCCTCGATGCTTTCCACCGCCATGCCCAGGCGCTCGAGGATCTCGCCGACCTCGGCGTCGTCCAGACGCTTGGACAGCGCCTTGGCCAGCCGCTCGGTGCGCAGGGTCACCTCACGCTGAGCCGGCAGGTGAGCGTCGGATGCCTGCTCATTGAGCGGCCCGGCTTCGCCGCCGCAGATGGCGATCAGAAGCTCGGTCGCCCGCTCGATGGCACGGCGCGTCAGCTCGGGATCGACGCCGCGCTCGAAGCGATGCGAGGCATCGGTGTGAAGCCCGTAGGAGCGCGCTTGTCCGGCCACCGCCAAGGGGGTGAAGAAGGCGCCTTCCAGGAAGATATCGCGGGTGGCCTCGCTGACACCGGAGTGTTCGCCGCCCATCACTCCGGCCAGGGCCAGCGGTCCCTTCTCGTCGGCGATGATCAGGGTGCTCGGGTCGAGACTGACGGTCTGGCCATCGAGCAGCACGAGCTCCTCGCCCTGGCGTGCCAGACGCACGATCACGGCACCCTCGAGGTTGGCACGATCGAAGGCGTGCAGCGGCTGACCCAGTTCCAGCATCACGTAGTTGGTCACGTCCACCGCCGGATCGATGGCGCGTACGCCGCTGCGGCGCAGACGCTCCACCATCCACATCGGCGTGGGACGGCTGATATCGACGCCCTTGATCAGACGGCCGATATAGCGCGGGCAGCGCTCTGCGTCCTCGACCCTGACCGGGAAGGTTTCGTCATGGCTGGCCGCAACCTTGGAGATCTGCGGCTCGTTGAGGCCAAGACGGTTGAGCACGCCAACCTCGCGGGCCAGGCCCTGGACGCTCAGACAGTCGCCGCGGTTCGGGGTCAGATCGACCTCGATGGTGTGGTCATCCAGGCCCAGGTAGTCGCGCAGGGCGGTGCCCACCGGAGCGTCCTCGGGCAACACCAGGATACCCTCGGAGGTGCCCTCCTCCAGGCCCAGCTCCGAGGCGGAGCAGATCATGCCGCGGGACTCGACGCCCCTGAGCTTGGCCTTCTTGATCTTGAAGTCACCCGGCAATACCGCGCCCACCCGGGCGAACGGGATATGCTGGCCGGCGGCCACATTGGGGGCGCCACATACCACCTGCACGGTCTCGCCGCTTCCGTCGTCGACCTGACAGACGTTGAGCTTGTCGGCATCAGGGTGCTGGGCCTTGTCGACCACCTTGGCCACTACCACCTCGCTGAAGGCCGCCGCCACGGGTTCGACGGCGTCCACCTCGAGCCCCGCCATGGTGATCTGGTCGGCAAGCCCCTGGGTGGAAAGCTGCGGAGATACCCACTCACGCAGCCACTGTTCGGATACTTTCATGAGGACTCCTTGACGTCCTGTTCCTGCATTCGATGTTCTTTATCGGGCCCTTTGGCCCGCAGCGCTCAGTGAAACTGACGAAGAAAGCGCAGATCGTTTTCAAAGAACAGGCGCAGATCGTTGACGCCATAGCGCAGCATGGCCAGGCGCTCGGCACCCATACCGAAGGCGAAACCGGTATAGCGCTCGGGATCGATGCCGCCGTGACGGAAGACTTCCGGGTGGACCATGCCGCAGCCCATCACCTCGAGCCAGCCGGTGTGGGAGCACACACGGCAACCTTCACCGGCGCACATCACGCAGGCGATATCGACCTCGGCGGAAGGCTCGGTGAAGGGGAAATAGGACGGACGGAAACGTACCGACAGGTCATCGCGCTCGAAGAAGGCATGCAGAAAGTCTTCGATGGTGCCCTTGAGGTCGGCGAAACTGACGTCTTCCTCGATCAGCAGGCCCTCGACCTGATGGAACATCGGGGTATGGGTCAGATCCGAGTCACTGCGGTACACCCGACCCGGGCAGACGATGCGAATCGGCGGCTCCTCGGCCTTCATGGTGCGCACCTGGACCGGCGAGGTGTGGGTGCGCAGCAGCCGGGTGGCGTCGAAATAGAAGGTGTCGGCCATGCCCCGCGCCGGATGGTGGGCCGGGATGTTCAAGGCTTCAAAGTTGTGGTGATCGTCTTCGAGCTCTGGCCCCACCGCCACCTCGTAGCCGATGCGACGGAACAGGCCTTCGATACGCTCCAGGGTGCGTGTCACCGGATGCAGGCCACCAGTGGGCTGTCCACGACCCGGCAGGGTCACGTCCAGGCGTTCTGCGGCAAGCTTGGCGTCGAGTTCGGCCTTGGCCAGGGCCTCGCGCCGGGTATCGAGTTCCTTGGCCAGCTCCTGCTTGGCCTGGTTGATGCGCTCACCGGCCGCCGGGCGCTCCTCGGCGGGCAGCTTGCCGAGCCCCTTGAGCAGCGCGGTCAGTTCGCCCTTCTTGCCCAGGTACTTGACGCGAATCTCGTCGAGTGCGGCCATGGAGTCGGCTGACTGGATGGCGTCGCGAGCTTGTTGAACCAGGTCGGGAAGGTGGTCCATACGTTGAGCTCCGATATCGTTGATCGTTCAGTGGTGGAGTGGTCGCGCAATAGTAGAGAGATCGCGATGAAAAAGGGGTCGCCAAAAAAACAGGGGAAGAGCGGCTGCTCTTCCCCTGGGGCGATCATGAACGCTCGTCTCCCCATGGGGAGAGCTCGCTCATCATTCGAACGCGCTTACTGGGCAGCCTTGGCCTTCTCGACGATGGCAGCAAAGGCTGCCTTCTCGTGAACGGCCAGGTCAGCCAGGACCTTGCGGTCGATTTCGATACCGGCCTTCTTCAGACCACCGACGAAGCGGCTGTAGGACAGACCGTGCTGACGGGCACCGGCGTTGATACGCTGGATCCACAGGGCACGGAACTGACGCTTGCGCTGGCGACGGTCGCGGTACGCGTACTGGCCGGCCTTGATGACGGCCTGCTTGGCAACGCGAAAGACGCGCGAACGGGCACCGTAGTAGCCCTTGGCCTGCTTCATGATCTTCTTGTGACGACGACGGGCGACGACACCACGCTTGACACGAGTCATAGCACTCTCCTGACGTTAAAGGGGGTTCACCAAGGGTTTATACGTACGGCAGCATGCGACGCACGAGTGCCTTGTCGGCGTCGTGGATCTGCTGCATGCCGCGCAGCTGACGCTTACGCTTGGTGGACTTCTTGGTCAGAATGTGACTACGGAAGGACTGCTTGTGCTTGAAGCCGTTGGCAGTCTTCTTGAAGCGCTTGGCAGCGCCGCTGTTGCTCTTGATCTTCGGCATGAGAATAACTCCGCTCGAGTTTCTTTAGAAAATCCGGGGCCAATGGCCAGCCTTCACAGGCTGACCAATCGTTGAACCGGCCGTCGGATCACTTCTTCTTGGGGGCAATGATCATGATCATCTGGCGCCCTTCCATCTTGGGGAAGGATTCCACGGTCCCGATTTCCTCGAGATCCGCTGCGATCCGTTCCATCAGCTTGCGGCCGATGTCCTGGTGCGCCATTTCACGCCCGCGAAAACGCAGGGTGACCTTGCCCTTGTCGCCACCTTCGAGGAATCGAATCAGGTTCTTCATCTTGACCTGATAGTCACCCTCGTCGGTGCCAGGACGGAATTTGACTTCCTTGACCTGGATTTGCTTCTGCTTCTTCTTCTGAGCAGCTTTCTGCTTCTTCTGCTCGAAGACGAACTTGCCGTAATCCATGATCTTGCAGACGATCGGATCGGCATTGGAAATCTGTACGAGGTCCATCCCTTCCGCTTCGGCACGCTCAAGGGCGTCGCGGGTATCCACGATGCCAAGCTGTTCGCCGTCGCTGGCGATCAGGCGGACCTGATCTTCGGTGATGCGCTCGTTCATTGGCGGACGCTTGTCCTGGGGGCGTCCTCTGGGGTTGCTTCTCTTGATGGTTCCGTCTCCACTGTAGCTTTGGAAGGTGCGAGAGCTGGGAAGGTGCGTGCCTAGAGCCTCACACGAGGGGGCGGCCCATGCCGCCTACCCGTTAGTACCGCTCGGCCTGAACTCGTTCAATAAAGGCGTCCACGGTCATGGTGCCCAGATTTTCGCCGCTGCGCGTACGCACAGCCACCGAGTCGGCCTCTACTTCCTTATCTCCGACCACCAGGAGATAGGGTACCTTCTGCAACGTATGCTCGCGAATTTTAAAGCCGATCTTCTCGTTCCTCAAGTCCGACTTGACGCGAAGACCGATTTTTTGCAGTCGTGAGGTCAAGGCTTCGGCGTATTCCTTCTGGGCATCGGTGATGATCATCACCACCGCCTGCTCCGGCGCGAGCCACAGCGGCATGGCGCCGGCGTAGTGCTCGATCAGGATGCCGATGAAGCGCTCCATGGAACCGACGATGGCACGGTGCAGCATGACCGGCGGCTTGCGCTCGCCCTCTTCGGTCACGTACTGGGCACCCAGCCGCGTGGGCATCATGAAGTCGACCTGCATGGTGCCGACCTGCCACTCGCGGCCCAGGCAGTCCTTCATGTGATACTCGATCTTGGGACCATAGAAGGCGCCCTCGCCCGGCAGCTCCTGCCACTCGACCCCACAGGCCTCCAGCGCACCACGCAGGGCGTTCTCGGCACGATCCCAGGTGTCGTCGTCGCCGATGCGCTTTTCCGGGCGCAGGGCGATCTTGATCGCGATATCCTCGAAGCCAAAGTCGCTGTAGACCTTGAGCGCCTGGCGATGGAAGCTCGTCACCTCAGGCTGCACCTGCTCTTCGGTACAGAAGATGTGGCCGTCGTCCTGGGTAAAGGCGCGCACTCGCATGATGCCGTGCAGCGCGCCGGACGGCTCATTACGGTGACAGCCGCCGAATTCGCCGAAGCGCACCGGCAGTTCACGGTAGCTGCGCAGGCCGGAGTTGAACACCTGGACGTGGCCCGGGCAGTTCATCGGCTTGAGCGCGTACTCACGCTTCTCGGACTCGGTGAAGAACATGCCGTCGGCGTAGTTATCCCAATGGCCGGACTTCTTCCACAACGACACGTCCATGATCTGGGGACAGCGAATCTCCTGATAGCCGCCCTCCTTGTAGACGCCGCGCATGTACTGCTCGACGCGCTGCCACAGGGTCCAGCCGTTGGGGTGCCAGAACACCATGCCCGGCGCCTCTTCCTGCATGTGGAAGAGGTCGAGACGACGCGCCAGCTTGCGGTGATCGCGCTTCTCGGCCTCCTCGAGGCGGTGCAGGTAGGCCTTGAGCTGCTTCTTGTCGCCCCAGGCGGTGCCGTAGATGCGGGTCAGCATGGCGTTGTCGGCATTGCCGCGCCAGTAGGCACCGGCCAGCTTGGTCAGCTTGAACGCCTTGAGGTGACGCGTGTTGGGCACGTGGGGCCCACGACACATGTCGGTATATTCCTTGTGGCGGTAGAGGCGAATAGTGTCGCCTTCGGGAATCCCGCGCACGATTTCCTGCTTGTAGGGCTCATCGCGATGCAGGAATTCCAGCATCGCGGCATCGCGATCGACGTACTCGCGGACCACGTCGTACTCTTCATCGATCAGCTGCTTCATGCGCTTCTCGATGGTCTCGAGGTCTTCCGGGGTGATCGACTGGCCGAAATCGATGTCGTAATAGAAGCCGTCGGTGATCACCGGGCCGATGGCCATCTTGGCCTCGGGATAGAGCTGCTTGACCGCGTGCCCGATCAGGTGGGCACAGGAATGCCGGATGATCTCCAGGCCTTCCTCGTCACGTGCGGTCAGGATCGCCACCTCGGCGTCCGTCTCGATCAGGTCCGCGGCGTCCACCAATACGCCGTCGATCTTGCCGGCCACGCAGGCCTTGGCAAGTCCCGGGCCGATGCTCTCGGCCAGTTCCATGACGCTAAGGGGGGAATCGAAGGTTCTCTGACTGCCGTCAGGCAGTGTCACGATGGGCATGCAAGCTGTCCTTGTGCGCAGTGGTGATCCATACCAGGGATCACGTGTCGCCAAAATGGATTCGAGGGGTGAAACAGCGACATAGAATATCAGAAATGGCGCCGCCGGCGCCATGCTCTACCCCTGTGGAGGGCGTCGCGACACCTTTAGCGAGCGGAATGGCAAGCCTGGCCACCACCACCCGAAACGCAGCGAGGCGCCCGAAGGCGCCTCGCTGATGTCATCGTGCTCGATCAGGCGATCGAGACGGACTCGGTCAGGGCAGACTTACTGCCACTCACCCAGTTCCACACGACGGTTTTCCGCACGACCTGCATCGGTGTCGTTGGTCGCGATGGGCTGCTCTTCACCGTAACCGATGGCACGCATGCGGTTCGGCTGAACACCCTGGCTCGCCAGGAAGCGAGCAACGGAAGCGGCACGCTCCTGAGACAGCTGCTTGTTGTAGCTGTCGGAACCGACGCTGTCAGTGTGACCTTCGATGCGCACGCCGACGTTCGGGTTGGCGCGCAGACGCTCGGCAACACCAGCCAGAACCTGCTCAGCCTGAGCGGTCAGGGTGGCGGAGTCGAACTCGAAGTTCACGTCACGCAGGACCAGGTCCTTCTCGCAACCCAGGGAGTTGACCTGGACACCAGCCGGAGTACCCGGGCACTGGTCCTGGAAGTCCGGCACGCCATCGTTGTCGGAATCCAGCGGGCAACCCACTGCGTCCACGGCGACGCCGGCCGGAGTACCCGGGCACTGGTCGTTGGCGTCGTAGACGCCGTCACCGTCGGAATCCTTCGGAGCGTTCATCGGCTCCTTGTTCGGCTCGGCACACAGCAGAGCGCCAGCCACGGTGCCGACGGTCGCGCCGACAGCAGCGCCGGTTTCCTCGTCGTCATCGCTGGTGGTGCCGTAGCCGATACCACCGCCGATCAGACCACCAGCGATACCACACACCATCGGGTGCTGGTACCACGGCTTGGCGTCAGATGCGCTCATGCCGGAGGAGGACTGAGAGGCGGAGCTGGCGCAGCCGGAGAGGCCGACAACCAGTGCAGAACCGAGCAGCAAGCCAGTCGTTGATTTTTTCATGTAAGACTCCTTCTTCTATCTGACACTCAATGCTGAATACGGGTAACCCTGTTCTTCAGCGGGTCCAATGTTGTGCCGATCGAGAAACAGGATAGGTACCCTACTTCCTCATAGGCAAGAAAAGCATGAAATACAGCGCCTAGCCAGTCTATTAGTCGCCAATATCTCAACGTCTTCTGCCAACGGCCCATCGTGCAAGACAATTGCTGCACGACCAATCCCTTGCAGGCGATATCATGACGTATCGCTTCTGTACAATCAAACTAGCACAGGCGATACCCGCCCGTCATTCACTTCATCGAACAGTGTTCGAGATCGCTCAATTGAGAGAGTCGGGGTAACGGGCTTGAAAATCCAGCGCAGCCTGTGCCGCAGCCAGCACATCGTCGCGATTCGCTTCTTCCACGGCCAGTCGCTGCTTGTCTTCAGCGAACCGCTCCTTGGGCGTAAGCTCTTGACGAGCCTGATGTGTGTGCAGATGACGGGTCTGTTCGTAGACCTCGGCAAAGACTCTGAACTCGCGCCGCTCAAGCAGTGCCGGATCGATGATCTCGAACAATACTTTCAACCGCCAGCAGCCTTCGGTCACATCGACCTGACGCTGCAATAGCGCCGACGCAACCAGACCGAGGTTTTCCAGGCCATTTTCCCTGGCACGACGTTCCTCGTCCCGAATCACTCCCTCTCGGCGCCGCACCTCATTCTTCAACGACCAGGCGTACCACGCCAACGCGGCAATGATGACAATGCCAAGCCCGAGCAAGGCATAAGCGAGCGTCGTGGACATGCAGCCCCCTGTGCGATGGTCAAAGGGGGCATTCTACACATCTACCAGAGAGGCTGAACCATTCATCGCGAGAAAGACCGGTGACTGCCGCCTGCATTGTTGCCACCTGCCGATGACACTCCCGTGACACCGGACCGTTGAACGAAGGTAGTCGGCCCTCACGGACTCAAGGCGATACTCAGATAGTGATCCAGCAACAAGGCCAGAAAGACGCCAAGCAGATAGCGAATGGAAAACCAGAAGGCCTGCAAGGGCGCCTGTTCGTCGTGGCCACGCCAGACCCTGAGATTCCACTGCATGAAGCGTAGATTGAGCACACAGACGCTGACCAGATAGAGCCACCCACTCATGCCGATGGTGAACGGCAGCAAGGTGGCCGCCACTGTCAACCAGCCATACAGCCAGACCTGCAGTCTGGCAAAGGCGAGGCCATGGGTCACCGGCAGCATCGGAACCCCTGCCTCGGCGTATTCATCGCGCTTGTAGATCGCCAGCGCCCAGAAGTGCGGCGGCGTCCAGGCAAAGATGATCAACATGAGCAGCAGCGGTTCGGCTCCCACTGTCCCGGTCACGCTGGTCCAGCCCAGCAGTGGCGGCGCGGCACCGGCGACACCACCGATGACGATATTCTGCGGCGTGGCCCGTTTCAGAAATACCGTGTAGATCAACGCATAACCGACCAGCGACCACAGCGTAAGCCAGGCGGTCAACGGATTGACGGTCAGCGCCAGCAGCGCCACCCCCGAGGTGGACAATGACAGCGCCCAGGCCAGCGCCAGTGGCGTCGACAAGCGACCGGACGCCAGCGGGCGCCGCGAGGTGCGATGCATCCGCGCATCCAGCTTGCGATCCACCACGTGGTTGATCGCCGCCGCCCCGGCGGCGGCCAGTGCAATCCCGATAAGCCCGCACACCATGGCGTTAAGCGCAGCTGGCGATATCGCACCGGGGATCGCCAGCAACATCCCCACCAGGGCGCATACCAGCATCACCATGACCACTCGCCATTTGCACAACGTCAGCAAGTCACGCCATAGCGGATGGGTCGCTGCACCCATGGCCTGTGCATCACGCATGGAGCCACCCTCCTCTGGTCTGGCGTTGACGTCCCTTCACCGCCTGTCTTGAATGGCGCTGCTTCCACGCTACCAGGGTAAAACTGAAGACCAGCAGTACCGCGCCGGCAGTATGTAGAAGCGCCAGGCCCAGCGGCAGCCACAGCAGCACATTGGCGATACCCAGGGCGACCTGCAAAGCCGTCGCCCCGGCCAGCGTCAGCAGCCAGGGCCGCATCTCACGGCGATGCCAGCGACGGATCACCACCAGTGCCAGCGCCAGCGTCAACACCAGCGCTCCCAGCCGATGGGCCAGATGGATCGTCGTGCGTGCTTCGGCGTGCAGGGCCCCGTGCAGATAGTTGGGCCCCACCGTCTGGGTAAGGTGGAAGCCCTCACCCCAGTCGGTGTCGGGCACCCACTGGCTATTGCAGGTGGGAAACCCCTGACAGGCGATGCCCGCGTAGTTGCTGGAGGTCCAGCCCCCCAGCGCCAGTTGCAGTACCAGCAGCATGGTGGCCCCCCCCATCAGCGCCCCCAGTGGTCGGGCAGCGAGCGCCGCCTCGCCCCTGGCGACGCGACGCAGGCGCAGATGCAGCCAGATGAACAGCGTCATCACCGTGAGACCTCCCAGCAGGTGAAGGGTTACCACCTGGGGCCACAGCTTGAGGGTCACGGTGTAGGCACCGAAGGCCCCCTGCACCATCAAGGCGGCGAACAGAATCAGCATCAGACGCCAGGGAAACCCAGGCTTGCGCCGCCTGGGCCAGGCCAGCACCAGCAGGGCCATCACCATGACCCCGAGACATCCGGCCAGGTAGCGATGGATCATTTCCATCCAGGCCTTGGATGCCTCCAGCGGTGCATCCGGACTATGCAGCAGAGCGCTGCTTGCATCGGGCACGACCAGCGCCCCATAGCACCCCGGCCAGTCGGGACAACCCAGCCCCGCATCCAGCAAGCGGGTGAAGGCACCGGCCATGATGACCAGGGCGGTGAACAGCGCCCCCACCAGACTCAAGAGCCGCAGCGTCGCCAGGCGTCGATCATTCATGGCGCACCTCCTGGCGGCCGTCTTCGCTGGCACCTTGGCTGTCGTGCAGACTGACCAGTTCGGTGGCACCTTGTGTAGCCTCGGCCTCACCGGGATCTTCGCCCAGGGCAGCAAGCGGTGGCTCGGGGTTGCGCTTGAACAGATGCTCGATGTCGTCCATCACCGCCCGGGTCTCCACCCCGACAGGATAGGCGACCGCCACCCACCCCTGGGGGTCAAGCAGCCACGCCTGCCCCTGACTGGCCCACTCCGGCGACTCGGTCCAGGTCATCAGCGACTCGCCAGGCAAGGCGGCAGCGTCTCCGCCTACGCGCAACCGACTCAGACGATGGGCGTCCTTGCCCAGCGCTCGGTGCAGGCGCCACCAGCGATCCGCGTCTTCGGCGCAGCTATCGCCGCAATCGTAGGCCAGGGTCCAGGCATGCGCCGCGACCTCCCCTCCACGATCGCGACTGGCAATGTCTGTGCGCTCAAGAGCCGGCCACCGGGATAGCGGCGGCACATCGGCATCAAGCGCCCCGTGTGCGGTACGGTTGTCGGGAATGCCGATACGGAACTCGACCATGCCCCAGGCAAGCGCCATGGGCATCACAAAGATCGCGATCAGTGCGACCAGCTTCAGCCGCTGCCACCCCATCGTCGTCATCCTCGCACCTCCACTCCTTGCGTCGACACGTTCGGTCCTGTCGTGCCCGCTGGGCTATCGGGTATCTGTTGTTCTCGCGTTAGTGTCGTGCTCTCGCGCTAGCCTCTTGCCCTCGCCGATGTCGCTTGTCTTTCGACCCTTTCCTGTCTTTCGCGGCGTTATTGTCTTCCGCGGTTTTCTTTCGCAGTCTCGCCATCTCTCGGCCTTAGCGTTCTTGCCTGGCGGACATATCAACAATTGACCTTTCAGCGCTCGTGACGCCCGCCGCGCAAAGATCGCGATAGAGTCGTCGACCTCCAAACAGCAGCGCCAGCAGCGCCACCAGCGAAAGCCCCCACCACTGCAGTGCATAGGCCAGATGTCGCTCTGGTGGCATGACGTTAGGCGTCCACCAGTCCTCCAGATGCCCGGGACCCTGGCGCTGATGCAGCCAACCGGCAAAGCTGAACTCCTCGTCCCAGGCTCCGAGTTCGATGCGCTGCAGTCGCGTGCCTTCGAGGTTGCCACCGAACCGCGGCGTACGCCGGCCATCCGCCTGCCAGTCACCGCTCAGCGACACCAGCCCCTTCGGCGTCTCTGCGTAGGGCGCCTGGCGCGACACCCCTGTCTCGAGAAAGCCGCGCTCCACCAGCCACCGCTGTCCCTCGACGTCGACAAAGGGCGTGAGCACCGCTACCCCGAGTCGATTGCCGAGCATCCGATTGTCCAGGTAGAGGGTTTCGTCGGCCTGAAAGACGCCTTCGAGCGACAGGCGGCTGCCGTCCGGCGGCAATGTCCCTGGCATGTTCAAGGTCGGTGCCTCGGCAAGGTTTGCAAGATAGTCGCGCTTGCCGGCGGCGCGCTCCCACTGCCATAGTCCAAGGCCGATACCCAGCACCATCAGCGCTGCACACAGCAGGCACCAGGCCACCAGCCGACCCGGACCACGCCTTTTCCCCTCACTCGAACGGACTCTCACCATGCTGCTCAAGATCCTGATTCTGATCGTGTTCGTGGCCATGCTGGCCAGTCTCGCGGCCGGGGTCGGCTTCCTGCTCAAGGACGACAGCCACTCACGCCGCCTGCTGGTCTCGCTAAAGATCCGGGTAGCCCTGGCCGCCCTGCTGCTGGCGTTGCTGGCCTATGGCTTCGCCACCGGTACGATCGGCTGAGCGGCCCCCACGCCGCCTGCCTCAGAACACGTAGACAAAGATGAACAGCCCCAGCCAGACCACGTCGACAAAGTGCCAGTACCAGGCCGCCGCCTCGAAACCGAAGTGGTTGTCGCCACTGAAATGGCCCTTGCGGATACGCATCAGGATGCTGGCCAGGATGATGGTGCCGATGATGACGTGAAGGCCATGGAAGCCCGTCAGCATGAAGAAGGTCGAGCCGTAGATGCCCGCCTCCAGAGTCAGGCCCAGGTGATGGTAGGCTTCGTAGTACTCGACCCCCTGGATGATGATGAAGAAGGTGCCCAGCAGCACCGTACCGAACAACCAGTTGTGGGTAGCGCGACGCTCCCCCATCTTCAACGCTTCGTGGGCGACCGTCAGGGTAATGCTCGAGGACACCAGCAGCAGGGTGTTGACCAGCGGCAGCTGCCAAGGGCTCAGGGTCTCGGTCGGCCCCGAGATGGCGCTGTCCGGTGGGTTCTCCAGCGGCCAGCTGGCGGTGAAGTCGGGCCACAGCAATGCCGACACGCCCTTGGCACCTTCACCATCGAGCCATGGCAGCGCCAAAGTCCGCACATAGAACAGCGCACC
This sequence comes from Halomonas sp. DP1Y21-3, assembly GCF_019801245.1. Classification (NCBI taxonomy): domain Bacteria; kingdom Pseudomonadati; phylum Pseudomonadota; class Gammaproteobacteria; order Oceanospirillales; family Halomonadaceae; genus Halomonas; species Halomonas sp. DP1Y21-3. Next base: position 348,236 of record NZ_JAHVJM010000005.1, read on the forward strand.
GAAGAAGGCGCCGAAGAACATCACTTCCGAGAAGATGAACCAACCCATGCCCCAGCGGAAGGACCGATCCATCTGGGCGTCATAGAGCCCTGACATGGACTCCTTGATGACATCCCTGAACCACAGCACCATCACCGCCAGGATGCCCACCAGCCCCGCCAGCATGATCGGCGACCCCGCCGCCCCGTGCACCAGCCAGGTGCCCCCGCCGACCATCATCACGCCCATGGCCAGGGAACCGAGGATCGGCCACTTGCTGGTCGCGGGTACGTAGTAGCTGCCACCACTCATGCTTCACCTCCTGGATCTTCGCCAGACGCCGGTCGGCGTCCCTTGTCACTGCCCGGTGCGCCGTCGGCCACCGTCGCCACCGCCACGTCCGGTCCCTGGTCCTGCGGGTAGAGCGTGTACACCAGGGTCACGGTCTTGATCTCTTCGGGGAGATCGCGGGTCAGTTGAAACACCAGTGGCGCCTCGAAGCTCTCCCCCGGCGCCAGCCGTTGATTGTCGAAACAGAAACAGGCCAGCTTGCGCAGATGTAACGACGCCGGAGATGGGGTCACGCTGGGCACCGCCCTTGCCACCAGCGCCTGGTCACCCAGATTGCGAAAGGTGAAATACACCTCCGTGCTCTGCCCTGGGTGAACCCGAACCTGGCGACTGTGGGCCTCCAGCTTCCACGGCAGTCCCGCACTGCCACGAGTCACGAACTGCATCGTCACCGTGCGTTCGGTATCGACCTCTTCGTGCACCAGCGTCTGAGCGCTGGTCGAGGTCTTGCCGTTGAGACCCGTCACCTGGCAGAAGACGTCATACAGCGGGACCAGGGCAAACGCGAAGCCAAACATCCCCGCCAGCACCACCAGAGTCTTCACCACGGTTCGTCGAACCTGGGGACTGCGATCCTCGACGACGTCCGTCATGGCGACACTCCCGACTCAGTGCTCCACCGGCCGATACTGAGGCGGGTGCTCGAAGGTATGCAGAGGCGCCGGGCTCGGCACCGTCCATTCAAGATCCTCGGCGCCATCCCAGGCCTTGGCCGGCGCCTTCTTGCCGCCCCGCACGCACATGATCACGATGACCACGAACAACAGCTGCGAGAAGCCGAACATGAAGGCACCGATACTGGAGAGCATGTTGAAGTCGGCAAACTGCAACGAGTAGTCGGGAATTCTTCGCGGCATGCCGGCAAGCCCGGAAAAATGCATCGGGAAGAAGGTCAGATTGACCCCGATCATCGACAGCCAGAAGTGCCACTGGGACAGCCGCAGGTGCGGGTAGTGGCCGGTCCACTTGGGCAGCCAGTAGTAGACCCCCGCCATGATCGAGAACACCGCGCCGGGCACCAGCACGTAGTGGAAGTGAGCCACCACGAAGTAGGTGTCGTGGTACTGGAAGTCCGCCGGCGAGATCGCCAGCATCAGCCCCGAGAAGCCACCGATGGTAAACAGCACCACAAAGGCGATGGCGAACAGCATCGCCGGCTCGAAGCTGATCGAACCCCGGAACAGGGTGGTGATCCAGTTGAACACCTTCACCCCGGTCGGCACTGCGATCAGCATGGTGCTGTACATGAAGAACAGCTCCGCCACCAACGGTAACCCCACCACAAACATGTGGTGCGCCCACACCAAAAACGACAGGATGGCGATGGAAGCGGTGGCGTAGACCATGGAGGCATAGCCGAACAGCCGCTTGCGGGCGAACGTCGGAATGATCACCGAAACGATGCCGAAGGCCGGCAGGATCATGATGTAGACCTCGGGATGCCCGAAGAACCAGAACAGATGCTGGAACAGCACCGGATCACCACCGCCACCGGCATTGAAGAAGCTGGTGCCGAAGTTGATGTCCATCAGCATCATGGTGACCACCCCGGCCAGCACCGGCATTACCGCGATCAGCAGGAAGGCGGTGATCAACCAGGTCCAGACGAACAGGGTCATGTCCATCAGGCGCATGCCCGGTGCGCGCAGGTTCAGGATGGTGGCGATGATATTGATCGCCCCCAGGATCGAGCTGATACCGGCGATGTGCAGCGACAATATAAAGAAGGTAGTGGACGGCGGCGCGTAGGTGGTGGACAGCGGCGCATAGAAGGTCCAGCCGAAATTCGGTGCCCCACCCGGCATGAATAGCGTACTCAACATCAGGGTAAAGGCGATCGGCAGCAGCCAGAAGCTGAAGTTGTTGAGCCTCGGCAGCGCCATGTCCGGCGCCCCGATCTGCAGCGGCACCATCCAGTTGGCCAGCCCGACGAAGGCCGGCATCACCGCGCCGAACACCATGATCAGGCCATGCATGGTGGTCATCTGGTTGAAGAACTCGGGCTGCACCAGCTGAAGACCGGGCTGGAACAATTCGGCCCGCACCACCAGCGCGAAGACCCCACCGATCAGAAACATGGTCAAGGAGAAGATCAGATAAAGGGTACCGATCTCCTTGTGATTGGTGGTCAGTACCCAGCGCATCAGACCGCCTGGGCGATAGTGATGCTCGTCGTGTCCCGCCGAGCTGGCCTCGGAGGCCGACGACTCGAGTCGATGCTTGGGAGGCAGTGACGCCATGGCGAAGATCTCCCCTGTTGGCCGCCTGCCTGACTCTTGGCGGGCGTCGATGGTGCGTTCAACGTGACTCCTGAGAGCCCCCGGTTGCTCGGACTGGTCGTTCGTCGACCATCCCTTGTTCGCTATTCCCTAGCTCGTTCATCTCTTGTGCTTGCATTTCCCGGCACCTGAACGGCTGCTCCAATCGCGATCCCGACAGCCGTTCGTCCGGCTACTCGGACAGCATGTCGGCGATATCGGCCGGCTGGGTCACCTCGCCTGTCTCATTACCCCAGGCGTTGCGTTCGTAGGTGATGACGGCGGCGATCTCCACCGGATTCAGGGTGGTGCGGAAGGCCGGCATGGCGGTACCCGAGACACCATTGACGACGGTATCCAGATGGCGCTCCGGCTCGTCCAGCAGTGCCTGGTTGCCCGCCAGCGCCGGGAAGGCAGGCGGCAGGCCACTACCATCGGCCTGGTGACAGGAGGCGCAGATGGAGCCGTAGACCTGCTCGCCACGCTCCATCAGTTCGTCCATGGACCACTCGCGATCCACCCCCTGGGCCTCCTGGGCAGCGGCGGCCTTGCGCTCGGCCAACCAGGTATCGAACTGCTCCTGTTCGACCGCCTCGACCACCACCGGCATGAAGCCGTGATCCTTGCCGCAGAGTTCCGCGCACTGGCCGCGATAGATGCCGGGCTCGTTGATGCGCACCCAGTTTTCATTGACGAAGCCAGGCACCGCGTCCTGCTTGACCGCCAGTTCGGGCACCCACCATGAGTGGATGACGTCGTCGGCGGTCAGCAGCAGGCGTACCTTCTTGCCCACCGGCAGCACCAGGGGTTCATCGACTTCGAGCAGATAGTTATCCCCCTTCTCGCTCTCGCCTGAGATCTGCTCGCGGGGAGTGGCAAGGTTGGAGGTAAAGTCGACATCCTCACCCAGGTAGCTGTAGTGCCAGCGCCATTGCTGGCCGGTCACCATCACATCCAGGTCGGCGTCGGAGGCGTCGTACATCTTCTTGAGCGTGGCGGTAGCCGGCACTGCCATGCCGACCAGAATGAGCAACGGCAGGGCCGTCCAGATCACCTCGACGGTGGTGTGCTCATGGAACTTGGCGGCCTTTGCGCCCTGGGAGTGACGATAGCGGAACAGCGAGTAGAACATGGCGCCGAAGACCACCACGCCAATGATCACGCAGATCCAGAAGATCGTCATGTGCAGCGAATACACCTCACGACTGACGTCCGTCACCCCGACCGGCATGTTCCAGTCGGACGCCTGAAGGTGCCCTCCGAGTCCTGCGAACAGCGTTCCCGCAGTCATCCACACATGCCGCATGCGCATCGATGCCTCCTGGAGCTCGTTGTTATCTTGTTCGCTCGCCAATGGCTCGAGTATAGAAGAGCCTGGTCACTGCCCCGCCTGTAGCGGGCCGAGCCGTCAACGCAAGACGCCACCCTGCCAACGGGTCACTCAACCCGCCGCCAGGGTGGCGATCACGATCAGAATCACGACAAACAGCACCCCCATGAGGATGCCTACGACGATAAAGCTGGACGCCTTGCCGGTGGTGAAGTCTTCCTGACGCCGGGACTCGCGTTGCACGCCGAAAAACGCGGCGAGTACCGACTTGATGGTCTTCCACATCTTGACCTCCGGCCCAATCCCTTCGCTTGACCATAGTTCAGCCGGAGACAATTTGCGTTGCGCATTAGACGAAGGTCAGAGTCCGAATATCGCCACAATCAGCGGCAGCAAAAAGGCGGTGATCAAGCCCGTCAGTCCCATGGCAAGGCCAGAGAAGGCGCCGGCCATGGCTCCCAGCTTGGCGAACGCCTGGGCCGTACCAAAGCCGTGGGCGGAGAGCCCCATGGTAAAACCCTGGATCACCGGGTCCTTGATGCCGAGTAGACGAAAGATGAACGGCCCCAGCGCACAGCCGATGGAGCCGGTAATCAACACAAGCCCCGCCGCCAGTGACGGAATACCGCCTATCTTCTCCGCCACCCCCATGGCGATGGGCGACGTTACCGAGCGCGGCGCCAACGACAGCACGGTTTCTGGCGCCGCCCCGAACAACAGCGCAATGCCAAGGGTCGAGGCCACCGCGGTCACGATACCCGCGCCGCAAGCTACCAACAGCGGCAGCAGTAACTGACGCACCCGCTCGCGATGGTCATACAGCGGGATGGCCAGCGCCACCGTGGCGGGCCCCAGCAAAAAGTGGATGAACTGGGCGCCCTCGAAGTAGGTGGCGTAGTCGATCCCGGTGACCAGCAGGAAGGAGATGATCAGGGCAATACTCAGGGTTACCGCGTGAAGCAGCGGCGTGCCGCCCAGCCACTTGTTGATGCGCACCGCCAGGGCGAAGGCCAACAGCGTGACCAGCAGCGACAACAGCGGATTGCCAGACAGATAGACCCATAGCTCATCGAGTTCGGCCACCTCCATTACTGACCTCCCCGGCGAGCAGCCAGCCTTGCCATGACCCAGGCGGTGACCGCCAGGGTCAGGGCCGTGGACAGCACCAGCGTCGCCGCGATGGCGAGCCAGTCATCGGCGATCAGGCGGCCATGCACCATTAGCCCGACACCCGCAGGCACAAACAGAAGCGTCAGGTAACGCAGCAGACCTTCCCCTGTCGTACGCAGGCTCTTCGGCACCTTGCCGCGAATCGACAGCCCGATCAGCAGAATCACCATTCCGATCACCGGCCCGGGTATCGGTAACGTCAGCCCCCGCGCGATCAACTCACCAGCGAACTGACACGCCAGCAGTAGACTCATTCCCAGAATCAGCGGCATTCCCTGGTCCTCCTCGTGTCCCATTGCCTACCAATAGTGTGTCAGAGCACGGACAAAGTGGGCAGCGCTGACGCCCGGGACTGGTCAATTTCCAACCAATTGAAATAAAAGCGCAAAAGGGGCTTTTCATTTTGAAATGAACGCGCTAGTATACGCCTCGTCTTCGGGGGACAGGCCAGACGGTCACACAACCCATAGGCCAAGTCGGAGCGTGGCGCAGCTTGGTAGCGCGTTGCAATGGGGTTGCAAAGGTCGCAGGTTCGAATCCTGTCGCTCCGACCACTGAATTCAAGAATGACGGTCACCTTGCTCATCAGAGCGGTGGCCGTTTTTCGTCGTTTTCGCCCCCCCCTTCTCATCGCATCGAGTTCACACGTGGGCACCGCCTGAACTGACCCCACTCCGCTTTTTACTCCGCTATCGACAGCACTACCTCCTGCACTATCCACTCGGCCCACTTGCTACTTTCACCCTTCTCGCTTTGTCCTCCTCGTGGCGTCGTTACATCGCGCTGTCTGGAGCCGATACCCCTGCGGGACCCAGGCTGCTACCGCGACCTGCGCTCAGTGCCTCTATACCGCCAGCCGCCGCATCGAACGGTCACCGTAAAGTGCTGGCGATCGGATACTACCAATGCTATATATTAGCCTGCTCTTATTCGACAAATGGTTGAATTCTCTGGCGTTTCATACCCGACATCTGCCGGCCAGCGGATACAAGGCAGCAGACGGGGTAGACCTGCTCGTCTCGAGCAGCCGCCAGGGCGAGCAGGAATGGCCGGCAGGAAATCGACGCACAGCAGTGGCTGCGTCTCACGACACCAATCAGGAACTGACATGAACTACCGACTGATGTTTCAGCTTACGGACTCCCTGAACACCAAGTCCCTCGAGCCACTGTTGCTGAAACCCACGCCACTGGAAATGCCGGAGCACCAGATCGACTCCTTGCAGGAAGTTCCAGCTACCGATGATCTGATCGAGCTTCCCTTCACGGCGGAGGAAGGCGAAAAAACCAGCCTGGTCTTTGTGCAGGGCAGGGTTGTCTCCACCAAGAAGACCTTCACCATCTCTGATGGTGGTGAAAGCGCCAGGTGCCTGGTGACCTGCTTCATCGAACCCAATCGCGTGGTGCAACAGGGCACAGGCGAGCTGATTCTCGAACCCACCATCAACAACATCGAAGAGATGCTCTGATCTGCGATGCAGCAGGCCGTCGGCAGCGCCTGCAGGATTACAGGTGCGCCGACGGCCTTTCTTCGACGCCCTGAAGGCGCGCAGCCAGGCGAGTCACCATCTCGTTGTAGTCCCTGCGAAGACCACCGGCACAACGTCGCCGACATCACCGGCAGGAAGATGTCGTCAGTGGTGCTCCGGCAGTTCCTGCAACACCAACCACGACCACCAGAGGACGCTTATGCCCAACAAGACCACTGCGGTCGTCCAGTGGATACGGCGTGAGGCTGGGCCGCTGCTGGTTGCCAGCATCTTCCCGCTGCTGCTGATCGTCTACTTTTTCAAGGAAGGTTTCTCGATCAAGGTGCTGGCGCTGTTTCTCGCCCTTCCGCTGGTGGTCTACCTGTCGCTGAGTGTCGCTATCTGGCTGTGGTTCGTGGTCAGAAATCGGGACTCTCGATAAGGACTCCGGGGCGCGCGGATCGCGGTGGCCAAGGTGCTTGGCGCACTCAACAGCCCTCTCTGTTCGAGACTATCCTTAACCAAGTGGATTGAAGCCTTGAAAGATCGAGGATTTGGCCTGAATGAGCTCTATGGACTGACCAAGGGTCGTATCGAGGCGGAGGCTGGCTGGGATGCTCCGCTGGAAGAGGACGTCATCGAAGCGTTGTTTGATGGAAATCATCCATGAAGCGCTACCTGCTCACTATCGATCTTTAGCTCTGGCCGACTGAACGGTTGCCCCCCGATGGCCTGATAAAGCGCTATGACCCGGCTCGCCGCTATATCGCCCCGGTCGATGAGCTGTTGCCATCTCGGTAGTGCTCGGCAAAGCGCCGCCTGGCCGAGTCCGACACTTGCTCGCCCCCATCGAATCGCCGCTTCATCACAGACGAGGCCTACCTTGCGATGTTGGCCTATAGATGACGCCCGTCTACGACCAGACACTGTGGTCATCCGGTGATGGTGATCCCCGCCGCCGCATCCATTAGGCTATGCCGAGACGTCCCGACGATAGCGATGCGCGTTCTGCTTAAGCTAGCGCCGTCACCGCCTCGGGCTGCCACGCCTTCACGCAGTACAGAGAACTCGCCATGACCGATACCACCGCCGCCTCGGGCTTGATCGTCCTGCAGGGCAACCGTATGGAGGATCTGCGTGATCTGACCCTGAAGTGGCTGGGGCGACGCCCGCTGCATCCGCTGGCGCGCACCCTTTTTCTGGTGCAAAGCAACGGTATCGCCCAGTGGCTCAAGACCTCCATCGCCGAGCGCCAGGGCGAACCGGGCTACGGCGTCTGCCTCGGCACCGACGTTGCCCTGCCCGCGCGCTTTCAGTGGCAGGCCTATCGCGCGGTGATCGAGGCGGTGGAAGGCCCAGGCCAGGTGCCGACCACCTCTCCTTGGGACAAGAGCCGCCTGCGCTGGCACCTGATGAAGCTGCTGCCCGAAGCCCTGGACGACCCTCTGTTCGAGCCGCTGGCGCGCTACCTGCGCGAGGACGATGAGCAGCGCAAGCGTTACCAGCTGGCCGAGCGCCTGGCTGACCTGTTCGATCAGTACCAGGTCTATCGCGCCGACTGGCTCACCGCCTGGGAGGCCGGCAACGATGTGCTCACCCTGCCCGGTAACCGTGTTACAGAGGTCCCCGATGACCAGCGCTGGCAGCCGGCCCTGTGGCGCAGGATCAGCGACGCCCTGCCCGCCGACCAGCGCCACAGCCACCGCGGCGCCGTGCACCAGCGCTTCAAGCGGGCCGCCGAACAGCTGACCCGCGAGGTCGAACAGGACAAGACGGCCTGCCCCCAGGAAATACCGCCGCGTATCGTGGTATTCGGCATTTCGTCGCTGCCCCAGCAGACCCTGGAGGTGCTGGCCGCCCTGTCCAGCATCAGCGAGGTGGTGCTGTGTCTGCTCAACCCCTGCCAGTTCTACTGGGGCGAGATCATCGAGACCCAGGAGGTCCTGCGCCGCCACGTGCGCCAGCGCCGTCGCCAGGGCATGCCGGCGGAGCTTCACCACTCGCTCGAACAGCTGCATCTACACGCCCATCCGCTACTGGCGGCATGGGGCAAGCAGGGCCGCGACTACCTGCAGCTCCTCAGCGAACATGACCACACCGACGTGGAGGCGTTGAGCGCCCTGCTCGACGACTCGGTGGATCTGTTCCTCGCGCCGCCCACCGACACCCTGCTGGGCCAGCTGCAGGACGACATCCTCAACCTGCGCCCGCTGGCGGAGACCCAGGCCGAGTGGCCAGCGCTTGATCCCGAGCACGACCACTCGATCCGTTTTCACATCTGCCACAGCCCTCAGCGTGAACTGGAGGTTCTGCACGACCAGCTGCTCGAGGCGTTCGCCGAGGATGCGACTCTCGAACCCAGGGACGTGATGGTGATGGTGCCGGACATCAACGACTACGCGCCCTATATCGACGCGGTATTCGGCCAGTTCGCCCCGGGCGAGAAGCGCCACCTGCCCTACCACGTGGCCGACCAGCAGGAACGCCATCGCGAACCCATGCTGGTGGCACTGGAGACCCTGCTGTCGCTGCCGCGTCTGCGTTTTCGCGCCAGCGAGATCCTCGACCTGCTGGACATCCCGGCCATCCGCACGCGCTTTGGCCTTGGCGAGGGGGACCTATCCACCCTGCAACGCTGGATTCGCGAGGCCAACGTGCGCTGGGGCCTCGATGCCTCCCAGCGAGCCGAACTCGGCCTGCCGGAGCACGACGAGCTGCACACCTGGCGCTTCGGCCTGGAGCGCATGCTGATGGGCTACGCCGTGGGCGAGGCCAGCGACGACGGCGAGGACTGGGCCGACATCGTGCCCTACGACGAAGTCGCCGGCCTCGACGCCACCCTGGTCGGACCGCTGTACCGGCTGATCATGACCCTCGACGAAGTTCGTCAGAGCCTGGTCGAACCCAAGACCGCCAGCCAATGGGACCAGATTCTGGGAACCATGCTGGAGCGCACCCTGGCCCCCGGCTCCAGTGCCGAAGAGGCCTTGCTCGGGCGCATCCAGGCGGCGCTCGAGACCTGGCACGAGGAGATCGACTCGGCCGAGGTCGGCATCCGCCTGCCGCTGGCGGTGGTGCGTGAAAGCTGGCTGTCGCGCATCGACCAGCCCCAGCTGTCCCAGAGCTTCATGATGGGCCGCATCACCTTCGCCACCCTGATGCCCATGCGCGCGATCCCCTTCCGCCACGTCGTGCTGCTCGGCATGAGCGACGGCGCCTACCCGCGCCGCGCCGAGGCCATGGACTTCGACCTGATGGCCATGCGCGGACACTATCGCGCCGGCGACCGCTCCCGGCGTGACGACGACCGCTACCTGTTCCTCGAGGCACTGCTGTCAGCGCGGGATCGACTGACCATCAGCTGGTGCGGACGCAGCCCCCAGGATAACGGCGAGAAGCCGCCCAGCGTGCTGGTCGGCCAGCTTCGCGACCACTTCGGCAAGGGCTGGCGCCTTCCCGACCAACCGCCCCACGATGAGCGCTCGCTGGCCGAAGAGCAGCAGATGGCCGAGGCCCTGCTCACCGCCCTGACCACCGAACACCCGCTGCAGCCCTTCGGCGCCGGCTATTTCCTGGCAGACTCGCCTCTCTATACCTACGCAGACGAGTGGCAGACCCTGCACCAGCGTGATTCACGTCCCCCGGACCCGATGGCGACCACCTCAACCGATGAGGCGCTGCCACCCTGGCGCCCCGAGGGCGCCATCGGCCTGTCGCAGCTTTCCGGCCTGCTGCGCGATCCCGTCAGCGCCCTGTTCCAGCAGCGCCTGTCCACCAGCATGCGCGACGAACAGACGCTGAGCGACGATGACGAACCCTTCGCCTTCGCCGGCCTCGCCCGCTGGCAGCAGCGCGAGGCGCTGGTGCAGCCGCTTGGCCAGCGTCTGGCCCACGACCGCGCCTGCGACCCCGCCCTGTTGATCGAACGCCAGGTCCAACGCCAGCAACGCGCCGGCCACTACCCGCCGCCACCGGTGGGCCCGGTGATCCGCCGCCAGTTGCTTGAGCGAATCCCCGACGCTCTCGACCACTACCGCGAGCTGCTCGAGCGCTACCCGCGCTCGCTGGAGCGGGCACCGCAGCTTCGCCACGACAGTCGCCTTCCCTTGCCCGACTCGAGTGAGACCCTGGTACTGGAAGACGCCCTGTCCCACCTGCACGCGACCGACTCTGCCCCCTCCTCCGGGACCAGCGACGAGGGCGATGCGGGTGCGAGTGAGGTCGCCCGCATCGTGCTGTTGACCAGCCAGGTCCACCAGGGCGAGCATTTTCACTGGAGCCAGATCCTGCGCCACTGGCCGGCGCACCTGGCGCTGCAATGCCTCTACCCGAATTCGCCGAGCCATCTGGTATCACCCAGCGGCGTGCTGGAGATCCCCGGCATGCCCCGCGAACAGGCCGCAAGACGCCTGGATGCGCTGATGCGGCGCTGGCTCACCGCCATGCAGGGCGCCACGCCCTGCCACCCCGACATCGCCTTCGCCCTGCTCGAGGAATATCCCGTGGCAGAGGATGCAGCCTGGCCACCGGCAGACGCCCAGTCATCAGCCACGTTGCGCAAGGCCTGGGAGCAGGCCTGGGAAAAACTGCCGGAGCGAAGCCCGCTGCTGCTGCGCGAATTTCCAAGCCTGGATGAGTTGATCGGCGCCGAGGGCTTTGACGAGGCCTGTCGTGAGCTCTACGCCGACCTGCATGGCTGGATCAGCACGGCGCGCAGCGCTCGCAAGGGCTCTGACAAGGGCTCTGACAAAGCATCGGGCAAGAGTAACGCCACCACCGGGAAGGAATCCGCATGAGCCTGCCGTCCGACCTTTTTTCCACCGACGACCAGCCGCCTTCCCCGGACAACGCCGGCCAGACGCCGCTGCCATTGGCACTGCCGCTGCAGGGCAGCCAGTTGATCGAGGCCAGCGCCGGCACCGGCAAGACCTTCACCATCGCGCTGCTCTACGTGCGTCTGGTGCTGGGCCACGGCCAGCCGGACAACCCGGCGAGTCGACGTGACAATGGCTTCAGTCAGCCGCTGGTGCCGCCGGATATTCTGGTGGTGACCTTTACCGAGGCCGCAAGCCAGGAGCTGCGCGATCGTATCCGGGCGCGCCTGGTCCAGGCCGCCGAGGCCTTTCGCGCCGGCGACAGGGACGACGGCTCGGCCGCGGACGACGGCCTCGCCGAACGCGACCCGCTATTGGCCGCGCTGCGCGACGACTTCGAGCGCGACGCCTGGCCCGCCTGCGCCCGGCGACTGATGCTTGCCGCCGAATGGATGGACGACGCCGCCATCTCGACCATCCACAGCTGGTGTCAGCGAATGCTCAAGGAGCACGCCTTCGACAGCGGCAAGCTGTTTCGCCAGGAGGTGGTCAAGGATCTCGGCGAGATGACCCAGGAGGCGGTTACCGACTACTGGCGCACCCGCGTCTACCCCCTCGACGAGCCCCTGGCAGCGTCCATGGTCGAGTTGTTCGGCTCGCCCCAGGGGCTTAACAAGGCGCTGCGCAATCTGCTGAGCCGCGAGGATGCCAGCCTGGTCTTCTGCGGCGAGCCATTGGCCGCTGGTGATTTCGGCGCCCACCTCGCCCAGTTCAGCGACGCCCGTGAGAGCGCCGACAAGCTGGAAGATGCCGCCCGCCGTGCCTACCTGGATGAGAAGGAGGCGGTGCACGACTGCCTGCGCACGCTGCGCCCGGCGATGCACGGCGGCAGCTTTCGCGGCAAGGATGACGACGACACCTTCGACGGCTGGCTGGAACAGCTCGGCGACTGGGCAACCGGCAAGCGCACCCTTGCCGAGGCGAGCTTCGTGCAGAAACTCGCTCGCTCCAAGCTGCGGGTAAAAAAGGGCACCGAGGTGCCCGAGCTTGGGCTGTTCGAGGCCCTGGAGGCGTGTCGTCACAACGACGAGCAGGTCGAGACCCTGCAGCGCGAGCTCTACCCCCAGGTGCTGGCGGATGCGCGCGACTGGGTCAGCCGGCGGCTGTCCGAGCAGCTCGAGGCCAACGCCCAGATGGGCTTCAACGACATGATCACCGGACTGGCCGGCGCCCTGGACGGCGACGGCGGCGAGACCCTGGCGCGGCGCATTCGCCAGCAGTTCCCGGTGGCCATGATCGACGAGTTCCAGGACACCGATCCGGCCCAGTACCGCATCTTCGAGCAGGTCTATCGTATCGGCGATGCGCCCACCGCTGAGCCAGACGCTCAGCACGACCTGGATGGGCCAGGCGCTCCTGAGCATGACGCCACGGCGCTGATCCTGATCGGCGATCCCAAGCAGGCGATCTACGGTTTTCGCGGCGGCGACATCTACACCTACCTGGGGGCTCGTCACGCCACCCGCGGTCATCACCACAGCCTGGACACCAACTTCCGCTCGAGCGAGGCCGCCGTGGCGGCGGTCAACCGGCTGTTTGCGTTTGCCGAACGTAGCCACCCCCGCGCGGCCTTCCGCTTCGCCGCCGACGACCACAATCCGCTGCCCTTTCAATCGGTCGGCGCCAACGGTCGCAAGGAAACCCTGTGCCTGGATGGCAAGCCCGCCGCCGCGCTGACCGGCTGGCTGATCGCCGACGGCAACAAGGACAACGGCTGTCTCAACAAGGAAGGCTACCTGCGCGAGGCCTCCCGCCACTGCGCCGACCGCATTGCCGACTGGCTCAATCAGGCCAGTCCTGGCGACGGCACTCCAAGTGCCGGTTTCGCCACCTCAAGGAACGCCGGTGACAGCAAGCTCACTCCGCTGAAGGCCGGCGATATCGCCATCTTGGTGCGCGATCGCAGCGAGGCCAGCGCCATCCGCAACGCCTTGAGCGAGCGCGGCCTGGCCAGCGTCTACCTGTCGGATCGGGACAGCGTCTTCGCCACCGCCGAGGCCCGCGACCTGCATCACTGGCTCAAGGCCATGGCCAACCCGGAGTCGGTATCGACCCTGCGCACGGCCCTGGCCACCGCCACCCTGGGCCTGGGACTAGCCGAGCTCGACATGCTGCAACGCGACGAGACCGCCTGGGAGCGGGTGCAGGAGCGCTTTCTTGGCTACCGCCTGCGCTGGCAGCGTCGGGGCGTACTGCCGGCGCTGCGCCAACTGCTGCACGACTACCGGATCCCCGAGCGACTGCTCGGCGCCCACCAGGGCCAGCGTCGCCTGACCAACCTGCTGCATCTGGCCGAATGGGCCCAGCAGGCCAGCGACACCCTGGACGGCGACCACGCCCTGATTCGCGTGCTCGCCGAACACCTCGACGACCCTGGCCACGACGAGCAGATCCTGCGCCTGGAAAGCGACGCCGACCTGATCCAGGTGGTGACCATTTTCAAGTCCAAGGGGCTCGAGTATCCGCTGGTGTGCCTGCCGTTCCTGTGCACCTACAAGGAGATCAGCGGCCAGTCCGGCACGCCCCTGTACCACGTCGACGACCAGCCGCTGCTCGAACTGGCGGCCAAGAAGGAGATGGCCAAGGAGGGCTTTGAGCTGGCCGACGACGAACGACTGTCCGAGGAGGTACGGCTTCTGTACGTCGCCTTGACCCGAGCGCGCCACGCCACCTTCGTTGGCCTTGCCCCCCTCAAGCTCGGCAACGCCAGGAGCGCCACCCTGCACAAGTCGGCGCTGGGCTATCTGCTGGCCGGCGGCGAGGCGATCCCTGACCTGACAAACCTGCGAGAGCGCTGGGAGGCCATGAGCGGGGGCTTCGACGCCATCGCCCTGGACGCCATCGACGCCAGCAGTGATAGCCCCCAGATCCAGTACCACCCGGTCACCACCGAGCTCGCCACCAAGGGCGCGCGCACGCCCAGCCACAGCCCCTTTGCCCCCTGGTGGATCGCGAGTTACTCCTCGCTTGCACAGAAGGGAGCCACCGCCCCCGAGACACCCGAGGCCGAAGTGCTGGAGGAAGAGCATCTGGACGCCCGCCTGGTGCCCGCGGCGCGAGAAGCCGGCGCCCCCGAGCCCGGTACCCTGCACGCCTTCCCGCGGGGCCCTGGCCCGGGCACCTTCCTGCACGGCGTGCTCGAGGCGTTGGCCGAGCACGGCTTTGACAGCGCGCTTGATGATGCAGGCCTGCTCGCCCGCCTGGCCCAACGCTGCCGCCGCCGCGGCTGGGAAGCACACACCCAGGCGCTGACCGACGGCATCCATCGCTGGCTGACCACGCCCTTGACCTCGACCACACAAGAGCGCCCCGACGACGAGGATGCCGACGATGGACCGGTACTGGCGAGCCTTGAGCGCTACCGCGCCGAGCCCGACTTCTGGTTCGCCACCCATGACGCCATCACCCCGGCCATGGACAAGCTCACCCGCCAGCATCTGTTTCCCGGCGAGCCCAGGCGCCAACTGGGCTATCAGCGCCTCAACGGCCTGCTCAAGGGCTTTATCGACCTGTTGGCCGAGCATCAGGGACGCTTCTATATCATCGACTGGAAGTCCAACTGGCTGGGTCCGGACGATGACGCCTACCACCAGGACGCCATGCGCGCCGCCATGCTGGACAAGCGCTACGACATGCAGCTTGCGCTCTACCTGGTGGCACTGCATCGCCACCTGCGCCAGAGCCTGCCGGACTATGACTATGACCGCCACGTTGGAGGGGCCATGCTGGTCTTTCTGCGCGGTATTACCGCGCCCTCGCGCGGCGTCGCCGCGATCAAGCCGCCCCGAGCCTTTATCGAGGCACTCGACGATATCCTGGCAGGACAGGCGGGCAGCGTCGCGAGAGCAACCCACGAAAGCGCCACCGGCCATGACAATGACACCAGCGGGGAGGCAATGGCATGAGCGAGGCTAACCCTGAGGTACACCGCGGGGGGAACGGCGAGACGCCGGGTGATGCAGCCTCGACCGCCCTGCCGTCCTCGCCCTTTGCCACCCCGGAGCAGGCACTGGCCGACCCCGAGGCCCTGCTGTCGCTGCTGTTTGCCTGGGCCGAGTACGGCTGGATCCGTGATCTCGACGCGGCGCTGCCCCACCGCCTGGCGAGCCTCGCCCCGGACGGCGACGCCAGCTGCCTGCTGGCGGCCATGCTGGTCAGCCACCAGGCCGGCCAGGGGCATCTGCTGCTGGACCTGAATCAGGCCCGCCGCCAGCCCGAGACACTGATCGCCGTCGCTCGGGACGTGGCGCGTGACGACACCGCCCCGCCCCCGCCGGAGGCCCTGCTCGGCCGTCTCGGCGACGACTGGGTAAACCGGCTTCAGCGCTGGTCGGCGGTGGCGCAAGGCCCAGGCGCCAGCCCCCTGGTTCTCGAGGCAGAGCGCCTCTATCTACGCCGCTACTGGCGCAACGAACAGCGGGTCGCCAGCGCCATCGCCGCGCGGCTGTCAACGCCCGGCACTCCAACCAAGGATCATCCAACCGAGGGTCATCCAACCGAGGATCATCCGACCGCCGACGGTGACGCCGCCCGCCTGCGTCCGGTGCTGGATACGCTGTTTCCCCCGTCCGATCCGCGTGCCGACCAGGCCGCCTCCCAGAAGCTCGCCTGTGCGCTGGGCGCACGCGCCCCCTTCGCGGTGATCACCGGCGGCCCCGGTACCGGCAAGACCACCACCGTCATCCGTCTGCTGGCGCTGTTGCAGACCCAGGCCATCGCTGAGCGTGGCGCCCCCCTGGCGATACGCCTGGCCGCCCCCACCGGCAAGGCGGCGGCGCGACTCAGCGAATCCATTCGCGACCAGATCGCCGCCCTCGACGAACTGCCGCTACCGGACGCCGCCCAGGTACGCGCCTCGATTCCCCACGAGGTCTCGACCCTGCACCGGCTGCTCGGCGCCCGACCCGATACCCGTCACTTCCATCATCATCGCCTCAACCCCCTGCCGCTGGACATGGTGGCGGTGGACGAGGCGTCGATGGTCGACATCGACATGATGGCGGCACTGCTCGACGCCCTGCCGCCCCATGCACGCCTGGTGCTGCTCGGCGACAAGGACCAGCTCGCCTCGGTGGAAGCCGGGGCGGTCCTCGGCAACCTGTGCGCCAGGGCCGAACAGGGCCACTATCGCAACGACGTCAGCGACTGGCTCGAAGCGGCTACCGGGCTGTCGTTGCCTGAAGCACTGCACGACGGCGACGGCCGGGCGCTGGATCAGTCCGTCGCCATGCTGCGCCACTCCTTTCGCTTCGATGACGCCAGCGGTATCGGCCAGCTTGCCCGCGCCATCAACGCCGGCGACAGCCGGCGGGCGCTCGCGGTGCTGGACGACACCGCCTTTCCCCAGGCGCAGCGCCAGGCCCTGCCCCGCGCCAACGAACGGCGCCTGATGACCCTGGCGCTGGATGGCCGAGGCCAGGACGCGGCCTGGGGCTATCGCTTCTATCTGGGCGCCATCAGCCCGCGTCCCGACACCCCGGAAGCTGGCGCACTCGAGCAAAGCGGTCTGCTGCGGCCACGCCCGTCGCTGTCATCCGAGCGAGCCGAGTGGGACCGCTGGGCCTCTGCCATCCTCGAGGCCCACGCCCAGTTCCAGTTGCTGACGCCGCTGCGCGCCGGCCACTACGGGGTCGAATCGCTCAATCAGCGCATCGAGCAGGCGCTGGCACGGGCCGGACTGATCGACAAGCCGGATCACAGCACCCACTGGTACGAAGGCCGCCCGGTGCTGGTCACCGGCAACGACTACGCGCTCAAGCTGATGAACGGAGATATCGGCATTGCCCTCAAGGTGCCGGTGGAGTTCGCCAACCCCGAGGCCGGTACCACCCTGCGCGTGGCCTTTCCTGCCGGTGACGGCCAGGGCGGCATCCGCTGGGTGCTGCCCAGCCGGCTGCAGCGGGTCGAGACGGTATTCGCGATGACGGTGCACAAGTCCCAGGGCTCGGAGTTCGTCCATACCGCCCTGGTGATGCCGGACACCCTGTCGCCGATCCTGACCCGCGAACTGGTCTACACCGCCGTCACCCGCGCCAAGAAGACCTTCACTCTGCTCAGCGCAAGCAACGTGGTGCTGGCCAAGGCCATCGAACGACGGATTGCGCGTCAGAGCCGGCTGTTTCAGTCGCCCGAAACATAGGCCCTGCAAAATCGCTCGGCATATTGTTCCGGTTCAGTAGCCCGAAGATGCTGCCCATCGACAGAAAGCCGCATCCTCACATCGCCAACGACGCTTTGGCACAAGGCGAGGTGGGGATGCGACCAACGCCAGGACGCTCTAGGCTGGTGAAGAAAGGAGTGTCACACGCATCCAAGGAGGACTCATGCCCGCCACCCGCACGACCTCGCCCGCCCTGGAGCGGGCTCATCTGGTGTGGGACCTGTTCATCATCGCGCTGGTGATCGCCAACCTGGCGCTGTTGCTGTTCGACAGCCTGTTTCTGCTGCCACCGCTCAACGCCGCCTTCGAGGCGGCGGCCCCTGGCCTGCACGGCACCTACGACCGGCATATCCATGCCAACTTCTTCAGCATCGACCTGGCCTTCGTCGCCGTCTTCCTGTTCGATGTGCTGCTTGGCTGGGCCGTTGCCATCTACCAACGCCGCTACCACCGCTGGTTCTTTTACCCCTTCGTGCACTGGTACGACGTGCTGGGGTGTATTCCCCTCGCCGGCTTCCGCCTGCTGCGTATCCTGCGTGTGATCTCGCTGCTGCACCGCCTGCACCGCCTGGGACTGATCGACGTGCGTCGCTGGTATCTCTACTCGGTTGTCGCCAAGTACGCCGACATCCTGATGGAAGAACTTACCGATCGTATTGCCATCCGCCTGCTCGACAACGTCCAGCAGGAGCTCACCAGCGGCGACGGCCTGGCCTCACCGGCCATCGAAAAGATCGTCACGCCGCGCAAGGAGGCCCTGGTGCGGGAAGTCAGCCAGCGCCTCGAGACCATGGTCGGCGACATCGCCCACCACAACCGTTTCGCGACACTGGCCTACGTGCGCGGCCTGGTCGCCCGCACCCTGGCCGAAACGCCGGAGCTTCAGCGACTCAAGCGCCTGCCCATGGGCTCCCAGCTCACTCAGGGGCTGGAGTCATCGATGTCCGACCTCGCCTGCCATCTGGTCGATGAAGCCCTGAATGGTCTCAAGTCCAGGGAGTTCTCCTCGCTGGTCGAACATATGGCCGACAGCGGCTTCGACGCCTGGCTGCGCACCGACCCCGAGACCGAACAGATCACCGAACAGGTGCTGGTCGATATGCTGGAGCTGCTCAAGGAACGTATCGCGGTCAAGCGCTGGCACGACAAGTACGCGTGAAGGGAGCGGGCCACAGGGGGAGCCCTGTGGCCTACTGGGCATTCAGGTCTCGCTTATTCTTTACGATGGATCTGCGGTCGCTAAGCTACACGGCACAACCACGGCTAATGCTGTGGAATGCGATGGTGGCACAATCGATGACTGCACCGAGGGAGACGCCTGCGAACAGGGAGAGACACGTGGCCATTACTGAAGATGACGTCCGGCAGGCAGAGGCCCGCATGGCCTGTGAACGCGATCACGCCCACGTCGTTTCCGCGCGATACGACAGTCGCACCCATCGCGTCATCATGCACCTGAACTCAGGGCTTGAGCTCGCGATCCCGCCGCACCTAGTGCAAGGTCTCACCGACGCCACGCCAGAAGCCCTGGCCGACATAGAGGTTTCTCCCACCGGGCTTGGCCTTCATTGGCCCCAACTCGATGCAGACCTCTACGCCCCCGCCCTCCTGCAAGGCCAATTTGGCTCCCCCTCCTGAGCTAAAGGATGGCGCCAAAGGGGGCGCCCGCGGACGGTTCGGTGAAACGGTCATTAACAAACATCCGGGACCCGACAATTAAGCAGTCACTGGCATACTCGCAGACCTTATTCAACATTTAGTACCTGTCGGTGCTCGGTAGAAAAGGCATCGATTGACCGAAATTCAGCCTTAGGACGCAAGCCAATCGACACGACGAGTCAGCAAGCAAGATGGCGTCACCAAGAAATCAATGGACTAGTTTCTTGAACGCTTGTTGTCGAAGCTGTCAATATCCCGGATATTTTTTCCATACCCAATCATTGTCGACGCCGCCAAAATCATCCAAGTCCCATTCATTGCTATCCACTAAATCCTCAGCCATTTCAGTTATCACGTCCCGTAATTCTAGCGGTTCCAACCAACTCTCCGGGATGGCCGAGACCCCCATCATGGCGCCCAATAGATTGCCAGCAATAGCGCCAGTAGAATCAGAGTCACCATCATGATTAACTGCAAGGCAGACTCCATGGCGGAGATCTTTGGCAACCAAGGCGCAATAGACAGCAATAGAAAGTGCCTCTTCTGCTACCCACCCTTGTCCCAGCTTACTAATAGCCTCGAAGTGATTACTCGAAATATCGGCCAACGCTTCAGCTTTTTCCAGAGCATCAAGCGTCTCTTCGTGCCCTTCATATGCCACAAGTGCCTCCTTCACTTTGCCAAGTGAATCTCTGAGACCTTTACCATTGATAAGATGCAAGATTAATTCCGACAGCACTCCAGCAGTCAAATAGCCGCTGGGATGACCATGAGTAATACTCGCGGCTTGCATACCCAGATGGAAAGCATCGCTGCCAGTCGTAGAAGGCCAAATGAAAAGTCCACATGGCGCCACTCGCATGAGTCCACCACAGCCTTTACTGTTGTTCTTAGCTGAAGCGCCATATCTTTCCATCGATCGCAATGCCGAGATACAAGTACGACCCGGCGCACGTTGATTTTGTAATTCTGCATGTCCGGCTAACCAACCACTAGTGAGCCAGTCTTCTCCTGTTTCCATTCGCGACCGATACCCTTGTGTATAAAGCCAGCGCTCATAAGCACTAGAGATTACACTGGCTATGTGACATATCCCACGTCTGGCGCCCCGTACATGACCGCGCAGCAGCCCCTCGGCAGTAAACAATACCATTTGGGTATCATCAGTAATTCGACCTATACCACCATAACACGGCACGTACTCAGTTATACCAGACTCACCAAATTTAGAGACAATCTCAACATGAGTTATAAACTCTACCGGAGCGCCAAGTGCGTCACCGACAGCGCCCCCTAGTAGGCAACCAACGAACTTTTGTCTTATTTCATGAGTTTTATTTTTCATATCCACAATTACACCAAAAAAATCAAAAACACTAAAACAGAATGGTTGGTTTTAGAATCAAAAATCACCTATTCACAAAAATCGAACTTTTTCCCTCGTACCTATACGATCAAACACAATACAATCCTCCGTCGATCTTGCAATATTTAATTTAAATGTACCAACAAACCGAAGAAGGTTTCTTCCCAAGGAGTCTTTAGCTTTGGCAAAAACAATTGTTTTTCTTTCCGGATTTCTCTCAGCGTCTATCAACTGAGTCTCAATAGATTTTTTCCCGTCAAGATTTTCAGCACACTCGTAAATACGCTCACCATCTTTTGTTATTTTATTGTGCCACATACCATGTCTAAAAAGTCTGGGAAACCATACAACATCGGTACTACCATCAGGTATCCCCCAAGCGCCACGCTGCAGTGCTTTACCTTTAAAACCAAAACATCTCAAGGCTTCTGCCTGCGTTCGAAAAACAGGATTATCGGCAACGTCCAAGTATCCTTGATTGATCCATCTCCGTGAAGAATAAGCGAAATCCCAGTCCCAAGGAACAAACGTGCCGTTGTCAACACCAATCTCTTTAATTTTGTTCAGTTTATCGATGAAATTATCAGTTTCTTCCGCAACAATAGAAATGTCTTTAAACATCCCTTCATCGCCATACGTTTTTATCCTATGAATTTCGTGTCCTGTAGCTAAAACAATATCATCACTTCTCTCAACATCTTCAGAAATTTGGTTTTTGTGATGCTTTTCATCAATCTCCAGATGCAGATTGAACTGAGGAAAATAAATATCAGTCAAGGCGCGATAGCCCTCTGGCCGATATACAAGCTGCTGACATACGAATTCAACGTCATCATCAATTTTATGAATTATTCGAGAAACAATGTACAGCTCCCATCTTTTGTGGGATATTTTCTGCAGACTCCTAAGAATGTAGTCAGCTTTAGAAAGTTCTTTTGCCATCAAATCCACCAAACCTTTTAATCATCATAACAATTATTCTAGATATAAAAATATCACATACATCAGAGGGTAACAGCACTTATTTTACTATACGTTAAATTGCCGTTTACCTATATAAACGCACTTCAACCGTTGCCTTGTCTAAGCCACAATCCATAAGTTCGTGCAAGAGTACCAACTATTACCGACAGCCCCACCAACCTCGTCATCCACCTTCCAATTCCCTACTCCCAATCCAACCAACCCCATCTCGCTCACCAAGCCAACTTTGCCCCCGCCCTCCTGTGCTGGCGCAGCCATGCACCTCCTGATACTGTATATCCAAACAGTATCTGCGATTCAGGAGGCCCCCATGCGCGACGACTATTCCCTTGTTTGGCGAACCCTTTCGTGTAGCGCCTATGGCAACGACGGGAGCCTGTGCCATGAGTCTTGAGGTGGAGGTGCTGGGGCGGGTCGATCCGCACGCGCCCAGGACCGCCTTGCCGCTGGCGGCGACCGAGGTTCGCGCGGGCTTTCCGTCACCGGCCGATGACTACCTGGAGGGACAGCTCGATCTGGTGGCGCATCTGGTGCCCCACCCCAGCGCCACCTTCTACCTGCGCGCCAAGGGCGAGTCGATGAAGGGCCTCGGCATCTTCGACGGGGATCTGCTGATCGTGGATCGCTCGCTGGAGCCGTGCAGCGGTTCGGTGCTGATCGCCAGCGTCGACGGTGAGCTGACCTGCAAGCAGCTTGGCTATATCGGCAATCGACCCTACCTGCTGGCGGCCAATGAGGCCTTCGCGCCGATTCCGCTCAACGGTCGCGACTGCGACCTATGGGGCGTGGTCACCCACAATATCCACGCCCTGGCAGCGGGAGTCGCGCGGTGATCGCGCTGGTCGACTGCAACAACTTCTACGTCAGCTGTGAGCGGGTCTTCGACCCCTCGCTTCGCGGCAAGCCTGTGGGGGTGCTGTCCAACAACGACGGCTGCGTCATCGCCCGCAGCCAGGAGATCAAGGACCTCGGCGTTGCCATGGGCATGCCTGCCTTCAAGATCGAGGGCGCGCTGCGCAGGCAGTGCATCCTGCTGTCGAGCAACTATGCGCTCTACGGCGACATGTCGCGTCGGGTGGTCGATACGCTGCGGGAGTTTGCTCCCGCCGTCGAGGTATACAGCATCGACGAGTGCTTTCTCGACCTCGCGGGCATGGCACCCGCCGGGCTGGACGCCCACTGCCGGCGCTTGCGACACACGGTGATGCGCCACACCGGCATTCCCGTCGGCGTCGGCGTGGCGACCAGCCGCACCCTGGCAAAGATCGCCAACCACCAGGCCAAGAAGGATCCCCGCGCAGACGGCGTCCACGTGCTCGAGGCCGATTCGGCGGCAACCCGGGCGCTGCTGCAACGCCTGCCGGTCACCGAGGTCTGGGGCGTCGCCGGGCGCACCGCCGCCCGGCTTGGGCAGCTCGGCATCGAGTCCGCCTGGCAGCTACGTGAAGCCGACCCCAAGCATATCCGCCGCCATTTCAGCGTGGTGCTGGAACGCACGGTACGCGAACTTCGCGGCGAATCCTGCATCCGCCTCGACGACGTCGGCGCCCCGCGCGAACGGATCATGACCAGCCGCTCCTTTGGTCGGCCCACCGATGATCTCGCGCAGTTGCGTCAGGCAGTGCGCGCCCATGCCGGCCGCGGTGCTGAAAAGCTGCGTGGTCAGGGCAGCGTGGCGCGGGCGCTGCTGGTGTTCTTGAAGACCAACAAGCATCGTCAGGATCTGCCCCAGCACCACCCTTCGCTGGTGGTTCCGCTGGCGCGTCCCAGCGACGACAGCCTCGAGATCGTGGCAACCGCGACCCGGGCGCTTGCGCGTATCTATCGCCCAGGACACCAGTATATGAAGGCCGGCGTGATGCTACTCGACATCGCCGACAAGGCAAGCCTGCAGCAGGATCTGTTTGCCGTCGACGACGGCAAAAAAGAACGCAATCAGCGCCTGATGGACACCCTGGACGCGATCAACCAGAAGCACGGTCGCGGCGCCTTGAGCCTTGGCAAGACCAGCGTGGACGCGGCCTGGCAGCTCAAGTGCGAACATCGCACCTCGCGCTACACCACTCGCTGGGATGAGCTGCCAATTGCCAGGCTGTAGCAGTCGGTATGACACACACCTTGACGGGCGGCCACCCTCTTTTCCCCCAAGATACCAACACGACGAACGGAAAATCTGTGCGCCAGGCCATCACACAGGCTATCGCCGGAAGCAGTCAGAAATTCTCAAACCTTTACGCGCGTTTGACGACAGTCACCTGCATCATTGCGGCCCAATCTTGCCTAAGCTTTCTCTCAACAACGATTCTTTAAAGCACAGTTTCTGCTAGATGCTCTCGCTTGGGCAACCTGGAAAACGAAACTCCATCTGCTTGTTGGCTCGTTACTCCCGAGCACAACGCTGAGGCTACAGTGCGAGGCAGCTCACCTGGGTTCCTTATTACTCTGGTGGGTGTAAGGACGCACCGGCTCGCGTCTACGCAGACTATGACGCTGGAACACGACGAGCCCGAGTGCCTGGAACTGCCGGCATCGCGGCACAAGAAAAGCAAAAACTGACCAAGGTACGCTATGAAAAATCCAGTCTTGATTGGCCTCGTCCTGCTTTCGGTTTCCCTGCCTGCCATGGCCAAGGACGTGACGGGTGGTGTCTACGTCGCCACCAACAACGCCGACGAGAACTCGCTGATCGCCTGGCGCCAGTTTGACGATGGCACCCTGGAAAAGGTCGGCGAGTACACCACCGGCGGCACGGGCAACGGCATGGATGGCGGCCTCGACCCGCTCGGTTCGGCCTACGGCGTGTGGCGTTCGGCAGACAACCGCAACGTACTGGTGGCCAACGTCGGCGACGGCACCCTGTCGTCACTTCACGTCGAAGACGACCTGACGCTGACGCTCAACAATGTGGTGGATGCCGGCGGCGCCAAACCCAAGGCCATCGACGGCCATGGCGACATCGTCTACGTCGCCAGCACCGATGGTGCCAACGATGAGCCGGGGGTGATCAAGGGCTTTACCATCGATGGCGATGGCAACCTGACCGAGATCCCCGACTCCGTTCGGCCGCTGGATGATTCTCCGGTCAGCATGGAGTTCACCGAGGACGGCAAGTACCTGACGCTTGTCGGCTTTCTTACCGGCATGGTGCATGTCTATGCGGTGGACGACGAAGGCCTCCTGTCGCAGGAGCCGATCTCGAGCCTTGAGTCGCCGCACTTGAGCGAGGAGCGCTTCTTCGCCCTGCCCATCGGCACCAAGCTGGTCACTCGCCCGGACGGCCACAGCACCCTGCTGGTGACCGAAACCCGCTATATCACCCAGGGCTACCAGTTCCACCCGTCCTCCGAGGAATCGAAGGCCAAGTATCCCTTCCTGCAGGAATACGAGGGCCAGACCGGCTCCATGTCGTCCTACGACATCGACGAGAACGGCAAGCTGACCCTGGTGTCGGCGGATGTGATGACCGGCGACGACATCTGGGGTGGCGAGCAGGCCGCCTGCTGGGTCACCACCTCGGAGGACGGCAAGTACGCCTGGACCACCAACTCCCATACCTCGAGCCTGTCGACCTTCAGCGTCGATCCCGAGGACGGCAGCATCGCTCTGCTGGAAGAAGCCGCCTACCGCGCCGAGGATTACAACGAGTATTTCGCCGACATGGACCTGAGCGCCGACGGCAACTACGTCAACATCATCAGCGGCAACACCGGCAAGACCTGGGTGTTCGAGATCCAGCACGATGACGGCAGCCTGAGCGTGGTTGATGCCTATCCCGGCAGCGCCGAAGTCCACTCCTACGGACTGGTGACCATCCCGCTGCCCCAGGGCGGCTAGGCGACTTTTCGGAGCAGGCCTAGAGGTCGGCGACCAGAGCCACGACGCTGGGCCACAAAGCTATGCCACAAAGCTTCACCAGAGAGCTGACCAAAATCGCCAGATCAGGCGGGTAGGTAAAGTAGCTAAAAAGGGGGCCGTGCTGACACGGCCCCCTTCTCTGTTGCAAGCGGCATAAGAAAACTCAGCTCGTGTGCGGTGCTTCCCGGCTCGAGACCGCAGGCCATAGATCCAGCAGCCGATGCAGT
The DNA here is from genome assembly GCF_019801245.1 of Halomonas sp. DP1Y21-3. Taxonomy (NCBI): domain Bacteria; kingdom Pseudomonadati; phylum Pseudomonadota; class Gammaproteobacteria; order Oceanospirillales; family Halomonadaceae; genus Halomonas; species Halomonas sp. DP1Y21-3. Next base: position 373,917 of record NZ_JAHVJM010000005.1, read on the forward strand.
ACCGCCATCACCGCCAGGGTGGCCAGCAGTGCCACGCACATCGAGCTGAACCGATAGACGGCGTCGACGACCAGATCCTGATCGGGTCTCAGGTACTGGCCAAACAGGATACCCAGGGTCGTCAGCCCGCCGAAGCCGATGCCGGAGCCGGCGTTCTCGATGACGTGCTCCCGTGCGAACAGCAAAAGACCGATGGCGTAGGCCAGCAGCACCAGCAGCAGATGGTCGCTCTTGGTGAACAGCACCAGTTGCAGCACCAGTGCCAGGTTGCAGCCCAACAGAGTGCCGATGGCACGACGCCAGGCCGACATCCGGGCGCCATGGTAGCCGAGGGCAAACAGGATCAGGATGGTCGCCATCTGCGCGGACAGGGAGTCGCGCAGATCGAGCAATTGAAACACCAGAAAGGACAGGGTCGCGGTCAGCGCCCCGATCAACGCCTGATGGCGCTTCAGCGCCGCTGTCTTGGCCTGACGTGGCGGCGGCTGTCGCGGCGTGACATCGGGAAACAGCCAGTGCATCAGGGCTGCGATGGCCACCGCCAGAAAACTCGCCACGCTGTTGCTGGCCAGCAGGTCGAACAGGTCGAGGTCGGGGTAACTGGCGAAATGCAGCATGATGCTCAGGGTCAGCACGCCGTTGGCGCCGAACACGAACAACGGCCCCCTGGCCATCAGGGTGAAGCGTCCCAGGAACATCAGGAACACCAGTCCCGTCATCACCACCGGCAGATGCTGGGTCAACCCCACCACCAGGCTGATCTCGACCACATTGAGGCAGGCGTTACCCAGGAACTGGCGCACCACATGGGCGTTGAACACCGGAATGATCCCCAGCAGAAACATCGGAAAGACGGTGAAGAAGACACCATAGTTCCAGTGCATCAGCTGGCTGATCAGAAAGCCGAGCCAGGCCCCCACCGCGATACGCAGACACTGGCGCAGGCCGTTGTCGCTGAGCTTCGAGGCCTTCGGTTGCTGCTGCCCTGACGACGCCCGTAGCCTCTTGGCAAACAAGGCCCGTGGCTGCTTGGTAGACGACGCCCGTGGCTGCTTAGTAAACATAATGCAGCCAGGACATCAGCCGAATCTGCAGCGCCCCCAGCGGATGGGCCAGCGGGTGCTCCCCGGGAAACAGCTGCACCGTGGCGCGGGAGCCGGTGGGCAGACTCGTCGGTGCGTCCCCGGCCAGCGAAAGGTGCAGGCGAAGGCGCTGGGCGTCGCGCAGCCAGCGGTCGGTGGTGGGGATGTCGGCCAGGTTACCGTCGGCGCTGATCTGTCCGTCGTAGACCCCTGCGTCACGCTTCTCGACCCGGGCGGCAAAGACCTGGCCTGGCATGGCGTCGAAGACCACACGGGCCTCGTCGCCGGCGGCGACCTTGCGCAGGCTCTTCTCGCGGAAGTCCGCGATCAGTTCGACCTCATCGGTGATCAGCGCCAGCGCTGGCTGTCCCTGGGTGGCGTAGTCACCCACCTCGAGTTGCAGGTTGCTCAGCGTGCCGGAATGCTGGGCCCGCACCAAGGTGTGGTCGAGATCGAGCTCGGCCTGCTCCAGGGCGTTGCGGGCCTGACGCAAACGCAAGTTGGCCTCCCCCTCGGCACCCAGTTCGGCCTCCAGGCGCGCCACTTCCGCCTCGGCGGACTTGACCTCGGCCTGGGCCTGACGGTCGGTGGCTACCAGGCCATCGAGGCGCTGGCGCGAGATGCTGTTCTGGCTAATCAAGCGCTCGCCTCGCCGGCGCTCCTGGGCGCTCTCCTGGGCCCTGGCGCGGGCCGCTTCGAGGGCGGCGCGGGCCGATGCGATGCTGGCGCTCAAAGTCTCGTTCTGCTGACGCGCTGCCTCCAGTTCCAGTCGCGCCTGCTCAAGCGCCAGCTCGAAGGGCGCGGGGTCGATACGAAACAGCGGATCACCCGCCTCGACATGGTCGTTATTGCTGACGTGGACCCGCTCGACGGGGCCGCTGACTTCCGGGGCGATACGCACCACCGGGCGCATGACCCGCGCCTCCGGGGTCATCGGCATGTAGGTATCTGCCACCACAAAATAGGCAAACATCAGGACGAACATGCCCAAGGCCAGGCGAACGATCCACCTGAAGCGCTGGTCGGGGGTCATGGTATTCCTCTTGGTTACACGACGGGCTGACTTGACGGGCTCACGTGACGGAGCCGCTCGGTATTTGACGAAGGCGTCCCCCGTCGACCGGCCGCGTAGACTAGCACTTTGTTAGCCTGTTAACAATATTGCGACCCTTCATGCACATTTCCTGAACCTTTGCTGATTCGGGCAGTCGTACCCTTCGACGTGCTCGACCAGGCGTAGCGACTGCTTACCCAGGCAGTCGCCCGACACCCGACATGCTCGACCCACAAGGATGATGGAAATGCAGCGACGTGACTTCCTCAAGGCGGCCACCGCCCTCAGCGCCTACGCCCTGCCAATCTCCCCGCTGCTGGCCGCGCTGGACCAGCGGCTCATGACCACCGGAGAAAAGGTCTCCTTCGACTACGCCTGGTTGAAAGGCTTCGCCCGCCATCTGTCAGGGCAACCTCACCAGGATCACGAAGGCGAACTGCCCGACCAGCTCAAGTCCCTTTCCTGGGACGACTACCAGGCCATCGGCTACCGTGCCGACCACGCCCTGTGGAGCAACAGCGACGCGCCCTATACGGCCCAGCTGTTTCACCTGGGTCGTGGCTTCACCACCCCGGTCAGGATCTACCAGGTCAGCCAGGGGCAGGCGCAGGAACTGGCCTACGACCCGGCGCTATTCAACTTTTCCAACGCCGATGGGGATAGCGTGGTCGATACCGATACGCTGTCCGAACGCCTCGGCTTCGCCGGCTTCCGCCTGCACCATCATCAGGACCCCAAGCGCGATATCGCCTCCTTCCTGGGCGCCAGCTACTTCCGTGCGGTCAGTCAGAGCATGCAGTACGGCATGTCGGCCAGGGGCCTGGCCATCGACACCGCCGGCAGCGAACCCGAGGAATTCCCCGACTTCACCCGCTTCTGGCTGGAACAGCCCGAGGGTGAAGACAAGGTCATCGTCTACGCCCTGCTCGAGTCGGAGAGCACCACCGGGGCCTACCGCTTCGATATTCGTCGCGACGTCGAAGGCGTGGTCATGGACGTGGCCGCCACCCTCTATCCGCGCAAGACGATCGAGCGTCTGGGCATCGCGCCACTGACCAGCATGTACCTGGTCGGCGAGAACGATCGTGACGTCAACTATGACTGGCGCCCGGAGATCCATGACTCGGATGGGCTGTCGATCCACACCGAAAGCGGCGAATGGCTGTGGCGCCCGCTGGTGAACCCACCCCAGCTTCGCTACAACGCCTATTCCGCCACCAATGTTCAGGGCTTCGGCCTGGCCCAGCGCGACCACGACTTCGACCACTACCAGGACGATGGCGTCTACTACGATCGCCGACCCAGCGTGTGGGTCGAACCTACCGAGGGCTGGGGCGAAGGTAGCGTGGATCTGGTGGAGCTGTCTGCCAAGGACGAGACCTTCGACAATATCGTGGCCTACTGGCAACCCAAGGCCCCGGTGGAGGCCGGCCAGGAGCTGCGCTATGCCTATCGTCTGAGCTGGTACGACCTGCCGCGACAGCAACCCAGCCTGTCGCGCTGCGTGGCGACCCGTACCGGACTGGGTGGCGTCGTCGGCCAACGTCGCGAGTACTTCAGCTGGCGCTTCGCGTTGGACTTCCGCGGCGGCCCCTTCCCCTTCGATGACGCAAGCGAGGTCGAGGTGGAGCCGGTCATCGAGACCAGCGCCGGGCGCGTCGAGATCACCTCGGCCCGACCGCTGGACGCCATCCAGGGCTACCGGGCCATGTTCGATGTGGTACCACCGGACGAGGGCACCGAGCCGATCAATCTGCGTCTGTATCTGCGCGATAGCGAAGGCAAGCCGCTGTCGGAGACCTGGATCTACCAGTGGACGCCGCCGCCCGGCGATGAGCGCGAGCTACATAACCCCGATCACTTGTAGTCGCCCCCCCACCGACGATGCGGGGCGCCCTCCTTCCTTGATGACAAGTTGCCAGGGCCAGGCCACAATGTAGCTACACAGTGGCTACCAATGAGAAGGAGACATTCATGGGTACCGATACCGTGGTCCGAGCTCGCATCGACAGCGAGACCAAAGAGCGCGCCACCGCCGCCCTCGATGCCATGGGCCTGACCGTGTCCGACGCCATCCGCCTGCTGATGCTGCGGATCGCCGACGAAAAGCGCCTGCCGTTTGCGGTGCAGGTACCAAGCGCCACCACGACCAAGGCGCTGGAAGAGCTGGAAGCCGGAAAGGGCAAGCGCTTCGATAGTGCGGATGCGCTGTTCGACGATCTAGGCATCTAATGCTGACCCCAGTCCGCTCAAGCCAGTTCAAGCGAGACGTAAAGCGGGTCCAGAAGCGCGGCAAGGACATGGACAAGCTACGCCGACTGCTGGGCCTGCTGCTTGAGCAAGCGCCCTTGCCGTATACCTACCAGGATCATGCATTGCAGGGAAACTGGAAGGGTTACCGAGATGCCCATATCGAGCCCGATTGGCTGTTGCTGTATCGCGTCGTGGATGACCAACTGCAATTGGCCCGGACAGGTAGCCACGCTGATCTCTTCCGCGAGTAGGCTAGGGCTTGTCTGGAAAGTGCCTGCGCTCGGTAATACGGCGTTAAAAATCGGCTGGTGCGCCAGCCCGGTCAAAATGCTCATTTACACCCCGTAAACTGCGCTGTCTCACCGATTTTTGCCTTGTCTAACCTTCGCTCGTCGACTTTTCGGACAGCGCCTAGCCTGAAACCCTTCCCCACATGGCGGTTCCCGACACCACGACACAGGGTGATTCCCCTGCTCTGATCCTTTGCTCTCCCCCCTCAACCCAGCCGAATTGACCGCGTGGCGCCGCTTCCGGCATGATCGTGGCTGCTAGATCACTCCAACCTCTCAACAAAAACAAGGCGCTAGGCGGCTACCATCGTAAAGTGACGGCCCGCCGAGAAGACGCCATTTTCGCTGAACACCACCAAGGAACCCCCATGACACGCCACATCGCGCCCCGCCCCCTTGCCCTGACCACCCTGGCCGCCGGCATCGCTCTGTCCACTGCGCTTGCCACGTCCGCCGCCCAGGCCAACGACTTCGCCGACATGGACCCGGTCAAGCTGCGCCTGGCCCACGTGGTCAACGAGCAGGACGGCTTCCATATCGCCGCTACCAAGTTCGAGGAACTGGTCGAAGCCCGCACCGACGGCAAGGTCGACGTCGAGATCTTCCCCAACGCCACCCTGGGTGATGAGCGCACCCTGCTCGAGGGCATGCAGATCGGCACCGTCGACATGGGCGTGATCACCAACGGCCCGGTGGCCAACTTCGTCGAGCCCATGGCGGTGTTCGAACTGCCGTTCCTGTTCGCCTCGCCCGAGGAGGCCTACTCGGTACTCGACGGCCCCATCGGCCAGGAACTGCTCGACAGGCTGGCCGACGTCAACCTCAAGGGCCTGGCCTACGCCGAGCGCGGTTTCCGCAACCTGACCAACTCCGAGCGCCCGGTGGCAAGCCCCGAGGACATCGACGGCCTGCGCATCCGGGTCATGGAAAACCCGGTCTACGTCGACACCTTCCGCGAACTCGGCGCCAATGCCGTGCCGATGGCCTGGACCGAGGCGCTGACCGCCATGCAGCAGGGCACCATCGATGGCCAGGAAAACCCGATCAACGTGATCCACTCGTTCAAGCTCAACGAGACCCAGGACTACATGACGCTGTCGCGCCACACCTACGCCCCGGCGATCTTCGTCATGGGTATGCCGTCCTGGCAGAAGCTGCCCGAGGCCGCCCAGGAGGTCGTCGAGGCCGCCGCCCAGGAAGCCGCCGAGTACGAGCGTGAGCAGAACGCCGCCATGGCCGAACAGCAGCTTGCCGAACTCAAGGAAGCCGGCATGCAGATCGAGGAGTCTCCCGACATCGCCGCCTTCCAGGACGCCGTCGCTCCGGTCTACGAGACCTACGGCGAGCAGTTCGGCGACTACCTGCCGCGCATCCAGGAAGCGCTGAAGGCCGGGGAGTCCAAGTAAGTGCTGTCCCTGCTCGAACGCCTTGAGCGGGGACTCGACGCCGTGACACGCCCGGTGGTGTTCGCCGCCATGGCGGCGTTGATCGGCGTCATCTCCCTGCAGATCATCTCCCGGGTGGCCTTCACCGCGGTGGGCTGGACCGAAGAGGTCGCACGCTTTCTGCTGGTCTGGATCACCTTCCTGGCCGCCACCCTGGCCTACCGCGCCGGCCGTCATATCGCCGTGACCTTCGTGGTCGACACCCTGCCCGGCCTCGGCGGACGAATCGCCAGGATCATCGCCCACCTGGTGGTGCTGGCCTTTCTGCTGGCGCTGATCGTCATCGGCTGGAACTACATGCAGTTGCAGAGTTTCCAGAAGTCGGCGTCACTGCGCCTGTCGATGACATGGATCTACGCGGTGATGCCGCTGGCGGGCGCCTTGATGGCCTTCACCACCCTGGTGGCGATCGTGCGAGAGCTCACCGGCCAGACGCCGGCGAGCCCGCAGGAGGTGACGTGATGCTGTTGCTGTTCATCTCCTTCGTGGTGCTGATGCTGATCGGCGTGCCCATCGCCTTCACCATCGGCGCCAGCACCCTGGCGACGCTGGTAGTCCAGGGCACACCGCTCGCGGTAGTGCCCCAGCAGATGTTCCAGGGCATCAACACCTTCGCCCTGGTCGCGGTGCCGATGTTTATCCTCACCGGCGACCTCATGGCCCAGGGCGCGGTCAGCCGCAAGCTGGTCGACTTCGCCGACAGCCTGTTCGGCTTTCTCAAGGGCGGGCTTTCGCTGGTGTCGGTACTGGCCGGGATGTTCTTTGCCGCCATCTCCGGCTCCGGTGCGGCCACCACCGCTGCGGTGGGCTCGAGCCTGGTGCCGGAACTCAAGCGCAAGGGCTATGACCCGGCCTCCGCCGCCAGCCTGATCGCCGCCAGCGGCACCATCGGCGTGGTGATCCCACCCTCGGTGCCGATGATCATCTACGCGGTCATCGCCCAGGAGTCGGTGTCGGACCTGTTTCTGGCGGGCTTTCTGCCGGGGCTGGCCATGGGTCTTGGCCTCGGTGCCATCGCCCTGGTCCAGGCCCACCGCCGCCAGTACCCCCACGGCAGCCCGCTGTCGCTGGCGACCATCTGGCGGACCCTGCGTGCAGCAAGCTGGGGGCTGATGACGCCGGTCATCATCCTCGGCGGGATCTTCTCGGGGGTCTTCACCCCCAGCGAGGCGGCGGTGGTGGCGGTGGTCTACGCCCTGCTGGTGTCGCTGTTCGTCTATCGCGACCTGACCTATCGGGACGTCTACGCCGTGATGATCCGCTCGGCGATCACCACCTCGGTGATCATGCTGGTGATCGCCACCTCGGCGGTGCTGAGCTGGACTTTGTCCAGCGCCCAGGTGCCGGCCCAGATCGCCCAGTCGGTGCTGTCGCTGTCCACCGATCCCTACGTCATCCTGCTGCTGGTGGTGGCGGTGATCCTGCTGACCGGGGTGTTCATCGAGACCGCCAGCGCCCTGATCATCCTGACCCCAGTATTGCTGCCGCTGGTGACCCAGCTCGGCATCGACCCGGTGCACTTTGGCCTGATCATCGTGGTGGGGCTGGCGATCGGCATGATCACCCCGCCGGTGGCGATCAACCTGTACGTGGCCTCTTCGGTGACCCAGCTGCCGCTCGAGCGTATCACCCGTGCCATCCTGCCCTACCTGCTGGGGCTGATCGGCGTGCTTTTGCTGGTGGTCTACGTGCCCCTGTGGCTCTCCTCCTGACGCCGGAGGCTATCGTCCTGACGCTGGAGGCGAAAAAGCCTATTTAGCGCCAACCAGCGAGCCGCGGATGCTGTCACCAGGATCCGCGGTTTTTTCTTTGCTGCCACAGCGCCATACTGGCGATGGACCGCTTCATCGGCGACTCCTTTGCAGCTTCACCGTACCCTGACATCCGGAGCCTTCATGTCCCTTCGCCTGCCTGTCGTTGCCCGCCCCGGCCTTCGCGCCTTCCTGCACCAAGCAAGGATCGGCCTGCCGAGCCGCGCCATGATCGCCGCCATGATCGCCGCCCTGCTGCTGGCAAGCCTCGCCGGCTGCACCACCTACACCTACGATGACGGACACAAGGAGACGGTCTGGGGCGTTCCCCCGGTGGATGAGCACAAGACCGAACAGGAGCGCCAGAACGAAGGCGTCAAGTATCGTGAACCGGGCGTTATCCCGGAAGAATGATCGCCCGATTTGCTCCCTCATTTCACCGGTGGTACAGGCCTCGCCAGGACCTGCTGATGCTTAGGTGCTGCCGCCCTTCACCAGGGTGAATCCCAGATCCCGGATCGGCCGTTCCGGGGTCTTGCCGGACAGACGCTCGAGCAGCAGTTCCGCCGCCTGGGTGCCCATCTCGCTACGGGCCACCGCCAGGGTGGTCAGCTTCGGCGTCAGGTGCTCCGCCAGCGGCAACCCCAGATAGCCACCGACCGCCAGCTCCTCGGGAATCCTGATGCCCTGGCGGCTGGCCGCCAGCAGCACGCCGCTGGCGACGATATCGTTGGAGCAGTGAATGGCGTCAGGTCGCGGTGTCATTGCCATCACATCCTCCAGCGCCCGCACCCCGACCTCGTAGGACGCCGGCTCGTGGTACTCCAGCACCCCGCCACAGGCCGCACCCGCCTCCTCCAGCGCCCGCTGGTGGCCCTCCAGGCGTTGAGCCGCCCGGTAGTCATGGCCCAGGTGAGAGCCGACGAAGGCGATACGCCGATAGCCCTGCTCAAGCAGATGGGACGCCATAGCGTGACCCAGGGCGACGCCGTCCACCCCCACGTTCATGTCGATGGGGTCGTCGCCCACTTCCATGATCTCTACCACCGGGCGTCCCCAGTCCCTGAGTCGCGAGATCACTCGGGGCCGGTGGCGCAGACCGGTCAGGATCACCCCGGACGGCGAGTAGCCGAGCACCGTATCGACCAGACTGGCCTCGCGGTCCAGATCCCAGTCGGTGGTGGCCAGCAGCATCTGGTACCCCGCCGCCTCCAGTCGTTTCTGGATGGCATCGATGACCTCGATAAAGGTCAGGATCGCCAGCGACGGCACGATCACCGGGATCACCCGGGTACCAGCCGCGGCAAGCCCCCCGGCGATCAGGTTGGGCACATAGCCAAGCGCCTCCACCGCCGCGTCGACACGCTGCTTGACCTCGGCGGAGACTCGCCCCGGCGTATTCAGCGCCCGCGATACGGTGATCGGCGCGACCCCCGCCTGCCGGGCCACGTCGGCCAGGGTCACTCGGCCCTTGCCCCGGTGGCGCTTGCGTGAGCGAATTTCCTGGCTGTCCATTGGCGTCCTTCCTCGAAGATTCCTTTGGCCACAGTGTAACCCAAGACCAAAGTATGGGTAGCGCTACCATCTTAATGGTAGCGCTACCCATGCAATGTCGGCTACCTTTCGACTACGCCTCGACGCAATAGCGTCGTCGGACGATACGCCCCGAGGAGACAACGACAATGAACGCACGCAGCCTCACCCCCCTTGCCCTGGTCACCGCCATCTCGCTCGGCGCCGCTGGCACCGCCGCCGCCGAAGACCTGGCCATCGCCATCCACACCGACCCGTCCCACGCCATGTTCAAGATCGGCGAGCGCCTCAAGGACACCATCGAGAGCGAGTCCGATGGCGAGCTGACGGTGACCCTGCTTGGCACCGAGGTCGGTGGCGAGCGCGACCACCTGGAAGGCGCCAGCTATGGCGAGTACGCCATCGCCCTCGGTGGCTCCATGCCGATGACCCTGTATGCCCCCGAGTTTGCCGCCGCCGACCTGCCCTTCGTTTACGACTCCAGTGACCAGGCGCGCAAGATCTACGAAGGCGAGATCGGCGAGGCGCTGAATCAGAGCCTGATCGCCAAGGGCAACATGCGCCTGGTGGGCCTGTCGGCGCGCAACCCCCGCAACCTGACGGCCAAGACCCCGGTCGAGACCCCGGAGGACGTCAGCGAGGTGCGCATGCGCGTGCCGGAGATCGCGCCCTGGGTCGCGGTATGGGGCGAGATCGGCGCACTGCCGAGCCCGATCGCCTGGCCGGAGGTCTACACCTCGCTGCAGACCGGCGTCATCGACATGCAGGAAAACCCGGTGGACAACATCTACGCCGGCAAGCTGTTCGAGGTGCAGGACTATGTCAGCCGCACCGAGCACGTCTACTCGTTCTTCCACTGGCTGATGAACGAAGACGTCTATCAGGAACTGTCCGACGAACACCGTGACATCGTCCTGTCCGCCATCGACGACGCCACCACCTGGGGCGATCAACTGGTCAGCGATGGTCAGGCGGAGCTGTTTGAAAAACTCAAGGAAGAAGGCATGGAGGTGGTCGAGCCCGATGTCGCCGCCTTCCGTCAGGCCGCACGCCCCGCGGTGGAAGAGATCGCCCAGGACTACGACCCGGCCGTTCGTGACTATGTGCTGTCACTGATCCAGTAAGTCCGAGGCGGCGCGAGCCTTTGAGGCCTTGGCGCCTCGAGGGTTTGCACAGCATCTGACCGTCCCACGGGGCCTCGCCGACCGAGGCCCCCTCCCTTGAGTCAAGTCCCCGCCACCCGGCGGGGGCAACGGAGTGTCCGATGACCTCATCTCCTACCCTGTCCCGGGCACTGGGTGCTTTCTGGTGGTTGTTGACCACCGTGGTAGTCGGTGCCTTCGGCCTGATGCTGCTGGTCATGGCCATTCAGGTAATCGCACGCTATGCCCTCGGCGTCGCGGTGCCCTGGACCGACGAGATTTCCCGCTATCTGTTCCTGGCGGAGATCTTTCTCGGTTCGGTGCTGGCGCTGCGCTACCAGGAACACATCCGCATCACCGTCGTCACCGACCTGCTGCCAGCGGGCGCCCAGCGCTGGGCGGCGGTCGCCGCCGACGCCATCAGCATCCTGGTGCTTCTGATGATCATGGGGGGCGCCTTCAACATGATGGAGCGCACCGCCGGCATCTTCGCCAGCACCTTCGACATGAGCTTTTCCTACCTGTACCTGATGCAGCTGGTCGCTGCCGGCCTGATGGCACTGCTGCTGGTGGAGGACCTCGTCGTTCGTCTGCGCGGCAAGCCTTCCACCTTGCCTGACGAACCCAAGGAGTAAGACACCATGGAAATCTTTGCCATCATGTTCGTCGGCCTGATCGTGCTGCTGATGCTGGGGGTGCCGGTCGCCTTTGCGATGATCGCCTCATCGGCGGCGGTGCTGGCCTACACCCGTGGCTTCGCCGAGATCCCGCTGGAGATGATCGCCCAGCGCACCCTGTACGGCGTCAACAGCTTCACCCTGCTGGCGATTCCCGCCTTTCTGCTGATCGGCCGGCTGATGAACTCCGCCGGCATCTCTGATCGGGTGTTCGACGTGGCGCGCTGCGCCGTGGGTCACCTCAAGGGCGGGCTCGGCCACGTCAACGTGCTGGCGAGCATGCTGTTTGCCGGCATGTCGGGCTCAGCGGTGGCCGATGCTGGCGGGCTTGGCGCGGTGGAGATAAAGGCCATGGAAGACGATGGCTTTCCCACCGACTTCAGCGCCGCGGTCACCGCCAGTTCCGCCACCATCGGGCCGATTATCCCGCCCAGCATTCCGGCGGTCATCTATGGCGCCCTGGCCAACGCCTCCATCGCCGCGATCTTTCTCGGCTCCATCCTGCCGGGCCTGTTCATGGGTGCCGGCCTGATGGTGATGGTGGCGGTGATCTCCCATCGTCGTGGCTACCCGACCCGGGCCCGCGCCACCATGGCCGAATTCACCCGTGCACTGTCGCGGGGCCTGCTGCCCATGCTGACCCCGGTGATCATCCTGGTCGGCATCCTGTCGGGGCTATTCACCCCCACCGAGGCCTCGGTGGTGGCGCTGCTCTACTGCATGATCATCTCGTTCTGCGTCTATCGCTCGATCACCCTGCGCGAGTTCGTCCAGATCCTGCGTGATACCGCCATCGACACCTCGGTGCTGCTGCTGATCATCGCCGGCAGCGCGCTCTATAGCTGGATCCTGGCGCGCTACCAGGTCACCGCCCTGGTCGCCGACTTCCTGCTCGCCACTGTCAGCGATCCAATGCTGCTGCTTCTGCTGTTGAGCCTGTTCATCCTGCTGATCGGGCTGTTCATCGATTCGGTGCCGGCGCTGTTTCTGCTGACGCCGCTGCTGGTGCCGGTGGTGGTGCAGTACGGCATCGATCCGGTGCACTTCGGCGTGCTGATGATCTTCAACCTGATGATCGGGCTGATCACGCCACCGGTGGGCACGGTGCTGTTCGCCATCCAGAAGATCACCGACCTGCCCTTCAACACCTTGGTGCGGGCCACCCTGCCGTTCTACATCCCGCTGGTGGCGGTGCTGATCGTGATCACGCTGTTTCCGTCCATCGTGATGTTCCTCCCCAACCTCTTGCTCAAATGACGCCGCGACCGGGCAAGGCTCCAGGTCCTTGCCCGGCGGGCTTATCTTAAGGAGTCATGCCATGGCTGTACTGATCACCGGTGGCCTCGGCCACGTCGGTTCCTGGGTCGCCACCCTGCTCGCCCGCCAGGGCAAGAAAGTCATCATCTGCGATATGGCCGCCCCCCACGTCGACCGCATGGGCCTCGACTATCTCGAGGAAGTGCGCGACAACGTCCACTTCGAAGCGGTGGATGTGCTCGACACCCACACCCTGTTCGAGACATTTCTGCGCTATCGCGACGAGCTGGAAGGGGTCATACACGGCGTCTCGGTGATCGCCGGGCCAAGCTTCCAGACCCGCCCGTTCAAGCACCTGTCGATCAACGCCATGGGCACCCTGAACGTCTACGAGACCTGCCGGCTGCTGGGCATCGACAAGGTGGTCAACATGAGCTCCGGCGCGGTCTACGGCGACGCCGCCGGTCCACAGGTCGAGACCATGCCCTACAAGGCCACCGACCTTTACGGCGCCACCAAGATTTCCGGCGAGCTCTACGGCGACCAGTACACGGCGACCTACGGCATGGATATCCGTCAGGCCCGACTGTTCTTCGTGTATGGCCCCGGCAAGCGCCCGTCCCACATGCACGCGGTCTACCAGGCGATGTTCGGGCCACTCGAAGGGCTACGCGATGTGCACCCGGACAACGGACGCGACCAGACCACTGACTGGACCCACGTCGAGGACACCGCGAGGGGCATCCTTGCGCTGTTCGATGCCGACAGCGTGCCTCACCGCCACTACAACATTTCCTGCGGTGTGCCGATCGCCCATCAGGACATCGTCGACAGCGTCACCGACCTACTCGGCCATGACAGCGGCATGCGTCTGGGCCCTGGCCCCTTCGTGGTGCGGGGCAGCCCCCTGGACATCACCCGCGCGCGCACGGATCTGGGCTTCGAGCCACGATTCACCGATATCCGCGAGGGACTCGAGGACTACCATCGCTGGCTAAAGAAGAACGCTTGAGCCGACATGGCCGGCCTGTCAAAGGCCGGCCGCTCGCAGACGGGCCGATCCGCTCCCGCCATCACTGCCGACGGAACACCAGCGCCAGATTGTTGGCCGGCAGCTCGTGGATGGCCTCGCGGCTCAGGCCGTGCTCGGCGGCGACCTCGGTTACCTGCTCCAGGTCCCGCACACCCCAGCGCGGGTCACGGCGCCTCAATTCGGCGTCGAAGGCCGCATTGGACGGCGCGGTATGCTCACCACCACGTCGGTAAGGGCCGTACAGCAACAGCACGCCACCCGGCTCGAGGTGGGCCTGGGCCTTTGCCATCAGCGCAGGCGTCACTTCCCACGGCGAGATATGGATCAGATTGATCGCCACCAGGGCGTCAAAGGTATCATCCGGCCAGGGTTCCAGCACGTCGCGGCGTACCGGCGCCAGCAGATTGCCGCCGCCTTGCGTCGCTTGCTCCGGCTCTCGCCCCGATGGCCCTGCCCGTTGCGCTTCGCTTTCGCCTTGCCTGTCACCCTCCGCTTCCCCTTGCCCATCTTCTGCTGCTGCAAGCGCGCGCCAGGCAGCGATGGACGCCAGCGCCGCCTCGGAAACGTCACTCGGCTGCCATCGCCAGCCCGGCTGGCACTGCGTCATATACAGTCCGTGCTCACCACTGCCGCTGGCGAGCTCCAGTACGCGGGCATGGCGTCCCAGGCACTGGCGCAGCACCGCGTGGATAGGCTCGCGATTGCGAAGCGCCGCTGGACTGGAGAGTCTCGCGTCGGACATGGGAAAACCTCACGGTAAACAAGGGGAGTAACAAGAGCGGCAATGGCCAAACGGATATAACGGAAGCATGGTAACGTCTGGCATCAACGGCTGGCGCAACGATGCCAAGCGATGATCGTCCCGGTACACTAGCAAAAGATACCCTTCATCTTCACCAAGGACGGCCCATGGCTCGACCCGCGCCTCGCTACCTCGAGATTCAACAGCACATCCTGGCCAAGATCCAGCGGGGGGAATGGCCCACCGACCATCGCATTCCGGGTGAGGAGCAGCTGGCGCTCGACTTCAACGTCAGTCGCATGACCGCCAACAAGGCCATCCGCGAACTGGTTCAGCGCGGCTACCTTACCCGCCAGCCAGGTGCCGGAACCTTCGTCACCGAACGCAAGGCGGAATCCTCGCTGATGGAGGTCCACAATATCGCCGAAGAGGTCCGCGGCCGCGGCCATCACTACCGTGCCAGAGTACAGCGTGCCGAAGCGATCGACGCCAGTGAGGACATCGCGTTGCAACTGGGGGTCAAGCGAGGCAGCAAGGTCTTCCATACCCGCATCGTTCACCACGAAAACGACGAGCCCATCCAGCTCGAGATGCGCTACGTCAATCCCCGCCACGTGCCCGACTATCTGGACGCCGACTTCACGCTCACCACGCCCCATCAGGTGCTGATCCAAACCTGGCCGATCACCGATATCGAACACGTGGTCGAGGCCGTTTCGGCAGACACGCAACAGGCCGAGGAGCTGGCCATCTCCACCTCCCTACCTTGTCTACAGTTGCGGCGGCGCACCTGGTCAAATGACCTGCTCATCAGCTACGCCGTGCTGATCCACCCGGGAGATCGCTACAAGCTGCGCTCGGCGTGGAAGGACTGAGCGACGGACACAGCCTCCACCAATGCACGAGGGCCGGACAGTGATTGTCCGGCCCTCGTGCTTACGGCTACAGCGATCGACAAGGTTACTGCAGCAGCATGGCCGCCGGGATCGCCATTACCAGGGTGAGTGCCACCCGCACCGCCCATACCACCAGCATCTGCCATATCGTGATGGGAATCCGGGTAGCCAGCACGCAGGGAATGGACGCCGAGAAGAACAGGATGGACGACACCGACACCACGCCGGCGGCAAAGCGCGCCACGAAGTCGATTCCCGCGTCGCCACCGAGCAGCAGCGCCGGCAGGAACATCTCGGCCAGGCCCGCGGCGCTGGCCTGGGCCAGTTCCTGGGCATTGTCGATGCCGAAGATCGCCACCACCGGATAGAACAGCCAGCCCAGCCACTCGAACACCGGCGTGTACTTGGCCACCAGCAGTCCCAGCAGCCCCACCGACATGATCGACGGCAGGATGCTGATCGCCATCACCAGCCCTTCGGTCAGATTCTTGCGTACGCTGGATCCCAGCCGCGGCGCCTGCTCGGCCACCTTGATACCGGTGCGCCACGCCAGCGCCAGGCGATCCCCCTTCCGCGCTTCAGGTTCGCCGTCGGTCGCGGTGTTGTCCATGCCTGACAGCGGCCACAACCGCGCGGTCACCGCCGAGACAACGAAAGTGATCACCAGGGTGATCCAGAAGTAGGCGTTCCAGTAGTCCATCAGCCCCAGGGTCTTGGCGACGATGATCATGAACGGCGCGGAGACGGTAGAGAAACCGGTGGCAATGATGGCCGCTTCTCGGGCCGAGTACTGGCCACCGGCGTAGGCCCGGCTGGTGATCAACAGTCCGATCGAGTAGCTGCCGACGAAGGAGGCCACCGCGTCGATGGCGCTTCGACCCGGGGTACGCCACAGCGGGCGCATGACGGGCTGAACCAGGATGCCGATCAGCTCGAGTAGCCCATAGCTCAACAGCAGCGCCAGGAAAATGGCACCGATCGGCACGATCAGCCCCACCGGAATCACCAGCTTGTCGTAGAGAAAGGGCAGCATGTCCGGCTGATGCAGCAGTGCCGGACCGGCGGAGGTCATGGTCAACAGCGCCGCCACCACCCCCAGAAGCTTGAGCACGGTGAAGATCTTGTCGGTGAGACTGCGTCGCCAGTCTCCCTTGATCAACGGATAGGCTGCGCCGGCGATGATCAGCGCCAGGGCGTAGAACCTCGCCCAGTCACCGAGCCCGGCCCGTGCCGCGGTCACCAGATGATCCAGCGGAATCGTGGTTCGACCTTCCCAGGCAACCGGAACAAAGAAGATGAAGATGCCGATGGCGCTGGGCACCAACAGCTTGAACAACAGCAGGCCGAGGGGTGTCTGGCCTACCGAGGAACCAGGAGTCGTCGCCATGAAGGGAACCTCGTCGAAGTGTGAACCAACTCGTAAGTGTCATCTTGTTTGTATATACATTTCAACCGCTATAGTGGCAAAGCACTCCCCCACAGCGCCTTTAGACGATGGTCTAATACGCCACAAACTTCTCCTCAGATTCGTTCGTTAAACGGCGTTATCACGCTCCACCACAGCTCTTTCCTGCAGCGTCGCAGACAGGCCGCCGGTCAGGGCATCGGACGAACCGGCAAGGACTCCAGAACCACACTTTCCTGTATATACATAATACTGTCGAGCGACCCTATGGGCACCCGACGCCTCCCGCGCGTGCTCGAAACGCTCTCGGGTCTCTCGACGACTCGAGGTTCAGAAAAGCCGGTAACGATCCCGCGGCCAAGACGGAGAGCACTGCGCCTAGCCGACCTGCGCTCCCCTCGGGGCGATGCTTCAGAGAAAACAGGCCTGATGCATCCGCGACCATGTATATACGTTTACCGAAGCAATCCGTCGGGATTTCACGCCTATCCGCGCACTACGACTATGGTCTATTGATACGTCACGGCCTGGAACCCAGCCCAAAAAAACGCCTGCAAGCCGCTGTTTCAACAACCATCCTTCAGCCCCGGCCCATGGTTCGGGCGATGCATCACTGGCGACTCGGCGGCTTGACGAAACGGCTTGAAGGCATTATTTGTATATACATTACCCGACACGGAGCATCCCCATGTCCGAGCAACCCAAGCGCCTGCTGTGGCGCGATCTGGCGATCTTCGACGGACTGACCACCCTGCCCGAGCGTCACTGGGTAGCGGTCGAGGAGGGTCGGATCTGCGCCCTGGGCACCATGCAGACCCTTGACCCGAGTCAACATCGCGACGCCGTCGACATGGGGAAAGGCGGCGTCATGACGCCGGGCCTGATCGACTGCCATACCCACCTGGTCTTCGGCGGGCAGCGCAGCGACGAATTCGAGCTGCGCCTGCAAGGCGCCTCCTACGAAGAGATCGCGCGTCGCGGTGGCGGCATCCTGGGCACCGTCACTGCGACCAGGGAAGCCGACGAATCGGCCCTGTTCGACGCCGCGGCAAAGCGTCTCACGTCGATGATCGAGGACGGCGTGACCAGCGTCGAGATCAAGTCCGGCTACGGCCTGACCCTGGCCGACGAACTGAAGATGCTGCGGGTGGCGCGACGTCTCGGCGAGCAACTGCCCGTGCGCGTCACTACCACCCTGCTGGCCGCCCATGCCCTGCCACCGGAGTATGCAGGCGACGCCGATGGCTACATCGAGCTGGTGTGCAACCAGATCCTGCCGGCGGCCCACGCCGAGGGCCTGGTCGATGCGGTCGACGTGTTCTGCGAGCGCATCGCCTTCTCGAGCGAACAGTCCCGACGCGTGTTCGAGGCGGCCAGGGCGCTTGACCTGCCGGTCAAGGCCCACGCCGAGCAGCTTTCACTGTCCGGTGGTGCCGCCCTGGTGGCCCAGTTCCGAGGGTTATCCGCCGACCATATCGAGTACCTGGACGACGACGGCATCACGGCGATGGCCGATGCCGGGACCGTCGGCGTCCTGCTGCCCGGTGCCTTCTACACCCTGCGTGAAACGCAGTACCCACCGATCGACGCCATGCGTCGTGCCGGCGTCGCCATGGCGGTGGCCTCGGACGCCAATCCGGGCACCTCGCCCATCGTGCTGCCGACCCTGATGCTGAACATGGCCTGCACCCTGCTGCGCCTGACGCCCCAGGAGGCACTGGCCGGCATGACCCGCCACGCCGCCCAGGCCATCGGCCAGCCAGACCTTGGACGCATCGCCGTCGGCGCTCCCGCCGATCTGTGCGTCTGGAACATCGATAGCCCGGCCGAACTGGCCTATGCCGTCCAGCCGGGACGGCTCAAGCACCGCCTGCTGGAGGGCGTATTGACCCATGGATGAGCAGCTATCTTCCCCCTGGTCATCCATGACCCCGGCGGCTGACCCAGACACCATGCCGTCCAGCCGGGACGGCTCAAGCATCGCCTGCTGGAGGGCGTATTGACCCATGGATGAGCAGCTCGCTTCCCCCTCGTCTCCCACCGCGCCGCTGACCGAAGCGGACATGGGCATCTGGCAGGGGCGTACCGACCCCGAGCCCAACAGCGAGCGCTGGCACCAGCGCATCGCCGCCTACCGTTCCGGCGCCGAGCCTGGCGTCGTGGTGACGGGCTTTGCCAGCGATGCCGGTGTCGCCCGCAACAAGGGGCGGGTCGGAGCCGCCGATGGCCCCGCCGCCATTCGCCGCGCCCTCGCCCCCATGGCCTGGCACCGCGACGCCCCGGCCTACGATGCCGGCGA
This sequence comes from Halomonas sp. DP1Y21-3, assembly GCF_019801245.1. Lineage (NCBI taxonomy): Bacteria > Pseudomonadati > Pseudomonadota > Gammaproteobacteria > Oceanospirillales > Halomonadaceae > Halomonas > Halomonas sp. DP1Y21-3. The sequence goes on from NZ_JAHVJM010000005.1 coordinate 392,776, forward strand.
CGTGCACTGCGTCGGCAATGGCCTCGAGGATGCCCAGGAGGCGCTGGGCGCGCGGGTGACCGAGATCCTCGACCAGGGCCACCAGCCGGTGGTGCTGGGCGGCGGTCACGAAGTCGCCTACGCCAGCTGGCGCGGCCTCTCCGAGCATCTGGACAAGGGCCACCGCAGGCCCACCGTGGCGATCATCAACCTGGACGCCCACTTCGACCTGCGCGACCCCAGCGAACAGACGTCTTCCGGCACGCCCTTCGCCCAGATCGCCGCCGACTGCGCCAGGCGTCGCTGGCCGTTCCGCTACGCCTGCCTCGGAGTCAGCCAGGCGGCCAACACCCGTGCCCTGTTTCACACCGCCAAGCGGCTCAAGTCGCTGGTGGTCGAGGATCGCGAGTTTCGCGATAGCCGCATCGCGTACATCAAGCGCGACGTGCAGCGTCTGGTAGCCGACTGCGATCACGTCTACCTGACCATCGACATGGATGTCTTCCCTGCAAGCGATGCCCCTGGCGTCAGCGCTCCCGCCTCGCGGGGCGTGATTCTGACCCACTTCGAGCCGATCCTCGAGTTCCTGCGTCGCTCGCGCAAGCTACGCCTGATCGACATCGCCGAGGTCAACCCGGCGTATGACATCGACCAACGCACGGCGCGTCTCGCCGCCCGCCTGGTCCATCAACTGACCCGGTCCAACGCCTGACCGAGCCTTTTATTCCCTTTCACTACAGGTACCGACATGAACCAGATCACGCCCTCGCTGAACGACCGTCACGATCCTTCGCGCAAGATCGCCGCCCCCACCGGCACCGAGCTGTCGTGCAAGAGCTGGCTGACCGAAGCCGCCCTGCGCATGCTGATGAACAACCTCCACCCTGACGTCGCCGAGCGTCCCGAGGATCTGGTGGTGTACGGCGGCATCGGTCGCGCTGCCCGCACCTGGGAATGCTTCGACAAGATCGTCGAGGTGCTCAAGCGCCTGGAGGACGACCAGACCCTGCTGATCCAGTCCGGCAAGCCGGTAGCGGTGATCCCGACCCACAAGGACGCGCCGCGGGTACTGATCGCCAACTCCAACCTGGTGCCGGCCTGGGCCAACTGGGAGCACTTCAACGAGCTCGACAAGAAGGGACTGATGATGTACGGCCAGATGACCGCCGGGTCCTGGATCTACATCGGCTCCCAGGGCATCGTCCAGGGCACCTACGAGACCTTCGTCGAGGCTGGCCGTCAGCACTTCAACGGCGACCTCAAGGGCCGCTGGGTACTGACCGCCGGCCTCGGCGGCATGGGCGGCGCCCAGCCGCTGGCGGCGACCCTGGCCGGCGCCTGCTCGCTGAACATCGAGTGCCAGCAGACGAGCATCGACTTCCGTCTGCGTACCCGCTATCTGGACGAGCAGGCCAACGACCTGGACGACGCGCTCGAGCGTCTTGCGCGCTACACCAGTGAAGGCAAGGCCATCTCCATCGGTCTTTGCGCCAACGCCGCCGACGTCCTGCCGGAACTGGTCAAGCGCGGCGTCAAGCCGGACATGGTCACCGACCAGACCAGTGCCCACGATCCGCTGCACGGCTACCTGCCCTCTGGCTGGACCTGGGACGAGTACGTGGCCCGCGCCAAGAGCGAGCCCGACACAGTGGTCAAGGCCGCCAAGGCGTCCATGGCGGTGCATGTGCGCGCCATGCTCGAGTTCCAGAAGATGGGCGTGCCCACCTTCGACTACGGCAACAACATCCGCCAGATGGCCCAGGAAGAAGGCGTCGAGAATGCCTTCGACTTCCCCGGCTTCGTCCCGGCCTACATTCGTCCGCTGTTCTGCCAGGGCATCGGCCCGTTCCGCTGGGTGGCGCTGTCCGGCGATCCGGAGGACATCTACAAGACCGACGCCAAGGTCAAGGAGCTGATCCCCGACGACGAGCACCTGCACCACTGGCTCGACATGGCCAAGGAGCGCATCAGCTTCCAGGGTCTGCCGGCGCGTATCTGCTGGGTCGGTCTGAAGGATCGCGCGCGCCTCGGCCGCGCCTTCAACGAGATGGTCAAGAACGGCGAACTCAAGGCACCCATCGTCATCGGCCGTGACCACCTCGACTCCGGTTCCGTGGCCAGCCCCAACCGCGAGACCGAGTCCATGCTGGACGGCAGCGACGCCGTGTCCGACTGGCCGCTGCTCAACGCCCTGGCCAACACCGCAGGCGGCGCTACCTGGGTCTCGCTGCACCACGGCGGGGGTGTCGGCATGGGCTTCTCACAGCACGCCGGTGTAGTCATCGTCGCCGACGGTACCGACGAGGCCGATGCCCGCCTTGCCCGCGTCCTGCGCAACGACCCGGCAAGCGGCGTGATGCGCCATGCCGACGCCGGCTACGACATCGCCAGCCAGTGTGCCCGCGACAACGGCCTCGACCTGCCGATGCTCAAGGACTGATGTCGTCCCGGGCGCGGCCAGCCGCTGGCGCGCCCGACCCTGGCATCGAGGCGCCTTGCCCCTGAGGGCGCCTCCTGCCCGGGAGCGCCATGCAAAAAGCGCAGACGCCTGCACAAAGGCCGCCCCTCGGGGCGGCCTTTATCGTTTACAACCCTGGTTCACTTCGATGCCACTTGAAACGTGCGCCGACGCCCCTGAAGCGGCCGGCGACGGGTCAGGCGCAGCACTGCTTGAACTTGCGCGCACTGCCACAGGGACAGGGATCGTTGCGTCCCGGCTTGAGTCGAGACACCCGGGCCTCGCCATCCAGATAGACCCAGCGTCCCTGGTGGCGCACAAAGCGCGAGCGCTCTTCCAGCACGCCCCAGCGCTGCCGCCCCGGCGTGCCCTCGGCAAAGGTCGCACGAAACTGCACCCAGCCCTGGTCGCCTGTTTCACCGCTATCGAGTATCTCGAGACGCTTCCAGCGGGTATCGTCGTCACCGCCCAGTTGCGCCGGGCAACTGTCCGGGTGCCAGCTATGGCGAAGGTAGTCCTCGAGCCCGAGGGCGAAGGCCGCAAAGCGCGAGCGCATCAGCGCCTCAGGCGAACCTGCGTTCTCGCCCTGGTGCAGCAGACCGCAGCAGTGCTCGAGGACCAGACCACTGCCGCAGGGGCAGCGGGTGGATGACGTTGTAGTCAAGGTACGGCACTCCTCTTATCTACCTTGCGCTTTGCCACAGCGCGGGCCTTGTACGAACACCCGACGTGGGTGGCAACGCTTTAAACAGACTGCCGACCTGTACCGGCCTCACGCAAATACCGACCAGCCTGTGGCCTTGGACAGCCCTTCCAGGGCAGCGGTGCCCTTGAGCGAATTGCCGTAGCGATCCAGGCCCGGCGACCACACTGCAATCGAGGCCACGTTGGGCACCACCGCCATGATCCCGCCCCCGACACCGCTCTTGCCCGGGAAGCCGACCCGATAGGCGAAGTCCCCCGAGCCATCGTAGTGGCCGCAGGTCATCATCAACGCATTGATCGCCCGTACCCGCTCGAGCCCGATCATGCGCTGGCCCTCGAAGCCACCACACAGAAAGCGTGTGGCCCTGGCGAGCTGGGCGGTGGACATCTCGATGGCGCAGTGATGGAAGTAGGTGCCCAGCACCCGGTCACAGTCGTTGGTCAGGTTGCCGCAGGATCGCAGGAAGTAGGCCAGGGAGAAGTTGCGATCCCCGGTGGCATGCTCGGAGCGCGCCACCTGCTCGTTGATATGGATATCCTCGTCGCCGGAGGCCTCGCGCAGAAAGCGCAGAATCTCGCCGAGGGTGTCGCGTGGCGCATTGCACCCGAGCACCGCGTCGGTGGTGACAATCGCCCCGGCGTTGATGAAGGGATTGCGGGGAATGCCGTCTTCCACCTCCAGCTGGACGATGGAGTTGAAGGCCCGGCCCGATGGCTCGCGCCCGACCCGCTGCCACAGGCCATCGCCGTGGCGCCCCAGCGCCAGCGCCAGGGTGAAGACCTTCGACACGCTCTGGATCGAAAAGGCCTTGGCGGCGTCGCCGGCATGAAACTCCTGTCCATCCACGGTGCACACACTGATGGCGAACTGGCGGGGATCAACACAGGCAAGTTCGGGGATATAGCTTGCCACCTGGCCCCACTCGCCAGCCTGACGAGCCTCGCGATCCAGCCTCTCGACCAGCGCCTGCAGTTGTTCCGGCGTAAGGGTCTTTCCCATGAGCGTGATTCTTCCAGGAGCCTGACAAGGCTGGCGATGGTCGCCCCCTCCTTCGTGGCTGTCAACGCCGGTTCCCGGCCGGGGACAATCTCCCGGGCGATATGTCCCGCTCAGCGCCCGCGCCGCTTGGTGCGCATGGTCGCCTCGGCGGCAAGCGGATCTTCTGGCCAGGGGTGCTTGGGGTAGCGGCCGCGGTTCTCCTTGCGCACCTCGGGGTAGACGTTGTGCCAGAAGCTTTGAAGGTCCATGGTCGTCGCCAGCGGCCGCCGCGCCGGGGACAGCAATTCCAGGCGTACCGGCACCCGCCCGTCGACGATACAGGGTGTGGCTTCGCAACCGAACAGGGCCTGCAATTTGGCGGCCAGCACCGGCACGATACGCGTGCCGTGCTCGTCGCCGTCGTCGACCTCACGCTCATAGCGCAAGGCCGCGCTGTCACCGCTTGGCAGCGCCAGCCGTCGCGGTGCCAGCTCGTCCAGCTGGCCCGCCAACGGCCACGGCAGACGTTCGCGCAACAGCCGTTCCCAGGGCAGCGCCAACACCTGATCGAGCCGCGACAGGCCATCCAGATGCGGACCGAGCCAGTCCTCGAGCTCGGCCATCAGGCTGGCGTCGTCAAGCTCCGGCCACTGGGGATCATGCGTCCGTCGCAACAGCGCTACCCGTCTTCTGAGCTGCTCTGCCGCCTCGTCCAGCGGCAGCGCCTCGCGCTGCCCCACGGCATCGAGCAGCGCCCTATGCCTCGCCTCTCGACTCGGCGGTCCTGCCAGGGGCTTGCGCTCCAGCACCACGGCATCGAGGGCGCGTACCCGCTCGCCTTCCAGGCGTCCCGCCGATGCGTTCCAGGCGACCCGCTCGGTCCAGTCGCCAAGTTCAGGAAAATGCGCCAGCAGTGCCGCCTCCTCGATCCGTACGCCGCGATAGAGCCGGGCCTCACGCTGGCGACCGTCCAGGTCCACCGTGACCAGCAGGGGCGCGTGGGCCAGGGGGTGATCGCTTGCCAGCGTCACTAGGCCACCGCCACGCAGGCGAAAGCGTCCGGGCGAAAGGTGCTGAGCGACACGGTCGGGGTAGGCACAGAGCAGAAGCTCGCCCAGGGTTGTTGAGGCGCCCGGCTCGCCTGTCTCACGGGACTCACCCCCATGGGCCTTGTCCAGCGCCACCCCGGCGCGCTTGCACAGTCGCCGGGCCTCCCGCTGCCAGGCAGGGTCTGGCCTAGGCGACGACAACAGCTGCGAAAACACCCGCTCCAGATCCGGCTCCCGCGAGGCGCCCTGACGACCTTCCAGCCAGGCGGCCAGGGCGCAGGCCAGGGCCAGCGACGCCTCGCCGGCGCGACTGGCCCGCTCCAGCATGGCGGCGAGCCGGGGATGCACCGGCCAGCGTCCGGCTGCCCGGCCCAGCGCGGTCAAGCCGCCGTCAGGCTCGACCAGCCCGAGGGACTGCAACAGCCGACGCCCGCTATCCAGGGCCGCTGTCCCTGGTGAAGTCACCCAGTCAAGCGCGGACGCGTCCTTGACGCCCCAGCGCGCGAGTTCGAAGGCCAGGCCGGACAGGTCTGCCTGGTGTATCTCCGGCTCGGCGTGGGGCGGCAGCGGCTGCTCTTCCGCCCACAGCCGATAGCAGCGTCCAGGCCCCTGGCGCCCTGCCCGCCCACGCCGCTGATCGGCGCTGGCTCGGTTGACACGGCGGGTCTCGAGACGCGAAAGCCCGGTACGCGGGCTGAACACCGGCACCCGCTCCAGTCCGGCATCGACCACGCTGCGCACGCCATCCACGGTGACACTGGACTCGGCGATGGCGGTGGCCAGTACCACCCGACGCCGGCCATTCGGGTCAGGACGAAGGGCAGCGCGCTGCTGCTCGAGCGGCAAGCGTCCATGCAGCGGCAGTATCGCGATATCCTCCAGACGCTCGCCCAGCCAGCGCCCGAGACGTTCGATTTCGGCAACCCCAGGCAGGATCACCAGCACGTCGCCGGCAGGATCACCACCACCCCTGGCATCGTCATCTCCGCCATTGGAGACAGGATCGGACGCCTGCAGCGCCTCCATGACCACCCGGCCCTGCTGCTCTTCCGCCGAGGCGCGCTGGGACAGCGGCCGATACAGCGTCTGGACCGGATACTGCCGCCCCGGGCACTCGATCACCGCCACGTCCTGTCCCAGCACGCCTTGCATGGCGGCCACGTCCAGGGTGGCGGACATCACCACCAGGCGCAGGTCCTCGCGCAGCCCCTGCTGGACGTCGAGGGCCAACGCCAGCCCCAGGTCGGCCTCCAGACTGCGTTCATGGAACTCGTCGAAGAGGATGCCGGTGACCCCCTCCAGCATGGGGTCGTGCTGCAGCATGCGCGATAGCACGCCCTGGGTGACGACTTCGAGGCGAGTCATCGGGCCGATCCGGCTCTCGCCACGCATGCGGTATCCCACCGTCTCGCCCGGCCGCTCGCCCAGCAGCTCGGCCATGTGGCCCGCCGCCAGACGCGCCGCCACCCGACGAGGCTCCAACAGCAGCAGACGCCCACGACCATCGTCGCCACCGCACCAGTCGCAGTCCAGCAGGGCCAGCGGTACCCGAGTGGTCTTGCCGGCCCCGGGCTCGGCCACCAGCAGCGCCCGGTTGTGCTGTTCGAGCGCTGCGGTGAGCTGAGGCAGTCGGGCGTCGATGGGCAGGCTGGGCGGTGAAGACATCGGCTCGGGGGCTCCTGGCGCGGGACGGGACAAGAAAAGACAAGACAAGACAAGACAAGACAAGACAAGCAAGGCAGCAATGCAGCAATGCAGCAATGCAGCAATGCGCCGCCGATGATAGCACGCCGCCACCCTAGGGCCCGTCGGCAGCCACCCGCCCGAGGCCTGACCTGTATACACCAGCAACAACATTTTGTTGCCAGTAGGTGACGTTTTTGTCTACGCTCTTCAAGCTGACCGAAAGGTCAGGTTTTTTTAAGCGCGACGCCCGTCGCGGCATCACCCAGACAATCGACAGCGGCCACTACAACGACAAGAGGACCCTGAGATGAGCGAGACCACGTCCACGCTTTCACCGCGCGACCGTCATCCGGCAGCCAGCGCGAGTCGCCCTGACGGCGACGACGGCACTGCGGATCAAACCAGCCAGGACGCCGTCGGCCGGCTTGCCTGGCTGGATCGCTACTTCAACGTCAGCCGCCGGGGCAGTTCACTGAAGACCGAACTGCTGGCCGGGATCGCCACCTTTCTGGCGGGTATGTACATCATCGTGGTCAATCCAGCGGTGTTGTCGGACGCCGGCATTCCCTTCTCGGCGGCGCTGTCGGCCACGGTGGTCATCAGCTTTCTGAGCAGCCTGGCCATGGCGCTGTACGCGCGCAACCCCATCCTGGTGGCACCCGGCATGGGCATGAACGCCCTGTTCACCTACACCCTAGTACTGGGGGCGGGCCTGTCCTGGGAGGTCGCACTCGGGTGCGTGTTCTGGTCCGGTGTGATGTTCGCCGTACTGGCCATGTTCAACGTCCGCGAGGCGATCATCGACGCCATTCCGCCGTCGCTGCGCTACGCCATCACCTGCGGTATCGGCCTGTTCATCACCTTTATCGGGCTCAAGAACGCCGGCTTCATCGTGGCAAGCCCCGCCACCCTGGTCAGCCTGGGCAGCCTGGACGCAAGTCTCGCCACCTTCTTCATCGGCCTGATCGTGACCGCCGTGCTGGTCATCCGCGGCTTCAACGGCGCCCTGATCCTCGGCATCGCCACCACCACCCTGCTGGCCGCACCGATGGGGCGTCTGTGGGGTGACGAGGTGGTCGTGGCATGGCAGGGACTGGCCGCCTGGCCAGACTTCTCGGCGCTGGGTCAGGTCGACGTGCTGGGGGCTCTCAAGGTCGCCTACCTGCCCTTTATCTTCGTGATGCTGTTCACCAACTTCTTCGATGCGCTGTCGTGCTTCATGGCGCTGTCGGAATCCGCGGGGCTCAAGGACGCCAAGGGCAACCCGCGCAATCTCAAGCGCTCGATGACGGTGGACGCCTTCGCCTCGATGATCGCCGCTCCGCTTGGCACCAGCGCCGCCCAGACCTTTATCGAGTCCGGCGCAGGGGTCGCCCAGGGCGGGCGCACCGGCCTGACCGCGCTGGTGATCGCGCTGCTGTTCCTGCCGTTTCTGTTCCTGTCGCCGCTGCTGTCGCTGGTGCCGGGCATCGCCACCTCGCCGGCGCTGGTGCTGGTGGGGCTGTTCATGATGGCCCCGGTGGGCAAGATCGACTGGGGACGCTTCGAGGAGGCCTTTCCTGCCTTTCTGGCGATCATCCTGATGCCGTTGACCTACTCGATCACCCTGGGCATCGCCTTCGGCTTCATGAGCTTCGTGCTGATCAAGCTGGCCACCGGCAAGTTCACCGAGATCAAACCCGCCATGTGGGTGTCCGCGGTGCTGTCCGCGATCATGCTGGTGACGGCGCAATAAAAGCGCGCGAGCCCCGGGGCGCCCGCCGCCGGGGCAAGTTGCTAGCGGCCAGACAGCACTAGCTGTTGGAGGAAGACACCACCCCACAGCCCTTCAGGACCACCTGGATCAGAAAATCGGTGACCCGCTGCATATCGTCATCGGTGAAGTCGTCATGGCCGGTGATGCCGGCGACCTGGCTTTGAAAATCTGCATAGTGCTGGGTCGCCGACCAGATCAGGAAGATCAAGGATACCGGGTCCACCGGGTCCATCAGGCCGCGCTCGGCCCACTGACGAAACACCTCGGCACGGCTTTCGACCCAGTCGCGCAGCTCGCCACGCAGATAGTCCTGCAGAAAGGGAGCGCCCTGAAGGATCTCGCCGGCAAACAGGCGCGAGGCCTCGGGGTGGCGTCGAGACATCTCCATCTTCGAGCGGATAAAGGCACTGAGCACCTCGGCGGGATCATCATCCACCGAGATATCGTCGAGCATCATGTTCCAGCGCTCCATCACCCCTTCCAGCAGGCGAACGTACAGCGCCTTCTTGCTGCCCATGTAGTAGAGCACATTGGACTTGGGCAGCCCGGCTTCCTCGGCAATCAGCTTCAGGCTGGCGCCCCGATAGCCGTGACGCGAAAACACTCGCTCGGCGGCGTCGAGTATGTCGCGTTCGTTACGCTGGCGAATGGCACCAGCCTCCGCCTCCAGCGGCGCCTTCAGCGCCGTGTCATCAAGCTGTGAGCCCATGGTTATCCCGGTCGTCGAATCGCCCGCCACCGCCGGTTGCAGGTGGGTCGGCAAGGAGGAAAAGAGTGCCTGAACCCCACCGCTCTGGCAATTGGGCAAAGCGGCTAACCTGGCGCGACAGCGCCTGTGACGGGCAGCTTTTTAGGCCTCTGCTGTGGTCGCCGACAGGAACACGCGGCGGGCACCGAAAAAAACTCGACGGCGTGACTTGAAGAAGCTGACCGATTGGTCAAGAATGAAGTTACCCCCTTGCCATGGCGATGCCCCTTGGTACCGACTCGCTGACAACCACTCGGCTCAGCCTGCAACCAGGACATCGACCAGGACATCAACGACGACAACGACAACATAAGCGGACCTGACCATGATCGAGTTCTTCCTCAACGGGCGGCCACGGCGCGTCGACGCCGAGGCCCACCTCAGCGTGCTCGACCTGCTGCGCGAGCGCCTCAACCAGACCGGCACCAAGGAAGGCTGCGCCTCCGGCGACTGCGGTGCCTGCACCGTGGCGATCGGCGAGCCCGATGCCGACGGCAACCTGCGCTATCACAGCGCCAACGCCTGCATCATGCCGGCCCACCAGCTCAATGGATGCCACCTGGTCACCGTCGAGGGGTTGTCCCGGGGGGACGAGCTGCATCCTTGCCAGGCCGCCATGGTGGAACACCACGGCAGCCAATGCGGCTTCTGCACCCCGGGTATCGTCATGTCGCTGTTCACCCTTCATGAAGATGACCGCGCGCGGCCCGCGCCACTGACGCCTGAGCGACTGGAAGCGGCGCTGGGCGGCAACCTGTGTCGCTGCACCGGCTATCGCCCGATCCGCGACGCCGCCCTGGCCATGGGCGACACCCCGGGCTTCCGGCCCGAATGGCTCGACGATGACGCCCTTGCCCAAACGCTTGCCACCAATGTGGGTGAGCCTGCTACCCACAGCGGCTTTTACCAGCCGCGCCGCCTCGATGAGCTGGTCGAACTGCGCGCCCGCCACCCCGACGCCCGCCTGGTGGCCGGCGGCACCGATCTCTGGCTCGAAGTCACCCAGAATCTGGCGGACTTCGCCGAGGTCATCGATGTCACCCGGGTAGAACAGCTCAAGGTGCTGGAAGCGGGCCACGACGCCAGCGGTCGACCAGGGATGTGGGTCGGTGCTGCCGTCACCTACACGCAACTGGAACCGCTGTTTGCCGAGCGCTATCCCGCCTTCCATCACCTCCTGCATCGACTGGGCTCTGGTCAGGTGCGCAACCGCGGCACCCTGGGTGGCAACGTGGCCAACGCCTCGCCCATCGGCGACACCCCACCGGTACTGCTGGCACTCGACGCCTGCCTGCGCCTGACCGGACCCGGCGGCAGTCGCGAACTCGCCGCGGCGGACTTCTTCATCGACTACAAGAAGACCGCCCTGGCGCCGGACGAGTGCCTGGAAGCGATCTTCCTGCCGACGCTGGCAGCTGACCGCCAGCTCAAGGTCTGGAAACTGTCAAAACGGCGTGAGGACGACATCTCGGCGGTACTCGGTGCCTTTAGCTGGGCCCTGAAGGACGGCGCCCTGGCCGAGGTCCGCCTGGCCTTCGGCGGCATGGCTGCGATCCCGGCCCGGGCAACCGGCGCCGAGGCGGCACTGGAAGGCCATGCCCCTTCACCCGAGCGGTTCGCCGCCGCCATCGATGCGCTGGCCGAAGACTTTCAGCCCATGAGCGATGTGCGTGGCAGCAGCGACTATCGTCGGCACGCCGCCGCTGCACTGATCGAACGCCTGCGCCTGGTCGTCGCCGACGCGGCATCCCAGGACTCTCAGCACCCGACCCAGGAGGTGATGCTCCATGCGTACGCTCACTGATCTGACCACACCTGCCTCCGCGGCCAGCGATACTGCCGATACTCCCCGCCACGCGCCGGCGGCCAAGGGCTTCTCGGGCAGCGCCGCTCGCCACGAAAGCGCGGTCAAGCACGTCACCGGGCGCGCCGCCTACATCGACGACCTGGCGCTGCCGGCGGACGCGCTGCACCTGGCGGTGGGACTCTCGCCGGTCGCCAGCGGACGCATCACCGGGCTGGACCTGTCCGCCGTGCGCAGCGCCCCGGGCGTGGTCGACGTGATCAGCGTCGCCGACGTCCCGGGCCACACCGATATCGGCCCGGTCTTTCCCGGCGATCCGATCATGGCCGACGGCGAGGTACTCTACGCCGGCCAGGTGATCTTCTGCGTCGCCGCCACCAGCCATCGTGCGGCGCGTCAGGCGGTCAAGAAGGCGCGCCTGGAGATCGATGAGGTCGAGGCGAGCCTCGACCCAGTGGCCGCCGCCGAGGCCGGCGACGTGGTGCGCCCGACCCACCGCCAGCAGAGCGGTGACTGGGAGGCCGCCCTGGCCGGGGCGACACACGTCATCGAGGACGAGCAGTTCGTCGGTGGCCAGGAGCACTTCTATCTGGAGGGGCAGGCCTGCGTGGTCCACCCCACCGAAGACGAAGGCGTGATGGTCCACACCTCCAATCAGCATCCCAGCGAGACCCAGAAGCTGATCGCCGAGGTGCTGGGCATCCCCTTCCACGCGGTCACCGTGGAGGTACGCCGCATGGGCGGCGGCTTCGGCGGCAAGGAAACCCAGGCCTCGCCCTGGGCCTGCCTGGCGGCGCTGATCGCCCGCCGCACCGGCAAGAGCTGCCGTGTTCGCCTGCCCCGGGCCGAGGACATGAAGGTCACCGGCAAGCGCCACCCCTTCCACAACCGCTATCGGCTCGGTGTCGATGAACAGGGCGTGATCCAGGGCGGTGACATCACCGTCATCGGCGACTGCGGATACTCGCCGGATCTGTCCGAAGCCATCGTCGACCGCGCCATGTTCCACGCCGACAACGCCTATTCACTGGGCCAGGCTCGGGTCACCGGTCATCGCGCCCGTACCAGCACCGCGTCAAACACCGCCTTTCGTGGCTTCGGTGGTCCCCAGGGCATGATGGTGATCGAAGCCGCCATGGAGGACATCGCCCGCCGCGTGGGCGAGGATCCCCTGACGGTGCGCAAACGCAACCTGTATCGCCAAGGCCGCGACCAGACCCACTATGGCCAGACGGTGGACCAGATCACGCTGCTGCATGACCTGATCGAGCGGCTCGAGACCTCGAGCGACTACTGGTCCCGGCGCCAGGCAATCACCGAGTTCAACGCCGACAGCCCGGTCATCCGCAGGGGCCTGGCGCTGACCCCGGTGAAGTTCGGCATCTCCTTCACCGCCCAGCACCTCAACCAGGCCGGTGCCCTGCTGCACGTCTACACCGACGGCAGCGTGATGATCAATCACGGCGGCATCGAGATGGGCCAGGGCCTGCACACCAAGGTGTGCCAGGTGGTCGCCCGCGAGCTGGGGCTCGACCTCGAAGCGGTACGCATCAGCGCCAGCCGTACCGACAAGGTACCCAACACCTCACCCACGGCGGCCTCCAGCGGGGCCGACCTGAACGGCCAGGCGGCACGCGACGCGGCCAGCAAGCTGAAATCGCGGCTGTTCGACTTCGCCGCCGAACGCTACCAGCTCGACCGTCAGGACATGCGTCTGGAACAGGGCGAGCTGATCGCCGGCATCGGTGGCAGCGAACGACGTATCGCCTGGGGCGAGCTCATCCAGGACGCCTACCTCGGTCGGGTGTCGCTGTCCGAGAAAGGCTTCTACGCAACGCCGTTGATCCACTACGATCGGGCCAGCGGCAGCGGACGCCCCTTCTACTACTTCGCCTATGGCGCCGCCGTCGCCGAGGTGGCACTGGACACCCTCACCGGTGAGTACCAGGTGGATCGGGTCGACATCCTCCACGACGTGGGCGACTCGCTCAATCCGGCCATCGACGTGGGCCAGGTGGAAGGCGGCTTTATCCAGGGCATGGGGTGGCTGACCAGCGAGGAACTGAAGTGGAACGAGCGGGGCCAGTTGACCTCGTTCGGCCCGGCCACCTACAAGATCCCCGCCTACGGCGATCTGCCGGCCACCTTCAACGTCGAGCTGATGCAGGGCCACCCCAACTCCATGGCCAGCATCTACCGCTCCAAGGCGGTGGGTGAGCCGCCCTTCATGCTGGGGATGTCGGTGTGGTGCGCGCTGCGCGACGCCCTGGCGAGCCTCACCGACTACCGCCAGGCGGTACGGCTGGACACCCCGGCAACACCTGAGCGGGTCATGGCGGCGGCACGCCTGGCACGCCGGGTGAATGAGAGTCGTGCAGGAGGCACCCCATGAGCGGCGAGCGCTGGTACGACGCCCTGGCCCGCCTCCGACGCGCCGGCCTGCCCCATGTGCTGGCCACCCAGGTGACCAGCCAGGGGTCGACCCCACGTGAGCCTGGCGCCAGGATGGTGATCACCGCCGACGCCATCATCGACACCCTGGGCGGCGGCACCTTCGAATGGCAACTGATCGCCTGCGCCCGGGAACGCCTCGAGCGCGGTGAGGCCGGCCTCAGCCTGGAGGCCTTTTCGCTGGGTGGCCGCAGTGGCCAGTGCTGCGGCGGCTTCGTCAACGTGCTGCTCGAAACGGATCTCGGTACGGCCACGCGCCTGGCGCTGTTCGGCGCCGGCCACGTGGGCCGCGCGGTGGCCTCATTGGCGGCGCCGCTTGGCTGGCGACTCGACTGGTACGATAGCCGCGAGGACGCCTTCAGCGGGCTCAACCCGGCACCAGGCCAGCACCACCACCGGCTGGACGACTGCAACACCAGCGCCGAGTCGCTGCCTGGCGGCAGCCACGTGCTGGTGCTGACCCACGACCACGCCGAGGACTACGCCCTGGTGGAGGCACTGCTCAGGCGCGGCGACATGGCCTCGATCGGGCTGATCGGCTCGCGCAGCAAGTGGGCCAGCTTCCGCGGGCGACTGGAGCGTGCCGGCATCCCGCAAGATCGCATCGACGCCGTGCGCTGCCCGATCGGCGACTCCGGCGGCGACAAGACGCCCTACGCCGTCGCCCTGGCCGCCCTGGCCGAGCTGCTGCCACTGGCAAGCCCCAGGCCGGAGGGGGCACGTCGCGACGCGCTGCGCGGCCTGGAAAGCGCAGAAGTACGACGCCTGTTTTCCTGAACCTGTCCTGGCCCGACCGTTACCCGTCTGGCCGGGTAGCACCAGGCGTCTGCCTCCCTGGCCGCCGCGCCTGCCGCCTGATCAAGCCGCCTGATCAAGTCGCCAGGCCAGCCGTCAGGCCAGTCGCCACCCATGACCACAACGTCACCGCCATAGTGCGATGACGCGATGACCCTATAAGCGACGACCCGATAAAGAGTGCCCCATGACCGAGACCCGTAACGCCTCTGCCAGCACCGCGCCCAAGCCCGAGGCTTTCTCCGGAACTTCCGCCGGCGCCTCCACCAGCCCCGCTGGCAGCCCCTGCTCATCGAGCTGGGTCATGCGCGCGCGCATCCTCAGCTTCAATGCCGATCCCGGCGACGGCGACACCCCGCTCGAGGGCAGCGTCAGCTACTTCGCCGACGGCGTGCTGTGGTGGGCCGAGGGTGTCGTTCAGGCGGTGGGCGACTATACAGAGCTCGCCCCCCACCTGCCCGCCGACGCCAGCGTCATCGACCACCGCGACAAGCTGGTGATGCCAGGCTTCATCGACAGCCATGTGCACTATGTGCAGCTCGAGATCATGGCCTCCTACGGACGCCAGCTGCTCGACTGGCTCAACGAGTACACCTTCCCCGAGGAATGTCGCTTTGCCCAGCGCGAACACGCCGAGCAGATGGCCGACGTCTTCCTCGACGAACTAATGCGAGTAGGCACCACCACCGCCCAGGTGTTCTGCTCGAGCCACCCGGCCTCGACCGACGCCTTCTTCAGCGCGGCCCAACGCCGCGACCTGTGCATGCTGGCCGGCAAGGTACTGATGGACCGCCATGCCCCCGACGCGCTCACCGACGACACCTACGGCGGCATCCGCGACAGCGAGCGCCTGATCAGTGACTGGCACGGCACCGCGCGTCTCGGCTACAGCGTCACCCCACGCTTCGCGCCTACCTCCACCCGCGCCCAGCTCGACGCCGCCGGTGGCCTTCTGCGCAATGATCCGAGCCTGTGGCTGCAGACCCACCTGTCGGAGAACCTGGGTGAGCTCGACTGGGTGGCCGAGCTGTTTCCGGGCAGCCGCGACTACCTGGCGGTCTACGAGGAATCCGGGCTGGTGGGGCCGCGCAGCACCTTTGCCCACGGCATCCACCTGGACGACGAGATGCGTACCCGAATGGCCGAGCGCGGCGCCAACATCGCCTTCTGTCCCAGCTCCAACCTGTTTCTCGGCAGTGGCCTGTTCGACCGGGCCGGCGCCCGGGCCCAGGGGCTGAATCTGACGCTGGCCAGCGACATCGGCGCCGGTACCGACCTGTCGGGACTTGCCACCCTCAAGGCGGCCTATCAGGTCGGCCAGCTCAGGGGCACGCCACTGACCGCCTGGGCAGGCTTTCATGACCTGACCCGAGGCAACGCCGTATCGCTGTCACTGGACGATCGGATCGGCAGCCTGACCCCCGGGCGCGACGCCGACTTCGTGGTTATCGACCTGTTCGCTTCGCCGCTGCTGGCCCGACGCATGGGGCGCACCCAGTCGCTGGCGGAGGAGCTGTTTACCCTGATGATGCTGGGGGACGACCGCGCCATCTACGAGACCTGGGCGGGGGGACGCCTGCAGCACCGCCGCCAGACCTGAAGAACCCGACGACAGGCGCCGGCGACCGGCGCTTGCACGGGGTGATGGCTGGCCGGGAAATTCCTCGGCGAGTGCGCTAGAATGCGCGCCTTGAATACCACACGCTGCCAACGCTGCTCCGGATTTACGCTCCGGCTCGCACGAGGACAACCATGAGTCACGATACTTCACCCCCTGACACAGCCACCGAAACCGCCACTTCTGGTCCAGACACCCTGGTGGTGTGCGCCCTGTATAAGTTCGTCACCCTCGACGACTACGAGGCGCTGCGCGAGCCGCTGCTCGACACCCTGCTCGAGCATCAGGTGCGCGGCACCCTGCTGCTGGCCCGTGAAGGCATCAATGGCACCGTCGCCGGCACCCGCCAGGGCATCGACGCGGTGCTCGCCTGGCTACGCGCCGACCCGCGCCTGGCCGAGCTCGACACCAAGGAGTCACTGACCCGTCGTGCGCCCTTCATGCGTACCAAGGTCAAGCTCAAGCGCGAGATCGTGACCATGGGCGTCGAGGGCATCGACCCGCGCCATACCGTCGGCACCTACGTGGACCCCAAGGACTGGAACGAGCTGATCCAGGACCCCGAGGTGCTGCTGATCGACACCCGCAACGACTACGAAGTCGAGGTAGGCACCTTCGAGGGCGCGGTCAACCCGGCCACCAGCGCCTTTCGCGATTTCCCCGAGTACGTGAAGAAGACCCTGGACCCGAGTCGCCACAAGAAGGTGGCGATGTTCTGTACCGGCGGCATCCGTTGCGAGAAGTCCACCGCCTATCTCAAGGAGCAGGGATTCGAGGACGTCTACCACCTCAAGGGCGGCATCCTGAAGTACCTGGAGGACGTACCGAGGGACAAGACCCTGTGGCGTGGCGAGTGCTTCGTGTTCGACGACAGGGTGACCGTCGACCATGATCTCAAGCCCGGGCGCTATGACCAGTGCCACGCCTGCCGCATGCCGATCACCGAGCAGGACAAGCAGAGCGAGTACTACCAGAAAGGCGTCTGTTGCCCGCGCTGCTACGACCGCCTGAGCGACGAGCAGAAGGCCCGCTTCGCCGAGCGCGAGCGCCAGATGCGCCTCGCCCGGGAGCGCGGCGAAGCCCATCTGGGTGCCGACGCGGTGGCACGCATGGAAGAGCGTCGCGAGGCCAAGCGACGCGCCAGGGAAGCGGCGCGCGAGGCCAATCGCCAACAGGGCTGATGCACGGCTTCTGGTGTTGCACGCCCGTTGATGCATGCCGGCTCATGCACGCCGGCCCTCCAGCCACAACACCTGCCAGACCAACCGCCAGACCAAAAAAGAGGCGCCCTGGGATTTATACCAGAGACGGGCGCCTCTTTTGCGTGTCACCGAGGACTTCGCCGGTAGCGAAGGGCGCGCCGAAGCGCCCCCAGGTGTGCTGAAAGAAAGGACGACCGCCTGCTCGATATCTTCCTCGACTCGGTCGGCGATCACGCCGAAAACACCTTAGATTCCGACGTTTTCGCTTCGACATCATGCCTCAGCAATCTTCCACACAGCCCGTTGCCCGAAAAGCGGCCGCTGCACACACAGGATCACCTATTACTAACACCAGCGCGGGCAAGCCTCAGTGCCATCTGGTGACATGAAGCACGCCTTGAGCATCAGGGTTCGCCATCAACCTGTGCCGCTACTGATTCCCGCTGTCGCTCGCCGGACAGCGGCAGGCTCAGATCGCCCGCCTGGACGGCAAACCGTGACGTGACGCAACGAAGGGAATACATGATGCGACCTTGGCCCAACTACCTTCCCCCTGTTCTGGCCGGCACTTTCTTGGCCAGCACTTTTTTGACCGGCACTTTTTTGGCCTGCAGCATGGCCGTCGCCTCCCAGGCGTCGGCGGCAACCACATCAGACACCGAATCCGACGAGCAACAGGACTATCGACAGTATTTCACCCCTCTGCCTTCGCTTCCCCCCATCCCCGCCGACAACAGCCTCACCGCTGAGAAGGTAGCGCTTGGCAAGATGCTGTTCTTCGAACCCCGGCTGTCAAAGAGCAGCAACATCAGCTGCGCTTCCTGTCACAACCCGGCCCTGGCCTGGACGGACCGGCTGCCGACGGCGGTCGGCCACGATGGCCAGGTGGGAGAACGAAACTCCCCCACCGCGCTCAACTCGGGTTTTCTTGGCTCACAGTTCTGGGACGGTCGCGAACCCGACCTGGAAGGCCAGGCGTTGGGTCCTATCCAGAACAGCATCGAGATGGCCCACGACCTGGACGGCGCCCTTGCCCGCCTTTCCGCCGTCGACGGCTATTCCGATCACTTCCAGACGGCATTTCCCGATGACGAGGCTCCGCTGTCCTCCGGCAACCTGGCCGACGCCATCGCCAGCTTCGAGCGCACGCTGAATACGCCGAACGCCCCGCTCGATCGCTACCTGCTCGGTGACGAGGATGCCCTCACCGATCAGCAGAAGGCTGGCATGAAGGACTTCGTGGACGTCGGGTGCATCAGCTGTCACCGCGGTGCCAACTTCAGCGACAGCCTGTTCCATCCGATTCAGGTGCCGGGATCGGATGATCCCGGGCGCTTCGCGGTCACCAACAAGGAAAGCGATCGACAGGCCTTCAGGACGGCATCACTGCGCAATGTCGCCCTCACCTACCCCTACTTTCACGACGGCTCGGCCGAGACGCTTGAAGACGTCGTGCCCATCATGGGCGAGCAGATGCTCAAGCGGGAGCTTGATGAAGCGACCGTCGAACGTCTGGTCAGCTTCCTGCATGCCCTGACAGGAGAGCAACCGGTGGTCACGGTGCCTGCTCTGCCCTGATCCAGTCCTGATCCAGCCCCGGGCCAGGCCTGACCCGGTACTATCACCAATTGCCCCCTGCAAACGCCAGCGCCGCCTCCCCCGACAAGGGGCAAGGCGGCGCTTGACGTGCCAATCCCGGCGTCCGGCATTGTCTGAAACGTCGACGTATGCAGGCACTTTTACGGCAAGGCCTAGGATTCCACCAGCCGCTGTCTCAGCGCCTGCCTCCTGTCCTCATCCATGAAGGCCGCCTCGATGGCGTTGCCGGCCAGCCACTTGAGGGTCTCGTTGGACCAGCCGAAGGCCCGCTGACAGGCGGCGAAGTTGTCGCGCATGCCACCGCCGAAGTAGGCCGGGTCATCGGAGTTGATGGTTACCACCAGTCCTGCGTCGATCAGCGTCGGCAGGCCATGATCTTCGAGCCGTTCCACCACTTTCAGGCGCACATTGGACAGCGGACACACCGTCAGCACGGTGCCTTCGTCGGCCAGCCGCTCCATCAGCTCGATGTCCTCGATCGCCCTTACGCCATGGTCGATGCGACACACCTGAAGCTCATCCAGTGCCTCGCGGATATAGCTCGGTGGCCCCTCCTCACCTGCGTGGGCCACGCGCTCGAGGCCCAGCTCCCGCGCCCGGGCAAAGACCTCCTGGAATTTGCTCGGCGGATTGCCTCGCTCAGCGCTGTCCAGCCCCACGGCACTGAAGTGGTCATGCCAGGGCGTGCTGTCCTCGAGCAGCTGCATGGCATCGGCGGCGGGCTGATCACGCAGAAAGGCGAGGATCATGGCGGTGGAAATATCCAGCTCGGAGCGGGCCTTGGCGCAGGCGGCCGTCAGGCCTTCCATCACCTCGGACAGCGCCACGCCACGGGACAGGTGGGCCTGGGGGTCCACGTGCATCTCGATATGCACCACCCCCTCGGCGGCGGCGCGCCGGAAGTAGTCCATCGCCAGGTCCTCGAAGTCCCGGGCGCGGACCAGCACGCTCATGCCCTGATAGTAAAGATCGAGAAAGGACTGCAGGTCGCTGAAGTCGTAAGCCTGTCGGGCCGCCTCGATATCGGCGTAAGGCAGGCTGACCCCGTTACGCTCGGCCAGCGCAAACATCAGCTCCGGCTCCAGCGTACCCTCGATGTGCAGATGCAGTTCCGCCTTGGGCAGGCGGGTCAGAAAGTCGTCGGTCATGGTGTCTGGCCCTGTGGCATCGAACCGTAGAAATCAGGTGTCGTCGTTTACATGGTGACGCATTCGCCCCGGGCTTGCCATGGCGTACCGGCCGCCATGTCGATGACCCTGGGGATGTGCTCCATGCCGGGCGACGGCGAGTCGGGATCATGATGGTGCAACAGCATGAGCACCGTGCGTCCGGCCAGCCAGGGGCCGATGCCCTCGGCCACCCGCCGCGCGGTGGCCGCATCCAGCGAGGCAAAAGGCTCATCGAGCACTACCAGGGCGGGATCGGTCAGCCACAGACGCGCCAGACCCAGACGTCGCGCCTGGCCGCCGGAAAGCTGTCGCCCCCCTTCCCCCACGCGTGTCTCGAGCCCGCCGGGCAGACCCTGCGCCCAGTCGGCCAGGTCTACCGCAACAAGCGCCTGCCACAGCCGCTCCGGGCTCGCCTCGGGGGCGCCCAGACGCAGATTCTCGGCAAGGCTTGCGTCAAACAGCTCCACCCGCTGGGTCAGACAGCCCACTTTGCAGCTCAACCACTGCGGGTCCAGGGCTTCCACCGCCTGGCCGTCCAGGGTCAAGCGACCATGGTGGCCTCGCAGCTCCCCGGCAAGCAGCGCCAGCAGCGTCGACTTGCCACTGCCGGAGGGGCCACAGATCGCGGCCCTCTCCCCCGGCGCCAGCCGGAAGCTCAGGGGCGACAGCGCCTGATCGAGCGCCTGCGGATAACGAAAACTCAGCGACGTTGCGCAGACCTCCAGCCCTCCACACTCGGCAGTCCCGCTTCGAGGCGCAGCGTGCACTGCAACAGCTCGGGTGGTGTCTGATGAGACATTTGCAGGCGCTGCACGCTGCTGGTCGATGGCATTGAGCCGCTCGGCGGCGGCGAGGCTTGCGCCGGCCTGGGTGAAGGCGGCGGGCAGACTTGCCAACCCCTCGGCCAGGGCCAGCGAGGCCAACGGCAGCATCACCAGCACGGCGGCGCCCAACTGGCCGCCACCGAAGGCGGCGAGGCCACCGATCAATACAAGCCACCAGGCGCCCCCCATCACCAGCGTCGTCAGAACATTGCCAAACCCGGTGATCAGTGACAGTCGCCACTGAGCCGCCAGCAGCTCGTCCTCGAGGGCTTCAAGCTCGCCACGGCGGCGCGCCAATGCGCCGTAGGATTCGAGTTCACTCAGACCGCCAAGGGTTTCGATCATGGCCGAGCGCAGTCGCTCCAGCCCGACGACGCGGCGACGACAGGCCGCAAGACCCAGGCGGGCCTGTCCGAGGGTCAGCCAGCTCCAGCCGAACAGCAGCAAGACACCCAGCACCAGCGCGGCCTGGGGCAGCCACACCGCTACCAACGCTACCAGCGCCGCCCCCAGCACCAGCGCCATCGCCGCCGGCGCCAGCAGCCGCAGGTAAAGCGCGTCCAGGGTATCGATATCGGCGGTCAGACGGTTGAGCCAGTCGCCGGATCGCCTTGCCCCGAGGCTGGCGCCGTCCATCGCCACCAGGCCCGAGAAGCAGCGCGCCCTCAGGCGAGCCAGCAGTCGCAGGATGGTGTCGTGGTTGTAGAGGCGTTCGACGTAGCGTGACACGGTACGGGACACCGCAAACAGACGAATGCCCGCCCCTGGGGTGTAGACGTCCAGGGTCGCCGCCATACCCGCGGCCAAGGCCGCGCCGGTCAGCGCGCTGGCGGTGATGAACCAACCCGACACCGCCAGCAGCCCCAGCGCCGACAGCGCGGTCAGCACCATCAGCACCACGCCAAGCACCAGGCGCCGACGAAACGACGCATGCACCTCGATCCACGGACGCAGACTGGCAATCCCCGCAGCGAATCCCGTATCCGTGCGCTCAGTCGACGACGCCATGGGCCACCTCTTGCTGTTCTCTTCCACTCGCGGTGACTCGCCCATCGAGCAGCTCCACACGCCGGTCCCCCATGGCCAGGATGGCCGGGTGATGGCTGGCGATGACCAGCGCCCGGCCCTGGCCGGCCAGACGCCGAAAGCCGCGAATCAGTACCGCTTCGGTCTCTCGATCCAGACTCGCCGTCGGCTCGTCCAGCAGCACCAGCGCGGCATCACTCAGGAACACCCGCGCCAGCGCCAGGCGCTGGGCCTGCCCGCCGGACAGGCCCAGGCCATTTTCGCCGATCCGGGTATCGAGTCCCTCGGGCAGAGCCGCGACCAGCGGCTCAAGGCCCGCCTGCTCGAGCGCAGTGCGCAGGTCGTCATCGCCAGCGTTCGGCGCCGTCAGGCGAAGATTGTCGGCGAGGCTGCCCTGGATCAGCAGCGGGCGCTGGTCCATCCAGGCAAAGGCGATGCCCGGTGCCGATCGGCGCGTCCCCTCGCCAGGCCCGACAAACCCCGCCAGCATCGCCAGCAGGCTCGACTTGCCGGCACCCGATGGGCCGCTGATCACCACCACTTCACCGGCGTCCACCCGGAAGTCCAGCGGACCCAGCACGCGGCCACGCCCAGGGTGATCCAGGCAGGCGCCTTCGAGCCGCGCAAGCTGGCCACCGGACAACACTGAAGAAGCGGGACTTTCCGCAGTGCCAGGCGACGAGACGGGCGACACTCGCGACGGATCGATGGGTTCATCGAGCAGTTCCGTCAGGGCCCGGGCGGCGGCCAGCGCCGAGGCACGATCGTGGTAGTGCTGGGACAGTGTGCGCAGCGGCTGAAAGAACTCCGGGGCCAGCAGCAGGATGGCCAGGCCACTGCCCAGCGTCAGCGAATCGGCCACCTCCAGCGGCAGATCCCCGAGCAGGCCAAAGCCGATGTAGATGGCCAGCACCGCAATCGCCACCGAGGAGAAGAATTCGAGCACTGCCGATGACAGAAAGGCCAGTCGCAAGGGCTTCAGGGTGCGCCGGCGATAGTCGTCGGCGACCTGGGCAACCTCGTCGGTGACCCTGTCGCCGGCACCGAACAGTCGAATGGTGGCGATGCCACGCACCCGATCGACGAAGTGCCCGGACAGTCGCGTCACCGCCGCGAACTGGTCGCGATTGAGCGATTCGGCACCCATGCCCACCAGCGCCATGAACAAGGGAATCAGCGGCGCGGTGATCGCCAGCAGCAGCGCCGCCAGCCAGTTGTGCCAGGCGATGATGGCGAAGATGACCAGCGGCACCACCATCACCACTCGAAGCTGCACCCAGAAGCGTGAGGTGTAGCCGTCCAGTGCCTCGACCTGCTCGACAAGGCGATGGGCCAGCCCGGCACTGTGATGGCGACCGGCACGCACCGGTCCCAGCGCAAACAGATGCTCGAGCAACTCGTGGCGTACCGCGCGGCGAAGGCGCTGGCTGGCTCGCTGGGCCAGACACTCCTGAGCAAAGCCAGCCCCGGCACGCAGGGCCAGAAGCCCCAGTAGAGAGACAAGCCAGGGCCATAGCTGGCTCAGGGAACGGTCACCCTCGATCGCCAGTACCAGCACCTTGGCCAGCAGTACCCATTGGACCACACCCGCGAGTCCTGCCAGCACCGCGAAGGCCGCGGCCAGGGTCAGCGGACGACGCTGAGCCCCGGTGTGCTGGTTGAGCCACCGCCGCGCCCTGGTGGCCTCGCCGCGAGACGACTCAGAACGAGGCGACTCAGCACCAGACGACTTAGTGATAGCCGCCCCCTCTTACCTTGCCGCGGAACACCCAGTAGGACCAGGCGGTGTAGCCCAGTACCACCGGGATCACGAACAGCACCCCGAGCAGCAGAAACAGCTGGCTCTCCGGAGCCGAGGCGGCGTCCCACAGGGTGATGTCCGGCGGGATCAGGTAGGGCCACTTGCTGGCCACCAGCCCCAGGTAGGTGAAGAAGAACAGTCCCAGGGTAGCCACGAACGGCTGGCCCTCACGGCGACGGGCCACCGAACGCCACACCATGGCGGCGCACAGCAACGCCAGTGCCGGGAACACCCAGAACAGGGTCAGGTGGCCGAACCAGCGCTCACGCACGAAGTCGTCGACGAACGGCGTCCAGATACTGATCACGGCAAAGCCCGCCAGCACCAGTCCCAGCAGCCTGGGCGTGATGCGGTAGGCCCATTCCTGCACCTGCCCCTCGGACTTCAAAATCGTCCAGGTCGCCCCCAGCAGCGCATAGCCCGCCATCAGTGCAAGGCCGGTGATCACGGTGAAAGGCGTCAGCCAGTCGAAAGGACCGCCTACGTAGACATTGTTGGCGACCTCGAAGCCCTCGATGTAGGCGCCGACCACGACCCCCTGACAGAAGGTGGCGACCATCGAGCCCCAGCAGAAGGCACGGTTCCACCAGTGGCGATTACGTACCGACTTGAAGCGGAACTCGAAGGCGATGCCACGGAAAATCAGGCCGGCCAACATCAGGAAGACCCCAAGATAGAGCGCCGGCAGCAGGATGGTGTAGACCAGCGGAAAGGCCGCCAGAAGTCCCGCCCCGCCGAGCACCAGCCAGGTCTCGTTGCCGTCCCATATCGGCGCTACCGAGTTCATCATCACATCCCGGGCGTGCTCGTCCGGAGCGAAGGGGTAGAGGATACCCACCCCGAGATCGAAGCCATCCATCAGGATGTACATCATCACGCCGAACCCGATGATCAGCGCCCAGATGGCAGAAAGGTTGATCAATTCCATGTCATCAACTCCCGAACTGGCGGCCGGCGTCGGCCTCGAGGGTGGCGTGGGCGGCGGACAGCGGGCGCTTGGCCGTCTCGACCTCGTCGTCGTGGGGCTCCTCGGCCAGCATGCCCTGGCGCACCACCCGGGTGAGGTAGTAGCCCCCGGTCAGGAACACCACCGCGTAGACCAGCACATAGCCGATCAGGGTAGCGAGCACCATCCAGCCACTGAGCGACGGCGTCACCCCCTCGGCCTGGGTCATCATGCCGTACACCAGCCAGGGCGCGCGGCCCGCTTCGGTGACAAACCAGCCACCCAGCACCGCGATAAAGGGCGCCACACTCATCAGCCTCAGCGTCTGCAGGAAGGGACGACTCTTGTACAGACGACCGCCACGGCGCAACCACAGGCCGGTGAAGGCCACCGCGATCATCAGCATGCCCATGCCGACCATGGCGCGGAATGACCAGAACACGAACCACACCGGAGGTTGCTCCTCTACCGGGACCTCCTTGAGCCCGGGTACCTCACCGTCCAGGTCATGGGTCAGGATCAGGCTGGCCAGGCGCGGAATGCCGATCTCGAAGTGATTTTCCTGGGCCTCCTTGTCCGGCCAGGCGAACAACAGCAGCGGCACCCCGGACTGGGTCTCCCAGTTGGCCTCCATCGCCGCCACCTTGGTCGGCTGATGCTCAAGCGTATTGAGACCGTGGGCGTCGCCGACCACCGCCTGTACCGGCGCCAGCACCAGCAACAGCCACATGCACATGGACAGGGCCTTGCGGTTGGCCTCGACGTCGCGACCGATCAGCAGATACCAGGCGCTGACGCCGGCCACCACGAAGCCGCCGGTCAGGAAGGAAGCCAGCGCCATGTGGGCAAAGCGATAAGGGAAGGAGGCATTGAACATGGCCTCGCCCCAACTGGTGACGCTGAAGTGGCCGTCGATCATTTCCACCCCGGCGGGGGTCTGCATCCAGCTATTGGTGGACAGGATCCAGAAGGCCGAGATGAAGGTGCCCACCGCGACCATGATGGCGGCGAACAGGTGAACCCCCTCGGCCACCTTGCCACGCCCAAACAGCAGCACCCCGAGGAAGCCGGCTTCCAGGAAGAAGGCGGTGACCACCTCATAACTCAGCATGGGGCCGAGGAAGTTGGACGTCGCCTGACTGAAGTTGCTCCAGTTGGTTCCGAACTGGAAGGCCATGACGATCCCGGAGACCACGCCCATGCCGAAGACCACGGCGAAGACCTTGACCCAGAAGGCGGCCAGTCGATCCCAGGCGGGATTGCCGGTCTTGTAGAAGAGTCCATGCAGGACAGCGACATAGGACGCCAGCCCTATGGTAAAGACGGGGAAGATGGCGTGGAAGGATACGACGAAGGCGAACTGTATACGTGACAGAAGCACGGGATCCAGTTCCATGAGCGACTCCTCGAGGCAGGGATGACCGACGGCACCGCCCTGCCTCGGGAACACAACCCGACCCTGGCAGGACAGCATCGAACCCGAGCGGAATCGAATCGATAGAGCGCAGCCTTGCTCGGCTAGCCTGGCAATCTATCTATGCACAATCATGCATCTTCGATCCCGCTTGCCCCCAGCATAGAGGTCCCGCAGGCCTCTGTCCCATGGCCAATTGTCGCACGCACCCATGGCCGATCACCTACCCGCTTGTGCGCCCACCAGCCTTGCCTTTGCCGTGGCAAGGGAACGCAGCCAGGTGTCAGGTCAGGACTGCCCCAGCACCAGCGATACCAGATAGGCGGTGTAGGCCAGGTAGACGGCAACCAGGACGCCACCCTCGAACCGATTGATGCGCCCCGCCCGGCCCTTCCAGCCCAACGCGAACACCGCCATCATCAGGGTCATGGCGGTCATCAGCGACCAGTCTCGCATCAGCACCTCACGCCCGGCCTCGATCGGCGCGATGACGGCGGCCAGCCCCACCACCCCCAGGGTGTTGAACAGGTTGGAGCCGACCACGTTGCCCAGCACCAGATCATGCTCCTTGCGACGCAGGGCACTGATGGACGAGGCCAGTTCCGGCAGCGATGTGCCGATGGCGACCACGGTCAGCCCGATGATGACGTCGGACACCCCGAGACCCTGGGCGATATCCACCGCGCCCCACACCAGCAGCCGGGAACTGACGACCAGCAGGGCCAGGCCCAGCACGGTAAGGAAGATGCCCTTGCCCAGCGACATGGGATGAGCATCGAGTTCCTGCACGGTATCGGTGGCCAGGGCGTCCGCCCTGGCGGCGGCTTCCTCGCGCCGGCTCTGGATCACGCTTGCGACCATGAACACCAGCAGCGCCAGCAGCAGCAGCGCGCCCTCCAGCCGGGAGATAAGCCCGCCCCACATCATCAACGCCGACACCAGGGTGGCGGCACCGAGCACCGGCAATTCGCGCCGAATCACCGATGAATGCACCGCCAGCGGGGAGATCAGCGCCACCAGCCCCAGGATGAGGCCGATGTTGGCGATATTCGAGCCATAGGCGTTACCGAGTGCCAGCCCCGGGTTGCCCTGTGCCGCAGACAGCGCCGACACCGTCAATTCCGGTGCCGAGGTGCCGAAGCCGATCACCAGCATGCCCACCAGCAAGGGCGACAGTCCCAGCCGCGCAGCGGTGGCCGCGGCGCCCTCGACAAAGCGTTCGGCGCTCCACACCAGCACCACCAGGCCACCCAGAACCGCCAAAACGGGAAGCAACATGTCAACTCCTCACCCATGATATCGGTCGCATCTTTGTCTATGGTGTCACCCACGTCAACGTGCCACACTATTTAATTCGCAGGATCAGCTTGTTAAGCCATCAGCGCCTGATTCGCGACGAAATGCAGACGAACAGAACCCTCTTTCAAGACCGGAGTCCCCCTACCACTGTGACGACCCCCGTACGTGGCCCCCTGGAACGGATCCGCAACGCCTCCGTCACCCAGCATCCTCCCCCCGAGGTGCGCATCAGGTCGCGCCGGCGCCTGCGTGCCTGTCACGAGTGCGACTGGATCATGGCGCTGCCGCCGCTGCGTCCCGGTGAAGAAGCGGACTGCGTCCGCTGTGGTCACGACCTGGTCAAGCGTCACGCCTTTCCCGCCCAGCGCAGCCTGGCGCTGTCGCTGGCAGCGCTGGTGGCATTGGCGCTGGCCCTGTCCTTTCCGTTTATCGGCTTCAGTACGCGTGGCGTCGGCAACGAAATAGAAGTGGCCCAGACCGCCACCCAGATGCTCGAGCATCACCAGCCCATCGTCGCCATGGTGGTGCTGATGTCGATCATCGTGTTGCCGGCGATCTATCTGCTGACGGTGGTGTGGCTGCAGATCAGCTTGATGCTGCCCCGCCGTCTGCCCTATAGCCGCACCCTGGCCCGCGGACTTTCCCATATCGCGCCATGGCTGATGGCCGACGTCTTTATCGTCGGCACCATGGTGGCGCTGATCAAGGTGGCGGGACTTGCCGAAATTTCTCTCGGACCGTCGTTCTGGGCCTTTATCGCCTACGCCATCCTGCTGCTGGCGACGACCCTGTCACTGGACAAGGACTGGCTGTGGTTCTCGCTCAGCGGGGAGCCTTTGGCACCGGAGGGCACGCGTACCGGCGAGACCGCTGCCTCCCAGGGGCTCACCGGCTGCCCCACCTGCGGGCTGATCAACTGCCTGGACAGCGAGGGCCATGGCCGTTGCGTGCGCTGCAGCGAGAAGCTGCACGCCCGCCGCCCGCGCAGCCTTCAGACCACCTGGGCGCTGCTGTTCACCGCCGCAGTGCTCTATATCCCCGCCAATGTCTATCCCATCATGTACACCACCAGCCTCGGCAGCTCGGACCCGCAGACCATCATCGGCGGTGTCATCTACCTGGTCAGCCACGGTTCCTGGCCGGTGGCGCTGGTGATCTTCGTGGCCAGCGTCATCGTGCCCATCGGTAAGCTGCTGGCGCTGGTCTGGCTGTGCCTGGTGGCGCCGCGGGCACCGGGCATGCGCTCGGTGGTGCGAGCGCGGCTCTACCGATTGACCGAGCTGATCGGACGCTGGTCGATGGTCGACGTCTTCGTGGTAGCCATCCTGGTGGCCCTGATCCGCGCCGGTGCGCTGATGTCGATCGATCCTGGCCCCGCTGCGCTGGCCTTCGGTGGCGTGGTGATCATCACCATGCTGGCGGCCATGAGTTTTGAGCCTCGCCTGCTGTGGGACGGCAGCGAGGATCCCTGCAACCCGATGGACTCCCCGGATGATGACGGGTTGCACGGCGACCACTCGGGCCTGGCGTCCGACGCCGCCCCTTCACCCCATCGCACTGCGCCGGATGAACAAGGAAGCACACCATGAGTGACGCCGATAAGCGCCACCCCGACAACCCGCCAGCGCCGTCCAGCAAGGACATGCACCGCGCCGCGCCGACCCAGCAGAAACGGCTGTCGCCGGTGTGGATCGTGCCCTTTGTGGCACTGCTGATCGGCGCCTGGCTGGTCTACGACAACTACGCCAGCCGCGGCCCCCAGATCGCGCTGCACCTGCCATCCGCCGACGGCATCGAGGCCGGCAAGACGTTGATCAAGACCCGTAACGTGGAGGTCGGCAAGGTCACCTCGGTAGCGCTCAGCGACGATCTCTCCGGCGTCGAGATCACCGCTCAGATGGAACCCCAGGCCGAGAAGATGCTGGTCGAGGACACCCATTTCTGGGTGGTCAAGCCGCGCATCGGGCGCGAGGGTATCAGCGGACTCGGCACCGTTCTCTCCGGTGCCTATATCCAGCTCGAGCCGGGTCAGAGCGAGGTGGATGCCCGCGAATTCGACGTCAGCGACCAGCCTCCGGTGGCACCACCTGGCGCCCAGGGACTGCGCCTCAACCTGGTCAGCCAGGTCGGCAACTCGCTCAGCGTCGGCGACGCCGTCACCTTCCAGGGGGTCAGCGTCGGACGCGTCGAGGAGGCCGACTTCGATGTCTCCACCCAGAGCATGCACCACCGCATCTTCATCGAGAGCCCCTACGACACCCTGGTCACCGAGAACACCCGTTTCTGGGCTACCAGCGGCATCGACGTGCGCTTCGGTTCCGACGGCTTCCAGGTGCAGGTCGAGTCGCTGGAAGCGCTGCTCGGCGGCGGCGTCACCTTTGGCGTGCCCGACGATGTTCCCGCCGGCAAGGAGGCGGAAGAGGACGCCTCCTACGAACTCTATGCCGATGAGGAGGCCGCCCGCCAGGGTACCTTCAATCGCTATCTCGAGTACGTGCTGCTCAACGAAGATACGGTACGCGGCCTGTCCCGCGGAGCCCCGGTGGAATTCCGTGGCGTGCGCATCGGTACCGTTGCAGCCGTCCCCTGGAACTTCACCTCGCCCCAGCCGGAAAACCGCGACAAGCTGGCCATCCCGGTACTGATCCGCATCGAACCCCAGCGTCTGGGCATCGGCGCCAATGAGCTGGATCTGCAGGAGTGGCGTGAGCGCTTCGACCGGCTGTTCGAGCGTGGCCTGCGCGCGACCCTCAAGAGCGGCAGCCTGTTGACCGGGGCGCTGTTCGTCGACCTCAAGATCGACGAAGAGCTGCAGGGCCAGTATCTGGCCGAGACCTTCGCCGACCGCCCGGTGTTCCCCACCGCCTCGGCTGGCCTTGCCCAGATCCAGGCCCAGGTCACCGCCCTGCTCGACAAGCTCAACCGCCTCGAGATCGAGCCTATCCTGTCGGGACTCGACCGCAACCTTCAGGTCTCAGAGGCGATGCTGACTCAGGCCCGCTCCCTGGTGCAGAGCATGAACAGTCTGCTCGACAACCCCGAGACCCAGGGCTTGCCCGGCAACCTCAACCAGACCCTGGTCGAGCTGCGCCGCACCCTCGACGGGCTGTCGCCGGAATCCAGCGTCTACCAGGACCTGACCCGCACCCTGAACGAGGTCGAACGTCTGGTGCGTGACCTGCAGCCGGCCGCTCGCAAGATCAGCGACGATCCCCGCGCGCTGCTGTTCGACAGCATCCAGACCGAGGACCCGATCCCGCGGGCACCGCGCTGATCGCCTCCAGCCCGAGTCTGCGGACTCGGGCTGGATAGACGGAAGCATCGACAACACTGACCTCACCGGAAAGGAGTTCTCCATGAGGCCGATACATCGCCTGTGTGTTCCCCTGCTGGCGCTGTGGCTGGGCGGCTGCGCCAGCGGCACCGCCCCCATGAACCACTATGTGCTGCCCTCGGATGCAGGCAGCAGCGATGCCCGGGTCCCCAGCGCCGACGAAACGCCGTTGCTGGTGTCCACACCCAGGCTCGCCAACTACCTCGAGGCCGAAGGCATCGTCCTTCAACTCGACGACATCTCGCTGAACGAGGCCAAGTCCCACCAATGGGCGGCACCGCTGGCACAGCAACTCGAACGCGGCCTACGCGACCGCCTGGAGGCCAGACTGCCTGGACGCCGGGTGCTCCTGTCCGGCGACAGCGGCAACGCCCTGACCCTGGAATTGAGCGTCGACCGCTTCCAGGGCCACTACGACGGCTACGCCGTGGCCTCGGGCCAGTGGCTGTTGCGTGACAGCCAGCGCCAGGTGGTGGACAGCGACAGCTTCGAGGCCACCGAGTCGCTGGACAGCGACGGCTATTCGGCACTGGTACGGGCGCTGGGGCGCACCTGGGATCAGGTGGCCGATGATATCGCTGCCCGGGTCCGTGTCGCCCCCTGAGCGTCTCGACAACGCCTCCCCGCCCCTCATCAAGGTTCTGCCGGCCCGACTTCTTTTCACCCCCGCCGATGCGCCGGGCCGGCAAATCTGGCATCATGCCCGCAACGGTGACGGGGGTCCCCCGCTAGAGCGGTCACCGAATTTTTCCCCACGCCTTGTCCGGGACCGACGCCATCAGAACGGTGGCGTCCAGCGAGTGCGTGCGTGCTGGAGTTTGCATGAGTTTTTCCGATCTCGGCCTGCGTGCCGAATTGCTTCGCGCCGTCACGGCGCAAGGCTATGACACCCCGACTCCGATTCAGCGTCAGGCCATCCCCGCGGTACTCAAGGGTGGTGACCTGCTGGCCAGTGCCCAGACCGGCACCGGCAAGACAGCGGGCTTTACCCTGCCGATGCTGCAGCGCCTGGCCGATGGCCCTCGCCCCTCCAAGCGCCAGGTCCGCGCCCTGGTGCTCACGCCCACCCGTGAACTCGCCGCCCAGGTCGGCGAGAGCGTGCGCGACTACGGTCAGCACCTGTCACTGCGTCACCACGTGATCTTCGGTGGCGTCGGCCAGCAGCCCCAGATCGACGCCCTGCGGCCCGGTCTCGATGTGCTGGTGGCAACGCCTGGCCGCCTGCTCGACCTGCACCAGCAGGGCCACGTGGATCTGTCGAGCGTCGAGATCCTGGTGCTCGACGAAGCCGACCGCATGCTCGACATGGGCTTTATCCACGACATCCGCCGTGTGCTGAAGCTGTTGCCCGAGAAACGTCAGAACCTGCTGTTCTCGGCGACCTTCTCCAGCGAGATCCAGGCGCTGGCCGACAAGCTGCTCGACCGCCCGGAGATGATCGAGGTCGCACGCCGCAATACCACCGCCGAGACCGTCGACCAGGCCGTCTACCGAGTGGACCGGGAACGCAAGCGCGAGCTGCTGTCACACCTGATCACCAGCCAGCGCTGGTTCCAGGTGCTGGTGTTCACCCGCACCAAGCACGGCGCCAACCGCCTGGCCGAGCACCTCGACAAGCGCGACATCTCTGCCATGGCGATCCACGGCAACAAGAGCCAGTCAGCCCGTACCCGTGCCCTGGCGGCGTTCAAGGCCGGCGAGCTGCAGGTTCTGGTGGCCACCGACATCGCCGCCCGTGGTCTCGACATCGACGAACTGCCCCACGTGGTCAACTTCGAGCTGCCCAACGTCGCCGAGGACTACGTCCACCGCATCGGTCGTACCGGCCGTGCCGGCAACGAAGGCCAGGCCATCTCGCTGGTGTGCGTCGATGAGCATGGCCTTCTGAAGAACATCGAGCGCATGATCAAGCGTGACCTCGAGAAGCGCATCGAGCCGGGCTTCGAGCCCGACCCCAACGCCAAGCCGGAGCCCATCGAGAACGGCCGCAACAAGCGCGGTGGTGGTCAGCGCCGCAGCCAGGGTGGCAACAATAGCTCCCAGCGCGGCAACGGACGACGTGGTGACGGTGGCGGTGCCGGTGGCGGCGGTAATGCCCGCAACGGCAATGGCGAGCAGCCTGCACGTCGCAGGCGCAGGCGCTCCGGCCAGGGCAACCGCCAGGGACAGGCATAAGCTCGAGCATCGGCTCAGGCATAGCCCTGAGCGTCGGTGCAGGCAGAGCCCCGAGCGGCTGGACAAGAGCAATCCAGGGGGCGGGGCTTGCCGCCCCCTTCCATCTCAGCAGGATAGCGATATGGCATCTCCAGAACTCATCAAGGAATATCGCCGCTTCCGGGCCTTCCAGAAGCAGGCGCAACTCGACAACGAGCATCGCGGCGCCCAGACCAAGATCGACGAGGCGCGGGTCAGTGCCGCTCGCATGACCGAGGCCTACCGCAGCATGGCAGAGAAAGGCGCCGAGCAGGGGGCCTGCTATCGCACCCTCTACCTGCGCGACCATGACGGCGTGGCGCTGACCTGCGAAGGCTGGATGTTCGTGCGTCGCGTGCTGGCCGAAGGCGGTGCCACTCGCGTACGCGCCAGCCTGCTCGAGACCTTCCGCCTGGAGAATGGCCAGTGCGCCCCCGGCGACACCCCGGTCGAAAAGATCACCCTGGAGATCTACGACCAGCTACTGGTCGACAAGGGCATGGCCACCGCCGTGCGCATCGATGGCGTCGACGGCGATCGCCACAGCCAGTTCCTGACCTTCAATGATCAGGTGCGTGGCGATCTGCGTCGCTTCCTGAAATAACCGTATCGGCCGCCGTCCGCGGGGCCTGCGCCTCCGGCGGCGCGCCTTCCCCGCTGCGGTGGTCCACCCGCTGGAGCCCCCGATGAAGGTCACGTCCCTGCCCTGGCGCTTTCTGGTGCTGATGGTACTGGTCGGCCTCAACCTGAGACCGGCACTCTCTTCGCTTGCCCCGCTGCTCGCCCGTGTGCAGCAGGATACCGGCCTGTCCCCCAGCGCCATTGGTGCCCTGACCACCCTGCCGGTGCTGTGCCTGGGGCTGTTCGCTCCGCTGGCGCCCCGCTTGTCGCGCCAGTACGGCCCGGAACGCGCCTTGTCGCTGGGTCTGGTGGTCATCACCAGCGGTCTGCTGCTGCGCTGGCAGGGAAGTCCCCTCGCGCTCTACGCAGGCACCCTGCTTGTGGGTGCCGGTATCGGTGTGTCGGGCGCCCTGCTACCGGCTCTGGTCAAGCGCGAGCTGCCCCGGGGCGCCGACCTGATGACCGGGGTCTACACCATGGCCCTGTGTCTGGGTGGCGCCCTGGGCGCCGGTCTGGCGATTCCCCTGAGCGATCTGCTGGGTGGCTGGACACGCAGTCTGGCGGCCTGGTCGCTGCTGGCCATGGCGGCGCTGATCGCCTGGGAGCTTTACATGCCACGCACCGCCGCTACCCCGCGGATGGCGGGTGACCCCGGCACCGGCATGACCCGTGGCCTGCTGCGCCAGCCCCTGGCCTGGCAGGTGGCGCTATTGATGGGCAGCCAATCGTCGCTGGCCTACATCGTCTTCGGCTGGCTGCCGACGCTGTTGATGCAGCGCGGCATCGGCGAGGCAGAGGCCGGCCTGTTGATGGGCATGTCGGTGATGGTCCAGCTGATTTCTGCGCTGCTGGCTCCCTGGCTGGCCCGCTTCGGTCGCGATCAGCGCCCGGCGCTGCTGCTGGTCCTCGCCAGCACCGCCAGTGGCCTGTGGATCCTGTTGATGGCCGACACCTCCCTGCGCTACCTCGGCGCACTGCTGCTGGGGCTCGGCCAGGGCGGCAACTTCTCCCTGGCGCTGACCCTGATCGTGCTGCGCAGCGCAGATTCGCGTCTGGCAGGCCGCCTGTCCGGACTGGCCCAGGGTGGCGGCTATGCCCTGGCCGCCCTGGGCCCCTTGAGCGTCGGCATCATGCTTGACCTGCAGGCACCGATCACCGCCATCGCCTGGCTGTTGATGGGGATCGCCGCTGCCGCCGCCAGCTTCGCCTGGTTCGCCGGTCGTCAGCGTCAGCTCTGCTTCGACGCCGACGATAACGTCATCACCCGCTGCGCGCCTCGCCGAGGCTCACGCTGATACTGTCACTCGTGTCTTCACTCCTTGTGCAGGAAGCCCACCCATGACCCACTCACCCCTGGACCCGGTGCTGGTGATCTACGCCGGCGGCACCATCGGCATGATCGAGACCCCCTCAGGCCTCGCCCCCGGCCCCGACATGGAAGCCCGGGTGCACGACGCCCTGGCCACACTACCCGACGATCGCCGGACTGCTCTGCCACCCTTTACCTGGATCGAGGTCGACCAACCCATCGACTCCAGCGGCGCCCGTCCCGAGGACTGGGCCCGGCTGGCCGCGCTTGTCGCCGAGCAGGCCAATCGCCATCGCGGCGTGGTCGTGCTGCACGGCACCGACACCCTGGCCTGGACCGCCTCGAGCCTGGCCTACCAGCTTCAGGGCATCGATCGCCCGGTGGTGGTGACCGGCTCCATGGCGCCGCTGGCCCAGCAGCACAGTGACGCCCTGTACAATCTCGAGAGCGCGCTGCGCTACGCCGCCATGCCTGAATTGCAGGAAGTGGCGGTGAGCTTTGGTGACAAGCTGCTGCGGGGCAGCCGGGCTCGCAAGTGGCACACTCGCGAGCCGGATGCCTTCGAAAGCCCCAACCTTGACCTGCTGGGGAAGCGCCACGGCAACGACTTCCGGCTGCATCGCGAGCACAGCCTCGAGGCTACGCAGCGCGGCGCACCCCGCTACGAGCTCGGCGACTATCATGGCCTGGGGGAGCAGGTGGTGCGGGTGGTCCTGTGGCCGGGCATTCAACCCTGGCAGCTGGCGGCCTGGCTGGGTGATGACCGCGTCAAGGGCGCCCTGATCGAGGTGTGGGGCGGCGGCAATGTACCTGACGACCCCGAGCTTGGCGCCGTGCTGGCGGAGGCCAGCGGCCAGGGCAAGCTACTGGTCGCGATCAGCCAATGTCCACACGGCACCATCGACATCGGACACTACGCTGCCGGCAAGATGCTGGCCGACGCCGAGGTGGTATCCGGCGACGACATGACCCCTGAGTCGGCCTATACCAAACTGGTGCATCTGCTGTCGCTGCCCCTCTCGCTGGAACAGAGACGTCGGCTGTTTCGAACTCCGCTGGTCGGAGAACGAGGTTGACATCACACAGGTCACAGAGCAATTTTATGCTCTATTGACACTCAAGGGGCGATGATGGAGTAAGGTTAGGGAGTCCCCGTCATGACAAGGAGTTGCTCATGGAACACCCGGATCATCCCTTCAGCGAGTTGTTTGAACAGCTGGGCCTGGCATCCGAGCCGGAAGCCATCAAACGATTCATCGATCGCAACTCGCCGATTCCGGAAGGGGTCGAACTGCCCGATGCGGCCTGCTGGAACGAGGGACAGTCGGAATTTCTGCGCGAAGCCATCGAGGCCGATGCCGACTGGGCCGAGGTAGTCGATCATCTGGACGCTTCACTGCGCAAACCCTAGGGCTTGTGTGAAAAGGGCTTGTGCGAAAAGTGCCTGCGCTCGGGAATACGGCGTTAAAAATCGGGTCAAGACGCTCATTTACACCTCGTAAACTGCGCTTTCTCACCGATTTTTGCCTTGTCTAACCATCGCTCGTCGACTTTTCGCATAAAGCCTGGGGCTCGTCTGAAAAGTAGCTGCGCTCGTCGACTCTTCGGACAAGTCCTTTACAAGCTGCGCGAGCCGCTGATGTCGGCGGCTCGCGCCACTATCAGGCCGATGGATCGGCCCTGACACCAATCGCACAACGACAATCGATGGCCTTTTCGACGTGACCTGTCTTCCCCCTGATATCGAAGCGCGGCTCGAGCCCGCCACGCGTCTTCCCTCTCTGCCTGCCGTGGTATCCGAGCTGCTGGTACTGGCGAGCAATCACGACGCACCGCTGACCGACTTCGCGACCCTGCTGTCCCGTGACCCGGCCCTGTGCCTGCAGCTGCTGCGGCTGGCCAACAGCCCCTACTATCGCCGCGGTTGCGATCCCGTCATCTGCTGCGAGCACGCGGTGACACGCCTCGGTATCGATGGCACCCTCACCGCGCTTTTGGGTTTCACCCTGGTGCGCGACGCGACCCGCGGCCCCCTGGCCGACTATTGGCGACGCACCCTCGCAGCCGCGCACTTGATTCCGGCCATCGCCAAGGTGGTAAATCCCCGCCATCCGGGCGAATTGTCGACGCGCGCCCTGCTACGCGAGGTCGGGGTACTGCTGCTGTACGCATTGGACCCGAACTACTTCGAGCTGACCGCCCAGGCCGCCACCCGCGAACAGCGCCTGGCTCTGGAACACCGGCATCTTGGCTGCGACCGCGACCAGGCGTCGAGCTGG
Organism: Halomonas sp. DP1Y21-3; assembly: GCF_019801245.1. Classification (NCBI taxonomy): domain Bacteria; kingdom Pseudomonadati; phylum Pseudomonadota; class Gammaproteobacteria; order Oceanospirillales; family Halomonadaceae; genus Halomonas; species Halomonas sp. DP1Y21-3. Next base: position 429,820 of record NZ_JAHVJM010000005.1, read on the forward strand.
CTGGCACGGCGCTGGCAGCTGCCCACCAACCTGTTCCTTCAGCGCCCTCTCGAGCCGGAAGGCCAGCGTCACCACGAATGGCTCGACGGCCTTTGCCTGGAGCTCGCCGACGAACTGGCCGGATGCTGTCTGGACGACGACAGCGACGCCATCCCCGCCGTGCTTCATCGTTTTCAGCAACGCATGAACATGGACGGCAATGCCCAGGCACGTCTTGTCGATGAACTCGCGAGTCGCCTGGAGACCTTGCCGGATTTTCTCGCCACCACGCTGTCGGCAGATGAGGATATCGAACGCCTGCTGGTCGCCGGCAAGCAGCGCCTGCACGGGCTGACCATGAGCCTGGCCGAGCGGTTGCACCATCGAGAGGACCAGCTGATTTCGCTCCAACGCGACAACGAGGCGCTGGATGTGCGCGCCAGCACCGATGCCCTCACCGGTCTTGCCAATCGCTCCGCGCTGGAACGGCGCCTCGAGGAGATGCTCGAGGACGCCCATGCCCGAGACAAGCCGCTGTCGGTGCTGTTTCTCGATCTGGATCACTTCAAGCCGCTCAACGACCGCTACGGCCACCGACTCGGCGACATCGTGCTGGTCAATGTCGCCGCTACCCTGCGTGACGCCATCCGTGAGTCGGACCTGGCGGCCCGCTACGGCGGAGAGGAGTTCGTCATCGCCCTGCGGAACACGCCGGAGCCAGGAGCTTTGCGGGTCGCGCAGCGGCTACAGCAGTGGCTTGCCGAGCAACCCATGGCCCAGGTCGACCAGCGCCCCCTTTACGTCAGCGCCTCCATCGGCATCGCCCAATGGCAGCCCGGCATGGACAGCATCGACGCAGCGTCGCTGGTGGAAAAGGCGGACCTGCAGATGTACCAGGCCAAGCAGGCCGGCCGTGCCCGCATCAGTAAAGCTGAACAACTGCAGGAGCGCGCCGGGGAAACATCCTGAAGCAGCACTTGATCAGAACAAGATCTATGCCTGGCGTGGACGTCAGTGGACATCAAGGCACTCGCTAGAGACGCGCCTCGACCCGCTCCAGGATCTGGGCGCTGACCTTGGCAACCAGCGGGCGAGCCGCGCGATTGACCGCCTTGGCGACCAGCCGATTGCGGATCTGGTAGTCGACGATCAGGCTGACCGCGGTACCTTCATCGACCGCTTCGAGTTCATAGCGGCCCTGATTGCGCACACCGTCGATCGACTCCCAGGCCAGTCGGCTGGGCGGCGACTTCTCGGTTACCTGCACCTCGAAGGTCCAGTCCATGCCGACCGCGTGGACATGCCAGCGATAGCGATCGTCCCCGAGCGGCTCGATCTCGGTGATCAGATCCGAATAGTCGGCGAAATCCTCGACCTTTTCGAGCAGGGCGAAGACGCGCTCGGGAGGCGCGGGAAGCGTGGCGCTGTGTTCGATGGTGGGCATGGCCAGACCGACTCCTTGCCTGAGGGATGCTCCAAGGTAAGGCTGCTACGGAGCCTAGCATCCCGGTTCCCCAGGCCCTTGTAAAGCCGTGCCTATCATCAGGCTGCCGGCAGGTCCCGCAGCAACAGAGCGAACTCGAATTCATCAGGCGACAGCGCCTTCCCCGGCAGCTTGAGCCTTACCCGGTGACCATCCCCGGGCGCCACCTTCAGCGCGCTGCCGTTGCCCGCCTCCATCGCCTCAAGGGTGAAACGACGGTTGCCGGAGGGCAGCATCAGCTCGAGGCGATCACCGACCTCGAAGCGGTTCTTGACCTCGATGTCCAGCCAATCTGGTCGCGACTGCCTCACTACCTGGCCGACGAACTGCTGGTGGACTCCCACCGAGTGCCCACGCTCGTAATTCTGGTACTCGTTGTGGACGTGGCGTCGGTAGAAGCCTTCGGTATACCCCCGGTTGGCCAGGTTTTCGAGCTCATCCATCAGCTCCATGTCGAAGGGCCTCCCGGCCACGGCGTCATCGATGGCACGACGATAGACCTGGGCGGTACGTGCCACATAGTAGGGCGACTTGGTCCGCCCTTCGATCTTCAGCGAACTGACCCCCATCTCGGCGAGCCTCGCCACGTGCTGAACGGCGCGCAGATCCTTTGAATTCATGATGTAGCTTCCGTGCTCGTCCTCGAACACCGGCATCAGTTCGCCAGGCCGCTGTGGGTCCTCGATCAGCGCCGAGCTCTCCTCCCGGCCCTGTGCCACGTCCTGCGCAGGGATCAGATCGCCACAGGCGTCAGTGCCGGCCGGGTGGGTCCGGTAGTTCCAGCGACAGGCGTTGGTGCAGGTGCCCTGATTGGGGTCGCGCCGGTTGAAGTAGCCCGACAGCAGACAGCGTCCGGAATAGGCGATGCACAGGGCACCGTGAACGAAGGTCTCGATCTCCAGGGTCGGGCACTCGGCACGGATCTCGGCGATTTCCTCAAGCGACAGCTCACGCGACAGGATCACCCGAGAGATACCCTGGGACTGCCAGAAGCGAGCCGCCGCGTGATTGACCACATTGGCCTGCACCGACAGATGGATCACCTGGTCAGGCCAACGCTCTCGCACCATCATGATCAAGCCAGGGTCGGACATGATCAGCGCATCCGGCCCCGCCTCGACGATCGGTGCCATGTCCTTAAGGTAGGTCCTGAGCTTGGCATTGTGCGGAGCGATATTGGAGGCCACGTAGAAGCGCTTGCCACGCGCCTGGGCCTCAGCGATGCCTCGGGTCAGGTTGTCGAGGCCGAAGTCATTGTTGCGTACACGCAGTGAGTAGCGCGGCTGACCGGCATAGACCGCATCGGCGCCATAGGCGAAGGCGAAGTGCATATGCCGGTAGGTGCCGGCCGGTGACAGTAGTTCAGGGGCATTCATCCAGGCGTCTCTCTCGTGGGCCGGGCTTTGGCCAGGGTTAAGCCGGGCAGACAGCAGTAAACCGCGCAGCCTGCCACAACCGCGAGCAATGCACGTTGACAAGGAGCAAGTCGCCGGCATCAACGCCGCACTGGTGTTGCCGTCCGGCTTTCGTTACCCTTGTCGCGCCGGACCGGACCCCGGCCGCTGGCGATCCTTGTCGCCACCCCAAATTCTCCGAATCGAGACCCCCTTCATGAGCACGACTTCCCGCTCCACCGTGGTGATCTACTCCGGTGGCATGGACTCTTTCACCGTACTTCATCGCGCCTTGCACGAAGGCCTCGAAGTTCACGCCCTGTCATTCGACTATGGCCAGCGCCACGCCCGCGAACTCGAGGTGGCCCGCCATGTCTGTCAGGAGTTGAAGATCCCTCATCAGGTCGTCGACATCACCGCCATCCATGGCTTGATCGACAACTCTGCGCTGACCGACGCCAATCGCAAGATCCCTGGCGGTGACTACGCCGAAGACAACCTCGCCGCCACGGTGGTCCCCAATCGCAACATGGTGCTGCTGTCGCTGGCCATCGCCAAGGCGGTGAATATCGGCGCCAGTCGCGTCGACTACGGCGCCCACGGCGGTGACCACGTGCTCTATCCGGATTGTCGTCCCGAGTTTGTCGAGCAGATGAATGCGGTGGCCGCCATCGCCAATTTCTCGCCGGTAGAGATCCACGCACCCTATCTACGGTCCAGCAAGAGCGAGATCCTGGCCGACGGACTGTCCATGGGACTGAACTACCGCGACACCTGGACCTGTTACGAGGGCCGGCGCCTGGCCTGTGGCCGCTGCGGCAGCTGTCTGGAGCGGCTCGCCGCCTTCGCCGACCAGGGTGTCGAAGATCCGTTGGCCTACGCCGCCAATACCCGGCAGGAGCCGGCGATTGCACAGGCAGACCAGGGCGGAGCGCACCAGGATGTATAGCGTCAAGGAAGCCTTCTATACCCTTCAGGGAGAAGGCGTACAGGCCGGCCGCGCCAGCGTCTTCTGTCGCTTTGCCGGCTGCAATCTCTGGTCGGGCCGTGAGCAGGACCGCGCCAGCGCCCAGTGTCGCTTCTGTGACACCGACTTCGTCGGCACCGATGGTCAGAACGGCGGACGCTTTGCCACCGCCGAGTCCCTGGCCGAGCACATCACCCGCTTGTGGCCACACCCCCACGAGGGTGTCACGCCCTACGTCGTGTTCACCGGTGGCGAACCCTTGCTGCAGCTGGATGCCGCCTTGATCGAGGCGGTGCACGCTGCCGGCTTCGAGATTGGCGTGGAAACCAACGGTACTCTGGCTGCGCCGGACGGCATCGACTGGCTATGTGTCAGCCCCAAGGGCAATGCGCCGCTGGTGCAGACCCGCGGTGACGAGCTGAAGCTCGTCCATCCCCAGATCGACGCCCCGCCTGAGCGTTTCGAGGGCCTGGACTTCGACCATTTTCTGCTGCAGCCGATGGACACCTCCGGGCTGATGGCCAGCGACGCTCGCAAGGAGCCACTCTGTGCCACGGTAGAGCACTGCATGGCGCATCCACGCTGGCGGCTGTCGCTGCAGACCCACAAGATCGCGGGAATCGACTGATGGCACTCTTTGTACGACGACTGACACATCTCGACGTGTCGCTTTGGTGTCCCGATCGTGGACTGATCGGCGCGAGCTGGCTGGTCGACGTCGAACTCGATGGAGAGCTCGGTGAAGACGGCATGCTATTCGACTTCGGCGAGGTCAAACCCTGGATCAAGGCACGTCTCGACGGCGGCGCCGATCACACCCTGCTGGTGCCTACCGAAGCCCCTGGCGTCAGCGTCAGCGAATGTCGCGAAGGTATCTGCGTACGCACCACGACGCCATACGCGATGGAGGTGCGCGGGCCCCGCCAGGCCTTTACCCTGCTACCCTGGCGCAGAATCACCCCCGAGGCCATGGCCGAGCACCTGTCACGCCAGTTGATGCGCCAACCGCCCGAGCGGGTATCCAGCATCGAACTCAGCCTCGCCGATGAGTCCATCGATGGCGCCGCCTACACATACAGCCACGGCCTTCGCCGCCACGCCGGCAACTGCCAGCGTATCGCCCACGGCCACCGCTCGCGGCTGGAAATCGTTCAGCGCGGCGTGCGACAGCCGGAGCTCGAGCGCCGCTACGCCCGCTGGCTCGACGATACCTACCTGGTGGACGAACACGACCTGGAACAGCACCAGGGCGACATGCTGCAGTGCGGCTACCGCTCGCCCCAGGGCCTGTTTCACCTGCGCCTGCCCCGCGAGCGCTGTCATGTCCTGCCCGGCGCCACCACGGTGGAACGCATCGCCCAGTGGCTGGCGGCGACCGTCGCCCGAGACACCGGAGAGGACACCGCGGTGCGCGCCTATGAAGGCGTCGACAAGGGCGCCACGGCAAGAAGCCCCGGTGAACGATCTCGATAACGTCTCGATAACTTCTCGATAACTTCTCGATAACTTCTCGATAGCATCTCGAGATCCGCAAGAGAGACCGACCACCGAGACAACCAAGCGCATTTGAAGAATGCCATGAGCCAACCAACGTCATGAGCGAACTGATCACCTCCTCCTCGCCGCAAGAGACCCGCACAGCGACCGGCGAACAGGGCTGCCGCCCCGGCTGCGGCGCCTGCTGCATTGCGCCGTCGATCAGCTCCCCGATTCCCGGCATGCCGGCGGGCAAGCCCGCCGGCATCCGCTGCGTGCAGCTCGACGACGACAACCTGTGCCGCCTGTTCGGCCGACCCGAGCGTCCGGCGGTGTGCGAGCGCTTCGACTACGACGCCGATATCTGCGGCAGCCACAGAGACCAGGCGCTGGCCAATATTGACGAACTCGAACGCCTGACCTGAGTCTGGCTTACTTGCGCCGAGTAGCCGTCGCTCAGCATCATCTGCACCTGGTGTGCTCAGCTCGACCCCTTCTTGCTGCGCCCCCTACTGATGCCCTCTCGACCGACGCCCCATCCGTGACCCTCCAACTAGAAAAGACCGGGCCACCCAAAGGTGGCCCGGTCTTCCTTGTGACGACCTTCATGACGACCAAGGCCGTTCCCCATGCTCTACTCCACGTCGAGCTGCCCGTTATTTCGCAGCATCGTCAGGAAGGCCTCCGACGACTGACCCTCCATGCTGACACCGTCCAGGGTAATCTTCTGGTCGGCGTTGCTGTGCTGGACGTCGAGCCCGCCATCGCTCTTGATGTAGAGCACGGTGTCTCCGTTCTCCTCCTGGGCAAAGATAAAGCTGTCCAGCGCCGACTGGTCGGGGTCAGTGCTCGTGGAGTCAAAGTCGTTGAGCAGATCCCCCAAAGCCAGCTTATCGGCGTCTGGATCCATGCTCAGAGCCGCATCCTTGATGTGGAAATCACCTACCGTATCGTGGGCGGGGTCAGTCGTACTACCGACATCACCCAGACTCCACTGGAAGGTGTCGGAACCGAGCCCACCCAGCAGCAGGTCATCGCCAGCACCGCCAATCAGCACGTCGTCCCCGCTGCCCGCGAAGAGCTGATCGTTGCCTTTTCCACCAGCGATGCGATCCTGACCACCGTCGTTACGGCTGTCACCCGACAGGGCTTCATAGTTATCCTTGATAAAGGCCAAGATCTCTTTCTGGGTCGGCTCTGTCCCGCTGTTCTGAGTGGTCAAGTAATCGACGAGCCCAGCATAGCCACTACCCGCCTCACCACCGACACCCGCAGGATCGATCTGATCACCGAACAGCACGTCATCACCCGCGCCACCGTCCAGGGTGTCACCGCCAAGGTCCGCTGGCTGATCGAAGGACGCCCCCCCCTCCAGCGCCGTTGCAAACTCCTCGGCAGAATTGACGATGGCCACCTCACCGGCCGGTACAAGCTGGTCGTCCGTATAGCTGTAAAGATCGAGTGAAATGTCATGAATAAGCAGTGAGAAGAAGTTCCCAGCAGCGTTTTCTACTTCGAACTGCAGCCTGTATGTTCCTCCTTTCAACCCATTTGCCATAAACTGAGTCGAGCTACTATTGATACTGCCCGACGGCGATATTGGCAGCGAGGTGGCAACAACATCCCAGTCGCCTTCCTCATTTTGCATTTCCAGCGACCAAGAGAATCTGTCGCTTGGATTCCCTTCCTTTTCGAAGTCGTTTGGGGTGTCGGTCACGTAGTCAAATGACAAGGTATAGAACTGGTTGGCACCAGCAGGCTCATCCAGGACGATAGCATCGCTGGTGGCGACAGTACTGCCATCGCCAGCACCACTGTCTCGAACGCGCAGATAGGTGCCGACCGGGGTTCTATCAATGGCTATGTGGCCATTGGTTGTCTCCACCGCCCAATTATCGATGGAAGCGAGTCTTCCCGTGTCCCCCGTGTCAAAAGTGGCAAGCATTTCGGTACTGCCTACCGAAGCCCCGGATTCCAGAGGAATCGGCACCATCTCCAACTCACCATCTGCCGTGTTGTCGAAAATCTTCAGAAAATCGCGACCTACATCATCACCTATCCCGATCGCTTCCACCCGACTGATGGCGGCCAGCGGTTTGTATCCTTCAAGCGCATTGGTAACATCCTTATAGGTGGTAATATTCCCCGCATCACTGACACCAACTTGACCGTTGTCATTGTGAGAATTAGGCTGACCATCCGTCATGAAGTAGGCAACGTTATTGAAACCGCTCCGACTAACATCCGTCATCCACTCAGTAGCGGTAACAAAGGCTTGCTCGAAATTGGTTCCAGAAATAATCGCTCTACTATCCAGAAAGTCATTGACGTCACCCAGATCTTCAGATGAGAAATCGTTGAATGCGATCGAAGGCGAATACTTCCCGCCGAACGCCACGATCTGGACATGGATTGTCCCCTCAAAATCGGCAAGTTCGGTAAGCTTGGCACGTATCGCCTCGATCGCCACCTTGAAGCGTGAATTGCCGTTTTCCAACACGGCGCCCATACTCGGCGAAACATCAACAATAAAGGAAAGGTTGTAGTCCTTGGCAGGTTCAAGCACGGAATGCTTCCCGCCAGCGTCACCTAGAACCACATCATTACCACTCCCACCGGTGATGCTGTCATCGCCACCGCCTCCGACGAGTAGCTGGTCATCATCCGGCAGTGACAGGGTCAGGGAGCCATCGGCAGTATCGCCGTCACCATCCGTTCCGGCCAGTGACAAGGACAGCGCAGGATCTTTCTCCGCCTCGGAATAGGCGAAGTCGCCGACCGAAAATGGCCTCGTGCCGTCCAAGCCACGAAACTCGATCGCTTCAAAGGCCTCGCCGGTTGTAAGCACCAGCTGGGCATCGGCGGGAATGTTTCTCACATTGAGGGTGCCATCGGCGTTTTCCTCAATCGTCACCAACGAGGTGATATCCTTGCCGGCACCATTCACGAGGCGAACATCACTTTTCGCAAGTTCCAGCACGTGGCCGCTGACGGCAACCGGATGGCCACTGGTATCGGTACCATCTGGAGCCGAGGCAATCGCTTTGATCCCGACATCCGTCAACGTCCCGTTTTCCGCATTGATAAACTGGCTGAAGTGCGTAATGCCTCGGTGGTTATCCCAGCTTGGTGCGGTGTCAGAAAAACGCAGGTTATCAACGAAATCCAGGCGCACAGCTTCGTCGAGTCCCGTCAGGTCGTCGTGACCCGCGGCTAGTTGCGTATCCCCATCAGTTCGCAACCAGGACGCCCAGGGTCCTCTATAGGTCCAGGCGGACGCCACGACATCGGCTGCTCCATCGGCACCATCAAAGGCGATAAAACGATGGCCCGACCCGGACCCATCGGTGCCATACTCACGCACTACGTGCTTGCTGCCTTCACTGATTTCCTTGCTGGCATCATCAAATACCCTGAGCCCCTCATCGATGACCTCTACCTCGTAGGTAGAGCCATCCGCCGACAGGCTCACCTTGAAGGCCACGCCGCCACTCGCGGCCTTCGCCTCCAACGTCTTGCCGTCGTCACTCAATTGGTAAGTCAGAACCTCGCCGTTCGACGTGAGCAGCGTCCCGCCATTGACACTCGTGACCTCGGTACCGTTCATTACGTCGCTGAATGTCACTTGACCAATGTCATCGGCACCCGCCTCGAAGCGAACCTCACCCGTCTGGCCAGATTTTAACTGCGCTTGCTCCGCCTCCCAGACAACAGGCGTATCATCGTCAATCACCACCGACAGCTTGCCCTGGACCTCGCTGCCGTCGGCATCCTTCACGGTGTAGCCGATGTCAAACGTCAGGTCGTTCTCGTCATCGCCCGCCGCATGCTCAAGCGCCTGGTGCAGCGTCACCTTGTACTTGCCCTCGGCCTGATCAGCCATGGTGATGGTGATCACCGGTTCTTTTTCGGAGTTGCTATCGGTCACCGTTCCGGTGAGTGTGTGGCCATCAGTACTGCGCTCAAAGCTCACCTCACGACCGTCCGCCGTCTTGAGGTCGTCGGGCAGACCAGCCAGGTTCCACTGGAAGGCGTTGCTATCGGCGGCGCCATCGTCGCCAAAGCGGTAGCCCAGCTCGCCTTTCACGACGGAGGCCTCTCCTGCCACATCGCCGGTACCTCCGGCGTTGCCACCAGCCAGTCCGTCTTCGTCGACGGTCGCCTTCGGGCTCTGGGTAGTCGGGTTGTCGCCATCTCCGGGAACGCTGGGGGTGGAGTCTTGCGCCACCTTCACCGTCAATGTCGAAGACGACTTGTCTCCGTCACCATCGGTGATGGTGTAGTCGATCACGGCGTCGCCTTCGAAGGCCCCTGCCGGAGTAAAGGTGATCTCACCGTTGGACGCGATGGCCACCGTACCGACGCCTTCCCCACCCCGGACCGAGGCCTTGGTCAGGATTGCGCCATCATCGCCCTGGGTGTCGCTTGTGCCGTCATTATTGGTCAACACGTTGTAAGTTTTCGCCGTGTTTTCCGCCGTCTCGGTGGTGTCGGCGACCGCCGCTGGTGAGGTATCGAGGATGTTGATCTCCAGGTTGGCGCTCGTGCTATCGCCCTCGTTGTCGGTCACCGTCAGCGCAAAGCTGTCCAGCACCGTGGCGTCATCGCTGTGATCTGCCCTCTCGCCATTCTCGGTGTAGGAGTAGGTGATCTTGCCGCTGGCCGCATCGTAGTCGGTCACCGTGACGCTGCCGTGCTTGCCTTCCACCACAACGCTCTTGGGTGCCCCCGGACCAGTGCTCGCCCCAGTGATATCGACGGTCTTGCCACTCTGGTCGGTCAGGGTCACCTGCTTGATGCCGGCATCCGCCGCCACCGTCATGCTGCCAGTGACCGTGGCTCCGCTACCTTCCACCACGCTGTGATCGCCGGCCACCACCTCTGGATCGTTCGGATCACTGCCGTCCGGCTCGTTGCCATCAGGCTCGTTGCCATCAGGCTCGTTGCCATCAGGCTCATTGCCGTCGGGAATCTCGATCGTCGGCACGTCGTCGTCGCTGCCGTTGATGGTGATCGTCAGCGTCGCGCTGCTGGTATCACCGTCGGCATCGGTGAGGGTGTAGCTGAAGGTTTCTTTCAGCGTCTGGTTGTCCTTCAACGCTTGAACGTCGGCGTTGTCAGGATCCACGCGGTAGCTCCAGCTACCGTCGTCATTGTGGATGAAGCTGCCATAGCTGGCGGAGGCGTTGCCGGTAAAACCATCAAAGGTCATGCTGTCAGCGCCGGCGCTGTCATTGTCGAGCACATTACCGCTGATCGCCGTCACCGCCTCTTCACCCAGTGCCGCGCTGTCATCCTTGGCCTCGGGGGCGGTATCGAGGATGTTGATGTCCAAACTCTCGCTGACAGTTTCACCGGTAGAATCGGTCACCACGATGTCAAAACGATCAACCACGCTACCGTCACCAGCCGCGTGGTTGGCAGCCAGTCCATTCTCGGTGTACTGGTAGGTAACGACTCCGCTTTCCGGATTAAAACCGGTAATGGTTAACGTACCGTGCTCCCCTTCAAGCACCAGTGGATTCTCGTCGGAAGTACCTGCGATGTCTCGCCTACCAACACTGATCGATGCGACTCCAGCCGGCGCCGACACAGTAAAACGGCCTGCCACAAACGCCTGACTGCCCTCCACGGCACTGTGGAACCCGGCAGTTGCCCCTCCATCACCGTCTTCAAACTCTATTGACGGAGCGCCCGAGTCGGCATCGTTATCATCCATGTCATCAGCTATACCACCCACCTCCCCGTGCCCAGCCGATTCGACAATGAAAGGATCACCGAAGGAATAGGACTGTGAGCCAGAGGTTTCGGTAATTCTCATCAAACGTACAAAGTCAAACCCATCATGGCTTGCCCCCGCCACACCACCCGCACTGGGCTCCTCGAGCGCTTCGAGAATGTCGGTGGAACCCTCAGCGATCAATTCCAACAGTTGCGAAACATCCTCCCGGCCCAGAAAGTCAACGGAGCTTGCATCGCCCTGTCCCTGTTCTTCGGGCAACGAAACCTGTTGGGCTCCTACGATGAGGGCCGCGGGTCTACCATCATCGAACTGAAGAGCCACACGCGAACCCTCGGCAGTGACAATGATATCGCCGGCGTTCAGGCTATCTCCTTCTTCCAGAGCGATAACTTCACCATCCGGGCGTTTAGCCCAGGCCTTACCTTGCAGAGAAGTGACGACGACGTTTGTCACAGGCACATGGACCTCGCAATATTCGTATATAAAAGTAAGAATATAACCACAAACTAATACGAATCATGCTATCCGTGTAACAGGAGGTTACACAGTGTACCAATGGACAATAGGACATCAGACCTTGAAATGTTTCGCCCTGATTTTTCCTTTTTTCTTTGCAGTTACGGTATTTTTTACTCTCCGCTGTAAACGGATATGCTTGTTATTGCAGATTTTGTAGGATATTTCTTTCTGTTTCGCCCGATCTAGAACAGCGTGTCGCTAGATACTCCGTTGCAAGAGACCGCCGGCTGGAGAACATACAGGAAAGGCGAATCTTTAGTAGGCAATTAAAGGCGAAAGGAAAAGGGGCAAAGAACTAGGCGCTGTCCGAAAAGTCGACGAGCGAAGGTTAGACAAGGCAAAAATTGGTGAGAAAGCGCAGTTTACGGGGTGTAAATGAGCATTTTGATCCGATTTTTAACGCCGTATTACCGAGCGCAGGCACTTTTCAGACAAGCCCTAAGGAATCGAGCAGAAATAAACGTTGCCTTTTAACATCCTGTTCGCAATCCAAGAACAAGAAAATGCCGGGCCACCCAAAGGTGGCCCGGCTCTCTCTTATGGCAACTCTGGTCATGATGACCCAGGCCTACTCCACGTCGAGCTGCCCGTTATTACGCAGCATCGTCAGGAAGGCCTCCGACGACTGACCGTCCATGCTGACACCGCTCAGGGTGATCTTCTGATCGGCGTTGCCATGCTGGTCATCGAGCCCGCCATCGCTCTTGATGTAGAGCACGGTGTCTCCGTTCTCTTCCTGGGCAAAGACAAAGCTATCCAGCGCCGACTGGTCAGGGTCAGTGCTCGAGGAGTCAAAGTCGTTGAGCAGATCCCCCAGGGACAGCTTGTCGGCATTCGGATCCATGCTCAGGGCCTGGTCTTTGAGGTGGAAATCGCTGACCACGTCGAGGGCCGGGTCGGTAGCACTGCCGGCGTCTCCAAGATTCCACTGGAAGGTGTCGGACCCCAGTCCACCCAGCAGGAAGTCGTCACCAGTGCCGCCGATCAAGATGTCATCGTTGGCACTGGCAAACAGTTGATCGTCTCCCTGGCCGCCTTCCAGAAGGTCCTGGCCGCCATCGGCACGGGTCTTATCGATCAACTTGTCGTAGTTGGCCTTGATGAAGTCGAGCGTCTCTTCCTGGGTCGGCTCCGCACCGTTCTGGCGGGTCAGATGATCGACCAGACCGTCGTAGCCACTACCGGCCTCACCACCGACGCCTGCGGGTTCGATCTGATCGCCGAACAGGATGTCGTCCCCAGCGCCCCCAATCAGATGGTCGTTACCCACCTCCTGCGGCACATCGGAAGACGAGCCACCATCGAGCGCGGTCTCGAACTCCTCGGCGGAATTGACGATGACTTCTTCACCGGCTGGCACCAGTTCGTCGTCGGTGTAGCGATAAAGACTGCGTGAAACGCCTCCCACCGCTAATACGAAGTCGGACGAACCGGTTCCGTTATCCACATCGAAAGCGAGCCGGTACGTCCCCCCTTTCAGACTATTGGCCATGATCTGGGTAGTGGTGGTGGTACCTACCGCATTCTCGAAATTGTTTGACACGACTTCCCAGGTGCCATCATCGTTCAGCTTTTCCACTCGCCAGACAAAGTGGTCCCGAACAATTCCGTTGGAACTTTCTCTGTCACTTGTCTGGTAAGTAAAGGCAAGACTGTAGAAGTCATTGGCGTTAACCGGCTCAGACATTGTGATGCTGTCGCTGACCACCGTGGTAGCTCCATCATTGGTGCCGCTGTCAGCGATACGTAGATACGTCCTGCTGCCATTTCTCACGACGCTGACCGACCCGCTGCCACCTGTCTGGTGCCAGTTCTCCAGTTGTCCCAGGCTGCCCGTGTCACCGGCATCGAAGGTTGCTGGATAATCGACCGATTGCGTCTCACCTGACGCATAGGGTAACGGCACCATTGTCAAGCCACCGTCAGCGGTGTTATCAACCACCTTGAGTATCTCGCGATTGACATCGTTGCCGATACCAATGGCTTCCACTTGACTAATCTGGGCAAGTGTCTCGTACGCCTTGACAGCCTGCGAGACGTCCAGCGCAGTGGAATCGTTGGGCGAAGCGGTCACACCAGTGCCCGCAGTGGTGTTATGAAGTGTCGGGCTACCGTCACTCAGGAAGTAAGCCACATTGTTGTAGCCATTGGAGCTGGTTTCCGTCATCCAGTCGCTGGCGACGTTAAAGGCTTCTTGGTAGTTGGTGCCATCTTTCGCCTCTAAAGAATCCAGAAAGTCCTTGGCATCCTGGACATTGTCCTGTGACAAGTTCAAGAACGGTTCCGACTTCGCGGCCTGGGCAAAACCGACAAGTTGTACATTAATGATGCCCTCAAACGTCGCGAGCTCATCAAGCTTGGCCTTGAGCGCCTCTACCGCGACCTCAAGCCGCGTCTTGCCGGTATCGCCAAGCTTAAACGCCATGCTGCCCGACGTATCCAGGATAAAGGACAAGTTATAGTTCTGCGCCGGCTCCACCACGGTGTACTTGCCGCCGGTGTCGCCGATCAGGACGTCATTGCCACCACCACCCTGGACGGTATCGTCGCTGTTGGTTCCAACCACCAGGGCGTCGTTGTCGGTGGCGGTCACGGTAATGGTCAGGCTGGCGTCACTGGCATCGCCGTCCCCATCGGTCAGCGTATAGGTAAAGCTCTCATCGACGGTCTGGCCCTTGTCGAGCGCCGCGACCTCGGCATTGTCACTATCAAGCGCGTAGCTATAGCCGCCCTGGGCGTCGAGGGTCAGGGTGCCGTACTGCCCCTTGATCACCAGCTTGCCGTCGGCATTCAACGAGGACACCGTGGTAGAACCCACGCTGACGGCGGTGACGCTGGCCCCGTCAGCACCGGGGGCATCGGCCTGATCACCGCTGGATGCCCCCGGACCACCGATCACGTTGCCGGAGACCGGCGCCATGTTCTCGATGATGGCGTTGGTGTCGCTCGTCGCCACCGGGGCATCGTCATCGATGACCACTGACAGGGCACCATCGGCCTGGCTGCCATCGGCGTCGACGATGGTATAGGTGGCATCGAACACCAGATCGTTTTCGTCGTTGCCGGCCGCATGAGCGAGCGCCTGGTGCAGCGTCACCTGATAGGCTCCACTGCTCTGATCGGTCAAGGCGATGGTGACCACGTCTTCGCTGCCGCCACTGCCATCGCTCGCCGTGCCGGTCAGGGTGTGGCCATCGCTGCTCAACTGGAAACTTACCGCTCGACCATCTGCCGTCTTCAGATCGCCCGGCAGGCTCGCGACATTCCAGGTAAAGGCCCCGCTCGCCGCAGCGCCATCGTTGCCAAAGCTGTAGCCCAGTTTACCGGTCGTGACCGTGTCCTCACCCGCCACATCGCCGCTGCCGCCAGCGTTGCCACCGGCCAGGCCATCCTCGTCGAGGGTGGCCGTCGGGTTCAGGGTGCTCGGATCGCCATCGCTTTCCGGCGTTGACGGGATCGCTGCCTCCCTGTTTTCCAGCGTCAAGGTACCGCTGGCGGCATCCCCGTCGTTGTCGGTCGCACTCAGGGCGATGTCGATGCTGCCGGCCTCGGTCAAGGCCGAGTTCGACGTGCGCGTCAGATAGAAGGCACTGGCATTACTGACGCCATACAAGTTGATGGCCTCGAACGGCTCATCGGTGTTTAGATGCACGTATCCGCCACTGGGGACGCCACTGATCCTCAGACTACCGTCAGCCAGCACCGTCACGTTGCCACCCGACGGCAATCTCACATCGTCTGGCGAAAGCGCAAGCACCCTGCCTTGCTGCTCGAAGGGTATCCCTGAACCGCCCCCATCACCGTCATAGACGATAGCCTGCAAGATATGGGTAGAGGTTGCCTGACTGGAAGGACCGCCGGCCGCGCCGGGGTTGATACCGTAGCTGAAGCGAACGACCTCTTGATGCTCCCCCCAGGATAGGCCTTGGCCGCCATAGGTGGCTGAATCGACAAAATCGAAGCGCATCACCTCGTTGGCACCGGTCTTCTGCGTTCCCGCATCATTGCCGTTGAACCCGCCAACAAAGAGCCGATCCGCACTACTGGCACTGTTGAAATTCGCACCAATCGCACTGTTGGCATTGGTGTTATAGCCGGTAAACAACACGACCGGGGCTTCGTCATCAGCGGAGTTGGTAAAGGTACGAGCGCTATTTCCTCCCCCGAAGGTCTTGGCATCCCGTTGAACGAAACCAGATTGTACCTGGCCAGCGTTGATACGCTCGAAGCTGGTCACATCGTACTGTGAGCCGTCTCCTGCCAGGCCCACCTCAAAGGCCACTGTGTCGCCAGCGACCGCTTGAAGGGTCAAGCCGTCGGCACTCAACTTCCAGAGTAGCGGCCGAGTCACCAGAAAAAGCGCGTTACCATCTTGATCAAACACTCGCTGTCCATCGAGCGAGGCGTCGAAGCCGATATCGCGAAGACCGTCTGCGCCGGCCTCTTCGAAGTTGATATGGCCGCTGGAGCCCGTCACCAGGAGCCCGGTGTCTGCCACAAAATCAGAGGGAGTATCATCGATGATGGCGACATCCAGTTCGCCAGACGCCGTATTGCCCCGGACATCAACCACCTCAACAGCGAAGGTATCCGCGAATTCCGTATCCGTGGCCCCGCTCTGACTGTCGTTGTCGACCTTACGCTCCAGCAGATACTCGTAGCTGAGCGTACCTCCGCTCGCATCACCGCTGTATCCCGTCAAGGTCAGAGTGCCGTACGGGGTATCCAGGGCGACGGGATCGCCGGACAAGGCTTGCAGGTCGGCAAGCGTCAGGCTTCGACCTCCGATGCTCAGCGTCTCGAGTCCATCCGGCGTATCGACATCGAAGCTGCCGGCGCGTGTCAGTTCGCTGCTATTGCGCTGACTACCATCGGCCAGGTTGGCCTCGCTGACGACCAGTTCGGAAGCGAAAGGGTCGAGTCCGGCCAACTGAGCCCTGCCCGGCAGCGTAAGCTCCAGAGTCCCCTCGGCGGTGTCACCATCCCCGTCGGTTCCCTGCAGCGCCAGGGACAATGCGTCGTCAGCATCGAAGGTCCCGTTCAGCCAGGTGTACTCGAAATCCCCCAGGGTAAAACCGACTCGCGTATTGGTATTCGTGGCGCGGATTTCGATCGCCTCGAACGCACTCTCGGTCTCGAGGACGAGTCGAGCGCCATCGGGAACCCCAGACACCGAAAGAGTTCCATCAGAATTCTCCACGATCGTCACGGACGCGGTAATGCCGTTTCCTGAGCCATCCAGAAAACGGAGCTCATCAACATCCAGGGCAAGCGCATCGCCGCTGACCTCGTGCGGATGACCGCTGGTGTTGTCACCGTCAGGGGCCAAGGCAATGGCGGTTACCTTGAACGATGCGGGTGTTGTCCGCCCATCCAGGTTGGCGAGGTCGACTACCTGTTCAAAACGAGTAACGCCCCGGTGTTGCTCCCAATTGGGCTCCTCGTCGGAAAAGCTCAGATTATCGACGAAGTCGAAACGTGCCACTTCGTTGTACGTGGTCCTGTCGTCACCGCCTGGTGCCAATTGGGTGCCGCCATCCGTTCTCAACCAGGACTCGCCCGGAAAATTGAAAGACCAGGCGGACACCACCACATCGGGGCCGCCATCGCTACCGTCAAACGCCACAAACCGATGGCCTTGAGTAGAGGTATTGTGCCCTTCATAAAAGACTTCTGTTCTGCCATCACTGATAGCCTGGCCTGAGTCCGCCAGCGTCATGATGGCATCATCAAGGACATTCACCTCGTAGCTGGAGCCATCCGCCGCCAGAGCTATTTCGAAGGCCACGTCGCCACCGGCCGTCGTCGCCTCAAGCGTCTTTCCTCCATCGTTCAGCCGGTAGGTGAGACGTTCGCCATTTGAGGTCACCAGGGTCGCGCCGTTCAGGCTCAGCACAGCGCTGCCATCCAACGCCGAGGAAAACTGCATGGCGCCGATACCGTCGGCTCCCGCTGCATCTGCGAAGTTGATATCGCCAACGGTGCCTGAAGACAACACGCCATCGACGGTATCGAAGGCCACCGGCGTATCGTCATCGATCACTACCGTCAACTTGCCTATCGCCTTGCTACCATCGCCATCGGTGATGGTATAGCCGACGTCAAATGACACATCATTCTCGTCTTCGCGCTCGGCGTGCTCGAGCGCCTGATGCAGCGTCACCTGGTAATCGCCGGCGGCCTCATCTGTCAGCTTTATGGTGATGACTGACTCGGCGCCGCTGGCACCGGCTACGCTGCCGGCCACGGTATGTCCACCGTCGACAAGTGAGAACGCGACCTTGCGCCCGTCTGCTGTATAGAGCTCGGGCAGATCCGTCAGATTCCATTGGAAAGCCTTGGTGCTAGCCGCACCATCGTCGCCAAAGCGGTAACCCAGATCTCCAGTGGCGACAGTGAACTGTCCGTCCACATCGCCAGTACCGCCCTTGTTGCCACCGGACAAACCATCCTCATCGACGATCGCCACGGGGCTCTGGGTGGTCGGATCGGTGTCGGTCGACGGTGTGGTTGGCGTGGCGTCGGGCTCCACCGTCACGGTCAGGGTCGAGGACGCGGTGTCACCGTCGCCGTCGGTGAGAGTGTAGTCGATGACCGCCTTGCCTTCGAAGCCCGCCGCCGGGGTAAAGGTGACGTTACCGTCGCTGGTGAAGGTTACGCGACCGACGCTATCGCCGCCCTGCACCCTGGCCTCGGTCAGGATCGCGCCATCGGCGCCCGGGGTGTCGCTGGTGCCGTCATCATTCTTCAGCACGTTGTAGGATTTCGACGTACCTTTATCGGTGCTGGTGGTGTCGGCTACCGCACTCGGGCCATCGTCACCGATGGCGATGCTCAGGGTGCCATCAGCGGAGGTATCGCCATCGCTGTCCACTACCCGCACACCGAAGGTCTCGGGCACGCTGTCATCCAGACCCGTTTTGTCCTTGTCGTCCTGACTCGCGCTGCTTGTCAGGGTGTACGACCAGTTGCCGTCGGTGTTCACCGTCAGACTACCGTAATCACCGGTGACCGTGGTGCCATCGGCGGTGATCTCGACCCAGTCGCCATCGCTGTTCTGGACCTCGTAGCGCGCAAGGTCATCGTTGCCGGTGCTGCTCTTGAACTGGCCGTCGGTGGTCTCGCTGTTGCTGGCGGCGTTACTGCCCGGGGACTGACCTGCACCACCATCCAGTCCTGCTTCCTGCACGCTGTAGGCGCCATCGGCGGTCGTCGGATCGCCGTCCGGGCCGCTCGGGTCGATGGTCGGTGTGGAGTCGGCCGCCACCGTCACGGTCAGGGTCGAGGACGCGGTATCACCGTCGCCATCGGTGAGGGTGTAGTCGATGACCGCCTTGCCTTCGAAGCCCGCCGCCGGGGTAAAGGTGATCTCGCCATTGGACGCGAAGCTCACCGAACCCACACTGGCCCCGCCCTGCACGCTGGCCGCGGTCAGGGTCGCGCCATCGGCGCCCTGGGTATCGCTGGTGTCATCACTGTTGTTGAGCACGTTGTAGCTGACCGCCGAGTCCTCGGCGGTGCTGGTAGTGTCGGCCACCGCACTCGGGCCATCGTCACCGATGGCGATGCTCAGGGTGCCATCAGCGGAGGTATCACCGTCGCTGTCCACCACCCGCACACCGAAGGTCTCGGCCAGGCTATCGTCCAGGCCGGTCTGATTGGTGCCGCTGTGGGTGACGTTGTCGGTCAAGGTGTACGACCAGCTGCCGTCGGTGTTCACCGTCAGGGTGCCGTAGTCACCGGCGACCGTGGTGCCATCGGCGTTGATCTCGACCCAGTCGCCGTCGCTGTTCTTTACCTCATAGCGCGCCAGGTCATCGTTGCCGGTGCTGCTCTGGAACTGGCCGCTGGTGGTCTCGCTGTTGCTGGCGGCGTTACTGCCGGCAGGCTGATTCGTTCCGCCATCCAGCCCCGCTTCCTGCACGCTATAGGCGCCATCGGCGGTCGTCGGATCACCGTCCGGGCCGCTCGGGTCGATGGTCGGCGTGGAGTCCGCCGCCACCGTCACGGTCAGGGTCGAGGACGCGGTATCACCGTCACCGTCGGTGAGGGTGTAGTCGATCACCGCCTGGCCTTCGAAGCCATCCGCAGGGGTAAAGGTGACGTTGCCATCGCTGGTAAAGCTCACGCTGCCCTGGCTCGTATTGCGCAGAGCGGCGGTGGTCAGGGTGGCACCATCGGCACCCTGGGTGTCGCTGGTGTCATCACTGTTGCTGAGCACGTTGTAGCTGACCGCCGTGTCCTCGGCGGTGCTGGTAGTGTCGGCCACCGCACTCGGGCCATCGTCACCGATGGCGATGGTGAGGTCGGCCGGGGCGGAGGTATCGCCATCGCTGTCCACCACCCGCACGCCGAAGGTCTCGGCCAGGCTATCGTCCAGACCCGTTTTGTCCTTGTCGTCCTGACTCGCGCTGCTTGTCAGGGTGTACGACCAGCTGCCGTCGGTGTTCACCGTCAGGCTGCCGTAATCGCCGGTGACCGTGGTGC
>NZ_JAHVJM010000006.1:0-409014 GCF_019801245.1 Halomonas sp. DP1Y21-3
AGTGGGAACCACCTGATCCCTTGCCGAACTCAGAAGTGAAACCGCTCAGCGCCGATGGTAGTGTGGGGTCTCCCCATGCGAGAGTAGGTCATCGTCAGGCATTTATTCAGAAGAAGCCCAATTCCGAGAGGAGTTGGGCTTTTTCGCATGCATGGGGAAGACCTCTCTTTATATGTGGGGCCGCACTGCGTGCGGTCCGGCCGCTCGCAAGCTCGCGTCGTTCGTCACCCCTTGCGGCGTTGCCGCAAAACCCTGGGGTGACTCACCCCCATGCGAGAAACATTGTTATCTTGGTGGCGTCATCCGGCAGTCTTCAGGGAAGAGCGGCGGCCAGGACGGACGGGCGCTGTAGAGCAGAAGGCGGGACCGTCCATCAGGCATTTATTCAGAAGAAGCTCGGTTATCGAGAGATAGTCGGGCCTTCTTTTTGTAAAGAGCGCATGCATGGTCTCTCTACAAGTTCAGCCCCTCTCTTTATATGTGGGGCCGCGCCGATAACCCCCTCGGCGCGGTCCGGCCTGGCTCTTCTCAAGGGCAAGCTCGCGTCGTTCGTCCCCCCTTGCAGCTTCGCTGCAGCACTTGTAAAGAGCGCTGGGGTGACTCACCCCCATGCGAGCGACCTCGCTGTCTAAGCGTCATCGTCAGGATTTTCTTTAGAAGAAGCCCAATTCCGAGAGGAGTTGGGCTTCTTTCGTTTCTGCTTCCTATGCGGAATGCTGCTCTGGATGGAACAAAGGTGCTAAAGAAAGATCGAAATGGCATATTCATCGTACACAGAGCGAAGGAGGTGCCAGATGCAACGAATTCGTCATTCCGAGGGACGGCCACAGGTGACGGGGTTCTTCGATACCGCGACATCGAGCGTCCAGTACGTGGTCACGGACCCCGATACCAGACGGTGTGCCATCATCGATCCGGTGCTTGATTTCGATGCGGCCTCCGGTGCGACGTCCACCGCCAGCGCGGATGAACTGCTTGGCTACGTGAAGGAGCACGGCCTCGAAGTGGAGTGGGTGCTGGATACCCATCCCCATGCCGATCATCTGTCGGCGGCGCAGTATCTCAAGCAGCAGACGGGGGCGCCGACGGCGATTGGGCAGAAGATCACCGAGGTACAGGCGCTGTGGAAGGATATCTATCATTGGCCGGAGCTGGCCTGCGACGGTAGTCAGTGGGACAGGCTGTGGGCCGAGGGGGATCGCTTCTCCATCGGTAGTCTCGAGGTCGAGGTGATGTTCTCTCCCGGGCATACCCTGGCGTCGGTTACCTACCGCGTCGGTGATGCTGCCTTCGTCCACGACACCCTGTTTCAGCCTGACTTCGGCACGGCCCGGGCTGACTTTCCCGGTGGCGACGCTCAGGCGTTGTGGCAGTCGATACAGGACCTGCTTGCCTTGCCGGAAGATACCCGCATATTTACCGGGCACGACTATCGCCCTGGAGGCCGAGAGCCACGGTGGGAGAGCACGGTGGCTGAGCAGCGCCGTGACAACATCCATCTCCAGGGTCAGCACGAGGCCGGCTACATCGCCATGCGCAATGGACGCGACCAGGACTTGCCGATGCCTGCGCTGATGCTGCCGTCACTCCAGGTGAATATCCTTGGAGGACGTTTGCCCAAGGCAGAGTCCAACGGTCGTCGCTACCTCAAGATCCCGGTGAACGCCTTTTAAGCGCCGTAATGGCTGCTGAGAACGGCCTCCGAGAGCGGAGTCCATGAATATCTCTGCGGCGGGCGCTTGCCGATAGGGTCCGGTGAATATCATCCAGTGATGGTTCCTCGGGCCTTGCCCTTTCGATAGCGACTTCGATATCGACGTCGTTATCTAGCGCGGGCGCTTGGGCATGCGTTTCTGGTGAAGTGTCTGCTTTCACGCTAGGTTGGTCAGGCGGTTGTCGGCTCAGGTGGCATGAATGGCGCCTCTGCTTGATGGATAGTATTTCCACTTAGCCTGCGCGCGTCGGTGGTGACGCCGATCGTGTGATGGGCGCTTATGCCTTCGGCTCCAGGGCGATTGATGGAGTCCAGTGTCAGGAGAAAGGGATGTTCGATACGCTTGGTCTTGCCCTGGTGATCGGTGTCGGCGGGACGGCGCTGCTGGATCTGTGGAATTGGCTGTTGAACAAGTCGATAGGGCAACCACTGCCACCCTGGCATCTGGTCGGCCGCTGGTTTTCGGGCTTGCCCAAGGGGAGACTGGTCCATCGCCAGGGGATCGCTTCCTCGCCTGCGATCGGCGGTGAGCTCGCCATCGGCTGGATCATGCACTACGTCGTGGGCGTGAGCTTTGCCCTGGCGCTGTTGTTGGTGTGGGGAGATGGCTGGGCGTTGGCACCGACCTTTGGCCCGGCCTTGATCGTAGGCCTGGTGACGGTAGGCGCGGGCTGGTTCATCCTGCAGCCTGGCATGGGAGTGGGGGTTGCCTGCTCGGGCGCTCCCAACCCGAGCCTCGCCCGCATGAACAACGTGGTGGGCCATATCGTCTTTGCCCTGGGCATGTATCTGACGGCGCGTCTGATCACGGCGGGCTGAGCAGATACCTTGGGGTGAAGCGAGGTTCCAAATAGACGGTCTGGGCCGTCAGAGCAATGCTCTCGAGTGCCTTGTTCAATCGCTCCGGTGTCAGATCGGCCCCCGCTGCAGCCAGGGCTTCTCCGAGCAGGGCGCCAAGGGCGTAGCCGCGCAGGGCTTCGGGCCCCTGATCGTGGAGGGCGGCCCAGCTCAGGGCGTCCTGGTGCGGTATGGCGAGGATAACCTTATGGCCGGCTTCTGCCAGGGCAGCGGCGTGTTCGCCGAGATGATCCAGACAACCGACCAGGGTTCTGGGGGTGTCCAGCAGTTCACCATTTTCCAGTTCGTCGACAATATTGTCGCTGGCGACCAGGGTCACATCGGCTGCCGCCGAGAGCGGAAGACTCATGGTCATCAGCCGAAAGCGAAATTCATCGCCATGGCGGCCGAGCAGGCCCACGCGCTGTGCGCTGGTATTGCGCACTTCCCTGACGGCGGCCACCAGGCAGGCCGTCTGCAAGCGCTCTTCCAGCCGGTCGTCGATCTCGGTCAGGGTCGTCAACACGTCAGGCCGCGTCGTCACCTCGATACGTCGACCAAAAGCGCCGCCCTGGCTATTGAAGGCAGCAATGGCCGCGCTGAAGCCGATATCCAGGTCCGAATTTCCGGAGATGCCCACCAGCACTCGTGTGGGTTCGATGCCGGTGTCCGTCGCCGCCGAGAGCTGTTGCAGGTGGTCGATCAGCGAGTCCAGAACGTCGTCGTCCAGTGCATAACGTGGCATCTGCGCAGACAGTCGGCGTTGATCGGGAGCGATGCCCTGACTCAGTGCCTTCAGCAGACTCGTTCGATCATAGCCAGGCTGGTGGTCTTCGCTGGTCAATGCCGTCCAATGGACAGCAGGCGCAGTGCCATCGATCCCCAGGCCATCGACACCGTGGCAGCTTGCACAGGAGGTATGAGGCGACTCGCCGTGGGTTCCCTGCTGGTAGAGGGTCTGTCCTGACGTCAGAGGAGGGGAGTCGGCGGCTCGGGCGGAAAGCACGATGCATGAGGCCATGACGGCAAGTCGAATGCTGGCTCTCAAGGCAGGGTGTCCTCCCGCTATTGCGTGTCCATGTACAGTAACGCAGCTTCCGAGTGACTGGGCAAGCTACCATCGTCCACCCCCGGCTCCTTGGTGCCCACACACTGTAGCCGGAATTGCCGACTCAGGGCGGCCGACGGCCGAGTTTGTAGTCAGTCGACGTAGCCTCTGTCGGATGCTAATCGACAACCTGTCGGTGCGACTCGAGGTGTTCCCGAAGCCGCCCGATTTGGCACGTACCGAACAAGAATTTGCCAATTGGGTCCGCCCGAAAATGACGTCTGTCCCAATGCTGGCGGTCGCTACCTGGCGTCTCCTGGACGAGCCCGACCGGCTAGCGTCCTCAAGCGTTCGCAAAGCGCTCCCGCGGGTTCCCTGAGCAAGCTTTCTTCCCGTAGCCGTCTGGCCTGGGAGTAAAGCCCAGCAGGAGTGGAGCAGAATTGGGCAAAAGACTCGGTAGACTTAGGCGATCGTAGGCTTCGGGTTGCGGATCTTGAACAATATAACCATCCTTGTACAAGTTTGGTATATGGAAGAGCCGTGACATCGCCATGGAACAGACGCCGTCGACGGCGCGATCCTGGCTTCGCTTCGACAAGGAGGAAGAGATCCGTGACCATCTTTGAAGCCCTGCGTGAGAGCCACGACAAGCAGCGCCGCCTGCTGGAACTGCTGGTGGAGACCGAAGGCGACAGTAACGGGCGTGATGAGCTGTTCAAACGCGTCAAGAAGGAGCTCGAGAACCACGCTGGCGCAGAAGAGCGGGCCCTGTACATGCCGATGATGGAGCATGACATGACCCAAGAGAAGGCGCGGCACAGCGTGGCCGAGCACCACGAGATCGATGAGCTGATCGAGGCGCTCGAGACGACCGACTACAGTTCACCGGGCTGGCTTGCCAGCGCCAAGAAGCTGCAGCATCTGGTCACTCATCACCTCGACGAGGAAGAGCAGGAGGTGTTCCAGCTCGCCGGACGCGCCTTTGACGATGCCACCAAGGCCAACCTCGCCGAAGAGTACCTGCAGGACATGCAGGATCGGGAAGCCGGCTGAAGGCAGACGCTTTCCAAGCCGCTTGCATAAAGGGCGCCGGAGGAAACTCCGGCGCCCTTTGTCGTGTGACAGGACTCTAGGGCTTGTCTGAAAAGTGCCTGCGCTCGGTAATACGGTGTTAAAAATCGGATCAACATGCTCATTTACACCCCGTAAACTGCGCTGTCTCACCGATTTTTGCCTTGTCTAACCTTCGCTCGTCGACTTTTCGGACAGCGCCTAGGACCGGGCGTGTCGGAGTGGCGCCCCGGCGGACCAGGTTTCCAGCGCTCCACCCAGCGAATGCCTTCAACGGTGCTACCTCCGTAGCTTCGCCGAATATCCAGCGCTCTATGCCACAAGGCAGAGGTGGGTGCAGCCTGGCCAAGTCGGCCCGCCTGAAAAGATTAGTAAAAAAGAATGATGAGAAACGTACTTTAATAGTTATAATTATAATACCTTAATATCTAGAATAATAATATAAGGTGTTTTATATAGTGGTTTCTGGAATCGAGAAGCATGGTGTCACGCAGAGGCGTGAGTGTTACCTAATATGCAGTTTCGTGCATTCTTGAGACGTTTTTTAGCTAAAAATGTAACAAAATGTTCCAAAGTGCTATAACTCGGGCAAGGTTTCTTGGATGCATCTTACCGGTGTTAAGGCACTGATCAATGTGGTCTCCCTCCTTGTTCACCGGTTGTGATACGTCGGTTTGCATTCCTTCCGAGGGTTCGGTCCAGGAGCCTGGGTGACTGGCCAGTGACAATGATAATCGATCTACGACAGGGGCTTGGTGCTATGAATTCACGGGTTAGAATTCTCGACATGGAAGGGGAGGTCTGGATTCGTGATGACTCCGGTCAACTGCGTCTGCTGAGAGTAGGCGAAAGCCTATCTACCGATGCTGTTGTTTCGGCTCCCCAAGCCGCCACCTTGGTACTCGAAGGAGACCCAGCCCTTAGACTGAACCTGATGACGACGGATGGCGTGCTCGTTTCTCGACTGCTGAGTGAGAGCCCTTCGCCATCCGATTCGGGCGATTTTTACCGCGGGCCCGATGATGACACGCCCCTCGGTGAAGGGGATTTCAGTCGTACGGGAGAGGAGATCGGTGACGAAACCCTGAATGAGCTGCTGGCTGAACTCGAGGAGAATCCTCCCCAGGCGGGTAGTAGCTCATCGGCTGGAGGGAGCGGTAATGAAGGACACGGTTTCGTACGCCTTTTGCGCATCGTCGAAAACGTGGATCCGCTAGCATTCAATTTCCCACTGGCGGATGAGGTGGGCATTGAAGTGCGTGACGGTGACCCCATCGACGATGATGATGGTGCCTTGCTGGATGATGCGCTCAGCGTGAGCGTCGAACTGTTGGGCGCGGGAGCCGACGGCATCTTTTCTCTGGCGGAAATCGGCGATGATGGCAGCGTCACCGCCAGAGTGATTCTTGGTGACGATACGGAGGTCGGTGATCGCCTGGTGGTGGTTGCCGCCGATGGCAGTGTACTGCTGGATCGCCCGGTCACGGTGACTGATCTAACGGAAGGCGTCGATCTGGAAGTGCCTGTTGCGCCCGGCGATGACAGTGTCAGTGTCCAGGCGACCGTGACCGACGCCGATGGCAACAGCGACAGCGACGACGACACCAAACCGATCGACGACCAGCCGCCGACGGTGGAGGTCAATCTGGCCGGCGCCGGTGATGATGGCGTCTACAACCTGGCCGAGATCGGCGACGACGGCAGTGTCACTGCCAGGGTGACCCTGGGTTCGGGCACCGAAGTAGGCGACACCCTGAGGGTGACCGATGGTCAAGGTAACGTGCTGCTCGAGCGCAGCCTCACCGCCCGGGACTTGAGCGATGGGCTCGACGTCGAGGTGCCGGTCACCAAGGGCGACGAAAGCGTGAGCGTCACCGCCACCGTCACCGATCCTGCCGGCAACAGCGACAGCGATGACGACACCAAGCCGATCGACGACCAGCCGCCGACGGTGGAGGTCAATCTGTCCGGCGCCGGTGACGATGGTGTCTATAACCTGGCCGAGATCGGCGACGACGACAGTGTTACTGCCAGGGTGACCCTGGGCGCGGGCACCGAAGTGGGCGACACCCTGAGGGTGACCGATGGTCAAGGCAATGTGCTGCTCGAGCGCAGCGTCACCGCCCAGGACTTGAGCGATGGGCTCGACGTCGAGGTGCCTGTCGCCAAGGGCGACGAAAGCGTGAGCGTCACTGCCACCGTCACCGATCCTGCCGGCAACAGCGACAGCGACGACGATACCAAGCCGATCGACGACCAGCCGCCGACGGTGGAGGTCAATCTGTCCGGCGCCGGAAGCGATGGTGTCTATAACCTGGCCGAGATCGGCGACGACGGTAGTGTTACTGCCAGGGTGACCCTGGGCGCGGGCACCGAAGTGGGCGACACCCTGAGGGTGACCGATAGTCAAGGCAATGTGCTGCTCGAGCGTAGCGTCACCGCCCAGGACTTGAGCGATGGGCTCGACGTCGAGGTGCCTGTCGCCACGGGTGACGAAAGCGTGAGCGTCACCGCCACCGTCACCGATCCCGCCGGCAACAGCGACAGCGACGACGCCACCAAGCCCATCGACGACCAGCCGCCGAGCGTGACGATCTCACTGATCGGGGCCGGTGATGATGGTGCCTACCAGCAGAGCGAGATCGGCAACGACGACAGTGTTACCGCGCGGGTGAACCTGGGTGCCGGCACCGAAGTGGGCGACACCCTGAGAGTGACCGATGGTCAAGGCAACGTGCTGCTCGAGCGTAGCGTCACCGCCCAGGACCTGAGCGATGGGCTCGACGTCGAAGTGCCGGTGGTGGCCGGTCAGACCCACGTTCAGGCAAATGCTCGGGTCACCGATCCGGCGGGCAACTCCGACGACGCCTTGGATCGCAAGCCGGTAGCGCTGAGCATCGAATTGAGCGCCAGCAGCACGGTCGTCGAGGGTGAGTTCATTACCGTAACCGCGACCATGGACAATGTGGCCGATCGCGATGTGGTGGTGACGCTCGAAGACGGAAATACCATCACCATTGTCGAGGGCGAGCGCAGTGCCAGTATTCAGGTGGCGAGCCGACCCGATGAGCATGTGAATCAGGGGGAGACGAGCCGGGGTTTCTCCATCGAGTCGGCCACGCCCACCGGCTACGACCAGGTCGATCTTGGCGATGGCGTCACTACCCTGATGGTGGACGACAACGACATTACTCGACTGGTGCTCAAGGCCACTCCTGAGGTGAAGGAAGGTGGCGCGATCACCTACACGGTGGAGTTGCAGGATCCTCAGGGCCAGCCCCGTAGCGCCGACAAGGCGATCGCTGTGACCTTGGCCAACGGCGAGTCGCTGACTGTACCGGCGGGTCAGACCAGCGCCTCGGTCACGGTGGCCGCGCCATCAGACGATGTCTACGTCGATCCCGGCCAGGTGGTCAACTCGATCCGTGAGGCGAAGGAAGTGGAGCCTGATGGCCAGCCGGCCAGCGGTATTGGCATGCTGGAGAAGCTCGAGGTCGACTCCGCCACGGTCAGCACTCAGGTGAATGACACCATCGATGAAGTGGTGGTCTCCCTGAGTGCGCCTGACGATGCGGATGAAGGACAGGCGGTCAGCGTCACACTGACCGTCGAGGAACCACCCCAAGGCGGCCCTCTGACGATTACGCTCGACGATGGCACCAAAGTGGTCATCGCCGAGGGCGCCACCAGTGCCCAGGTGACGTTGCGTGCTCCCGATCAGGACCAGAATCTGGGGCCAGGCGAAAGCGCCGATGATACCGCTTCCTGGACCATTGGCATCGATACCTTGACGGGGGGTAACTACGAGAAGCTGGTTGCCGGGGGCGACAAGACGGTCATCGTCCATAGCGATGTCCCCGAACTGACGATCCCCGATGACAACGGTCCCACTGTGGCAGGAGACGCCAGCGTCAGCGAAGCCGGCCTCGAATCAGGCTCGCTGGCTGACGATAGCGATGTGGTGTCGGGAGCCATCGCCGTGGGCTCGGGCGGAGTCGACGAGGTGGCCAGTGTTGCATTCGGTTCCATCAGCAAGTCCCTGGCAGAGCTTCAGGCAGCGAGCGCCAGCCAGCCGATCTCTATCGACATGGCCTACGGAACCTTGTCGATCACAGGGTACGACGCGGTTGCCGATGAACTGTCCTACACCTATACGTTGACGAAACCAGCAAATCACGCCAGTGGTTCGGTGGTGGATTCGCTAGCGGTCAAGGTGACCGATGACTCCGGTGACAGCCGTCAGGATAATCTGGATATCCTGATCCGCGACGACGGTCCCTCTGCCACCAGCGACTCTCTGCAGACCACCACCGAGGGCGACGCGCGTACAAGCGGCACCAACCTGTTGGTCAACGACACCCTGGGCGCCGATGGGGCCCGGGTCGAGAGCATCACCTTTATCGATCGCAGCGGTGCCACGACCGCCCGCAGCATTTCCGACGGCGGCAGTGTTACTGTGGAGACTCGCTACGGCAGCCTGACCGTTGCAAGTGATGGAAACTGGAGCTATACGCCTGTCGCCAGCGCCGCCCATCCTCGCCCGCAGGGTAATGACAGCGGCGATACGCTGCGCGACGATTTCAGCTATGTGCTGATTGATGCAGACGGCTCTCGGTCGAACACCGCGCAGCAGCCGGTGTTGGTCAAAGACACCGAACCGAGCATCGGTGATCCGACCGATGGACGCCTCGACGAACAGTATCTGGCATCTGGCTCCGAGCCGAACACCAGCAAACGCTCGGTGAGCGGTGATCTTGATGTCAACAAAGGTCAGGACAGCATCGATACCCGGTTCACCGCTGATACCGTGGCGACCCTGAATCAGCTTGGGCTGACCTCCGAGAATCAGGCGATCGGCTATTCGCTTTCCAGTGATGGGCACACCTTGACCGCCCGTGCAGACGGCGAAACGGTATTTACCATCAGCGTGCTCGATGCCGGTAGCAACGATGCCAGCTACCGCTTCACCCTGGAGGGCCCGCTGGATCACGTGACCTCGGTGGTCGATAGCAACGGCAATATCGTGCTGACGCTACCGTTCGAGGTGATCGACAGCGACGGCGATATCGATGAAGACGACTTCCAGGTGACCGTGGTCGATGACCCGGCGCAGGAGTCTCAGAGCATCACCTTGAAAGAAGATGGCAAGAAAACCTTCTCCACCCCCGCCAACGCTACCGAAGATACCCTGGCGATCAGCGACGCGCCGGAGTATGGCAGTGTCACCATCGGTGCCGACGGCAGACTGACCTACAAGCCCGACGGCAACTACAGTGGCGCCGATGCCTTTACCTATACCTACACAGAGGGCGGCACCACCTATTCGGTAGACGTCGATGTGACCGTCACCCCCGTGGCTGACAAGCCGGATCTTCCGTCATCATCGGCGGCGACCGACGAAGATGTATCGGTGGCGCTTGGTCTTGCCGCACCATCGCCTACCGACACCACCGATCAGAACATGGGGGCAGCAGGGGACAACCCCGAACTACTGGGGGCCATTACCGTGTCCGGGCTTCCCTCTGGAGCCAAGCTGCTGAAGGCCGACGGTAGCGTTATCGACACCAAGGGCAAGAGCACGCTGACCATCAAGCTGTCCGATGGCTCCCATCTTTCGACCTTGGACGACGGTGATGTTGACCTGGTGATGACCCGTGCGGAATTCGAGGGGCTGAAGGTAGCGCCGAAGGCACAGGACGGCAGCAATTTCTCGTTATCGATCCAGGTCTCGAGCTATGAGGTCGACGCCGACGGCGAGCGTCTGAGCGGCATCCCGGGAGCCACCTCGGCGATTCGTGTCCCGGTAACGGTCCAGGCGGTCACCGATGACGTGACTTTGACCTTCGCTGACGACACCGATCACAAGGTCTTCAAGACCGCGGAAGACGTCGCCTTCAACCTGAGCGAGACGCTGAAGGCGTCTTTCGAGGATCTGGACGGCAGCGAGTATCGTGAACTGCTGCTCGAGGGATTGCCCGAGGGCACCGTGGTTACCGTCAACGACAACCTGACGCGAGTCGTTGGCGCCAGTGGCCAGGTGCGGGTACCCGCCGGTGGGCTGAGTGCTTCGACTACCGACTTCCCCGAGATCACCATTACGCCGCCGGATGACTTCAGCGGTGAAATCAAGGGAGTCTCGGTAACCTTGAGAGCGCGGGATGGCGACGCCGATGGTCCCTCGCCGACCGGCGCCTGGAAGGAAGACAAAGTCACTCTGGACATCGATGTGACTCCAGTGGTGGATAAGCCTTCCGTCAGCGCGCGCGGTACTGAAGATGAGGCCTTCAAGTTTCTCGCCTCGCTCAAGGTCGGGGATGACGACGGTGGTGGTGCGACCAGCGAGACGATCACCTCGATCGAGATCGCCGTGGTACCCGATGGCTGGGAGATCCGCAACGCCGACGGCAACCTGGTGCACACCGGCAACGGCAGCGATGGGTTCAGCGTACCCAAGAGTGACGTGGATAGCGGTGCCTTCAAGAACTACAGCCTGACCGGGCCGGCCCACGAGAGCGATGACCCAAGCCTCACGCTCAAGGTCGGGGTCACCGATACGGCCACCATCGATGGCGCTACTGTCAGCGATGAGGAGGTCAAGGAGGTGACCTACTCGCCCAAGGTCGCGCCCAAGGCGGAGGTCATTGCCGCCAGCGGCGTCAGCGACAGCGATGGCGATGGCAAGGCCGATCTCACCATGACCGGTGGGCATACCTATGGCGCCAGCGACGGTGTCGCCGAGGACGAGTGGTTCAAGCTGACCAATGATGATTTCGACTTGAAGGACGATTGGTCGAATCAGGACAGCGATGGTTCGGAGAAGACCTTCGCCCGACTGACGCCAGAGCAGCTGGATGGTCAGGCCGGAGACATGATCGGTGCCAGCTTCCGCTATCTCGATGAGGCTGGTCAGTGGGTAGAAAAGTCCTACGACGGGACCCCGGTAGAAATTCCGGTCCAGCATCTTTCCAGCGTGGAGTTTCGCCCGCCGACCAATCGCAAGGGCACCTTCCAGATCCGCGTGCAAGCGAAGACGGTGGATACCGATGGAGAGGGCAACGTGGACACTGCGGTGTCCGGCGAGGCGCTGTTGACCGGCATCCGCGTCCAGGAACCAGTAGCGGATCGTGTGTCCCTGGGCTACGAGCCGGTGGCCCAGACCGATGAAGACACGGCGGTGGCGCTTGAACTTCGGCCCCAGAGCGATGATCCCAACGAGGTCTATCGCATGACCCTGTCCGATCTGCCGGATGGGGCGGTGCTTCACTACAATGGTCAGCAGGTGGCCGATGACGGCAATGGCAACTATATCATCGACAACTTCGATGCCAGTGTGCCTCTCACCATTACACCTCCACCGGACAGCAACGAAGATTTTTCCATCAAGGCAACACCTGTCAGCGTGGACACCTTCGGTGGCGTCACCAGCGAGTTCACCGGTGAAGCACGCGATATCCTGGTCAAGGTCAAGGGAGTCGCAGACGCTCCCGAGGTGGCCACCAGCGTCGAGTCCTACGTGGAGCAGGCGCTGGACGATGGCGTGACCGAGGTACGATTGAGCGATCTTGTCACGGTGCAAAGTGGTGATCGTGATGACTCTGAATCACTGGCCTACCGCATCAGCGGGTTGGACGAAGGCTTCGCCGTGGCCGGTGCGGTGCTGATCAGTCCTGAGGATGCCGAGGGCGACGAGCGGGTCTGGGTCACCAGAGAGCTTGCCGACGTGCGCATCACCACCCCTGACAACTTCAGCGGTCGTGTCGACTTCAGTGTCACCCCGGTGGTGACCGAAGATGATGGCGATTCACGCGATGGGGACCAGCATCAGGTCTCGTTCGAAGTGACGCCGAGTCCTGAAGGGGTGATCGAGACCGATTCGCGTCTTGTCGAGGATACCCTGGGCAAGCTCGATTTCAGTCTGGTAACACAGAATGGCGACACCAACGAGATGCTCGAGACGGTGTGGATCGACGCCGCTGATGTGCTCCAGGCGCCATTTACCATCTACGTCGGCAATTCCACGAGCACCACGCTCGCCCAGGCGGCGGCCACAGACCCGGATGTCACTCTGGAGGGCGGCGAGTACAAGCTGACCAATGGCGCCTGGGAGCGTCTCTACGCCAAGGGAGATGCCAACTTCGGTGCGGGTAGCGCCGAACTGGCGCTGCGCTACCAGGTGACCGACACACCGAACGCCGGCTACGAAGGTCAGGTGGATGACGTGACGTCGGCACCCAGGGATGCCATTCATCAGGTAGTCATCGATGCCGTCACCGACACGCCGACCATCGATATCACCAGCATCGTCAACCTCTCGGGCGGTGGTGTCAGCATCACCGGCAATGACGTCAATGCCGGGACCGGTGATCGCGTTCAGGTCAATGTCGCGGTCGATCAGTCCGCCGACGCCGACGCAGGCAACCAGCCCGACGAGGACGGCAGTGAGTCGCTCCGCTATTTCCTGATCGATGGTGTGCCGGAGGGCGTCAGTGTGGAAGGGGCCGAATATATCGGCGTGGTGGCCGGTGACAGCGGCGGCCGCCAGTGGCGAATCGAGTTGGACCCGCCCCAGAGTTTCGACGGCCCCATTCCGCAGCAGCACTCTTTCGTCTTTGTCCTGGGGGAAGGGGGGCAACTGAACGATATCAACAACCACTCCATCACTATCACCGCGGTGACCCAGGACGCCGGGGGCAACACCCTGGAGCAGAGCGCCAGCGCAAGCTGGACGCTGAGCGGCAGTGGCGATGACAACGACGGGGAGGATGCCTCCGATATCGAGCGCTGGGACAACGACTCCAGTGCTGCCATGACCGAGGACTCGGCGTCTCCGCTGTCGCAGCTGATCGATGCCCAGATCGCCGGGAACGACGGTGCCAGCTCCATCACCCTCAGCAATCTGCCGCCGGGGACCGTGGTTACGGGCATGGAGGAGACCACGGTCAACGGCCAATCGGTGTGGTACGCCAGTACCGACGGCGGTGGTCAGGCCGCATTGGATGACCTGATGGCGTCGATCAGCGTGACGCCACCGGCCAACTGGAATGACAATGGCGAAGATTTCACCTTCGACGCCACCCTGACCACCCGCTCATCCAGTGGCAAGGAAAACTCACATTCTGTCACCGTGGACCCCCCGGTTACTCCGGTGACGGATACCCCCGAGGTCAGCGTATCGGGCGAGCTGGCCGACAATGGTCGTGATGTTGACTTCGAGGTCGGCGTCACCAGCCCTGCCGACAGCCCGGACGTTACGCTGGTGGACGGTCAACTGGTTCTGACCCTCGACGAGAGTGGAGCAACCGATGCCGATGGTGGTGCCGCGCCAGGCGGTACCCTGTTCTACAACGGCCAGGCGCTGACGCCAGGATCAGATGGTCGCTACGTCATCGACGGCGTCGCAGTCGGAGACACGGTCAATCTGACCTACCGTCCGGCGGTGGGGGTCTGGGGAGACGTCTCGCTTGTCGCCGAAGGCTCCACCCAGGAAACCGACGCGACCAATCGGGAAGCCGATCAGGACCAGGCCAGCGTCGAGGTACCGCCGCCGCCGCCGGAAGTGTCGGTCAACGACATCCGGGGCGAGGAGGACAGCCTGATCGATGTCAGCGGTCTCGAGGTTGATTTGCTCGACCCCTCCCAGACCCTGGAAGCGGTGCTGATCGATGGCCTGCCTAACGGCTGGCTGGTGATGACGGGTGCCGACGCGGCTTCCGCGACCCTGGCGGAGAACGTAGGCAAGGGCAGCTGGTCGATTCTCAAGCCTGACGGGAGTTTGCCTGCCTACGTCGGCCTGATCCCTCCACGTGACTGGAGCGGAGACCTCAGTGGCGCCGATAGCCTCTCGGTGACAGCCATCGCCGGCCGTGATGGCGAACGTTACATCGGTGACGAGGCGTTCTCGGTGTTGGTGGACGCCGTGGCCGATCCGATCGAGGCCGATCCGTTGCTGAGCTTCGGCGATGAGGGCGACAGAATTCCGCTCAACCTCAACGCCTCGGTGCTGGATCGAGACGGTTCCGAACAGGTGACGTTGACCCTCAAGGGGCTGGGGGAGCACGCCAGCTTCTTCAGTGGCGACAATCTTCTGGACTGGACCTACGACGCCGGAACCGATACCTATGTGATCGATGACATCTCAATCGACCAACTGAATGCGCTGACGCTGGTGCAGAAGGCGACCGATGGCAATGTCACCCTGGACTTCAGCCTGGCCACCGTGGACGGTCAGGATACCCTCGACCCGCCTTATGAAGGCCAGGTGGATCTCGATATCCGCGCAGTGGAGCCGACGACCGGTGACGATACGCTGCTCTACAGCGGCAAGGCGATCAATGGTCTCGGTGGTGACGATGTGGTCGAGTTGCGCTTTGGCGAGGACATCGATCCCGGCAAGGTGCGCAATATCGAGACACTGGACCTGATGGGGGAGGGCCAGGACCATGACGTTACCTTGAGTGCACAGGATGTGCTCGACATGACCAGTGGTGATGAGCTGTTTGTGCGTGGTGACGCCGGAGACAGGGTCTCCTTGAGAGCCGATGAATGGTCCGCCACCGGCAATCAGGTGCAGGAAGATGGCATCACCTACAACGTCTACGATGGAAACGGCAACGCCGTGCTCAAGATCCAGGATGGTATCGACGTGGACATCTGATTCGCCGACTTGCCCGGCAGGTGGCAACGGGGGACACGGTCCCCCGTTGCCGCATGGCTAGCGTGAATCGCTGGCTCGGGGGTAGTCGTGGCGCCTCTTCGCAAGCAGATGCACAGGCAGTTGAGCCGCAGAATGGTCAGCTGTCTTGCTGCTCGTCGAGCAGGTGGCTCAGGGCGTCCTTGCGGTTTTCGTAGATGTGCGGTGCATCGGCACGGCGCTCCAGCGCGTCGCCGAGCTTGAGGCGCAGGAAGGCACTGGTGGTGTAGCGAGTGACGCGCTCGTAGAAGCGCTCGGACAATCCGCAGATCATTTCGGTGTAGCGCTCGACAAGGTGCGGCGCGATGGTGAAGTTGTCGTAGTTGACGATGGCATAGACAGGACGGCCCAGGGGCTCAAGCAGGCGTTCGACCTCCCTCTCGATGGTGGCGATGGTGTCATCGTCGTTGACCGCCAGTCCCTCGAAATTGATGAAGAACTGGTAAGTGTCGAGATCGACGCTCAAGCGCTCGGCGATCGGGCGCTCCAGCAGGGTCTCGAGCAGGTCCATGGAGGCGCTGTCGAACAGGCGGGGATCCATGGTGGCAAGGGGCGCGTCGATGTGGGGCCGAAAGTCCATCAGCGCCAGGATGTCGCGCTCCAGTTCCACCCCCGGGGCGATCTCGATCAGCGTCAGCCCTTGCGCGCGCAGTTCGAACACGCAGCGCTCGGTGACGTAGAGCACCGGCTGGCCGCGCTTCGCCGCCAGGGGACCGCTGAAGGTGCGGTGCTCGACGCGCTCGACAAACTTGCGCTGGCTGCCGTCGGCGTCGATCTTTAGTCTTCCCGACTCGATGGACAGTTGGGCACCGGCGGTGAAGGTGCCGACGAACACTAGCCGTTTGGCGTTCTGGCTGATGTTGATAAAGCCGCCAGCGCCGGCAAGCCTGGGGCCGAAACGGCTGACGTTGACGCTGCCCTCCTGGTCGACCTGGGCGAGACCGAGAAAGGCGATGTCCAGGCCGCCGCCATCGTAGAAGTCGAACTGGCTGGGCTGGTCGATGATCGCCTGGGTATTGATGGCGGCGCCGAAGTCGAGCCCGCCCGCCGGCAGACCGCCGATGACGCCGGGCTCGGCGGTCAGCGTCAGGTACTCCAGCAGCCCTTCCTCATTGGCCACGTTGGCGATGCCCTCGGGCATGCCGATGCCCAGATTGACGATGCTGTTGGGCCGAAGCTCGAAGGCGGCGCGGCGAGCGATGACCTTGCGCTCGGTCAGCGAGAGGCTGGCGATGTCATTCATCGGCGCCTTCAGTTCGCCGGCGAAGGCACGACTGAACTGGGTGGCGAAGGTCTGCCAGTGATGCTCGGGCTGTGCCAGCACCACGGCGTCGACCAGCACGCCGGGGATCTTCACGTCCTTGGCCTTGAGGGTGCCTCGTTCGGCCAGACTCTCGACCTGGACGATGACGATGCCTCCGGAGTTGTGCACCGCCATGGCAATGGCCTGCATCTCCAGAAACAGCGCCTCACGCTCCATCGTCACATTGCCGTCGGCGTCGGCGGTGGTCCCGCGCAGTAGCGCGACCTGAATCGGCTGAGCCTGGTAGAACAGGTACTCCTCGCCATCGATAGGCATCAGCCGCACGCGATCTTCGGTGGTGCGCTCGTTGATCTTGCCGCCCCCCTGGCGTGGGTCGACAAAGGTATCGAGCCCCACCTTGGTCAGGGTGCCCGGCTTGCCGGCGGCGGTGTCGCGAAATAGATGGGAGATCACGCCCTGTGGCAGGTTGTAGGCCTCGATCTGGTTGTCGATGGCCAGCTTCTGCAAGCGGGGTACCAGCCCCCAGTGGCCTCCGATGACGCGCTTGAGCAGTCCCGGGTGACCGAAGTGATCGACGCCACGGCCCTTGCCGTCGCCCTGGCCGGCGGCGTAGATCAGCGTCAGGTCACGAGGATGGCCGGACTCCACGAAGCGTTGCTCCAGCGCTACCGCCAGTGCCTCGGGAAAGGCCACCCCGACGAAGCCGCCGGTGGCAAGGCTGTCGCCGTCACGGATCAGCTGTACCGACTCCTCGGCACTGACCACCTTGTTGCGTTGGCGACTGACGCTGGGAGGAGTGCGATGGGGCATGGGTGTTCCTTTTCAAGCCATGGGGATAGGGGGGCACGTCGGCACGCAGAGCCTATGGACCAGTGTGAGCGACATGAAGGCGGCGAGAGGTCGAGATGCTTGACGGTGCAAAGGAGAGAGTCGTTGCTTGGCCCTTGAAGTCAGTCGCTGACTGTCCCACTCTATACAAAAGTGGTACACAACCTTCACGTCACGTGCAGAGAAGGGCTTCTGCCGCAGACGTCTGTTGCGTACCGCCGGCCCCCAGGGATGCCCGTGGTGGCGGGGGTCATGACGTTCGCCATGTCGATGAGCCGAAGGAGTGGATCCATGTCTACACAGCAACCCCCTCAGCAACAGCATCGTCAGCCCGGCAGCGAGTCGGCCATGCAGCCCGAGCCCGAGGTGATCCGTGACAGCTACCGTGGCAGCGGCAAGCTGGACGGCAAGGTGGCGCTGATCAGCGGCGGCGACAGCGGTATCGGTCGCTCCGTGGCGGTGCACTATGCCCGTGAGGGCGCGCACTGCGCCATCGTGCATCTGGAAGAAGATCAGGACGCCGAGACCACCCGCCAGATGGTCGAGAAGGAAGGCGGTGAGTGCCTGGTGCTCAAGGGGGACGTCGGTGATGCCGACTTCTGTCGTCAGGCCGTGGCCAGCACCATCGAGCGCTTTGGACGGCTCAATATCCTGGTCAACAACGCCGCCGAACAGTATGACTGGTCCGATATTACCGAGGTGGATGAGGCGCAGCTGGAGCGGACCTTCCGCACCAATGTCTACAGCCACTTCTATTTGTCCAAGGCGGCGGTGCCCCACCTCGACGCCGGCGATACCATCATCGCTACCTCCTCGATCAATGCCTTCAAGGGCAATGACACCCTGCTCGACTACACCGCAACCAAGGGGGCGGTGCAGGCACTGGTACGTTCGCTGGCGGCGACCCTGATGGATCGCGAGATTCGCGTCAACGCAGTGGCCCCGGGGCCGGTATGGACGCCGTTGATCCCAGCGAGCTTCGACGAACAAAAGGTCGCCAAGTTCGGTGGTCAGGTGCCGATGAATCGGGCAGGCCAACCCAGTGAGATGGGGCCCGCCTATGTCTATCTGGCCAGCGAAGAGTCGTCCTACATGAGTGGCCAGACGCTGCACCTCAATGGCGGCGTGGTGCTCAATACCTGAGATGCCGCGGGAGGCTGCGCGACTCGCCTCTCCAGCGGCAGCGATGAAAGGCGGGATCGAAATGACAGGCGAGCCGGCACGGGCCGGCTCGCCTGTTGACCGTCTGGGCGACGTTACTGGTTGAGTTCCTGCTCGGTGAACAGGTCGGCGAACAGCGCCGAGCTCAAATAGCGCTCAGCGCTGTCTGGCAGTACCACCACGATATTCTTGCCGGCGAACTCGGGCAGCTTGCTGACACGCACCGCAGCCTCGACCGCTGCCCCGCAGGAAATGCCGCAGAGGATGCCTTCCTCACGCATCAGTCGATGGGCCATGGCCATGGCGTCCTCGTTGGTGACCGTCTCGACGCGATCGACCAGATCCATGTCCAGATTGTCCGGCACGAAGCCGGCACCGATACCCTGGATCTTGTGGGGAGCGGGCTTGAGTTCCTTGCCTTCCCTGGCCTGGGTCAGGATGGGGGAGTCGGTGGGCTCTACCGCCACGGTGGTGATCGCCTTGCCCTGGGTCTTCTTGATGTAGCGCGAGACCCCGGTCAGGGTGCCCCCGGTGCCGACGCCCGCTACGAAGACATCGACCTCGCCGTCGGTATCGTTCCAGATCTCGGGACCGGTGGTGGTCTCGTGGATGCGCGGGTTGGCCGGGTTGGAGAACTGCTGGGGCAGGAAGTAGGTCGACGGATCGGACTTGGCCATCTCTTCGGCCTTGGCGATGGCGCCGGGCATGCCCTTGGCCGGCTCGGTCAGCACCAGCTCGGCGCCCAGGGCCTTCAGTACCTTGCGCCGCTCCAGGCTCATGGAGGCCGGCATGGTCAGGGTCAGCGGGTAGCCCTTGGCGGCGGCAACGAAGGCCAGGGCGATGCCGGTATTGCCGCTGGTGGGCTCGATGATGGTCATGCCCGGCTTGAGCACGCCGCGTTCCTCGGCATCCCAGATCATCGCCGCACCGATCCGGCACTTGACGCTGTAGGCCGGATTGCGCCCCTCGACCTTGGCCCAGATCGTGGCGCCTTCATTGACCCGGTTCAGCCTCACCAGCGGGGTGTTGCCGATTGCCTGGGCATTGTCGTCGTGGATGCGAGCCATGTCTGACCTCCGTTGCAGGGCCCCGGGTAGCCAGTACAGGCGAGTCGACCAGGGGCAAATGATGGATGCGAAAGAAATCTATCGAGCGTCCACTATGCCTCAGGTTGGCGCCCGCCACGAGAGAGCGAGGGCTCGCTTACCGCCAGAGGAATTAAAGCGGCTGGCGAAACAGCACGCGCCCGCATCAAGCGGGCGCGTGATTTGCATGGTGAACGCCGTCGCCGTTCAGGACCCAAGGTCGGGTCTCCCGGCGAGCAGCGCTGACAAGGGCGGAACCTCCTACTGCTGGTCCCACGCAACGAAGGCGTCGACCACCTCCTGTGGGCGCTCCAGCGGATAGAAGTGGCTGGCGTCCAGATATTCCCAGGTGGCGTGGGGCATGATGCGGGCCAGCGCCACGCCGGAGACGTAGGGCGGCTGGAAGGGGTCATGCACGCCCCACAGCAGCATCGCAGGCTTGTTCCACATCACCATCTGAGGTGAGGCCTCAAGGGTGAGGCGGTTATCCATGGCCTTGAGGTACTCGATGAAATGGTTGCGGGTCGACTCGTTCTCGGCATAGTTGCCGTAGAGGTCCTCGAGGATCTCGTCGGTCAGGGTCTCCTCCGGCTGCATGAGACCTGCCGAGGCGAAGTTCTTGACGATCTCGCGGACGTTGTCGGCACTGAAGATCTGGCTGGCCTCGGCGGACTTGGCCTTGGCGATGGCGGCGTTGGCCTCAGGGACCGGCCACATGTCGAGCACGGCGGAGTTGCCGATCACGATCTTGCGGACCTGGTTCTGCTCCTTGAGCTCGGGATCGGTCACCATGATCTGGGCGATGCCGCCTCCCAGGTCGTGGCCGAACAGGATGTAGGGGCCGGGCATCACCTGATTGGCGAAGTCGGTCATGATTTCGGCCTGGCCCTTGAGCGAGTGGTCGGCATCCATGGGGCCGTCGGTGTAGCTGAGCCCGAGTTGGCCGGGCGCGAAGACGTGATAGCCCTGTTCCGCCAGCAGCGGGCCCACCCGGGAGAACAGCACGCTGTTGAGCGGAATGCCATGGATCAGCATGACCGCCGGGTCACCAGGCTCGCCCCATTCGCGATAGGCGACGCGAAAGTCTCCTACATCAGCAAACTGACGGCCGGGCATCTCGTCGGC
Source organism: Halomonas sp. DP1Y21-3 (assembly GCF_019801245.1). Lineage (NCBI taxonomy): Bacteria > Pseudomonadati > Pseudomonadota > Gammaproteobacteria > Oceanospirillales > Halomonadaceae > Halomonas > Halomonas sp. DP1Y21-3. The sequence goes on from NZ_JAHVJM010000006.1 coordinate 20,824, forward strand.
AAAGGCCGCAAGTGGTGTGACGGCAAGCGGTGTGATGGCAAGGGCGAGCGACAGGGCAAGGGCGTTGATCGTGCGGATGGGCATGGCGGCTCCTGGGACGGTTATCGATAGCGCTGGCGCCGATGAACACGGTCGTGATGGCGGTGGCGCAGGCACGAGTGTCAACGGCGGTGCTGACATGGGAGACGGTGGCCGGCCGAGGGCCGAGGCCAGTCGCTTCAAAGGCACTTCATACTCTAGATCAGCGTTACCCGATAAGAAGCCCCCCTGGATTGTCCAAGCATGTTTGAGCATAACGTGATGAAAGCTCGAGTCTGTGCCTTCTCTCCGAGGCCTGTGCCTCTTCACCATGGTCGGGGCAAAAAGAGCGCAAGATCGAGCACCTACCTCGAAAGGTGAGTGCCATCTTCGAATTCAAACGCGCTAGCGTGGTAACCGAATCCATGAAATAGGGAGCTTGGCCGTTGAACCATCAAGGGACTGAAAGGTGCGTGCTGGTGACAGGGGCGTCGTCAGGGATCGGCGAGGCGATCGTCACCGCGCTGCTCGAGCAGGGGTTTATCGTCTACGCAGGCGCTCGTCGGGTCGAGCGCATGAGCCACCTGGCTGACAAGGGCGCCCGGGTGCTGTCGCTGGATATCACCGACGCCGACAGCATGGCCGCGGTGCTGACACGTATCGAGCGCGACGGCGTCGAGCTCGATGGGTTGGTCAACAACGCAGGCTACGGCAGCTATGGCGTGCTGGAGGAAGTCCCGATCGAGGAGGCCAGGCGTCAGTTCGAGGTCAACGTGTTCGGGCTGATGGCGTTGACTCGGGAGGTCTTGCCCGGCATGCGACGTCGACGGCGCGGTCGCATCGTCAATATTGGCTCCATGGCCGGCCGTATCTGGTTTCCGGTGGGTGGCTGGTACCACGCCACCAAGTACGCGTTGGAAGCGCTGAGTGATGCCCTGAGGGTCGAGACGCGCCCCTTTGGCCTGTCCGTCAGCCTGATCCAGCCCGGGGTGATTCGCAGCGAATGGGCGGCGATTGCCCGCAAGCCCTTGTGCGAGAACCCTCCCGAGGCGCCCTATGCGCGGATCAAGCGTGGCATGGCCGCCATCCTCGCCGATCACTCCCGGGCCGGCACCCCCGAGATGATCGCCGAGGCGGTGGTCCATGCCCTGACCGCCAGTCGCCCGCGTCGACGCTACGCGCGGCCTCGGGACGCCAGGATATTGATCTTCCTGCACTGGCTTTTACCCACCTGGGCGTGGGAGAGAGGCGTCAGGTGGTTGCTGGCACGCTATGCCCGCAAAGCGAGTGACGACAACGGCTGCGGTGCTAGTGTCGACGGAGACGAGGCCGGCCCTGACAGCGGCCCGGAAAACAGCAACGAAAGCGGTAATCCACGCGACGGCGAACAGCGGGGTGAGGCGGAAAGCTGAGCCGACGCCGGTCAGAACAACGTGGAAAGCATCAAGGGAAGCATCGAGGGAAGCTACAAGGGAAACCACGAAGGAAACGACAAGGGCCCGCCATGCTCAGGCGGGCCCTTGTGATTGCCATGCCGGTTACAGGCGGCTGGCGGGGCGCAGATCGTAGTCGAAGTACTGCTCCATCAGTCGCTGGAAGGTGCCGTCGGCGTAGACCTCGTTTAGAGCCTGGTTGAAGGTCTCGGCCAGGGCTTCATCGCGGGGGCGCACGGCGATGGCGTTGCCGCGCCCGAAGATCGATTCTGGCGAATTGATACGCTCGCCGACCTGGGTGAAGTCGCCATCCTCGGCCTTGATATCCAGCGCCTCGATGGCCACCGGGTAGTTGATGAAGGCCAGGTCCAGACGCCCGCTTTCCATGTCGAGGGCGACCTCGTCGGCGGTGGCGTAGCGACGGATATCGAGGGTGTCGCGATAGCGCCCGGTGATGTAGGTGTCCTGGGTGGTACCGCGCTGGACGCCGACGGTCATGCCCTCGAGGCTTGCCAGGTCTTCTGGGTCGACGGCCTCGCCGCGACGGGCCACCCAGACCTTGGGCGACATGGCGTAGGGCTCGCTGAAGCGAACCTGGCGTTCACGCGCTTCGGTGATGCGCATCGACGACAGGATGGCGTCGTACTTGCGTGCCAGCAGGCCGGGGATGATGCCGTCCCAGCCCTGGACGATCCACTCGCAGTCCAGTTCGGCGCGTTTGCACAACTCGTTGCCCAGATCGATCTCGAAGCCCGCGAGTTCGCCGTTGGCATCGCGGTATTCGAACGGTGGATAAGGCACATCGACGGCGATACGCACCTGGCGAGCCTCGTCGGCGAAGGCGGCGGGCATCGTCAGCATCGTCGCGCAGGCGATGGCCAGGGGGGACAGCAGACGCTGGGAGAAAGAGCGCATGGGGAACCTTATCGTCAGGGAAGAAGGGGGAGGGGTTATCGTTATGGTGACCGTCGACGGGGCCAGCAGGGCCCCGCCGAGGGTCTGTCGGGTGAGTTGCACCCAGGCCGTCAGGCCGCCTGCAGGCGCTTGGCGCGACGGTGGTGACGTACCGCCAGCACGATCGACAGTGCCGCCAGCAACAGCAGGCCCAGCGAGATAGGACGGGTGAAGAACAGCATCCAATTCTCGTCGGACATCAGCGCGCGGCGCAGGTTGGTCTCGGCGATGGGGCCGAGAATCACGCCCAGTACCAGCGGTGCCAGCGGGTAGTCCAGCTTGCTGAGCACATAGCCGAAGACGCCCACGCCGAGCAGCAGGTAGACGTCGGTGACCCGGTTGTTCAGCGCGAAGGCACCGATCACGCAGCACACCAGGACCACCGGCACGATGATCGACTTGGGCACCTCGGTGACGCGCAGAAACCAGCGCATGCTGAACAGACACACCACCAGCACCATCAGCGCGGCCACTAGCATCGCCATGAACATGCCGTAGACCAGATCACCGTGATCCATGATCAGGCGCGGACCGACGCCGATGCCATGGACCATCAGCGAGGCCATCAGCACCGCGTCCACCGCGCTGCCTGGGATACCGAGGGCGATCATCGGAATCAGGCCGCCACCGGAGGTGGCCGAGTTGCCGGACTCCGAGGCGATCACCCCTTCCGGCGTCCCGGTGCCGAAGGCCTCCGGGGTCTTCGAGGCGCGCTTGGCCTGGTCATAGGCCAGCAGGTTGGCGATGCTGCCGCCGGCGCCGGGCACCGCACCGATGAACACCCCGACCAGTGAAGAACGCACCAGGTTGACCGGATAGCTTAAGGTTTCCTTCAGCGCCGCCATGGGGTTGAAGTTGACGTCGTCGGGCATCAGCGCCTTGCCGTGCTTGACGCCCTCGGCGTCTTCCACCTCGGACAGCAGCTGGCTGACGGCGAAGATACCGATCAGCACCACCAGGAAGGGGAAGCCGTTGGCGAGCAGGTCCGAGTCGAAGGTGAAGCGTGCCACTCCCATCATCGGGTCGGAGCCGACGGTGGCAATGAACAGTCCCAGCAGGCCGGTCATCAGGCCCTTGAGCATGGACTTGCCGACCAGGCTTGCGACCACCGTCATGGCGAAGATGATCAGCGAGAAGTACTCCCAGGCGCCCAGCTTGACGGCGATCAGTGCCAGCGGTGGGGCGGCGATGATCAACACCACCACGCTGACCAGCGCGCCGAAGAAGGAGGCCCAGATACCCAGCGCCAGGGCGCGGCCAGGCTCGCCCTTGCGCGCCATCGGGAAGGCGTCGAAGGTGGTCGCCACCGACGACGGCGTGCCGGGGATGCCGAGCAGCGCGGCGGAGATCAGGCCGCCGGTATAACCGCCGACATAGACCGCCAGCATGGTGGCCACGCCCTGCAGCGGGTCCATGGTGAAGGTCAGCGGCAGTGTCAGCACGATGGCCATGGTGATGGTGAAGCCAGGAATCGCCGAGGCGATGACACCGGCGATGACACCCAGCAGCATGGCGATCATGGTCGAGAGCGTAAACAGTTGGTCCATGCCGGACAGCAGCGCATCCATCATGAGCAATTTCCTCGAGGAGTCGTTGCCGCCTCAGCCGAACAGGCCGCGGGGCAGGCTGATGACGAAGACGTCGCGGAACAGGGTGTCGACCCCGAGCGAGAACACCAGGGCGACCACCACAGCGATGGCCAGGGCCTTGAGCGAGCGCGCGCCCAGAAGCCATTGACCCGCCAGCAGGAAGGCCAGCGAGGCCAGGCTGAAACCCAGCCAGGGCAGGGCGATGATGTACACCGCAAACAGCGCCAGCACAGCGAAGGCCAGCCGGTGACGCCAGATCCAGGCGCCGACCTGGCCGCGCTCACCGGCGCTCTGGCGCAGGAAGGCACGCGCCTCCTTGAAGGCGATGGCCAGGTTCAATGCCACCAGCGCCGCCAGTACCAGCCGCGGGAAGCTGCCCGAACCCAGTGGTTCCCACATCGACGATGGCAGCGCCTGGGCCCTGACAAAGAGCGCGGTGAACAGCGCCGCCAGGGCGATGTTCAACAGCACATGGGCCAGGGGACCACCCCGGCCCGGGGCGTGCCGCTCCCCGGAAGGGGAGCGGTCGGTGGTGCTCTGGCTCATCGTGCAAGCTTCCCTGACAGACGCTCGATGGTGGCGTTGCTGGTCTCGAGGTACTCGGCGAACGCCTCGGGGCCTTCGAACACCACACTGGCGCCGGCGTTGTGTACCGACTGGGCGAAGGCCTCGTCCTGGCTCATGGCCTCGAAGGCCTCGGCCAGGGTGTCGATGCGTTCTTCCGGGGTGCCCTTGGGTGCCAGAATGCCGCGAATGATGTTCAGCTTGAGCTCAGGATGGCCGAGCTCGGTGAAGGTCGGTACGTCCGGCGCTTCGGGCTGGCGCTCCTCGCTGCCCACCGCCAGGAATCGCAGGTCACCGTTCTTGACGAACTCGCCGCTTGAGGAGATGTCGCCGATGGCGGCGTCGATGTGGCCGCCGACCAGGGCGCGGATGCGCGAGCCGGTGCCCTCGAAGCCGACGTAGCGGAATTGCAGGTCTTCGGCTTCTTCAATCATGGCGGCGTGGATATGCGGCACGCCGCCCAGGGTCACGCCGAAGCGGACCTCACCCGGATTGGCCTTGGCGTACTCGACGAACTCCTCGAAGGTGGTGTAGGGCGCGCCGGCAGGAACCGTCAGGTACTGGGGCGACTGGGTGACGCCGGCCACCGGTTCGAAGTCATCGTAGTTGAGCGGAGTCAGGCCGGTGTGGTGGGCCACCATCAGACCTTCGTGGACCTGACCGATGGTGTAGCCGTCGGCGTCACGCCGGGACAGTTCCTTGAGGCCAGTGGTGCCGCTGACCCCGGGCATGTTGATCACGGGGATCGGCTGACCAAGCTGGGATTCGGCGTGGTTGGCGACCAGGCGCATCAGGGTGTCGCTGCCGCCACCCGGCGACCAGGGCACGATGAATTCCACCGGCTTGTCAGGGTAGGCGTCCTGGGCCACGGCCACACTGGCGGCGGCCAGGGCGGAGGCAGAGACCACCAGGGCCAGCGCGGTCCGGGTGCAAGAGCGGCGGGAAAGAGCGATCTTTGACGGGGTACGGTGCAGGGTCATGGGATTGTCCTGTGCGTTGAGGGCTTTTGTCAGTGATTGTTGGATTGGGTGGTCGGGTTGATTGTTATGGGTGGATCGAAGGTCACGCGTCGTTGTTGTGGATGGATCGGTGGTGTCGTGTCGTCTCTCAGCCCAGCAGCAGGGCGCCGTAGCCGAGCCCGAAGCACACCACCAGGGCCGGGTGTACGCGGGTCTTGAGCAGCAGCAGTGCCGCCACAGCGGCGATGATCAGGGTGTGCACCAGGCCCGAGGTCGCCATGCCCTCCTTGAGGAAGCTGACGGTCAGGTAGGCCATCAGCACCATGACGACAGGACGGACCCACTGGCTCATGGACTTGACCTTGATCGAGTCGCGGTAGCGATAGAGGGTGCCCAGGGCCGCCAGCATCAACAGCAGCGAGGGACCGACGGTGGCCAGCACCGCCACCATGGCGCCGCCGGCGCCGGCCACTTCGTAGCCGATATAGCCGGCCATCTTGGTGGCGATGGGGCTCGGCAGGGCATTGCCCAGCGCCAGCGTCTCGGCGAAACCCTGATGGGTCATCCAGCCGTAGGTGCCGACCACCTCGTTCTCGATCAGCGGAATGATCGCGGGCCCACCGCCGTAGCCGACGATATTGGGGATGAAAAAGGCCAGAAACAGCTGCCAGTAGATCATCAGGAGCGACCTCCTTCAGGGGCGTTGCGGGGCTTCTCGGGCCTGAGCAGAGCGGCGATCAGAATGGCGCCTATGATCAGCCCTGGGTGTACGCCAAGACCATAGATCAGGCCTCCGGCGGCCACTCCCATGATCAGGGTGGCGACCACGCCGAGCCCGGCCCGGGACTTCTGGAAGAAGTCGAAGGTCAGCTGGGCCATCATCACCATCACCACCGGCACCACGCCCAGCCCCATGCCCTGCACCCAGCGTTGGTCGCCGTAGCGACTGTAAAGGCCGAGCAGCGCGATCATGGCGAAGATTACCGGCACGATCACCGCCACCACCGCATTGATGGCGCCGAACACCCCGCCGACCCGATAGCCGATGTAGCCGGCCATCTTGGTGGCGATGGGCCCCGGCAGGGTATTGCCGATGGCCAGGACATCGGCGAAGGCGTCGTCGTCCATCCAGGCGTGGCGCTTGACCACCTCCTGGTGGACCAGCGGAATCATCGACGGACCGCCGCCGAAGCCGAAGATGCCGATGCGAAAGAAGGCGGCAAATAGCGAAGCTTGTACGCTCATGGGTCAGAGCACCGCGATGGTGGCGTCGGTGCGGGGCTCGGTGCCGCCACAGTAGATGCCGGTCTCGGGGTCACGCAGGATCACCTGGCCACGGCCGTAGCTGCGGCTGTCGGTATCCACCTGCATGCGATGACCACGGGCCGCCATGGCACGTACCAGCGGTGCCGGATAGCCGTGCTCGATACCGATGGTGCGACCGCCCATCCACTGCCAGCGCGGTGCGTCCAGCGCCGACTGGGGGTTGAGGCCGAAGTCGACCAGGTTCATCACCACCTGGACGTGGCCCTGGGGCTGCATGAAGCCACCCATCACGCCAAAGGGCCCCAACGCCTTGCCGTTTCGGGTCAAGAAGCCCGGGATGATGGTGTGGAAGGTCTTCTTGCCGGGCTTGAGCACATTGTCGTGGCTCTCGTCGAGGCTGAAGTCGTGACCGCGGTTCTGCAAGGCGATGCCGGTTTCCGGCACCACGATGCCGGAACCGAAGCCGTGATAGTTGCTCTGGATGAAGGACACCATGTTGCCGTCCGCATCAGCAGTGGCCAGATAGACGGTGCCACCGGCCCTGGGCTTGCCCGGCTGCGGGTCGATGGCCGCGTCCTGGATCAGCTCGCGACGGGCCTCGGTGTAGGCGTCGGACAACAGCTCCTCGACCGTGTAGGTCATGGCCTGTGGCTCGCTGATATGGGTCTTGCCGTCGGTGTAGGCGAGCTTCATCGCCTCGAGCTGACGATGCAGCAGTTCCGGGTCGTCGCGGTGGGACGCCGGATAGCCATCGAGCAGGCGCAGCGCCATCAGCGCCACCAGGCCCTGGCCATTGGGCGGGATTTCCCAGACGTCGACGTCGCGGTAGCGGGCCGAGATCGGGGTGACCCACTCGGGCTGATAGGCCGCCAGGTCGTCCTTGCGCAGATAGCCGCCGGTGCGACGCGAGAAGGCGTCGATGGCCTCGGCCAGCTCGCCCCGGTAGAAGCTCTCCGCCTGACTCTCGGCGATGGCCTCCAGGGTCCTGGCCTGGTCTTCATTGCGAAACCACTCACCGGCGTCGGGAGCGCGGCCATCGAAGGTAAAGGTGTCGAACCAGGGCTGGGTGGCTTCGCCTTCGAGGTGCTTGTGGAAGGTCGCGGTGTCGCGCTGCCACAGGCTGGCGATGACCGGTGACACCGGAAAACCGTCGCGGGCCAGGCGAATGGCGGGTTCGAGCAGGGTCTTGAAGTCCAGCTTGCCGAAGCGGCGCGACAGTTCGGCCCAGGCGGATGGCGTACCAGGCACCGTCACCGGGGTCCAGCCGTAGAGCGGGACCTTGTCGTGGCCGGCCTCGACCAGCGCTTCCCGGTTCAGCGCCTGGGGCGCCACGCCGCTGGCGTTGAGCCCGTGCAGCTCGCCGTTGCCCTGATCGTCGTTGGCGATCCACACCAGCGCGAAGGCATCGCCGCCGATGCCGCAGCCGGTGGGCTCGACCACCGTCAGCGCGGCGGCGGTGGCGATGGCGGCGTCCACCGCGTTGCCGCCGCGGGCGAGCATATCGCGGCCGATCTGCGCGGCCTGGGGCTGGGACGCCGCCACCATGCCATCGCGAGAATAGGTCGGGCTGCGCCGGGACGGGTAGGGCGTGGCATCGGGGTCGGGAGTGGACAGGGAGCTGGGGTTCGCGCGCTGGGAAGACATGGCGTCTCTCTTCAAGGTGGCTGACTCGAGGTCGCTGATCCAAGCTGGATCGGGTCAATCGTTATTGGTGTTAAAAATCGATTTTATGACCCGACTATGCCGCGCCCTCGAAAGGCCGTCAATCCCCTGAAGAGCGATCCAACGGTTCGGGGCCCGGCAAGGCGGGCCCCGAGTATGATGGCGGGTGTGATGTTCATCGTGGCCGCGATCCAGCGGTGACGCAGGCCCTGGCGGAATATCAGGCCCCGGAGGCGGAGCCGGCCGGCTGGCGCTCGTCGCTGCCATGACCCAGGGTCAGGCCGGTGAGTACATAGAGCAACGAGAAGGCGATGGCGCCGTAGCAGAGGATGGCGTAGACGAAGAAGTCGGCGGTGGCGACCCCCAGGGTAGCGGCGGTGAAGGCGCCGGTGACGCCCCAGGGCACCAGCGGCGACAGGGTTGTGCCGGTGTCCTCGAGGATACGTGACAGGTTCCTGGTCGGACTGCCACTGCTGGCGACCAGCGGGCGCAGCAGCGGGCCAAGCAGCGAGAAGGTCACGTAGTAGCTGCCGGTCAGCAGAAAGGCCAGGCTATGCAGCGCCATGGAGCCACCGAGCACCTGGCGCCGGCCGGCGTGGCGTTGGGCCAGGTAGGCGATGGCAGCGTCCAGGGTGCCGGCACTCTTGAACGGGGCCCCCAACACGGCGGCGGCGATCAGCACCGCCACGGTGGACATCATGCCCTGCAGGCCACCCCGGGACAGCATCTTGTCGACCATGGCGACCCCGGTATCGGCGACGAAGCCTGCGTTCATGGCGGAACCGATCTCGGAAAGGCTCGCGCCCTGGAGTACCACCGCGATCAGCGCCGCGCTGACGATGCCGAGCATGAAGGCTGGCAGCACCGGCTTCTTGGCCAGGATGCAGCCGAACACCACCAGGGGCGGCAACAGGGTCAGCAGATTGTCGCTGAAGGTGGCGGCCAGGGTGTCGATGATCGCCTGGGTCTGGGTCGACATGCCGTCACCGGCGAGGGTCGCCCCGGAGGTGGCGACGTCGCTGCCGAGCCAGGCGTAGACCGCCAGGGCGATCAGGTAGGCCGGCAGGGTCGAATACAGCATATGGCGGATGTGGGTGATGATATTGACCTCGCATACCGCCGAGGCCATCACCGTGGTATCCGACAGCGGCGACAGCTTGTCGCCGAAGAAGGTGCCGGTGACGATGGCGCCAGCGGCGTAGGCCGGGGGAATGCCGAGTCCCTGCGCGACCCCCATCAGCGCCACGCCGATGGTGCTGAGGGTGCCCCAGGAGGTCCCGGCCATGACCGACATCAGCGAGCATGACAGGCAGGCGACGACCAGAAAGAGCCCCGGCGTCAGCGACTCGAGGCCCAGGGTGACCATGGCAGGAATGGTGCCGGAGAGCATCCATACCCCCACCATCATGCCGACGCTCATCAGGATCAGGATGGGTACCAGCATGGCCTGGATGCCCTTGAGCAGATCACTTTCCAGACGGGACCAGGCGATACCCCAGGCAAGGCATAGCGTCATGGCGATGGCGCCGGCGACGATCAGCGCCACCGCGGTGGGAATGCCAAGGCCCATGATGCCGACCAGCAGACTGCCGATGGCGGCGATGAGCAGAATCAGATGGCGAGAACCAGACAGCGAGACAGCGGGCGCTGTCGAAGGGGAAGCGTCTTGGGACATGGGCGTGTTCCGAGGCTGTTGTTGTGGTGAAGGGGACAGGCTCCGCCCTGTTGGGTCAGGGCTTTCTGTGTCAGGGCTTTCTGTGTCAGGGCATTCTGTGCCAGGGCCTGTTTTGTCAGAGATATCGACCCTTGTGGAAGAAATATCTCGATCGTTGTAAGAAATATCGTCTACTGTATTTAATATCGATATTTTGGAAAAACTATGGCCCAGCGCTTGGCGAACGTCAATTGCCGACGTACTCTGCAAGCCTGTTATTTGCGAGTGTTGTCATGATCAATTCCCAACCAGCCGAGGTGGCGGCGAGCGGCGAAACGGCGGCGAGCCAGGTGTTCAGTGCGCTGAAGCAGGACCTGATCCGTGGGCGTTTCGCGGCGGGGGAGAAGCTCGCCATCAGCGCGCTGAAAGAGCGCTACGAGGTGGGGCTGAGCCCGCTGCGGGAGGCGCTCAACCGGTTGGCCGCCTACGGCCTGCTGGAGCAGCACAATCAGCGCGGCTTCCGGGTGCCGCCGCTGTCGGCGGAAGAACTCGAGGATATCTCTCGGCTACGTATGCAGCTGGAGTGCATGGCGCTGACCCAGGCCTTCCAGGAGGGTGACGCCGAGTGGGAGTCGCAGTTGCTGGCCGCCAGCCATCGTCTGTCGCGGGCCAACAAGGCCCAGGGCGAGATCGAACAGTGGGAGCAGGCCCACCAGCGTTTTCACCGCACCCTGTTGGCGCCCTGTGGTTCGCACTGGCTGTTACGCTTCATCGAGCAGTTGCACGATCAGTTCGATCGCTATCGTCGTCTGGCCCCGGGCAACCCGGAGATTCGTGACCGCCTCGATGCCCAGCACGGCGAGCTGGTCGAGCTGGCGCTGGACCGGCGTATCCACGATGCCCGCTACCTTCTCGAAGATCATATCCGTCAGTCCTGGGAGGTCGCCAAGGGCGCCTGCGAGCAAGGCTGAAGGCTCGTCCTGTCGGCTGCTGGAAGATGCGCTGGAGGACGCGCTGGAAGAGGCGAATGGCGCGTCAGTTCCCGGAGGTCGCCAGGGGCGCCTGCAAGGGGCGCCTTCAAGGGATGCCTGCGACGGATGGCAGCGCCTAGCGATTGGAAGGATGCAGCTCGAGGTAGCGATTCTTGGAGGGCAGCAGGTGCTGACGGCATAGCTCGCGCAGCGCGTGGCGGTCCTGCTGTCGGATCGCCTCGATCATCGCCTGATGCTCGTGGCGCGCCCGGGACAGGCTGTGGCTGTCGGCGATGGCGATAAAACGAATGCCGTGGGCCTTCTGGGCGAACTCGTTGATGGTCTCGTAGAGGTAGGGATTGCCGGTCGCCGCGAACAGGGTGCGGTGAAAGGCGATATTGAGGTGGAATACCCGTCGCAGATCATGGGCGTCCACGGCGGTGCTGTAGCGCTGGTGGATGTCCTCGAGCTCGCTCAGCCACTGCTCCGGCGCCGGTAGTGGCAGGGCGTCGACACCGGCGAGTTCGAGGATCTCACGCATGGCGTAGAGCTGCTCGACCTCTTCGGGCGTGTAGGCCTTGACGAAGGCGCCGCGGTTTCTGATGCGTTCGACCAGGCCGATGCTCTCGAGCTGGAACAGCGCCTGACGCACCACGTGGCGCTTGCAGTCGAAGCGCTCGATCAGGTCCTCCTCGACCAGTCGCTCCCTGGGGTGCAGACGCCCCAGCACGATGTCCTCCTCGACACTGCCGACGATGTCCTCCGCCACGCTGGTGGCGCTGGGTCGACGGGTGCTGTTGGAAGGGTCCTGCACGCTGACCTGGCTCATCTCGCATCCTCTGCGATCACGATGGTGAAGCGGCGACGAGACGGTCCCGTCGCCGACTCCAGTCTATCAATAGCGCTCACCGCCTTCATCGGCTCGAATGACTTTCCTCACTCCTGGGTCGGCACGCGACAGTGGGGCTCGGGGCGGCACACCTTGAAGTCACAGCCCTGGTCGGCCTGCAGGATCTGCTCCATGAATAGCCGACGATAGCCGAGCATCGGTGGCTGCTCACGCGGCGGGGCCGTGGTCTCCTGGCGGCGGCTCTCCAGGGTCTGCTCGTCCACTTCCAGCGAAATACGGTTGGCAGAGACGTCGAGTTCGATGATGTCGCCGTCGCGAACCAGGCCCAGCGTTCCTCCTTCGGCGGCCTCCGGCGATACGTGCAGCACGATGGTGCCGGCGGCGGTGCCGCTCATGCGTCCGTCCGAGATGCGCACCATGTCCTTGACGCCCTGGGTGGCGAGCTTCTTCGGGATCGGAATGTATCCGGCCTCGGGCATGCCCGGGGCGCCCTTGGGGCCGATGTTGGCCAGCACCAGGACGTCGTCGGCGTTGACGTCCAGGTCCGGATCGTCGATGCGCGTCGCCAGATCCTCCAGCGAATGAAAGACCACCGCCCGTCCGCGATGCTGCATCAGCTCCGCAGACGCCGCCGACTGCTTGATGATGGCGCCGGCCGGGGCCAGGTTGCCGCGCAGCACGGCGATACCGCCTTGTGCGTAGACAGGACGGGAGCGTGGGCGCACCACCGGCTGCTCGACCAGATGCACCGCCGCGTCGATGTTCTCGCCCAGGGTGCGACCATTGATCGTCATGGTGTCCAGGTGCAGCAGCGGCTTCAGCTCTCGCAGCAGCGTCGGCAGGCCACCGGCGCGATGCAGATCCTCCATGTAGCCCTCGCCGGAGGGCTTGAGGTCGACCAGCACCGGCGTCTCGCGGCTCATGCGATCGAAGGCGTCCAGGTCGATGTCGATGCCCAGCCGACCGGCGATGGCGGTCAGGTGGATTAGACCGTTGGTCGACCCACCCAGTGACAGCAGCACCCGCAGGGCATTTTCGAAGGCCTTGGGGGTCAGGATCTGGGAGGGCGTGACCCCGTCACGGGCCAGCCGTACCGCCTCGGTCCCGGACTGCTCGGCGATGCGCTGGCGGTCGGCGTAGACCGCCGGCGCGGTGGCGCTGTTGGGCAGCATGATGCCCAGGGTCTCGGCCAGGCAGGCCATGGTGCTGGCGGTGCCCATCACCGAACAGGTACCCACGGTAGGCACCAGCTTGTCATTCACCTCGCTGATCTCGGCGTCGTCGATGTCCTGGCCTCGGTAGGCCGCCCAGTAGCGACGGCAGTCGGTGCAGGCGCCGACCCGGGTGCCGCGATGGGAGCCCGACAGCATGGGCCCTGTGACCAGCTGGACGGTGGGTATATCGGCGCTGGCCGCCGCCATCAGCTGGGCCGGCACCGTCTTGTCACAGCCACCGATCACCACCACCGCATCCATCGGCTGGGCACGGATCATCTCCTCGGTGTCCAGCGCCATCAGGTTTCTCAGGTACATGCTGGTGGGGTGGGCGAAGGACTCGTGCAAGGTGATGGTGGGGAACTCCACCGGCAGCCCGCCGGCCAGCATCACCCCTCGCTTCACGCTCTCGACCAGCCCCGGCACGTTGCCGTGACAGGCGTTGTAGCCGCTGTAGGTGTTGGCGATGCCGATCACCGGCCGTGACAGCGCATCGTCGGTATAGCCCATGCCCTTGATGAACGCCTTGCGCAGAAACAGCGAAAAGTCGGCGTCACCGTAGTTGGTCAGGCGGTTGGACATGCCCCGGGTGGCGTTGTTGTGGTTGTTGTCTGAGTCCTGGCTCATCGATCGGTCCTCGTATCCTTATCGCTGGCGCCGAACAGCCCCTTCGCAGGAGGGCGTTGCGTCGTGGTTCGCTAGCTAGGTTAGGACGAGAAAAGATGGTTAACAAGATTATTGACAATTTTGTTGGCGAGCGACTACGTTGAATCTGGCAGTCACGACGTGCCCGGCGCCTTCGCCCCGACTCAGCGCCCCAAGACAGCGCCCCAGCGTCCTGAGACAGGGCCCAGCGCTCGGAGACAGCGCCTGAGCAGGGGCGCGATGACCGCGCCCGTCGCACGTACCAGTGCATGACAACGATAAAGACAACGACAACCGCACAAGAGGTGCAGCCATGAAACACCGTGGAGCTTACGCCGCCATCCTTCTGTCGACCCTGCTTCTGCCCGGCGCCGCCATGGCGGAGTACTCCGCCGGCGACGAGATCAAGGTGCTGCAGGGATTCAAGGCAGGCGGGGGCAGTGACGCCCTGGCCCAGCTGACCCAGCCGTTCCTGCGCGAGTCGCTGGGAGTGGACTTCGTCAACGAGTACCTGCCGGGGGCTACCGGAGCCATCGCCTGGACCCGCCTGGCCAAGCAGACCGAGGCCGACGGCACCACCATCAGCATCACCAATACGCCGATGCTGATGACCAACTACATCATGAACGACACCATCACCTACTCGGTGGACGAGCTGACCCCGATCGCCAATGTGGTGACCGACCCAGGCATTATCGTGGTACCGGCGGAGAGCCCCTACGAGACGGTGGAGGAGTTCCTGGCCGCCGCCGAAGAGAATCCGGGCACCATCACCGTGGGCAACTCCGGCGTGGGCGGTGACGACTTCTTCTCCACCATCCTGATCGAGCAGGCCTCGGGGATCAGCTTCCAGAAGGTGCCGTTCCAGGGTGACGGACCTTCGGCCACCGCCGCCATGGGCGGGCAGATCGACGCCAGCTTCAACAACCTGGGCAACGTCTACGGGCACATTCAGTCCGGTAGCCTGAGGCCGCTGGCGGTGTTTGCCCGCGAGCGCCTGTCGATGCTGCCCGACGTGCCGACCCTGAGCGAGAAGGGCATCGAGGTGGTGGCCGGCTCCTCACGTGGCTACAGCGCACCGGCCGGCATCCCCGATGAGGCGCGCCAGCAGCTGATCGACGCCTTCGAGGCACTCAAGACCAACGAGGAGTTCAAGAAGGTCGCCGAGGAGCGGGCCATGAACCTCGATATCCAGACCGGCGACGACTATCGCCAGATGATCGAGGACATGGAAGGCCAGTTCGAGGAGATCTGGGCCAGCGTGAAGGACGAGATCAACGGTTGATCGGTGCGCTTGCCGACGGGCCAGGCCCGTCGGCAAGCGACCGAGGGAGTCATACTGATGAAACTCAGTCGCCTGCTGTTTGGCCTTTTCGCCCTGGGGGTGGCCACGCTGTTCGGGGTCACCTCGCTGGGCTATCCCGACGCCGCGGCGCGGATGCCGCTGATCTACGCGGTGGTGGTGGGGCTATTCGCCATCGCCATGATCGTGCAGGAGTTGACCGCGCATTCCCGCGCGCGGGCCCAGGCCTCGTCGAGCGCCGCGCCCACCCTCGAGGGCAGTCAGCTGGCCGAGGGCGAACTCACCGAGGGCGATAGCGCGCCCGCGCCGCCCGCGCCGCCCGCCAGGCCGCTCAAGGCGATGGCGGTGTTCGTGTTCGCCGCCGTCTACATCTACAGCATCTCCTGGCTCGGTTATGTGGTCGCCACGGCGGTCTTCATGGGCCTGTCGCTGTGGCTGGTGCGCCATGTGTCGCTGCGCTTCAGTCTGATCGGCATCGCCGGTCTGATCACCGTGGTCTGCCTGGTGTTCATTGGCTTTCTGGGCCTGCCCGTGCCGCTGTTGCCACCGCTGTTTTAAGTCCTGTCGTGCGCTTCGCCACACCGATCGGCTTCGCTGAGGTCGTCATTGCACCCGCGCGAACCTGGAGCCTGACCCTATGAACGACTCGCTTGTGATGGTGGGGCTGAGCAACGTGCTCACCTTCACCAATATTGCGCTGATCCTCGGCGGCACCCTGCTGGGGCTGTTCGTCGGCGCCATGCCGGGGCTGTCCGCCACCATGGCGCTGGCGTTGCTGTTGCCGCTGACCTTTACCATGGACCCGGCGACGGGGCTCAGCATGCTGGCCTCGCTGTACGTCGGCGCCTCCTACGGCGGCTCCATCGCCGCCATCCTGCTGCGGACCCCAGGCACGCCCTCGGCGGCGGCAACGGTGCTCGACGGCTTTCCGCTGTCCCAGCAGGGGCAGGCGGGCAAGGCGCTGGGGGTGTCGCTGTTCGCCTCCTTCTTTGGCGGCCTGATGAGCGGTATCGCCCTGCTGACCGCCGCACCGTTGCTGGGGGTGCTGGTGTTGAAGTTCGGCCCGGTGGAGCTGTTTGCCATCGCCGTGCTGGGCATCACCATCATCGGCTCGCTGTCCCAGGGCTCCATCGTCAGCGGGTTGCTGTCCGGCATCATGGGGCTGTTGCTCAGCACCGTGGGCATGGACCTGATCACCGGCACACCGCGCATGACCTTCGGCAACATCAACCTGTTTTCCGGCATCGAATTCACGGTGGCGCTGATCGGGCTGTTCTCGATTCCCCAGGCGTTGATCCTGATCGAAAACGCCCACGACAGCGACAAGGTGGCCAGCAAGATCACCGATCGGCTGGTGCCGCGGCTGAAAGAGCTGCGCACGCTGATGCCCAACATCCTGCGCTCCGGCGGCATCGGTATCGTCACCGGCCTGATCCCCGGCACCGGCGGCGACACCGCGAGCTGGTTTGCCTACAACGAAGCCAAGCGCTTTGCCAAGGACAAGAGCCGCTTTGGCAAGGGCGACATCGCCGGCGTCGCCGCCCCCGAGGCCGCCAACAACGCGGTGGTCGGCGGCGCACTGATTCCGACCATCGCCCTCGGCATTCCCGGCAGCTCGTCCACCGCCATCCTGCTGGGAGCGCTGATGGTCCAGGGCATCCTGCCAGGCCCCAACCTGCTCACCGACTATGGCGACGTCACCTACACCCTGATCTGGGCGGTGATCTTCGCCAATGTCGGCCTGCTGGCGGTGGGGCTGATGTTCACCCGGCTGTGCGTCGGGGTGACCAAGGTGCCGGACAGCTTCGTCGCCTGCGCCATCATCACCCTGTGCGTGATCGGCGCCTTCGCCATCAACAACAGTCTGTTCGAGGTGGGGCTGATGCTCGGCTTCGGCCTGTTCGGCTACTGGATGAACAAGGCCGGCATCTCACCGGCGCCGATGGTCATCGGTCTGATCCTGGGGCCGGTGATGGAAACCAGCTTCCAGCAGTCGATGCTGATCGGCCAGAACAGCCCGATGATCTTCGTCGAAAGCCCCATCGCCATGGTGCTGCTCGGCATCGCGGTGCTGTCGATCCTCCAGGCCACGCCGGTCTTCCGCTGGCTGCGAAGCTCGTTGCGGCGCGGGGCACGCACCGGCTGATCGAGGCGCTGTCACCGCTTCAATAGCGGTGACAGCGCTTCATCCACGCCTGCAACCACGCTAGCGACAACCACAACAATATCTTGAAAGGAGCCCACCATGACGCGTATCAGCGACGTCCGTGCCCGCACCATCAGTGTTCCGCTGGACCATCCCACCAGCTTCTCCAATCGTCAGGTGTTCAAGCGCGACTACGCCCTGGTGGAGGTCGAAGGCGACGACGGCGTGGTCGGGATCGGCTTCTGCTACGGCGGCAACAATGCCGGTCTGCTGGTATCACAGGCGGTTCGTGAGCTGCTGAGGCCAGTACTGCTGGGGGCCGACGCCCACGCCACCGAAGGCCTGTGGCAGGCCATGTATCAGGAGTCTCTGCTGCATGGTCGCTGCGGCTCGGTGATGCGGGCCATCAGCATTCTCGACACCGCCCTGTGGGATCGCAACGCCCGGGCGGCGGGGCTGCCGCTGTACAAGTACCTGGGGGCGAGTGACAGCGACAGCGTCCCGGCCTACGCCAGCGGCGGCTACTACCTCGACGGCAAGACGCCGGAGATGCTGGGCGAGGAAATGGCCGGCTACGTCGCGCAGGGCTTCAAGGCGGTGAAGCTGAAGGTGGGCCGCGAGGACCTGGCCGGGGAGGAGGCGCGACTGGCGGCGGTGCGCGAGGCGGTCGGCCCCCATGTGGCGGTGATGATGGATGCCAACAACGCCTGGCGCGACCTGCCATCTGCGCTCGAGTTCATGCGCATGGCCGAAGCGTACTCGCCGTTCTGGATCGAGGAGCCGTTCAGCCCCGACGACATCGACAACCACCGCCGTCTGGCCGAGCGTACCCCGGTGCCGGTGGCCACCGGCGAGATCGAGGCCGGACGCTGGCGCTTCAAGGAGCTGCTGGACAAGGAGGCGGCGATGATCCTGCAGACCGACGCCGCGGTGTGCGGGGGCATCACCGAGTTTCGCCGCATCACCGCCACGGCGTCGAGCTACGGGGTCGAGGTCTATCCCCACTGGTTCCATGACCTGCACGTGCACCTGGTGGCCTCGGCGCCCAACGCGCGCATGGTGGAGTTCTTCGCCGATGACCAGGTCCTCAACTTCCGCCGGCTGATCGACACCCAGCTTCAGTTCTCCGACGGCAACCTGCTGCTGCCGAGCGCCCCGGGCCTTGGCTTCAACTTCGACAGCGAGGCGCTGGAGCGCTACGCCAGCGAGCCCTGGTCGTGACCCGTCGTCATCGGACGCTGGTCGGGCGGCGCCCGACCCCGATCGAGCGCTCCACCCCATTTAAGGAAATCGCATCATGACAGCCACCAACCTGTCCCATGCCGGCGACGCCTGGTCGCCGGTGATCACCCCCTTCACGTCGGATCTCGCCGTCGATACCGAGCGCTTCGTTGCCCACTGCCGCTGGCTTGACTCCCACGGGGTCGGACTCGCGGTGTTCGGCACCAACTCCGAGGCCAACTCGCTGACCCTTGGCGAGAAGCGCGAATTGCTCTCACAGCTGGGACAGGCGGGCATCGATCCCTCCCGGCTGATGCCGGGCACCGGCCACTGCGCCATCGACGATACGGTTGCGCTGACCCGCGACGCGGTGGCCATGGGCGCGGCCGGAGTGCTGATGCTGCCGCCGTTCTACTACAAGGGCGTCAGCGACGAGGGCCTCTATCGCTACTATTCCGAGGTCATCGAGCGGGTAGGCGATGCGCGCCTGCGGCTGTATCTCTACCATATTCCGCCGGTGGCCCAGGTGCCGCTGTCGATCGAGCTGATCGCACGGCTGCGCGAGGCCTTCCCCGAGCTGGTCGCGGGGATCAAGGACAGCGGTGGCGACTTCGCCAACACCCAGGCACTGATCGACGCCTTCGGCGCCAACGGCTTTGCGGTGTACGCCGGCAGCGAGCGTTTTCTGCTGGATACGCTGCGCGGCGGGGGAGCGGGCTGCATCAGTGCCACCGCCAACGTCAATCCGGCGGCCATCGCCGGGCTCGCCGCCGACTGGCAGACAGCCGAAGCCGATGAACGCCAGGCAGGGTTGAACGCCATGCGCGATCTGTTCGAGCACTACCCGCTGATACCGGCGATGAAGGCGGCTACCGCACATTTTTCGGGACAGGCGTCCTGGGCGACGCTACGCCCGCCCTTGATTGAACTGGCGTCAGGGCGTCGCCAGGAGCTGATCGCGGCGCTGGAAGAGCGAGACTTCGCCATGCCGGGACTCAAGGAGGAACAACATGGATAAAGCACCCGCTGCCCGCGATCGTGGTAAGGCGCCTCGTATCGTCGCCCTGAGGCGGCTGGGCGAGGAGGAACTCGCGGCCTTGAACGAGGTGGGGCAGGTGGACTATTTCGAGGATCTGAACGAGGGCAATCGCGAGGCCTTCGAGGCAGCGATGGCCAGCGCCCACGGTCTGATCGGCGGCAAGCTCGAACTCGATGAGGCGATGCTCGAGCGCTCGCCTCATCTCGAGGTGGTGTCGACCATCTCGGTCGGCTATGACCAACTGCCGCTCGAGGCGATGAATCGTCGGGGCATCCTGCTGTGCAATACCCCGGACGTGCTCACCGAGACCACCGCAGATACCGCCTTTGCCCTGATCATGGCGACCCAGCGGCGGCTGGTGGAGCTGTCCTGCATGGTGCGGGAAGGGCGCTGGACGTCTCATGTCGGGCCCGACCAGTTTGGTCACGACGTGCACGGCAAGACACTGGGTATCGTCGGCGCCGGGCGTATCGGCGCGGCGATCGCCAGGCGCGGCGCGCTGGGCTTCGGCATGTCGGTGCTGTACACCGCGCGGGCACCGAAGCCTGAGCTCGAGCAACACCTCGGCGCCGAACACTGCTCCCTGGACGAGCTGCTCGGGCGTGCCGACATCGTCTGTCTGGCGGTGCCCTACAGCGATGACACCCATCACCTGATCGACGCCGACGCCCTTGCCCGGATGAAGCCCTCCGCCGCGCTGATCAACATCGCCCGGGGCAAGGTCGTCGACGAGACGGCACTGATCGAGGCGCTGGAACAGGGCACCATCCGCGCCGCCGGGCTCGACGTCTTCACCCGGGAGCCGCTGGACGCCGACTCACCGCTCGCGCGCATGGACAATGTGGTGGTGCTGCCGCATATCGGTTCGGCCACCCACGAGACCCGTGCGGCCATGGCGCGGCGCGCGGTGGACAACCTGATCGGCGCGCTGGTCGGCGAAGGCCCGGTCAACGCCGTCAACCAGGCGTCCTGGCGAGCAGGGAGGGCATCATGAAGCGACGTCTCGAGCGCATCCTGAGTCTGGACGACTTCGAGCGGGCGGCGCGTCGCCACCTGCCGCGGCCCCTGTTCGGCTATGTCGCCAGCGTGGCCGAGGAGGGCGAGACGGCAAGGGCTGGTCGCGAGGCCTTCAATGAAGTGCACTGGCTGCCCCGGGCGCTGGTCAATGTGTCGTCGATTTCCACCGAGGTGGAGCTGCTGGGGCAGCGGTTTTCGCAGCCCTTCGGTATCGCCCCCATGGGCATCAGCGCGCTGACCGCCTACCGGGGCGACATGGTGCTGGCAGAACAGGCCCAGCGTGCCGAGATCCCGATGATCGTCAGCGCCTCCTCGTTGATACCCATGGAAGAACTCGCCGAGGCCACCGGTGCGGACTGGTTCCAGGCCTACCTGCCCGGCACCCTGGAGGGCATCGACGCCCTGCTTGAACGGGTCATCCAGGCCGGCTACAAGCGTCTGGTCATCACCGTCGACTACCCGGTGCCGCCCAACCCGGAAAACCATCGTCGCTCGGGCTTTTCGAGCCCCTTGAAGCCGAGCGCGCGGCTGGCCTGGGATGGACTGACTCGCCCTCGCTGGCTCACCGGCACCTTCCTGCGCACCCTGCTGCGTCATGGCGTTCCCCACTTCGAGAACAACGCGGCGACGCGCGGGGTGCCGGTGCTGGCGAAGCACGCCGCGCGCGACTTCGCCGGCCGGCGTCATCTTGACTGGTCGACCCTCGAGCACGTGCGCTCGCGCTTTCCCGGCCAGCTGGTGGTCAAGGGGATCCTGCATCCCGACGACGCACGCCGGGCCTGCGAGGCGGGCGCCGACGGTCTGATCGTGTCCAACCACGGCGGTCGCCAGCTCGACGCTACGGTGGCGCCTATGACCATGCTGCCCGAGGTGGTGAAGGCGGTGGAGGGCAAGGTTCCGGTGATGATCGATGGCGGCTTTCGCCGCGGCGGCCAGGTGCTCAAGGCGCTGGCGCTGGGGGCCGACTTCGTGTTCGTCGGCCGGCCCTTCAACTATGCGGCGAGCGTCGCCGGAGGGGCGGGGGTCGCCCACGCCATTCGTCTGATGAGCGAGGAGATCGAGCGCAACATGGCGCTGCTCGGGGTAACCGCCATCGACCAGCTCGGCCCCCACCTGCTACGCCGCAGGGAAGGTGGCACGGCGGGTGCCACGACAGCCGCCGATACGGGTGTCGGGGCAGGCGTCGAGACCGGCGACAAGGCATCCGACTGAGCCGCTCGCGCCTGATGTGCGTCAGGCCCCGTGGTAGCCCTTTTGCTCGGGCTCTTCATCGGCGTCATCGGTGGCTGCTTCGGGCAGTTCGGCCACCCACTCCATGGCCGCGCTGTGTTCCTTGTGGGAGAAGGTGCGGATCTCGATCTTCCTGACCAGCTTGTCCTCGAGATGGGCGATGTGCTTGATCCACTCCTTGTCGGTGATCACCGCGGCGCGATGGTAGTGGTCAAGCTCGCCGATCTGGGTTAGTCCATAGCCCAGGTCACGCAGCAGCGCGGTCAGGGTCATCCAGCGCAGGTTGTCGAGTTCCGCCACCAGGCTGACCTTGGGGCAGCGCTTCTTGGTCATTTCGATCAGATCGATGGCTTGCTGGAGTTCCTGCGCGGTCACGGTACCGCCGGCGCGGATAGCGACCACGTGTTCGGCCGGGTGGGGAATCTGCTCGAGCATCTTGAATCTCCTTGTCGGGGACGGCGGGACTCACGTCGCGATGCAGCGTGACGGGATTTTCTCAGCATAGTCGCTGTGGCATCCATGGCGGCCGATCTTCCGTGTTCGACGCCAACGCTTTGCCGTCCTTGCACTCGGTCGTAAGGCCTGACGTAACGATAGCGACAACGACAGGTAGGCCCCGACCTTGCTTCGAACGTAGCGATAGATACAGGTGTGAACACAGCAATGTCGGCGCCATGACCAGACCAGGCATCATCATGCAAAGGAGGGTGGCGAACATGCAAGCGGATGGAGAGAAAGGCCAGACGGTGGGGTGGGCGAGCTGGGCCTTGGCCTTCGGCCTGGTGGGGGCACTGGGCTGGGTCGCGCCGGCCCATTCACAGCAAGCCCAGGCAGCCGACACGTCATCCGGTCAGGCAACCGTCATCGAGTTGACCCAGGTCGGCTGTCAGTTCCTGGAAAGCGAGAACGGCACCGATCACGGCATTCACCCGCAGAGCAAGGCTGACTGCGAGGCCTTCAACGACGACACCGGTGAGGCGCGGCTGGCAGAGGCCAGGGTGCTGAAAGTGCCCGCCGGAGACTATGTGTTCCGGGTCAAGAACGAGGGCGTGCCCTATGACCTGGGTTTCTGGCTGCGTGGCGACGGCCTGCTCAACCGCGCTCGGCTACCCAGCGTATCCGGCGGCGGCCTCGGCACCGGCCAGACCGGGGATTTCGCCGTCAGCCTGGAACCCGGTGAATACGTCTACTCCTGCCCGCTGAATCCGACCCTGGACTATAAGCTGGTTGTCGAAGGCTAAGGATAAAGCGGAAGGCTTGCGCGGCAAGCACCTGCGCTCGTCGACAATTCGGGCCATGCCCAGGCATGTCGGTGATCTCATCACCGTCAGTGGATCACGACACCTGACGATCGCCTACGCCGCCGACGAAAAAGCTTAACCACCTTGATACCCGCTGTGTCGTTTCGACACGGCGGGTTTTTTGTATCTCCAGCATCAGAGTTTTCCCGTCTAGGCTCTCAGCAATAGCTGTCGTACGCCAAAGCGTCAGGAGGGCCAGATGGCAAAGGTCGAACCCCGCGCGCCCAAGCCGCGTATCGGAATGGTCACCCTCGGTGTTCACTCGCTCGAACGGGCCATCGACTTCTATCAACAGGGGCTTGGCTGGCCACGCCTGGAGGACAGCGCCCCCAGGATCGCCTTCTTTTCGCTGCAGGGGACCTGGCTTGCCTTGTACGGCTGGCACGATCTGGCCGATGACCTGATGGTCAACGCCGGTGGCGAGGGCTTTCGTGGCGTGGCCCTGGCCTACATGGCCGAGGACCCCGATGAGGTGGACGCGGTGCTGCTCCAGGCCAGACGAGCGGGCGGCAATTTGCTCAAGCCTGGGCAGAAGGCCTTCTGGGGCGGCTACTCAGGCTACTTTGCCGACCCCGACGGGCACCTCTGGGAGGTGGCCCACAATCCCTTCTTCTGGCCTGGACCGGGCGAACCCCAGGCCAGGTCCAGCAGAGCCAGGTCCAGCAACGCCAGATCCAGCAAAGATAGTTGATCTCGGTCCACATTCTGGCGGATATCCAGGATGCTGTTTTTCCAATAAAAACAAAGCTGTTAAGCAGGGGATAGGACGTCGAGGAGAGCCTGGTGGCTACGGGTGCTGTGCTTTCAGGAAGGGACCCTCGACGCAAGGCCGTTACCAATAACCTGCCGCAAGGGAGTCGCTCATGAGTGCAGTCATCGTGTTGGTCCTGGGGTTGGCCGCCATGGCCCTCGGGTACTTCATCTACTCGAAGTTCATCGCCGAGAAGGTGTTGAAGCTGTCCAGGGACTTCGTCACCCCCGCCCACGAGTTCGAAGATGGCGTCGACTTCGTGCCGACCAACCGCTACGTGCTGTGGGGCCACCACTTCACCTCGGTGGCCGGAGCGGCACCGATCGTCGGCCCGGCCATCGCGGTCATCTGGGGCTGGGTACCGGCCTTCTTGTGGGTCATCTTCGGCACCATCTTCTTCGCCGGGGTCCATGACGCCGGCGCGATCTGGGCCAGCGTGCGCAACAAGGCCAAGTCGGTGGGCGCGCTCACCGGGGAAGTGGTCGGCACCCGTGCCCGCAGCATCTTCATGATCGTGATCTTCCTGCTGCTGCTGATGGTCAACGCGGTCTTTGCCGTGGTGATCGCCGGCCTGATGATGAAGTTCCCCTCGGCTGTCATCCCGGTGTGGGGCGCCATCCTGGTGGCGCTGGTCATCGGTCAGTTGATCTATCGCCGGATCATCGGCCTTGGCCTGGTATCGGTGATCGGTGTGGTGGCGCTCTACGCGCTGATCGGCATCGGGCCGGCGGTGCCGATCCAGATGCCCACCGAGGTCGGCGTGCTGTCCGGTCAGGCGGTGTGGATCCTCCTGCTGTTCGGCTATGCCGCCATCGCCTCGCTGCTGCCGGTGTGGATGCTGCTGCAGCCGCGCGACTACATCAACGGCCTGCAGCTGTTCATCGGCCTGATCATCCTTTACGGCGCCCTGGCGCTGTTGAACCCGGACATTGTTGCGCCTGGCTTCAACAGCGATGTGCCCGAGGGCACGCCGTCGCTGTTCCCGCTGTTGTTCGTGACCATCGCCTGCGGCGCGATTTCCGGTTTCCATGGTCTGGTGTCTTCCGGCACCACCTCCAAGCAGCTGGATCGCGAGACCGACGTGCGCTTCGTCGGCTACTTCGGCGCGGTGGGCGAGGGCATGCTGGCGCTGGGGTCGATCCTGGCAGCCACCGCAGGCTTCGCCACCCTCGGCGACTGGCAGGCCATGTACGACGCTTTCGGCAAGGGCGGGGTCAACGCCTTCGTCGAGGGCGGTGCCTTCATCATCCACAACGGCATCGGTCTGCCCCAGGCCACCGCCGCGACCCTGCTCACGGTGATGGCGGCACTGTTTGCCGGCACCACCATGGATACCGGCCTGCGCCTGCAGCGCTACATCTTCCAGGAGTGGGGTGAGATCTACGACCAGCCGTGGATGAAGAAGCCGGCGGTGGCGACCCTGCTGGCGGTGCTGTCGTGCCTGGTGCTGGCCTTCGGTGCCGGGGCAGACGGTTCCGGTGGCCTGATCATCTGGCCGCTGTTCGGCACTACCAACCAGCTGCTGGCCGGCCTGACCCTGCTGGTGGTCACGGTGATGCTGATGCGCAACCATCGCCCGGTCTATTGCACCCTGATTCCCCTGGTGTTCCTGCTGATCGTCACGGTGCTGGCGCTGCTGGCCCAGCTCAAGAGCTTCTTCGTCGCAGGCAACTACTTCCTGCTGGCGCTCGATATCGTGGTGCTGATCGCCTCGGTGCTGGTGGCGATGGAGTGCGCCTCGGCGCTCAAGCGGCTGCGTCATGAAGTGCGCGGGGAGGCGCCGTGAGCGATCACGACGAGGGTCTGGCCAAGTGGCGTCGCTGGTTGTCGTCGGCGCGCCACTTCGCCGAGGAGTCTTACTCGGCGCCGTATCGCGGCGCCATCGCCCGCGCCCGGCGCGACGAGGACGACCTGTTCATGCTGCTGGTGTTCTCGGAGCTGATGGGCATGCCCAATCCGGTGGGCTACTACACTCTGGAGCTTCAGCCACTGTTGATGGAACGGTTCCATGACTGGCACCAGCGCATGGGCATGGAGCGCTCGCCGCTGGACGACTTCCGCTGCTGTTGAACCGGGGGCGGAGGACGATCACGACACCCTCTAGCAACAATTGCCGGGACCGAGCGTGCGCTGGACAGGGGGTAACGCTGTACCGGGCTGACAAGGACAGGGCTGACAAGGGCAGGGCTGACAAGGGCTGGGCTGACAAGGGACCAGAATGGACAAGGGAAGACCATGAAGGAACTGCTGGATCGTCGCCGACTGTGGGTCGGCGGCAAGGGCGGCGTCGGCAAGACCTCGATGTCGGCGGCGCTGGGCGTGCTGGCGGCACGCCGAGGCAAGCGCGTGCTGGTGGCCTCCACCGACCCCGCCCATAGCCTGGGCGACGTCTTTGCCAGTGAACTCGGGGATACCCCGCGGCGGCTATTGTCCGGCCTGGACGCCATGGAGATCGATCCTGATCGCGAGGTCGAGGCGCATCTGGCGCGGGTAACCGCCCAGATGCGGCGCTATGCGGCGCCTGCCATGATGGATGAGCTGGAACGTCAGATGCGCCTGTCGCGGCAGTCGCCGGGGACCCAGGAGGCGGCGCTGCTGGAGCGGCTGTCGCGACTGATGACCGACGACAGCCTGCCCTACGATCTGGTGCTGTTCGACACCGCGCCCACCGGTCATACCCTGCGCTTGTTGAGCCTGCCCGAGGCCATGGCCGCCTGGACCGACGGCTTGCTCGCCCATAGCCGCAAGTCCGAGCATCTGGGCAAGGTGCTGGCCCATCTGACGCCTGGCTCTCGGCGCGACGTGACCTCGCCGTTCGAGTCGGAAGACGAGGCAGCGTCCCGGGATCAGGACCCGCGCACCCGGGATATCGCCGAGACCCTGCTGGCGCGACGACGGCTGTTTCACCAGGCCCGCCGGCGCATCCAGGACGCAAGTCACAATGGCTTCCTGTTCGTGCTGACGCCGGAGCGCCTGCCGATCCTCGAGACCGCCCGTGCCGTGGCGTCACTGGAAGAGGCGGGGATTCCCGTTGCCGCCACCCTGGTCAACCGCGTACTGCCGGTAGAGGCGGACGGCGGCTTTCTTGCCGCCCGTCGCGTGCAGGAAGAGACCTACCTTGCGCGTATCGATGCGACCTTCGCCCACCTGCCGCGTCCGCGGGTGCCCTGGCTCGCCACCGACGTCCAGGGTGTCCCGGCGCTGGAGACCCTGGCCGACTGCCTGGAGAACGCAGGTTTTTAGAACGCTGGTTTCCAGGACAACGGTTCAGTGGGCGTCCGGCGACTGTTCCATCTCTCGCTCCAGCTTGCGCGCCACGTCGCCGGGCGAGCCGGTGCGCCGTGCCATCAGATCGTAGGCCACCGGTACCACGAACAGCGTAAAGAAGGTGGCGGCGGCGACGCCGGTGAAGATCACGGTGCCGATGACGATGCGCGTCTCGGCGCCGGCGCCGCTGGACAGGATCAAGGGCACGCTGCCGGCGATGGTGGTGACCGAGGTCATCACGATGGGACGCAGGCGGGTCATGGCTGCACGCATCAGCGCCTCGCGGAACTCGGTGCCTTCGTCCCTGAGCTGGTTGGCGAACTCGACGATCAGGATGCCGTTCTTGGCGGCGAGGCCCACCAGCATGACCAGGCCCACCTGGCTATAGATATTCAGCGACTGACCGGTCAGCCACAGGCCGAGCAGGGCGCCGCCGATGGCCAGGGGCACCGTCAGCATGATCACCAGCGGATGGACGAAGCTCTCGAACTGGGCCGCCAGCACCAGGAAGACCACCAGGGTGCCGAGTACCAGCAGGAAGGTGGTGGCGCCGGTGGACTCGCGATAGTCCCGGGCCGCGCCCTTGACGTCGGTCTGCACGCCCGCCGGCAGCACCTCACTGACGGCGTTCTCGAGGTAGTCCAGCGCTTCGCCCATGGAGTAGCCGTCGGCCAGATCGGCCTGCAGGGTGATCGCGCGCAGGCGGTTGTAGCGGTTGAGCTGGCTGGGCCCGGCGAAGGCCTCGACGGTGACCAGGCTAGACAGCGGGATCAGCTCACCGGTGCGGTCCGAGCGTACCCGCACGTTGTCCAGGGAACTCGGCGTGGGGGTGGAGCCGCGCTCGCCTTCGAGGATGACGTCGTATTCTTCGCCCTGGTCGGTGAAGCGGGTCACGGTGCGGCCACCCAGCAGTGTCTCCAGGGTGCGGCCGATCTCGCTGACGGTGACGCCGAGATCCGCGGCGCGGGTGTAGTCGATATTGACGTTGAGCTGGGGCTGGTTTTCCTCGTAGTCGCTCTCGAGGTTCAACAGTCTCGGATTGGTCTGGCGAATATGGTCCATCAGGGCGTCGCGCCAGGTCACCAGCTGCTCGTAGCTGCCCCCGCCAAGCACGAACTGCACGCCCTGTTCGGTGCCGCCGCCGAAGCCCTGGCGCATCACCGGGAAGGCGCGGATGCCGGGCAGGTCGGCCAGTGACTGGCGCACCTCGTTCATGATCGGCCAGGCGGGTCGACGCTCGGCCCAGTCCGACAGGCCGACGATGGTGAAACCGGAGTTGAAGTTCTCGGTGTTGCCGCGCCCCTGGGGAGCGATGATCAGCACCCGTTCGACCTCGCCGGTCTCGCGCAGGGGCAACAGCCGTGCCTCGACCTCGTCCATGTAGTCCTCCATATAGGAGAAGGTGGCGCCGGGCGGGCCGCTGATGATGACGAAGAAGGTGCCGCGGTCTTCCCGCGGGGTGTACTCGGCCGGCAGTTGAGGATACAGCCAGGCGATCCCGGCCAGCATCGCCACAAAGCAGGCTACCACCAGCCAGCGCGCCTTGAGCACGACCTCCAGGCAAGCCCGGTAGACGCCCTGGGCCCAGTTCAGCCCCTGGTCGACCCAGTGCGCCAGGCGTCCCTCGTGAAGGCTCGGCGACAGGATCTTGGAAGCCATCATCGGTGTCAGGG
Organism: Halomonas sp. DP1Y21-3; assembly: GCF_019801245.1. Taxonomy (NCBI): domain Bacteria; kingdom Pseudomonadati; phylum Pseudomonadota; class Gammaproteobacteria; order Oceanospirillales; family Halomonadaceae; genus Halomonas; species Halomonas sp. DP1Y21-3. The sequence continues at coordinate 49,551 of NZ_JAHVJM010000006.1, forward strand.
TCAGCGCCAGCAGGGTGGAGATGGCCACCGCCGCCGACAGGGTCAGGGCAAACTCGGTGAACAGCTTGCCGACGTCGCCCTGGATAAAGCTCAGGGGCACGAACACCGCGATCAGCACAAGGCTGGTGGCGATAACCGCGAAGGCCAGCTGGCGGGCGCCGCGGAAGGCCGCCACCAGCGGCGTCTCGCCGTACAGGTGCATGCGTCGATGGATGTTTTCCAGTACCACGATGGCGTCGTCCACCACCAGGCCGATGGCCAGCACCAGCGCCAGCAGGGTCAGCAGGTTGATGGTGAAGCCCATGGCCGCCAGGGCGGCGAAGGTGCCGATCAGGGTGACCGGTACGGTGACCGCCGGCACCAGGGTGGTGCGCAGGTTACCGAGGAACACGAAGATCGCCACCACCACCAGGCCGATGGCGATCAACAGGGTGCTGACCACCTCGCGAATGGCGCCGGACACGAAGGTGGAGGCGTCGTAGTTGAGTGACAGGCTCATGCCGTCCGGCAGGCGAGGGGACAGCCGTTGCATTTCGGCGCGCACCGCCTTGGACAGCGCCATGACGTTGGCGGTGGACTGCTTGACCATGCCAAGGCCCACCACCGTCTGGCCGTTGCCGCGAAACAGCGAGCGCTCCTCCACGGTGCCGAGTTCCACCCGGGCCACGTCGGCCAGCCGCACCAGATAGCCGCCGTCGCCGCGATCGAGCACCAGGGCGCGGAAGTCCTCGGGGGTCGAGAAGCTTCGTGGCAGGCGCACCATGAACTGACGATCCTGTGACTCCACCGCGCCGCCGGGCAGCTCGACGTTTTCAGCCCTGAGTGCGGACTCCACGTCGCTGACGGTCAGGCCGCGGGCGGCCAGGGCGTCATTGTCGAGCCACACCCGCATGGCGTATTCCTTGGCGCCGCCGACGAACACCCCGGAAACGCCTTCCTGCACCGAGAAGCTGTCCACCAGGTAGCGCTCGGCGTAGTCGGTCAGCTCCGCCGTGGTATAGCCCTCGCCGGACAGCATCAGCCACATCACCACCTCGGAGCTGGTGTCCTCCTTGCGCACCTCCGGCGGGTCGGCTTCGTCCGGCAGATTGTCGGCGGCGCCGGAAATACGGTCGCGCATGTCATTGGCGGCGGCGTCGATGTCGGTGGACAGGCTGAACTCGACGTTGATATTGGAGCTGCCGTCGGTGGAGGTGGAGGAGATCACCTCGATGCCGGCGATGCCGGCGATGCGCTCTTCCAGTACCTGGGTGATACGGGTCTCGACCACGTCGGCGGACGCCCCGGGGTAAGCGGTGCGGATGCTGACGATGGGCGGATCGATGGTCGGGTATTCCTGCAGCGGCAGACGGGTCAGCGCCAGCAGGCCGAAGGCGACGATCAGGGCGGCGAGCACGGTGGCCAGCACCGGGCGCTGGACGGAAACGTCGGACAGGCGCATCAGGTGTCGTCTCCCTGGCGCTGCTCGAGCAGGATGTCGCTGACGCTGGTGGTCTCGTCCTCGATGCCGATCAGCGTGATCCGGGAGGCTTCATGCAGGCGGTCATTGCCGTGGGTGACCACCAGCTCGCCGGCCTCGAGTCCCTTGACGACTTCCACGTCGCCTTCGCGCCGCGAGCCTACCTCGATATCCCGGCGGACCACCTCACCGGCCTCGGTCGACGTCGGCTCACGCGTGGTCAGTACCCAGACCCGCTGGCGCTGGCCTTCCGGGACCAGCGCGGACTCGGGAATCACCAGCGCCTGACGCGGGCTCCTGGCGATGGTCACCCGCATCAGCATGCCGGGACGCAGCAGCCTTTCTTCGTTGTCGAGCAGGGCACGCACCGAGATGCTGCGGCTGATCGGGTCGATGCGCGAGTCGATGGTGGCGATCTCTCCCTCGAACACCCGGTCCGGGTAGGCCGCGGTGGTGGCGGTAAGCGTGAGCCCCCGTGACAGCGAACCGAGCTGGACCTCGGGCACGTCGAAGTCGAGCTTCATGTGGGAGACGTCGTCCAGGGTGGTCAGCTCGGTGCCCGGGGTGACCAGGGTGCCGACGCTGATATCGCGTACCCCGACCACGCCGTCGAAGGGCGCCTTGACCCGGTAGTTCTCGAGCATCGCCTCGAGCCCGGCGATGGTCGCGTCCACCTGCTGAAGCTGGGCACGGCTGTCCTCGACGTCGGCGCGGGGCGCCAGATTGCGGCTTTCGAGCTGAGCGAAGCGATTGACCGCGTTCTGTCGCTCGGTGCGCAGTGCCTGGGCCTCGCGCAGGGCGGCGCGTTCCTCGATGTCGGACAGCTCCACCAGCACATCGCCTTGGCTGACCTCTTCGCCGCCCTCGAAGTTGAGCGCCGAGACGGTGTCGGTCACCGTGGCCGACAGGGTCACGCTCTCGTTGGCCGACAGCGTCCCCAGCGACTCCAGCGGATCGGACCAGGCCTCCTGGGTCACCTCGGCGGCGATCACCGGGGTGGGGGGAGGCCCCTGGGTGCCGGCACCGCGCTGCTGCGCCAGGCTGGGCGACACCACACCCGCCAGCACCGGGGCCAACACCAGAGCCAGGGCCAGGCGAACCCCCATCCTCCCTGGTCTCGACGTGCGATGCGATAGGGTCCTGGGGCAACGAACTGACGGCATGGCAAGCTTCCTGCGTTGGGCATTCTACGGTGGACGGCGCTCAAGGCGTGGCCGACGCACAGCGTAAACGATCGGATACGATGGTCGTACACAAGTGTCCGAGGATAGCGACAGCATGCCTGAGACATGGCCTCGCTGGCTTGAGCAAGGTGCGGGTTGCACAATCTTTTCGCAAGTCGTTCGCCGAGTAACAACAGGCCGTTGCATGCCACGGTGTTTCAGGGCGAATCGAGTGGACGGCTCTGCTAGTATGGCGGGCTTTTGTTGCGCCAAGGGTTTCGGCAGCGCGCTTGCACATGGCGACCAGCCCAGGGTGAGGCGCGGCCGACGAGGGCGCCAGGGCGTGATGCTAACAACGGGCGGTGAGGGGAAGGATCCATGAAGGTTGACGTGGTAGTGATTGGTGCCGGAGCCGCCGGTCTGATGTGTGCGCTGACGGCGGGCTACGCCGGACGCTCGGTGCTGGTGATCGATCACGCCAACAAGCCGGGCAAGAAGATCCTGATGTCCGGCGGGGGGCGCTGCAACTTCACCAATATGGCGACGACCCCGGCCAACTTCTTCTCCGCCAATCCCCACTTCTGCATCTCGGCGCTCAAGCGCTATCGCCCCGAGCACTTCGTCGAGCTGGTCGAACGCCACGGCCTCGAGTACGTCGAGAAGGCGCCGGGACAGTTGTTCTGCGCCGACTCCGCCAAGGACCTGCTCCAGGTGCTGCTGACCGAATGCGACTGGGCCGGCGTCGAGCTACGCCTGAAGACCAGTGTCGAGCGCATCGAACGCCAGGGCGAGGGCATGCGCCTGGCCACCTCCGCCGGGCGCATCGATGCCGGTGCAGTGGTCGTCGCCACCGGTGGGCTGTCGATCCCCAGCATGGGCGCCACCGGTTTTGGCTACGATATCGCCCGTCAGTTCGGCCTGGAGGTCACCGATACCCGGGCGGCGCTGGTGCCCTTTACCCTCACTTCGCAGTGGAAGGAGCGGGCGGCGGCGCTTGCCGGGGTGTCCACCGACGTCGTCGCCCGCTGTCGCGGGGGCGAGTATCGTGAACCCTTGCTGTTTACCCACCGTGGGCTGTCCGGTCCCGCCATGCTGCAGATCTCCAGCTACTGGCAGCCCGGCGACGACCTCGAGATCGACCTGATGCCCGGCAAGGACGCCTTCGAGGCGCTGTGTCAGGCCCGCCGCGATACCCCCAAGCGTCGCCTGTCCACCTGGCTGTCCGAGCACTACCCCAAGCGCCTGGCGCAGTCCCTGGTGGAGTGGCAGGGCGATGACGGCGTACTCGCCGAGCGCTCCAACGCAAGCCTTGCGGCCTGGGCGGACTTCCTCAACCGCTTTCGCATCAAGCCCTCCGGCACCGAAGGCTGGCGCACCGCCGAGGTGACCATGGGCGGCGTCTGCGTCGACGCCATCTCGTCGAAGACCTTCGAAGTCCAGGGCCTGCCCCAGCTTCGCTTTATCGGCGAGGTGCTCGATGTCACCGGCGAACTCGGCGGCTACAACTTCCAGTGGGCCTGGGCGTCGGCCGTGGCCTGCGGCCAGTCGGTGTAGACGCTTCGTCCCCCCCCTGCCTACTCGTGCGACGGCAAGGCCTCCATCTCGCTGACCAGATGGTCGATAAAGCGGCGGATGCGGATCGGCAGGTGATCGGCGTAGGGGTAGACCGCGTAGATGTCGGCGTTGGGTAGCTGGTAGTCCGGCAGCACCCGTACCAGGCGTCCCTGCTCCAGATGTTCGTGCACGTCCCACTCGGCGCGCACGGCGATGCCGTGGCCGCGAATGGCCCAGGTCAGCACGCTCTCGCCGTCGTTGGCCGACAGGTTGCCACGGACCTTGACCTGATGGTGACGCTCTCCCCGGGTGAAGCGCCAGTTGCCGTAGGTGTCCTCGTTCTGTCTGAGCACGATGCAGTTGTGTTCGCTCAATGCTTCCGGGGTGTCGGGATGCCCGTGGTTCTTCAGATATTCGGGTGATGCACAAAGCAGACGTCGGTGGGAGGCGATCTTTCTGGCATGCAGTCCCGAGTCGGGAAGGGTGCCGAATCGGATACCGATATCGAAGGCATTTGCCACCAGATTAAGCGGGTGATCCGAGAGGTGAAGCTGACAGTCGATATCGGGGAATTGTTCGACGAAAGATGCGACGAAAGGAGCAATATGACGTCGACCGAATCCGAAGGGGGCGTTGATTCTTATCTGTCCCGAGGCTTCGTCGGCGTTCACCTTTAGTGCATGGTGAAGCGCTTCCATGTCGGCCAGCATGCGCTTCGCGTAGCGCAACATGACGACCCCGTCCGGGGTCAGACTCATAGCTCTCGGGGTGCGGTAAAAAAGCTGGGTGTCCAGGGATTTTTCCAGATTTGCCAAGCGCTTGCTGGCAGCAGCCGGGGTGATGTCGAGATCCTTTGCGGTGCGCGACAGGCTGCCCGCTTCACACAGGATGACAAAGAATTCGAGGTCGGCAAGCGATTTCATGGTTAACCCAGGCGTCATGGTAGCTTCAACCGCCAGTCTATTGCCGCCAATTGTCCCTGTCACCTAGCCTTCGTGAACCCGGCAAGACCTCCGGTTTACAGAATCTTCAGTGAGGTGACAGCAGATGAGAACGCATAAGGTGGCGGTGATTCCCGGTGACGGTATCGGCCTTGAGGTCATCGAGGCAGGCAAGCAGGTCATCGAGGCGCTGGCCAAGAAGAGCGGCGACTTCAACTTCGAATTCGAGGACTTCGACTGGAGCTCGAAGCGCTATCTGGAACAGGGCGAGTACATCCCCGAGGGTGGCCTCGCGAAGCTCGCGAAGTTCGACGCCATCTACTTTGGCGCCGTGGGCAGCCAGGACGTGCCCGACCACGTGTCGCTGTGGGATCTGCGCCTGGCCATCTGCCAGGGCTTCGATCAGTACGCCAATGTGCGCCCGGCGCGGGTGCTGCCGGGCGTGAAGAGTCGTCTCGAGGGCGCCGACAAGATCGACTGGGTGATCATCCGCGAGAACAGCGAGGGTGAATACTCCGGCAACGGCGGGCGCGTGCACCAGGGGCTGCCCGACGAGATCGGCACCGAGCTTTCCATCTTCTCGCGCAAGGGCATCGAGCGGATCCATCGCTTTGCCTTCGAGATGGCCCAGAGCCGCCCGCGCAAGAAGCTGACCCTGGTGACCAAGTCCAACGCCCAGCGTCACGGCATGGTGCTGTGGGACGAGGTGTTCTTCGAGGTGGCCAAGGACTTCCCCGAGGTCGAGATCGATCGTGAGCTGGTCGATGCGGTGACCACCCGCATGGTGCTCAAGCCCGAGACCCTGGATGTGGTGGTCGCCACCAACCTGCACGCCGACATCCTCTCGGATCTTGCGGCAGCGCTTTCCGGCAGCCTGGGTATTGCGCCTACCGCCAACCTCAACCCCGAGCGCAGCTTCCCCTCCATGTTCGAGCCGATCCATGGCTCTGCCTTCGATATCGCGGGCCAGGGGATCGCCAATCCGGTGGGCTCGTTCTGGACCGCGGCGATGATGCTCGAATACCTCGGCGAGAACACCGCCGCCGAGCGCCTGATGGCAGCCATCGAGCGCCTGACCGAGTCCGGCATGCAGACCAAGGACTTGGGCGGCGACGCCATGACCCGCGACGTGACGGCGGCCATCTGCGCCGACATCGAGGCCCAGGGCTGAGTCTGAGATCCCCGTCGTTTCCTGCCCCCTGCGGGCAGGAGGCGATGACCTTGTCCCCGTCGGATGGCATCGATGCCGAAACACCGACGCGGGATTCGGGGAGGCTCGGCTTTCGAGCAGAGACTCCCCGCTCCACGAGCCCATCGAGAGGCTTGGCAGTAACAATCACAACGCCAAGGAGCAACGCCATGAAATCCCAAACCCTTCTTTTCAGTGCAGTGATCGCCGCGGTGGCGGCGAGTCCGAGCATGGCCGCCGACGACCAGAGTGACTGGCCCCAGAGTGTCACCATCGGCACCGGTAGCCAGGGCGCCACCTACTACATCTACGGCAGCGGCTGGGGCAACCTGGTCGGTGAGCGCACCGGCATCTCGTTCGGCGCCGAGGTCACCGGTGGCCCGGTACAGAACGTCACCATGGTGCAGATGGGCGAGCACGAGTTCGGCATGGTCACCATGGGACCGGCCTACCAGGCCTGGCAGGGCAACAGCAAGCTGGCTCCGGGGGTCGAGCACACCGACGTGCGCGCAGTCTTCCCGATGTACCAGACGGCGCTGCAGGTGATCGCGCTCGAGGACTCGGGCATCGACTCCATCGATGACCTCGACGGCAAGACCGTCGGTATCGGGCCGGCCGGTGGTACCGGCGATCTGTATTTCCCGCAGATCTTCGACAAGCTCGGGATCGAGGCAGATACCCGCAACGGCGGCGCTGCCGACCAGGCCGGTCAGGTCCAGGATGGCCTGCTCGATGCGTTCGCCTTCGCCTCGGGGATTCCGGTATCGGCGTTCAGTCAGCTGGAAGCCCAGGCCGACGTCAACATCTTCTCGTTCTCGCCGGAGGAGAGTGAGCAGTTCCTCGAGGACTTCCCGGCACTCAGCGCCTCGTCGATCCCGGCCAGCGCCTATCAGTCGCTGGACGAGCCGACACCGGCGGTGTCGATCTGGAACTTCGCCATCACCCACAAGGACATGCCGGAGGGACTGGTCTACGAGGTCACCAAGGCCGTGATGGAAGAGCATGAGCGCATGCTCAAGGTCCATGGCTCGGCCAAGGAGACGCTGCCGGAAAACTTCTCCCAGAACAGCTTCATGCCCTGGCATCCGGGCGCCGTGCGCTGGTTCGAGGAGAACGGCTACGACATCCCGGACGATCTGGAAGGCTGAAGTGCTATGGCGCCGGCCGTCTGAGACGGTCGGCCCTTGAAGCTCGTGAGCCGGGGTCCGCCAGGGCCTCGGCCCTCGTGACCTGAGGTACAGCGAGATGACAACGACAAGACAACCGGAGCCCGCCGACGAGGTGGCTCCGCTTCAGACGGTGGTGGCGGATGGCGCCGACGAGCTGCCCCGTGCCCACAACGAGCGCGTCCTCGGCGGGCTGGTCGGCAGGACAGTGATGCTCGGCTGCGTGCTGTTTACCGCGATGCACCTCTACGCGCTGAATATCGCGCCGATCGAGACCTGGACCTTTCGCATTCTGCACATCGCCGGTGGACTGATGGTCGGCTTTGCCATCACCGCAGCGATGTCGGTGGACCCTGAAGGCGGGGCCGGCAAGGGCTCAAGGCCAGCAGGACTCGAACGTCTCGCTGCGCTGATCACGGCACTCGCCAGTGGCTACGCGGGTGCCTGCGCGCTGGCCCTGTGGGGGCTGAGTGAAGGCCCTGGTGTGGCGGTGACCAACTGGCTGCCGCTGCATCTGGCGGTGGCGCTGGCGATCGCCAGCGTGGCGGGGGTGGTATCGAGCTGGTGCTTTCCCAGTCGTGGTGATCGCATTCACTGGCCGGATCTGGCGCTGATGGTATCGGCGCTGGTGGTGGCGGCCTTTCTGATCTTCGTACTGGGACGCTGGCGCATGGCGGCGGGCACTCCGCTGGTGGGCACGCCTGAACTGCTGGTCTCGGCCAGTGGGGTGCTGTTGATCATGGAGCTGACCCGGCGTATCGCCGGTCTGGCGCTGATCGCCATCACCAGTGTCTTCCTGCTCTACGCCTTTGCCGGGCCCTACCTGCCGGGCATCCTCGAACATGACGGCTACACGGCCAAGCGCTTCTTCACCTACCTGTACACCGACAGCGGGGTGCTGGGGCCGACCACCGCGGTGTCGTCCACCTACATCATCCTGTTCATCACCTTCGCCGCCTTTCTGCAGGCCTCCAAGGTCGGGGACTACTTCGTCAACTTCGCCTTCGCCGTGGCCGGGCGTTCGCGCGGTGGCCCGGCCAAGGTGGCGGTGTTCGCCTCGGGGCTGATGGGCATGATCAACGGCACCTCGGCGGGCAATGTGGTGGCCACAGGCTCGCTGACCATCCCGTTGATGAAGCGGGTGGGCTACCATCCGCTCAGCGCGGGCGGCATCGAAGCGGCAGCTTCCACCGGTGGCCAGATCGTGCCGCCGATCATGGGCGCCGGCGCCTTTATCATGGCCGAGATCACCGGCATCCCCTATACCGAGATCGCCTTCGCCGCGCTGATACCGGCGGCGCTGTACTTCCTCGCCATCTATCTGATGGTGGACCTGGAAGCCCGCCGCGACGGCATGCAGGGTCTGCCCAAGGACCAGTTGCCGCTGGTCACCGAGATGCTCAAGCGGGTCTATCTGTTCCTGCCGATCATCATCCTGATCACCACCCTGTTCATGGGCTATTCGGTGATCCGTGCCGGCACCCTGGCGATGGCCAGCGCCGCCGTGGTGTCCTGGCTGACGCCGCACTGGATGGGGCCCAAGGCCTTGCTGCGGGCGCTGGAACTGGGGGCCCGAATGTCGGTGCCCTTGATCGCAGTGTGCGCCTGTGCCGGCATCATCGTCGGCGTGATCTCGCTGACCGGCGTCGGTGCGCGCTTTGCCTCCATGCTGCTGGGGCTGGCCGACACCAGCCACTTCCTGGCGCTGTTCTTCGCCATGTGCATCTCGATTCTGCTTGGCATGGGCATGCCGACCACGGCGGCCTACGCGGTGGCGGCGTCGGTGGTGGCGCCGGGGCTTCAGCAGATCGGTATCTCGCCGCTGGTGTCACACTTCTTCGTGTTCTACTACGCGGTTCTGTCCGCGATCACGCCACCAGTGGCGCTGGCCGGCTACGCGGCGGCGGCGATCTCCAACACCAATGCGCTGAAGACCGCGGCCACTTCGTTCAAGTTCGGCCTGGCGGCGTTCATCGTGCCCTTCATGTTCTTCTACAGCCCCGAGCTTCTGATGCAGGGGGCCTGGTGGGCGATCCTGAGGGTGGCGATCACCGCCGGTATCGGCATCTATCTGCTGGCGGCGGCGCTTCAGGGCTATTTCCTGGCGGCTCCGGCGAATCTGCTCCAGCGTGTGGTGCTTGGGGCAGCCGCCCTGGCGATGATCTCCGGTGGCCTCGTCACCGACTTGATCGGCCTGGGACTGGGCGCGGCGATCTGGGGCGTGCAACGCTGGCGCCACAAGAGCGCCGGTACGCTGCCCTCCTGAGGAGCGCAAGGCAGCAAAGCCAGGACGCCGCGGTACCTGGCGTCCTGGACCTGAGCGCAAGCCCAGGTGGTAAATCGCGGGGGAGGCGGCCTACGGGCCGCCTCTTTTTGTGCTACTACCGTTTGCAGACGTGGAGGCTTCCTGTTCAAGCGATCCCTGTCCGCCACTTTTTTTCTCAGCCGCCCAAGGAATCGGCTACCAGCGACGTCTTTACATGTAGATGCCCCCCTGTGGGCTGATGTGTATTTCCGAGAGCCCGACCGCGAGGAGCGGCCACTTGTCGATTCAAGAGCCCGAAACCCGGGCGCCAACGGATGTAGAACTGGTGAAGGGCGCCGCCGGAGGCGAGCGTGAGGCCTTCGCGTGCCTGCTGTCTCGCCACTACGACCGGCTTTATGCGCTGGCCTGGCGGCTGACCGGCAGCCGCGCCGAGGCCGAGGATCTGACCCAGGACATCTGCCTGGCGTTGCCCGACAAGCTAATCCGCTTCGACGGGCGCGCCGCCTTTACTACCTGGCTCTATCGGGTAGCGGTCAACGCCGCCCACGATCGTCGCCGGCAGCAGGCCACGCGGCGCAAGGCTGCCGAGGGCTGGGAGGCCTGGGAGCGTGGCCGACACCAGCGCAATCGACAGCGCGACGATGAACAGCGCTGGCTCGCCAGGGCGATGGCGACGCTATCGACTGACCTGCGTGACACCGTGGCGCTGTCCCTGGGCGAAGGCATGACCCAGGCGCAGGTGGCCGAGGTGCTGGAGGTTTCAGAAGGTACCGTGGCCTGGCGCATGAGCGAGGTGAAACGACAATTGAGCGCGCTGGCCCAGGCGGAGGAGGAAAGATGAGTGATGAGCTGAAGCGCCTCGAACGGGCCTTGTCATCGGCACCCGCGCCGGAGGCGGAGGTGAAGTCCGGGCATCTAAAGGCGGCGCTTGACCGGTTCGATCAACGTCAGGCCGCCGACCAAGAGTCCAACGCCGAGCCACGTCTCTCGGGGGAAGGTCGCGACGACATCAGGTCGCGGCCGCGTTCACCCCGGAGGGATGCCAGCATGAATCGATCGCTTAGCCACAGCCCGTCACACCGTCGCCCATTGCATCGTCGACCATCAGTGGCTGCGGCCGCCTCGCTGGCGGCGCTGTCACTGGGGCTTTACCTGCTGTGGCCCCAGGGCCAGGACTTCGACGCCATGACAGGGCCCGAGCCGAGCCAGGATGCCGAGATGGCCGTCTCGCCACCTCGAACTGCCGGCAAGCCCGAGTCTGCCCCTGAGTCGAACGAGAGCGAACGTCTGGCGATTGTGGCGAGCAAGACAGGACCGGTGGCAGACCAGATGGCCGGTGACATGCCCCTTGATACGGCCGTCGTGACGGCTGTCGAGACGGAAAGCAAGTCTGCGGGGCAGGTCACTCAGTTGGCCGAGGCTCCCAGGCTCTCTGTGTCGCGATCTCCCGCGCTCTCTTCTTCACCATCGACGTCGCTCTCTCCTTCGACATCGATGGAGATGCGCGGCCTGATGCCGAGTCAGGAGGTCGCACGGATAGCGCCCTTGCCGAGCCCGGGACCTTCGGTCCAGATGCCCACCGCCTCCTCGGAAGCCTATCCCGAGTTCGACGCCTCGAGTGTCAGGGTGACCGCCGAGACGCCGGTGTCGACCTTCTCGGTGGACGTGGACACGGCAAGCTACGCGGTGGTGCGTTCTTCGCTGATGCAGGGGCAGTTGCCGCCGCCCCAGGCGGTGCGTATCGAGGAGATGATCAATTACTTCGGCTACGACTACCCCCAGCCGGACGCCGAGGCGTTTCGCCCGATGGTCGATGTCTTTGCCTCGCCGTGGAATCCCGAGCGTCAGGTGGTGCGCGTGGCGCTGCAGGGCAGGGCGGCCACGCCTGGGCCCCGCTCACCGGTCAACCTGGTGCTGCTGATCGACACCTCCGGCTCGATGCGCTCGCCAGACAAGCTGCCCTTGCTCAAGCGCTCCATGGCGCTGTTGCTGGGTGAGCTGAATGACGACGACCAGGTCGCCATCGTCACCTACGCCGGCGGCGCCGGGGTGGCACTGGCACCGACTGAGGCATCGAACACAGAGGAGATCATGCAAGCGCTCGAGAGCCTGGCGCCCAGCGGTGGTACCGCCGGCGAAGCCGGCCTGAGCCAGGCCTATCGGCTGGCGGGGCAGATGAACGGCGAGGACGAGACGACGCGGGTGCTGCTGGCCACCGACGGCGATTTCAATCTTGGCCTGAGCGATCCCGAGGCGCTAGAGCGCTTTATCGCCGACCGGCGTGAGGGCGGCGTGTATCTGTCGGTGCTGGGCTTTGGCCGAGGTAATCTCGACGACGCCGTGATGCAGTCGCTGGCCCAGCATGGCAACGGCCAGGCCGCCTATATCGACAGTCTGGCCGAGGCGCAGAAGGTGCTGGTGGACCAACTGGCGGCGTCGCTCGAGCCCATCGCCAACGACGTCAAGGTGCAGGTCGAATTCAATCCGGCGCGGGTGCAGGAGTACCGCTTGATCGGCTACGAGACCCGCGCGCTCAGGCGAGAGGACTTCCGCAACGACCGCGTCGATGCCGGCGATATCGGCGCGGGTCATCAGGTGACGGCGCTCTACGAGATTGCCCCTGTGGGCTCGAGCGCTGCCCTGACCCGGCCATCCCGCTATCAGCAGGGACAGCAACTGACGGGGGGCCAGCATGACGAGCTGGGGCATGTGGCGCTGCGCTACAAGGTGCCGGGGGAGTCGCAAAGCCGCCTGATCGAAACGCCGATCTCGCCAGGCGTGACGACAGCCGACAGCGAGGCGTCCTTCGCCGCCGCCATCGCAGGCTTCGGCCAGCTGCTGGGTGACGATCGCTACCTGGGCGACTGGGGGTGGGATGAGGCTATCGCGCTGGCCGAGGCCAGCAAGGGCAAGGACCGCTACGGCTATCGCGCCGAGGCGGTACGCCTGATGCGCCTGGCCGGCGGACTGTCGGATCGCTGAGTTTCTGCGCTACGCTTGAATGCATCATCTATTTCTTGTTCAGGAGAGAGTGTATGGCCAAGGCGCTGGGACAACGGCGGCTGGGGACGGTGCTTGAAGCCGTCATCCTTGAGATGCTCGATGAGGCTCGTCAGGCCTATCCGCGCATCCAGGAACCCGAGGACAGCGAAGGGCTGCACGATTTTCGGGTGGCCTTGAGGCGCCTGCGCAGCACCATCAAGGAGTTTGGCGATCAGCCGGGGTTTGCGATCGACAAGGCATTGTTGCGCCAGTTGACGGCGCTGGCGCGAGCCACCAACGACGCTCGTGACGGTGAGGTGATGCTGGCCTGGCTCGATAGTGTGGCCGAGACGACGGGAGCGCCGGAGCGTGGCGCCATCGGCTGGTGGCGGGAGCGCCTGGCGGCGCAGGTGGAACAGGAGTACGCCTCCATCGACGCCAGTGTGGCGGGGTTTCCGCTGCTCGACACCCGCCTGCGCGAGGCTGCCGGCAAGGCCGCTCTCAAGGACAAGGGCAAAGACAAGGACAGCAAGAAGAAGGACAAGAACAAGGACAAGAAAAAAGGCAGCAACAAGGCCGGCAAGGAGCCTCGGTTTGGTGACGCCTCGGCCCAGGTGCTGGCCCGGCTTGGTGAGGGCTGGCTTGAGGAGCTCGCCGCGGTAAAAGGGCGCGAGGAAGAAGAGACGCTGCACCGTCCGCGTATCACCGGCAAGCGGCTGCGCTACCTGCTGCGTCCCTGGCGGGAACAGGGCGAGGTCTTCGCCGAGCTCGAGGAAGAGCTGAAGACCTTTCAGGATGCCTTTGGCGATCTCCACGACGACCTGGTGAGGGGCGACGTGCTGACCACGGCGGCGCTCTTGCATACCGAGGAAGAAACCCTGGATCGCCTGGAGGCAGCGCTCGAGCAGGCCTCACCCAGGGCCACCGCGCCTCGCCATCTACGCGGCTTCATGCTGCTGCACGCGCACCACGAGGCGCAGACAGAGCAGAACCTCAAGCGGGTGCAGGCGCTATGTCGCAAGCCGCGCCTGGAGCGTCTCGAGGCCAGGATCAATGAGGCCGTGACACTGATGAAGGCTCCGCAATAGCGCTGAAAAAGACCCAGGGCGGCCCTGAGGGCGCGCCCGAGAACAAGCCTCGGGCCGTTCAATCAGGCCAGGCGCTGTTCGATCTCCTTCCACAGGCTGGCGTAGGCGCGGCACGCTGGGGTATAGGGGGCGAAGTGGCGTACTGGGGCGCGCTCAAGCCCCATGCGCTCGACCGCACTGGCCGCCGGGATGACGCTGGACAGCCGCAGCGGCCAGCGCTTGCCGAAGCTTTCCATCACCTCGCGATGCATGGTGCGGCGACGATCGGCCAGGGTGATGAAGGGCCACAGCGGGCAGACCAGATCCTGGTCGTCGAGGAAGGTCTCGAGTTGCTCCAGGGTGCGTAGCGAAAGGGTGGAAGGCACCACCGGCACCAGCAGGGCGTCGACGCTGGTGAACATGTTCTCGGACATGTGGGACAGCGTCGGTGGGCAGTCCAGGATGACCAGATCGTACTCGTCGCGTACCTTGCCGAGGATCTGACGCAGATGACTGGAGCCATGATGCTCGAGCAGCTGGTCCATCTCGCGGGAATCCAGCGAGGCCGGCAGCACATCGAGGCCATCCACGTTGGTCGAGCGGATGACCTTGTTGAAGGCCGCCTTGCCTTTCACCAACTTCTCGACGCCACCGCGGATCTTGGGCTTGATCTTCAGATAGAACGTCGTTGCCGCCTGGGGATCCAGGTCCCACAGCAGCACCCTGTGGCCACAGGCGGCGGCTTCGCAGGCTAGATTGACCGCCGACGCCGTCTTGCCCACGCCCCCCTTGATGCTGTAAAGCGACAACATCCGCATCGCAATTCGCCCCGTGAATTTGATGAACTAGAACAACGACTTTAGCACAGCTTTGTGCAGTGAATGGCGTTGTTCACCAGGGGATATTGACGTTGTTTTGTATACGGTCTTGGTAGTCGCTGCAACAACAAACTTTCTTGGCTGAAGGTTGGGGCGCTGAAGGTCTGGGCGCAGAGGGGCTGGGTGCTGTAGAGCTGGACAGTGGGGTGGCGGTGTCCTGTCAGCGCTTGACCAGGCGCCTGACGCGCTGGATGGCGAGACCGGTCACTACCAGCTTGCGACCCCAGCGAGCCAGTCGGCCGGGGTGGCGCAGCACGGGAATCAGCGCCGTGCCGGCGGCAAGCAGGGCCGGCGTGCGATAGCGACTAAGCGCCTGCCAGCCGGCGTCGATGCGCTCTCCGGCAAGATGGAAACGGCGCGAGGCCAGCAGGATGTCCAGCCGCTGCTGTTCGATGGTGGCCTCGAGTTCGGCCTTGCGCTCGGCGCGAGAGGGGCTCGCACGGCGGTCATCGCGGCTCATGGCATTGCTCCCTGACGTGTCGGCAGAAAGATGGCGGCTCATCGACGATGTGGCTCATCGACGTCCGGCCGCATCGATTCTTCGGCAAGCTCTCGATCCAGTGCCAGGTGCTTCAAGGTGCTGACCAGCAGCGTGCGACGGCGTGCCAGGCGCATTGCCGCCAGGGCCAGCCCGACGCCTCCTGCCAGAAGCACCGCCGCGCATACGGCGATGGCGGTCAGCCGGAAGGAGTTCCAGAACAGCACCACGACGAAGGCCGTCAGGGTGGCGATGCCGAGCATCAGCAACACCATGCTCAGCCCCAGCAACAGGGCTAGGGTTACCAGTCGAGCGCGTTCTTCCTCGAGTTCCAGAACGGCGAGACGCAGGCGCGTCTCGCCGGTGGCGATCAGGGTCGAGAGGACGCGCTTGCCCGCCCCGAATAGCCGTTGTACCGGTCCTTGGCTGTCTGCCATCAGCGCCGCCCGATCAGCATACCGACGATGCAGCCGACGGCAGCACCGATGCCGATGCTCTTCCAGGGGTTGTCGTGGACGTAGCGATCACAGGCATCGACCTGGTCGGTGACGCTGTCGCGGGTCTGACGGTAGACGCGCTCTCCAGTGGCTTCGAGGCGAGCACGGGTGTCCTTCAGTCGCGCCTCTGCCTTGCTGCGCCATTCCTTGACGGTCTCGCTGGAGTCGTCGGCGGTGGCGCTCAGCAGGTCCTCGAGGGTGCTCGACAGCTGCTTGAGGTCGTCCCTGAGTTGCTCGGTGGAGGCGCTGGAGCTGCTGGTGTCCGCGTCGCTTGCCGCGCTCTTGGCGTTGGACTTGCTGGCGGTGGTGCTGGAGCTTCGTGTAGCCATCGTGTCTTCCTTTGACGCAGGTGGATTAACGGTACCAAAGATGAATCTTTACCCGTTCATGCTCGCATCAGAATAGCAGTCACGGCAATGGCCGGCGGCCGACTGTGCAAAGAAGCACAATTGGCCGCCGCCGGCATCACGGATTGAAGCCGCCCGCCGAGAACAGCGGGTTCATGCTGAAGCCGATACCCAGGCGATTGACGCGCTCGTCGTAGTCGATAAGGCTCTCGCCGTAGCCATAGTAGTACTGCACGTGCCCACGCACCTTGCCGAACAGCGGCCAGGAGTAGTCGAGCTGGGTGCCGTAGTTGCCTTCGTCGGGGTTGCCGCGCATCAGCAGGCTGGCTTCGTGAGTGTCGAACATCTGCCGGGCCACGGTGACGTCGGCATAACCCACGTAGTCCTCGATGTCGGGGTTGTCGTCATCACTATCGTCTTCCGGGATGCGCCAGAACGGCGAGACTGCCAGCGCCCACTCGTCGTTGATCCAGGAAGTGGTGCCGATGACCCGGTTCCAGCTGCGAGACAGCGGGTCCGAGCGGCCATTGGACTGGTGATTGAGCGAGATGCGGTTGTTGACGTTGGTCCAGCCCCACAGGGTGGTGTCGTTCTGGAAGTCGATGAAGAACTCAGGCTCGTAGTTGGTCTCGCGAAACGGCGAGGACTCGTCGCTGTTGTAGGCCTGCCACCAGCTCTTCTGGGTGTAGGCGAAGTAGAGGTCGGCGTTGTCGAACAGCACGTCCTCGGCGATGTTGAACTTGGCACTGAACTGAAACTTGAGTTCGGTGTTGTCCATGTCAGCATCGTCTTCACCGGCACGAAAGGCGCCGGAATTCGGGTTGGTGTTGTAGCTGATCGGCAGGATGTAGTTGCGCCGGTGGGTGGTGATCGAGAACGGGTTGCTCTCGGACTCCTGCTCTAGCTGACGACGCTCCTCGACGGTCTCCTCGATGGGCTTGCCCGAGGCACGTGCAACGATCTCCTCGGAGGCGGGCAGACCGGTGGTGTCGGGGGCTTCGGCGTTGACCGTCGATGAAGTGCCGGCGCTACTGACGGCCACGGCCTGTGCACCCTCGCGCTGGGCCTCGTCATCGTCGAGTTCATTTTCCAGCTTGGCGAGCTCAGCCTTCAGGGCCTCAATACGCGCCTCCTTGGCCGCGCGCTCGGCGTCGGTCAGGCCGCCGTCGGCGACGGCCTGTCCACTGATGGCAAGCGCCAGCAGGGAAGGGAACAGGGAGGAACGGACGGCGGGGCGGGTCATAGGGTGAATCCATTCGACAGGTGGAGGCGTTGTTCTACCATGGCGGCGCAGCGAGTCAACTTCGTGGAAGAATCTTGCACTGGATTGCCATACTGACACACTGGGTTGAGAATCTCGCCTCCTCCACGCTGCGACAGGAAGTTCTCTTAAGATGCCCAGCTCGCCTTCTTCGTTGTTCCGAATACTCCCCCTCTTGCTGGTGTTGCTGCTGTCTCTGCTGTCGGTATCTGCGGTGGTGGCCCAGGAAGCGCCCGAGAAGAGGCTGCCGGACAAGCAAGAGCTGCAGTCGCGCCTTGACGAGCGCGTCGCCAATGCCAGCGATCCGCCAAGCGCCACGGCGCAGGAAGAGATCGATGCGCTGTCAGAGGCGATCGATGCGGTGGAGAAATTGGCCGAGGTCGAGCGTGACCTGGAGAGTCTAGAGCGGCGTATCGAGGAGGCACCGGAACGGCTGGCGGCGCTGGAGGAAGCGCTGCGCCAGAGTGAAGAAGGCGAGTCGCACAATCTGGCTGAGCTCGAGGGGCTGAAGATGCCGGCCGTCGAGCAGCGCCTGAGCGACGCCACCCGAGTGCTGCAGTCGACCCAGGATACCCTGACTAGTGTGCAGAGCCAGTTGCTGGGGGCCCAGACGCTGCCGGAGCGGGCGCAACAGGCCATCACCGAGGCCAATCGGGAGATGGATGAGGCGAGGGTCAAGCTCGAAGACCTCAATCGTCGTGACGTGCCGGAAGATGCCCCCTTGCGGGTGGCGGCGCGGGCGCGCCAGGCTCTGGCCGAGGCTCAGCTCGAGCTGCACCAGCGTCAGCTCAATACCAATACACGTATGCGTGAGGTGCTGCAGCAGCGCCTCGCGCTGTTGAAACTGGAGGCGGCAAGCGAGGAGGCCTGGGTCTCCGCTCTGCAGGGCCGGCTCGATCGACTGCGCCGCGAGCAGACCGAGCGGGCCATCGCCGAGGCGGTACGCGATGAGCCAGAGGCCATCTCACGGCATCCGGTGATTCAGGCGGCCCAGACCACCAACCGTCAGCTCTCCAGGGACTTGCTCAACGCCACCTCGCGAGCCAACGATCTGGTGCGTGACGGACTCGAAGTGCGTCGCCAGCTCGAACGGGTGCGTCGCCTGCAGCAGGGGCTGACCCAGAACATCGAGGCGGTGCGCGGCAGTGTGCTGTTGTCGCGCATCCTGCGTGAGCAGCGCGGATCGCTGCCCGAGGTGCAGCCACGACCGGGCCTGCGTGACGAGATCGCCGATGTACGACTGGCGCAGTTCGAACTCGACAGCGAACGCGACGCCTTGCGCTCCCCGGAGGCACTGGCAAGGGAGGTGTTGGCGCAGGCCGAGGTGGATGAGCCCGAGCCCCTGGTGGAGCCCCTGGTGCAGCTGTTCAATTCTCGGCGTGAGCTGATCAGCCAGCTAGAGCCCACCTACGGTCAGATCCTCACGGCTGCCATCGATATGCAGCTCAACCAGCAGCAGTTGCTCGACATCAGTGCGCAGTTGCGCACCAGCATCGACGAACAGCTGTTCTGGGTGGCCAACGCCAGGCCCATCGATCTCGGCTGGCTGATGAAGATCCCCCAGAACCTGATGATGGAGTGGCGGGAGGGCGAGTGGCGCCAGATCCTGCCTCACAACTGGCGCTGGCCGGGGCCTGGTGCCTGGGTAGCGGTCCCGGTACTGCTGGTGGTGTTGCTGCTGCTGGCGCTCAGGCGCGCGATCATGCGTCGCCTGGTCACCCTGCACGACCAGATCGGTCGACTTCGCTACGATTCTCAGCTGCATACGCCCAAGGCGGTGGCATTGAACGCCCTGGTGGCCGCACCGGGACCGCTGTGCCTGGTGGCCTTCGGCCTGCTGTTGACCCTCGGTGGCTCCGAGGTGGCAGCGGATGTCGGCTACTCGGTACTGCAGCTTTCACTGGCCTGGGGCGTGGTCGCCTGGTCGCGTCGCCTGCTGGTCAGCGACGGCGTGGCGACACGTCATTTCCACTGGCCGGTCAAGTACGTGGGCAAGCTGCGCTGGTGGCTTTTGTGGCTTGGCGTCAGCATGGCGCCGGTGCTGCTGATCGCGCCGCTTGCCAGGGACGCTGCGGTGACCTTCAACCAGCGCCCGCTGGGGCTCGGGCTGTTGCTGCTGGGGCTGATCGGCATGAGCGTGGCGCTCAGCAAGCTGATCATGGCCCATACCCCCTTCTTCGGGGTGAAGCTCTTTCGTCTGGTGCTGGGGCTGGCGCTGGCGATGGTGCCGGTGGTGCTGGGTGGCGCCGTGCTTTATGGCTACGTCTACTCGGCGCTGAGCCTGGTCAGCCGCTTCGTGATCTCGTTGTACCTGCTGGGCGTGTGGATCCTGGTCGAGGCGGCGGTGGTCCGCGGACTGGCGGTGGCGGCCCGACGCCTGGCCTATCGTCGTGCGCTGGCTCGCCGGCGAGCCCTGGCCCAGGACGACAACGACCGTGGCCTCGATATCGTCGAAGAGCCGCCGCTGGACATGGAGCAGGTCAACCAGCAGTCGCTGAGGCTGTCCAAGCTGCTGCTGACCATCGGCTTCGCCGCCTTGCTGTATCTGGTCTGGACCGACTTTCTCGGGGTCATCGGCTACCTCGATAACGTCACCCTGGTGGAAGGTGCCACCGGAGAGGGTGGCGAGGCGCTTGAGGACAACCTGAGTGTCGGCGACGTGCTGGTGGCCTTGTTCATCGCCGGGGTGACCATGATGCTGGCGCGCAACCTGCCGGGTCTGCTCGAGGTGATGGTGCTGTCGCGCCTGGAGCTCAAGCAGGGCAGCGCCTACGCCATCAGTTCGCTGTTGTCCTACACCATCGTCGGCACCGGTACGGTGATGACCCTGGGCGCACTCGGGGTGTCATGGGCCAAGTTGCAGTGGCTGGTAGCGGCGCTTGGCGTGGGTCTCGGTTTCGGTCTTCAGGAGATCTTTGCCAACTTCATCTCGGGTCTGATCATCCTGTTCGAACGGCCTGTACGCATCGGTGACACCATTACCCTGGGCAACCTTACCGGTACGGTGAGCCGGATTCGCATCCGCGCGACCACGGTCACCGACTTCGATCGCAAGGAGATCATCATCCCCAACAAGACCTTCGTCACCGACCAGCTGATCAACTGGTCACTGTCGGACAGTGTGACGCGGGTGACGTTGAAGTATGGGGTCAGCCACGACGCCGATCGCAGCCTGGTGCATCGCCTGCTCGAGCAGGCCGCCGAGGAGAACGAGCGGGTGCTGTCCGACCCGCCCCCCGAGATCTACTTCATGGCCTACACCGCCAGCACCATGGAGTACGAACTGCGCATCTACGTGAATGCCCTGGGGGATCGACTGCTGGCCACCGACGAGCTCAACGGCCGCATCGGCGACATGTTCTCCGAGCATGGCATCCGTATCGCCTTCGACCAGCTCGATGTACACATTCGACGCTCGGGGCAGCGCGACGTGTGGAAGGGCGTGCATCGGGTCAAGGGCGACCCTCAGGAAGGCCATCCGCCCCCCGGGGCCAAGGGTGACCCGGGTGACGTCGGTATCGGGGATGGCGGCGGCAGCGATGGGGGCGGAGACGCCGGCGGGCGCTGAGGGCGACCGACCGCGGTCGCTGGCGAAAGGCTACATGGTCTGCTGTAAGGCCTGCTGCATGGCATGTCGCACAGCCCGTTGCATGGCATGTCGCATAGCCCGTCGCATGACACGTCGCACAGCCTATCGCTAGCGCCGGCGGGCCTGTAGCAGAAACTCGCGATTGCCGTCGCCACCAAGGATCGGACTTTCCTGCCAGTGCAGGATCTCGAAGCCGACCGAGGCGCAGCACTCGCGGATGCGCTGCTCGACCTCGGCGTAGCGGCGTGGGTCGCTGACCAAGCCTCGCTGATCCACCGCACCAGGCCCCAGCTCAAACTGGGGCTTCACCAGAGACAGCAGCAGGGCGTCCCGTGCCAGCAGCGTCGCCAGCTCCGGCAGGATCAGCGTCTGCGAGATAAAGGACACGTCCATCACCGCCACCTCCGGCCGACCGATTTTCTCCATCAGCGTCGCCAGTTCGCGGCTTTCGCTAAGGTGGCGGGCGTTGAGCCCCTCCAGACAACTGACGCGGGCGTCGCCCCGCAGGCTATCGTCGAGCTGTCCGTGGCCTACCTCGATGCCGATGACGTGGCGCGCACCGCCGGCCAGGGCGCAGTCGGTAAAGCCCCCGGTGGATTGGCCCACGTCCAGCACCAGGCGGCCGTCCAGTGACAGTTCCAGCGCCGAGAGCATTGCTTCCAGCTTGAGTCCGGCGCGGGAAACGTAACGCTCCTCCGGGTCCTCGGCGACCACCAGAGCGAGGTCGTCGGGGCACTTCTCCCCGGGGCGTGTCAAAACCTTGCCGTCATCCCGGCGGGAGACGCGGCCGTGGCGGATCAACCGCTGGGCGCGGGTGCGAGAGCGAACCAGGCCCTGGCTGACGAGGAGTTGGTCGAGACGTGGCATGGGGTGTTCCTGTGGCGCCTTGGTCGGGCCGTCTGGAGTTCAAGCAGAAAATGCCGGCGCATTATGCCACGGCGAGGCCCCTGTGGGGGCGCACACCAGCCTCCACCGCTTTGAGCCGGCTATCACCACCCTTCATCACATCCCGTCAGTTACTACTCGCTAACCTGTCGTTTGCCGATGGTAAGCGCTCGTCCCCTTTCAACATCGCCTGGGCTCTCACACCGTAGGGAGACTATCCAGTTTTAGCGCCACCTTCCGGTCGAAATGGCCAGGATCGCAGGCTATGCTAAAAACCAACAAGCTTACTTAGGATTGCACAAGGCGTCAGGTTCTGTGCGGAGTTGCGACAAGTGGCGGCGTGACAAGCAGTACGGCGAGGGAATGCTGATCGAACGACGGAATCAGGTGACAAGCCAAAGCCACAACCTTGGCTGCTAATACGTCATGTCACACCACGCGCAGCACCCAGTCCCAGCCTACCCAACTTGTAATATTTCCCCGCCAGAGAGCGATGACGTCGCCACCGTGATGTTCAGGGAAGGGACTTGCACGGGTGGCATGTCCTCCCGGTAGGGTGCCCGAACGGTTTGTCTCGCCGCTTTCCACCGCTATCTCTCCGCCACCTGATTTACAACGACTGATTGCCCTGTGGGGGAGGCCAGCAAGGGTCTCCTGATGGGGCCGCAGCGCTCGTACTAAAATGGATTTATACACAGTATATCTGGCTGCACGCCGAGGGCCGGCAGGGAATGCTGAAAGTGGGTGCTCACTTAATGCGCATAGTCTCAAGGTTTTGGTTGGAAAAACAAAAGGATAGAAAAAAGCCTCGAAGCAATATGCGGCACGGTTATCGGAAAAAATGAGCATGCACGTTTTCAGATTTCGCGAATTGACGGAGAAGTGAAACCACCCGTGGGATTTCAAGTAGATAATCGGGGGCTTTGCGGAACTAGTCGCGGAAAATTTGAGCACGCCTACGATTAAAAATGTTAGGTATCAGTGAGTAGTCTTATGTTAAAGGGTCATTGCTTCTGCGGCAAAATAATCTACGAGGCTGGCCATTCACCCAGCTTCGAAACCAATTGCCTCTGTTCTATTTGTCGCCGTACCAGTGGAGCTCCACTCGTCACTTGGTTCACGGTGCCAATTGAAGACTTCCATTTTATTAGTGGCAGTCCCTCAATATTTAAGTCTTCCGCTCATGGTACTCGTACATTCTGCCCAGACTGCGGTACACCACTAACCTTCAGTTCTACTGAATCACCATCGTCTATTGATGTTACCACCTGCACCTTGGATGACCCTGAGAATTTACCACCAAAGGACTTAACTATGGCTAAATATAAGTTGTCCTGGTTTCAACTAGGCGATGATTTGCCTGTTTACCTAGAGGGGCATGAAGGTGAAGATACCTAACAAATCAATCAACTCGGACATGCTTACGCATGCCGGTTATCTCAGGCGTTAGGCCGCACGGATGCGTACTGCTCACTGGAGGCAATGAATGGCCACATACAACGGTGGTTGCCTATGTGGTGCCGTTCGAATTATGGCATCAGGCCAGCCTTATCGCGTCGGCCTGTGCCATTGTCTTGACTGCCGCAAGCACCATGGTGCCCTCTTTCACGCTTCCGCCGTTTTTCCCAGAGACGCAGTCATGATCGATGGCGAGACCAGAAACTATGAGGAGCGTCATTTCTGCCCACAATGCGGCTCATCGGTCTATTCGTGCAGCGCAGATGAAATCGAGGTCAATCTAGGTTCGCTGGACTTTCCTGATCAACTAACCCCGACCTACGAACTCTGGACGAGCCGTCGAGAGTCTTGGTTGCCGGCGTTTCCATCTGTCCGGCGCTACACCCAAGATCGTGACCCCACGAGCCGTGTTGAAGAATAGGCCGCCGATGAATCGTCGCGCTTCTTTTCACAATCATCAAAGGTTGAGCCAGTGTGGCCTAACCAGTTGCTGTAGGGGACATTTGACCCGTCACCCGCTTTGCTATCGCAAAGCGCAAATGCCCCTGAGTTCAGGTGTTAGGCTCCATGAGCCACGGAGGAATTGAGTGGAAATCAAGTGTATTGCAGGCTTTGCATCTATTACCAAAGACCCTGCGGCAAGTACGTCCTTATATGAGGATGCGCTAGGTCTGCCGCTAGAAAAGATGGACGATTATCGCTTCATGGATAAATTCCCAGGAGCGAATCATTTCGGGGTATGGCCCCTCGCTATGGCGGCCCAATCTTGTTTTGGGCAGGAGGAATGGCCTGACCATGTTCCTGAGCCGACAGCTACAATTGAATTTGAGTTGGCGGACCCAGCTGCAGTGGAAGCGGCAGTGAAAGAATTGAAGGAAAGGGGGCAGGAGTTCGTTCATGAATCCCGGACTGAACCCTGGGGGCAGACAGTTGCAAGGTTTATGAGCCCCGAGGGAGTGTTGGTAGGTCTGAGTTATGCGCCATGGCTTCATGAATAAGAGCCTAACCATAGCATCAACGCGGACTGGCTTTTCCGCTGACGCTGAAAAGCCAACCGGTTACGCTGGGCGTTATGCAGAAGGAGAGTGACAATGCAGTGTCCAAAGTGTGGATCTTTAAAGATTGACAAGCGGAATTATGGAAAGCGAGCCGGCGCTACCATCGGGGGGATGGGTGGAGCAGCCGGTGGGGCGGCAACCGCCGTTGCTGGCGCTGCTGCGGGAGGAAAGGCAGGTGCGGCAGTTGGCGTGATTGCTGGCCCTCTCGGTGCGGCAGCGGGAGCCTCGATTGGAACAGTGGCGGGAGCTATCGCGGGTGCCTTGGCAGGAGGTACAGTAGGTGCTACGGCTGGAGCGATGACGGGTAGGGCAGTAGACGAGAATATTCTTGATAATTTTAAGTGTTTGAGCTGTGAGCACGCATTTAATGAAGCTTAGTTGCGGTGTGACAAGTGGCTGAAGACGCAAGAAAGTTGGGCCTTTACCATTTATTTTATATTGTGGTCGATATGTCGGTTATCTTTGCGATATGGAGTAAACTCGCCTAACCACCGCGTGAACGCGGGCAAGCTTTGTCGCTGCGCTCCATATTTCGCCGGTACGCTAAACGTCAAGCAGTAGGGGGAGTTGTGTACGCGAATGTGTCCCGTTACGGAATCATTCTGAACTCCGAAAACTATTCGGATTGCGTTGCTTTTTATCGCGACCTATTTGGTCTTCCTCTACTGTTCGAAAAAAATGAGGATGACTTTAAATTATCCTGTTTCGAGTATGGAAGCGGATACCTGATGGTTGAACAGGGGGGCAAGGCGAAGAAAGGAATCAAGTCGCCAAAAGAGTGCAGTTTCAAGTTGCGGTTCAACGTTGATGACCTGGAAGATGCGCTGAGGGAAATTAGGTCATGGGGCATCGAAGCTTCTATTACCGAGAGTGCATGGGGAAGAACCATCAATATCAGTGATCCTGATGGCAACCGAGTTGGAGTTCGGGATGAGTCCGGCTTTGTGCAACAGATCACTGCATAATGAATCGCGTCAGTACAGGGCCATTGGCTGCTACTGAAGTGGCGTCGCTTTGCTCAGCGTTATACGCAAAAGTGGAGAGGTGAATGTCGAAAGAGTTATTTTTTCCAGTTGTGGAAACTGAACGATTAAAACTTAGGCCTATAGCAATTGAGGACGCGGAAAGCCTGCTGGGAATTTTCTCTGATCCTGAGGTTATGCGGTATTGGAATACTGCGCCTTGGGAAACCCTTCAGGACGCCATTGACTTCATCAATGCGAGTAATGATTTGATGGGACGTCAAAAATCGCTCGTTCTTGGCGTATATCTGAAGTCTACAGGTGAGCTGGCCGGTAAATGTATGTTGTTTGGCTATGACAAGGAATCCAAGCGTGCCGAGATCGGATTTGGGTTGGGTCGCTCTGCTTGGGGAAGGGGTTACATTGGTGAGGCAGGCGAGGCATTAATTCAGTATGGTTTCAATTCACTGGGGCTTCGTCGAATTGAGGCAGAGATCGACCCGGACAACCAGTCCTCTGCAAAAGCGCTAGAGAGACTCGGGTTTTCCCGAGAAGGCTTGTTAAGGCCGCGTTGGGAAGTCAACGGCATTGTCTCTGACTCGGCAATGTATGGTCGACTGGCAAGCGGCCCTTCAGCAATGGCTAGCTGAGAATTGCACGTGGCAAGCGCATGATGGCGACGTCAATGAGCTAAACGACCTTGAATCCAGACATTCATGCACCGGGATTCCTGGCAAGCCGAGTCGGGTGGCGGCGAGGGTAGCAGTCCCTCTGACACCGTGTGGTCGGTGTCTGTCGTGTCTGGAAGACGATGCCAAAAGGTTTACACAGGTAGAGGGAAGGGCACTGGCCCGGGCTTGGCGGAAGGAAGTACTCTTCCACCAAGCCCGGGCCAGTGGCGTTTTAGACGCCCTCGTCGGCCTGTAGGCCACCTGCCGGGATGCGGTCGGCGCCCCAGCTTTCCTGAATCATGGCGACGACGCGGTCGAGTTCCTGCTGGTCGACCTGGGCCAGTTCGCCGTGCTCCAGCGGGTCGTAGTGGTAGATGTACAGACGCGAGGCGAACTGCTCGAAGGGCAGAGAGGCCTCGCCAAAGCGCTCGCCGTGGCTGGAGGTGCTGACCTTCACGCCCATGCCCCAGTCCTGGCCGCTATCGTTGTTGGGGTTGAAGAAGTAGATGCGCATCTGTCCCGACGGATCCAGCGAGGCCCGCAACACGGTGATGGCATGCCAGCCGATGAAGCGCCCGGCGCTGTCGGTGACGGCGATGCCGGCGGGCTGGGGGTGAATCAGCGGCTGGTTACCGTTGTAGTAGGGGTGGTAGCTCGCATAGAAATGGCGCAGGAAGGTGTCCAGGTCGGTGAGCTGGCCGGTGGCCACGTCGACATTGATACGAAACCCGCGTCCTGCCCACCAGCCATGGAACTCCGGGTTGACCCAGCGGTGGGGGTCTCCCTCACGGCCCAGGCAGCGACGCCCCATCTCGGCGTAGATACGGTCCAGATGCGGCACCACCAGCAGCGACACTGGATCAAGGTCCAGCGGCAGGGTCTGTGCGACGCCGGAGAGGCTCTCCTGAGACGAGATCGGCTGGCCTTCGAAGTGCATCAGGATCTCATCGTCGCGGGCGGCCCAGGCCACCATCTGCAACAGATAGTCCGGGTCGTTGTAGGCCCACATGGACAGCGCTCGCGCCGACTGGCAGGTCGGGTTGTTGCCCTGTCCGACCCCCAATGGAAGGCCCAGCATGCACAGCACACCTTCCATCAGGCGGGCCCGGTAGGACACGCCATCACCGAAGGCGGCGTGGAGTCGCGCCTCGGACCAGTCGGATAGCTTCAGGCCAAGCTGGCGCCACAGTGCCGGCGCCACCGGTGGCTGGTAAAGGATGCCACGTTCCAGGGTCAGCGCCAGCCCATAGACGGCCTGGGCGGTCTCGGGATAGATGGCGGTGCGCACCATGGTGTGGACCAGATCGCAGTAGCACAGCAGGCAATCGCGGCCGGTGGACGAAAGCCCCAGCGCCTCGGACAGCAGGTTGTCACCAAAGTCGAGCAGGTGGCGCAGTAGCACCGGGTGATAGGGCGAGACCAGGCCGGTGTCGTGCATCGCCCTGGCAAAACCGCTGGCTTCGTACTGCAGGCCTCTCGCGTCCATGCTGGCTAGCCGTTCGCGGTAGACCTCAATGCCGGGGTCCTCACGGCAGCCCTGGGTCGGGCCGAACAGCGAGCTGACCAGGCGGTCCGCGCCCTGGCCGCTGGCGCCCAGGTCGATCTCGGGGTTGGCCTGACACAGGGCGATCTGGGTGATCATCTGCTTGACCGGATCGACCTGGATCGGGCGCTGCTGCAGGATCCGCCAGATCTCGCTGATCAGCTCGTCGATGACGTGTTCGTAGCCGATGCGCTCGGCCAGGTACTGAAACAGCTGGCGGGGAATCTCGGCCAGGCGGCCCTGGGTCTCACGCTCGGCTTCCGACGGGGCGGAAAACAGCAGCGGCAGATTGATCGCCATGACCTGGGTGAGGTAGTGGTGGGCCCCCTCATCGGAAATGAGGTGGTGGCGATAGCGTCCCTTGGCGACTGCCAGCATGCGCAACTCGCTCAAGGCCTCGATAACCACCAGCGAACTATCGGCGCTCTTGAGCGACTGGGTGGTCAGGGAGGGGATCAGAATATGCGGACTGGCCCAGTCCGATCCCAGAAACAGGCCTGCCTGTTCGAGGGTTTCGGCGCGCTGCTCGATTTCCGCGCAGCCTCCTGGCTGCATCAGCACACGGCGGCAGGTATCGATGACCCGAGGCAGCTTGGCCGGTTTGGCGAACTCCCGGGACTCGCCAAGGCTGGCGATCGCGTCGTCCAGCTTGGTCAGCAGGCCCCGAAGCTTGTCGTTATCCGCGGGGGATGGAGTGTCTGGGTTGGTCACACCGGCTCCTTGTCGTCCTGAAGTTGGCTCCCGGAGGAGTTCCGGCAGCAGTCCCTACATCAGGGGGTCGAGTCGTGTCACGTCGAGCGGACGACGCCAGTATACGCATGCTCGGGCGGCGGCGTCGCCAATCCGGCGGCGCTGCCCCGACGGGGCAGCGCTTAACAGGCAGGCCTAGATGTAGTAGTCCTCGTCTTCCTGTGCCTTCAACAGGTCGCGCAAGGTATGGGCGTCGTCGCCCTTGAAGTAGACCAGGCCCCAGTGGGTACCGAAGGCGGTACGCTTGGTGACGGTCTCTTCCAGAGGTGCGGTCAGCTCGTGTGACTCGAAGTAGGGGTGGTCTTCCACCGACTCCGGGATTTCCAGACGGCTGACCACACGGCGGCGCGGATAGACCCCGAAACAGCCGGCGAAGCCGTTGGCGTCGACCACTTCGCGCGGGAAGAACTCGGCGACTTCCTCGGGCGTGGTCTTGGGGTCGAACACCAGCATGCTGGCCTGGTAGGCGTTGAAGCCATAGACCCGCTCGAGCAGCTCGAACACCTTGAAGCCGGGCGGACGATAGGCCACTTCGCCGAAGTACATCTCGCCATCGCTGGTGACGAAGTACTCGGGGTGGATCAGGCCGAAATCGATGTCGAAGGCCTTGATCAGCTTCTCGATCTGCACGCGGATCTGCTCGCGGTAGCGCTCAAGCTCCGGCGAGGCCGGCACGAACACCGAATAACCCAGGGTCACGTACTCGGAGATATTGAGAAAGGCGATCTTGCCGTCATGGATCCAGGCCTCCACCGCGAACTCCCAGCCATCCAGGTGGGATTCCATCAGCACCGGAAATTCCTCTTCCGGGATGGTGTCGACCTCGTCGGGCGTGCGGATCACCCGGTGGCCAAGGCAGCCAGCCTTATCGAAGGCCTTGAGGTGGATCGGGTCGTTGGGGTCACCGTCGAGCTTGAGCAGGGTCTGGTTGACCCGCTTGAGGAAGCGGATGACGTCCTGGTGGTCGTGGGCTTCCTCGAAGATGCCGACGCGAATACCGCCGAGCTGCGCACGCCGCTTCATCAGGGCCTTGTCACGCAGCAGCAGCGACTGGCCGTAGAGGCGCGGGTTGTCGAGTAGCACTGAGTTGATCGCTCCGGCCCACTCCACGGTTTCCTCGAACAGCGGAATGGACACGTCCACGCCCATGTCGCGCAGGGTCTCGGCGATTTCCAGTGAGCGGTCGTTGAGCCGTTCGAAGTTCCAGGAGACGTAGGGGATATCGTGCTGCTTGCAGTAGTCCTCGGCCCAGTCTGGGGCCACCACAACGTAGCGACGGTCGAAATTCTCGGCGGCCTCGATGGCGTTCAGGCTCCAGCCGAGTAGTGCGATGTAGCCTTTGTTGGGATCCTTGTTCATGCAGCGCCTCCTTGGAATGGGCGTTGGTGGGCGTAATGGTGCTGGTTGTTCGTGGTCGTCATCCTCAAAAAGTGACGCCTGGTGAGTATGAGCTCCCAGGCGTTAAGGTGCTTCCACCATACAGCTTCAGTGTAGAAGTCTCACATTTCGAGCGCTGCATGACTGTTGAGGCAAAGTCTACTGGGTTTACCCTTGTGGCCCGGGCATGACCTTGGTATAGTGCCCGCGTCCTGAGCAAGAGGCTGATTTTTCAGGCCTTGCCCGGTGACGTTTTCAGGCAGTCGACATTTCCTTGTTGTCGAGCTCGCCTTGCTGTGGTGGCCCTGTCGGTCCTCCCGCAACGCTAGACCGCAAACCCCGCCAGGCCCGGAAGGGAGCAACGGTAGTGGTGGACGCGTGTGCCGGGATGTGGCTGTCGGGGCCGCCTCCATTTCAGGCCATGCCTTTGATCCTGCAGGACCTTCTGCCTCATTGATCCCGCTGTTACACAACAGTGGTGCAAAGAGGTGGGACAACCGTGTCTGCTATCTTGCGCTGAGTATTCCTTATTCCCGCATTTGTGGGTCGGTATTGAGGTGCCCCTTCGATGTGGCATTCGCCGGTCTGATGCGCCGCCTGCGCTGCGATACCAGGAACTTCCTGTTTACACAGCGGAGCGCCTTGCTCGGCGCCCCTACCTGTCTTTCTCGTCTCGGCTCTTCCTCGCCCAGGCGGATACTGCCTTGCCTAGCGGATCTCGCGATCTAGGGCAAAGTAGTCATCGGACTTGAGTTTGGCGATTTCCGCCGAGAGGGTGGATTCTTCGTTGCGCGACAGCAGCACGCTGGCGACGGCGCTCAGCGAGCACAGCACCTCCTTGCATTCGGTGCGGGTGCGCTGGATCGACTGGCGCGCCAGCAGCAGGCACATGGCCTGGGCGCGGGCAGGGCGCTTGATCAGGGTGCCGTAAAGGTTACCGATGACCACGCCGCTCAGCTCCTGGTCCTGGATCTCCCGATTGTCGTACTCACGGTAGAAGGCCTCTTCCTGACCGTCGGGGATGAAGTAGTGGATGAACTCCTTGTAGTCGGGGTCGTAGGCGATGCTGCTGACGGCGTTGACCAGCTTCTTTTTCAGGGCGGCGTGCTCGGGATCCTGCTCGTCGACCTTGGCGAGCCGGTCGGCAATCTTGACCGCGCCTTCGAGCTCACGCAGTAGGTGGGCGTAGCCTGAGTTGATCTCGTCATGGCAGCGGGCGATATCGTCGAAGTCGCTCTTGATGCTGGCGACCATGCCGTCGCCTTCGGGCAGGCTGCCGAGGACCGGGAACAGCAGGTACTTGTGGACGTGGCAGCTCTCGTAGTAGCGCGAGACCTCGTCCTTGAACGCCTGCAGGTATTCGCCGACCTCTTCCAGGTAGTCGTCGTTCTGCTCGATATGCCGCTGGACCGCATCCACACCATCCTGTTTCCACAGCCGGTTGAGGCGTCGTTCGATCTTGCCGGCGTTGGTGATCATGCTGTTGAAGTCTTTTGACAGCTGTATGGTGGTTTCCTGGACCTTGGTCACGGCGATGGCGCGGGCCTGGTCATTGATGCCGACCTCGCGAGCCATGCGCCGCTGACGGTGATTGTCCAGCGTCCAGGACACGAAGGCACCAAGGATCGCCAGGCTGGTGGCGATGTCCACGCCAATCGATAGGTTGTCCACTGCGTTGTCTATCCTTTTTAGGGGTTATCGTTATGTGCTGGGAATCGCTTCCGGGGTTACCAGAAGCGATGGCCGTCTCACGGGCATACTGGTGTAGCCTTAAACAAGTATGCTGAAGCAGGCTAATACGATAGTAGTGGTTGTCGATGACGCTTAGAAGCGGAAATCCCGTCGTTTCGATGTGGGTTGTCAGTTTTTTATCAACATGATCGGGAGATTGCATGTCAGACGTCCTTCGTCGGCTCGAGCGGTTGCGGGCGCCAGCCATCGGCCTTGGCTGCATGAACGTGTCCCACGCCTATGGCAGTCCGTTGCCGGAAGCCGAGGCGGTCAGGGTGTTGCAGCACGCTTTCGAGGTGGGCTACCGCCACTTCGATACCGCCACCCTCTACGGCAAGACGGCCAATGAGCGAGTCGTGGGGCAAGCGCTTGCCGGTCGCCGTGAAGAGGTCTTCCTGGCCAGCAAGTGTGGCATGGCCTTCGACCCGGAGATCGGTGCCAAGCGCATCGACGGGCGGCCTGAGACGCTGCGCCGCCAATGCGAGCAGAGCCTTTCGCGACTGAAGACCGATCATCTGGATCTCTACTACCTGCATCGACGGGATCGTCAGGTGCCGATCGAGGAGAGCGTGGGAGAACTGGGACGACTCGAGCAGGAAGGGAAGATCGGTGGGGTCGGGCTGTCCGAGGTGTCGGCGGCGACGCTCAGGCAGGCCCGGCAGGAGCATCCCATCGCGGCGGTGCAGTCGGAATACTCGGTGTGGACGCGCAACCCCGAGATCGCGTTACTCGACGCCTGCCGTGAGTCGAATACCGTGCTGGTGGCGTTCAGCCCGCTGGGCCGCGCCTTTCTGACCGGTACCCTGCGTGACCCCGCCAGGCTCGAGGAGGCCGACATGCGCCGAGGCATGCCGCGCTTTAGTGCCGACAACTACCCGCGCAATCTTGCCCTGCTGGCCGAGTTCGAGGCGCTGGCGCGCCAGCGCGAGTGCACCCCCGCCCAGTTGGCGCTGGCCTGGCTGAGAGGGCAGGGGGCGGACGTGATACCGATCCCCGGATCACGTACAGCCACCCACCAGGAAGAGAACCTGGCTGCCGAGGCGCTGACGCTGGATGCCGGCACGCTTGCGCTGATCAACGCCATGATGACGGCGGACCAGGTGGTCGGTGCGCGTTACAGCGAGGCCCAGCAGGCGGATATCGACACCGAGGAGTTTGCAACGGCGCGTGGCGACGGGGATCACTGAAGCGTCGACAGGCCTCGGGGAGAAATTTGTTCGGCAGCCACGCCGAACTCTGGTCGAATCCTCCTGTCCACCGTGGCGGGCCGGCGCTATGCTGTTTAGCCCCCTGAATCTGCCGAGAGCCTTCGCCATGCGAAGGCTGGTCGCACAGCCATGCCGCAAGGAGAGACAGCCATGAGCCATTACAAGGTTACCAACCCGGCGACCGGAGAGGTCGAAGCCACCTACCCCGACGCCAGCGACGGCGAGATTCTGAAGGCCGTGGAGTCGGCGCATCAGGCGTATCTGGCCTGGCGTGACGTCACCCCCGCCGAGCGTGCGGCGCTGCTGCACCGGGTCGCCGACCTGCACGAACAGCGCCGTGACCAGCTCGCCGATATCATCGTGCGCGAGATGGGCAAGCCGAAGTCCCAGGCCCTGGGCGAAATGTCGGTGGTGGTGGACATATACCGCTACTACGCCGACAACGGCCCGGCCTGGCTGGAGCCGGAGCCCATCGTCACCGGCGGCGCCAAGGCCGAGGTGCGCAAGCAGGGGCTCGGGGTGCTGCTGGGCATCATGCCCTGGAACTTCCCCTACTATCAGGTGGCGCGCTTTGCCGGTCCCAACGTGCTCAACGGCAACACCATCCTGCTCAAGCACGCTCCCCAGTGTCCGGAGTCGGCCAAGGCCATCGAGGACATCTTCACCGAGGCGGGGGCGCCCAAGGGGCTTTACACCAACCTCTACGCCAGCAACGAGCAGGTGGGTGAGCTGATCGCCGACCCGCGGGTGCAGGGCGTGTCGCTGACCGGTTCAGAGCGTGCCGGCGCGGCGGTGGCCGAGCAGGCCGGTCGCCAGCTCAAGAAGGTGGTGCTGGAGCTGGGTGGCTCCGATCCCTTCCTGGTGCTGCCCGACGCCGATCTGGAGCAGGCCGTCAAGCAGGCGGTGCAGGGACGTTTCGGCAACTGCGGTCAGGCCTGCAACGCGGCCAAGCGGATCATCGTCGACGACGCCGTCTACGACGACTTCCTGGCGGCCTTCCACGAGGCGGTGGAGCAGATCAAGGTCGGCGATCCCATGGCGGACG
Source organism: Halomonas sp. DP1Y21-3 (assembly GCF_019801245.1). Classification (NCBI taxonomy): domain Bacteria; kingdom Pseudomonadati; phylum Pseudomonadota; class Gammaproteobacteria; order Oceanospirillales; family Halomonadaceae; genus Halomonas; species Halomonas sp. DP1Y21-3. Next base: position 83,076 of record NZ_JAHVJM010000006.1, read on the forward strand.
ATACCGTGATGGGGCCGATGTCCTCGGAGCAGGCGCTTACCAACCTGGATGCTCAGGTCCAGGATGCGATCCGCCAGGGCGCGACCCTGGTCACCGGCGGCAAGCGCCTGGATCGCGCGGGCGCCTGGTACGCCCCGACCCTGCTGACCGGCGTGACCCGCGACATGCGCATCTTCCAGGAGGAGCTGTTCGGACCGGTGGCCGTGGTCTACCGCGCCGCCGATCTGGAGGATGCGATCGACCTGGCCAACGACACGCCCTATGGCCTGGGCGCGGTGATCCAGACCTCCAACCCGGAGGGAGCGCTCGAGCTGGCCAATCGTCTCGAGGTGGGCATGGTCCACATCAACGAGCCGCCCGGCAGTGAAGCCGAGCTGCCCTTCGGTGGCGTCAAGCGCTCCGGCTTCGGCCGCGAGCTTGGCAAGGATGGCATGGATGAGTTCGTCAACCGCCAGATGGTGAAGATGGCACGCTGATCCCGGGCCGACATCTGAGCCGACAGCGCGATGCGCCGCTGGACAAGGACCCGTCAAGTTCGCTTGGCGGGTTCTTGCGTTCAGGAGGACTCGATCCGCGAGGACAAAACAGGAGGCCAAGGCTGGTGCCAGTGTCTATGGTGACGCCATGGGCCCTTGTCCGCGGTTGAATCGAGATGGCGGCTCGTATCCAGGGAACCTCGCCGTCGTCGAGCTTTCCAATGACCATCGACCAAGGAGGAGTGCGATATGAATGCCAAGTACCTGCTCGACCAACTGATGAAACAGGCCGGCGGTTCGTCTTCCGGCGGTTCGTCTTCCGGAAAGGGCGGCTTCGACGTGCAGGGGCTGATCAACAGCGTCTCGTCCCAGCTGTCCGGGGGATCGTCGTCGTCCAGCGGTGGCGGCGGCATGGACATGAAGAGCCTGCTCGGCGGCGGTGCGCTAGGCATGCTGATGGGGTCCAAGCGCGGCCGCAGCATGGGCGGCAAGGCGATCAAGTACGGCGCCATCGCCGGCGTCGGCATGCTGGCCTGGAAGGCCTGGCAGAAGTCCCGTGGCGGTGACGAGGCCACCCCCGCGTCTCAGGGGGCTCAATCCGGTGAAGGGGCTCCGCTGGAGGAGCTCGGCGGCGAGGCCCAGGAACGGCGTAGCCTGGAGGTATTGCAGGCGGTGATCATGGCGGCCCGGGCCGACGGCCACATCGACGCCCAGGAGCGCGCCCTGATCAGCGAGCAGATTCAGCAGCTCGGGGCCGATGATGAGCTGCATGCCTGGGTCGAGCGTCAGCTCCAGGCACCGCTGGACGCCCAGGCCCTGGCCAGTCAGGCCGACTCGCCCCAGGCGGCGCGGGAGATGTACCTGGCCAGCGCCGCGGTGATCGACGACCAGAATGCCATGGAGCGTGCCTGGCTGGACGAGCTGGGCACCGCGCTGTCGCTGGACGAGAACGTGCGTCGCGAACTGGAACGTCAGCTCGAGGGGCAGGGCTGAGCCACCGTCACGCACGACCACTTGAGAAGCCCTCGGACAAGCTCTGACAAGAGGCCTGACAGAAAAGCCTTTTGATGATGAAGCCCGGCGCCGGTCGCCGGGCTTCCCTTGTTGACGGGCCCGGCGGCACAATACGTTCGGCCGATTTGCGCTGAAGGCGCTGTCGGTCAACCCGTCGCCGGTCAACAAAAGGAATAATGCAAGCATGCAGGTGTACCACAGTGAAGCGACCAAGCTGCGTCGTGCCAGGACCGAACTCCACGATGGCCAGCTGATGACCCCCTTCGAGTGCCCCGAGCGGGTCGACCTGGTGCTCGCACAGCTCCGTGACAGCGGTGTCGGACCGGTCGCCGCGCCGAGGGAGCACGGCCTGGCGCCGGTGCTGGCGGTGCATGATGCAGCCTACGTCGAGTTTCTCTCGACCTGCTGGGACGAATGGCAGGCCGCCGGTCACGGCGGCGAGGCCATCCCTACCATCTGGCCGACGCGTACCATGCGCGAAGATCGTATTCCCGGCCATGTCGGCGGCAAGCTCGGCTACTATGCCCTCGGTGGCGACACCTCGATCTCCCCCGGTACCTTCGAGGCGGCGATGGCCAGCAAGGACGTGGCGCTGTCGGCCTACGAGCACACCGCTTCCAGCGGCCAGCCCAGCTTTGGCCTGTGCCGCCCGCCGGGTCATCACGCCGCCAGTGATCAGTTCGGTGGCTACTGCTTTTTCAACAATGCGGCCATCGTGGCCCAGCGTGCGCTCGACGATGGTCACGCTCGGGTGGCGATCCTCGACGTCGACTTCCACCACGGCAACGGCACCCAGCAGATCTTCTATGGCCGTGACGATGTCCTGACCCAGTCGATCCACGGCGACCCGGACCAGTGCTTTCCCTACTATCTCGGCCACGCCGACGAGAAGGGCGAGGGGCCGGGGCTTGGCTACAACGTCAACTATCCGCTGCCGCCGGGTACCGACTATGCCACCTGGCGCGAGCGCCTGGAGCTTGCCCTGGCCGAGATCAGCGACAAGCAGGCAAGCCTTCTGGTGGTGTCGCTGGGTGTCGATACCTTCGAAGGCGACCCCATCTCGAGCTTCCGCCTCAAGAGCGATGACTTCCTCGACATGGGGCGTCGGCTGGCGAGCCTGGGCCTGCCCACCGTCATCCTGATGGAGGGCGGCTACGCGGTGGAGGAGATCGGTATTAATGTGGCCAAGGTGCTCCAGGGCTTCCAGGGCGCCTAGGCTTCCAGGGGGCGGCGTTCAGTCTCGCGACTCGACGTCTGCCTGGGGCGGCGGATGGATCACCCGCTCCTGCCTGGGTGGCGGCAGGCGAAGGGATGCCCCGGGCCGCGAATACAGCCCCTTGAACAGCTTCAGCCCAAGCCATAGAAACAGCAGCGGAATCACCAGGGTGCGCATCACAAACAGCGCCATCAACTGGAGGATGGCGTTGGTGCCGGATTCGATCCGGCTCTGAATGGCGCTGATGCTGAGGCCGTCGGTGAGGGCTCCGATGCGCTCGGCCAGGCCGTCGAACAGACCTTCGTCCGGGTCCTCGCCCGCAAGGCGACGGCGCAGGGTATCGCGTTCGCGGTCCACGGCGGCGAGCTCGGCGAGCTGATTCTCGCGCTCGTCGGTGAGCTCGGCCAGGCGCTGTCGCCGTTGGCCAAGCTGCTGTTCGAGGCGCTCGATCTCGGGGTTGTCGTGGAAGGGGTTGAGGCGCTCGGTCAGACTCAGCCGGGCGGTCAACAGCGACAGCCGACCGCGACTCTGTTCCACCGCGTCCTCGGCCTTGCCGATCTGTCGATTGGTCTCGATCAGCGATTCGCGCAGTTGCTGGCGCCGCTGGTCGGTATCGGCCATCTCGGCCTCAAGCCGCTCGCGCTGCTGTGGCGTCAGGGCATCGCCGGCCTCTGCCAGGCCGGTGGCCTGGACCTCTTCGGACAGGCCCTGGACCTCGGCCATGCTGGCGCTGGTGCGCTCATCGAGAAAGGCCTGGTCCACCAGGGTGCTGGCCACCAGTGTCAACAGCAGCAGAAACCGGCCAAGTCCGATCAGTGCGAAGGCCTTCCACGCCAGTGGCGTCAGCCGCCAATCTCGCCACAGGCACAGGATCAGCAATGCCCCGGCCAGGCTCAAGGCAATCTTGAACATCAGCGAGCCGGTGATTTCCAGCAGCAGGGTCTGGCCGATCAGTGAGCCGATGGCCAGCTTCATCACGCTGGCATAGTCCTCCACCAGGTCGTTGAAGGGGTCCAGCGCCTCGAAGGGATGGGTCGACACGCCAACGCCCATCTCGGTGGACTGCAGCACCGAGATGCCCGCATTGAGCCCGCGGGCGGCAGCGAAGGCGAGCAGCGCCTGGGTAGTGGCGCCCTCGACCTGGCGCTGGGTCGCACGGTCGAGCACATCGAGCCAGGACAGCGCCATCACCGCGACGATGGCCAGCGTCAGCAGCACCTTCAGTCGCCGTGAGGGCGATAGCCGCCGCTTCGCGGTGGGGGGCGTCTCAGAGGAGGTGAGCACGGAGTCAGGCATGAAGGGTCCTGTGACAAGAGAGGGCGGGACGCGACCGTCGGTTGGCTGCGGGTACCTCTCACCAGTGGCGGATGCGAGTAATGCCAGGCGGGCGAACAGGCGTGAGGTGCCGCTTCAACGGCGTGAACCCCCTTGGCCTTTGCGCCCAAGGCCCCACCCGGTAGAATGCCACGACCATCGGGCGGGAAACACCGTCGCGTGACCGCCACGCCGCCTCGCTCCCGCCGCGTTGTCTCAGCGGGTCGCCTGGCCCAAAGCCCAGCCGCAGGAAAGAACGTTCAATGAGCTATCAGGTACTGGCCCGCAAATGGCGGCCTCGCACCTTCCATGAACTGGTGGGGCAGGAGCATGTCCAGCGGGCGTTGGTCAATGCCCTGGACCAGGGCCGCCTGCACCATGCCTACCTGTTCACCGGGACCCGAGGTGTCGGCAAGACGACCCTGGCGCGTATCCTGGCCAAGTGCCTCAATTGCACCGACAAGGGGGAAGGTGACGACGGCGTGACCTCGACCCCCTGTGGCCGTTGCGATAGCTGTCAGTCCATCGACCAGGGCCGCTTCGTCGACCTGATCGAGGTCGACGCCGCCTCTCGGACCAAGGTCGAAGACACCCGCGAGCTGCTCGACAATGTTCAGTACGCGCCGACCCAGGGCCGCTACAAGGTGTACCTCATCGATGAGGTGCACATGCTCTCCACCAGCAGTTTCAATGCGCTGCTGAAGACCCTGGAAGAGCCGCCGCCCCATGTGAAGTTCCTGCTGGCGACCACCGATCCGCAGAAGCTGCCGCCCACGGTGCTGTCGCGCTGCCTGCAGTTTACCCTCAAGCATATGCCGCCGGAGCGTATCGTCGGCCACCTGTCCAAGGTGCTGGAAGCCGAGCAGGTACCCTTCGAGGAGTCTGCGCTGTGGCTGCTGGGCAAGGCCGCCGCCGGCTCCATGCGCGATGCCATGAGTCTGACCGACCAGTCGATCGCCTTCGGCCAGGGTGAGGTCCGCCACGCCGACGTCGCCGCCATGCTCGGTACCCTCGACCATCGCCACGTGCTGGCGCTGATCGAGGCGCTGGCCGAGGTGGACGCCGCACGGCTGCTCCAGGAGGTGGCGAGCCTGGCCGAGCAGGGCCCGGACTTCGGCGCGGTGCTCGACGATCTGACGGCGGTGCTGCACCGCCTGGCGATCGGTCAGATGGTGCCGTCGGCGCTGGACAACGGCCACGGCGACCGTCAGGCGCTGCTTGAACTGGCCGGACGCTTCGCCGCCGAGGACGTGCAGCTCTACTATCAGATCGGGGTACAGGGACGTGCCGACATGGCCCACGCCCCTGATCTGCGTACCGCCCTGGAAATGACCCTGTTGCGGATGCTGGCGTTTCGTCCCCAGGGCGTGCCCAGGCCCGCCCGGACGCCGCTGCCGATGCGCGGCGAGACAGCGCCGCAGGCGGGTTCACCGCCTGCCGCGCAGCCTGACTCTCGGAGCGAACCGCAGCCCGAAGTTCAGACACAAGCTCAGACCCCAGCCCAGAACCAAGCTCAGAACCAAGCTCAGCCTCAACCTCACGTTCAGCCCGCACCGCAGCCTGAACCACAGCCCGAGCCTGGTGCGCCATCCTCGTCCGAGACCCAGGCGCAGACGGCGGCGCCGGTCGAGGCCAGTGTCGATGCCGCGCCGGCGCCCGTCGATGGGCCAGCGCCCATGCCGGGTGAAGCGCCAGACAGTCGCGATGATAGTGGCGGCGAAGCCGACTATCGTGCGAACAACCACGCCAGTGACGTGCCGCCGCCCTGGGAGGGCGGTGCTCCCGAGGACCCTACGCCGGGCGCTGAGGCGCCCACCGCCGTCGCCAGCGAGCCGGCACCGACCGCCTCGAATGAGCCGGTCGGCCTGGCCGAGACGCCGTCCGCCGAGGCCCAGGCCGGGCAAGCGATGGCGTCCACACAGGACCAGCCGCTCCCGACCGAACCGCACCCGGTTGAACCGCACCTGGCCGAAACGCCTGCGGTCGCCGGGAGCGAAGCGAGTAGCGAAGAGCCAAGCTTTGGGCCAAGCCCAGAGCCCAGCCCCGAGCCAAGCCTTGAGCCAAGCCTTGAGCCCGACGCCGAGGTCGAGGAGAGGGCGGCCGAGGCGATGGCGGCCGAGGCGATGGTCGACGAGGCGCCGCAGCACCAGCAGCACGCCGCAGAGCCCGCCGTCGGCGAGACGTCCGCGACGTCGACAGGGGCGCTGACTCACAGCGCCTGGCTGGCCCACTTCGACGATCTTGGCGTGTCGGGCCTGACCCGTAACCTTGCCGCCCACTGCGTGGTGGCCGCCGACGACGGTGAACGGCTACATCTGCATCTGGACCCGTCGCAATCGGCGATGAACGCCGAGGTTCACCAGAACCGGATTCGCGATGCGCTCGAGGCCCTGGGGTATCCCCGTCGACTCGAGATCGAGGTGCGTCAGCTCGACACCAGCGTCGAGACTCCGCGGCAGATGGCCGAACGCCTGGCAGCGGAACGCCACGCCGAAGCGGTTGAGGCCTTGAAGCGTGATCCCCATATTCAACAATTGCAGCAGACATTCGGCGCCAGGCTGGTGGAGTCCACCGTGACCCCCGCCGGCGAGACCCGCAAGGCCAGACGCTGAGCGTCTGCGCCTGACAGTTTAAAACGAGAGGATCGGACCATGATGAAAGGTGGAATGGGTAACCTGATGAAGCAGGCCCAGGAAATGCAGGACAAGATGCAGCGGGTCCAGGAAGAAATCGCCAAGGCCGAGGTGCTGGGTGAAGCCGGCGCCGGCATGGTCAAGGTGACCATGAACGGCCGCCATGACGTCAGCAAGGTCGAGATCGACCCGTCGGTGATGGAAGAGGACAAGGAACTGCTCGAGGACTTGCTGGCCGCTGCGGTCAACGATGCCGTGCGCAAGGTCGAGACCAGCTCCAAGGCCAAGATGGAAGAGGTGACCTCGGGCCTCAACCTGCCGCCCGGCTTCAAGATGCCGTTCTAAGCCGACCCTGACGCGACTCGGGCCAGCGACTGGCCCGGGCGAGAGTGTATCCGCCGGACGCAGTGTTTGCCCGGCGCTGGACGAGTTTGCCCATGAGTTTTTCTCCCCTGGTCGAGCAATTGATGGACGCACTCCGCGTGCTGCCGGGCGTCGGGCCCAAGACCGCCCAGCGCATGGCCATGCACCTGCTGGAGCGCCAGCGTGAAGGCGGCCAGCGTCTGGCCGAGGTGATGCGTGAGGCGGTCGAAAGGGTAGGCTACTGCCAGCGCTGCCGGACCCTGACCGAAGAGCCGCTGTGCGGGCTTTGTCAGAGCGCGCGTCGGGACGACAGCCTGCTGTGTGTGGTCGAGTCGCCGGCGGATATGCTGGCCATCGAGGAGGCCGGCGGCTTTCAGGGACGTTACTTCGTGTTGCACGGCCACCTGTCGCCGCTGGACGGTATCGGGCCCGAGGACATCGGTCTCGATCAGCTCGAGACCCTGATGGAAGAAGGTCTGATCGAGGAGGTGGTGCTGGCGACCAATCCCACCGTGGAAGGCGAAGCCACCGCCCACTATATCGCCACCCAGATCCAGCGCCACGGTGCACGTCTGTCGCGCCTGGCCTATGGTGTTCCCATGGGGGGTGAGCTCGAGTACGTCGACGGCGGGACCTTGAGCCGCGCCTTTTCCGGTCGCCTGCCCTTCGACAGTGAATAAGTCGGGCGAACGTTGTTGCCTCAAATGGATGCTTGAATGCCTGTAATCCCTGATATTCGATGGATCGATAGCGCCGACGCTCTCGACGACGCCTGCCAGGCGCTGTCCCAGGCACCGGTACTGGCGCTGGACACGGAGTTCTTTCGCGAGAAGACCTTTCACCCGGTTCCCGCACTGATCCAGATCTACGGTGGCGACGCCACCTATCTGATCGACCCGCTGGAGGTCGCCTGCACCGAGCGTTGCCGGCAACTGCTGACCAATGACGCCTTGAAGCTCCTGCACGCCAGCAGCGAGGACCTCGAAGTATTCGGCCACTGGGCCGGGGTCGCGCCGACGCCGCTGGTCGACACCCAGGTGGCCCAGGGGCTCTTGGGCGAAGACGCCGCCATGGGCTACCAGCGGCTGGTGGAGTTCTGGGTGGGCGAGACGCTGCCCAAGGAAGAGACCCGTTCGAACTGGCTGGAGCGCCCCCTGAGCGATTCCCAGCTGAGCTACGCGGCGCTGGACGTGGTCTACCTGCTGATGGTGTGGCAGCACCAGCGTGAGTCGCTGGAGCGCCACGGTCGACTCGAGTGGGTGCTGGAGGACTGTACCGACCTGGTGGCCCAGTCGCAGCGCTCCAGCGAAAGCGACGGCCAGTGGTACCTGCGCCAGCGTCAGCTATGGCGGCTGGCCCCGCGTCAGGTCGAGGCCTACCGCCTGATGACCACCTGGCGCGAGGGCGAGGCCCGGGCCAGGGACCTGCCGCGCAACTGGGTGATTCAGGATCGTGTGCTCTACGCCATCGCCGAGAAGATGCCGGCCAACCGTCATGACCTGGCGGCGGTGGAGGGCGTCAAGCCGACCCTGATCAAGCGAGAGGGCGACACCCTCTTGGCGATGGTCAAGCAGGCCGCCCACCGAGAGGTCTCGGAGCTCGCACCTGCGCCACTGGCACCAACCTTGCCGCCGTTCAAGGCGCGCATGAAGGCGCTCAAGAAGGTGGTCAATCTCGACGCCGAGTCGCTGGGCGTCGCCCCCGAGGTGCTGCTGCGCCGGCGTGAGCTGGAAGCCCTGGTCACCGCCAGCCTGCGCAACCAGCCGCTGCCGCTGCCCAGTGGCTGGCGTGGCGAACGACTTAATGAGCGCCTTGAAGGAGCCCTGGGGGAGTTGGCCCAAGCCGGCTAGAAAGAAGGACTCGACCAGGCTGACGAAACACTAACAGCAACGACGAGGCGTCCGATGAATCGAAAGGACGCCCACCAGACCGACAGGGCAGCCCAGGTGGCGCCCGATGAGACCGACATGACGACGATGCAGGGCAAGATGCTGTGCGAGATATTCAAGAGCTCGCGCAAGGACGAGATGTATCTCTACGTGGACAAGCGCGAGGGGCTCAAGCGGGTCCCCGAAGCGCTGATGGAGCGCTTCGGCACGCCGGTATCGGTGATGACCATGATCCTCACCGCCGACAAGGCGCTGGCGCGCGCCAGCGGCGCCGAGGTGATGGCGGCGATCGAGGAAAAGGGGTTCTATTTTCAGATGCCGCCGGCCAAGGACGAGTATCTGCTGGACCTGTATCGCACCCCCACCGAAGCCCGCTACTGACGTGATGGCCGAGCTGAGAGAACGTTTCTGGGAGCGCTACGCGCTCGATGAGCTGACCCAGCAGGAATGGGAGGCGCTGTGCGATGGCTGCGGCCAGTGCTGCCTGCGCAAGCTCGAGGACGAGGACACCGGCGATCTGGCGGTGCTGGGCCTGTCCTGCCGGCTGCTCGATACCCACAGCTGCCGCTGCAGCGACTATGACAATCGCCTCGCCAAGGTGCCGGACTGCACCCAACTGACGCCCGAGCTCGCCCACCAGTTCAAGTGGTTGCCGCACTCCTGCGCCTACCGACGGCTGGCCGAGGGACGAAAGCTCGCCGGCTGGCACCATCTGATCTGCGGTGATCCCGAGCGGGTCCACCGCAAGGGTATCAGCGTGCGCAGCTTCGCCATCCCCGAGACCGAGGTGGACGAGGCCGACCTCGAGGACCACATCATCGCAGTGATCCCGGTCGAGGGCTGAATGCCTCTTGTGGCAACGCCACCTGCAATCTCTGATAGCGACCTCCTTCGGGAGGTCGCTTGCGTTGTGGCATGCCCCTGGTACCTGGCGTGCCGTCAGCCCGCCGCCATGGCCTCGATCAGGGCGTCGCGAAACGCTTGGGCCGGCGGCGACAGTGCTCTCTTGCGGTCCCAGGCGAAGCCCACGTCCATGGTCGGGATGGGGTCGGCCAGGTCGATGTGCTCGATGCGTCGGCCCTCCAGCGACCAGGGCCGATAGACCATATCCGACAGGATGCTGACGCCCGAGCCGCTGGCGACAAGGGAGCGCACCGCTTCCACCGAGGATGTGCTGAACAGCGTCTGTGGACCGAGTCCCGATGGTGCCCAGTAGCGCAGTGCGGTCTGCTCGGCCTCGTCGACGTTGAGCATGATATAGGGCTCGCGGGCGACGTCGGCCAGGCCAACGTCGCGCCTGCCGTGAAGAGGGTGGTGGCTGGCGACCCACAGGCGGCGGGGCGATCGGATCAGCAGGTGCTGGGCCAGCGGGGCACCCGGTTCAAGGTTGGAGATCAACATGATGGCCAGATCGAAGCGCCCGCCGAGCAGGCCGGCCTGGATCGTCGGCCTCGAGGCCTCGTGCAGGCGTACCGTCACACCGGGATAGCGACGTTGAAACTGTGCCAGCAGCGGCGGAAGAAAGTAACCCGCCACGGTATAGCTCATGGCCAGATCGAGGCGTCCCTCCAGCGTCGGCGAGTGCACCCGGGTCGAGTCGAAGGCCTCGTCCACCGCCTGGAAGACGTGTCTGACCCGGTCGAGAAAACGCGTGCCTTCGCGGGTCAGCACCATGCCCTGGGCCTGTCGGTCGAACAGCTTGACGCCCAGCTCGTCCTCGATTTCCCGCACCCCGGTGGTGATCGACGACTGGGACACGTTCAGGTCCACCGCGGCCTGGGTCACCTTGCCGCTTTCCGCCACCGCCACGAAGTAGCGCAGCTTGCGAAGGGAAGGACTGCGCGCCATGTGAGATCTCCCTCAAGTTCTGTTGTTCGAACCTGTTATTCGGATTTTTTGATAATGCCAAACAAGAATTGGTATTTCCAATCAGTGGCGTCTCTCATATACAACGATGGAACACCCGCGAGGAGACCCACAATGACAACACTGGACCTCAATGCCGACATGGGGGAGGGATTCGGCGCCTGGCGCATCGGCGGAGACATCGACGATCGCATCATGGCCGGCATCAGTTCCGCCAATATCGCCACCGGCTTTCACGCCGGCGATCCCACCATCATGTCCCATAGCCTGCGTCAGGCGGCGAAGCACGGGGTCGCGGTGGGGGCCCACCCAGGATTTCGCGATCTGGTCGGCTTTGGTCGCCGGCATATTCACGCCGCCGCCGATGAACTGGTCAATGACGTCATCTATCAGCTCGGCGCCCTGCGCGAACTGGCCGCCCGGGAGGGCCTAGGCCTTCATCACCTGAAGCTTCACGGGGCCCTGTTCATGCACGCGGCCAGGGACGAGGGCTTCGCCACGGCGCTATGCCGCGCACTGATGACCATCGACGCCAATCTGCCGATCTACTGCCTGGCAGGGTCGGTGATCGATCGCGTCGCCGAGGCCGAAGGCATCCAGCGCGTCCACGAGTTCTACGCCGATCGTGACTACGACGATCAGGGTTCCATCGTCTTTGTCCGGCAGGTGCAGCGCCTCGACCCCGAAACGGTGGCCGAGAAGGTGCTGCTGGCGGCCCGCGAGGGCGTGGTCGAGACCGCCAGCGGCAAGCGTGTACCGGTCAGCTTTCAGTCGGTGTGTCTGCACAGCGATTCCCCCGGGGCGCTGGAGATGCTCGACGCCATCCGCCGCCGGCTGGCCGATGCCGGCATCGAGCTCAAGGCTCCCTGAGCCTGCGGCCGCCTGGCCACAGCCATCTTCACCTTGATCGTGTTCAGCGCAAATTAATTCCAATGACAAGCGAGAGACCTCATGTCCCAGCAAACACAGCAAGCCCCCTTTCCCGGCGTCTTCTATCGCCGTCCCTCGCCCGAGGCCGAGGCCTTCGTGTCCCCGGGTGATAGCGTCCAGGCCGGCGACACCATCGGCCTGCTCGAAGTGATGAAGCAATTCTGCGAACTCAAGGCCGAGGTGACAGGCCAGATCGTGTCCATCGAGGTGGATGACGGCGATGTGCTGGAAGCCGGTCAGGACATCCTGGTCATCGACGTGTCGGAGGGCGAGGCATGAACGCGACCCGTCTGTTGATCGTCAATCGCGGTGAGATCGCCGTGCGGGTGGTGCGCGCCGCCCGCGAACTCGGCCTGACCAGCATCGTCACCCACAGTGAGGCCGACGCCGACAGCTTGGCGGTCAAACTGGCCGATGAGGCGGTATGTATCGGCCCGGCCCAGGCCGCCAAGAGCTATCTGAACATCGAGGCGATCCTGGCGGCAGCCCGGGAAGTCGGTGCCGAGGCGGTCCATCCCGGCTACGGCTTCCTGTCGGAGAGCGCCGACTTCGCGCGCCGTGTGGTCGAGGCCGGCATGATCTTCGTCGGCCCCGACGCCGAACTGATCGAGCGTATGGGCAACAAGGCCGAGGCCAGGCGCACCGCACTGGCCGCAGGTGTTCCGGTGGTGCCGGGGTCGCCGTCGGCGGTAGCCGACGTGGAGGAGGCGGTGAAGGTTGCACTCGAGGTCGGCTATCCACTGCTGATCAAGGCCGCCGCCGGTGGCGGCGGGCGCGGTATTCGTACCGCCGCCGACGAGGCGGAACTCCGCGCCCAGCTGCCTCTGGCCCAGAGCGAGGCGCGAGCCGCCTTCGGCGATGACAGCGTCTATCTCGAGCGCTTTATCGAGCATGCGCGGCATATCGAGGTGCAGATCCTGGCCGACGGCGAGCGTGCCGTGCATCTGTACGAGCGGGAGTGCTCGTTGCAGCGACGGCGTCAGAAGGTGTTCGAGGAAAGCCCGTCGCCGGCGCTGGGTGATGCCGCCCGCGAGCGCCTCTGCGCCTCCGCGGTGGCGCTCGCCGAGCACGTCGGCTACAAGGCCGCCGGGACGCTTGAGTACCTGTACGACGATGACAGCGGCGAGTTCTTCTTTATCGAGATGAATACCCGCATCCAGGTGGAGCATCCGGTCACCGAGATGATCACCGGGGTCGATCTGGTGCGGGCGATGCTCAGGGTATGCCTGGGTGAGCCGCTGGGGGTAGTCCAGGACGATATCGCGATACGTGGCTGGGCCGTGGAGATGCGTATCAACGCGGAAGACCCGGACAATGGCTTCTTTCCGTCGCTGGGGCAGGTCGAGCGACTGATCTGGCCCACCGGCCCGGGAGTACGCGTCGACAGCGCCCTGTACGAGGGCTACAGGATGCCGCCGTTCTATGACTCGTTGGTGGCCAAGCTGGTCGTCTGGGACGAGGATCGCGCCTCGGCGCTGGTCCGTGCCGGCCGTGCCCTCGACGAGTTCACGCTGGAGGGCTTCACCACCACGGCGGGGCTGCATCGTCGGCTGGTTTCGGACGAAGCGGTACGTCGCGGCGACTTCCATACCGGCACCCTGGAGCTCTGGCTAGACACAGCATCGGCGGCGTCAGCGCCATCAGTACAGGAGCAAGCGTCATGAAACCATCCTCCCAGCGTGACCCCGGGCAGGCCAAGCCCGCACGCTACAGCGCCGCCGGTGACGAGTTTCTGTTCGTCGAACTGTCCGAGGCGATGAACCTGGAAGCCTTCTTTCGCGGGGTGTCGATCACCAGTCGGCTTGCCGAGCGCGAGATCCCCGGGGTGACCGAGATCTGTCCCGCCAACGCCTCCTATCAGGTGCGCTACGATCCCGACCGGCTGCCGCTGTCACGCTTGATCGAGACTCTGGAGCAGATCGATGCCGAGGTGCTCGGCCAGCAGGTTCAGCGCCTGGAGACCCGGGTGGTGGAGGTGCCGGTGCTCTACAACGACCCCTGGACCCACGAGACGCTGATGCGCTTTCGCGATCGCCACCAGGACCCGTCAGGCACCGACCTGGAGTACGCCGCCAGGATCAACGGTTTTACCAGCGTCGATGGCTTTATCGAGGCCCACAGCGCCAGTCCCTGGTTCGTGTCCATGGTGGGCTTCGTCGCCGGCCTGCCGTTCATGTACCAGATGGTGCCCCGTGAGCGGCAGATCGAGGTGCCCAAGTACGTGCGGCCTCGTACCGATACGCCCAAGCAGACCGTCGGCTATGGCGGCTGCTTCAGCTGCATCTACTCGGTGCGCGGCGCCGGGGGCTATCAGATGTTCGGGGTGACCCCCATGCCGATCTACGATCCCAGCGGCAGCCAGCCCCACATCGATGACTCGATGATCTATTTCCGCCCCGGTGACATCGTCAAGCATCGGCCCGTCGATCGCAGCGAGTACGACGCCATGGTGGCCGCTGCCGAGGCTGGGCGCTTCCACCCGAAAACCGCGCCATTCGTGTTCGACCTGGATGAATATCGCGAGGCCCCCGAAGCCGTGGCCCGTCGCGTCGAGGAGGTGCTCAATGAGCATTGAAGTGATCAAGCCGGGGCTTGCGACCTCGGTCCAGGATGCCGGACGCGCCGGTCATTACCACCTGGGCATTCCGCCCTCTGGCGCCATGGACAAGTTCGCCATGCGCTCGGCCAACCTGCTGCTGGGCAACGCCGAGGACGCCGCGGTGCTCGAGTGCGCCTTGATGGGACCGGAGCTGCGCTTTACCCAGGCCTGCCGTATTGCCACCGGCGGCGCGGAAATGGTGCCGAAGATCGATGGCCAGGCCCACCCCAACTTCGAGGTGCTCGAGGTGCCGGCGGGCAGTGTGCTGAGTTTCGACTTCGTGCGCGCCGGGGCGCGGCTCTACCTGGCGGTGGAGGGTGGCATCGATGTGCCCGAGCGTCTGGGTAGCCGCAGCACCTACGCGCTCGGCGCCCTCGGTGGCTACGAGGGGCGTCCGCTCAAGGCTGGCGATGTGCTGCCCGTCGGTCAATCGAACGCCGCAACCCGCGCGGCAGTCGGTCGGCGTATTCCCGAGGCCTTTGTGCCGCGCTTTGCCAAGCACTATGAGTTGCGCGTTGTGCCCGGACTTTACGACCACCTGCTCGAGGAAGAGGCGAGGGAACGCTTCTACCAGGAGGACTGGAGCGTGGCATCGGAGGCCGATCGCATCGGCTATCGCTTCAAGGGCGGTACACCGCTTCGGTTCATCGAGCGAGAGCCGCCCTTCGGTGCCGGTGACGACCCGTCCAACATCGTCGATGCCTGCTATCCCATCGGTTCGATCCAGGTGCCCGCCGGCAGCGAGCCGATCATTCTCCACCGAGACGCCGTGTCCGGCGGTGGCTACGCCATGGTTGGCACGGTGATCAGCGCCGACATGGATCTGGTGGGCCAGATTCAGCCCCATCAGAAGGTGCGCTTCGTGGAGGTGTCCCTCGAACAGGCGCTGGAGGCGCGTAAGGCCTACGCCGAGCGCCTGGAGGCGCTGCGCATCGCCTTGGGCCAGGCCCAGGGTCAGGCGCTCGACTAGCCGGCTGAAAAGGATCGAAGGCAAGAGCCTGAGTGCTTCGATCCCGTCTCACTTATTCCCGCAATTGCCACTTTGCCCGGCGGAGCCAGATGTCTCCGCCCGGGCTCCCCTTGCCCGGAATGTCACTCGAGCCCTGTCACCGAGGTATGGGCTGGCTTTTCGGTCCAAGGGCTTCGTCCAACCACAACAACAGCACGAGGCAACAACCATGAACGACACGACATCCCACGAGAAGGCTGGGCAAGGCGCCGGCGACTTCGCCGACCGCCCCATGCCCCTGGACCAACGCATGCCCAGAGGCAATTTGATGATGGCCTGGTGGGCGGTATGCAGCGCCATCTTCTACATGGTGGTGGCCGCCGCCATGGCCCGCAGCTACGGCACCACCAACGCGCTGATCGGGATCGCCCTGACGGTGGTCTGCTACGGCGTCATCAATGCGGTGATCAGCCGCTATGCGATACGTACCGGGCTGACCGTGGCGCTGTTTTCCCGGGTCCTGTTCGGTCATCTGGGAGCGATGATCGCGACCCTGATCTTTTTTGCCACGGCGCTCTACTACGCGGTATTCGAAGGCTATGTGATGGCGCTGGTGCTGTCCGAGTGGTCGCCCTCGCTCGGCATGGCCAGCGCTACCCTGATCGTGGTGGTGGTCGGAGTCTCGCTGATCTTCGGCAGCGTCCAGCACTGGCTCGACAAGTTCAACGGCGTGCTGCTGCCGGTGTACATCGTCGGCATGCTGATCGCCGTGGGCATGGCGATGGCCGAGTTCGGCTATCCCTCCGGCTGGCTCTCCCGGGTGCCCGAAGGAGGCGCCAGTCCCTTCGGCTGGCTGTCCACCTTTGCCTACTACATGGGGGTCTGGGTGCTGATGATGTTTACCTTCGACTACGCCCGCTTCGGTCGCGTCGAGGATAGCCGCTTCCATGCCCGCGTCACCTTCGGCATTCCCTTTTATCTGATGACCTTCGTGTTCAGCGGAGTGGTGGGGATCCTGCTCGACGCCTGCCTGCCTACCGACGGCCTGTCGGAGGCGTCCATCGTGTTGGGGCTGCTAGAGTTGATGGGGCTCGGCGGGCTGGCGCTGGTGTGGGTGACCCAGAGCCGCATCAACACCGCCAACTTCTACCTGGCGACGGTCAATCTCGAGGCCTTCGTCGGCAAGCTCACCGGCCTCAAACTCAACAAGATCCTGGCCGGCTGTCTGGTGGGCGGGCTTGCCTACCTGCTGATGCGGGCGGACGTGTTCAGCTACCTGCTGGCGGCCCTGGCCTATCAAGGCGTGTTCGTGGTGGCCTGGGTGGGGGTGGCACTGGCCCATATCCTGTCGCCGGAGGGGCGTCTCGAGGTCGATCTGGACGCTGACATCAGCGCCTTCAACCCTGTGGGGCTGGCGGCCTGGGCCCTGGCGGCGATTGTCGGCATCGCGCTGATGCTGTCGCCGAGTCTGGCCGGAGCCTCGGCACCGCTGACCTTTGTGGTGGCCTGGGGGAGCTACGCCCTGGGCCGTGGTCTGGCCCGGCATGGAGCCACCGCTGCCTGACCGGCTATGACCGGCTAGATAGGGAAACGACAGCGCCGGGCCTCGTGAAGAGGCCCGGCGCCTTGTCGGCAAAGAAGGCTTCGCCGAGTGTTGGCGATCAATTGCCGCTGTGGCTGGCGTCCGTCTGCCGGTCGTCGCCTTCTTCTGTGCTTTCTCCTTCGTTGTCAGCCTGGGCGTCATCGCTACCTTGCGGTTCGGCGGCTGTAGCGGCGGCGTCGGGGTCGACCGCCGGCTCTGAGCGCTCGCTTTCCATCGCTTCTTCCATCTCGCCTTCCATGTCACCTTCGAGAGACCCCGACATGGCCCCCTCACCGGTGAACAGCGGACGGGCGTCATCGAGGCTGTTGAAGTCTTCAATCAGGACGGTGGCGTTCTCGGCCTCGCCTTCGTTGCCTTCGGCTTCGACGTAGCTGCTGCCGTCGAAGCGCAGGTGCAGGGCCTGAGCCGGCTGATCGGCGGCCAGGTGGCGCTTGACCACCAGGTCTCTCCAGCCCTCGTGAGATGCTTCGCCAAGCTGGATCGGAGGCTGGGTGGTGGGCTGGGCGCTGATGACGCGATAGGCGTCGTCCTGGGCTTCGAGGATCAGGGTATCGCAACCACCGGTGCCGCAGACCATCGGGCCGACCACGTGGACCACGGCCTCGTCCTGACCATCGTCGTTCAGGTCACTCCAGCCGACCAGGTAGCGAATCTCGCCGAGCTGGGGATCAAAGTTGGCGCGCAGGGACTGCTCCAGTGCCTCGCGGCGATCCGCCTGGCTCATCTCCGAGATGTCGTCGCCTTGTTCGTCGCTGGTGTCGTCTTCACTGGCTGAGTCTGCGCTCTCGTTGCTGCCGCCACCATTACCGGAGGTGACGTTTTCGCTCTGCTGTGACGCGCCCTCGGACGTCTCGGAATCGCTGTCGTCGGAGCAGCCGACGAGGGAGGTGCCGAGCCATAGCGCAGCGGTGAGGGCGAGCATCGGTTTGGCGTTCATGAAATTCCTTATTCTGAAAGTGGCCGCTAAAGCGGCCAAGGGCGTCCAAAGGTGCGGTCAGGCCTGCGGGCTCTCGTCGGTGGAGCAGGGATGGGGCCTTGGTGATTCGACCGGAGAGTTGTCCATCAGGTCCGCATTCACCAGGTCTGCATCCAGCAAGTCCAGGGCCCAGAGCACGAAGGCATCCTGGCGTGCCCCTTCGCGCCAGGCCTTGAAACGACCCGAGGCGCCGCCGTGACCGGACGTCATGTCGGTCTTCAATAGGGTTGTCCGGTTGGACAGTGCCGCCTGCTCGGCGTTCGCCAGGCTCAGGCGTGCGTAGAGCTTGGCCGGCTCCCAGTAGGGCACACGGCTATCGTGCCAGCCACCCTGGAGGAATACCGGCGGCCAGGCCTCGGCATCGAGGTTGTCCAGCGGTGAATAGCTGCCGATGCGTCGGGCGTCGGCGGCGTGGCTGGGATTGCCCCATTCGGTGTACTCCGCCGTGGTCAGCGGCAGGTCCGGGTTTTCCATGGTACGCAGGACGTCCACAAAGGGCACGTCGAGTACCGCCGCGCAGAATGCCTGTGGCGCGCGATTGAGGCTGGCGCCCACCAGCAGACCGCCGGCGCTGGCCCCGTAGGCGACGATACGCTGGGGATTCGATACACCCGCGTCGACCAGGGCGTCACGTGCGGCCAGGAAGTCCTCGAAGCTGTTGGGCTTGTGCTCGAGCTTTCCGGCCAGGTACCAGGGTTCGCCGCGCTCACCGCCGCCTCGCACGTGGGCCACCGCGAAGGCTGCGCCACGCTGGAGCAGTTCCAGGCGGGATACCGAGAACCATGGGTCCAGCGCCTCGCCGTAGGCGCCGTAGCCATACAGCAGCGTCGGCAGCGGCTGGTTCGCCAGGTCCTTGCGGCAGACCACGGACACCGGTACCCGCTCGCCGTCGTGGGACTCGGCCCACAGCCGTTGGCAGTGCAGGTCTTCCGGTGCCAGATCGCCGTGCAGAGGCTGCCGCTTGAGCAGTCGGCGCTCGCCGCTATCAAGATCCAGCGACCACCAGCTTGGCGGGGTGCAGAAGGATTCCTCGCGCAGGCGCAGTACCCGGTCGTCGAAGTGTGGGCTGTCGCCGAGCCCCAGGCTAAGCGGTGCGGGCGAGCAGGGCAGGGGGGCGTCGAGGGTGACGCTGTGGTCGCTGTCGAACTCGAGGCGACGCAGGCGCACCTGGGCTTCGAGGTGGTCGCGCTCGGCGATCACCAGGCCCCAGGCGTAGGCATCGACACCCTCCAGGGTGGTCTCCTGGCGATGGGGCACCAGTACTCGCCGCTGACCGGAGCGGTCCTCGTTCTCCACTTCCAGCTGAAAGTGCACCAGCCCTTCGTTGTGCAACACATAGAAGTGACCGGGGCGATGATCGAGGGCGTACTCAACGCCCGGGCGACGGGGCTGAAAGCAGAGCGGGGGAGTCGCTGGCGCGTGGGCCGGAACCAGATGGGTCTCGCTGGTGTCCTTGGAGGCCGACTCGATGGTCAGCCAGGCCCGCGATCGGGTCTTGCCCAGACCGATCCAGAACTCGGCGTCGTCCTCGCGCAGGACCAGCTCGTCGGTCTCGACCCTGGCGTCTGCGCTGGCCGTATCCAGCGACAGGCTGAGCCGCCAGGCGCTGTCGGGTCGCTGGGTGGCGTCGTAGCGGGTGAACAGCAGGGTCTGGCCGTCCTCGGCCCAGCACAGCTCAGGGCCGATGTCGTCCAGCAGTCGATGCTCGGCGCCATCGGGCAGGCGCTTGATGAACAGGCGATAGGTCTCGTCACCCTGGGTGTCCTCGGTCCAGGCCAGCCACTGCTCGTCCGGGGACAGCGCCATGTCACCGAGTTCGAGGAAGGTGTGCTCCTGCGCTCTGGCCTCGAGGTCGAAGAACACCTCGCGCGACTGTGGGGCATCGTTGGGGTGGCGCCACCAGACCGGATAGTCGGCGTCGGCGGCGGTCTCGCTCCACAGGGTGAAGTGGTCCAGGCGACTGGGCAGCCCCTTGACGGCCAGCTCTCGCCGCGCCAGGTGGCCCTGGTAGAGTCGCTCGATCAAGGATTCCAGAGGGGCAAACCAGGTGTCGGCCTGGCGGTTGGCGGCCTCGAGAAAGTCACTCACGGCGGGATCGTCGCGATTCTCGAGCCAGTGCCAGGCGTTATCGTCCTGACGCGTGAAGTCCAGGGCGGGGCCCCGAGTTGCTGCGGCCGGTGCATTTGGCGGCTGTGCTTTCATGGTGCGAGATGTACCATACTCAAGAGAAATTTCATCTGTGCGCGGCGCGCACGTCAGGTTGGAGCATGCAATGTTGATTTCGGATTCCATGTCCACGCTGTGGTTGATCTATGGCGCATTGTCGCTGGTCGTACTGTTGGCTGGCTACCTTGGACTGGCTTTTTTACCGCGCCTGCCACGCCTGGTGCTGACCTGGGCAGTGGCCGGCGTGATGTGGATGCCGTCGATGTTCGAACTGCCGTTGATCGAGGAAGGCCAGGTCTACAGCGGTCAGGCGCCGGCCATCATGGTGGCAGCGGTCGCCTTCATGGACGGCAACAATGGCGTGCTGGTGCCGGCGGCCACGCGCGTCATCGTCGGCGCGGCGATCGGTGCGCTGTTCGGACTGGCACTGTGGTGGAGTGGCCGTCGTCGCCGTCTGCGCAAGGCCGAGGCCGCTGCAGCGGCGCGTGACCAGGACGCAGAGGCTCATGGGACGCCGCGTGAAGAAGGGCGGGAGCGTCAGGAGCCGGTGCTCGGCTAGAAACTGTTCGGCTAGAAACTGCCGGCGACGTCGCTCTGGTCACCGTGAACGGTGGACCATCGATGAACACGTCGAAGGGGGATGTAAAAGACGTCCACCGCCCACGGCCTGGAGATTCCGGGCGAGTTCCAAGGAGGACACATGGCCAAGCGGGGCCAGCAACGCTGCGGGAAAGGGGTAATGATGGCGACAATCGTGGCGTTGTGCCTGTCGCCGCTGACGGCGCTTGCCCAGTCGGCGACTGGGCAAGCGGGCTCGGATGAGCCACCGGACGTTCGCGTCGTGGTGGACGTGTCCGGCAGCATGAAGACCAATGACCCCAATCGCCTGGCAGGCAGTGCGCTGGACATGCTGGTGGCGCTGTTGCCGAGTGGTGTCAGCGCCGGCATCTGGACCTTCGGCGAGTCGATCGACAATCCGTTGCCTCTGGGGCAGGTCGACGCCCAGTGGCGCGAGCGGGCCTTGGCGCTGCCGCCGGCGCTGGAACAGTATCAGCAGCATACCGATATCGAGGCGGCGCTGCGCACCGCGGCTGCAGCCGAGGGGGACGGCTGGCGCCACCTGGTGTTGCTGACCGACGGGGTGATCGACCTGTCGCCGGGCCGGGGTGCCAAGCCCGACGTGGACCTTGCCTCTCGCCAACGCCTGGTCGAGGCGATGGTGCCGGACCTGGCCAACCAGGGGGTGGCCATCCACGCCATCGCCTTTTCGCCAGGCGCCGACGTTGCCCTGGTCGAGCGACTGGCGCAGCGCACCGGGGGACTGGCGGCGGTGGTCGAGACACCGGACGCCCTGTTGGGCGCCTTTCTCGATATCGTCGAGCGCATCTTCCCGGTGGATCAGGTGCCGCTTGAGGACCGCCGTTTCACCGTGGATGCCGGCGTCGACGATTTTTCCGCGTTGATCTTCCACGACCCCGGCCAGGGAGAGGTGACCCTGGTGGCGCCGGACGGCACCCGTTACACCCGCGACACCGCACCCGCAGAGGTGCGCTGGCAGCGGGAACCACGCTTCGACCTGATCCGCGTACCCGACCCCGCCCAGGGGGAGTGGCGGATCGAGGGTCCTCTGGCGGCGGACTCGCGGATTACCGTCAACAGCGATCGCCACCTGGTGACGGAGGCGCTGCCCGCGACGCTGTATTCCGGCTTCGAGGTGCCGTTGGCGGTGCGTGTCGAAAGTGACGGCGAGGTGACGGTGCCCGAGGGGCTCAAGGTGACGGCGGAGCTGTCCGGCGAGGCGGTGGACGGCCTGCAGATCCTGGCGCTTGGCAACGATGATGGCGTGTTTCGCGGGCGGCTGCCGTCGCCGTCGGGCACCGGCGCGGCTGAGCTGGTGATCACCGCCGAGGGCGAGGACTTCCATCGCCGACGGGTGCAGGCGGTCAATGTGCTGCCGGCCGTCGGCGCGGCACTGGACGAATCCGGGCGTCGGGTGACGCTGGTGGCCGAACATCCGCGCCTTGGCCACGACAACACCCGCTTCGAGGCCGATCTGCTGGGCCAGTCGCTGGAGGTGGCCCCGGCAGACGCCAGGCGCTGGAGCCTGGAAATTCCGCCCCAGGAGGATGAGGTCAGCCGTCCGCTGCGGATCTCGGCGGTGGCGACGATCGACGGCAGCGAGACCCGCTGGAACCTGCCGCCGCTGTGGATCAATCGCGATGGTGAGGTGGCCCTGGATCGGGCGTTGGCCGGCCCTACCCTCTCTGGTGAACGCTTCGCCGAAGCCAGTGAGCGACAGGCCGAGGAGGAGGCTGGCGAGGCGCTGGCCGACCAGTTTGTGGCGTTGGTGAATGAAGGCCCCGAGCGGCTGGTGCAGTGGTGGCGCGAGGGAAGGCCTGGTCTTGAGCCCGCCCTCGAGCGTGCTCGACATGATCCGCGCAGCTGGCTGGTAGCCGCTATCCTGGCGGTGGTGGTGATCGCCTGGCTGTTGTGGCGTCGCCGGCGCACTCGCCTGGCTGCGGCCGGGTCAACAAGAGAGGAACCCCATGTGTGAGCTTCTGGGCATGAGTGCCAATGTGCCCACGGATATCTGTTTCAGCTTTACCGGCTTTCTGCATCGTGGCGGCGGCACCGGCCCCCACCGTGACGGCTGGGGCATCGCTTTTTACGAAGAGGGGGGCTATCGCGAATTTCGCGACCCTCATCCTTCGGTGCACTCGCGAATCGCCCGGCTGATCTGTGAATACCCGATCAAGTCGAATATCGTCATCAGCCACATCCGCCAGGCCAATGTGGGTGGAGTGAAGCTGGCCAATACCCATCCGTTCGTGCGCGAGATGTGGGGGCAGCCCTGGTGCTATGCCCACAACGGCCAGTTGTCCGGCTGGGAGACGCTGGACCTCGCCAGCTATCGACCGGTGGGGTCCACCGACAGCGAGCACGCCTTCTGCCACCTGCTGGGTGAGCTCAGGCGGCGCTATCCAGACCCGCCGGAGGATCGTCGCGGTCTGTGGTCGTCGCTGCACGAGCTGTGCGAGAAGCTCAGAGGTCTGGGCGTCTTCAACCTGCTGCTGGCCGACGGCGAGTACCTGTACACCTATTGTTCCACCAAGCTCGCCCATATCACCCGCCGCGCGCCCTTTGGCGAGGCCAACCTGTCGGACGCCGAGATGGTGGTCAACTTTGTCGAGCACACCACCCCCGACGATGTGGTCTCGGTGCTGGCCACCGAACCGCTCACCGACAACGAAGAGTGGGTACGCATGCAGCCGGGTGAGCTGCTGGTGTGGCGGGAAGGCGAGATCGTGGCCCGTTATCTAAGCGATGAATAGCGGGTTTTAAACGAAAGTTTGAATCAAGCGTATTACAGTCGCTGCGGGACTGGGCTATGGTAGCCAGTGTCGACACCACAATTTGATAATAAGAGGGGACCTGGTCCCCCGAATGGAGAACGCCCATGAGTGAGAACGCCGCTGCATCGATCGTTCGGGGGGAGGCCCTGGAAGGGCTCGATGACTATCATTCGGTGATGGATATCTTCCACCGCTCCGTCAAGCGCTACGACGAAAAGGTGGCCTTCTCGTGCATGGGCAAGTCCCTGACCTACGCCGAGCTTGACCGGCTGTCAGGTGATTTCGCCGCCTGGCTGCAGCACGAGACCAACCTTGAGCCCGGTGATCGGGTGGCGATCCAGTTGCCGAACCTGCTGCAGTTCCCGGTAGCGGTGTTCGGCGCCATTCGCGCCGGCATGGTGGTGGTCAACACCAATCCGCTGTACACCGAGCGCGAGATGACCCACCAGTTCAAGGATTCCGGCGCCAAGGCGATCCTGATCCTGGCCAACATGGCAGACAAGCTCGAGCGGGTGCTGGACAAGACCGACATCGAGCATGTGGTGATCACCGAGATCGGTGATCTGCACGACTTCCCCAAACGACCGCTGATCAACTTTGTGGTCAAGTACGTCAAGAAGATGGTGCCGCGCTACTCGATCCCCAAGGCGGTCAGGTTGCGTCAGGTGCTCAAGCAAGGCGCCTCCCTCGAGCACCGTGAGGTAGAACGCGAGCTCGACGATATCGCCGCGCTGCAGTACACCGGGGGGACCACCGGGCTTGCCAAGGGCACCATGCTGACCCACCGCAATCTGGTGGCCAACATGCTGCAGGCCAAGCAGATCATCGGGGGTGGCTTGAGCGAGGGTAGCGAGGTGGTCGTCGCGCCGCTGCCGGTCTATCACATCTATACCTTTACGGTGAACTGCCTGTTCATGCTGGAAGGCGGCAACCATTCGCTGCTGATCACCAATCCGCGGGACCTCGATACCTTTATCAAGGAGCTCTCGAAGACGCGTTTCACCGGCTTCGTCGGGCTCAATACGCTGTTCAATGCGCTATGCAATCGTGACGACTTCAAGGCGCTGGACTTCTCCCACCTGCACCTGACCATCTCCGGTGGCATGGCGCTGACCAAGGCCGCGGCCAAGCGTTGGGAAGAGGTGACGGGCTGCCCCATCGCCGAGGGTTACGGCCTGACCGAGACCTCGCCGATCGTCAGCTTCAACCCGGTGGAGGCGATCCAGCTCGGCACCATCGGCCGCCCCGTCGCCGGCACCGAGCTCAAGCTGTGCAACCCTGACGGTGGCGACCCCGAGCCGGGCGAGCCGGGCGAGCTGTGCGTGCGCGGCCCCCAGGTGATGAAGGGATACTGGAACCGCGATGACGAGACGGCCAAGGTCATCGATGCCGATGGCTTCTTCCATACCGGTGACATCGCGGTCATCCAGGACGATGGCTACGTGCGTATTGTCGATCGCAAGAAGGACATGATTCTGGTGTCCGGCTTCAACGTCTATCCCAATGAGATCGAGGACGTGGTCGCGGCCCATCCCAAGGTGGTCGAGTCCTGCGCCGTCGGGGTGCCCGACGAGACCAGCGGCGAAGTCATCAAGCTGTTCGTGGTGGCCAAGGACAGCTCCTTGACCAGTGACGAGCTGCGCGCCTGGTGCAAGCAGGAATTGGCCGGCTACAAGGTGCCCAAGCTGGTGGAGTTTCGTGACGAACTGCCCAAGACCAACGTCGGCAAGGTGCTCAGGCGCCAGTTGCGTGACGAAGGCAGCACCGAAACCGGGACCGGCACCGACGGCTGACGCCCGCCGACAAGGTCCGGGGAAGGGCAGGGGCCGGCGATTGGCCCTTGCCTTGGCTGCGGCGTTACAATAGCGCCCTTTGCGTTGCGGGAGCCTTCCCGCCCCGCGTCCGTGCGACGCGGCGCCCATGATCCACCCGGAGCCTTCGACCCCAACGTGAGTAGTTCTACGCCCACCGCCCAGCAAAACGCCGACGACGCCTCTCGCCTGAAGTCTCTGACCGAAGGACTGGAACAGGTGATGCTTCGCGATCGCCCGACGCTGGCCAAGCGTCTGGCCGGTCTCGAGCGTCGTCGACGCGACGGCAAGCCCATCGACCGGGGACTCAAGGAGGTCGAGCACCACTGGCAGCGCTCTCGTCAGACCCTGGCCTCGCGCCAGGCGCGCCCGGTCACGCTCGACTATCCCGAGCAGCTCCCGGTGGCGGCGCGGCGTGCCGATATCCTCAAGGCACTGGAGTCCCATCAGGTGGTGGTGGTGGCCGGCGAAACCGGCTCCGGCAAGACCACCCAGCTGCCCAAGCTGTGTCTGGAGCTGGGGCTTGGCCGTCGCGGGCTGATTGGCCACACCCAGCCGCGGCGCCTGGCGGCGCGCTCGGTGGCGACCCGTC
Source organism: Halomonas sp. DP1Y21-3 (assembly GCF_019801245.1). Classification (NCBI taxonomy): domain Bacteria; kingdom Pseudomonadati; phylum Pseudomonadota; class Gammaproteobacteria; order Oceanospirillales; family Halomonadaceae; genus Halomonas; species Halomonas sp. DP1Y21-3. The sequence continues at coordinate 108,826 of NZ_JAHVJM010000006.1, forward strand.
TGGCAGAAGAACTGCAGGTGCCGCTGGGCGAGCAGGTGGGTTATCAGGTCCGCTTCACCGACCAGACCAACGACGACACCCTGGTCAAGCTGATGACCGACGGCATCCTGCTGGCGGAGACCCGCCAGGACCCGGACCTGCGCCGCTACGACACCCTGATCATCGACGAGGCCCACGAACGCAGCCTCAATATCGATTTCCTGCTCGGCTACCTCAAGCGCCTGCTCGATCGCCGCCCCGACCTCAAGGTCATCATCACCTCCGCCACCATCGATGTGGAGCGCTTCAGTCAGCACTTTGCCAGCCGAGACCAGGACGGCGTCGTGCGTCCTGCTCCGGTGGTGGAGGTCTCGGGTCGTACCTACCCGGTGGAGGTGCGCTATCGGCCGCTGATTCGCGACGAAGATGACGAGGAAGACCGCACCCTCAGCGAGGGTATCCTTCACGCGGTGGAGGAAATCGAGACCATCGAGCGCGAAAAGCGCTGGTTCCATGGTCCCCGCGATATCCTGGTGTTTTTACCCGGTGAGCGCGAGATCCGCGAGACCGCCGACGTGCTCCGGCGTGCCGATCTCAAGAGCACCGAGATACTGCCGCTCTACGCCAGGCTTTCTAACGCCGAGCAGAACCGCGTGTTTGCCCCCCACAGCGGGCGGCGCATCGTGCTCGCCACCAACGTGGCCGAGACCTCGCTGACGGTGCCGGGTATCCGCTACGTGATCGACCCGGGGCTGGTGCGCATCAGTCGCTACAGCTATCGCGCCAAGATTCAGCGCCTGCCGGTGGAGGCGGTCAGCCAGGCCAGCGCCAATCAGCGCAAGGGCCGCTGCGGCCGGGTGGCGGAAGGGGTGTGCATCCGTCTGTATGACGAAGACGACTTCCTGGCGCGCCCTGAGTTTACCGATCCGGAGATCCGGCGCACCAACCTGGCCTCGGTGATCCTGTCGATGCTGTCGTTGAAACTGGGCGACATCCAGGACTTTCCCTTCGTCGATCCACCCGACTCGCGCTTTGTCACCGATGGCTTCAAGTTGCTCTATGAGCTGGGTGCGGTCGACGACAACAGTCGCCTGACGACATTGGGGCGACGGCTGGCGCGACTACCCATCGATCCGCGCCTGGCCCGCATGGTGCTGGCCGGGGTCGAGCAACAGAGCCTGCGCGAGGTGCTGATCGTGGTCTCGGCGCTGGCGGTGCAGGACCCGCGTGATCGACCCTCCGACAAGCGCGAAGCCGCCGATCAGGCCCACCGCCGCTGGCAGGATCCGGATTCCGACTTCGTGGCGCTGCTCAATCTGTGGCACGGCTTCGAAGCCGCCCGAGAGGAACTCTCGGGCAACCGGCTGCGTCGCTGGTGTCGCGATAATTTCCTGAATTACCTGCGCCTGCGCGAGTGGCACGATACCTTCCGCCAGTTGCGTCAGCTGCTCAAGGACATGGATATCCAGGTGCCGTCGGCCAGGCCCGCCATCGCCGCCGAAGGTGAAGATGACGATGGTCAGGCCAAGGAGCGAAAGCGTCAGCAGACGGTGGCCATGCACAAGGCGCTGTTGACCGGCCTGCTGAGCCACCTGGGCACCCTGACCGAGAACCGCGAGTATCTTGGGGCGCGCAATCGCAAGTTCATGATTCATCCGGCATCGGGGCTTTCGAAGAAGTCTCCGAAGTGGGTGATGGCGATGGAGCTGGTCGAGACCTCGAAGCTGTTCGCGCGCAGCGTGGCCAAGGTCGAGCCACAGTGGATCGAGCCTCTGGCGGGCCATCTGGTCAAGCGCAGCTACAGCGAGCCCCATTGGGAGATGAAGCGGGCACAGGTGGTGGCCTTCGAACAGGTCACCCTGTTCGGGCTGCCGATCGTGGCCCGGCGCAAGGTCCACTATGGCCCCATCGCCCCGGTCGAAAGCCGTGAGCTGTTTATCCGCCGGGCGCTGGTGGAAGGCGAGTTTCGCACCAAGGGCGAGTTCTTCGCCCACAACCGGGCACTGATCGACGAGGTCGAGGACCTCGAGGATCGCGCACGGCGGCGCGACATTCTGGTGGACGAGGAGCAGCTGTTCGACTTCTACGACGCTCGCCTGCCTGAGGATATCGTCAACGGCAAGGGCTTCGAAGCCTGGCGGCGCAAGGCCGAGCGCAGTGACCCTGAGCTGCTCAAGTTCGACCGTCAGGCGCTGCTGGCACGGGAGGCGGATGACGTCACCGGTGACGCCTATCCTGACGAGCTGTCGATCGACGGTGTGCGCTATCCGCTGGCTTATCACTTCGCGCCGGGGGCCGAGGATGACGGTGTGACCATGACGGTGCCGGCGGCGATGCTGTCTCAGCTGTCGTCGTCTCGTCTCGAGTGGCTGGTGCCGGGATTGCTCCGGGACAAGTGCATCGCCCTGTTGAAGTCGCTGCCCAAGTCGATACGCCGACAGGTGGTGCCGATACCCGACTGGGTCGACGCAGCGCTGGAGGCACTGGTGCCCGGGGACGGCAGCCTGACCGAGGCGCTCGGTGAATTTCTGCGGGTCAAGACTGGGCTGCGCCTGTCGCCGGACGACTGGCGCCTCGATCAGCTCGAGCCCCATCTGGTGATGAACCTCAAGGTGGTCGACCACAGCGGCAAGGTGCTGGGCCAGGGCCGTGACCTGCGGGCGCTGGAGCGGCGCTTCGAGGCTGCCGCCAGTCAGGGTGCCCGGGCGCTGGCCAAGAGCGTGGAGAGCCAGTCCGAGCTGTCGGGCTTCCCCGAGCAGGCATTGCCGGAATCGCGGGTGACCTCCCAGGCCGGGATTCGTGTCGAGGCTTTCCCGGCGCTGGTGCCTTCGTCGAGCGGGCTCACTCTCGAGCTGTTCGACCATCCGGCCAAGGCCCATGAAGCGCATCGCCGCGGGGTGGTCAAGGCGGCGATGGAACGCCTGCCAGATCAAGTGAAGGCCATCGAGCGTACCCAGGGACTGTCGACCTGTGCTCTATTGTTCGCCAAGGTAGGCAGCAAGCGTGCACTGACCGAAGATGTGGTGACGGCCGTCTTCCGGCAGGTCGTGGCGGTGGATCCGCTGCCGCGCAGTGCCGAGGCCCTGGAACAACGCATTCAGGCGGTTCGCCAGGATATCGTTCCCCATGCCGACAAGCTGGTGGCGGTGCTCAAGCCGGCACTGGAGGGCCACCTGGCGGTGACAAAGGCGTTGAAGGGTAACCTGAGCCTGTCGCTGGCGCTGGTATACAGTGATCTCAAGGCACAGATGCAGCGGCTGGTGTACCCGGGCTTCGTGACCGACGCCGGTGCCTGGCTCGAGGCTTATCCGCGCTACATGGAGGCCGCCCAGGTGCGCCTGGAGAAGGCCCCGCGCGAGCGCATGCGCGACCAGATGCTGATGCAGACGGTGCAGGACTTCGAGACGCGCCTCGAGACGCGTCGACAGGCCGAGCACCGAGGCGGCGTCGAAGATCCATCGCTGGTCGAGTTTCGCTGGTGGATCGAGGAGTTGCGGGTATCGCTGTTTGCGCAGCAGCTGGGTACCGCCATGCCGGTATCGGAGAAGCGCCTGGAGAAACGCTGGGCGGAATTGACCGGGCGGGGGTAAGGCCCCCGCGCCAAAGATGACGAAAGTGAGTGGCCGCCCCGGGTGGTCGCGATCGACCGGCGGCACCGAGGTGCCGCATGAAGGAGAAGGGCATGACCCCAGCGAAGGTGCTTATTACCGGCAGCGGCCTGTATACCCCGGCCAACGCCATCGACAACGACGCCCTGGTGGCGTCGTACAACGCCTGGGTGGATGCCGAGAATGCCCGCCACCGCGAGGCGATCGAGGCCGGGGAACGTGACGCCCTGGCGCATTCCAGCAGTGAATTCATCGTCAAGGCCTCGGGTATCCATAGCCGCTACGTGCTGGACGCCGAGGGCATCCTGAATCCCGAGCGCATGCGCCCGAAGCTCGACGAGCGCGACAACGACAGCCCTGGCATCCAGTGCGAGATGGCGCTGGCCGCCTCGCACGAGGCGCTGGCCGCAGCGGGGGTCGAGGCCGCCGACATCGACCTGGTGATCGTGGCCTGCTCGAATCTGGAGCGCCCCTATCCGGCGGTGGCGGTGGAGTTGCAGCGTGCGCTGGGCACCGGGGGCTACGCCTTCGACATGAACGTGGCCTGTTCCTCGGCCACCTTCGCCATCGACAACGCCGCCAATGCCATCCGCTCCGGCGGCGTGCGCCGCGCCCTGGTGGTCAACCCCGAGGTGTGTTCGGCACACCTGAACTTCCGCGACCGCGACAGCCACTTCATCTTTGGCGACGCCTGTACCGCCCTGGTGCTGGAAAGCGACCAGGTGGCGAAAGCCGAGACACGGTTCGAGGTGCTCGGGACCCGACTGGTGACGCAGTTTTCCAACGCCATTCGCAATAATGCGGGCTTTCTCAACCGCGTCACCGACGCCGACCCCCAGGCAGCCGACAAGCTGTTCGTGCAGGAAGGCCGCAGGGTCTTCAAGGAAGTCTGTCCGATGGTGGCACAGTTGATCCGTGACCACCTGGAGAGCCTGGATATCGCGCCTGGTACGCTGTCGCGGCTATGGCTGCATCAGGCCAATCGACACATGAACGATCTTATCGCACGAAGGGTGCTGGGCCAGGAGCCTGCTCCGGATCAAGCGCCGATTATTCTTGACCGTTACGCTAATACAAGTTCTGCCGGTTCGATCATTGCGTTCCATCTGCATCATCAGGACCTGGAACCGGGCGCTACCGGGGTGGTGTGTTCCTTCGGCGCGGGCTACAGTGCGGGCTGCGTGGTGATTCGCAGGGACTGAGGCCGACCCTCCGGGGAACCGACAGCTGACTCGTCGGCGGAACCAGACGACTGCCGTACGCAGAGGCGTCGTCGCTGACGCTACCCGGAGTCCAACCCCGGACAACAGCGCCGATAGATTGACGATCGTGACAAGGACAGGCAAGGGAGGCAGTCGAACGATGAACGCGAACTACAGCGGTGCCCTGGGCAAGGGCATGCAGAGGGGTGTCCTGGTCATGGCCGTCGCCCTGGCGGCAAGCGGCTGCGCCAGCAGCGGCGTATCCAGCGAGCCCAATCCAGCGGACCCCTGGGAGGGCTTCAATCGCAGGGTCTTCGCCTTCAACGATGTGCTGGATCGCTATGCACTCAAGCCTGCCGCCCAGGGTTATCGCTACGTGACCCCGGACCCGCTCGAGCGCGGTGTCAGCAACTTCTTCGACAACCTCGGCGAAGTGCGCACGGTGTTCAACAGCCTGTTGCAGGGCAAGGGTGCCAATGCGGGCAACTCGAGCATGCGCTTTTTGATGAACACCACCTTCGGTCTGGGTGGTCTTCTGGATCCGGCGACCCATGCCGGCTTTATCGCCGACGAGGAAGACTTCGGCCAGACCCTGGCTGCCTGGGGCGTGGGCGAGGGGCCCTTCGTGGTACTGCCGTTCCTCGGCCCCAGCACAGTGCGTGACACCAGCGCCTTGCCGGTCGACTGGTACACCTACCCGCTGACCTACGTCGAGGACGACACCGTGCGCTACTCGCTGCGTGGTCTTGAGCTGCTCGACGCGCGTGCCAGCCTGCTCGATCAGGAGGATCTGATTCGCGGTGATCGCTACAGCTTCATTCGTGACGCCTGGCTACAGCGTCGTCGTTTCGAGGTCACCGATGGTGAGCTTGGTGACGACAGCTTTATCGACGATGGCTTTGACTACGACGAAGATGCCTTCGCCGAGTAAGGTGGCATCTGCATGCAAGCAGCCAAACCTCTGATCGGGGTAATCGACCACCCGGGCGAGCACCGCGACGCCCTGGTGGACGCGATTGCTCGCGACGGACTTGCGGTCTTTGCCGCCGCCAGCGCCGATGAGCTTCCCGGCTCCACGGCGCTTGTGGTGGCACATTCGCTGGCGGTACCGAGTCGCGAGTGGATGGTGCTGGCCGAGCGCTGGCCCACCCTGGTGGTCAGCGAGGACCGGCGAGACGACGATCTGCTCAAGGCCGTTGACGCGGGCCTTGTCGACTACGTGATCGACCCCTTGCGCCATGCCCATCTGCTCAGGCGGATGATCCGGCGTGTGGTGGACGTCAATCGTCTGGCCCGGGAGCGCGAAGAGGATCGAGCGCGACTGGAAGAGCTCAACGAGAGCCTGGAGACCCACCTGGCGATGCTCCGGCTCGACCAGCAGGCCGGCGGCCAGATCCAGCGTCGCATGCTGCCGCCGAGGCCGCAGCAGCTGGGGGCGATCGGCTGTGACTACTGGCTTGCGCCCTCGTTGTATCTGTCAGGCGACTTTCTCGATATCCAGGCGTACAATGAGCGCTATACATTATTCTATTTCGCTGATGTGTCGGGCCACGGAGCCTCGTCCGCCTTCGTGACGGTGCTGCTCAAGTATCTGTTCAATCGCTGGCAAGGCGAGTGGGACGGTGAGGCACCCGAGGCATTGCCGCCGCGCTGGCTGTCCCAGTTGAATCGGGAGCTGCTGGACACGGGGATCGGCAAGCACGCCACCCTGTTCGTCGGCGTTATCGACCAGCAGAAGCGCTATCTGCACTATTCTCTCGGCGCGCAGCTGCCGATGCCGCTATTGAAGTCCGACGAGGGCGTCACCACGCTGGCGGGAGAGGGCATGCCGGTAGGCTTGTTTCCGGAGGTCAGTTATCCGGCACTGGGATGTGACTTGCCCGATGACTTTTCGCTCTGGCTCTGCTCCGATGGGGTGCTGGAGTGCTTGCCGGGGGACAGTCTCGAGGCGCGCCTTGACGATCTCAGGCAGCGGGTCGAAGACAGCGATTCCCTGGATACGATGCGTCGGGGGCTGGCCCTGGGGGCGCTCTCCAGCGATGAAGAAGCGCTGGAGGACCCCACCTCGGGGCGCGAAGAGCTGCCCGACGACTTGACGATCATGTTGGTGAGCGGGTTTGGCGATGAAAGTGCATGAAGGTCGACTGAAGGCGGCATTCGAGGCCGGTGTGTTCGTCCTGAAGCTATGTGGCGACGTGCGCCTGACCCTGTGTGCCACCCTGGATCTCCAGGCCCAGCAACTGGCCGACACGCCGGGACTCAAGGCGGTGATGATCGACCTGCGCGAGGCCAGCAACGTCGATTCCACGGCGCTTGGCTTCCTGGCCAAGGTGGCCATGGCGCTGCGCGGCAAGCTCGAGCAGGCGCCGACCATCGTGGCCGACAATCCCGACGTCAAGCGGATGCTCGAGGTGATGGGCTTTGGCGCTTTCTTTACCTTGCTGGAGCGTCCCATCGCCGAGGTCGACGACTTCGAGGAGCTCCCCGAAGTGCCCGCCGATGAAGAGGGGCTGCGGGAGCGCATCCTCGAAGCGCATCGTATCCTGATGCGCATGAACGAGCATAACCACGAACAGTTCCAGCCGCTGGTCGAGATGCTCGAGGCCCAGAACGACGCTTCGCACAAGGCCTGATCCAGCCCGTGCCGGGCCTGACGTCGACGCGCCGAAGGCGTGTTCAGCAGAAGGCGCCGAAGGCGTAGAAAATGGCGAACTCCAAAAGCGGAAAACGGTGTCAGATCGCCGTAAGCTGGCAAGCGCATAATGCAAGAGGGCGATCCATGGATCGCCCTCTTGATCATCTGCAGCCAGGCCCAGCCAGGCTTGCCGGTGGTGCGCTCGTGATCATCCCTGGCGCAGTTCGGTCAGCAGGCTTTCCAGCTTGCGCTGATCGGCCATGAACTTGCGGATGCCTTCGGCCAGTTTTTCGGTGGCCATGGCGTCTTCGTTCATGGCCCAGCGGAAGTCGTCTTCGGTCTGGGGCTCCGGTGCGCTGGTCTCGGCGTCGCTGCGGACGAGGCGGCGTTCGAGAGCGCCTTGCTGACCGTGCAATTCCTCGAGCAGTGCCGGCGAGATGGTCAGACGATCGCAGCCGGCCAGCGCCTTGACCTCGTCGGTGTTACGGAAGCTCGCGCCCATCACGATGGTCGAGTAGCCGTGGCCCTTGTAGTGGTCGTAGATGCGCTTGACCGATTGCACGCCGGGATCGTTGTCGCCGCTGAAGTCGGCCTCCGGCTGCTGGGCCTTGTGCCAGTCGAGGATGCGGCCGACGAAGGGCGAGATCAGCGTGACCCCGGCATCGGCGCAGGCCTGAGCCTGGGCGAAGCTGAACAGCAGCGTCAGATTGGTGCGGATGCCTTCTCGCTCCAGCGTCTTGGCGGCACGAATGCCTTCCCAGGTGGACGCCACCTTGATCAGGATGCGCTCGGCGCCGACGCCTTTGCGGGCATAGCGCTCGATCAGTGAATGGGCGCGGGCCAGGGTCCCTTCGGTATCGAACGATAGCCGTGCGCTGACCTCGGTCGACACATAGCCAGGCACCAGCTCGCTGATCTCGCTGCCGATGTCCACCGCCACGGCGTCGAGAGCGTCATCGATGTCGTTGGCCTCCTTGGCGATGGCGGCCAGGCGGGCGCGACGATCGGCGTGGCTGGCGGCTTGCAGGATCAGCGACGGGTTGGTGGTGGCGTCGGTGGGCTGGAAGCGACGAATGGCGTCCAGGTCGCCGGTGTCGGCGACCACCGTGGTCATCGCCTTCAGTTGGGTCAGCAGATCGTCTGCCATGGGCCAATCTCCGTAGTTGGGCGGTGGTGAGCTGGACCTACTGTACCAAGGCGTCGATGTGGACAACAGCCGCAGCGGCGTCACGATCAACCCGATGACAATTTTTCAAACCTTGTTCTTCATGGAGCGCCTGTGTCCCTGAATGCCCGGCGTGTCGCCCTGCTGGTGGCCGCCAATACTGCCCTTGCCCCCTTCGCCATAGACGCCTACCTGCCGGCCATGCCGGCGCTGGCCGAGTCGGTGGGGGCCAGTGTTCATCACACCGAGCTTTCACTCAGCGTGTTCATGGTCGGCTTTGCCGTGGGCCAGCTCACTTGCGGGCCGCTTTCCGACCGCATCGGACGCAAGCCGGTGCTGCTGGCCGGACAGATCCTGTTCTTGATCGCCAGCCTGGTGATCGTCAGCGTCGATTCGTTGACGGAGCTTCTGGTCTGGCGCTTTGTCCAGGCGCTGGGCGGCGGCGCCTGCGTGGTCAATTCCGCAGCCATCGTGCGCGACTGTTTCAGTGGTCGCGAGGCGGCCAAGGTCATGTCGACCATGGCGATGATCCTGATGCTGGCGCCGCTGGTGGCGCCGATGGTCGGCAGCCTGCTGCTGTACCTGGCCGACTGGTGGCTGATCTTCGTCTTCCTGGCGGTCTATGCCGCCTTCCTGATGTGGCTGCTCGGGGCCTTTCTGCCGGAGACCCGGCCTGCAGGGGCACCGGTGGCCTCGCCCCGTCAGGTGCTGCGCAACTACGCAAGTGTGCTGACCGACCGTCAGGCCATGGGCTACATCCTGGCGGTGGCGGCGTCCTTCGCCGGCATCTTTGCCTTCGTCACCTCGTCGCCGTTTCTCTACATGCAGCACTACGGGCTGTCGCCGGCAGCCTATCCCTTCGTCTTTGGTGCCAATGTGGTGGTGATGGCGCTGTCCAACCGGGTCAATATTCGCCTGCTGCGTCGGCGTACACCCCAGCAGAACCTGCGCCTTGGTCTCGCCATTCAGCTGGTCGCCGCCGGCGGCCTGCTGGTGGTAGTGGCCACGGGGACGGACTCGCTGTTCACGGTGGTGCCGCTGGTGATGGCGTTTCTGGGCGTGGTGGGGCTGATCTCGCCCAACGCCATTTCATCGCTGCTGGAGCGGTTCAGTCATATGAGCGCTACCGCCACGGCGCTGCTCGGCAGTATCCAGTTCAGCAGTGCAGCACTGTCCGGTGCCCTGGTCACCGCCTTTGAAATCGACTCTGCCTGGCCCATGGTGATCGCCATGGTCACGGTGGCGTTGATCGGCAACGTCGGCCTGCGCGTGCTCGCCGGACGTCCGCCTCGGGCCGAGGAGGCGGCGTCATGATGGCGTCGTTGCTGGCCGCAGTGCAGGACTGCGCAAGGGAGTGGTGGGTGCTCAGCGAGCTGACCCTCGGCTCGTGGCTGTGGGTGGGGGCGGTACTGGCGCTGGGGACCTTCGTCCAGCGTACCACCGGCTTCGGCATGGCGGTGGTGGGGGCGCCACTGATCCTGTTGAAGGCGCCGTCCCTGGTGCCGGTGGTGCTGGTGGTCTACGGCTTTCTGGTGTCCTGTCTGGTGGTACGCCGCTATCGCCGGGAAGTCGCCATGACCGATATCTCCATGGCCCTGGTGGGCAAGGTGCCGGGAACCCTGCTTGGGGTCTGGCTGTTGCTGGTGGCACCCATGGCGACACTGGAGGTGATGATCGCCAGCATCGTGCTGTTCGCGGTGGTGGTGACGCTGTTCAAGCTGCGCCTGCCGGTCAATCGCTCGTCACTGTTTGGTGCTGGTTTTCTGTCGGGAGTGTTCGGTGCCGTGGCGGCGATCGGCGGACCGCCCATCGTGCTGCTGATGCACGGCATGCCGATGGACCGCCTGAGGGGCAACCTGGCGGCGTTCTTTCTTATCTCGTCGCTGATGACCCTGGCGAGCCTGGCCGCCGTGGGCAGGGTGCCGCTGTGGCTGTTGGGCGTGAGTCTCAGTTTCATGCCCATGGTGGTGGCGGGCCACGCCCTTGGGGCGGTGCTGGCGCCGAAGTTGCCTCGGCGACTGTTGCAGGCGGCGTCCTTGACCCTGTGCGCCGCGGCGGCATTGGGGCTATTGATCAGCTGACCCGGTTGTTTCATGTCGTCGCTATCGAAGCGACACCAGATTGGCCGTCCGGCGCAAAGCCGGGCGGCCTTTTTTTGCGGCAGCTTCTTTTGTGTCCGCTCAGGTTGCTGTCGGCTGTCAAAGGGTGGCGATGACCGGGGTCGCGGTGACAGGGCCGTGACGCTGTCATGACATGGCCGGGCAGGAGGAGGGGCAGGGAGGAAACGTAAGAGGTATCGGGAAGGCGTCAACCGGAGTGTGCTGTCATGAAGCTGTCATTTTTCTGCGGCATTGTGTGTTTCGCGAAGGTTGACCATCTCATCATCAGGAGCTTTCTCCATGAACCGCATCCTCAAGACCACCGCTATCGCCGCCGCCGTCATGGGCGTGGTGGGTGTCGCTCAAGCCCGCGATCAAGTCCGTATCGTTGGTTCCAGCACCGTCTACCCGTTCTCGAGCTACGTGGCCGAAGAGTTCGGTGCCACCACCGACTTCCCGACGCCGGTCATCGAGTCCACCGGTTCCGGTGGCGGCATGAAGCTGTTCTGCTCCGGTCTGGGTGACGATACCCCGGACATCACCAACGCCTCGCGTCGCATGAAGACTTCCGAGTTCGAGACCTGTGAAGCCAACGGTGTGACCGACATCACCGAAGCCTTCATCGGCTATGACGGCATCGCCTTCGCCCAGTCCGGCGACAACGAGGCGATGGACGTCACCCGCGAGCAGATCTTCCTGGCGCTGGCCGCCAAGGTGCCGGTCGATGGTGAGCTGGTCGACAACCCCTACACCAAGTGGAGCGACATCGATTCCTCGCTGCCGGATCGCGAGATCGCCGTCTATGGACCGCCCACCACCTCCGGTACCCGTGATGCCTTCGCTGAGCTCGTGATGGAAGCCGTTTCCGAGGACATGGAGGCCTACGGCGGTGAAGGTTACACCGACGTGCGCGCCGACGGTGCCTTCATCGACGCCGGCGAGAACGACAACCTGATCGTTCAGCGCCTGGCCGAGAACACCGAGGCCTTCGGCATCTTCGGCTACTCCTTCCTGGAAGAGAACGCCGACACCCTGATCGGCTCCAGCATCGACGGCGTCGAGCCGACTCCGGACGCCATCGGCAGCGGTGAGTACCCGGTGTCTCGCTCCATGTTCTTCTACGTGAAGAACCAGCACGCCGAAGACGTGCCGGCCATGTACGAGTACGCCAACATGTTCATGAGCGAGCAGATGGTCGGTGACCTCGGCTACCTCAAGGGCATCGGCCTGATCCCGGCGCCGGAAGACGAGCGCGCCGAGGCTCGCAGTGCCGTCGAGAACCACGAGACCCTCGAGCTGGCCGACCTGAAGTAAGGGACACGGTCCTGATCACGCCGGCCGGCATCCTGCAACGGGTGTCGGCCGGTACACGTTCCGGCAAGCCCATGCTTGCTTGAGCACAGAATCCCGAGAGACACCCATGCAGACCAATCAACTCCTGGCGATGTTCAGCGGCTCGCTGCTTCTGCTCGGTCTGATCGCCTTCTTCCTGGCCCGCGGCAAGGCCGCCAGAGTCCGAGCCTCCGGCACCTCCATGTACGCTCAGCCCGATCAGTACGGCTGGTTCACCGTCATGTCCACGGCGGGTCCGGCGCTGGTGGTCGGTGCCGTGGGTAGCTTCATCATGCTGCTCGTGGGTGCCGAGATTCCGCCGCTGCTGCTGCTGGCCAGTTGCCTGGTCATCGCCTGCATCGGCCTGGTGCTGGGCGTGGCGATGGTGCGTCCCGACTTCCACGCGCGTCAGGCGATCGAGCGGGTCATCCGCTTCTTTCTCGCCGGCGCGGCCCTGATCTCCATCTTCACCACCCTGGGGATCCTGCTGTCCATCGTCTTCGAGGCGATCCGTTTCTTCCAGATGCAGAGCTTCTGGGACTTTATCACCGGCACCACCTGGAATCCGGGTGCCAGCTTCCTCGAGGCCGCCGGTCGCGCCGAGGAAGGGGCCAGTGCCGCCAAGTTCGGTTCGGTGCCGCTGTTCGCCGGTACCTTCATGATCACCTTCATCGCCATGCTGGTGGCGATTCCGATCGGTCTGCTGGCGGCCATCTACATGGCCGAGTTCGCGCCGCCCAAGGTGCGTACCATCGCCAAGCCGGTGCTCGAGGTGCTGGCCGGCATTCCGACCGTGGTCTACGGCTTCTTCGCCGCCATTACGGTGGCGCCGATCATCGTTGCCGTGGCCGGGTTCTTCGGTCTCGAGGCCTCGTTCAACAACGCCCTGGCCCCGGGCATCGTCATGGGCATCATGATCATTCCGTTCATCTCCTCGCTGTCCGATGACGTCATCAACTCGGTGCCCAACAGCATGCGCGAAGGTTCGCTTGCGCTGGGCCTGACCAAGGGCGAGATGATTCGCGACATCGTGGTGCCGGCAGCCCTGCCGGGCATCATCTCGGCCTCGTTGCTGGCGGTGTCCCGGGCGCTGGGCGAGACCATGATCGTGGTGATGGCGGCAGGCATGCGCCCCAACCTGACCTTCAATCCGCTGGAAGACATGACCACCGTGACCGTGCGCATCGTCGCCGCGCTGACCGGTGACCAGGAATTCGCCAGTGCCGAGACGCTGTCGGCGTTCGCACTTGGACTGATGCTGTTCGTGGTGACCCTGAGCCTGAATCTGGTGTCGGTGATCATGATCCGTCGCTTCCGCGAAAAGTATCGCGTCAACAACCTGTAAGCCGTGGAGCCAAAGCCAATGAGACAATCCTTCGATGACATCAGCGCCCAGCTCCGCGCTCGCCACCGCAGGTCGGCCCGACTGAAGTGGGCGTCCATGGGAGCGCTCGGTCTTGCCGGCCTGTTCCTGGTGCTGTTCTTTGCCGACATGCTGGTCAAGGGGCTGCCGGCCTTCCAGCAGGCCCAGATCCAGGTCGAGGTGGACTACTCCGAGCAGGCCAGCCAGATTCCCCTGGCGGCGGTTCAGGAAGACGTCCGCCCGCTGGTCAGTCGCGGCTATCTGCGCCTGATTCCGGGTCGCATGGAAGACAACCCGGACCTGCTCGGTACCTCCCGCATGGAGTGGGTGCTGGCCGACGGCCAGGTGGACCAGTACCTCAAGGGCCACCACGCCAAGCTCAGCAACAAGGAAATGGCGGTGGTCGATCGGCTGAAAGAGGATGGGCGGGCCGAGCTGCGTTTCAACTCGACCTTCTTCTCCAGCGGTGACTCCAAGATGCCCGAGCTCGCCGGTATCGCTTCGGCGGCCATGGGCACCGTGCTGACCCTGCTGGTGACCCTGGCGGTAGCCTTTCCCATCGGCGTGATGACGGCGGTCTACCTGGAGGAGTTCGCGCCGGACAACCGCTTTACCCAGTTGATCGAGATCAACATCAACAACCTGGCGGCGATTCCCTCGATCCTGTTCGGTCTGCTGGGCCTGGCGATCTTCATCAACTTCTTCGGCGTGCCGCGCTCCTCCCCGGTGGTCGGTGGCCTGACCCTGGCGCTGATGACCCTGCCGGTGATCATCATCGCCACCCGGACCGCGCTTCGCAGCGTGCCCGACTCCATCCGTCATGCCGCCTTCGGCGTCGGCTGCTCACGCTGGCAGATGGTGCGCGACCATGTTTTGCCGGTGGCGCTGCCGGGCATCATGACCGGTTCGATCATCGGCCTGGCTCAGGCCATGGGCGAGACCGCTCCGTTGATCATCGTCGGCATGGTGGCCTTCATCCCCGATGTGACCAACTCCTTTACCGAGGCGGCCACCGTGCTGCCGGCACAGATATTCACCTGGGCGGGCGAGCCTGACCGGGCCTTCATCGAGAAGACGTCGGGCGGCATTCTGGTGCTGCTGTCGATCCTTATCACGCTCAACGCCACCGCGGTGGTGCTGCGCAAGAAATTCGAGCGGCGCTGGTAAACCGGCCCCCAAACAGGATACGTTGCCATGAACATGAAAGTTGCCCAGCGCGGAGAAAGCGTGATGAAGCAGGACCAGCCCGGCCAGCCGGTCACTCGCAACGAGGATGCCAACCACGAGTTGAGCATTCGAGTGAACGACCTGAATCTTTGGTACGGAGACTTCCACGCGCTGAAGTCGATCGACATGGATCTGTACCAGAAGAACGTGACCGCCCTGATCGGCCCGTCCGGTTGCGGCAAGTCGACCTTCCTGCGTTGCCTGAATCGCATGAACGATCTGATCCCGAGCGTACGCGTCAAGGGCCTGATCGAGATGGACGGCCGCGACGTCTACGAGCCGAAGATGGACGAGGTCGCGCTGCGGCGTCGGGTCGGCATGGTGTTCCAGAAGCCGAACCCCTTCCCTAAGTCGATCTACGACAACATCGTCTATGCCCCGAAGATGCATGACCTGGTCAGCCGCAAGGCCGACCAGGACGAGCTGGTCGAGCGCGCCCTGCGTGACGCCGGCCTGTGGGAAGAGGTCAAGGACAAGCTGCACCAGCCCGGCACCTCGTTGTCCGGTGGCCAGCAGCAGCGTCTGTGCATCGCCCGTGCCATCGCGGTCCAGCCGGACGTGATCCTGATGGATGAGCCGACCTCGGCGCTGGACCCGATCTCCACCGCCACCATCGAAGACCTGATGGACAAGCTCAAGCAGCAGTACACCATCATCACGGTGACGCACAATATGCAGCAGGCGGCTCGTGTCGCCGACTACACGGCGTTCTTCCACCTAGGCGAGGTCATCGAGTACAACGACACCAAGACCATGTTCTCGACCCCGCATACCAAGAAGGCCGAGGACTACATCACCGGTCGTTACGGCTAAGCCGAGAGGCGTGCGTGGTAGCGTTCACCGCGGTAGCAAAGGGAGGCCTTCAGGCCTCCCTTTTTACTACCTGTGAACCGGGGCCAGTAGCCGTGGTGGTCCGCTCTGGAGTCAGGGTTGGTGTCTGCGTCTGATGTCAGGGTCTGGTGTCAGGGGGATGGCATCAGGAGCTGGCGGGCTGGCGGCGGACGTAGGCGGCGACACCACGCATCGACCACAGTCCCAGCACCGGTCCGGGCAACAGTAGCCACAACACGCTCAGTTCGTGCTCCTGCCACAGGCTGGCACCGAGCCAGATGCCGGGCAGGGTAAGGGTGAAGCCGATGGCGTTCATCACCGCCAGGGTCGCGCCGATATGCGCCCTGGGGGCGGTGGCCGAGGCCAGTGACGAGAACTGGGCCGAGTCGGCGATGACGCTGAAGCCCCAGAGGTACAGCAGGCCCAGCAGTAACAGGGGGCTGGCCTGACCAAGCCAGGGGTAGATCAGGCACAGGGCGCCGGAGGTGGCGAGCGCCAGGTTGGCGGCGCTGGCGCTGCCGTGGCGTCGACTGAGGGCGCCGGCCAGGATGCAGCCCAGCGCCCCCACGGCGATGACCGAAAAGCTCAGCCAGGGCGCCCAGTCGGCTGGCGCCTGAAGGCGCGTGACCTCACGGCCGACCAGGAAGGGCACCAGCAGCCAGAAGGCGTAGAGTTCCCAGCAGTGGCCGAAGTAGCCGCCGGCGACGCTGAGAAAGTGGCGATCACGAAAGGCGGCAAGGCCATCCTTCAGCCTGGCGCGAGACGCGTTTGCTGGCAGGTGCGGGCCGTCGCCCAATAGCGCCACGGCGATGCCACCGGCCACTGCCAGGGCCGAGGACAGGATCAGGGTCCAGGCCCAGGGGAGGTCCAGGGTGGCGCCGCGCAGCAGATGGGGCATGGCCGTGCCGAGTGTCAGCATGCCCACCAGCCAGGCCAGGGCGGCCCCGGTGTGACGCGGGGTCCAGCCGATCACCAGCTTCATGCCCAACGGGTAAATGCCGGCCAGGCAGAGCCCGGTGGCGAAGCGCAGCAGCAGGGCGAGGGCGTGGTGCTCGGCAACCGTGATAAAGGCGAGGTTGACCAGAGCGCCTGCCAGGCTTGCGCTTAGAAAGATGCGGCTGGCACGGTAGCGATCGGCGAGTCCGCTGGCGGCGATCGTCAGGGTGCCGACGATAAAGCCGAGTTGCACTGCCAGGGTCAGGTGGCCGATTTCGGCCTCGCGAATGCCGAGGTCGCTTCCCAGCGAGGCGGCAACGCCGTTGATGCTGAACCACAGCGATGTACCGCACCACTGTGCCAGCACGATCAGCGGCAGGGCCAGGCGAGAGCGCTCCATGCGTGAGTCCTGTTGTGGATCCAGACCTGAGGTCAAAAAAATGGCCGGGAGCGCCTGTGGGCGCCCCCGGCCATGCTGACCGCTTATTGGCGTGGAAGGCAAGCATCGCGCCTGCCTTTCAGACTACGACGTTGGCTAACCAGGTCTCGACGTCAGTCGATCAGCTCTCGGCCTCAGTCGATCAGTTCCACCGCCACGGCGGTGGCTTCACCGCCGCCGATGCACAGGCTGGCGATCCCGCGTTTTCCGCCCTTGGTGCGCAGGGCGTGGATCAGGGTGGCGATGATCCGCGAGCCAGTGGAGCCGACCGGGTGACCCTGGGCGCAGGCGCCGCCGAAGACGTTGACCTTGTCGTGGGGCAGCCCGAGATCGTCCATGGCCATCAGGGTGACCACGGCGAAGGCCTCGTTGATCTCGAACAGATCCACATCATCCACCGACCAGTCGAGCTTCTTCATCAGTGACTCGATGGCGCCCACCGGGGCAATGGTGAACTCGCTGGGGTGGCGCGAGTGGGTGCTGTGGCCAAGCATGCGGGCCAGCGGGGTGGCGCCGAGGCGATCCGCCGCTGCCTGGGTGGACAGGATCAGGGCAGAGGCGCCATCGGAGATGGAGCTGGCGTTGGCCGCCGTGATGGTACCGTCCTTGGCAAAGGCCGGCCTCAGGGTGCGAATCTTGTCCAGACGAGCCTGGAAAGGCTGCTCGTCATGCTCGACCAGGGTGTCACCCTGACGGCTGGAGACCGTGACGGGGGCCATCTCGGCGGCCAGGTGGCCGGCCTCGGTGGCCTGCATCGCCCGCTCCAGTGAAGCGATGGCGAAGTCGTCCATGCGCTCGCGTTCGTAGCCGCGCTCACTGGCGACCTCCTGGGCGAAGCCACCCATCAGCTTGCCGGTCTCGGCGTCCTCCAGGCCATCGAGGAACATATGGTCCTTGAGCTCGCCATGGCCCAGGCGGTAGCCGCCACGGGCCTTGGTCAACACATGGGGGGCGTTGGACATGGACTCCATGCCGCCGGCCAGCATGACCTCGGCGGTGCCGGCCTTGATCAGGTCGTGGGCCAGCATGGTGGCCTTCATGCCCGAGCCACAGAGCTTGTTGATGGTGGTGGCGCCGCGGTGGTCGGGAATGCCGGCCTGGCGCATGGCCTGACGGGCCGGCCCCTGCTTGACCCCGGCCGGCAGCACGCAGCCGAAGATCCCTTCTTCGATGGCGTCTGCCGGAATCCTGGCGCGCTTGATGGCGGCACGAATGGCGCAGGCGGCCAGTTCGGGGGCGGTCTGACTGGACAGGGAGCCCAGCATGCCGCCCATGGGGGTGCGGGCAGCGGCAAGAAAGACGATATCGGACTGACTCATGGCGTGACTCCTGAAACTCTTGCATGTCGATTCTGCGATCGAGCGGCAAGGTGTTGTGTTTGTGTGGGCCGTGGACACGGCGCTGTGATGTCAGTGTGGTTCAGTCCCCGGGGTTTCGCTCGCGACGCGAATCGCGTACGACAAGGTCAGCAAACGACGTTGACCCCGAGGGTGGGCTATGCTTTTCTCAACGAAACCAAGCAAGCGCTAGTGTAACTGTCGATGAATGTAATGAATGACTCGCCCCGTCGCAAGGAGCTGACCCGGCTCGCCGCTCAGCTGTTTGTCCAGGAAGGCTTCGATCGCACCACCGTGCGCATGCTGGCACAGGAAATGGGGATCAAGTCAGGAAGCCTCTTTCACCACTTTCGTGACAAGCAGGAGATTCTTGCTGCGGTCATCGAAGAGGGCACCCAGAACGCCTTGACGCTGGCTCGAGCCGCGCTCAAGGACAGTGCGCCCGACCCCTTGTCCAGGCTGCATGCCATGGCGCGGGCCCATCTGGATACGCTGTTGACCGACCGCAACGCCCACGTGGTAGCGCTGTATGAGTGGCGGCGCCTCGACGATGGCGCTCGGGACCACCTGACCCACCTGCGTGACGCCTACGAGGCGCTGTGGAACGAGGTGCTGGATGACGCCATCGCAGCGGATCTGGTCACCGGCGATCGCGCCCTGGTTTCGCGCTTTGTGCTGGGCGCCCTGAACTGGACGGTGCGCTGGTACGACCCGGACGGGCCGCGTGACCCCGAACAGCTGGCCCACGAACTGGTCGTGATGATCACCCGCCGTCCTTGATCTGCCAAGGGCAGAGTAGCGGGCCGCCCCCTGTGATGGACAGCTGGGGCGCGCCGTGTGCCTGGTAGTCGGTTCTGCTCGTCTTTTCTCTTTTCTCTTTTCTCTTTTCTCTTTTGCTCCTGTTCTCCTCTTCCCATTCCCGCGTTGTCGTTGCCTCGATGAGGTTCATTCTTTCGCCGAGGGCGCGGGCACGTCCGTCGTGCTCGGTCGGTGCGGTACTTCGAGGTTTTCCTAGACGATGGTCTAGCGCACTCTTGCTTGTGTCATGACGTTGAAGCCTCTAGCTTCAACCCTAGCGCTTGCTAGGTTGACGCTTACGTCAACGGAATATTGCTGCCGGGGTCACCCTGGAGAGCTTCATCAACAATCACAACGCAAGAGGCCCGTCATGAGCCACGTCACGCCCGTCGATGCCGAGAGCTATCGCGAGACCTTCGACATCCAGCAGGTGATCGATCGTCTGGACGACCACCAGGATGGATATCTCAACGCCTATCATGCCTGCTGTGGTCGACATCTAGGGCAGGGCAGAGGCGACGTCCTGGCGCTGGTGCATGAGGACACCGCCGGTCAGGTGAGCCGGTTGACCTATCGTGAGCTCGACCAGCAAAGCGCGCGTCTGGCGGGCTGGATGGCGGCTCGGGGGCTGGGTGTCGGTGACCGTATCGCCTGCATGCTGCCGCGTTCGCCGCAACTGCTGGTCGCAGTGGTGGCGACCTGGCGTCTGGGTGCGGTGTACCAGCCGCTGTTTACCGCCTTCGGGCCGGATGCGGTGGACTACCGCCTGGGACGCGCCGACACCCGCCTGGTCATCACCGACGCGGCCAATCGTCACAAGTTCGACGGCCTGGAAAGCTGTCCCCCGGTGCTGGCGCTGGGTGGGGCCAGCGAGGCGCACCCGCAGGACCTGTCCTGGGATGAGGCGCTGGCCAGCGAAGCGCTTCAGGACTCGCCGCCGCGGCTGTCGCCAGACGCCCCCTTTCTGCAGATGTTTACCTCCGGCACCGTCGGCAAGCCCAAGGGGGTGGCGGTGCCGCTGTCGGCCATGCCGGCCTTTGCGCTGTACATGGAGCTGGCCGTGGACCTGCGCCCCGAAGATCGCTTCTGGAACATGGCCGATCCAGGCTGGGCCTATGGCCTCTACTACGCCATCGCCGGGCCGCTGCTGCTGGGCGTCACCACCCACTTCTGCGAGGCGGGGTTCAGCGCCGAGGGAGCGCTTGCCTTCATGCAGCGTCATGACATCACCAACTTTGCCGCGGCGCCCACCGCCTACCGCCTGATGAAGGCCTCGGGTCTGTTCGACAATGCCCATGAGACGCTGTCGTTGCGCGCGGCGAGTTCAGCGGGCGAGCCGCTCAATACAGAAGTGGTGAGCTGGGTGGAGTCGGCGCTGGGCTGTCCGGTGATGGATCACTACGGCCAGACCGAGACCGGCATGACCTGCAACAACCACCACCGGCTCGAGCACCCGAAGCACATCGGCGGCATGGGCGTACCCATGCCCGGTTACCGCCTGGTGATCCTCGATGCCGAGTACCAGGAGTTGCCCCCCGGTGAGCCCGGCGTGCTGGCGGTGGATATCGAACGCTCGCCGGCGCACTTCTTCCCGGGCTATACCTGGCAGGAGAAGCATCCCTTCGCCGAGGGTTACTACCTGACCGGAGACGTGGTGGTGCGCAACGAGGACGGCAGCTTCCAGTTCGCCGGGCGCGACGACGACATCATCACCACCGCCGGCTATCGGGTCGGCCCCACCGACGTCGAAAACTCGGTACTGACCCACCCCGCGGTGGCGGAATCCGCGGCTGTGGGGCAGCCGGACGAGATCCGCGGCGAGATCATCAAGTCCTATGTGGTGCTGCGTGACGGCTTCGAGGCCAGCGATGCCCTGGCCGATGAAATTCGTCAGCAGGTGCGAGAGCGCCTGTCGACCCACGCCTTCCCTCGGGTGATCGAGTTTGTCGATGAGTTGCCGAAGACCCCGAGCGGCAAGATTCAGCGCTTCAAGCTGCGAGCCGATGCCGCCGAAAAGGCTTGAGCGAGCCGTCGGTATGGTGTCGGGCCAGGCATCCAGATAGACGTTTTTACCTTACGCCCCGAGCGAGTGCTCGGGGCTTGTTGCATGATTGATCAGGAGAATTCGCATGCGTATCGAGAACGCGACCTTTGTCATCACCGGTGCCGGCTCCGGCCTTGGCTCCGCCTGTGCCGAACGCCTGGTGGCCGCCGGTGGTCGAGTCGTGCTGTGCGACTTGAGCGAGGGCGTGCAGGACCAGGCCAGTCGCCTGGGCGACGCTGCCATCGCGGTGCAGGGCGATGTCACCTCGGCGGATGACATCCAGGCGGTGATCGACGCGGCCCAGGCCCACGGTGACGGCCTTGCCGGAGTGATCCACTGCGCCGGTGTGGTCAGTGTGGCCAAGCTGGTGGATCGCCACGGCAACCCGGCCGACCTCGACGCCTATGCACGCACCGTGCAGATCAACCTGGTCGGGACCTTCAACGTCATGCGCCTGGCGGCGGCGGCCATGAGCCAGAACCCGCCGGGAGATGACGGTGAGCGTGGGGTCATCATCAATACCGCCTCGGTCGCCGCCTTCGATGGCCAGGTGGGGCAGTGCGCCTACAGCGCTTCCAAGGCGGGGGTGGTAGGCATGAGCCTGCCGGCCGCCAGGGAACTGTCGCGTCACGGCATCCGGGTGATGGCGATCGCGCCGGGCGTGTTCGAGACGCCGATGATGGCGGACATCCCCGAGGATGCCGTCGCCGCGCTGTCCCAGGCGGTGCCTTTCCCCAAGCGGCTGGGCAAGCCCGATGAATTTGCCCGCCTGGCGGAGCAGATCATCACCAATAGCATGCTCAATGGCGAAGTCATTCGCCTGGATGGCGGTATTCGCATGCAGTGAATCCTGCCCTGAAACGAACGCTTGACTTAGAGGGCGGTCGTCGCTACTTTCAAACACATGTTTGAAAGTGCGTCCTGGCGAGGTCCATCGCAGGCGCAGCCACCGAATCCAGGAGTGCCCCATGCCCGACTATCAGGCCCCGCTGCGCGACATGCGCTTCGTGATGGACGAACTGTTCGACTACCCGAGCCATTATGCTCGTCTTCCTGCCGGGGATGATGTCTCGCCCGACGTGGTGGCGGCGATCCTCGAGGAGGGCGCGCGCTTCGCCCGCGAGGTGCTGCTGCCCCTCAACCAGAGCGGTGATCGCGAGGGTTGTCGTCTCGAAGGTGGCGAGGTCAAGGCGCCGAGCGGTTTTCGCGAGGCCTATCGACAGTACGTGGAGGGTGGCTGGCCGAGCCTTGCCGCAGAGCCCGAGCACGGCGGCCAGGGCCTGCCGCCGTCACTGTCGATGCTGCTGTCGGAGATGATCTGTGGCTCGAACCTGGCCTGGGGCATGTATCCGGGGCTGTCCCACGGGGCGGCAGACGCGCTGCGTCACCACGGCACCGAAGAGCAGCAGCGTGTCTACCTGACCAAGCTGGTGGAGGGGAGCTGGACCGGCACCATGTGCCTGACGGAGCCCCACTGCGGTACCGACCTCGGGCTGATCAAGACCCGCGCGCTGCCCCAGGATGACGGCAGCTACAGTATCAGCGGGACCAAGATCTTCATCTCTGCCGGTGAGCACGATCTGGCCGACAACATCCTCCACCTGGTGCTTGCCAAGCTGCCGGATGCACCCGAGGGATCCAAGGGCATCTCGCTGTTTCTGGTGCCGAAATTTCTGCCTGATGGCCAGGGCGAAGCGGGTGAGCGCAACGGCGTGGTGTGCGGCTCCCTCGAACACAAGATGGGCATCCACGGTAACGCTACCTGCGTGATGAACTTCGACGGCGCCACCGGCTACCTGATCGGTGCGCCGAACAAGGGGCTGGCGTGCATGTTCACCATGATGAACGCCGCGCGTATCGGGGTCGGTATCCAGGGCCTGGGGCTCGCCGAGGCGAGCTTCCAGAACGCCCTGGCCTACGCCCGGGATCGACTGCAGATGCGCGCGCTGTCGGGCCCCAAGGCACCCGAAAAAGCCGCGGACCCGATCATCGTCCATCCGGACGTGCGGCGCATGCTGCTGGCCCAGAAGGCCATCGCCGAAGGCGGCCGGATGCTGGTGCTGTATACCGCCCAGTTGGTGGACGTGGTCGAGCAGTGTTCGGCCGGCGAGGAGCGCGAGCGGGCCGAGACCCTGCTGGGCCTGTTGACCCCTGTCGTCAAGGCGTTCCTGACCGAGCTTGGTTTCGAGGCCACCAACGAAGGGGTACAGGTGTTCGGCGGCCACGGCTTTATCCAGGAATGGGGCATGGAGCAGATGGTGCGTGATGCACGCATCACACGGCTGTACGAAGGCACCACAGGGATCCAGGCGCTGGACCTGCTGGGACGCAAGGTGCTGATGAACCAGGGCGAGAGCCTGAAGGTCTTCACAAAGGAGATCCACAAGTTCTGTCAGGCCAACGCCGACGACGAGGCCATGGCGCCCTTTGTTGGCCCGCTGGCCAAGCTCAACAGTCAATGGGGCGAGCTGACCATGGGCATCGGCATGAAGGCCATGAGCGATCGTGAAGAGGTGGGGGCAGCCTCGGTGGACTACCTGATGTACTCGGGCTACGTGACCCTGGCCTATCTGTTCGCCCGGTCGGTCAAGTGCGCCCGGGAAGCGCTGGCGGACTCGCCCAGCGACGCCAGCTTCTACCAGGCCAAGATCCACACCGCGCGCTTCTACTTCGAACGGCTGTTGCCGCGCACCCGTACCCACGCCGCCCAGATGCAGGCAGGGGCCGAGGGCCTGATGGCGATGGACGCGGAAAGTTTCGGCCTTGGTTTCGAGGTATAGACGGGACTGCCTGTCGACACGATGTTTTGCTGAGCTCTCTCGATCGGGTGACTGATCGTTGATGGGCGGCGAGCCTGGCTCGCCGCCCTTTTTTTATCGAGGCGAAGCGAGCCCGGGGGATGCGTCTGTCGGAGCAGAAGACTGAGACACTTCATTAGCCGCCATACGGGTTTCATGGCATGATGCGCCGATACGCATATTCTTATAGTGAAGGTGATGCAAGACTCTCTCCATCTGTCGATTCTCGCCAAGGAGGCATCATGAGCCGCCACCTGGGATTGGGGGTCAAGTCGTTACTTATCCCGTTGTTGTCCTTTCTGGTCGCACTGGTGCCGGTGCTGTGGATCGGCAGCCACGCGCTTCAGGACGTCGAGCGCCACTTCGGACAACGCTTCGCCGAGCAGTACAGCCAACTGCATACCCAGCGCATGCTGACGCCGCTGTCCACCGAGCTGGCCCTGGCCAGGCGCTTCGGCGATCTGACGGTCACCCGCGACTGGCTCTCGGATATCGACAACGAGGAACTCAAGGCCCGTTTCTTCGCCGAGTCCGAGGGATTTCGCCAGCAGTTCGACGGTGACGACTACTTTGTGGTGCATCACGACAGCCGCCAGTTCTACTTCAACGACGGCAAGATGAGTCCGAGCCGTGCCCCCCGCAACCAGCTGTCACGCAGTGACAGTGAAGACAGCTGGTACTTCCGCATGATGGACAGTGGGGCGCCTACCCGGGTTCAGGTCGCCTATAGTCCGGCGCTGGACATCACCCGGGTGTGGATCAATGTTCGCGTCGACGGCGAGAACGGGCCCCTTGGCATGGTCGGTGGCGGCCTCAATTTCAACCGCCTTCTGGCCAGCAGCTTCGACGATCAACCGTTGGGCGTGGCTTCCTTCCTGCTCGGCCGCGAGGGTCGGGTGCTGGCGATGGCAGAGGACGGAGAGCTCCAGGCGACCGACTTGAGCCAGGTCGATGAAGGTGGCGGCGTGCTCGATGCGGCGGTCGGGGATCCCGAGGCCCTCGCCGAGATGCTGGCATCGGCCCGGGAGAGCGGCGGAGAGGTAGAGACCCGCACCCTCGAGTGGTCCGGTGAGGAGCGAGTGGTGGCGGTCAGCTACATGCCGGAGCTCGACTGGTGGCTGGTGTCGGCGGTCGATCCCTACGCCGCCACCTTGCTGGAAAAGCGTTGGTTGTGGCCGCTGATGTTTGCCCTGGTGGCCAGTCTCGGGGTGGTGCTGCTGGTGGTGGTGATCGCCCTGCGGCGGCTGATCGTCAACCCGATGCGTCGCCTCAGTCAATCCGCCCAGGCGCTGGCCCAGGGCCGTTATGACACCAGGCTCGACAGTGACCGCGGTGACGAGATCGGCGATCTGTCACGGGATTTCCAGCGCATGGCCGATCAGGTTCAGGCCCATACCGAGGAGCTCGAGGAACGCATCCGTCAGCGCACCATGGATCTCACCCTGGCCAACCGGCAGATGAGTGAGGCCAAGCGTCAGATCGATGATTCCCTCGACTGCGCTCGGGTATTGCAGCAAGCGATCCTGCCCAGCCGCGACATGCAACGCTGCGCCGGGCTAAGGCACGGCGTGCTGTGGAGTCCCAAGGATACGGTCGGCGGCGACATCTTCGTGTTTCGGGACTTCGGTCATGACCGCGGCTATCTGCTGGGGGTCATCGACTGCGCGGGACACGGCGTGCCCGGCGCCCTGATGACCATGCTCGCCCGTGCGGCCTTCGACAACTCGGTCAACCAGGTGGGGCCCGAGAATCCGGCGGGTATCCTCGAGGAGATGGACCGGCGCATTCGCCGCACGCTCGAGGCCGACAGCGAGGCTCACGGCGTGACGCCGCACATGGATGCGGGGCTGGTGTGGGTCGGCGCCGGCCAGCAGCAATTGACCTTCTCCGGCGCCAAGCTGGATCTCTATGCCACCGATGGCCAGCGCCTGGAGGTACTGGCCGGTGGCCGACGCGCCCTGGCGTTCAAGCGTCGTGGGGAGTTCACCAATCAAACGTTGGCACTGGTGCCTGGCTGGTCCTGTACGCTGTGCAGTGACGGCTTCCTGGATCAGGCGGGCGGCGAGCACGGGTTTGGCTTTGGCAGGCGGCGTTTCGAGGCCATGCTGCTGGAGCACGCCGGGCTCGATCCCAGGGCACAGGTTGCGGCCTTCCTGGATGCGCTGGCGCGATTCCAGGGTGAGGCGCACCAGCGTGACGATATCACCCTGCTGTGCTTCCAGCCGGCGGTCGAGGACGAGCAGGACGGCACCGCGTCCGCGACGTCCAATATTCACCACGGTCATGATGAGGAAATTCCATGGACCTCTTGACGCTGCGCGACCAATTCGAGAAACAGCGCGTGCTGCTAAGCTTCAATGGCCCGATTTCCCATAGCCTGATCGAAGAGATCGGCAAGGCCATTCGCAACTACCTCAACAGCGAATCTGCGGCACCATCGGCGGCGATGGACGTGTTCTCGACCTACATCGAAATGACCCAGAACATCAGCCATTACGCCACCGCCATGGGCTATGACGAACAGCGCGCCACCGCCACCGTTGCGGTGGCGCGGGGCGAGCAGGGTCACTATCTGGTGTCGGCGGGCAACGTGGTCGAGCATGCCGATGGCCAGCGTCTGATGGCGACCGTCGAGGAACTCGGCGAGATGGACGCGGTCGAGCTCAAGCGATGCTACAAGCAGCAACTCAGAAAGCCGCGGGAAGACGGCTCCCGGGGAGCAGGGCTGGGATTGATCGACATGGCGCGAAAGTCCTGCCAGCCGCTTCAGTCGAACCTGACGCCGCTCTCCGATCAACAGAGCTTTTTCTGCATCACCGCCACTATCTGACGGAAAGTCGAGAAAATGATCAACGACATTGCGATTGACGGGACCCAGTCGACCCCTGACATTCGTTCTGACTGGGACGCCGGAACGCTGACCATGCGTGGCGATTCCTATCCCGAAAACACCTTCGAGCTCTACAGTGGCGTGCTGAACTGGGTAGATCACTACCTGCGAGACGGCGAGAGCCCCCTCGAAGTGTGCCTGGAACTGGTCTACCTCAACACCAGCTCGGTCAAGGCGATGATGGACATCTTCGACCTGATGGAGGAGGCCCACCTGGAAGGCAAGGCCTGCAGCGTGGATTGGCGCTACGATGTCAGAAACGAACGCATCGCCGAGCTGGCCGAGGAGTTCAAGGAAGACTGCAGTTTTCCGTTTGCGATCACCCCCGTCGAGGATACCAGTTCATGACCGAAAGGGATCGTCAGCTGCTGCGGGACATCGAGGCACTGCTGGCCTCGTCCGAGCATCAGGACAATCCACTGAAGGCACCGCTCGAAGCGCTCTACCGGCGGCATACCGAGCAGCTTGAGCGGCTGGACCGCATGGCTGCCATTTCCGATGGCTTTCAGCGCAACGTCAAGAGCGACCTGTCCACCGCCGAACGCCGGCTGGAGCGACAGCAGCGTCGCCAGCACAAGCTGTCACGCATCGCCGATGGTTATCAGGAGCTGCTGTTCGAGCGCAAGCAGACGCTGGAAAGCGAGGTCATGCTCGATCCATTGACCAAGATCCCCAATCGTCGTGGCCTGCACACCGAGCTGCGTCGACTGATGGCCGCCTCCAGCCGACAGCAACGCCATTTTACCCTGGCGATGGTGGACATCGACCACTTCAAGCGCTTCAACGACGAGCATGGGCATGATGTCGGCGATCAGGCGCTGCTGGTAGTGGCCAAGGTCCTCGACGACACCCTGCGCGGTGGCGATATCGTCGGTCGCTGGGGTGGGGAAGAGTTTCTGATCGCCTTGCCCGGCGCTTCGCTGTGGGCGGCTGAACCCCTGTTCGAGCGGCTCCAGGCCAAGTTGCGTACCACCCAGGTGGTGAGCGACGACTCCCTGACGCTGACCGTCAGCATCGGCGCGGCGGAGCACCGCCATGACGAGACCTACGAGCAGACCATGAATCGCGCCGACCAGGCGCTGTATCAGGCCAAGCGCAATGGGCGAGATCGCTGGGAGGCCGCCGAGTGACGGGCGTTCTGACTCAGCATCAGATGGTGTGTCGGCGTTGGAGGTTGCGCGGGTCCGGACCTGGCAGGCAGGAGGTACCGGCAGCATGCTGAGGGTGTCCGAGCGGCTGTGGCTTGCGTCGATCGGCAAGGAACACTGTGACGCTCTGTGGCACGCCATCGACGCCAGCCGGGAGTCGTTGAGGCCCTGGCTGCCGTGGGTCGATGCGACCCGCGAGCAGGGAGATTGCGAGGTCTTCGTCACCGCTGCCATGGCCGAGCGGCGTCTGGGCACCGCTCGACACTTTGCCTTGCTCGAGGACGACGAGCTGATCGGCGTCGTCGGCTTCAACCGCATCGTCGAACGTCACCGCTGGGCGTCGCTGGGCTATTGGCTGCGCAGCGACCGCCAGGGTGGGGGCCGGATGTCGCAGTCCGTGGCAACCCTGGTGGAATGGGGTTTCGACGAACTCGAGCTTCATCGACTCGAGATTCGTTGTGCCGAAGGCAATAGCCGTAGTCGCGCTATCCCCGAGCGACTCGGCTTTCGCCAGGAAGGCGTGCTGCGCGAGTGCGAATGGGTCGGCGGACGGGCGCTGTCCCATGTGGTCTATTCGCGTCTTGCCGGTGACCCCGCGCCGGGCTGACGGCCTCGCCTTCAGGCCCAGCGTTCCTCGGCGGTAAAAGCGACGGTAAACCAGCGGCGCTCGGGGGGAATGCTCAGTCGTGAGGAGATCTCCTCGCGGATCTCGTCCATCTCTACCATGCCGCGCCCGGCAGCGAAGTTCGGCGCGGTCACGATATGGATCTCGATAAAGTGGCCCCGGCCACTCTTGGCCACATGACTGTAGTAGTGGCTGAGACCCTCTCTTTGCATGATCTCCTTCATCGCCGCGTGTACCTCACGATCGATGGCGCTGGGTGCCATCAGCAGGATGTCCTTGGCGGCTCGCCGAATGATGTTGATGGGCACCGGCATGAACACCAGGGTCAGCACCACCAGCAGCGCCGAATCGACGTAGGGTGTCCAGTGGTCGAGCGCGGTACCTTCCAGCATAAGGGCGATCACGAAGGCCACCAGCAGCGCGCCGGTGATCAGCGCCGCCATCAGCCAGTTCTTCTGATCGATTCGCAGAAACTCGGAGTTGGCCCTGCGATTGATCTTCTTCAGATACACCGCCATGGCGCTGCAGATCACCAGCACCACGGCGGCGTAGAGGGTGGCCGCGCCGAAGGAGAGGGCGTGGCCGCCGCCCAGCAATTCCCGCAGCGCGTTGAGAAAGGCGTAGAAGCACAAGAGCAGCAGAATGCCACCGTTGAGCGCCGCCACCATCGGCTCGAAGTGCCAGAAGCCATGCTGGAAGCGTGAGGTCGCCTCGCGCACGACCAGCCGCGATACCGCCAGCGCAAGCCCCGACATGGCGGCGTCAATGGTGGAAAAGACGCCATCGAAGAGGATCGACTGGGAGCCGGCCAGCAGGCCGAAACTGACCCCGAGCAGGGCGACGCCCAGGGTGGTGATGATCGAGAGCGACAGGGCCCGTTGTTCGAGTCGTGAATCCATGATCCGATGCAGTGTCGAGGAAAGCTCGACTATAGGGGCTGGCGTCGTTTGGCACCAGCCGGGGCGTTCGCGTCGGCTATCACAGGGCGTGGATCAACAGGGAGAACACCATGAGCAACAATCTCTACGCCAGGGCAGAGTGTGGCTGCGGCGCCATTGCGCTGCTGGTCGCCGGTGAACCCGAGGCCGTCGATCCTCGCCTGAGGCTGGCCTGGTGGCCGGAGACAGCGCTGCAGTTGACGCAAGGGGCGGACTGGCTCGAGCTCACGGATGAACGGCGCGGAGAGCATCGCTTGCTGGTGGAGAGTTGCCGCCGCTGTGGTGACCGGCTCATGGTCTCACGGGGCGGCTGGGTCGAGACGACGCTTGAATGGGTGGAGAGGCTGGGGCTGGAGGTATCGACGCTCCGTGCCAGTGATGCACTTCGAGAGAGCTTCGGGCATGCACGCCCCGTTGACTGAGCCGTCGTGATCTCCACCCATGGGCGCTCGCTGCCTGCGCGGTGAAGGGATCAAGGGTGCGCGTTGGCGAGGGAGGGGTAGCCCAGCAACTGCCCCAGGCGCTCGGCGTGAAGCGACAGCCAGTCGGGATCGATCGGCCCCCAGTCCTCGATGCGATAGTGGCCGATATTATGAGGCTTGCCTGGCTGATGCTCGAAGCGGCAGCGGATGTCCAGTTCCTCGAGGGCGGCGAGGGTGTCCTGAGCGGTACGTCTCGGCATGCCGGTGGCGGCGGTGATGGCCGGCACGCTATCGATGCCGGTGGCCACCAGATGGGCCAGGTAGAGGCGTCGATAGAAGCTGGTGCGGGTCTTGCTGAGGCTGGTCATGGGCTTTCGCTATCTCGTCAGGGGCCTTTGGTACCGATGGTGCAGCGTCACGTAAAAGCGCGGCCAGTGCAACAGAGGTTCGAGACTTTGATGCACGTCACAGGCGTGCCTGCCGGCACAGGCTAGAGTGTGGCGACACCGGGCGGTGCTTCATGAACTTCGTCATGGAAATGATTCTTGAAGCGCGAACGGTTCTCGCCATTTTCTATCCCGAGGTTCTCGCATGTCTGCATCGCCGATCTTTGACCGCTCCGCCCTGGCCGCCCTGGCCACCACCCTCTGTCTTGGTGTCTTTTCCAGCAGTGCCTCGGCGCTGGAGTATCCGATCGGCGAGCCCGAACTGGTCAACGGCATGGAAGTCGCCGCGGTCTACCTGCAGCCGGTGGTCATGGAGCCTGCCGGTGAGCTGGCCGCTGCCGAGGCCGATATTCATCTCGAGGCGGATATTCACGCCCTCGAGGACAACGACAACGGTTTTCCTCCTGGCGCCTGGATTCCTTTTCTGCACATTGACTATCGGTTGCAGAAGGAAGGCAGCGACAGTGTGATCGAAGGTAGCCTGATGCCGATGATCGCCAGCGACGGCACCCACTATGGTGTCAATGTGGCGCTCGAGGGCATGGAGCGCTATCACCTGAGCTTCCACATCGAAGCGCCGCACCTGATGCGTCACATCGACAAGGAAACCGGCGTGGCACCCTGGTATGCGCCCTTCGACGTCGAGTACGACTTTGTCTACGCCGGCGTGGGCAAGAAGGGCGGCTACTGAGAGGAGGCGGTCATGTTGCTGCTACGTCGTTCCCGTCTCTCGGGCGCGCTGATCACGGCGCCGTTGGTCGCGCTGTCGCTGATGACACTGTGCGCCACCTCTGGTCAGGCAGAAGCCGGAGCGCTGCCTACCTACCGGTTGACCCTTGTTGACGGCAGGCTTGATCCCGTCGAACTCGAGGTCGTCGCCGGGCAGCGGTTCAAGATCGAACTGCATAATGCCGGAAGTACGCCGGTGGAATTCGAGAGTCGCCGGCTTCGCCAGGAAAAGGTGATGGGTCCCGGCGTTCACTCCTTCGTCGTGGTCCACCCGCTGAAGCCGGGGCGCTACGACTACTTCGACGAGTTTCACCTGCCCGATGCCCAGGGCGTGATCATCGCTCGGGAAGCCTCCGAGGAGGCACACCCATGAACGAAGCGGCCTTTATCGTGGTCCTGCGCGAGAGCCTGGAGGCCATCCTGGTGGTCGGCCTCGTCTACGCCTGGCTCGCCCGAGAGGGGCGTCGTGATGCCTTGAATTGGCTGTGGGGCGGTGTCGCGGCGGGTATCGCCCTGGCGGTGGTGCTCGGTGCTGTGCTGATGGGAGTAGGGCGCTGGTTGACCGGTGACGCCCAGACCCTGTTTCAGACCGCCATGTCGGCGCTGGCCGCCGCGTTGATCGTGCAGATGGTGGCGTGGATGCGCCGTCGCGGTGCCTCCTTCAAACGCTCCATGGAGTGTGACGCCATGCTGTGTCTGTCGCGCTCACGGCTGTGGGGCATCGCTACCCTGGTGGCCCTGGCGGTGGCTCGGGAAGGCGCCGAGACCCTGGTGTTTCTGTACGGTCTGGGGCTGGCCCAGTGGCGAGGCGGACAACTGACCTCCTTCGTCCTGGCCGCAGGTCTCGGCTTTGTCACGGCGGCTGCCTGCTTCGTGATGCTGCAGTGGTCCTCGCGACGACTGGCCTGGCGCGGGTTCTTCCGGGCCAGCGAGATCCTGCTGCTGCTGGTGGCGGCGGGCCTGTGGGTGGCGGCGCTCGAGCGGTTGATGAATCTGGGCTGGTTGCCGGTCGGGATCGATCCGCTGTGGGACACCAGTGTATGGCTGGATGATGGCCAGGGAGTCGGCGGACTGCTGGCCAGTATCGCCGGTTACCGTGCCTGGCCTTCCTCGACGCTGGTGCTCGGCTACCTGTGTTATTGGGGGCTCGTCTACTGGTGGGTGGGCGGGCAGCGCCCGTCCCACAACGTCGTTGAGGGAGCGGTGTCGTGAACGAGGCGGCGGCAGTGCCGGCAACAGGGACGGCAACAGTGACGCCAGCAGTGATGCCAGAAGCCAGCGATCGTCGCTGCGGGCCTGGCAAGGAGACTCGGCCAACCGTGGCTGAGAATCGGCATCCAGGCGCCCGCAAGACCCGACGCTGGGCACGTCTGGGAGCCTGGCTGAAGCATCATCGGCGCTGGATTCTGACACTGCAGTGGGCCGTGGTGGCGTTCTACGCCGTGCTGCTGCTGGTGCCGCCCTTGTTGCCCCTGCCGAACCATGAGGCACGCATCCTCGATCACCTCACGGTGTTCGCCGAGTTCGTGTTCTGGGGTATCTGGTGGCCCTTTGTCATGGTCAGCATGGTGGTGGCGGGGCGGCTATGGTGCGGGATGATGTGTCCGGAGGGTGCCATCACGGAAGCAGCCAGCCGTGTCGGCATGGGCCGGGCGATACCGCGCTGGATGCGTTGGGGTGGCTGGCCGTTCGTGGGTTTCGCCATGACCACGATCTATGGGCAGCTGGTCAGCGTCTACCAGTATCCCAAGGCCGCGCTGCTGGTGCTGGGGGGCTCGACCCTGGCGGCGGCCGTGATCGGTCTGGTCTACGGCAAGGGCAAGCGCGTCTGGTGTCGCCATCTGTGTCCGGTCAGCGGCGTCTTTGCGCTGTTGGCCAAGCTGGCGCCGTTGCACTACCGCGCCGACCCCGAGGTGTGGACCGAACACGGACGGCGCCAGCGCCGGCGTGAGGTGTCAAGAAGTCGGGCTCCGGACTGCCCGGTGCTGATCCCGCTGAAGCAGCTGGACAGCGCCAGTGACTGCCATCTGTGCTCGCGTTGTTCAGGCTACAAGGATGCTATCCATCTCGAGCTCAGGGCGCCCGGCATCGAGGTGTTGTCGCCACCGCCTCAGCGACCCGCGACCCTGTGGGAGTTCGTGCTGGTGGTGTTCGGCCTGCTGGGCATCGCGGTGGGGGCATTCCACTGGTCGGCGAGCCCCTGGTTCGTGGCCGCCAAGCAGCAGGCGGCTGTCTGGCTCTATCAGCACGGTTGGGGATGGCCGCTGGAAACCAGCGCACCCTGGTGGCTGCTGACCCACTATCCCGAACACAACGACGTCTTCACCCTGCTCGATGGAGCCCTGCTGCTGGGCTATATCGGTGCCACGACCCTGGTGCTGGGGGGGCTTGTCTCGCTGTCGCTGTCGCTGACCAACCGTCTGCTTGGCCGCTGGCGCTGGCAGCGACTGTGGCACCTGTCCTACGCCCTGATACCCCTGGCCGCGGTCGGCGTCTTCCTGGGCCTGTCGATGACCACCCTGACCCTGCTGCGAGGCGATGGCCTGCTGATCCACTGGGCCAATGACGCCAGGGCGCTGTTGCTGGGGCTTGGCGTACTGGCAAGCGCGGGGCTTGGATGGGGCATCCTCGGACGCTACGCCAGTGGCCCGCGTCGACTTCTGGCCATGCTGCCCATGCTCGCCGCCCAGGCGCCGGTGATCGGCGCCTGGTGGCTGCTGTTCTGGGGCTGGTAGAGCGTGGTATCGCCTGGTAGAGAGCCAGCCACCGCACTAATTATGCGTTTGCGGTGAAAGGGGCCTGTCTCTGGTAAAGCGGGGCCGCAATGATCTGGCGCATTTCCTCATCCTAGGTGATATAGGCCGGCGGGCTGGTAGAGAGCCAGCCAGCGCCGACCCTGCCCACTAATTATGCGTTTGCTGTGAAAGTTATGCGTTTGCTGTGAAAGGAGCCTTCATGGCCTTGATGATCTGGCGCATCTCGTCATCCGAGGTGATATAGGCAGGCATGGTGTAAAGCCATCTGCCGAAGGACCTCAGCCACACGCCCTGTTCACGGGCGATGGCGGCGGCGCCTTTCAGCGCTTTACTGTCGTGCACCTCGATCACGCCGGTGGCGCCGAGCACACGGATGTCGGCCACCGCAGGGTGGGCGCGCAGGTCACTGTCGCCGGCGAGTTCCTGCACAAGGATGGCGTTGAGCCGAGCGATACGGCCCAGATAGTCGTCCTCCTCGAAGACCCTGAGGCTTTCCAGTGCCACGCGACAGGCCAGCGGATTGCCCATGAAGGTCGGGCCGTGCATAAAGGCGTGAAGCTCGCTGTCGCCGATAAAGGTGTCATGGACACGGTCGTTGGCCAGGGTCGCCGCGTGGCCAAGGTAGCCGCCGGTCAGCCCCTTGGACAGCACCATGATGTCCGGACTGACACCGGCATGGTCGGCGGCGAACATGCGCCCGGTGCGGCCAAAGCCGGTGGCCACTTCGTCGAACACCAACAGCACGTCGAACTCGTCACACAAGGCGCGAGCACCCTTCAGATAGTCCGGAGAGGTCATGTTGAGGCCACCGGCAGCCTGCAGCAGGGGCTCCATCAACAGCGCGGCGATCTCGTGGTGGTGGGCTTCCAGCACCGCTCGCAAGGCGTCGAGGTCGGCGGCGACCTGCTCTGGCGTGGCCGTATAGGGTGCCGTCGGCGCCGGGGCGAAATGGTGCTTCGGAAGAAAGCCGGAAAACAGCGAATGCATGCCCTCTTCGGGGTCACACACCGCCATGCAGCCGGCGGTATCACCGTGGTAGGCCTTCATCAGCGACAGCATGCGGTGCTTGTTGGGGCGGCCGCGCAGATGGTGGTACTGCACCGCCATCTTCATCGCCACCTCCATGCCCACCGAGCCGCTGTCGGAGAAGAACACGTGGTTGAGGCCCTCTGGCGTGACGCGAACCAGTTCCCGGGCGAGCTGGTCGGCGGGATCGTGGGTTAGTCCTCCAAGCATCACGTGACACAGCGTGGTAGCCTGCTCCTGAATCGCCTTGACCAGCCGTGGATGTCCGTAGCCGTGGATCATGCACCACCAGGAGCAGGTCGCGTCGAGCAATGATTCGCCGCTGTCCAGGGTAAAGCGGGTGCCCTGGCCGCCGACTACCCGGGGGGCAGGGGCCTGGGTCTTGAGATGGGCGTAGGGATGCCACACCGGAGAGGTCATGTCGGCTCCTGAAGGACGCTTGGTGGTAAACTGAGTGGCGAGTTAAAAGTTTACCACCGCTGCTGCTGCCGTCGCCAACACCAGCGCTCGTACCCGGAAAACCGGGGTAGAGCGGGGCAGGCGAGGGTACAAGGCGGAGCGGTGCTTTCTAAGGGATGCTGGGCTCTGGGATGCTGGGCTCAGGGATGCTGGGCTCAGGGATGCTGGGCGTCGACACGTTCGAGAAAGCGCTCGAACAGGAACGCCTCGTCGTTTTTCAGCGAGCGACTCAGGCAGTCGATGAACTCTCGGCGCGGATAGGTGAAGACCCGCGGCGCCTTGTAGGCATCCAGATCGATGGCGATCACCTCTCCGTCGACGACCAGGAAGTTCTCGGTGTGCAGGCCACGACAGTGGATACGGTCACGGTACAAGGCTTCGAGAATGTCCAGGTAGCGGTTCTGCAGTTCCGGAGAGTCGAGGACCAGCTTTTTAAGCGCGATGCCGTGCACGTTGGCGGTGACCAGGCGATAGCGCTCTGCCGACAGGATTTTCGGTGTGGCGATACCCAGTCGCTCCAGTCGGCCGGCGACATAGCGAAAATTGTGGCCGGGGTAGCGCCGGATGCCCAGGCGGTAGCGCCAGCGATCGCTGGTCTTGGGCGTGAAGGTCTTGATGAAGGCGTCCTGGTCCGGATCGTAGTGGACCTCGGTGTACTTGCCGGTCTGGATCAGTTGCATGGCGTCCTTGGCAGGCAGGGGGTGGCGGTCAAAACAAGGAGAGGGAAGACGTCAGGCGTCTTCGTCGAAGCGTGCGTCGAACAGTGCCTCCAGAGCGTCCAGCACCGCGTCCGCGTCCTTGCCTTCGGCCTCCAGGGTCAGTTCCGTTCCGCAGGGGGCGGCCAGCATCAGCAGCGACATGATGTTGGCGGCGTCACCCGAGCGGCTGCCATGGTGGACGGTGACGGTGGCGTCAAAGGGTTGGCAGCAGGTAACCAGGCGAGTCGCGGCGCGTGCATGCAGGCCGCGACGATTGGTCAGGGTCAGGGTGCGTCGGGCCACGCCTAGAGTCCTCCGCTGTCCAGTCGGCGTTGCTGGCCGAGTTCGCGGTGGCGTAGACGGACGCGGGGATGCTGGTCGGCCAGGGCCGAGGCGATTCCCTCGGCCAGGTAGACCGAACGATGCTGTCCTCCGGTGCAGCCCACCGCCACGGTGAGGTAGCTGCGCTGGCTTTGCTGATAGCGCGGTAGCCAGGTGCGCACCCAGCCGAGGATGTCGCGCTTCATGTCGGCGACGTCCTGATAGCGTTCGAGGAAGTCGATGACGCTGGGATCGCAGCCATTGGCATCACGCAGCGATGGTTCCCAGTAGGGGTTGGGCAGACAGCGGGCATCGAACACGATGTCTGCATCCGGCGGCACGCCACGCTTGAAGCCGAAGGACTCCACGGTCAGGCTCAACTGGCCGCTGCGGTGGTCGGCGACCTGTTCGGCGATGCGCGAACGCAGTTCGTGCACCGACAGGCGAGAGCTGTCGATGACCAGATCGGCCAGGTCTCGAATACCCGAAAGGGCCTTCTGCTCGGACTCGATGGCTTCCGCCAGGGTCATGTCGCTATCACGGGTCAGGGGGTGACGGCGCCGCGTGTGGGAATAGCGCTCGAGCAGAATTCGCGCATCACTGGTCAGGTAGACCACCTGGCAGTCGATCGGACTCTGCTTGAGGGACGCCAGCTGGGCGGGGAAGCGTTCCAACGCCTCAGGCAGGTTGCGGGCGTCGACGCTGACGGCGATACGGCGGGAATGACCGTTTTCCAGCTCGTCCACCAGGGCGCCCAGCAAGGTCGCGGGAAGGTTGTCGATGGCGTAGAACCCCAGGTCCTCCAGGGCCTGAAGGGCCACGGACTTTCCCGAGCCGGAGCGACCACTGATGATCACGAGCTGCATGTCCTGTCTCCTTGGGCAGGCGTCCATTGCTGATGGCCTAGGCAAGGCCGCGATCAGGAGGGAGTGTCGTCCCCCGGCGCCTGTTGGCGGATGGCTTCCTGCAGGCGCTCGTGAAGCTCGCGCTGGGAGCTGGCGTGGCGCAGACGGTGACGTGTGTCGGCGTCGTTCATGACGCCGGCGACCTGGCCGAGCAGGGCGAGATGGGCGTCGTCGGCCTCTTCCGGTACCAGCAGCACGAACACCAGATCGACGGGCTCACCATCGATGGCATCGAAGTCGACAGGTTCCGCGAGTTTGAGGAAGCCGGAGATGGGCGCCTTGCAGTGGGGGTTGCGGGCATGGGGAATGGCGACGCCATTGCCGATGCCGGTACTGCCCAGGCGCTCACGTCCGATCAGCCGACTGAAGACCTCCTGGCTGTCCAGGCTCGGGGTGTTCTGCGCAATGAAGGTGCTGAAAAACTCCAGCACCCTCTTCTTGCTGCCTCCCGGGACATCGAACAATGTGCGCTCGGGAGGGAGAATGGCTTCCAATGTCATGAGAGTCAGCGAATTCCGGCGCCTTGGGCGCGGGCTTGGGATTTTTCCTTGTGCTTGACCAACTGGCGGTCCAGCTTGTCGGCAAGGGCGTCGATAGCGGCATACATGTCGCCGTCCTGCGCTTCGGCATGCAGGTCGGCACCGGCGGCGTGAAGGGTGCAGGCGGCCAGCTGGCGTTCCTTTTCCACCGAGAGGGTCACCTGGACGTTGGTGATGTTGTCGTAGTGGCGCTCCACACGGGTGAGCTTCTCTTGTACGTAGTCACGCAGGGGATCGGTCAATTCGACGTGGTGGCCGGTGATGTTGACTTGCATGACAGGCTCCTTGCTCTTTCGGGTGGTGGCTTGATTGTAACCCTTTTTCCGATCCTGCAAACCCCCTCGACGCTACGCAGAAAGACGCAGATGTCATGCGAAATTTCAAGTGCTTGCGCTTTCCCGATAACTAGGCTAGCGACGCCGCAGCGCAAGGCCTCAGCGCAGTCGCTTGCGCTCGCTGGAAGACGGAATATTCATGG
Organism: Halomonas sp. DP1Y21-3; assembly: GCF_019801245.1. Lineage (NCBI taxonomy): Bacteria > Pseudomonadati > Pseudomonadota > Gammaproteobacteria > Oceanospirillales > Halomonadaceae > Halomonas > Halomonas sp. DP1Y21-3. The sequence continues at coordinate 146,999 of NZ_JAHVJM010000006.1, forward strand.
CTTCCCGGTACTTTGCCACGGTGCGTCTGGCGACATTGACGCCGTCTTCCGCCAGCAATTCCACCAGTTTGCTGTCCGACAGAGGTTTGCGGGCAGGTTCCTTTTGAATCAACGATTTGATCATGGCGCGGATGGCGGTACTGGAATGGGCGTCGCCATCCTGGCCGACCTGGCTCGAGAAAAAATACTTCAACTCGAACACGCCGCGAGGCGTGTGCACGAACTTCTGGGTGGTCACGCGGGAGATGGTGGACTCGTGCATCTCCACCTTGTCTGCGATATCGGCCAGCACCAACGGTTTCATGGCCGCTTCTCCCTGCTCGAGGAAGTCGATCTGACGCACCATGATTTCCCGGCCGACCTTCAGCAAGGTGTCGTTGCGGCTGGACAGACTCTTGATCAGCCAGCGCGCCTCCTGCAGGTGGTCCTTGAGGAACTGGTTGTCCTGGCTCTTGTCCGCGCGCCGAATCAGCGCAGCATAGTCGGGCTGGATGCGCAGTCGGGGCATTGCATCCGGATTGAGTTCAACACGCCAGCCCTCTTCGGTGTGGCGTACCACCAGGTCGGGTATGACGTAGTCGTTATCGCTGTCACCGAACTGGCTGCCGGGACGTGGGTCGAGGCTCCGGATCAGCTCGATGACGCTGTCGAGTTGGTCGTCATCGAGTCCTAGCCGGCGCTTCAGCAGACGTCGGTCGCCGCTGGCCAGTGCCTCGAGAAACTGTCTTACCAGTCGTCCGGCCTGGGGCAGCAGGACGGTATCGCGAGGCAGACTATCCAGTTGCAGCATCAAACACTCGCGCAGGTCGCGGGCGAACACTCCGGTCGGTTCGAACTGTTGCAGCCGAACCAGCACCGCCTCCACCTCGGCGAGGGGAGGGGGGCGACGACCGTCTTGCTCGAGCCCCTGGGCGATGTCATCCAGTGTCTGCTCGAGATAGCCGTCGGCGTTGACCGCGTCGAGCAGGCTCTCGGCGATCAGGCGCTCCTGGTCGTTGACGTCGAGCATCGCCAGTTGCCAGCTCAGGTGGCTGTGCAGTGACTGGGAGCTTGCCTGGCGCTCGAAATCCGGCGCCTCGCCACTGCCGGCGGGGGTGGTGCCCAGGTCCTGGTAGGTGTCGGACCAGTCGCTGTCCACACTGAGTTCCGAGGGAATCTGATCCGCCCAGTCATCTTCCACGGCTTCCCTGGTCTGCTGTTCGCCGAACTCGTCCTCGAGTTCGAGCATGGGGTTGGCCTCCAGCGCCTGCTGGACCTCCTGGCGCAGGTCCAGAGTCGAAAGCTGCAGCAGGCCGATCGCCTGTTGCAGTTGCGGGGTCATGGTCAGCTGGGTACCGATGCGCAGCTGCAGTGACGCCTTGAGGGCCATGGGTCGGGATCCACCAGTGTTGTCGAAAGGCTTTACCCTAACGACGAGTCATCAGACATGCAAGCATCTTGCCAAGTTGGTGTTTTTTGACCTGTGGGAGGGAGTGGAAAGGTCGATGTGGAACAACTTGGTAGGGGGGGAGGTGCTTCTTTCGAGGGAGGCCCTGTGTGCAAGGTGAGGCCGACCCTTTCGGGGCCGGCGGTTGGATGCTGATGCTGGTAAGTGTTGCGGCCGCTTGATGCGACTGCGACTGTCGGGCGGCCCTGCGGTCTAGAGGCGGAAGTTCTCGCCCAGGTAGACCTCCTTGACGCGCTGGTTGGCGAGGATGGACTCGGCGCTGCCCTCGGCGATGATCTGGCCGTCGCCGACGATGTAGGCACGATCGCAGATATCGAGGGTCTCGCGCACGTTGTGATCGGTGATCAGGACGCCGATATCGCGGGCCTTGAGTTGACGAATGATGGACTTGATCTCGCCCACCGAGATCGGGTCGACCCCGGCGAAGGGTTCATCGAGCAGGATAAAGGCCGGCTCGGTGGCCAGGGCGCGAGCGATCTCGACTCGGCGCCGCTCCCCGCCGGACAGGCTCATGCCGGGGTTGTCGCGAATATGGCTGACGTGGAAGTCCTCGAGGAGTTGCTCGAGACGTGCTTCTCGGCCCTCGCGGTCGAGGTCCTTGCGGGTCTCGAGGATCGCCATGATGTTGTCGGCCACCGACAGCTTGCGAAAGATCGAAGCCTCCTGAGGCAGGTAGCCGATACCGGCCAGCGCGCGCTGGTGCATGGCCGCGCGGCTCAGGTCCCGATCATCGATGCTGATGCTGCCGGCGTCGGCTCTGACCAGGCCGACGATCATGTAGAAGGAGGTGGTCTTGCCGGCCCCGTTGGGGCCCAGCAGACCGACGATGCTGCCCTGCTCGATCGACAGGCTGATGTCCTGGACGACGCGACGCTTCTTGTAGCTCTTGGCCAGATGGCGAGCGTGGAGAGTCTTCATCAGTTTCCTTGGCTTTCCGGCTCGAGGGTCATGCGAATGCGCTGCTCGCCCTGGACGCCCTGGGCGCTGGAGCGGGCCTGGACCACGCGGCGATCGAGGAAGTACTCCAGATAGGCACCGTCGAAGGTGTCATTGGCCTTGTGCAGCTCAGCCTGGTCGATCAGCTCCATGCGGCGTTCGGCCACGTGGTAGATCACCTTGCGGCCCCAGCCCTTGACCACCGGTTCTTCCGGGGATGGCTTCTGCTCGAGGTAGGCACGTGAGCCGGTCGCGGTCGCCAGTGACAGTTGTCCCTGGTCGTTGCGCTGGATCTCGACGCGTTCGCCGGTGAGGATCATGCTGCCTTGCACAATGCGCACGTCGCCGGTATAGACCGCGGTACCGGCGCGATCATCGAGATCCAGCTGGTCGGCCTCCACCTGAATCGGTGCGCTGCGATCACTCTCCAGCGCCAGGACACTGCTGCCGGTGGCGCCGGCGGCCAGGCCAAGGGCCAGGGCAAGCAGGAGGGCGGGACTTGGACGCATCATGGAAGGGGCTCCTTATTGAGGCTCTGGCGGATGATGACCGGTGACATTGTCGGTCAGGCGAGCGGTATTGTCATGGATCCAGGCGTCGAAGCGCTCCCCTTGCATCTGTTGAGGGGGTTGGCGTAGGACGGCTGGCGTTTCGCTCCAGACATGGCCACTGTCGCTGTCGTAGACCAATACCTCGGTATCAAGCTGCCAACGCTCCGCGGGGGCCTCGAGATGGGCGTCGCCCGACAGGGTCAGGGGGTTGCCGTCCGGACCCAGTTCACCGTTGTCGGCGTCGGCGATCCACTCTCGGCCGCTGTCGTCGATCAGCGCAAGGTCCGGCTGGTCCACCCGGGTGATGTCGTCGAGCGGTGTGTGCACAAGGCGTGGCGTATCGATGCGCTGGTGGGGGGTGCCCTGGGCATCGAAGCGGGTCAGGCGGGCATCCACCAGGTAGTAGTCGGGCTCGCCGGCCTTGTCATTGGGTACCAGGTCGGGGACGTTGCTCTCGCGGGGGTCGAGCAACGTCAGGCCGCCACCGAGTACCAGCAGCAGGATGACCAGCCAGAAGCGAAAGCCTGGACGCAGTGCGCTCAGTTTCATGTCAGCGGTCCGTTGCTCAGGTAGCTGTCGATGATATCGTCGAGGCGGCCCTGGGCCATCAGCAGGGTGTCGGTGATCTCGCGCACCGCGCCATGTCCGCCGGCAACCTGGGTGACCCAGTCGGCGTGCTGACGAAGATAGCAGGGGGCGCCTGGCACGGTGATGCCGACCGCACTGCGATGGATGCAGGGAAGGTCGGGCAGGTCATCGCCGCAGTAGGCGACCTGGTCGAGGGTCAGGCCAAGCGAATCGCACAGCGATTCAAGGGCGGGCAGCTTGCGCTCGACCCCTTGCTGTACGTGCTCGATGCCGAGTGCTCTGGCTCTCTGGGTGACCATGGGGGAGCTGCGCCCGGTGATCAGGGCCACCTGGATACCGGCGCGCTTGGCCAGCTTGAGGCCGTGGCCATCCAGGGTGTTGAACGCCTTCAACTCGGAGCCGTCGGCGTGGAAGTGCAGTCGACCATCGGTCAGTACGCCGTCCACGTCCAGCGCCAGCAGCTTGATGTGGCGCAGGCGCTCCACCAGTTCCGGCGCGAGGGAGGCGAGAAGCTCGTGAGACATGACGGCGTTCCTTGTAAAGGGATAAATGAGGCTCAGATGACACCGGCGGCCAGCAGGTCGTGCATATGCAGTGCACCGACTGGGCGCTGCTCGTCATCGACCACCGCCAGGGCGGTGATCCGGCCTTCCTCCATCAGCTTGACGGCTTCCGCCGCCAGGGTGGCGGGGCCGATGCGTCGCCCGGGGGTGGTCATCACGTCATCCACGGTAAGCGAGCTGAAGTCCTGATGGCGATCCAGGGTACGGCGCAGGTCGCCGTCGGTATAGACCCCGGCCAGGGTGCCGTCGGGGGACACCACGCAGGTAAAGCCGAGTCCCTGACGGGTGATCTCGAGCAGGGCGTCGCGCAGCGGCGAGCCCGACGGTACCGAGGGCAGCCGGTCGCCGGTATGCATCAGGTCGGCCACGGTCAACAGCAGTCGCTTGCCCAGGCTGCCGCCCGGGTGGGACAGGGCGAAATCCTCGGCGGTGAAGCCGCGGGTCTCGAGCAGCGCCACCGCCAGGGCGTCGCCCAGCGCCAGCGCTGCGGTGGTCGAAGAGGTCGGGGCCAGGTCCAGTGGGCAGGCCTCGCGCTCGACCCCTGCGTATAGATGGGCTTCGGCGTGGCGGGCCAGGGTCGACTGTGCTCGGCCGGTCATGCTGATCAGTGGAATGCCCATGCGCTTGAGCAGCGGCAGCAGGGCAGTGACCTCGGCGGTTTCGCCGGAGTTGGACAGTGCCAGGACGACGTCGCCGGGCGTGATCATGCCCAGGTCACCATGACTGGCTTCGCCGGGATGGACAAAGAAGGCCGGCGTGCCGGTGCTGGCCAGGGTGGCGGCGATCTTGCCGCCGACATGTCCCGACTTGCCCATGCCGGTGACGACCACCCGGCCGCGGCAGGCCAGCAGCAGTTGGCAGGCACGGTCGAAGTCGCCGTCGAGACGCCCGATCAGGGCGTCGATGGCGTCACGTTCCAGCTCCAGGGTGCGTCGTGCGATATCGCGGACGCTCAGGGTCGGCGTCTGCGCCGAGGAGGGGTGTTTGCTCATGGCCATGATTGTTGCCGTTTACTGCCGTTGTCACAAGGGGCCTGCCGCGACCGAAAGGCCGAGCCAGGTCAGATAAAGCGCATAGGTGCAGGCCAGCAGCGCGCCGATCCAGCGCCCCAGGCGCCCTCGGCGTTGCCACAGCAGCAGCGCCGCCAGCAGCAGCGTCAGGCCAAGCATTACCGGAAAGTCGCGGCCGGCGGCTGCGGGATCGGTGGCTCCCGGCGCCAGCAGCGCCGGTACCGGCAGTACCGCCAGCATATTGAACAGGTTGGAGCCGATGACGTTGCCGATGGCCAGATCGTGGTGGCGCTTCAGCGCGCTGGCCACGCAGGCGGCGAGTTCCGGCAGGCTGGTGCCGATGGCGACGACGGTCAGACCGATCACCAGCTCGCTTACGCCAAAGGTGCGTGCCAGCTCAGTGGCGCCCCAGACCAGGGCGCGGGAGCTGGCGATCATCACCGCCAGGGTCAGCACCAGCCAGCCGATGGCCTTGCCCAGTGCCATGCCGGGAATGTCGTCGGCCATCTCCTGTTCGGCCTCGTCGGCGCGAAACAGCCACCACAGACTGAATACCAGCAGCGCGATCAGCAGGGCCGCGTCGAGGCGTTCGAGGCTGCCATCGGCCAGGGCGTAGCCGGCGAGGCCGGTGGCGCCCAACAGCAGTGGCAGCTCGCGGCGCACGATGGTGAAGCGCACCGGGATCGGCACCACCAGTGCAGTCACGCCCAGTACCAGCGCGATGTTGGCGATATTGGAGCCCAGCGCATTGCCGGTGGCCAGGTCGGGGGCGCCATCCAGCGAGGCCATCACCGAGACCACGATTTCCGGGGCAGAGGTGCCGATGGAGACGATGGTCATGCCGACCAGCATGATGCTCATGCCGGCGCGGTAGGCGGTGGCGGCGGCGGCGCCGACAAAGCGATCCGCGCTCCAGAGCAGGCCCACCAGGCCCAGGGCGACGACGACAGACGGTAACAGCATGGAGAACGACTTGGTTGCAGAAAGGGCGCCCATTGAACCCTTAGATAAACCTGCGCGCAAGCGCGCAACCGGGGCACTGGCATGCTGCATTTGAGTTAAGATACGATGTTCGAAAACCGAGCGCGGCTCAAGGCGCTCTATTCTCAAGGTTCGGGCTCAGGTCTGGCCAGGCGTCGAATCCGAGGATTCGGGGCGGGCGTCCGGTCTGAACCGCCGGTTCACGGTGATACTGACTCTATAGGGACTGCGATGACGGCTTCCTCCTTGGTGGAGGTGGAGAATCTGCATTTCACGCGCGGCGACAGGGATATCTTTCGCGGCGTGGATCTCTCCATACCCCGCGGCAAGATCACGGCCATCATGGGGCCAAGTGGCACCGGGAAGACTACCCTGCTGAAACTGATCGGGGGGCAGCTCAACCCCAGTGGCGGACGCGTCCTGATCGATGGTCAGGACGTCCATCGCCTGTCGCGCAAGGATCTGTTCCAGATGCGTCGGCGCATGGGCATGCTGTTCCAGAGTGGCGCGCTGTTTTCCGATCTCAGTGTCTACGAGAACGTGGCCTTTCCGCTGCGGGTCCACACCGATCTGCCGGAAAGCATGGTGCGTGACGTGGTGCTGATGAAGCTCGAGGCGGTGGGGCTGCGTGGGGCCAGAGACTTGATGCCAGCAGAGCTGTCCGGCGGCATGACACGGCGTGTGGCGCTGGCGCGGGCGGTGGCGCTGGATCCTGAATTGATTCTCTACGATGAGCCCTTCGTCGGCCAGGATCCGATCTCCATGGGTGTGCTGGTCCAGTTGATTCGACGGCTGAATCAGGCGCTGGGCTTGACGGCGGTGGTGGTCTCCCATGATATCAAGGAGACCCTGTCCATCGCCGACTACGTCTACGTGGTCGCCGACGGGCGGGTCATGGCCCACGGCACGCCGGCGTCGCTGGACGTGGAACAGGACGCCCGAGTCAGTCAGTTCGTGCATGGTGAGCCGGATGGCCCTGTGCCGTTTCACTACCCGGCCAACGATTTTCACGATGACATTCTGGGCCAGGGGAGCCGTCCATGATCGAACGAATCACCCATATGGGACGGCGCGGCTGCGACCTGCTGGAGGCCGTCGGCCGGGCCAGCATCTTTCTCGGCCAGTCCATGCTGGGGCGCCCCTCGGCAGAAGGGTTCAGCCTGTGGGTGGCCCAGGTCTATGCGGTCGGTGTGCTGTCGTTGGCCATCGTGCTGGTGTCGGGGCTGTTCATCGGCATGGTGCTGGCGCTTCAGGGTTACACCATCCTGGTCGGGTTCGGTGCCGAGGACGCGCTCGGCCAGATGGTGTCGTTGGCCCTGTTGCGTGAACTGGCGCCGGTGGTGGCGGCGCTGTTGTTCGCCGGGCGCGCGGGCTCGGCATTGACCGCCGAGATTGGCCTGATGAAGGCCACCGAGCAGCTGACCAGCATGGAGATGATCGGCGTCGATCCGCTGCGTCGTATCGTGGCGCCACGCCTGTGGGCGGGGTTCGTCTCGCTGCCGCTGTTGACCATCGGCTTCAGCGTGGTCGGCGTGTACGGCGGCTACCTGGTCGGGGTCGAGTGGCTCGGGGTGTTCGAAGGCTCGTACTGGGGCAACATGCAGGCCAGCGTCGGCTTCTTTACCGATATCGGCAACGGCGTGGTCAAGAGCATCGTGTTCGCCATAGTGGTCACCTGGATTGCCGTGTTCCAGGGGTATGATCTGGTGCCGACCTCGGAAGGTATTTCGCGGGCCACCACCCGTACCGTGGTGTATTCCTCCCTGGCCGTGCTGGGCTTGGATTTCGTTCTTACCGCCGTGATGTTCGGCGGGCTTTCCTGATTCTGCGGAGACTGTCCATGAAGCGCAGCAAGACGATGGAGTTTGGTGTGGGCCTGTTCATGCTGGCCGGTATCCTGGGGCTGGTATTCCTGGGGCTCAAGGTCAGCGGCCTGGACCTGCAACGTGCCGACGACACCTACGAGCTCCGGGCCAACTTCGCGAATATCGGTGGGCTCAAGCCGCGGGCACGAGTGACGATGGCCGGGGTGACCGTGGGACGGGTAGAGAGCATCGAGCTAGATACCGAGTTCTACGATGCCGTGGTAGTGATGTCGCTGGACAGCTCCCTGGCCGGCAAGCTGCCGGACGACAGCACCGCGGCGATCCTTACCTCGGGCCTGCTTGGTGAGCAGTACATCGGGCTGTCGGTCGGGGGATCACCGGAGATGATCGCCGAGGGTGAGGCGATTCGTGATACCCAGTCCGCGCTGGTGCTCGAGGAACTGATCCAGCAGTTCGTGTCCAATCTGACGAAAGACTGATCCGGCAGTTTCCGGAGATACAAGGAGGCAACCCATGACCCGTTCTTTGCCCGCAATGGTTCACCTGCGCCGCTGGTTGATGGCGCTGATGATGGTGCTGGCCAGTCTGCCGGCCATGGCCCAGCAATCCCCCGAACAGCTGATTCGCGACAGCGTCAATGATCTGATGGGGATGATCGGCGGCCGAGAGGCCTACTTCATGGACCGTCCCGACGAGCTCAAGCAGATGGTTGACGAGAGTCTGCGTGGGGTCGCCGACTTTCGCTACATCGGCGCCAGTGTGATGGGCCGCTACTTCAACAATGCCACGCCGGAGCAGCGTTCGCGCTTCGTCGAGGTGTTCAAGCAGACCCTGCTCGACACCTATGCCAAGGGCCTGGTGACCTTCGAGTACAAGGAAGTTCGCGTGCTCGATAACCAGTCCGCCTCACGCTATGACGATCAGGACAGCGTCGAGATGGAAGTGGTGGCCACCGATGGCACCATCTACCCGGTCAACTACACCCTGCGCAAGTCCAACGGCCAGTGGCGGGTGGTCAATGTCATCGTTAACGGCATCAATCTCGGTCTGACCTTCCGCAACCAGTTCGATCAGGCCATGCGTGACCACAACCGTGACTACGACGCCGTGATCAACAACTGGTCGCCGGATGTCGGCGTCGACGAACTGGAGCGCGGTGCGTGAGCGTGTTGATGGAAGTGGCGTCGGCCCGCCTGCTCGAGGACGGAAATACACTCCGGGTGTGTGGCAAGGTCGACTTCGACGGGGCCGCGGACATGGCCGAGGCAGGCCGTGAGTGGCTCCAGAGTCGGGCATCGGGCACCTCGGTGTGCCTCGACCTGAGCGAGGTGGAGCACGTCTCCAGCGCGGCGCTGACCATGATGCTCGAGTGGGCGCGTACCATTCGTCGGATCGGGCTGTCGCTCAACAGCATCAAGCTGTCGGCGCAGCTCAGGCAGTTGACCGAGCTGGCCGGTCTGGATGATCTGTTGCCTTCCAGCACCGTTACCGCCTAGCGGCGGTTGTCTGGCTGCTGGTGTCCGTGATGCGCCTGGTTCGACGTCTGAATCCAGCGCCTTGATCTGGGCTGCTCGTCCTCGCCGCTAGCCCTTCCGGCACCCCCGACCACCGCAAGGTGGCCGGGGGTGTCTTTTTTGTGACGGATGTATAGGTGGAAACCTCGCTGCGTCATCGCCAAGCGCGCCGCTTTTCTTTACCATATGCCCTTTGAGTTTTTTCGGGACGTCACGGCGAGGCCGTGGGCGTCTCCCGTCATTGGTCTGGTCAAGGAGCAGGTGCATGCAACCCAGCGACGTCAAAGCGCTGCTCGAGAGCCGTGTCGACGGCTGTGAATTTCATATCCAGGGTGAAGGCTGCAACTTTCAGGTGATTGCGGTGGGCGAACGCTTCGCCGAGCTGTCACCGGTCAAGCGTCAGCAGGTCATCTATGGTGCGCTGTCCGAGGAAATCGCCTCCGGCGCCCTTCATGCGGTCAGCATCAAGACCTATACCCCCGCACAGTGGCAGGCTGCCGCCGAAAACACCGGAGCCTGATGGTACCGCCTTCATGGACAAATTGATCATTACCGGCAACGGACCCGCCGAGGGCGACGTCTGGGCCAGTGGCGCCAAGAATGCAGCGCTGCCCATCCTGTGCGCCACCCTGCTGTCCGAAGAGCCGGTCACCATCGGCAATCTTCCCCATCTGCAGGACATCACCACCACCCTGGAACTGCTCGGCCACATGGGCGTGCAGGCGGTGATGGGCGAAAAGATGTGCATTCAGCTCAACGGAGCCCAGGTCAGCGATTGCCACGCGCCCTATGAGCTGGTCAAGAAGATGCGCGCCTCGATCCTGGTGCTGGGACCGCTGCTCGCCCACTTCGGCAAGGCCGACGTGTCGCTGCCGGGCGGGTGCGCCATCGGCTCGCGTCCGGTGGACCTGCACATTCGTGGCCTCGAGGCCATGGGTGCCGATATCCGGGTCGAGGGTGGCTACATCCGTGCTACCACGCCGGGCCGCCTCAAGGGCGCCACCATCTTCTTCGATACCGTGACCGTGACCGGTACCGAGAACCTGCTGATGGCCGCGACCCTGGCCGACGGCACCACGGTGCTCGAGAACGCCGCCAAGGAACCCGAAATCGTGGATCTGGCCGAATGCCTGATCAAGATGGGTGCCGATATCCGTGGTCACGGTACCGACACCATCACCATCGAAGGGGTGGAGCGGCTCCATGGAGCTCGCCACGACGTCATGCCGGACCGTATCGAGACCGGCACCTTCCTGGTCGCAGCGGCGCTCAGCCGTGGCCGCGTTCGGGTGCGTCGTACCCGTGCCGACATTCTCGAGGCGGTGCTGGCCAAGCTCGAGGAGGCGGGGGCCAGGATTACCACCGGTGAGGACTGGATCGAGCTGGACATGGAAGGGCGCAGGCCCAGGGCGGTCAATATCAGGACCGCTCCGTATCCGGCCTTTCCCACCGACATGCAGGCCCAGTTCGTGGCCATGAATGCGGTGGCCGAGGGCTCCTCGCGAGTGGTCGAGACGATCTTCGAGAATCGTTTCATGCACGTGCAGGAGTTGAACCGCATGGGCGCCAACATCGCCCTGGAAGGCAACACTGCCGTCATCGAAGGCGTCGAGCATCTGTCCGGTGCACCGGTGATGGCCACCGATCTGCGCGCTTCGGCCTCACTGGTGATCGCGGCGATGATGGCCAAGGGCGAGACCCTGGTCGATCGTATCTACCACATCGATCGCGGCTACGAATGCATCGAGGAAAAGCTCCACCTGCTGGGTGCTCGGATCAAGCGCGTCCCGGGCTGAGCTTTCTTCGCCCAGCCGGCTCGGACTGCCCGAGCCGGCGCGGGGAAACACGCCACATTGACTTCCAACCCGACAACCGGGCGAGACCATGAGCAAGCAATTGATAGTGGCGCTCTCCAAGGGGCGCATTCTCGACGAGACGCTGCCACTGCTGGCGGATGCCGGCATCCGGCCCGCCGAGGACCTGGGCAAGAGTCGCAAGCTGTTGTTCGACACCAATCTGCCAGACGTCAAGCTGGTGGTGATTCGTGCCACCGATGTGCCGACCTATGTGCAGCTGGGGGCGGCGGACCTGGGGGTGGCCGGCAAGGATGTGCTGCTGGAGCACGGTGCCGAGGGGCTGTATGAGCCGCTGGACCTCAATATCGCGCGTTGCAAGCTGATGACGGCTGGTATTCAGGGTGCCGAGCCCGCCCGTGCCCGGCGTCGGGTGGCGACCAAGTTCGTCAATGTGGCGCGGCGCTATTACGCCGAGCAGGGCATCCAGGCCGAGGTCATCAAGCTGTACGGTGCCATGGAGCTGGCGCCGCTGATGAACCTGGCCGACGAGATCGTCGATATCGTGGATACCGGCAATACGCTGCGTGCCAACGGTATGGAGCCACGGGAACTGATGGCCCATATTAGCACCCGGTTGGTGGTCAATCAGGCCTCGATGACCATCAAGCATGATCAGATCAAACCGCTGCTGCGCCGCTTGAGCGACGCCGTCGAGGCGCGGCGGCAGGCGGCAAGCTGAGCGCACCAGCCAACGGAACCCGAGGGTTCTCAACGTATGGCCAAGACAGAAGCGGAGATTTCCGACATGAGCCAAGACACGCCCCTGGTGGCCCGACTCTCGACCCGAGACGAGGATTTCGAGTCCCGTCTCACCGACCTGCTGGCGTGGGAAGGCGTGTCGGACCATGGTGTCCAGCAGGCGGTCTCCGAGATCATCAGCCAGGTGCGTCGGGAGGGGGATGCCGCCCTGGTGGCGCTGACCTGTCGCCTCGATCGCCTCGAGGCCTCGAGCATGGCGGATCTGACCCTGGGGGCTGATCGTCTCGAGGCCGCCTACGCGTCTCTGCCCGACGACCAGCGTCAGGCGCTGGCCACCGCCGCCGAGCGTATCCGCGTCTACCACGAACGCCAGAAGCCCACTTCCTGGCAGTACACCGAAGACGACGGCACCGTGCTGGGGCAGAAGGTCACGCCGCTGGATCGCGCCGGTATCTACGTGCCCGGCGGCAAGGCCGCCTATCCCTCATCGGTGCTGATGAACGCTGTGCCGGCCCACGTGGCGGGAGTGCGGGAGATCATCATGGTGGTGCCCACGCCCGACGGCGTGGTCAACGATCTGGTGCTGGCGGCGGCGCATCTAGCCGGGGTGGACAAGGTGTTTACCCTGGGCGGTGCCCAGGCCGTGGCGGCGCTGGCCTATGGCACCGAAAGCGTGCCCAGGGTCGACAAGATCGTCGGGCCGGGCAACATCTATGTGGCCACCGCCAAGCGCGCGGTCTTTGGTCAGGTGGGGATCGACATGATCGCCGGGCCTTCCGAGATCCTGGTGGTGTCCGACGGCCAGACCGATCCTGACTGGCTGGCCATGGACCTGTTCTCCCAGGCAGAGCACGACGAAGACGCCCAGGCGATCCTGGTCAGCTGGGACGTGGAGCATCTGGCGGCGGTGGAAGCGTCCATGGAACGGCTGCTGCCGACGCTCGAGCGCGAAGCCATCGCCGGGGCCTCGCTGCGTACGCGCGGTGCGCTGATCGCCTGTCGTGACGAGGGCGAGGCGCTGGAGTTGATCAATCGCATCGCGCCGGAGCACCTGGAGTTGTCGGTGGAGCACCCGGAGCGACTGGCGGAGCAGGTGCGCCATGCCGGAGCCATCTTCATGGGACGGCATACCGCTGAGGCGCTGGGCGACTACTGCGCTGGTCCCAACCACGTGCTGCCGACCTCGGGTACGGCGCGCTTTTCGTCACCGCTTGGCGTCTACGACTTCCAGAAGCGCTCTTCGATCATTCACTGCTCGCCACAGGGGGCGTCTACCCTGGGCAAGACCGCCTCGGTGCTGGCTCGTGGTGAATCGCTGACCGCCCACGCGCGTTCGGCGGAGTACCGCATCAAGGATTGAAGCGACGCAGGGCCGGTGGTCGTTGTGACCGAGCGCCCCCGGCCCCAGACAGGCATCCAGACATGAAAAGGCCCGGAGCAATTCCGGGCCTTTTCATGTCTGGACGGTGGGGCACGCCTGGACACTGCCTCTGCGTTACCCACCTCGGAGTGCGTCTCAGGGGGCTGACTGGCTGCTGCCGGTCTGCTGCGACTGGGATTGGGGCGTGGGGCGCTCGCCGACTTCCAGTTCCACCTCGATCGGCTTGCCGTCGCGGGCGACGCTGACGGTCAGGGTGGTGCCGGGAGCCACCGCAGCGATGTCGCTCATGGTCCGACGCGGATCGATCACCGCGCGACCGTCGACCTCGAGCAGTACGTCTCCGGGTTTCAGTCCCGCCCGGTCGGCCGGTCCCTGGGACACCACGCCGGCGATGATTACCCCGGCTGGCGCCTGCAGGCCGAAGGAAGCGGCCAGTTCCTGGTTCAGCTCCTGGGCCTCGATGCCGAGCCAGCCGCGGATGACCCGGCCGTGGGTGACCAGCTCGTCGAGGATGCTGCGGGCCAGGTTGGCCGGGATCGCGAAACCGATACCCTGGGAGCCCCCCGAGCGGGAGAAGATGGCGGTGTTGATGCCGACCAGGGCGCCGTCGGGGTTGATCAGGGCGCCGCCGGAGTTGCCCGGGTTGATCGCCGCATCGGTCTGGATGAAGTCCTCATAGGCGTTGAGTCCCAGATGGCTGCGACCGGTGGCGCTGATGATGCCCATGGTCACCGTCTGGCCGACCCCGAAGGGGTTGCCGATGGCCAGCGAAACGTCGCCCACCGCGACCTTGCGCGAGTCGGTCAGCTCGATCACCGGCAGGTCGCCGAGATCGATCTTGAGTACCGCCAGGTCGCTTTCGGGATCGGTGCCGATGACCCGGGCCAGGGTCTCGCGGCCGTCGCGCAGCGCCACCTGGACCTGGTCGGCGCCGCTGATGACGTGGTGGTTGGTCAGCACGTAGCCGTCCTCGCTGACGATGACGCCGGAGCCAAGGCTCGAAAGCATACGTTGGCGCGACGGCACGTCATTGTTGCCGAAGAACTGGCGGAAGAAGGGGTCTGACATCAGCGGGTGGGTTTCCCGTTCCACGACCCGCGAGGAGTAGACGTTGACCACCGCGGGCGCGGCCTTCTCCACCGCCTCTGCGTAGCTCACGGGGCCGCCACGGCGGTCCAGCGGCGCAGCTTCCTTGACCTCAGGGGCAGGCCGTTGCGGTGCCTGCTGCTCGGTGGGTGTCGCTGGTGGCGTGGCGGGAACTACCGTCAGGCTGTCACCGCTCGGTGACGGTAGTCTGCCGAGCCGTTCGGGGAAGGCATTGATCAGCACGATGGCGAGCAGAATGCCGATGAGGACCGGCCAGATATAGGTCGAGAGGGTGCGTCGCATGCGGCGATGATCCTTGGCGCTTGGCAGTGAGGCGGTCGCGGGCCGGCGGGGCGGTGCGTACAATGTGCGCCATTGTAGCATCGCCAACCTGATGCTTGTTTGGAGCTATTTCAGGAGATCTCATGATAGACCGCGACGAACTGGTATCGGCCTGCGAGCAGCTGCTGGAGGCCCGGCGCTTCAAGGACTACACCGAGAACGGGCTGCAGGTGGAGGGCGCACGCACGGTCACCCGTGTGCTCTCCGGCGTCACCGCCTGTCAGGCGCTGCTTGACGAGGCGGTGCGCTGGCAGGCCGATCTGGTGCTGGTGCACCACGGCTACTTCTGGAAGAACGAGCCGGTGGCGGTTACCGGCATGAAGCGCCGGCGGCTGGCGACCTTGCTGGCCAACGACATCAACCTGCTGGCCTACCACCTGCCATTGGACGCCCATCCCGAGCTTGGCAACAATGCGACCCTGGCGCAGCGCCTTGGGTGGACGGTGGAGGGAACGCTGGACGCGCCCATGGGCGAAGGGCTTCTGTGGCACGGTCGGCTGGAAAGGCCAATGGGCGTTGCCGAGCTGGCTGCCCAGGTAGGAGCGTCGCTGGCACGCGAGCCGTTGGTGATCGAGGCGCCTGGTACCGACGCGGTGAGTCGAATCGCCTGGTGTACCGGCGGCGCCCAGGACATGATCATCCCGGCCGCCGAGGCCGGTGCCGAGGTGTTCGTTTCGGGCGAGATATCCGAGCGCACCACCCACCTGGCGCGGGAGATGGGGATCCATTATCTGGCGGCGGGTCATCACGCCACCGAGCGCTACGGCGTCCAGGCGTTGGGGGAATGGCTGGCGCAGCGCTTTGGTGTCGAGCACCGCTTCGTCGACATCGACAACCCTGCTTGAGCAGCAAGCGCCATCGACCGCTTGTGTCGCTGCCAACGCCAGAGCCCGCACCGTGTGCGGGCTCAGTCATGGCGGGGTGGTCAGTAACGTGGCGGGCGCGGTTCTGCGTTCTGGTCGTCATTGGCCTGGCGCAGACCGAAGTCCTCTGACAGGGTGCCGCGGTTGCCGTCGGCGTAGTCCCGCGGAATGGCGATATCATCGCTGGTCTCGCCGGGTTCGCTGGGCGGTGTCACCTCGCCGCCGATGGCCTTGCTGCCAAGCTGGCGCGCCGACTCGTGAAGTTGGCGCTGCAGGGTGAGGGCGTCATCGCAGACCTGCCGGGCCAGGTCGTCCATCTGTTGCAGGTGATCGTCGACACCGTCTTTCCACTCGGTCAGCTGGCGTTCCCGTTCGGTCAGCTTGAGGCGCAGCCTTTGGGCACTGCGTGCGCCGCCGTTGAGCAGGTGGTAGCCCAGTGCGCCGAGTCCAATTCCGGCCACCAGGCAAGCCGCCGCCAGGATCATGTTGAAGTTGCTTGGTTCCACGTAGTTCTCCCTGAGCTCTTTCGGACGACCCGCGGCCGCCGCCGGCCTGGCCGACGGCCCATTATAGAGGCGTTGGCTCATAAAGGGTCAATGGCCTGGGGCCTCCCTTGTCGTGCTGGCGTGATGCGCTGTTGCCGGTCGCGGCCTGGGACCTGCCATTCCTGTGTGGTCTGCGTATAATGCGGCTCCGAACTTGTTGACAGTCAGGACGCTACATGAGCTCTTCCCCGTCGAGCAGTGGTCGGCCAGAAACTCCGCTGGAACGCTACCGGCGCGACCTCCAACGTGATGATTTCACGGAGGATGCCGCCCAGGCCAATGCCGTGGCGCATCTGCAGCGACTGTATGACGAGCTGGTGGCAGCGCCCAAGGCCAAGGCGCCGGCGGCGGCGCGTGACGGCTGGGCGTCGAAGGTGAAGGGCCTGTTCGGGCGCAAGGAGGAAGAGCAGGAGCCGGCGCTGCCAGCCATCTCCGGGCTCTATTTCTGGGGCGGCGTCGGTCGTGGCAAGACCTACCTGGTCGACACCTTCTACGAAGCGCTGCCGTTTCCCCAGAAGATGCGCACCCATTTCCATCGCTTCATGCAGCGTGTCCACAACGAGCTGGATCACTGCAAGGGCGAGAAGAACCCGCTCCGGCTGATCGCCGGCAAGTTTGCCGAGGAGGCGAGGGTGATCTGTTTTGACGAATTCTTCGTCAAGGACATCACCGATGCCATGATTCTGGCCAATCTGCTCGAGGCGTTGTTCGAGCGCGGTGTGGTGCTGGTCGCCACCTCCAACATCGTGCCGGACGATCTGTACAAGGATGGCCTGCAGCGCTCTCGCTTCCTGCCGGCCATCGATCTGCTCAAGCGCCACTGTGAGGTGGTCAACGTCGATTCCGGCGTCGACTATCGACTGCGGGCGCTGGAGCGCGCCGAGATCTTCCATTCGCCGCTGGACGAGGCGGCGGATCAGGAGCTCGAGCGCAGCTTTCGCGAGATCGCCGGTCAGGCGGGGGAAGAGCAGGTGCCGGTGGAGATCAACCATCGCATCCTCAAGGCGCGTCGACTGCACGAGGACGTGGTCTGGTTCGACTTTCTCGAGCTGTGCGACGGGCCGCGCAGTCAGAACGACTACATCGAGCTGGCTCGCGAGTTCCACACGGTCCTGGTGTCCTGTGTGCGGCGCATGGACGCCGCCACCGACGATCAGGCCAGGCGCTTCATCAACATGGTCGACGAGTTCTACGACCGTGGCGTCAAGCTGTTGATGTCCGCCGAAGCGCCGGCAGAGGCGCTGTACGAGGGTGGCAAGCTGGAGTTCGAGTTCGAGCGCACTCTGTCCAGACTTCAGGAGATGCAGTCCCGGGAGTACCTGGCGCTGCCCCACAAGCCTTGAACCGACGGTGATTGCGTGTGTCCGAGGGGGTGACGGCACGCTTTCGCTCATGTAGAATGCGCGCTCGCTCGACCGTTGTGGCGGCATCGTCCGGATTTCCGGGTGCCGCGCAACCAAGAAAAATAGGGATGATCTCTTCGCGGCGTGGTCTCGCTGAACACCTGTCGGGTGTCCACAACACGACGAAAGGGATCCAACACATCGAATTGGTGATTTCATCCATGAAGACGTTCAGTGCTAAGCCGCAGTCCGTCCAGCGCGACTGGTATGTCGTCGATGCCGCGGACAAGACGCTCGGTCGTCTGGCTACCGAAATTGCTCGCCGCCTGCGTGGCAAGCACAAGCCGGAATACACTCCTCACGTTGATACCGGCGACTACATCGTCGTGATCAATGCCGAGAAGGTTAAGGTCACCGGCAACAAGGCCAGCGACAAGATGTACCATCGTCACACCGGTTACCCGGGTGGCCTGCGTTCCATGACCTTCAGCCAGCTGATCGACCACGCTCCCGAGCGTGTCATCGAAGGTGCCGTCAAGGGCATGCTGCCGAAGGGTCCGCTGGGCCGTGCCATGCACGCCAAGCTCAAGGTCTACGCCGGTTCCGAACATCCGCACGCTGCCCAGCAGCCGCAAGAACTGAACATCTGAGGGGATCTTCGCCATGACACAGCAGTATTACGGTACCGGGCGCCGCAAGACCTCAACCGCGCGCGTCTTCCTCAAGCCGGGCACCGGCAAGATCACCGTCAACAGCCGTGACCTGAACGAATACTTCGGTCGCGTGACTGGCCGCATGGTGGTTCGCCAGCCGCTGGAACTGACCGAGACCCTCGGCCAGTTCGACGTCTATGTCACCGTCAAGGGTGGCGGCGGCAGCGCCCAGGCCGGCGCCATTCGTCACGGCATCACCCGTGCCCTGATGCAGTACAACGAGGACTTCCGTCAGCCGCTGCGTGCTGCCGGCTACGTCACTCGTGACGCACGTGAAGTCGAGCGTAAGAAGGTCGGTCTGCGCAAGGCGCGTCGTCGCCCGCAGTTCTCCAAGCGTTAATCAGCCACGCTTGCCGATCAACAACGCCCGGGCCATTGGCCCGGGCGTTGTCGTGTCCGGGGTTCGAAAAATTGTGTGCTGTAGTGCTCTGGTGGTGGGGATCATCGGGTCGCCTGGCGGCGCTTGTTTCCCTCGTTAATCTGTCATCGTCTATGCCTTTTGAGCCGCCCTGTCCCTCAAGGCGAACAGGCACAGTGGTATAAAGTTGTTCCACGTCAATTGTCTGGGGCTTGCGCAGGGGGTCTGGGTCAGCCGGCTTCTTGTGCCGGTGGGGGGGATTTCCTAACATACAATCCACTTGTATCCGTGGTCACGGACATTCAAGGGGCCGTGAAAACAACAACGGATAAAGTCTGATGGGAGAAACCAGATCATGGCAGACAACGGCGTGAACAAAGGGCGACGCCGTTTCCTCGTAGGGGCGACCTCCGTAGTTGGAGCAGTCGGCGCCGTCGGGGTAGCGGTACCCTTTGTGGCTTCCTGGCAGCCTAGTGCCAGGGCTCGGGCGGCGGGTGCGCCCGTTCAGGCGGATATTTCGAAGCTCGAACCCGGGCAGCGAATGACCGTCGAGTGGCGGGGCCGTCCTGTATGGGTCATCAATCGCACGCCGGAGATGATCGAACGTACCGAGGCGTTGACCGACGAGGTGCTGGCAGATCCGGATTCCGCCAAGCCGATGCAGCCGGACTATGCCGGCGGTTCGCTGCGCTCCATTCGGCCCGAGATCGGTGTGCTGGTCGGCATCTGTACGCATCTGGGCTGTTCACCGCTGTTCAAGCCGGAGCCCAACGCCGAAGGCGTCGGTGTCGATGACTGGCCCGGTGGCTTCTTCTGCCCGTGCCATGGTTCGCGCTTCGACCTGGCGGGCAGGGTGTTTCGCAATGTGCCCGCTCCGGTGAACCTGGAAGTTCCACCCTACTACTTTGTCAACGAGTCGGTCATCGTGGTCGGCGAAGACGGGGAGGGCGCATAATGGCGAATCCCAACAAGGCCAAGGCCGAACGCGGTTTCATGCGCTGGGTCGATGATCGCTTCCCCGCCACCCAGATGTGGCAGGAGCATCTGTCCGAGTACTACGCGCCCAAGAACTTCAACTTCTGGTACTTCTTCGGCTCCCTGGCGCTGCTGGTGCTGGTCAATCAGATCCTCACCGGTGTCTGGCTGACCATGAGCTTCAACCCCAGCGCCGAGGGTGCCTTCGCCTCCGTCGAGTACATCATGCGTGATGTCGAGTACGGCTGGCTGATCCGCTACATGCACTCCACCGGCGCCTCGGCGTTCTTCCTGGTGGTCTACCTGCACATGTTCCGCGGCCTGCTCTATGGCTCCTACAAGGCGCCGCGCGAGCTGGTGTGGATCTTCGGCATGGCGATCTACCTGGCGCTGATGGCCGAAGCCTTCATGGGCTATCTGCTGCCCTGGGGACAGATGTCCTACTGGGGTGCCCAGGTCATCATCTCGCTGTTCTCCGCCATCCCGAGTATCGGTCCCGACCTGGCCCAGTGGGTGCGCGGTGACTATCTGATCTCCGGGATCACGCTGAACCGCTTCTTTGCCCTGCACGTGGTGGCGCTGCCTATCGTGATCCTGGCGCTGGTGGTGTTGCACATCATTGCCTTGCACGAGGTGGGGTCCAACAATCCCGACGGCATCGATATCAAGGCCAAGAAGGACGAGACCGGCAAGCCGCTGGACGGCATTCCCTTCCATCCGTACTACACGGTGAAGGATATCGTCGGAGTGGCGGTGTTCCTGTTCGTGTTCTGCGCGGTGATCTTCTACTTCCCCGAAGGCGGCGGCTACTTCCTCGAGAAGCCAAACTTCGAGCCGGCCAACCCGCTGAAGACGCCGGATCATATCGCCCCGGTGTGGTACTTCACGCCCTTCTACGCGATCCTGCGCGCCATCACCTTCTCGCTGTTTGGGCTGGACGCCAAGTTCCTCGGGGTCATCTTCATGGGGGCGGCCATTGCGGTGCTGTTCGTGCTGCCCTGGCTCGACCGCTCTCCGGTGCGCTCCATGCGCTACAAGGGCTGGATCTCCAAGGTGATGCTGGTGCTGTTCGCGATCAGCTTTGTCATCCTCGGGGTGCTCGGGGTGCTGCCGCCGACCGGCGCCAGGACGCTGCTGGCCCAGATCTGCACCGTGATCTACTTCGCCTTCTTCGTGTTGATGCCCATCTATACGCGGCTGGAGAAGACCAAACCCGTTCCTGAAAGGGTGACTGGCTAATGAAAAAGCAACTGTTCGCACTGCTCTTCGCGCTGGTCCCGCTTTGCTCCTTCGCCGCGGGCGGCGAGGGGGTGCACCTGCGCAGCATGTCGCCGGATCTGGAGAACCAGGCCTCGCTGCAGAACGGGATGAAGCTCTACGTCAACTACTGCATGGGCTGTCATTCCCTGGAGTACCAGCGTTTCTCCCGCGCGGCCGAGGATCTGGGGATGCCCCAGGATCTGGTCGAGGACAATCTGATCTTCTCGCCGGAACTGGGGTACAACGACCAGATGCACAAGGCGATGAGCGCCGAGGATGCCGAGGTATGGTTCGGCAAGGCGCCGCCGGATCTGACCCTGGAAGCCAGGCTGCGCGGCACCGACTGGATCTACAGCTATCTGCTGAGCTTCTATCGTGACAGCGAGCGTGCCACCGGGGTCAACAATGTGGTGTTCCCGGCGGTGGGCATGCCCAACGTGCTCGAGCCGCTGCAGGGGGTGCAGGAGAAGGTCTGTGCAGCCTCCGACCATGCGGTCGGTGACGCCGAACTCGATCCGCTGACCGGCAAGTACCAGTCCTGCGAGACCCTGCAGGTGACGTCGCCGGGCAGCATGGAGCCCAAGGAGTTCGAGCAGGCGGTGTATGATCTGACCAACTTCCTGGCCTACGTGGGCGAGCCGTCCAAGCTGCATGCCCAGGCGCTGGGACCGAAGGTGCTGATCTTCATCCTGCTGTTTGGCATCATCGCCTACTTCCTCAAGCGCGAGTACTGGCGAGACATTCACTGACCGATTGGTCCACCATGGCGGGCGCGGGGTCGATGACCACGCGCCCGTTGCCTTTTCTGGTATCATCGTTGCGCCCGGGCGGACCCGCTGCGGGAGCAAAGATGTGCCCCTGATGCCCCCCCGAGAAGGGGGTTGTCGTGTTATCATCCCGGCTTGAACTGATGCGAGGATTGTTTCATGGGTGTAGTGGCCAAGCGGTCGTCGATGATCTTCTACTCCGGTGGCGAGGACCATTTCAGCCATCGTGTACGGATCGTGCTGGCTGAGAAGGGCGTGGCCGTGGATATTGTCGAGGTGACCGACGACAAGCATCCCGAGGAGTTGGCGGACCTGAACCCTTACAACAGCGTCCCCACGCTGTTGGATCGTGACCTGGTGCTCTACGAGTCCAAGGTCATGATGGAGTATCTGGACGAGCGTTTCCCGCACCCGCCGTTGCTGCCGGTCTATCCTGTCGCGCGTGCCCAGAGCCGACTGTGGATGCATCGTATCGAGCGCGAGTGGTGCCCGATGGTCGATCGCATCCTGTCCGGAAGCAAGAAGGAAGCCGACAAGGCGCGCAAGGAGCTGCGTGAAAGCCTGATCGGTATCTCGCCGATCTTCGAGGACATGCCCTTCTTCATGAGCGAGGAGTTCACCCTGGTGGACTGCTGCCTTGCGCCGATCCTGTGGCGTCTTCCTGCGCTCAATATCGAGCTGCCCGAGAAGCAGGTGCGGCCGCTGATGGGCTACATGGAGCGCGTGTTCGCCCGTGATGGCTTCCGTGCTGCGCTGTCCGAGGCCGAGCGCGAAATTCGTCCCTGATGTTTTGCTTGAACGGAATGCCTGAGCCGTGTGTGTCCGGTCGCCACCGGAGTCGCCCGAGTTCCCATTCGCCAACCAAGAGGGCCATATCATGAAGTCGAGCCGTCCCTACCTGGCCAGGGCGCTGTACGAGTGGCTGCTGGACAATGAATTGACGCCGTATATCGTCGTCGATGCGGAGTACGAGAACGTCGAGGTTCCCAGGCAGTTCGTGCAGAACGGCCAGATCGTGCTGAACCTTGGCCCTACCGCCGTGCGTGATCTGGACATGGGCAACGACGTGATTCGTTTCTCGGCGCGCTTCAGTGGCAAGTCGGAGTTGCTGTTTGTACCGCTGCCTGCACTGATTGCCCTGTACGCCCGCGAGAACGGCGTCGGCATGGTCTTTGGTCACGAGCCTGAGCTTCCCGTCGAAGAGGCCAACGACGTCGATGCGCCGGCCCTGGAGAGCGTCAAGGATTCGTCAGAGGAGGAGTCTCCTGCCGCTTCCGATGAGGACGCAGGCGGTGAGTCCGATGGCGGCGATGGCGTGGATGGAGGTGTCGAGAGGTCCAAGCCGCCTCGCAAGGGGCGTCCATCCCTCAGGGTGATCAAGTAAGGCCATCGGGCGCATCGTGCTCGAAAGGTGGTCGGCGGCGAGCTGTCGTCGGCTTGATCTGCTGGAAAAGCGTGACCTCTTTACAAGTGTGATCTCTTCACAAGCAGTATCTCAAAAAAGCGGCGAGCCCTCAGGCTCACCGCTTTTTTGTGCATCTTTTGCGCTTGAGGGGCGTGCCTTCTTGCGAGGGCACGCCTGTCGCCATCAGTCGATGTAGTCGAATACCTTGACGATACGCTCCATGCCGCCGGCGTTGGATACCACATTGACCGCACGGTCGGCCTCGGCGTGGGTCACCAGGCCCATCAGGTAGACGGTAGCGTTCTCGGTGACCACGGTGATGCGGCCGGAGTCGACCTGATCGCTGGTGGCGAGGGCGGTACGTGCCTTGGTGTCCAGCCAGGCGTCGTTGAGGCGCTGACTGGTGGGCAGGTTGGCCGCCACGCTGAGTTCATTGTGGACCCGGCGAACGTTGCGCACCTGGCTGACGATCTCTTCGGCGCGCTGCTTGAGCTCTTCGCTGGGGACCTGGCCGGTCAGCAGTACCACGCCGTTGTAGCTGTCGACGTTGATCCTGGCGTCCTTCAGGCGTGCATCGACGCGTCCCAGGTTGTGGGCGGCCTTGGTCTCGATGCTCTCGTCCTCGACGGTCGCGCCCAGGGTGCGCTCGCCGTAATCCTCGTCGATGGTGCCGGGGTTGGTCACCGAGGTTACGGTGGTGCAGCCGGCCAGCAGGGCGGACAGCAGCAGGGCGGTCATCAGGGGGCGTGTCGAACGGGAATCGCGTTGCGTCATGTTATTCACTCGCACCAAAGAGTTGTTCGTCGATAAGGTCACACAGGCAATGGATCACCAGCAGGTGAACCTCCTGAATACGGGCTGTGGAGGTGGCCGGCACCCGGATTTCGCAATCGTCCTGTCCCAGCAGGGAGGCCATGTTGCCGCCGTCCCGTCCAGTCAGGGCCACCACCGTCATGTCACGGTCATGAGCGGCCTGGATGGCCTGGATGACATTGGCCGAGTTGCCGCTGGTGGAAATCGCCAGCAGCACGTCGCCAGGCTGGCCCAGAGCGCGCACCTGCTTGGAGAACACCTCGTTGTAGCTGTAATCGTTGGCGATGGAGGTCAACGTCGAGGTGTCGGTGGTCAAGGCCAGGGCCGGCAGACTGGGGCGCTCGCGCTCGAAGCGATTGAGCAGTTCGGAGGAGAAGTGCTGGCTGTCGCCGGCGCTGCCGCCGTTGCCACAGGCGAGAATCTTGCCGTCGGTGACCAGGCTCTGGACCATCATCTGGCTCGCGACCTCGATGAACGGTGGAAGCACTTCGCTGGCGTAGGTCTTGGTGTCGATACTGTCGTTGAACTGTCCGAGAATTCGGCTCTGGAAATCCATGCTGCCTTCCTGGTCCATGGGGGCTCGCCGGGAGCCCGCTGTGTCAGTTTGCTTCGAATGCACCGGCGATCCACTGGATGTCGAGGCTCGGTGACGAGCCGGTAACGGCCAGGACATCGAAGCGGCAAGGACATGATAGCCCGTTGCGGTGGAGATAAAAACGCGCCGCCTGGATCAGGCGGCGTTGTTTGGTGATGGTGATTGTTTCTGCAGGATGGCCGTGGCGGATGCTGCGGCGGTGGCGCACCTCGACGAACACCAGGGTCTCGCCGTCGCGCATCACCAGATCGATCTCGCCTCCCTTGGCGCGCTGGTTGCGCGAGATCGGTATCAGTCCACGCTGGCACAGCCAGGCCTCGGCGTGACGCTCGATGGCCTGGCCGCGGGCGACGGCGTCTATGGCGTCAGGGCGCCGCATCACCGAGGCCGTCACTGAACACGGGTGCCGGCACGCCGCTGCTGAACTGCGCCCATGGCAGTTCGCGGTAGATGCGGCCATCGCCGGCGGCGCTCAGGGTGCCGGTAGCGCCCTGCATGCGTGAACCCGGCAGGGCCTGGATCTGCGGCATGCGGCGTGCCAGTTCGTAGGCGTCGACGCCCATCGCCATCAGGCGGAAGATGGCTGGCCTGTTCTCGGCCTTGAGCTCTTGATAGGTGTCGTAGAATGGGAGAGCCTCGGCACCGCCCACGGCGGCGTCGGGAATGTTCCAGGGAATATCGGGGAACTGCACGCCGTCGAGGTCGCGGTCCAGGCGCGACTGAGGGGTGCCTTCGTAGAGGTGTGAGGTGGCGTACACCGGCAGATCGGAGGCCGAATAGTATTCCAGTGTCGGCGGCACCTGGCGGGCGAAGTCCGGCAGGGCCAGCAGGAACAGCATGTCCGGACGCGGGTTGCTGATGGCGCGGCGGGTGCTGTCGGTGGCCGAGGCGCCGGGGTTGTAGCGCACCGCCGTGGCGATATCGCCGCCCAGTTCGCTCCAGGTGTTCCAGAAGGCCTCGCCGACCCGCTGACCCCAGTCGTTGTCGGGTACCAGCATGGAGGCGCTGCGGTGGCCGTCCTGCCAGCCGCGGCGGGCCGCCTGGCGGGCTTCGTCTTCTGCCGACAGGCCGTACTCGTAGAGGTTCTTGGTCTGGTTGGAGGCGGACTGGCCGTAGTTCAGTGCCAGGGTCGGCAGGGGCACCTCGGCGCGGCTTTCGAGACGAGTCACGTCGCTCTTGTCCAGCGGGCCGATGACCACCTGGGCGCCGCTGCTCTGGGCCTGCTGATAGAGTTCGTCGAGGTTGCCGTTGGAGGCGTCGAAGAAGCTGAGCTGGGCCCCGTTTCCGCCGCCGTTGACCACATTGGCCTGGTGGCTGCGAATTCCTTTTTCGATGGCGTCGGCGACGCCGGAAAGCGGGCCCGACTCGGGCAGCAGCACCGCAATGTTCTGCACGCTCTTGCCACGCAGTTCGCGCAACTGGGTGATCTGGGTAGGCAGGCGACGGTTGGCGGGGTGGTCCGGATTGGCCACGCGCCAGTCATCGAGGCGAGCGAATAGCCTCTGGATGTCACCGCCGCTCTGGTTGACCAGGCGGGTCAGCTCGAGCCAGCCGGTGACGATGGCGTTGTCGGGCTCTTCAAGTGCCTCGAGCTGGCGGCCGTTGAGTGCGCTCAACTGGTCCCAGATGGCGTCGTTGATGTCCTCGCGGCCGGTGGCGCTCTGCACCTGCATCAGCAGGCGAGCCGACTCGAGAGGTTCGCCCAGCTGGCCCAGCGCCAGCCCCTGGCGCAGGCGCAGCAGATTGGCTTCGTCGTTGGGCAGCTGCATCTCGTCGAGCACGCTGGCGGCTCTGACGACCGCCTGGGGATCGCCCTCACTGTCCCCCAGTTCGGACAGCAGCAGTGCCCACTGACGCCGGCTGTCGCCGGAGAGCTGGCTGTCGTCCAGGCTGTTGAGGACTTCCAGTGCCTGGGGGCGGCGTCCGGAGCGTGCTAGGATGTCGGCCGCCCTCAGCCGGGTCTGTGCCGCTTCGGCGCCTTGTTGCTGGGCGGCTTGCGCCAGTAGTTGGTCCGGGTCGTCGTCCATGGCCCGCTGTACGATGCTCGGCGTGAAGCTGCAGCCGGCCAGCGTGATGGCCAGTACAGCGGCGGCCACGGGGCCGCGAGTCAAAGTCCTCATGAATCCTTCCTTGTCCGTGTTCCGGATGGCAGCCCAGGGAGCCAAGATGTCAGAAGCGAAAGCTGGTTCATTGTACGTGGTCGCCACGCCAATTGGGAATCTGGATGATCTCAGTCCCCGCGCCGCCCAGGTATTGGGCCAGGTGGCGTTAGTCGCGGCGGAGGATACCCGCCACAGTGCCCGCCTGATGCGTCATCTCGGTCTGTCGCCGGCGATGATTTCCGTGCACGACCATAACGAGGCGTCCCGAGTCGAGACGCTCAGGCAGCGGCTTGCCCAGGGCGACGACGTGGCGCTGATCAGTGATGCCGGTACTCCCTTGATCAGCGATCCCGGCTACGTCGTGGTGCGAGAACTCAGGGCGGCGGGTTTTCGGGTGGTGCCGATCCCCGGCCCCTGCGCACTGGTCACTGCGCTGTGTGCCGCCGGACTGCCTACCGATCATTTCAGTTTTCATGGCTTCCTGCCGGCCAAGGGTGCGGGGCGGCGAGCGCGCATCGAGGCCTGGAGGAATTCGGCCGTTACCCAGGTCTGTTACGAGTCACCTCATCGTATCCGCGACACCCTGGCCGATCTCGCCGCCGTACTGGGCGAGCGCAGAGTCGTGCTCGGGCGTGAGTTGACCAAGACCTTCGAAACCTTCCTCGACGGCAGCGCCGCGGAGCTGCTGACACTGATGGAGTCTGACCCTGATCAGGCACGTGGCGAATTCGTGGTGATGGTGGCCGGGGCCTCGGGGCCGGCGCCGGACCAGCGAGCGGTGGATGATGAAGCGCTGCTGCGCGCGCTGCTGGCCGAAGGGGTGGGGGTCAAGCAGGCCGCGGCCGTGGCCGCGCGCGTGCTCGGCGGGCCGAAGAAACAGTGGTACGCCCAGGCGCAGGCATTGAAGGACGCCGATTGAATCCAGCCCCGGTTCGCTGCCAGGCAGCCGTTAGGACGAGCTATGGGTTGTCCCAGGCCTGTCACGGCAAGGCGGGGATTGAGGGCGTCGAGAGGGCATCAGGAGCGATCGCCTGAAGAGGCTGGGGTTGTCCCAGGCCCGCCACGGCAAGGCGGGGATCGAGGGCATCGAGAGGGCATCAGGAGCGATCGCCTGAAGAGGCTGGGGGTTGTCCCAGGCCCGTCACGGCAAGGCGGGGATTGAGGGGGTGGCAGGGCACTGGTATGCTTGCCGCGGGAGTTGGCCAGACAGTCGCCGCCGCTTGATGCGGGGGAGGAAAGTCCGGGCTCCATAGGGCGGAGTGCCAGGTAACCCCTGGGCGGCGTGAGCCGACGGAAAGTGCAGCAGAGAGTAGACCGCCTACGTCTCCCTCGGGAGGCCGGCAAGGGTGAAAGGGTGCGGTAAGAGCGCACCGCGCGCCTGGCAACAGTGCGTGGCACGGTAAACCCCACTCGGAGCAAGACCAAATAGGAACCCGTTGGCGTGGCCCGCGCTGGGTTCGGGTAGGTTGCTTGAGGGCAGTGGTGACACTGCTCCTAGAGGAATGACTGTCCTCGACAGAACCCGGCTTATCGGCCGACTCCCCATTTTTCTTGCGCGCTCGGGCCTGGCTCGAGCGGCGCGATCACGAGTTTGTGCGGCCAGGAGTCCAGTGGCGTGAGGGTTTTCCACCGCTGACGGCGCTGACGGCTGGCCGCGCGTAGGAACACCGCCGTCGAACGAGACCCGCATGCCGTCACCTTCCCCTGAATCCTCCGTGCGCGGCTTCGCTCATGAAAGCGTCCTGCTCGACGGTGCCGTCGACGCCCTGGTGCATGATCCCGCTGGCGTATATCTGGATGGCACCTTCGGACGAGGCGGTCATTCCCGCGCCATCCTTTCCCGCCTTGCACAAGACGGTGGCCTGTTGGCCCTTGATCGCGACCCCCAGGCGATCGCCGAGGCGGCCAGCATCGATGACCCACGCTTTACCATCGAACGTGCCGAGTTTGCGCGGCTGAGAGAGGTTGCCCGCGATCACGGCCTGGATGGCAAGCTGTCCGGTATCCTGCTCGACATTGGCGTGTCCTCCCCTCAGCTTGACGATCCCGATCGCGGTTTCAGCTTTCTGCGCGATGGCCCGCTGGACATGCGCATGGATCCGACCCAGGGCGAGAGCGCGGCCCAGTGGATTGCGCGTGTGGGCGAGGCCGAGATGGCTTCGGTGTTCAAGCGTTACGGCGAGGAGCGCTACGCTCGTCGGCTGGCGCGGGCCATCATCGCTCGGCGCCAGGAACGGCCTTTCACCCGCACGGCCGATCTTGCCGAGGTGGTCAAGGCCGCCCATCCCGCCTGGGAGAAGGGCAAGCATCCTGCCACTCGCGTGTTCCAGGCCATGCGTATCGAGGTCAACGGTGAGCTCGATCAGCTCGATCAGGCGCTGGAAGCCGCGCTGGAGGCACTGGCGCCCGGCGGACACTTGGTGGTGATCAGCTTCCACTCGCTGGAGGATCGACGGGTGAAGCGATTTATCCGCGATCACGTCAAGGGCGATACCCAGGTGCCCCGGGGAATACCGCTGCGCGACGATCAGATCGCGCGACGGCTGGAGTCACTGGGCAAGGCGATGAAGGCCAGCGCCGAAGAGGTCGAGGCCAATCCACGCTCCCGCAGCGCCGTCATGCGCATGGCGCGCAAGCGCTACTGAGGACCTTCCATGGCTCAAGGACGACTGGATATCAACGCCTTTGGCTGGCCGCTGCCGCGCACCATGTCGCCACGCCTTTTGCTGGTGGTGGCGCTGCTGCTGGCATGCCTGGTGTCGGCGCTGGCGGTGATCAGCGTCAGTCACCAGACTCGCCAGCAGTATGCTCGGCTCCAGGAGCTGGAGCGTGAACAGCAGCAGTTGCAGACGGAGTGGGGGCAGTTGCTGCTGGAGGAGAGCGCCTGGTCGACGCCGTCGCGTGTCGAACGCCTGGCGGTGGAGCGTCTGGAGATGCGGCTGCCCGATATCCATGACATCGAGGTGATCACGCCATGACCGCGGAACTCCCCCGGGGCGTGACACCTCGCCGCCCGCCGCCGATGGAGCCGATGGGGCGGGCGCGCTACGTGGTGATGATGACGCTGATCCTGCTGGGCCTGGGTCTGCTGGCCGGGCGGATCGTCGATCTTCACGTCATCGATCGTAACTTTCTTCAGGTGCAGGGGGACGCCCGTACCCTCAGAACCGATCCGATCCCCGCCCACCGGGGCATGATCACCGATCGTCACGGCGAACCGCTGGCGATCTCGACCCCGGTGGTGACGCTGTGGGCCAACCCCCAGGACCTGCCCGCCGACGACATCCAGCGGTTGCGCCTGGCCCAGGCGCTGGGCCAGGACCTCGATGCCCTCAACGAGCGTATCGCCCGCTACAGCGAACGGGAGTTCATGTACCTGCGTCGGCGCATGACCCCGGCCCAGGCCGAGGAGGTGCTCAAGCTGCGGGTGCCTGGCGTCCACGCCCGGGAAGAGTACAAGCGCTACTATCCTGCCGGCGAGGTGACCGCCCAGTTGCTGGGGGTCACCAACGTCGACGACCAGGGCCAGGAAGGACTGGAGCTGGCCTATCAATCCTACCTGTCCGGTGAGCCCGGCAAGCGCCGCGTGCTCAAGGACCGCCGTGGACGTCTGGTGCGCGATCTGGAGGTGCTGCAGGAGGCAGAGCCAGGCGGCAACCTGACGCTGTCCATCGACCAGCGCCTGCAGTACATGGCCTACCGTGAGCTCAAGGCTGCCGTGGATGAAAACGACGCCGACGGCGGCGTACTGGTGATGATGGACGCGCGCAGCGGCGAGGTCCTGGCGATGGCCAACCAGCCCTCCTACAACCCCAATAATCGCGCCGGCCTGGACCCCCAGGGGCTGCGCAACCGGGCCATGGTCGACGTGTTCGAACCGGGCTCGGTGATGAAGCCGCTGGCCATGTCGGCGCTGCTCGAGACCGGTCGCTTTCCACGTGACACCGTGGTGGATACGTCGCCGGGCTGGATGCGAATCGACCGCTATACCATCCGCGACGTTTCCAACAATGGCGAGCTGACCCTGGCCGGGATCCTGCGCAAGTCCTCGAACATCGGCATGGCCAAGCTGACCCTGCAGCTCGACGACCCGGTGGTGCCAGATCGCTACCGCGCGCTGGGCTTCGGCCAGGCCCCGGGCACCGGCTTCCCGGGAGAGGCCACCGGCAACATGCCGGCGCCGGCGGTGTGGTCGAGCAGTCAGTGGGCCGCACTGTCCTACGGTTACGGTCTGTCGGTCACCGCCTTGCAGCTGGCCAGTGCCTATACCTCCATCGCCAATCATGGCGAACGCCTGCCGCCGTCACTGCTGCGCCTCAACCGCGCCGCCCAGGGCGAGCCGGTCATCGAGCCCGAGGTCGCCGACCGCGTCCTGGCCATGATGGATGAGGTGGTGGCACCAGGCACCGGCGCCCGGCGCGCGCTGGTGCCCGGCTACAGTGTGGCCGGCAAGACCGGCACCGTGCGCAAGAGCGGCAGCGGTGGCTACGAGCAGAACGCCTACCGGTCGTTGTTTGTCGGGATTACCCCGGTCTCCGACCCGCGCATCATCACCGTAGTAATGATCGACCATCCCCGGGGCGACGCCTACTACGGCGGCGCCATCGCTGCCCCGGTGTTCTCGCGGGTGGCGGGCAGTGCCCTGCGCATCCTCGACGTACCGCCGGATCGCCCCGAACAGGAGGGCGACAGCCCATGACGCAGAAGGCGACGGAATCCGCCATGACCTTATCCCTGGCGCGTCTTGACGACGTGCTGACCCAGTTCTGGAGTGAGCTTGCGCCGAACGCCGCGGTCGCCGGCGAGGTGGCGACCTGGCTCACTACCGACAGCCGCGAGGTGTCGCCCGGCGCGACCTTTGTCGCGATCCCCGGCGTCGCCGCCGATGGCCGCGACTACATCGACAAGGCACTGGAGGCCGGCGCCTGCCTGGTGTTGGCGGAAGGCCCGCAAGACGCCCCGCCGCGGGTCGATGGTCGCGTAATGTGGCTGCCCGGGCTGCGCGCCCGACTCGGCGAGCTCGCGCGCACCCTGTATCAGGTGCCCGATGGGCTCGAACTGATCGGTGTCACCGGCACCAACGGCAAGAGCTCGGTGACCCACTATATTGCCGAGCTGTCCCGCGCCACGGGCAGCGACTGTGGCCTGATCGGTACCCTGGGTCACGGCCGCCCGGGTGCCTTGACCCAGGGCATGCTGACCACCCCCGAGCCACTGGCGCTGCAGCGCCAGCTGGGTGAGCTCGCCGACCAGGGCATCACTCGGGTAGCCATGGAAGTTTCCAGTCACGCCCTGGAGCAGGAGCGGGTGGCGGGCTGTCGCTTCACTGCCGCGGTATTTACCAACCTGAGCCGCGACCACCTCGACTATCACGGCAGCATGATCGCCTACGCCGCCTCCAAGGCAAAGCTGTTCAAGCGCCCGGAGATCAGTCTGGCCGTGGTCAATGGCGACGATCCCCTGGCTCGGCTGATGCTGGCGGGCATCGGTGAGGGCACCCGGGTGCTGGCCTGTGGTGAAGACGATGCCGTCTCGCTCAGGGTGCTGGATGTCGAGCCCGACGTCGGTGGGCAGCGTGCGCTGATCGCCACGCCGGAAGGCGAGAAGGTGGTGGTGCTGCCGCTGCTTGGTCGCTTCAATCTCGACAACGTCCTGCTGGCCATGGCCACCCTCTACGGTCTGGGTGTCGGCATCGACGAGCTGGTGACTGCCGCCGCGACCCTGACGCCGGTGCCGGGACGGATGCAGGCGTTGACGCGGCCCGGGGCTCCCACCGTGGTGATCGACTACGCCCACACGCCGGATGCGCTGGACAACGCCCTGGCGGCGCTTCGCGCCCATCTGCCCGGACGCGGGGCGCTGTGGTGCCTGGTCGGCTGCGGCGGTGATCGCGACAGCGGCAAGCGCCCGCTGATGGCCCAGGCGGCCGCAGGCCAGGCCGATCGACTGGTGATCACCGACGACAACCCCAGAAGCGAGGACCCGGACGCCATTCGCCAGACGATGCTCGCGGGGCTGGAGGGCCAGGCCCGCCAGCAGGCATGGAACATCGCCGGTCGCGGTGACGCCATCGCCCGTACCATCGCCGAGGCGAGCGCCGATGACGTGATTCTGATCGCCGGCAAGGGACACGAGGCCTACCAGGAGATTCAGGGCGTGCGCCACGACTTCTCCGACCTGGCCGAGGCTGAAGCCGCCCTGGACCAGCGTCGACAGGGGCGGGACCAATGAGCGCGCCAGGGCTCGCGTCGCTGGGGTCGGTGTGCCGGGCGCTGGGTGTCGATGGAGAGGGCGGCGGCCTTCAGGGGCTTGCCAACTCGCCGATAGCCGCCATCGTCACCGACACCCGTCGGGTGGCGGCGGACACCCTGTTCGTGGCCTTGAAGGGCGAGCGCTTCGATGCCCATGACTTTATTGCCACGGCCCGCGAAGGCGGCGCCGTGGCGGCGGTGGTCGAGCACCCGGTGGACGACCCCTTGCCCCAGTTAGTGGTGGGCGATACCCGCATGGCGCTGGGGCTGCTGGCCCGCGAGCGGCGCCGGGCCTGGGGTGGTCCGCTGGTGGCGGTGACCGGCAACAGTGGCAAGACCACGGTCAAGCAGATGCTGGCGACATTGCTGGCTCGTCAGGGCGAGACCCTCGCCACCCACGGCAACCTCAACAACGATATCGGCGCGCCCTTGACGCTGCTGGCGCTTGCCTCGGATCACCAGAGAGCCGTGGTGGAGCTCGGCGCCAATCACCTGGGCGAGATCGCCTGGACGGTAGCGCTGGCCGAACCCCAGGTCGCCATCATCACCAATGTCACCGGGGCCCACGTCGGCGAGTTCGGTGGCATGGGGCGCATCGCCCAGGCCAAGGGGGAGATTCTCGGCGGACTCGGCCCCGAGGGCGTCGCCGTACTCAACCGTGACGACCGTTACTTCTCGCTGTGGCAGCGCCTGGCGTCGCCCCGTGAGGTGATCGATTTCGGACTGACGCCCGAGGCGCGCCTCCATGCCGGGGAGCTGGTCTGCGATACGCTCGGGCGCTATGCTTTCACGCTGACTTTCGACGCTCAGGTGCTGGGTCGTGTCGAGCTGCCGCTGATGGGCCGTCACAACGTGTCCAATGCCCTGGCGGCTGCGGCAGGGGCGCTGGCCATGGGACTTCCCGCCGCCGACGTGGTGGCGGGGCTTGGCGAGGTGGTGCCGACGCCGGGACGCCTGACCGTGGAGGAGGGGTTACGCGGTGCGCGGCTGCTTGATGATACCTACAATGCCAACCCGGGGGCGATGAAGGCGGCCATCGACGCCCTGCTGGGACTGCCCGGCCCGCACTGGTGCCTGCTCGGCGCCATGGGAGAGCTGGGTGAAGCGTCTGCCGATCTGCACGCAGAGATCGGACGCTACGCGCGGGAACGCGGCATCACATTTCTCGGTACTCTGGGCGAGGCGGCCGAGACCGCCGCCCGAGCCTTCGGCGAAGGCGGGTACCATTTTTCTGATCAGGCGGCGATGGTCCGCCATGTGCGTCAACATCTGCCCGAGGCGGCCAGCGTGCTGGTCAAGGGCTCCCGCGCCGCGGGGATGGAAGGCGTCGTGGCGGCCTTGCGGCCGGATGTTTCAAGGTGAACCTGATACATGTTGCTTTTCCTGGCTGAATTGTTGGCGAACTATCAAAGCGCCTTCAACGTCTTTGGATACCTCACCCTGAGGATGATTCTGGCGACCATCACCGCGCTGGTGCTGTGTCTGTGGTTTGGCCCCCTGATGATCCGCCGTCTGGTGGAGCGTCAGATCGGCCAGGCGGTGCGCGATGACGGTCCCCAGTCCCACCTGTCCAAGGCCGGTACGCCGACCATGGGCGGCGCCATGATCCTGATGGCCATGGCCGTCAGTACCCTGCTGTGGGGCGATCTGACCAACCATTATGTGTGGGTGGTGCTGGTCGTCACGCTGGGCTTCGGCGCCATCGGCTGGGTCGACGACTATCGCAAGGTGGTGGAAAAGAACCCGCGTGGGCTGCCGGCCCGCTGGAAGTACTTCTGGCAGTCGGTGATCGGCCTGGGCGCCGCCGTGGTGCTCTACCTGACCGCGGCCTCGCCGGTGGAGACCAGTCTGATCCTGCCGCTGCTCAAGGACTTCGTGCTGCCCCTGGGTGGCTTCTACATCCTGCTGACCTACCTGGTGATCGTCGGCTCCTCCAACGCAGTCAACCTGACCGACGGCCTCGACGGCCTGGCGATCATGCCCACGGTGATGGTCGCCATGGGCCTTGGCGTCTTCGCCTACGCCAGCGGCAACGCGGTATTCTCCGAGTACCTGCAGATTCCGATGATCCCCGGTGCCGGCGAGCTGGCGGTATTCTGCGCCACCATTTCCGGCGCCGGACTCGGCTTTCTGTGGTTCAACACCTATCCCGCCCAGGTGTTCATGGGTGACGTCGGCGCCCTGGCGCTGGGGGCGGCCCTGGGCGTGGTCGCGGTGATCGTGCGCCAGGAAGTGGTGCTGTTCATCATGGGTGGCGTCTTCGTCATGGAGACCATCTCGGTGATCCTGCAGGTCGGCTCCTACAAGCTGACCGGTCGTCGTATCTTCCGCATGGCGCCGCTGCATCACCACTTCGAGCTCAAGGGCTGGCCCGAGCCTCGCGTGATCGTGCGCTTCTGGATCATCACCGTGGTGCTGGTCCTGCTGGGTCTGGCCACCCTCAAGATCCGCTGAGGTGGCCATGGACGCCAGTCAGGATGTGCGACTGCCGCAACGCCATGTCGTGCCCGCCCACCTTAGCGTGGTGGTAGGGCTCGGCCTTTCGGGGATGGCGATCTGTCGTCATCTCAAGCGTGAAGGCCGCGATTTCATGGTGGTGGATACCCGCGAGGCGCCGCCGGGACTCGACGTCTTCCTTGCGGACTTTCCGGGGGTGCCGGTGCGCCTGGGGCCGCTCGATGGATTGGTGCTGGACGACGCGCGGGAGGTGATCCTGAGCCCCGGCATCGACCCCCATCAGGCGTGCTTCGAGGCGCCGGCCAGGCGCATCGATCCGGATACCGGCGAGCCCCGTCTGGTGGGTGAGATCGCGCTGTTCCGGCGGGCCTGTCGCGCGCCGCTGGCGGCCATCACCGGTGCCAACGCCAAGTCCACCGTCACCACCCTGGTCGGCGAGATGGCCCGCGAGGCGGGGCGGCGGGTGGCCGTGGGGGGTAACCTCGGTACCCCGGCGCTGGACCTGCTGGTGCAGGAACCCGAGGCGGATCTCTTTGTGCTGGAGCTGTCCAGCTTTCAGCTCGAGACGACCCCGTGTCTGGGGGCCGACAGTGCCGCCTTCCTGAACCTCAGCGAGGACCACCTTGATCGCCACGGCGACATGGCCGGCTATCGCCGCGCCAAGCTCGCGATCTTTCGTGGTGCCAGGCACGCGGT
Organism: Halomonas sp. DP1Y21-3; assembly: GCF_019801245.1. NCBI lineage: Bacteria > Pseudomonadati > Pseudomonadota > Gammaproteobacteria > Oceanospirillales > Halomonadaceae > Halomonas > Halomonas sp. DP1Y21-3. The sequence goes on from NZ_JAHVJM010000006.1 coordinate 182,922, forward strand.
GGTCAACGCCGAGGACCCCCTGACCTGGCCGGACGAGGCGTTGCCTGCACTGTCGCGCTTTGGCGTGACGGCCCCGCAATCCGGCGACGACTGGGGCGTGGTGGAGCACCAGGGCGAGCCCTGGTTCTTCCACGCGGACCAACCGCTGTTGCCGGTGGCTCGCATGCGCCAGAGCGGTCGTCACCACCAGGCCAATGCGCTGGCCGCCCTGGCCATGGGCCAGCGTCTGGGTTTTCCGCTGGAGTCCATGGCCCGGGTGCTCGAACGTTTCAGCGGGCTTGCCCACCGCAGCGAGTGGCTCGCCACCATCGACGACGTCGACTGGATCAACGACTCCAAGGGCACCAATGTGGGCGCGACCCTGGCCGCCATCGCCGGACTCGGCCCGACCCTGGATGGGCGTCTGGTACTGCTGGCCGGCGGTGTCGGCAAGGGTGCCGATTTCTCGCCGCTGGCCGCCCCGCTGTCGCGCTACGCCCGTGAGGTGGTGCTGTTCGGCCGCGACGCCGAGGCGCTGGCCCAGGCCCTGAAGGGAGCGGTCGCCATCACCCGCGTCGACGATCTGGACGCCGCCATGTGTCGCGCACGGGAGGTGGCCAGGCCCGGTGATGCGGTGCTGCTGTCACCGGCCTGCGCCAGCCTCGATCAGTTCGTCAACTATCAGGCCAGGGGAGACGCCTTTCGCGCCTGGGTGCAGGACCTTTCCAGCGGAGCCAAGCCATGAGTCGTCTCGCCCGATCTCGCCAGCGCCTCGGTGCCCTGCGCGAGCGTCTTTCCACCCGCGACCATGCCTTCGATGGCTGGCTGGTGGTGGCTACTCTGTCGCTTCTGCTGATCGGCTGGGTGATGGTGACGTCGGCCTCCACCGAGGTGGCGTCGAGCCTGACCGGCAACGCCTGGTACTTCAGTATTCGCCACGGCATCTTCGTGCTGGGCGGGTTGACCGTGGGGTGCCTGGCGCTGCGCGTCCCCCTGGCCTGGTGGAAGGCCAATGGCCCGCTGCTGCTGGTGGTGGGACTGGTGCTGCTGTTGCTGGTGCTGCTGGTGGGGCGCGAGGTCAACGGCAGCCGCCGCTGGCTGTCGATCCCCGGGGTGCCCTTCAATCTACAGGCCTCGGAGGTCGCCAAGCTCTGCTTGATCGCTTACATGGCGGGCTATCTGGAGCGCTTTCTGCCACAGGTCAGGCGTCAGTGGGGGGCCTTTCTGCGCCCCTTGGTAGTGGTCGGAGTGGTGGCCGTGCTGCTGATCCTCGAGCCCGACTACGGCGGTGTGGTGGTCATGACCAGCTGCGTCATGGGCATGTTGCTGATGGCCGGGGCGCCCTGGGGGCGCTTTCTGCTGTTGTTCGTGCTGGTGGGAACCCTGGGTGCCATCCTGGCGGTGGCCGAACCTTACCGCATGGCGAGACTGACAAGTTTCATCGATCCCTGGGCGGACCAGTTCGCCAGCGGTTACCAGCTGACCCAGGCGCTGATCGCCTTCGGTCGCGGCCACTTGATCGGCATGGGCCTCGGCAACAGCGTACAGAAGCTGTTCTACCTGCCGGAGGCCCACACCGACTTTGTCTTTGCGGTGCTCGCCGAAGAGCTCGGTATGGTCGGCGCGATCGCCGTGGTCGGCCTGTTCGCACTGCTGGTGTGGCGGGCCATGGCGGTAGGGCGTCGGGCCGAGCTTGCGAGGCTGCCGTTTGCCGCCTACCTGAGCTATGGCATCGCCCTGGTGATCGGCGCCCAGGCCTTTATCAACATCGCGGTGAGTACCGGCATGTTGCCGACCAAGGGGTTGACCCTGCCGCTGTTGTCCTACGGTGGGTCGAGCCTGGTGGTGAGCTGTATCATGGTGGCGTTGTTGCTGCGGGTGGACATCGAGACGCGCGAGCGCCAGCGTCGGCAGTCGCCGGCGGCGCGGCGTGACCAGGCCCGCGAAGCGCCCAGGAGAACCAAGGCTGCAGGAGTGAAGCCGTGAGTGACACACAGGGAAGGCGAGCGCTGATCATGGCCGGCGGCACCGGGGGGCACGTCATCCCGGCGCTGTCGCTGGCCAGGGGATTGCAGCAGCAGGGCGTCGAGGTGGCGTGGCTGGGTAGTCCCAGAGGTATCGAGAATCGCCTGGTGCCCGAGGCCGGCATAGTGCTTCACCAGATCGCCATCAGCGGCCTCAGGGGCAACGGTCTGGCGGGCTGGCTCAAGGCGCCGGTGCGCCTTGGGCGCGCCGTGTGCCAGGCGAGAAGCGTGATTCGCGAGTTCGACCCACAGCTGGTGGTCGGGCTCGGAGGCTTTGCCAGCGGTCCCGGCGGGCTTGCCGCCCGACTGTGCGGCAGACCGCTGGTCATCCACGAGCAGAACGCCGTGGCCGGGCTGACCAATCGTGCACTGTCGCACCTGGCCAAGCGAGTCTACGCCGCCTTTCCCCAGGCCTTCGGTGGCCGCGCCGAGGTCGTCGGCAATCCGGTCAGGGATGACATCGCCGCCCTTGGCGAGCATGCACGTGTGGCCGACCAGATGCGCGGACGACGCCTTCGTCTGCTGGTGGTCGGTGGCTCCCTGGGGGCGCTGGCGCTCAACCAGCAGATGCCCAGAGCGCTGGCCGAGCTACCCCCCGAGTCGCGTCCCGAGGTGCGCCACCAGGCCGGTAGAGACAAGGACCAGGCGACCCGCGAGGGCTATCAGGCTGCCGGCGTTGACGCCGAGGTCAGCGACTTTATCGCAGATATGGCCGACGCCTACGATTGGGCGGATCTGGTGGTCTGTCGCTCCGGCGCGCTGACCGTGGCGGAGCTGGCGGCGGCGGCCAAGCCGGCGCTGTTCGTACCTTTCCCCCACGCCGTGGATGATCATCAGACGGCCAACGCCCAGGCGCTGGTCGGTGCCGGTGCCGCGGCGCTTATTCAGCAGCGTGACATGAATCCGACGTCCCTGGCCGAGCGCCTGGGGACCTTGCTTGAGCCCGACACCCTGGCGGCCATGGCGAGCAAGGCAAGGGCCGAGGCCCACCTTGACGCTGTGGAACGGCTGGTGGCGGGCTGTATGGAGACAGGTTTTGAGTAATTCGACCCAAGGGCCGGTCCCCGGCCAACTGAGCTCATCCGCTGCCACCAGGCCCGGTCTCGGCATGCGGCGCATTCGTCGTATCCACTTCGTCGGCATCGGCGGCGCCGGCATGTGCGGCATCGCCGAGGTGCTGGCCAATCAGGGCTACCAGGTCAGCGGCAGCGATCTGCGTCATTCGTCGGTGGTGGCGCGACTCGAACAGTGCGGCGCCCAGGTGTTCATCGGACACGCTGCCGAGCACGCCGCCGGTGCCGATGTGGTGGTGGTATCCACCGCCGTGGACGCGGACAACCCGGAGCTTGTGTGGGCCCACGAGCATCGCGTGCCGGTGGTACGTCGCGCCGAGATGCTGGCCGAGCTGATGCGCTTCCGTCACGGCATCGCCGTGGCCGGGACCCATGGCAAGACCACCACCACCAGCCTGACCGCCACTCTTCTGGGTGAGGGCGGGCTGGACCCGACCTTCGTCATCGGCGGCAAGCTGACCAGCGCCGGCACCAACGCCCAGCTGGGGCAGGGCGACTACCTGGTGGCCGAGGCGGACGAGTCCGATGCCTCCTTTCTGCACCTGCAGCCAATGGTCAGCATCGTCACCAATATCGATGCCGACCATATGAGCACCTATGGTGGCGACTTCGAGCGTCTCAAGCACACCTTCATCGAGTTTCTGCATAACCTGCCGTTCTACGGTCTGGCGATACTGTGCATCGATGACGACAACGTGCGTGGCCTGCTCGACCGCATCAATCGCCAGTTCGTCACCTATGGCTTCTCCGACGACGCCGACTATCGCATCGAGAACTTCACCCAGAGTGCCGGCGAAGTCCGCTTTACCGCAGTGCGGCCCGGCAACCTCGAGGATCTCGATGTCAGTCTGGCCATGCCGGGCCGTCACAATGCGCTCAATGCGCTGGCGGCGATCGCCGTGGCCAGCGACGCCGGGGTCGACGCCGAGGCGATTCTGCGGGGACTCGCGAGCTTTGCCGGGGTTGGCCGTCGCTTCCAGGTACACGGTCACTTCGCCGCGCCGAACGGTGAAGGTGAGGTGATGCTGGTGGACGACTATGGTCACCACCCCCGCGAGGTGGAGATGGTCATCAAGGCGGTGCGCGATGGCTGGTCCGAGCGCCGGCTGGTGATGGTCTACCAGCCTCATCGCTACTCACGCACGCGCGATCTCTATGAGGACTTCGTCAGGGTGCTGTCTGGCGTCGATACGCTGGTACTGCTCGACGTCTACAGTGCCGGCGAAGCCGCGCTGCCCGGCGCCGATGGTCGCAGCCTGGCGGGTTCCATCCGTCAGCGTGGCGAAGTCGATCCGATCTTCGCCCAGGACAAGGCGGAATTGCCGGCGCTGCTGGCCAAGGTGCTCAGACCCGGCGATATCCTGATTACCCAGGGCGCCGGTGACGTGGGTGGCATCTCCCAGCGTCTGGCGGATGCCCAGCTTCAGTTCGACGAGGTGATCCTGTGACACGACAAGTACAGTCCTACGGCCATGTGGTGGTCATCTACGGTGGCCATAGCGCCGAACGAGAAGTGTCGCTGAACAGCGGTGCCGCCGTGCTGGCGGCGTGTCAGCGCCAGGGCCTTGAAGTGACCGGCTATGACCTTGCCGAGGGCGGCGTCGCCGGGCTGCAGGCGCTGAACCCCGATCTGGTGTTCATTGCCTTGCACGGCAGGGGAGGGGAGGACGGCTGTCTGCAGGGGGCCCTTGAGCTGGCGGGAATCCCCTATACCGGCAGCGGTGTTCTGGCCTCGGCGCTGGGCATGGACAAGCTCAGGACCAAGGCGCTGTGGCAGACCCTGGGTCTGCCGACGCCCGAGAGCGTGCTGCTGTCGCCCGAAGCCGACTGGAACGAGGTGGCCGACCGACTGGGTCTGCCGCTGGTGGTCAAGCCGGTCCATGAGGGTTCGACCATCGGCATCAGCATCGTCAACAGCCGTGATGAACTCGAAACCGCCTATCGTGAGGCCGCCACCTTCGATACTCGGGTGATGGCCGAGCGTTTTGTGTCGGGAGACGAATTTACCTTGTCGGTACTTGGCGACAGCGCGCTGCCGGCCATTCGCGTCGAGGTGCCCAGCGGCTTCTACGACTACGAGGCCAAGTACCTGTCCAACGAGACGCTTTACCACCTGCCCTGTGGTCTGGATGCCGAGCAGGAGACCACGCTGGGCGAGCTGTGCCTGGCGGCGTTCGAGGCGGTGGGCTGTCAGGGCTGGGGCCGTGTCGATGTGATGCGCGACGCTGAAGGTCGGTTCTGGCTGCTCGAGGTCAATACCGTGCCCGGCATGACAGATCACAGTCTGGTGCCCCAGGCGGCGGCCCATGCCGGCATCGACTTCGACGAGCTGGTCCTGCGTATTCTCGATACCGCCAGGGAGCGCGGCTGAGATGGCCAGGCGCGGCACCTGGCTTGGCGTCGTGCTGCTGGCTGCCCTGGTGGGCGCCGGTGGCAAGGCGCTGTGGTTGTGGCTGGATCGGCCCATCGAGCGGGTGTCCATCGGTGGTGAGTTGCACCACGTGGACGCCAGCTACCTCAAGGGCCAGCTGGCGCCGCTGGTCAGGGGCCGGACCTGGCTGTCGGTGGACCTGGAAGCGCTGCGTGAGCAGGCATTGCAGGTGGGCTGGCTCAAGGAGGTGCGCATTCGTCGCGAGTGGCCCAATGCACTGACCTTCGAGCTCGAGGAGCAGCGCCCGGTGGCGCGCTGGAACGACGATCAACTGCTCAACGGCGATGGCGAGCCCTTTGTCTTTGCCCCGGTGGAGCCGCCCATGGGACTACCGGATATGGCGGGACCCGGTGGCGCCGGTCCCGAGGTGCTGGCCTACTTCGATGACCTGGGGCAGCGGCTGGACAAGATGGGGCTCGGGATCGACCAGCTACGTCTGGAAGCCCGCGGCGCCTGGCGCTTTCAGCTGGACAGCGGCGTCTGGATCATGCTCGGCCGTGGAGATCTGGACGCCCGCCTCGGGCGTCTCGAGGCGGCCTGGCGGCGTGAACTGGGTGAGGTCGCGTCGCACATTCGCTACATCGATCTGCGCTACCCCAACGGCGTCGCCGTGGCCTGGCATGGCGAGACGGAGCCGGTCGATGATGAGGCCGCGACTCGCGGTTAACGAAAAGACGGCATGGATCAGACGCGAGAACGGAATTATATGGCGACACTTTTCCGGCCATCGGCAAAGTTTTCTCGGTTTCTTTTGTTTAAATGTGTCCGTATCGTGGAATGAATGTACGCCCCGGGCTGGTCGAACAAGCGCTATTGTTCCTATAATCGTCCCAGGTTTTTTTATAACAGAGGCAGGTTCCGAGGTAACGGAATCCGTTCAAGGAGATTTCCCGGCTCATGGCAGGTCCATCCAACGTGTCCAATATGGTAGTCGGGCTGGATATCGGAACATCCAAGGTCGTCGCGATCGTGGGGCAACCCACCGACGATGGTGGTATCGAAATTGCCGGTATCGGCTCTCATCCCTCCCGTGGCATGAAGAAGGGAGTGGTGATCAATATCGAATCCACGGTCCAGTCGATTCAGCGTGCGGTTGAAGAAGCTGAGTTGATGGCCGGTTGCGACATACATTCGGTTTATGTGGGCATTGCCGGCAGTCATATCAGTTCCATGAATTCCGACGGGGTCGTGGCGATCAAGGAGCGCGAAGTTGCGCCTTCCGATATCGAGCGAGTGATCGACTCGGCGCGGGCCAGGGCCATTTCCGAAGGGCAGCGGGTGCTGCACGTGTTGCCCCAGGAGTTCGCCATCGACACCCAGGGCGGTATCCGTGAGCCGCTGGGCATGTCGGGTGTGCGTCTGGAGGCACGAGTTCATCTGGTGACCGCCGCACTCAACGCGGTACAGAACATCGAGAAGTGCGTGCGTCGCTGTGGGCTCGACGTCGACGCCATCATCCTCGAGCAGTTGGCTTCCAGTCATGCCGTGCTGACCGAGGATGAGCGTGAACTGGGCGTCTGCATGGTCGACATCGGCGGGGGCACTACCGATATCGCGGTATTCACCGAGGGCGCCATCCGCCACACTGCGGTGATACCCATCGCCGGTGACCAGGTCACCAACGATATCGCCATGGCGCTGCGTACCCCGGCTCAGTATGCCGAGGAGATCAAGGTCAAGTACGCCTGTGCGCTGACCCAGCTGGCTTCCAGCGACGAAATGATCAAGGTACCGAGTGTCGGCGACCGTCCCGCCAGAGACCTGTCTCGACAGTCGCTGGCCGAAGTGGTCGAGCCGCGTTACGAGGAATTGTTCACCCTGGTGCGCGACGAACTGCGCCGCAGCGGCTTTGAGGATCTGGTCGCCGCAGGGGTGGTGTTGACCGGTGGCACATCACGCATGGAAGGTGTGGTGGAGCTTGCCGAAGAGATATTTCACATGCCGGTCAGGGTCGCTTGTCCGCAGAATGTGAGGGGCCTGGCTGACGTGGTGCGAAATCCGATTTATTCGACGGGTGTCGGTTTGTTACATTACGCTCTACATGAGGCCCGTCAGGGTCGTGTCCACCAGGGGCAGGGTGGCACCATCTCGTCGCAATCGAGACGCGAGGACGTCTCCCGGCGTGGACCAGAGGAAAGGACTCCGGCGCTGGAAAAGATCAAAGGCTGGTTCAAAGGAAATTTCTGAAAGGGCCGCACAAGCGGCTCAGGAGACGGGGCAAATGTTCGAAGTCGTAGATAGCGCGCCCTCAAGCAGCGCGGTCATAAAGGTCATCGGCGTCGGTGGCGGCGGCGGCAATGCCGTCAATCACATGGTCGAGAGCAGCATCGAAGGGGTGGAGTTCATCTGCGCCAATACCGATGCCCAGGCGCTCAAGCGCGTCTCCGCCAAGACCGTGTTGCAGCTCGGCAGCGAGATCACCAAGGGGCTTGGCGCCGGTGCCAACCCCGAAGTGGGTCGTCAGGCCGCGATGGAAGATCGTGAGCGGATCGCCGAGTTGCTCGGTGGCGCCGACATGGTCTTCATCACCGCCGGCATGGGTGGTGGTACCGGCACCGGCGGGGCACCGGTGGTCGCCCAGGTCGCCAAGGAGCTGGGCATCCTGACCGTCGCGGTGGTCACCCGCCCGTTCCCCTTCGAAGGCCCCAAGCGCATGCGCGCAGCGGAAGAGGGCATGAAGGAGCTGTCCGAGCATGTCGACTCGCTGATCACCATTCCCAACGAGAAGCTTCTGTCCGTGCTTGGCAAGAGCGCGACACTGCTGACTGCCTTCAGCGCCGCCAATGACGTCCTGCTGGGTGCCGTTCAGGGTATCGCCGAGCTGATCACCAGCCCGGGCATCATCAACGTCGACTTTGCCGACGTGCGCACCGTGATGTCAGAGATGGGCATGGCGATGATGGGCACCGGTGGTGCCACCGGCGAAAATCGCGCTCGCGAGGCCGCCGAGAAGGCGATCCGCAGCCCGCTGCTCGAGGATATCGATCTGCACGGCGCTCGCGGCATCCTGGTCAACATCACCGCTGGGCCGGATCTGTCGATCGGTGAGTTCAACGACGTCGGCGCCACGGTGCAGGAGTTCGCCTCCCAGGACGCCACCATCGTCGTGGGTACCTCCATCGACATGGATATGACCGACGAGCTGCGGGTCACCGTGGTCGCGGCGGGTCTCGACAATCAGGTGTCACGCCAGCAGAAGCCGGCGGCGCAGCAGCAGGTTCGTCGTCCCGAGGCGCGCCAGCGTCCTCAGCAGAGTGCGATCAATCGCGCCCAGGGCGGCGCCGGTGTGGCCGCAGCGAGCAAGCCAGAGGCGCAGGAATCACCGCGACCGCAGGCCGAGAAGCGCAAGTCTCAGGAGTTGGACGATTATCTCGATATTCCCGCCTTCCTGCGGCGTCAGGCGGACTGATCGAGAGCAGAGTGCGCGAAATTTCCGGGGTGCAGGGATCGAAAGGCGATGTTTTTTTGTTGAAACGTCCGTTTGGTGTTATAGTGAACGGTGTTTGATAACCAACGACTGCCTGGCGACTGCACAATGATCAGACAACGTACCCTCAAGAATGTCATCCGCGCCACGGGCGTGGGACTGCACTCCGGCAAGAAGGTCTACCTGACGCTTCGCCCCGCGCCGGTGGACACGGGCATTGTGTTCGTGCGCACCGACCTCGAGCCGGAGGTCCGCATTCCCGCCCAGGCGTTGAATGTGACCGACACCACTCTCTGCACCGCCCTGTCTCAGAATGGTGAGAAGGTCGCGACCGTGGAGCACCTGATGTCCGCTTTCGCGGGTCTCGGCATCGACAATGCCTACGTCGATGTGAGCGCGCCCGAAGTGCCGATCATGGACGGTAGTGCCGGACCCTTCGTGTTCCTGATCCAGTCCGCCGGGATCCAGGAGCAGAGCGCGGCCAAGAAGTTCATCCGCATCAAGCGTGAGATCAAGGTCAGCGAAGGCGACAAGGAAGCCGTCTTCCTGCCCCATCAGGGCTTCAAGGTCTCCTTTGCCATCGACTTCGATCACCCAGTGTTCGAGGACCAGAAGCAGACCGCCATGGTCGACTTCTCCACGACGTCCTTCGTCAAGGAGGTGTCTCGCGCGCGGACCTTCGGCTTCATGCGTGATCTCGAGTACCTGCGCTCGAACAACCTGGCGCTTGGTGGCAGCCTCGACAATGCCATCGTGGTGGACGACTACCGCATCGTGAACGACGGTGGTCTGCGCTACGACGACGAGTTCGTCAAGCACAAGGTGCTGGACGCCATCGGTGACCTTTACCAGCTCGGCCACAGCCTGATCGGCGAGTTCCGTGGCGTGAAGTCCGGCCATGCGCTGAACAACCAGCTGTGTCGTGCGCTCATCGAGCAGCCCGAGGCCTGGGAGATCGTGACCTACGAGAGCGAAGCCGAATCGGCGCCGATTTCCTACGCGGCACCGGCCATGGCGTGATGCGAGCCTCGGTGATGGCCAGGCCAAGGTTAGCCCCGCAGATCGCCAGTCTCCCGTAGCAACTTGTCTTCGGCCATCACTCGCATGAACGCCGCCCCTCGGGGCGGCGTTCTGCTGTCTGGGGTTTCATGTTCGCCTCATGTTCACGTCATGTTCGGCGTCGCCAAGCGGCGCGGGCAGGGTCGGGAGGCCGCGGCGATTCATGTGCGGGGAACGCCGATGGGGTTAGGCGTCGTCTTTCCCTGAAGGCGACTCGGCGTGGGCCGCCAGGCGCTCCAGGGCGCGCTTGAGTCGCGGATCCTCGACATCGGCGGCGCAGCTCGAGAGCTCGTCACCGGCCTGGGCGGGCAGGCGCCTTACCTGGCGCGGCGCCACCTTGGCCGGGCGCACCGGACGTACCTTGAGGTGGAAGCCGGTCACCGCCTGGAACTCCGGCAACTGGTGCAGGCAGTCGAGCAGACGCGGCTGTTCGTAGCGCAGACGGGTCAGCCAGGCTGCGCCGTCGGTGATCAGGGTCAGGCGGCCGTCACGGAAGCCACCGACAAACAGGTGTTCCGCCAGGGTGGGCGAGAGTTCATTGCGCAGATGCTCCTGAGCGCGCTCGATCAGGCGCGCCATGCGCATCAGTCCGCCCAGTTCGCCGCGGCCCTGAAGAAGCCCTGTCATGGACTGGGCGCGGAACCGCTTAACCTTTATACTCATGTGCTTGTGTCTTGGGATGCCCCAGGATCAATGAATTTGTTGCTCGGCGGCGTTCGTCTGTGGAACGCAGGTGTCATGGCCGTTTGCATGATGGCCGCTCGAGTGATGGGCAGCCGGCATGGCGCCGGCCCGAGACTAGCACGCCAGGGAGTTCCCCGACAGCATGACTGCCATCGACCCACATCGCTGCTGCCCCCGCGAGGCTCGTGCCCGTCGGGTGGCTAGATGGTGGTTGGCAGGGCTGCTGGTGGGCTGCCTGCTGCCGGCGAGCCTGAGCGCCGCCGAATCTCCCCGAGCCACCGAGCGACTGGTGCAGATCTGCATCATGGCGCCGGCGGTCATCCGGGCCCATACCATGCTCAAGGCCTGCCGCCATCGGCTGGCCCGACATCCCCTCAAGACCCTGCCCAAACCATCGTCCCCGACGGTGGCCTGGTCGGCGCCAATGCTGGTGCCGGTGGCCGCCCTCGACGTGGTGTCCCGCCGGGGTCCTCCTGACATCGCCTGAATTCGATGAAGCGTGACGGTCGCCAATGCCTGGCGGCCTCTTTTTCAGGTTCCAGATTTCAGGAAGTTTCATGATCAATTCTCTGCTGCGTAAAGTCGTCGGCTCCAAGAACGACCGCGACGTCAAGCGCATGTCCCGCCAGGTTCGCGCCGTCAACGAGCTCGAGCCGAGCCTCGAAGCCCTCGATGACGCTGCGCTGGCCGCCCGCACCGCTGAGTTCCGTGAGCGTCTGGCGGCCGGTGAGTCGCTCGACGCCCTGTTGCCCGAAGCCTTTGCCACCGTGCGCGAGGCCAGCAAGCGGGTGATGGGCATGCGTCACTTCGACGTACAGCTGATCGGCGGCATGACCTTGAACCGCGGCCGGATCGCCGAGATGAAGACCGGTGAGGGCAAGACCCTGGTCGCGACCCTGGCGGTGTACCTCAACGCCTTGCCCGGCAAGGGCGTGCACGTGGTCACGGTCAACGACTACCTGGCCCGGCGTGACGCCAACTGGATGCGCCCCCTGTACGAGTTCCTCGGCCTGTCGGTAGGCGTGATCTACTCCGGCCAGACCTCCGAGGAGAAGCGTGACTCCTACGCCTGCGACATCACCTACGGCACCAACAACGAGTTCGGCTTCGACTACCTGCGCGACAACATGGCGTTTTCGCTGGAAGACAAGGTTCAGCGGGAACTGCACTTTGCCATCGTCGACGAGGTCGACTCCATCCTTATCGATGAGGCGCGCACGCCGCTGATCATCTCCGGTGCGGTGGACGAGAACACCGAGCTGTACAAGGTGGTGGATCGGCTCGCCAGGGAGCTCACGCCCTGCAGCGACGAGGAAGATCCCGAAAGCGGCGACTTTACCCTCGACGAGAAGCAGAAGCAGGTCGAGGTGACCGAGCGCGGCCACCACAAGGTCGAGGAGCTGATGCGCGCCCAGGGGCTGCTCGGCGAGGACGACTCGCTCTACGCCGCCCAGAACCTCAACCTGTTGCAGCATATGCACTCGGCGCTGCGTGCGCGCCACCTGTACCACCCTGACGTCGACTACATCGTCAGCGAGGGACAGGTGGTCATCGTCGACGAACACACCGGGCGTACCATGCCGGGACGTCGCTGGTCAGAGGGCCTGCACCAGGCGGTGGAAGCCAAGGAGGGTGTGACCGTCCAGCGCGAGAGCCAGACCCTGGCCTCCACCACCTTCCAGAACTACTTCCGCCTGTACGAGAAGCTGTCCGGGATGACCGGTACCGCCGATACCGAGGCCTTCGAATTCCGTCAGATCTACGGGCTCGATGTGGTGGTCATCCCCACCAACAGGCCGCTGGCGCGCAAGGACATGAACGACCTCGTCTACCTCAGCGCCGAAGAGAAGTTCGAGGCGATCATCGAGGACGTCAAGGTCCAGGTCGAGGCCGGCCGTCCGGTGCTGGTGGGTACCGCGTCCATCGAGACGTCCGAATACCTGGCCGAGTTGATGCGCAAGGCGGGCATCGACTTCAACGTGCTCAACGCCAAGCAGCACCAGCGCGAGGCCGAGGTTATCGCCCAGGCCGGGCGCCCAGGTGCGGTGACCATCGCGACCAACATGGCCGGTCGTGGTACCGATATCGTGCTCGGCGGCAACTGGGAGGCCGAAGCGGCCAAGCTGGAAAACGCCAGCGACGCCGAGGTCGAGGCATTGAAGGAGGCCTGGCGCGAACGCCACGAGGCGGTGCTGGCCGCCGGTGGTCTGCACGTCATCGGCTCCGAGCGCCATGAGTCACGGCGCATCGACAATCAGCTGCGTGGTCGTAGTGGCCGCCAGGGCGACCCGGGCTCGACCCGCTTCTTCCTGTCGCTGGAAGACAACCTGATGCGTCTGTTCGGTTCCGAACGGGTGCAGAAGCTGATGCAGGCGCTTGGCCTGGAGCGGGGCGAGGCCATCGAGCACAAGATGGTGTCCAACGCCGTCGAGCGTGCTCAGAAGAAGGTCGAGGGACGCAACTTCGATATCCGCAAGCAGCTGCTCGAGTACGATGACGTGGCCAACGATCAGCGTCGCGTGATCTACGAGCAGCGCAACGAGATCCTGGCCGCCAGCGACGTCTCCGACAACGTCATGGGCATTCGTGAAGAGGTGCTGGACGAGGCCATCAGTGCCTACGTGCCGCCCCAGAGCCTGCCCGAGCAGTGGGACCTGGCGGGGCTCGAGGCTCACCTCAAGAGCGAGTACCAGCTGGACGCGCCGGTGGTGCAGTGGGCCGAGGAGGACGAGCGGTTCCACGAGGAGCAGCTGCGCGAACGCCTGCAGACCCAGCATCGCGAGACCTACCAGGCCAAGGTCGCCATCGCTGGCGAGGAGCTGATGCGGCGCTTCGAGAAGCAGGTCATGCTGCAGGTGCTGGACACCCGCTGGAAGGAACACCTGCAGTCCATGGACCATCTGCGTCGTGGTATCCATCTGCGTGGCTACGCTCAGAAGAATCCGAAGCAGGAGTACAAGCGCGAATCCTTCGAGCTGTTCCAGAACCTGCTGACCAATATCAAGGCCGACGTCACCCGTATCCTCAGTCACGTGCAGGTGCGTGCCCCCGAGGAGGTGGACGCCCTGGAGCGTCAGCGTCGCGAGGCCCTTGCCCGCGAGAGCGCCCAGGCGGCCAGTCGCCACGACGCACCTGCCGCGACGGACGCCGAGATGGCCGACGAGGGCGGCGAGCGTCACGTCAACGAGGTTGCCGATCAGCGCCCGGTGCGTCGAGACGCCCCCAAGGTTGGCCGCAATGATCCCTGCCCCTGCGGCTCCGGCAAGAAGTACAAGCAGTGCTGCGGCAAGCTCAGCTGAGCAAGCCTCGCAACCCATGACGACGGCGACCCCGGGCTTCAAGGCCTGGGGTCGTCTTTGACGCAAGGAGAAAACAATGGCAGTCGGTGACAGCATTTTTCCGGCAATGGGGCCGATCCCCGGGGTTCGCCTGGGCAGTGCCATGGCAGGCATCAAGAAGCCGGGCCGGCGTGATCTGGTGGTGATCGAGGTGGCCCCGGGCGCCAGGGTGTCCGGCACCTTCACCCGCAACGCCTTCTGCGCGGCGCCGGTCCATGTGGCCCGCCAGCATCTGGCCGCGGGCGACGCGGTTCGCTACCTGGTCATCAATACCGGCAATGCCAACGCCGGCACCGGCGAGATCGGCATGCGCGACGCCCACGCCACCTGTCAGGCGCTGGCCGAACTCGCCGAGGTGTCGGCCGACCAGGTGCTGCCGTTCTCCACCGGCGTGATCGGCGAACCGCTGCCGATGGAGCGACTTCTCGGTGGCCTGCCAGAGGCGCTCGACCAGCTCGACGACGGTGGCGACGCCTGGGCTCGGGCGGCCGAAGGCATCCTCACCACCGACACCCGGACCAAGGGCGCGACCCGCCAGGTAACGCTCAAGCAGGGCACTGTCACCCTCAATGGCATCGCCAAGGGGTCGGGCATGATCCGTCCCGACATGGCCACCATGCTGGGTTTTGTCGCCACCGACGCGGCGATCGAGTCCGAGCGTCTTGATGCCCTGCTCAGGGAGGGCGTCAAGCGCTCGTTCAACAGCATCACCGTGGACTCCGATACCTCGACCAACGACGCCTGCATGCTGATCGCCACCGGCCAGGGCGCAGCACTCGCCGATGACGATGACGAGCGGATATTTCGTCAGGCCCTCGATGAGGTGCTGGTGGAGCTGGCCCAGGCGATCATTCGCGACGGCGAGGGTGCGACCAAGTTCGTCACCCTGGACGTCAGCGGCGCCCTGAGCGTCGAGGAGGCGCGCGAGGTAGCCTTTACGGTGGCCCATTCGCCGCTGGTAAAGACCGCACTGTACGCCAGTGACGCCAACTGGGGCCGTATCCTCGCCGCGGTGGGGCGTGCCCGGGTCGAGGACTTCGATGTCGATCGGGTGACCATCGATCTGGGCGATGTGCGCCTGGTCGAGAACGGTGGGCGTGCAGAGGGCTACAGTGAGGACGCCGGCAGTGCGGTGATGGCGGCAGAAGAGATCACCATTGCCATCGATCTGGGGCGTGGTGACGCTGCCGCGCGGGTGTGGACCTCCGACCTGTCCCACGACTATGTTTCGATCAACGCCGACTACCGCAGTTGATTCCGCATGGGTTCGTCGGCGGCAGATGAATCTCGGCCAGTGAATCGGTATCCTGTGTCGTCTTTTTTGCCTGTCCGGCGGGTAGCGGTGGAGCCGATCCATCGGCGATGCATCAGCGGCAGATGAATCTCGGCGAGCGAATCGGTATCCTATGCCGACTTTTATCGCCCTCCCGACTGAAAACTGGTGCGGGCGTGGCCCGCGAACCGAAGCTGGTATTGTTGAATGAACACTATGGTGAAGAGAAGGGTGCACGTGGCGGCGGCCGCCATCATCAGCCCGAACGGTGACGAAGTGCTGCTGGCCCGGCGTCCTTCCAATGTGGACCACGGCGGCCTTTGGGAGTTTCCCGGTGGCAAGCTGGCGCCCTACGAGACCGGGCTTGAGGCGCTCAAGCGCGAGTTGCACGAAGAACTCGGCATCGAAATTCGTCGCGCCCAACCGCTGATTCGCATCCACCACGAGTACTCCGACAAGCACATTCTGCTCGACGTCTGGCAGGTCAAGGACTTCTCCGGTGAGCCCTTCGGTCGAGAAGGACAGGCGGTACGCTGGGTGCCCATGGGCGAACTGATTGGCTATCCCTTCCCGGCCGCCAACCTGCCGATCCTGCGTGCGGTGATGCTGCCCTCGGAATACCTGATCAGTGACGAGGAAGCCGACGAGGACGCCTTCGACGCCAAGCTTGAGCGGGCCCTCGAGGAAGATGGCGTGCGTCTGGTTCAGCTGCGCGCCAAGACCCTCGACGAGGACGCCTACGTGGCCCGTGCGGAGCGTGCCCTGGCGCTGTGCCGTCGTTATGGTGCCAAGCTGATGCTCAACGGTGAACCGGAGCTGCTCGAGCGGATCGATGCCGATGGTATCCATCTGACCAGCGAGCGGCTGATGGGCCTGGAGCGTCGCCCCATCGCCGAGGCCAAGTGGTTGGCGGCCTCGACCCACGACAAGGCCCAGCTCGACCAGGCCCACGCCATTGGCTGCGACTTCGTGAC
This sequence comes from Halomonas sp. DP1Y21-3, assembly GCF_019801245.1. Classification (NCBI taxonomy): domain Bacteria; kingdom Pseudomonadati; phylum Pseudomonadota; class Gammaproteobacteria; order Oceanospirillales; family Halomonadaceae; genus Halomonas; species Halomonas sp. DP1Y21-3. The sequence goes on from NZ_JAHVJM010000006.1 coordinate 199,184, forward strand.
CCTGTCACCGCTGCGCACCACTCCGTCCCATCCGGAAGTGGCACCGATCGGCTGGCATGACTTCCAGCAACTGGTCGAACGCGCCGGCATGCCGGTCTACGCGCTGGGTGGCATGACGCGCCACGACGCCAGCCATGCCCGCGCCGTGGGGGCCCAGGGGATCGCGTCCATCCGTGACTTCTGGCGCTAGGGCATTGGCGAAAAGGGCCAGCACCGGCCGTTAGCTACCAGATGCAAGAAACCCCGCCAGGGAGACCTGGCGGGGTTTCTTGCGTTCAGGGGCATGTCGTTCCATTGCCGCGTGGCTCTGTTCTCAAGCTCGAGGAGCGTCGGCGCTTTTCGTACAAGCCCTGGGCTTTATGCGAGAAGTCGACGAAGCCCGGCTCTTTGGCGGCAAGCCCTAGTCGCGGTAGCGGCGGGTCAGATCTCCATAGGCGTCGATGCGCCGGTCCCGCAGGTAGGGCCAGATCCGCCGCACGTTTTCGCCATGGTCGAGATCCAGGGTCACCAGCAGGGTCTCGGGCTCGGTGCCGGCGTGGGCCAGCAGCTCACCCTGGGGCCCGGCGACAAAGCTGCCGCCCCAGAAGTCGATGCCTTCGCTGACCTTCGAGTGATCCTCCTCGTGGCCCACCCGGTTGGCGACCAGCACCGGGACACCGTTGGCCACGGCGTGGCTGCGCTGGATCAGCGTCCAGGCGTCCTTCTGGCGCGTCTTTTCGGCGTCGTCGTCGCCCGGCGCCCAGCCGATGGCGGTCGGGTAGAGCAGCAGTTCGGCACCGGCCAGGGCCATCAGGCGCGCGGCCTCCGGGTACCACTGATCCCAGCACACCAGTACCCCGAGCCGGCCCACCGAGGTGTCGATGGGGGTGAACCCTTGTCCGAGAGAGGCGTCATGGTCTCCGGGGGTGAAGTAGAACTTCTCGTAGAAGCCCGGGTCGTCGGGGATATGCATCTTGCGGTAGTGACCCACCGCGCCCTTGGCGCCGTCGTAGACCACCGCCGTGTTGTGATAGATGCCCGGCGCGCGGCGCTCGAACAGCGAGCCCATCAGCACGATGTCGAGCTCCGCGGCGAGTTCGGCCAGTCGTGTGCCGGTGGGCCCGTCCAGCGGCTCCGCCAGGTCGAACAGCGCCGGATCCTCGTACTGACAGAAGTAGTGGGTGGCGTGGAGTTCCTGCAGCATCACCAGTCTGGCACCGCGGCCTGCGAGATCGCGGATGCTCGCTTCACTGGCGTCGAGACTTCTGGCCTTGTCGGGCCAGGCGGGTTGCTGGACCAGGCCCACGGTCAATTGGCGTGTCATCGGCGGTCTCCTTCGGCGGTGGTGAGGGTGCCCTGGGGCCACTGCATGGTCAGGCAGTGCAGGCTGCCGTGTTGAACGATGGCGGCGCTGGCGTCCACCGGGATGATATCCCGGTCGGGGAAGGCTCCGGCCAGGGCGTCTAGCGCCGCCAGGTCGTGACGATCGCCGTAGACCGGCACCAGCACCGCCCCGTTGATGATCAGGAAGTTGGCGTAGGTGGCCGGCAGGCGGTGGCCATCCTCGGCGTCATGGCAGGCGCCAGGCCAGGGCAGCGGTACCAGGCGATAGGGCGAGCCGTCGGCGCGGGTCAGCGCCTTGAGCTCGCGCTCCATGGCGGCGAGCTCGGCGTAGTGCGCATCGCTCGGATCATCGCAGCGCACATAGGCGATGGTCTGGGGATCACAGAAGCGCGCCAGGGTATCGATATGGCTGTCGGTATCGTCGCCTTCGAGATGTCCGTGGCAGAGCCACAGCACCCGGTGGATGCCCAGCGTCTCGGCCAGCCAGGTCTCGATATCGGCCCGTGACATCGAGGGGTTGCGGTTGGGATTGAGCAGACAGGCCTCGGTGGTCAGCAGCGTCCCCTCGCCATCGGTCTCCAGGGCGCCGCCCTCCATGATCACCGCGCTATCGCTTGTCGCGCAGGCGATCAAGCCGGCATCCTTGAGCTGGCGGGTCAGGGTGTTGTCGCGATCGGCCGGAAACTTGCCGCCCCAGCCGTTGAAGCCGAGGTCATGGAAGGTAACGCCGTTGCCGTCACCGGTCGCCAGCGGGCCATGGTCCCGGGCCCAGGTGTCGTCGGCGTCGACCACGGTCAGGCGCAGACGCTCGGGTGGCGCGCCTCGGGCCACCAGGCGGCCTGACAGCGCCTCGCCGGTAGCGTGGTCGGGCACCCCGATGATCACGCTCTGATAACGACTGATGATCAGGGCGAGCTGCTCGAGCATCGCCTCGATGGCGGGCAGCGTCGGCGCCCAGTCGCTGTCGCGGCGGGGCCAGGTCAGCTGGACGGCATCCTGAGGGTGCCATTCGGGTAGCAGGCGGGGCATGGGTGATGTCCTGGGGCCAAGAAACGGCGAAATGTAGGCGGCTGTGACCGAAGATGCAAGGATCTCGCAATTCCTCTGCCGTGGCGATGCAGTCGCTCGCAAAAAACCGTACCATGACGGCCCGCCGACAAGGAACGAGTCCATGCTTGATCGATTGCCCTTTCTGATCGGGTTGCGTTATGTGCGAGCCAAGCGACGCAACCACTTCATTTCGTTCATCTCGCTGACCTCCATGCTGGGTCTTACCCTGGGCGTGGCGGTGCTGATCCTGGTGCTCTCGGTGATGAACGGCTTCGACCGGGAGCTGCGCCAGCGGGTGCTGGGCATGGTGCCCCACACCCAGATCGAACAGGCCGGTGGGATGACCGACTGGCAGCCCCTGGCCGAGCGCCTGACCCAGCGCGAACATGTCATCGGGGCGGCGCCCTATATCCAGCAGCAGGGCATGTTCTCGGTGGCCGGGCGCAATCAGGGCGCCATGGTCAACGGCATCGAGCCCGACTGGGAGAGCCGGGTGTCAATCGTCGACGAGAACATGTCGCGTGGCTCGCTGGACGACCTCAAGGCAGGGGAGTGGCACATCGTGCTCGGCTCCATCCTCGCCAACAACCTCAACGTCGACGTGGGGGACAGCGTGACCCTGCTGGTGCCGGAGGCCTCGATCACCCCGGCAGGCGTCTTCCCCAGGCTCAAGCGCTTCACCGTCAGTGGCATCTTCAGTGTCGGTGCCGACCTGGACGCCAACCTGGCCTACGCCAACATCGAGGACATGCAGACCCTGGCGCGCATGGGTGACAGCATTGGCGGGCTGCGTCTGGAGCTCGACGATCTGTTCCTGGCCGGTCAGGAGACCCAGGCCATCGTCAATGAGCTGGGCGGTGGCTATCGCGGCTACGACTGGACCTTCACCCGGGGCAACCTGTTCCAGGCGATCCAGATGGAAAAGCGCATGATCGGCCTGCTGCTGACCGTGATCATCGCCGTGGCTGCCTTCAATATCGTCTCGACCCTGGTGATGGTGGTGACCGACAAGCACGCCGACATCGCCATCCTGCGGACCATAGGCGCCACCCCGGGTTCGATCATGGGCATCTTCATGGTCCAGGGTATCGCCATCGGGGTGATCGGTATCGTCATCGGGGTCGCGCTGGGTATTCTGCTGGCGCTGACGGTGTCCGATATCATTGCCTTCGTCGAGTCGACCCTGGGTATCCACTTCCTCGACGCGGGGGTCTACTTCATCAGTGACCTGCCGTCCCAGCTGATCTGGAGCGATGTCTATCAGATCGTGGGGGCCGCCTTCGTGCTGACTTTCCTGTCCACCCTGTATCCGGCCTGGCGCGCGGCGCGGGTCCAGCCTGCCGAGGTGCTGCGCTATGAATGATTCGGTAATCGCCAAGCCTGGTGTCGAGGCGTCGACCCCCGCCGGCAACGATCTGATGCTCGAGTGCCGCGAGTTGTCCAGGGTCTACGATGAAGGTCCCGCCGACCTGGTGGTGCTCGACCAGCTCGAGCTCAAGGTGCACGCCGGCGAGCGAGTCGCGGTGGTCGGCAGTTCCGGCTCCGGCAAGACCACCCTGCTCAACCTGCTCGGAGGCCTCGACAGCCCCAGCGCCGGCGAAGTACGGGTGGCCGACACCGTGTTGCACAAGATGGGCGACGCCGAGATCGGGCGCTTCCGCAATCGCCACATCGGCTTCGTCTACCAGTTCCACCATCTGCTGGCGGAGTTCTCGGCGCTGGAGAACGTGGCGCTGCCGTTGATCATTCGCGGTAGCCGCAAGCGTGACGCCGAGGACAAGGCGCGTGCTCTGCTGGACAAGGTAGGGCTGGGCCCCAGGGCCGAACACAAGCCCGGCGAGCTGTCCGGCGGTGAGCGCCAGCGTGCGGCGATCGCCAGGGCCTTGGTCACCGATCCCAGCCTGATGCTGATGGACGAGCCCACCGGCAACCTCGACAAGCACACCGCCGCCAGCATCCTGGCGCTGATGGATGAGCTTGCCGCCAGCGCTCGCTGCGCCTTCGTCATCGTCACCCATGACCCGGCCCTGGCCGCCCATCAGGACCGCGTGCTGAGACTCGACAACGGCAAGCTGCACGCCGAGTAGGTCTTTCGCAGCGTCCAGAAGAAGCCAGAAGAAGGCCCCGATGCAATCGCATCGGGGCCTTCTTTCGTAGGGGATTGCTTGTCCGGGCTTTCTCGGCAGACCAGCGGGAACGGCGCCGGGCCGAGCAGGGCCTTTTGCGCAGGCTGAGTCAGTGCGGCTGGGGCAGTGTGGCTGGGTCGATGCGGTTGAGTCAGTGTGGTTGGTTCAGTGCGGCTGGGTCCTGCGGCGTCGCCGGCGCGCGCGTGCCTTCCAGCTGCGTGCCACCTGCCAGCGCCATAGCAGGCGTATCACCAGGTTGGCCAGGCCGCCGACGGCGATCGCCGCCACAAGCGAGCCGATCAGGAGGGACGGCAGGATGTCCAGCAACTGGGACTGCAGCCAGTCGGTGGTCAGCCGATGGGGCGCCTCCAGCGCCGGGCGTTGCATCAGCCAGGCGCCGAGACAGTAGTTGGCGTAGAAGATGATCGGCATCGTCAGCGGGTTGGTGATCCACACCAGAGCCACCGACAGCGGCAGATTGCAGCGTCCGACACGGGCGCCGAGGGCGGCGACGACCATCTGACACGGGATCGGCAGCAGCGCGCTGAACAGGCCAACGCTGAAGGCGTTGGCCACGCTGCGGCGCGTCAGCACCCACAGGGCGGGGTCGGCGATCAGGTGCGCCATGAAGCGTAGCGAGCGCTGCCGGCGCAGGGCGTCCGGCGAGGGCAGATAGCGCTTGAGTAGTCGACGCGGCATGGCGAATCAGCTCGAGGCTGCGGATGCGTGGCTATTATCCATACAAGCCGCCGCCCTTGCCATGACGTCGGCCAACGATGGGCATGCGTGACGCCGCCGACAGGCTGTCGGGCTTCGGGGCCCCAAGCCTCCAGGGCTCCAGAGAGAGGGCGATGGAATCTGACGAAGATTGGCAACGATCGATACGTCGGCCGCCAGGCCGCTCCTGTCAAGGCACCTGTTCCCTCTCGCTGGCATGGGCGCTGGCCTTGGGCAGCGTCCTTGGAGGCGCCGGTCTGACGCTGCCCGAGGCCGCCCTCGGCCTGAATCTGCTGACAGTGGCGGCACTGGTATCACTGGCCTTGCGCCGGACGGCGGCGCTGCTGGTCTGTCTGGCCGGGCTGTGGGTGCTTGGCTGTCTGTTGCAGCAGCAGGCGGCCCGCTTGCCCTCGGGGCTTGCCGGGGTGCCGCTGACGGTCGAGGGGCGGGTGTTGGCAAGTCGCCAGAGCGATGGCCTGCAGCGTCTGACCATGAGGGTCGAGAGCTGCCGTCCCCTGGAAGCCGGGCTGCCTGACTGCTCGGGACTCGAGCGGATACGGGTCAGTCGCTATAGCACCATGGACGGCGAGGTCGGGACCGCGTCGGCAACAGCGCACACGATGATGGCCGTCGGTGAGCGCTGGCGGTTCGATGTACGACTACGCCCACCTGGTGGCCTCGCCAATCCCGGGCGCTTCGACTATCGCCGCTGGCTGTGGCGGGAAGGCATCCACGCCACCGGGTCGGTCATCGGACAACCGCCGCCGCAACGCTTGGCCGCCGCACCCCGGGACCCACGCCGAGTGTTACTGCGACAGCTCGATGGCCAGCCGCTGCATGAGACGACGCAGCGCTGGCTGGCGGCCTTGACCCTGGGGCGTGGCGAGCGACTCGAGGCCGACGACTGGGCGCTGCTCAACGCCACCGGGACGACCCATCTGGCGGTGGTGTCCGGGCTGCACGTGGGCCTGGTGGCAGCGCTGGCGCTGACACTGTCGCGCCTGGTGGCGCGGTTGATTCAGCCGGGGCGCTGGCGGCTTTTGCGTTGGCCGTGGCTGGCCGCCGCAACGGCCACCAGCGGCTTTGTCTGGCTGGTCGGCGCCGAACCGCCGGCGCTGCGGGCACTGGTGATGGTCCTTATCGCCCTTTGGGTGGCCGGGGGGCGGCATTCTCCTTCGCCGTGGCAGGGCTGGGCACTGGCCTGGGCGGTGGTCGTGCTGTGGGATCCTTTGGCGCTGTGGCGCCCCGGGCTTTGGCTGTCCTTCGGTGCTGTAGCCCTGCTGATCCTGATGTGGCAGGGCAGGCAGGTGCCGTCCGGGCTCAAGGGTGCCTTGGCGGCGCTATTGCGTACCCAGCTGTTGCTGGCGCTACCCATGGCGGGTCTGGTGCTGCTGGCGATGGGTCAAGTGGCGCCGTTGGCCCCCTTGGCCAATCTGCTGGCGGTGCCCCTGGTGACGCTGGTGCTGGTGCCGCTGGGGATGCTGGGCTGGGTGCTGTCGACGGTGTCGTCTGAGGCGGCGATGGCGAGCTGGTGGCTGTTCGAAGCGGGCCTTGAGGTGATGCTGGCGTCGTTGCGGATGTTCGCCGAACTGTCACCCGGTCTGTCGCTGCGAGAAGGAGGGCGCTGGACACTCGGTATTCTGCTGCTGGGCCTGGGCGCGCTGCTGTTGCTACCTGGCCTGGGTGCCGGGCTGCGATCAGCAAGCGTCCTGGCACTTGTTGCGGCCATGGCGATGATTCCGGCCTTCGGTGGCAGGCCCGGACCGGGCGAGGTGCGGCTGATGGTCTGGGACGTGGGGCAGGGACTGATGGTGGAGCTGATCACCGCCCGTCATCGACTGCTGTACGACAGCGGTCCTCGCTTTCGCTCCGGCTTTACGCCGCTGGCGTCCATCTGGGCATCTCCGCAAGCCTTTGACGAGGTGGTGATCAGCCACGCCGACCAGGACCACGCAGGAGGACTCGCCAGCCTGGTGCGTGATCATCGGGTGGCTCATTGGTGGTACCCCGAGGGCGAGACGCTGGCGCTGTCGGCGCACACGCCGCGACACCCTTGTCATGCCGGGGAGGGGTGGCGCTGGGACGGTGTCGACTTCACCTTTCTGTGGCCGCCTGCCTCGGCCGGCAGCGCAACGGCAAGCGACGTTGCCGGGCATGGCAGCAATGATCGCTCCTGCGTGCTGCTGGTGAGTACCGCCGGTGGCAGCGTGTTGCTTACCGGCGATGCGGGAAAACGCGTCGAGCGCTTCCTGATCCCGCGCTTGCCGCTGGCGCCTGCGGTTCTGGTGGTGGGGCATCATGGCAGCGCGGACAGCACCGGCGAGGCCCTGGTGACGGCCAGGCCGCCCCGCCTGGCGGTGATTTCCCGCGGTGCCTACAATGGCTTCGGTCATCCTGCCGACCAGGTGGTGCGTCGCCTGCGACGCGTCGGCAGTTGCCTGATGGACACCGCTGTGGATGGGCGAGTGAACATCCTCCTGTCGCAGGTCGGGATAGCGGCGGCGCAGGGTATCCATCCCCGTCTGACCGGTGGCGGTGTCGAAGGCCCCTGCCATGGGGTAGAATCGCGGCACTGAATCTCACTGCCCTGTGTGTCGGCCGGCCAGGAGCGACGCCGCGTCCGCTGTCGGCGGCAGACGGCCGTGCGGGTCCGGGTGATCGCCACCTGGACCATCCGCGGCGGCCAGACAGGACCGATTCCCTCGCAACTGGAGCCAACGTGATCGAATACTCCGGCTGGACGCTCTACAAGCGTCTTCTTGGTTACGTCAAACCCTTCTGGAAGTCCTTTCTCGTCGCCGTGGTCGGCTACGCCATCTACGCGGCGTCCAGTACCGCCCTGGCCGAGATGATGAAGCGCCTGATCGATGGCATCCAGAATCCCGACGCCGCCTTTCGTCTGTTTCTGCCGCTGTTCGTCGTCGGCATGTTCGGCGCCAGGGGTGTCGGCACCTTTCTCGGCACCTACTTCATGAGCAACGTTGCACGCAACATGGTGCACGCGCTGCGCTGTGACGTCTTCAACCATATGCTGCGCCTGCCGGGGCGCTTCTTTGACAATCATTCTTCCGGCCACCTGATCTCGCGGGTGACCTACCATGTGGAGCAGGTGACCGGCGCAGGCACCAAGGCGATCACGGTAATCCTGCAGGAAGGGCTGTTCGTGCTCGGCCTGCTGGGCTATCTGCTGTGGACCAACTGGATGCTGACGCTCTTGTTCATGGCAGTGACGCCGCTGATTGGTGGCGTGGTGAGCTACGCCAGCAAGCGCTTTCGGCGCATTTCCAAGCGCATCCAGCGCTCCATGGGGGACGTCACCCACGTCGCCTCCGAGGCCTTGACCGGCTACCGCGTGGTGCGTACCCACGGCGCCGAGAAATACGAGATGGGGCGCTTCCACGACGCCAGTGAAGTCAACCGTCGCCAGAGCCTGAAGGAGGCCCTGACCAAGGCCACCAGCACTCCGGTCATCCAGATGCTGGTGGCACTGTCGCTGGCGCTGCTGGTGTGGCTTGCCATGTCACCGGCGCTGATGGACAACATGACGCCGGGCGAATTCGTGGCCTTCATCACCGCCGCCTCGCTGATGGCCAAGCCGATTCGCTCGCTCAGCGAGATCAACGGCACCATCCAGAAGGGTATCGCTGCCTCCAGTGAACTGTTCGGGCTGCTCGACGAGCCTGAGGAACGCGACACCGGAACCCTGATGCCCGAGCGCCTGCAGGGGCGGATACAGCTCGAACAGGTGCGCTTCGCCTACGGAGACGATCAGCCCGAGGTGCTCAAGGGCATCGACCTGGACGTGCGCAAGGGCGAGATGGTGGCCATCGTCGGCCGCTCGGGCAGCGGCAAGTCGACCCTGGTCAGCCTGTTGCCGCGCTTCTACCGACCGACGGGCGGGCGTATCCTGATCGATGGCACCCCCATCGAGGAGTACCAGCTGACGGCGCTGCGACAGCAGATTGCGCTGGTGTCCCAGCAGGTGACGTTGTTCAACGCCACCATCGCCGAGAACATCGCCTACGGGGTCCCCGATGCCGATCCTGCTGACATCGAGGCAGCGGCCCGCGCCGCCCACGCCCATGAGTTCATCGAGCGCATGCCCGGCGGCTACCAGGCGCTGGTCGGAGACAACGGCGTGATGCTCTCCGGTGGTCAGCGTCAGCGCATGGCGATCGCTCGGGCGATCTTCAAGGATGCTCCCATCCTGATCCTCGACGAGGCGACCTCGGCGCTGGACACCGAGTCCGAGCGCCATATCCAGGCGGCCCTGGAAGAGGTCTGCAAGGACCGCACCACCCTGGTCATCGCCCACCGCCTGTCGACCATCGAACGGGCCGACCGCATCCTGGTCATGGAGCAGGGCGAGATCATCGAGCAGGGCTCCCACGCCGAGCTGCTGGAACGCGATGGCGGTGCCTACGCCGCGTTGCACCAGCTGCAATTCCAGGAGGCGTAGATGGGGCTTGGGCAGCGCTGGCTCGAGGCGGCCTATCGTGGGGCTCCCTGGCTTGCCGTCCTGCGGCCGCTGGAGGCGCTCTATCGCCGCGAGGTACGCCGGCGAGCCGACGCCTTTGCGCGTGGCGACAAGCCGGTGTGGCGCGCTTCGGTACCCGTCATCGTGGTCGGCAACCTGACTCTCGGCGGCACCGGCAAGTCGCCGCTGGTCGCCTGGATGGGGCGGCACCTGGCCGAACGCGGCTTTCGCCCCGGGATTCTGTCACGGGGCTACGGTGGCAAGGCCGATGGCTACCCCCTGCACCTTGCCGCCGATACACCAGTAGCGGCCAGCGGCGATGAGCCGCGAATGCTGGCCGATCAGACCGGGCTGCCGGTGGTGGTCGACCCGGACCGCCCGCGTGGGGCCCAATGCCTGATCGACGCCGGTTGTGACGTCATCGTCACCGACGACGGTCTTCAGCACCATGCCCTGGGGCGTGATCTCGAGGTGGTGGTGGTGGACGCCAAGCGAGGCTTCGGCAACGGGCGCTGCCTGCCGGCAGGGCCGCTGCGCGAACCGCTGGAGCGGCTGGAGCGCATCGACGCACTGATCGTCAACGGCGAATCGTCGAGCGCGCTTGCCGCTGACGGCTTCACCATGCAACTGGAGCCCGCCTGCTGGCGCAGGGTCGGTGACGACGAGCGGCGTCCACTGACGCCGCTGCCTTTCGCCACTCCGGTCACCGCAGTGGCAGGGATCGGTCATCCGGAGCGTTTCTTTACCACCCTGTCGGAGCTGGGGGTCGCCCATCGACCGGCCCCCTTTTCCGACCACCACCGGTTCAGCCCGGCCGACCTGACCACCAGCGACCAGCGACCTGTGGTGATGACCGCCAAGGATGCGGTCAAGTGTCGAAGCTTTGTTCCCGACGATTGCTGGGCCCTGGATGTCGAGGCTAGACCCGAGGCGTCCTTCGTGGCCTGGTTCGATCGGCGAGTGTCCGCCTGGCGAGGCACCGACGATGCGCGGGTCGCTCATGATACCGGGATCGCGCAGCGGCAGAGTGACTGAGCGCTGCCGCCGAAGGCTCAAATTCAACAGGAGAAACGATGATGGACAAGGAACTACTGGCGATGCTGGTGTGCCCCCAGTGCCAGGGCAAGCTGCGCTACGACCGCGATGCCGGCGAGCTGTGCTGCCAGTTCGATGGCCTGGCCTATCCGATCCGTGACGGCATCCCGGTGATGCTGGTCGAGGAGGCGCGGGTCATGGAGGTCGACGAGACCCTCAAGACCAACCCCGGGCGGGGCGCCTCCAGCACGGACCAGACGTGAAGGAGCGCTAGCCGATGCAGGATTTTATCGTTGTCATACCGGCGCGTTACGGCTCGAGTCGTCTGCCCGGAAAGCCGCTGGCAGATATCGCCGGCCGCCCCATGGTCGCCCGGGTCTGGGATCAGGCCCGGCGCTCCTCGGCGAGTCGAGTGGTGATCGCCACCGACGATGCGCGCATCGAAAGCGTGATGCTCGAGCTGGGCGCCGAGGTGGTGATGACCCGCGAGGACCATACCACCGGGACCGATCGGCTGGCGGAGGTGGTCGAGCGCCTGGCGCTGCCGGACGAGGCGGTGCTGGTTAACGTCCAGGGGGACGAACCGCTGTTGCCGCCCGAACTGATCGATCAGGTGGCGGGGCGGCTGATGCGCGACGAGGGCGCCTCGGTCGCGACCCTGGCCGAGTCCATCGGCGACGTCGATACCTTGTTCAACCCCAATGTGGTCAAGGTAACCCGGGCCGCATCGGGCAGGGCGCTGAGCTTTTCTCGCGCCCCGATGCCCTGGGACCGGGAGGGCTTTCGTGAGCCGCCAGCGCTGCTCACCACCGACGCCTGGCTACGCCATATCGGCCTCTATGCCTATCGAGCGAGCTTTCTGCGGGCCTTCAGCCAGTGGCTGCCGGCTCCCATCGAGCAGCTCGAACAGCTCGAGCAGTTGCGCGCGCTGCACTATGGGCACGCCATCCAGGTGGCGCTGGCCGAGCAGACGCCCGGGGCGGGGGTGGACACCGCCGAGGATCTTGAGCGGGTTCGCGCCCATTTCGCCGGCCAGCAGACGTCGCCGGACCAGTGAAGGCCAACGATCAGGAGACAAGCATGCGGGTACTGTTCGTATGTCTGGGCAATATCTGCCGCTCGCCCACCGCCGAGGGGGTAGTGAGGCAGCGACTCGAGGAGCACGGTCTGGCGGACCGGGTGGTGCTGGATTCCTGCGGCACCGGGCCCTGGCACGTGGGTGAGCCACCGGATGCCCGCGCCCAGCAGGCCGCGTGCAAACGGGGTATCGACCTGTCGGCCCTGCGCGGTCGCCAGCTCGAGGTCGCCGATTTCGAAACGTGTGACTACCTGCTGGCGATGGACGCCGACAACCTGAGCGTGCTCGAGCGCCAGGCGCCGGCGAATTGCCAGGCCCATATCGGCCTCTTGATGGAGTTCGCCGGGGAGCCCGGCGTTGCGGTGCCGGACCCCTACTACGAGGGCGGCTTCGATGGTGTCTACGCGATGATCGAGCGTGCCGCCGATGGCCTGGTGGCCACCTTGTCGCAGCGTCTGGGGGCGTCGTCTTGAGGCCCGTCATAGGCCTCGATCAGGACTTGACCCGAGCCAACACCCTGGGGCTGCCCTGTGTCGCCGAAGAGGTCGTCGACGTCTTCAGTCGTGATCAGCTCGCCTCCCTGATCAGGCAGGTCGGAGACCGCCGATTGACCCTGCTCTCCGGCGGCAGCAATCTGATTCTGCCCGACTATCTGCCGGGGATGACGCTGCGACCGCGGCTCGATTACTGGTGGGTCGAGCGGCGCGGACAGGATGCGCTGGTGCATGTCGGTGCCGGGGTCAACTGGCATCGACTGGTCATGGCGCTGGCGTCGAAGGGGTGGTGGGGCATCGAGAATCTGGCGCTGATACCCGGGCACTGTGGTGCGGCACCGGTACAGAACATCGGTGCCTATGGGGTCGAACTGGCCGATGTGCTTGAGTCGGTGACCCTGGTCCATCGCGACAGTGGTGCGGTGGAAAGCTTGCCGGCTGGTGCCTGTGGCTTCGGCTATCGGGAGAGCCGCTTCAAGGGGGAGTGGGACGGCAAGGTCATCATCACCGACCTCACCTTGAGGGTCAGCCGTCACGGCGCGCCGAAGCTTGGCTACGGCGATCTGGCGTCCCGGGTGGGGGAGGCCCCCGCTCCTCTGGCGGTGGCCGAGGCGGTCTGCCAGGTGCGCCGCGAGAAGCTGCCCGACCCCGAGCAGCTCGGCAATGCCGGCAGCTTCTTCAAGAATCCTGTGGTCGAGGCAGCGCGTGCCGGGGCACTGCGCGAGAGCTATCCGGGTATGCCGGCCTATGAACTGGAAGACGGACGGGTAAAGCTGGCGGCGGGGTGGCTGATCGATCAGTGCGGCCTCAAGGGCTGGCGACAGGGTCACTTTGGCGTCCATGATCGTCAGGCGCTGGTGCTGGTGCACCACGGTGGCGGCAATGCCACGGAATTGCTGGCGTTCGCCGACCAGGTGTCGGCGCGGGTCGCCGAACGCTTCGGTGTGACGCTCGAACGAGAGCCGCGCCTGGCCTGATTTGTAGCACCTGACTTGCCGGCACCGGAGGCGCTGTGTGAGTAACGAAAGCGCATAAATGAAAACGCCCGCGTCCTTGGACGCGGGCGTTTTGCTTTACGGCGAGTGATCAGCTGTTGTGGCCGTCACTTGCCTTATCGGCCTCGAGCTTGCGACGCTCGCGCGGGTCGTTGTGGGCCCGGCGACGGCGACGGCGGCGAGGCGCCTGGCCATCATCAGTGGCGCCACTCAAGGCGTCGTCTTCGGCCTTGGCGTCAGTCTTGGCTTCTGTCTTGGCGTCGTCGGCCTTGGCGTCAGTCTTGGGCGCCTCGGCTTTCTCTTCCGCCTTGGCATCGGCCTTGGGTGCCTCCGCTTTCTCTGCAGCTTTCGCTACGGCTTTCTCTGCAGGTTGGGTGTCAGCCTTGGGAGTCTCGGCCTTTGGCGTCTCGGCCTTGGCTTCGGCTTTCGGCTCGGCTTTCTCTGTAGGCTTGGTGTCAGCCTTGGGGGCCTCAGTCTTGGGAGCCTCGGGCTTGGGAGCCTCGGACTTGGGAGCCTCAGCCTCAGCCTTGGCTTCGGCTTTCGGCTCGGCTTTCTCGTCAGCTTTCTCTGCAGGCTTGGTGTCAGCCTTGGGGGCCTCAGTCTTGGGAGCCTCGGGCTTGGGAGCCTCAGCCTTGGCTTCGGCTTTCTCTGCAGCTTTCTCTGCAGCTTTCTCGACGGCCTTGGCGTCAGCTTTGGGAGTCTCGGCCTTGGCTTCGGCTTTCGGCTCGGCTTTCTCTCCAGGCTGGGCGTCAGCCTTGGGAGCCTTGGCTGCAGCTTCAGGCTGGGCGTCAGCCTTGGGAGCCTCGGCCTTGGCTTCGGTCTTCGGCTCGTCTTTCTCTACGGGCTTGGCGTCGTCCGACTTGGGAGCCTCGGCGTTGGCGACGGGCTTGGTATCCGCCTTGGGGGCTTCGGCTTTGGCGTCGGCCTTGTCGTCAGCCTTGGAAGTCTCGGCCTTGGCTTCGGCTTTTGGCTTGGCTTTCTCTGCAGCTTTCTCGACGGGCTTGTCGCCAGCCTTGGGAGCCTCGGCCTTGGCGTCAGCCTTGGGGGCTTCGGCCTTGGCTTCGGCTTTTGCTTCGGCTTTTGCTTCGGCTCTTGTTTCGGCTTTTGCTTCGGGCTTGGTCTGTTCGGCCGTAGCTTCCGCAGCGCTTGCCTGGCCCGCATCGGGCTGAGCTTCCTGAGCCGCGGCCGCTTCCGCCTGCAGGCGTTGCTGCTCTTTCAGCGCCTCGGGGTTGATGGCGTGCTTGCGGCTGCGGTTGCGCGGATTGTTGCGGGTGCGCTTGGGCTTGCTGTCCTTGGCAGCATCGCTGCTGGCAGCATCTGCCTGCTGCGTTTCACCGCGGCTGGCCGAACGGGGCGACTTGTTGTCGTCGCTCTTGCGGCTATCCGGCTGGCGGCTTTCCTGTTGACGACCCTCCTGCTGACGACCCTCTTGCTGACGTCCTTCAGCCTGGCGGTTGTCCTGCTGACGATTGTCGTCACGGCGAGAGCGCTGGCGGTTGTCGTTGCCGTCATTTCTGTCGGCTCGAGTGTCTGCCTTGCTGTCGGTGCGTGCGTCGTTTCGAGTCTCGCTGCGGCCGTCGCTCTTGGCGGCCGGCTGGCGGCGATCCTGCTGGCGACGGTCCTGGCTGTTGCCATCGCTACGGTTGGATCTGTTGCTGCTCTGACGCTGGCCGTTCTGGCTGCCACCACGGCGATTGCGCTGTCGCGTGTCGCTACCGCGCTGCTGGCCGCTGTCGCTGCGCTGTTGGGCGCCGCGCTGAGCATTGTCGTCGCGACTCGAGGACTGAGTGCGAGTGCTGCTCGAGCCTTGGCTGCCGCTCGTGGCGCCGTTACTGGTTTCTTCCTCGCCGCCGAGGAAGCGAGCGAAGCCCTTGACCAGTCGACCGAACAGGCCGGCGTTCTGAACCGCCTGACGAGACTCTGCGGGGCTCTGACGGCCTGACTGGCGATTAGCCTGAGGGCTGCTCTGCCTGCGGCTGGACGACGAGGCCTGGCGACCGGATTGAGCGCCCTGAGCGCTGGGCTGACGACTGGGCTGTGCGGGCTTGTCCTCGCTGGCAGCCTCTTCCTGGCTCAAGGAAGCGGGGGCAGGGGCGTTGTGGACCACGCTCTTGACCGCGGCTTCGGCGCGTTGCACCGGCTTGCCGAAGGCGGCGTCGGGCTCCTTGCCGACCTCGGTGTCGGTGGACAGCTCGAAACTGGAGGCGTTGGCGGTGCCTTCCTCGTCGACGTGGTCGTCGCGCAGACGCTGGACGTCGTAGTGGGGGGTGTCCATGTCCGGGCTTGGCAGGATGACCACGCGGACGCCCTGGCGACGCTCGATGTCGGCCAGGATGGCGCGCTTCTCGTTAAGCAGGTAGGTAGCGACAGGCACCGGCAGGATGGCGCGGATCTGAGCGCTGCGCTCCTTCATGGCCTCTTCTTCGATCAGGCGCATGACCGACAGCGAGAGCGAACGCACGTCACGGATGGTGCCCTGGCCGTCACAGCGGGGGCATACCACGCCGCTGGTTTCGCCGAGGGACGGACGCAGACGCTGACGCGACATTTCCATCAGGCCAAAGCGCGAAATACGGCCGATCTGTACCCGGGCACGGTCGAGCTTGAGGGCGTCGCGAGCGCGGTTTTCGACCTCGCGCTGGTTGCGTGCTGGCCCCATGTCGATGAAGTCGATGACCACCAGGCCGCCGATGTCACGCAGGCGCAACTGGCGAGCGATCTCGTCGGCCGCCTCCAGATTGGTCTGCAGCGCAGTCTCTTCGATGTCACTGCCGCGTGTCGCTCGCGCCGAGTTGATGTCGATGGACACCAGTGCCTCGGTGTGGTCGATCACGATGGAGCCGCCGGAGGGCAGCTTCACTTCACGCTCGTAGGCGGTCTCGATCTGCGACTCGATCTGGAAGCGCGAGAACAGCGGCACCTCGTCGGCGTACAGCTTGATCTTCTGCTGGTAGGACGGCATCACCTGGCGAATGAAGGCCAGCGCCTCCTGGTGCACCTCGGGGCTGTCGATCAGTACCTCGCCGATATCCTGGCGCAGGTAGTCGCGCATGGCGCGAATGATGACATTGGACTCGCGGTAGATCAGGAAGGGGGCGGCGCGCTTGCCGGCTTCCTCGGTGATGGATTCCCACACCTGTACCAGATAGTCGAGGTCCCACTGCAGCTCTTCGGGCGAACGACCGATACCGGCGGTACGCACGATCAGGCCCATCTTGTCGGGCACGCTGAGCTGGCCCATGGCTTCCTTCAGCTGGGCGCGTTCCTCGCCCTCGATGCGACGCGAGATGCCGCCTGCGCGGGCGTTGTTGGGCATCAGCACCAGGAAGCGGCCGGCCAGGCTGACAAAGGTGGTCAGGGCGGCGCCCTTGTTGCCACGCTCTTCCTTGTCGACCTGAACGATGACTTCCTGACCTTCCTTCAGTACTTCCTTGATGCTGGGGCGGCCGGAAGGCTCCTTGACGAAGTACTCGCGAGCAATTTCCTTGAGGGGCAGAAAACCGTGGCGTTCGGCGCCGAAATCGACAAAGGCGGCTTCGAGGGAGGGTTCCACGCGGGTGATCTTGCCGCGATAGATATTGGCTTTTTTCTGTTCCCTGGCACCGGATTCGATGTCCAGGTCGTACAGGCGTTGTCCATCCACCAGGGCGACACGCAGCTCTTCGGGCTGGGTCGCGTTGATGAGCATCCGTTTCATGTTGTCTCGCAATATGGGCGCGCCGGAGGGCGCCCATGGGCAACGGCAAGGGTGAACCGTTGGTGCAGCGTGCTTGTGCTCAGCGCATGTCGCGGAAGCTGCGCCCGGCCGCGACGTTACTTCATCAGGAACGTCACGGCATGATCATGTTGAGTACGGGGCGGAGGGAGGACGTGTCTCGGTGGGGCCTTGCCCATCCGGTCCTGCCGTCACCGCCAACACCTGGCATTCATCGATTCACCGCTGCCGGCCTCCGGCACGGTGTTGTACGTCTCCCGGCGACGGCCCACCCCTTCGGAAAGGTATCCAGCTGGGGTGGAGCGCGCCGGGCTCGGTGTTGTCACTTGACATCGGCGGCGGGACCTCTGTGGGTCGTCGCGGCCTCTGTGGCAAACGCTGTGTCAGTCACGTTTCGCTCGGGCCTGCGTGTCTAGTCGTGCAGGCGCTTGCAGGGGTCAATCGGACCCGGGGAGCGAACAAGCAATATAACAGCAATGCCAGGGGTCAGCAATTGGCGACAAGCTGCGCTAGAATGGCGCTTTATTGCGGGTTTCGAGTGGGGTGACAGCGTGGCCGAAGGGCGTGAAGTGCAGTGGGTGGAAGTGACCGAAGGCCAGGTCGGCCAGCGCGTCGACAATTTTCTGATGAGTCGCCTCAAGGGCGCCCCCCGTTCGCTGGTGTATCGCATCGTGCGCAAGGGTGAGGTGCGCGTGAACAAGAAGCGGGTCAAGGCGGATACCCGTCTGGCGCTTGGCGATCTGGTGCGTATTCCCCCGCTCAAGCTGGCACCGCAGGAGGCAGTGCGCGAGGTCAGCGATAATCTGCGTAATCTGCTGGCCGGCAGCGTGCTGCTGGAAGGGCCTGACTGGATGGTCTTGAACAAGCCGTCGGGACTGGCGGTGCACGGCGGCAGTGGTGTCAAGATCGGACTGATCGAGGCGCTGCGGCAGGTGCGCGAGGACCTGGACTTCCTGGAGCTGGTGCATCGGCTGGATCGGGATACTTCAGGGTGTCTGCTGCTGGCCAAGTCCCGGCCGGCGCTGCTTGCGCTGAACCAGTCGCTCAAGCAGCACAAGATGAACAAGCAGTATCTGGCGCTGGTGGCAGGCCGCTGGCCAGCCCGTCGGGATTTCGTCAGTGCCCGCCTGGATCGCTACGACGCCGGCAACGGCGAGCGTCGAGTCAGGGTCGATCCGCAGGGCAAGGTGGCTCGGACCCGCTTTGGTGTGCGTGAGACCTTTGCCGGTGCAACCCTGGTGGAGGCGGAGCCGATCACCGGGCGTACCCATCAGATTCGCGTCCACGCTGCCCACGCCGGACACGTGCTGTTGGGCGACGACAAGTACGGTACCCGAGAGGGCGCTCGCCTTGGGCGCGAACTGGGGCTGGATCGCTTGTTTCTGCATGCTGCCTCGCTGACCTTCCCCGAGCCGACCAGTCAGCGGCCGGTGCAGATTCGCGCTCCCCTCGACGATGCCCTGGAAACTGTGCTCGACAAGGCTCGGCGGCGACAGTGAAAGATGTCGCCGGCGGCCTTGCCTGGTGCCCGCCTTGTGGCAAGAAAGACTGAAATTACAGTGCGCTAAATGAGCAAGTGTGGGTGAATCGCTGTGTCTGGCGGACGTGGTGAGCCCGCGCCGGGCAGGCGAGCCAGGTTGCCAAACGATCGTCCTCGGCCAAGGATTCAGGTAAGGCATCGGCGGTTTGTGCCGGCGATGCGCCCATGAGTCTTCGGAGGGTAGGACGGTCATGCGTGTCATCAGCGAAAGAGAACAGTTTCCCGGTCACGACGGCAACCAGCTGGCGGCGAGGTTCGACCGGCCGGAGGTGGGTGAGCCCCAGGCGGTGGCGATCTTCGCCCATTGCTTTACCTGTACCAAGGATATCCTCGCCGCCAAGCGTATCGCCGCACGACTGGTGTCGCGGGGCGTGGCGGTATTGCGCTTCGATTTCACCGGTCTTGGTCATTCCGAGGGTGAGTTCGCCAATACCCATTTCAGCTCCAACGTCGATGACCTGGTGGCCGCCGCCAAGCATCTCGAGGGGCGTGGGCTGTCGCCGTCTCTGCTGGTCGGTCATTCGCTGGGCGGCGCGGCGGTGATCGCCGCCGCCGAGCGACTGCCCGGGGTCAAGGCGGTGGCCACCGTCGGGGCGCCTTACGACCCGGCTCATGTGGTGCATAACTTCGGCTCGAACCTCGACGTCATCGAACGCGAAGGGGAGGCCGAGCTGGTCCTGGCGGGTCGTCCCTTTACCATCCGCAAGGCCTTTATCGAGGATCTCCAGAGTCAGCGTCAGCACGAGCGCATCGAGAACCTGGGGCGTCCGCTGCTGGTGCTGCACGCGCCCAACGACGAAACGGTGGAGATCGAAAACGCCTCGGCCATCTTCACCGCCGCCCGTCATCCCAGAAGCTTTGTTTCGCTGGATGACGCCGATCATCTGCTGACCCGGCCCCAGGACGCCGAGTACGCCGCCGAGGTCATCGTCGGCTGGGCGTCGCGCTATCTGGGCCTGGAGGCGCCGAAGCCCCCCGCGGGAGCGCCTGAAGGCGTCACCCGAGTATCCGAAGCCGATCCTGCAGGCTTTCGTCAGGATGTGGTCGCGGGTGCGCACCACCTGCTGGCCGACGAGCCGCTTTCCTACGGTGGGACCAATCTCGGTTTTACGCCGTACCAGTTGCTGGCGGCGGCGCTCGGCTCCTGCACGGCGATGACCGTGCGCAGCTACGCCAGGCGCAAGAAGCTTCCGCTCGATGATGTCACCGTGGACGTCTCCCATGACAAGATTCACGCCAAGGATTGTGGCGAGTGCGAGGCGACCAGTGGCAAAATCGACCACTTCGAACGTGTCCTTTTCCTGACGGGGGATCTCGACCAGGAGGCCCGCGACAAGCTCTTGGCCATCGCTGACCTGTGTCCGGTGCATCTGACGCTGGAGGGCAAGGCTAGGGTGGTGACTCGGCTGGCAGACTAGTCCTGACGGGCGCAGGCCGCTGTCACTGTTAGTCGTGGCGTCTGGTTCTCTGGTGCTGCGCCGAGCCGGTCTGCGTGCTTGAGTGACCCATCATCGGGGAAGAGGCATTTATCCATGGGCGATGGCGTGGACGCCGTCGTCTCTCGAGGAGTTGTCTCTTGCGCTATGACCTGACCATCTTTGACTGGGATGGCACCCTGATGGATTCCATCGCCCGGATCGTATCCTGCATGCAGGCGGCTGGCCGCGAGGCCGAGTGGGGCGAGCTGGGGGAGGGCGAGATTCGCGATATCATCGGTCTCGGCCTGCCGGAAGCCATCGCCACACTGTGTCCGGGTATCCAGCCGGAGCAGGCCGAGCGTTTGAAGGCACGCTATGCCTGGCACTTCGTCGAGGGTGATGCCACCCCGGTCACCTTCTATCCCGGCGTCGAGGCGGGTCTGGCCTCGCTATCCTCGACCTCGGCGCTGGCCGTGGCCACCGGCAAGAGCCGTCGCGGGCTCGATCGTATCTTCCGCCAGAGCGACACCGGTCGCTTCTTTCGTGCCAGTCGTACCGCCGACGAGACGCGTTCCAAGCCGGATCCCCTGATGCTGGTCGAGCTGCTCGAAGAGTGCGGCGTCGACGCCTCCCGCGCCGTCATGATCGGCGATACCGAGTACGATATGGAAATGGCGCGTGCCATCGGCATGCCGCGCATCGCTGTCTCGTATGGTGTGCACGATGTGCAGCGGCTGTCGCGCAGTGAGCCGCTGTTGGTGGCGGATCGCTTCGATCAGGTGCTGGATCACCTGGCTGGCTAGATCGCGTCGATCGTCTGGCAAATCGTTTTCTATTCCTGGTTGTCGCCAGGCTTGCAAGGAGTGGTGGGATGTCGGATACCCCCAAGGATGACCCCTGGACCCAGGGGGAGATGTCGTCTTCCAGCGGCAAGGGAGCGGCGGCAGCCGGCGGTAGTGGGCCGGACAAGAGCGGCGGCAGCGGGCCGGCTGAATCGTCCGGCGGCAGCGGGCCGGCTGAATCGTCCGGCGGCAGCGGGCCGGCTGAGCACGGCGGCAGCGGGCCGGCTGGATCGTCCGGCGGCAGCGGGCCGGCTGAACCCGGCGGCAGCGGGCCGGCTGAATCGTCCGGCGACAGCGCCGAAGTATTGCGGGAGCGCCAGCGCCTTGCCCAGATCGAGAGCATGGACCGCTGGATCCAGAGCGTACTCGTCGAGCAGCGGCGCAGTCGGCGCTGGAAGCTGTTCTTTCGTTTCGCCTGGCTGGCGCTGCTGCTGGGAGTGGCGGCGCT
Source organism: Halomonas sp. DP1Y21-3 (assembly GCF_019801245.1). NCBI lineage: Bacteria > Pseudomonadati > Pseudomonadota > Gammaproteobacteria > Oceanospirillales > Halomonadaceae > Halomonas > Halomonas sp. DP1Y21-3. The sequence continues at coordinate 220,442 of NZ_JAHVJM010000006.1, forward strand.
GGTGGGCTTTGCACTGCTGATGGTGCCTGGCGATGAGCGAGAGCAGGCCAGGCATCTTGGGGTGGTCAAGGTCGACGGTGTGATCGATAGCGAGTCGCCGGCCAATGCCGAGCGCCTGATCGAAGGTATCGAAGCCGCCTGGGAGTCGCCCAGCAGCGCCGCGGTGGTATTGCATATCAACAGTCCGGGCGGCAGTCCGGTGCAGTCCCAGCGGGTCTACAAGGCGGTGATGGCCCTGCGCGAGCGCGGCGACAAGCCGATCGTCGCGGTGGTCGAGGACCTGGGGGCCAGCGGCGCCTATTACATGGCGTCTGCGGCGGACGAGATTGTCGCTGCGCCGTCCAGTCTGGTCGGCTCTATCGGCGTCATCTACGCCGGCTTCGGGCTGGAGGGGGCCATCGATGACCTGGGTGTGGAGCGGCGCGTCTTCACCGCAGGCGACAACAAGGCCTTTCTCGATCCCTTCTCCGAGATGCGTCCCGAACAGCAGGCGTTCTGGCAAGAGGTGCTGGATACGACCCATCAGCAGTTCATCGATGCGGTCAAGGCAGGGCGCGGTGATCGTCTGGCCGATGATCCCCGGATCTTCAGCGGCCTGATCTGGACCGGAGAGCAGGCGCTGGAGCTGGGCCTGGTGGATCGCCTGGGTACCCTGGACGAAGAGGCCCATGAATGGCTCGACCAGCCACGAATCAAGGACTACACCCCATCCCAGGACCCCTTCGACCGCCTGGCTCGGCGCTTCGGTGTGGGCGTGGCCCAGTGGATGGGGCTGCCGCAGGCGTCATCGCCGGTGCGTTATCAGTTGCCCTGATCGCCGTTCGCGACATCGGTGGCGGATGCCGCCAGGGGGTCGGCGCCAGCCTCGCGCAGCCACCGGCACAGCAGAATCAGAGGGAGGCCGATCAGACTGTTCGGGTCGTCACCCTCCAGGCGCTCGAACAGGGTGATGCCGAGACCCTCCATGCGAAAGCTGCCAGCGCACTGAAGCGGCTGCTCGCGGGCGACGTAGGTGCTGATCTCGGTGTCGGTGAGACGGCGAAAGACCACGTCATAGTGCTGGTAGCCGACCCAATGGCGATGCTCGGCGGTGTCGAGCAGCGCCAGTCCGGTGACAAAACGCACCCGTTGCCCCGAGAAGGCTCGCAGTTGTGCGCAGGCGCGCTCCTGGGTGTGGGGCTTGCCCAGGATCTGGTCGTCGAACAGGGCTACCTGGTCGGAGCCGATGATCAGGTGGCGCGAGTAGGCGTCGGCCAGCGCTTCGGCCTTGGTCAGCGACAGCCGCTGCACCAATGATGTGGGCGTCTCGTCCGTGCCGCGGGTCTCGTCGATGTCCGGGCTCGCCCAGGAGAAGGGCAGGCCCAGCCGTTCAAGCAGTTCGCGGCGCCAGGGTGAGCTGGAGGCAAGCACCAGTGGGGTCATGCGTCCTTCCTTGCAATGTGTGGAGTCGTGTCGGGGAGGCCCGCTATGGGCAGGTTGTGCTCGTCGGGTTCGAGCGGATCCCGGGACATGGTAACCTATTGAGCACAGGGCTTTGACAGGGGCGGAACGAGTGCCTATCATTGCGCGCCTATGTTGACCTCACGATTGCCCGGCCGGGTCGAGCCCTACAAGCTCGCCGCCCAAGCCGAACACCTCGAAGGCCTGGTGGCGCTGGCCGACATGAGCCGCCTGACCGAAGAGGTCGGCGCTCAACAGGGCGATGCCAGCGCCTGGCTGGAATTCGCCATCGACGCTCAGGGGCGTCGGGTGATCCGGGGGCGCCTGGAGGCCGATCTGCAGCTGCCGTGTCGCCGCTGCCTCGAGCCCATGGCCCAACATGTCACGAGCGACTTCCTGCTCGGGCTCGTCAGCAGTGACGACCTGGCCGCCGATCTGCCGAGCACCCATGAACCGGTGCTGGTGGAGAATGAACAGCTGGACCTGCTGGGTGTGGTCGAGGATGAACTTATCCTCAGTCTGCCCCAGGTGGTCTACCACGACGAGTCAGAGTGTCCTGTCTCGCGCGACCAGCTGAGCAGCGGGGCGGATGCCGAAGTCTCGGAAGCGCCCTCTGGCAGTCCCTTTGACGTGCTCAAGCGCCTCAAGGGCAACACCGATACCTGATCGATTTTTTGTGGAGTGATTTCCCATGGCAGTTCAGCAGAACCGTAAGACCCGTTCCAAGCGCGGCATGCGTCGTAGCCACGACGCCCTGAGTGCACCGACCCTGTCCCAGGACAAGGAGACCGGCACCACTCACCTGCGTCACCACGTCTCCCCGGACGGTTTCTATCGCGGTCGCAAGGTCGTCGACGTATAAGTTGACGACGCCTCGATAGCGCCTGGCCGCCGGGATGCGGATTGCCGTAGATGCCATGGGCGGGGACAAGGGTCCCCGCGCCACCGTGGCGGGGGCGGCCAGGGCAGTCATCGAGGACCCGCAGCTCGACATTCAGCTGTTTGGCCCTGCGGGCCTGCTGGATGACGAGATTTCACGCCTGCCGCGGCCTCTGGCCGCGGCGGCGTCGCATCTGCACCTGTGTGACGCACCCGATATCATCCCCGCCGATATGCGCGCCTCTCAGGCGCTGCGCCGAGGTCATGCTTCAAGCATGGCTCGCATGCTTGACTGTGTGGCGGCGGGTGAGGCCGATGTCGGCGTCAGTTCCGGCAATACTGGCGCCTTGATGGCGCTGTCGCGCCGCGCCCTTGGCATGGTTCCGGGCGTGCCGCGCCCGGCCATCAGTACCGCGATTCCGACGCGAGGCGACGGACGCTGCTATTTGCTTGATCTGGGTGCCAATGTGGATGTGTCGGCGGAGCGCCTGGTGGACTTCGCCCTGATGGGCGATATCATGGCGCGCCACGTCGACGGTCTGGCGGCTCCGCGGATTGCCCTGCTCAACGTTGGGGTGGAGTCGACCAAAGGCTCCTTGGCGGTACAGCAGGCCGATGCGGCACTGCGCCAGGTGGCCGGGATCGACTATCTTGGCTTTATCGAGGGCGATGGCGTGTTTGCCGGTCAGGCGGACGTCGTGGTCTGTGACGGCTTTGTCGGCAATGTGCTGCTCAAGGCCAGCGAGGGCCTGGCCAAGATGCTGGTCGGTCGCGTCCAGGCGACCTTCGAGGCGCACTGGGGGAGTCGGCTGGTGGGGATGCTGGCCCGTCCAGCGCTCAGACGATTGAAGAGTGAACTGGATCCGGTTCGCTACAACGGCGCCAGCCTGCTGGGGCTGGCGGGTATTGTGATAAAGAGTCATGGCAGCTGTGACGCTCAGGGTTTTTACTACGCCCTGAAGCGCGCCTCCCAGGAGGTCAGCCGTGACTTGCCGAGCCGGCTGGAGGCCGAGCTCGACCATCGTCGTCCATCTTCCGGTCCCTTGTCAGGGGGCAGTGTGGATATGGATGATGGCCAACAAGAGCTATAGGTGATCAAGATGACTCAACCGCTTGCCCTTATCTTCCCTGGGCAGGGGTCGCAACAGGTCGGCATGCTGCGCGATCTGGCCGAACGCTACAGCGTGGTGAGGACGACCTTCGAGGAGGCCTCGGAGGCGCTGGGTTACGACCTGTGGCAGGTGGTCCAGGAAGGTCCTGCGGAGGCGCTCAATGCCACCGCTTGCACCCAGCCGGCACTGTTGGCCTCCAGTGTGGCGATCTGGCGCGTGTGGCAGGAACTCGAGGGCCCGCGCCCCGGTGCCATGGCCGGCCATAGTCTCGGCGAATACAGCGCCATGGTGTGCGCCGGCGCGCTTTCCTTTGCGGAAGGGGTTCGTCTGGTTCGCCTGCGCGGCGAAGCCATGCAGCAGGCCGTGCCGGCCGGGCAGGGCGCCATGGCAGCGATTCTCGGTCTGGACGACGCGGCCGTCGAGCAGGCCTGCGCCAAGGCGGCCGACGGGGACGTGGTCTCTGCTGTCAACTACAATGCTCCCGGGCAGGTGGTGATCGCCGGCAGCAAGGCCGCCGTGGATCGTGCCATCGCCGCCTGTCAGGAGGCCGGGGCCAAGCGCGCGATGCCGTTGCCGGTATCGGTGCCTTCCCACTGTGACCTGATGCGGCCGGCTGCCGAGCGGCTGGAGCAGGCGCTTGGTGATATCGAGCTCAAGGCGCCGCGCTATACCGTGGTGCAGAACGTCGATGCCCAGGCCCATGCCGATGTGGCCACCCTGCGCACTCGCCTGATCGAGCAGCTCTACCAGCCGGTGCGTTGGGTCTCCTGCGTCGAGAAGATGGTCGACGGCGGTGCCGAGGTGTTCATCGAGTGCGGGCCCGGCAAGGTCCTCACCGGCCTCAACAAGCGTATTGCCCGGGGCAGTCGCGGACTGGCGGTGAATGATCCCGACAGTCTCAGTGCAGCCCTTGAGCTGGCTCGCGAGATCAACTGATCGAAAGCCTCCTGGCCCGGCGCTGTGCCGGGCGACAACGACGAAGCAATGGAAGTGACCATGACAACCGAGCCTAGAGTCGCCCTGATTACCGGGGCCAGCCGCGGTATCGGCCGTGCCATCGCCCACGAGCTGGGGCGGCAGGGTCGCATCGTGATCGGCACCGCCACCACCGATGCCGGTGCCGACCGCATCGATGCGGACCTCAAGGAGCAGGGGTTTCAGGGCGCAGGGCGCCGCCTAGATGTCACCGATCCGACCAGCGTCGAAGCACTGCTGAAGTCGATCAATGACGAGTTTGGTGCGCCGACCATCCTGGTCAACAATGCCGGTATTACCCGTGACAATCTGCTGATGCGAATGAAGGAAGATGAGTGGGATGGTGTACTCGACGCCAACCTCAAGTCGGTCTTTCGCCTCAGCAAGGCGTGCCTGCGTGGCATGAGCAAGGCTCGTTGGGGCCGTATCGTATCCGTCAGTTCGGTGGTCGCCACCATGGGCAACGCCGGCCAAAGCAACTATGCTGCCGCCAAGGCGGGCATGGAAGGCTTCACCCGGGCGCTGGCGCGCGAGGTGGCCTCCCGTGCCATCACCGTCAACGCCGTGGCGCCTGGCTTTATTGCCACCGACATGACCCAGGCGCTGTCCGAGGATCAGCAGACGATGCTCAAGGGGCAGGTGCCTCTGGCGCGTCTGGGGCAGCCCGAGGAAATCGCCGCGGCGGTCGGGTTCTTGACCAGCGATAGCGCAGCCTATATCACTGGCGAAACCCTGCACGTCAATGGCGGGATGAACATGCGCTGAATGCGCTTCCTGCGTGTGTTGCGTCGACCCGAAGGGGTCTATAAACTACCCCGCAGTTTACTTGCGGAATTAACCAGCTGGTCATCAGAACGGCTAACGTGAACGACTGGAGTATGTCTAAATGAGCACCATCGAAGAGCGCGTGAAGAAAGTTGTGGCAGAGCGCCTGAACGTCAAGGAAGAAGATATTCAGAACTCCTCTTCCTTCACCGAGGACCTGGGCGCTGATTCCCTGGACACCGTTGAGCTGGTGATGGCGCTGGAAGAGGAATTCGATACCGAAATTCCTGATGAAGAAGCCGAGAAGATTACCACCGTTCAGGAAGCGATCGACTACGTCAACGCCAACCAGTAAGACCGGCTCGGTGTTCCGAGTCAGTCTGCCGGTGGCGGCGATGGCCGCTTGCTGAAAGGCGGGGATGCAATCCCCGCGGAAGCCGTCCTGGTTCGCCAGGGCGGCTTTTGCGTGTCCAGGCCTCGAAGGCAGGGTCCTGTGCCAGCCTTCCCGGTAAAGCCTCGGCGCCGGGGGGAGCACAGCGGCCTGTGTCTCGGGTATAATGCGCGCAACCGACGGTCCTCCACAGTTGGGCCGTAACTTTTTGGATGTCTGGAGGAAAGCTGATGTCTCGTAGAAGGGTAGTGGTGACGGGTCTCGGCCTGGTCACACCGGTGGGCAACACCGTCAAGGAAAGCTGGGACAGCATCCTGGCCGGCAAGAGCGGTGTGGCGCCCATCGAGCACTTCGATGTCAGCGGCTTCAACACGCGCTTCGGCGGTTCGGTGAAGGACTTTGATATCAGCCCCTACCTGAACCCCAAGGATGCCAGGAAGATGGACCTGTTCATCCAGTACGGCATTGCCGCGGGGGCTCAGGCCATCGAGGACGCCGGTATCGAGTGCACCGAGGAAAATGCCGATCGCATCGGCGTGGCCATCGGCTCGGGAATCGGTGGGCTGCCGATGATCGAGCACAACCACAACGCGCTCAACAAGAGCGGTGCTCGGCGTATCTCGCCGTTCTTCGTGCCCGGCTCCATCATCAACATGATCTCGGGCAATCTGGCGATTCAGCACGGCTTCCGTGGTCCCAATATCGCCATCACCACCGCCTGCACCACCGGCACCCACAATATCGGCTACAGCGCCCGCACCATCGCTTACGGCGACGCCGACGTGATGGTCTGTGGCGGTGCCGAGATGGCGACCACACCGTTGGGGCTGGGCGGCTTCTCCGCCGCGCGGGCACTGTCCACCCGCAATGACGATCCCCAGGCGGCCAGTCGCCCCTGGGACAAGGATCGCGACGGCTTCGTGCTGTCCGACGGCGCCGGCGTGGTGGTGCTGGAAGAGTACGAACACGCCAAGGCACGTGGGGCGACCATCTACGCCGAGCTGATCGGTTTCGGCATGAGCGATGATGCCTACCACATGACCCTGCCGCCGGAAGACGGTCGCGGCGCGGCGGCCTCCATGGCCAACGCGATCAAGGACGCCGGTATCGACGCCAGCGAGATCGACTACATCAACGCCCACGGCACCTCGACCGCCGCCGGTGACCTGGCCGAGAGCCGGGCGGTGGAGAAGGTCATGGGCAGCGCCGCCGAAAGCGTCGCGGTCAGCTCCACCAAGTCGATGATCGGCCACCTGCTCGGCGCCGCCGGTGCGGTGGAGGCGGTCTTCAGCATCCTGGCGATTCGTGATCAGGCGCTGCCGCCCACCATCAACCTGGACAACCCCCAGGAAGGGTGCGTGCTCGACTACGTGCCGCATACCGCCCGCGATGCCAAGGTCGACGTGACCCTGTCCAACTCCTTCGGCTTCGGCGGCACCAACGGCACCCTGGTGTTCAAGAAGGCCTGATGGATGAATAGGCCGTCCGAGCCGACATTGCCCCTGAGTGACCGGGGGCTGGCCTACGGCGATGGCCTTTTCGAGACGGTGCTGGTTCGCGACGGCACGCCGCTGTTGTGGTCTGAGCACCTGGCACGACTGCTGAAGGGCTGCCGGGTGCTCGACCTGCCCCCGCCCCGTACAGAGGCCCTGGCATCCGCCCTCGCTGGCGCGGGGCCGGGGCTTGGTGTGCTCAAGCTGGTCTACACCCGGGGCAGCGGTGGACGGGGCTACGCGCCGCCGGCGTCCTCAGACCCCAGGCTTGAGGCGCTGTGGTCGAGCTTCGCACCCGATCAACAGCGTTGGGCAGCCGGGGTCAGGGTGCGTCGCTGCCGCCTGCGCCTGGCACGCCAGCCCGTGCTGGCCGGGATCAAGCATCTGGCCCGTCTCGAGAACGTGCTGGCACGATCCGAGTGGCGGGGCCCCGCTATCGCCGAGGGGCTTCTCGAGGATGATCGAGGCCAGCTTGTCGAAGCCACCGCCATGAACGTGTTCTTTCTCGCCCGGGGCGCCGAACAGGTATCGACCCCGCCGCTGGATCAGTGTGGCGTGGCAGGTACCCTGCGGGCCGCCTTGCTGGAACAGGGCGCGGTGGTGGAGGCGCCGTTGCTGGCCGACGAGCTTTCGTCCTGCGAGGCTGTATGGCTTGGCAACAGCGTCCAGGGGGTGTGGCCCGTCGCGCGGCTCGACGACAGCGAAGGGCAGCCCCAGCATGGCTGGGAGCTGAATGATGTCCATCGCGCCTTTCAGCACCGAGCCCACCGCCTGCTGGGGTATGCCGGGGCCGACTGAGTCACCCGGGCGCTTCCAGCCGGGGTGCCTGCATCCGCTTTGCCGTACTATTCTGACCGCTTCAGACAAGCGCCGTGCGCCGGCGCGACCAGACTAAGGAACTTCCATGCGCACCGCGCTCAAGGTCTTGCTCACTCTTGTCGTCATTGCCGCTATTGGCGGCTACGGCGCTTATCACTATTGGCAGACGCGTCTACAGGCCCCGATCACCCTCGATGAACCGATGCTCTACGAGGTGCCGCCCGGGGCCGGTTTCAATCGGGTGGTGGATGATCTCGAGGCCCAGGGTGTGCTGGCCGACGCCTGGGCCTTCAAGCTGTTGACGCGAGTGGAGCCTGATCGTGTGCCGTCGCTGAAGGTCGGCGAGTACTCGCTGGAGCCAGGCATGAGTGGCATGCAGGTACTCGATAAGCTCGCCAGCGCCGAGGTGGTCACCTACAGCGTGACCATTCCCGAGGGCTGGACCTTCCAGCAGATGCGCGCGGCCCTGGCCGAGGCCGAGAAGCTGGCCCACGCCAGTGCCGAGATGAGCGACGACGAGATCATGACGGCGCTGGGCCACGAGGGCGAGCATCCGGAAGGGCGCTTCTTCCCCGATACCTACACCTACCACAAGGGGGTGGAGGATCTGGAGATTCTGCGCCAGGCCAATCAGAGCATGGAGGCCCTGCTTGAGGAGGTGTGGGCCGATCGCGCCGAGGATCTGCCCATCGATACGCCGTATGAGGCGCTGATCATGGCCTCGCTGATCGAGCGTGAGACCGGCGCCCCCGAAGAGCGGCGTCAGATTGCCGGGGTGTTCAAGCGCCGCCTGGAGCGTGGCATGCGGCTGCAGACCGATCCAACGGTGATCTACGGCATGGGCGATCGCTTCGAGGGCAATATCACTCGGGCCGACCTGCGCGAGGCCACCCCCTACAACACCTACGTGATCGATGGCCTGCCGCCGACCCCGATCGCATTGCCGGGGCGGGCTGCACTGGAGGCCGCCGTCGACCCAGAGGAGGGCGACACCCTGTACTTCGTCGCCAAGGGAGATGGCACCCACCACTTCTCCCGCACGCTGCGTGAGCACAATAACGCCGTCAATCGTTATATTCGGCGCCGTTAACGCGGACGTCTCCCGAACCAGGAGTGGTATCCATGACGCAGACACGACCGGCCGAGCCCACCTCCGGCGCACGCGGGCGCTTCATTACCCTGGAGGGCGGAGAAGGCGTCGGCAAGTCCACCAACCTGGCCTTCGTGGTCGCCGCCCTCGAGGCGCGTGGCATCGAGGTGGTACAGACCCGCGAGCCTGGAGGGACGCCTCGGGCCGAGGCCATTCGCGAACTGCTGCTGGCGTCCAGCGACGAGCCGCTGGACAGTGACGCCGAGCTGCTGCTGGTGTTCGCGGCACGGGCCCAGCATCTTGCCCAGCGTATTCGCCCGGCCCTGGAGCGCGGCGCCTGGGTGGTCAGCGACCGCTTCACCGACGCCACCTTTGCCTACCAGGGTGGCGGTCGAGGCCTGCCGTTCGAGCGCATCGTCCAGCTCGAACGTCTGGTCCAGGGAGAACTGACGCCGGATCTGACGCTGTTGCTGGACATGCCGCTGGACGCGGCGGAGCGTCGCCTGGCGGGTCGTCTGGACCGCACCGGCACGCGCAAGGATCGCTTCGAGCAGGAGCGCCGCGACTTTTTCGAGCGGGTGCGCCTGGCCTACCTGGCCCGGGCCGAGCAGGCACCGCAGCGGATGGTCAGGATCGACGCTGACGCCAGCCTCGAAGAGGTGCAGCGGCGGATCACGCGGGTACTGGACGAGCGGGTGGCGCAATGGACGTGAGTAGTAGCGTCGCCCAGCCGCCGATGCCCTGGCTGGCGCCGCGCTGGCACGAACTGGTGCGGCTGATGGACGCCGGTCGTCTGCCCCATGCCGTGCTGCTGTCGGGCCCCCGCGGGCTCGGCAAGCAGTCCCTGGCCGAGGCACTGATTGCCCGCGCCCTGTGTGCCCGCCCAGGCGAGACCGCCTGCGGTGAGTGCCACAGTTGCCATATGCTGGCCTCGGGCTACCATCCTGACCTGCTTCGGGTGGCGCCGGAGGAGGGCAAGCGGATGATTCGCATCGACCCGATCCGTCAGGTCAATGGCTTCGTCTCCCAGACCGCTCAGCAGGGTGGGCACCGGGTCATCGAGATCCGTCCTGCCGAGGCGATGAACGTGGCCGCGTCCAACGCCCTGCTGAAGAGCCTGGAGGAGCCGGGGCAGGACACCCTGTTCGTGCTGGTCTCCGACATGCCGTCCCACCTGCTGCCGACGATCCGTTCGCGCTGCCAGCAGTGGACGCTCAAGCCGCCGGAACTCGAAGACTGCCTGGACTGGCTGTCGAAGGAACTCGGTTCCGAGGACGAAGCACGCTTCTGGTTTCGAGCCGCCGGTGGGTTGCCGCTGGCAGCGCGACAGCTTGCCGAGCCGGGCTCGCGGGCGCTGCGTCAACAGCTGCACGAGACCTTCGACGCCCTGGTACGTGGCGCCGAACCGGTGGCCGAGGCGGCCCGGCTGGACCGCCAGGCCATCGATGCCATCCTGTGGTACGGTATCGCCTGGCTGGAGGATCTGATTCGCCTGGGGCTTTCCGGCGAGCCTGAAGGCCTCAGAAACCCCGACCTGGCACCGCTCTATCGTCAGGCGGTGAAAAATGGCCGGGTGCGCGACTGGTTCCGCCTGCTCGACTACGCCCGTGAGCAGCGTCGGTTGCTCAGTGAAGGCGGCAATCCCAACCCGCAACTGGTGCTCGAGGCCTGGCTGGTCCGCTGGGCGGCCCTGTTGCGTTCCTGAGCGACGTCGTGTGCCCAGACGTCCTCCCCGGAGGCTCGCTGGCGTCTCTGATCATCGTCGCCGGTATTCGTCCCTGACATCCGTATTCAAGCCCCGAGAGATCTTCATGTTCGTCGATTCCCACTGCCATCTCGATCGCCTTTCTCCTGATACCCATGGCGGCGATCTGTCGCGGGCCCTGGACGCCGCCCGCGCGCGCGGCGTCCAGCAGTTCCTGGCCATCAGCGTGACCCTCGACGGCGTACCCGAACTGGCCGCAATTCGCCAGGCCCACGACGATGTGGTGATCTCCGCCGGGGTGCATCCACTGCATCAGGTGGAGCACGAACCCGGCGTTGCCGAGATTGTCGCCTGCGCCAAGGAGCATGGCGCCGTGGCCATCGGCGAATCGGGACTGGACTATCATTACGACAGTGTTCCCGCCGAGGTGCAGCACGAGCGTTTCGCTCGCCATCTGCAGGCCGCCACCGAGCTGTCGCTGCCGATCGTGGTGCATACCCGGGAAGCGAGGGAGGACACGCTCTCGCTGATTCGTCAGTACAGCGATCCCGAGGTCGGCGGGGTGCTGCACTGCTTCACCGAGGACCTCGAGATGGCGCGGGATGCGGTGCGCCTGGGCTTTTATATCTCCTTGTCGGGGATCGTCACCTTTCGCACCGCCGAGTCGCTGCGCGAGGTGGCCAGAAAAGTACCGCTGGATCGTCTGCTGATCGAGACCGACAGTCCCTATCTGGCGCCGGTGCCGCACCGTGGCAAGCCTAACGAGCCGGCCTGGGTGGTCGACGTGGCCCAGTGCATCGCCGACGAGCGAGGAATCAGCGTGGAAGAGGTGGCGATGCAGACCACCGCCAACTTCTACCGGCTGTTTCCCAAGGCCCAGCCTGCCGCCCCGGAGGACCTCAAGCAGGCCCTTCGCGACGCGGGCTTTGTGGACCAGGGCTAAGCGGGCTTTGTTGTGAACAGGGCCCACGGCCCCGGTCGGCACTGGCACCGGTCTGTTGGCCGGGCCTTGAGCGATAACTCGACGAGGTAGCCTCCATGCAACTCGATCACATCCTGAACGGCATCGCCGAGCTTGGTGAGCGCCCGCCCTTGTCCGACTGGCAGCCCGAAGCGAGTGGCGAGATGGACCTGGTGATCGCCCGAGACGGGCGCTGGATCCACGAAGGCAGTCCGATCCAGCGTCCTGAGCTGGTGCGCCTGTTCGCGCGCATCCTGCGACGGGAGGACGACGGCCACCACTACCTGGTCACGCCTATCGAAAAGTGGCGGATCAGCGTCGAGGACACCGCCTTCGTGGTATTGGAGGCCGAGCAGGCAGACGCTCAGCGGGAAGGCCAGTCAAAAGGCCAGCCAGAAGACCACGTAGACAAGCGCTGGTGGCTGACCACCAACGTCGGCGAGCGTATCGCCCTGGGTCATGAGTATCGACTGTCGCTGTCGACGACACCGGCGGGCGAGGAGGTGCCCGAGGTGTGCCTGCCCTATGGCGTGAGTGCTCGACTCGGGCGTAACGTCTTCTACCGTCTGGTCGAGCAGGCCGAAGCGTGCACCGAGCGCGGCGAGCTGGGGCTTACCAGCGACGGCGTGTGGCAGCCGCTGGGACGCCTGGAGGGTGACGCGCACTGATGGCTTCACCTGCATTGGAGCGGCTCGCGCTGACGCCCGAACAACGCTGCGTTGTCGCCCACCCGGCAGGCCACGCCAGGGTCGCGGCGGTGGCCGGAGCGGGCAAGACCACCACCCTGGTGGCCAGGGTGCTGCACCTGCTGTCCCACGGAGTCAGCGCCCGGCGCATGATGGTGCTGATGTTCAACCGCGCCGCCCGGGAAGACTTTCAGCGCCGTCTGGTGGCCATGGCCGAACCCGGTATGGAACTGCCGGAGGTGCGTACCTTTCACTCTCTCGGTCATCGTCTGAGTCAGAGCCTGACCCGCTGGGGCGCGCTGCCACGGCGCGAACTGCTGACCGCAGACTGGCAGCAGGAGCGACTGCTGCGCCAGGCGACCCTGGAGGCGTTGGCCCAGGTCGACGAGGATCGCGACGCCGCGCTCGAGCCCGATCGCATCGAGGAACTCGCCCACTTCTGTTCGCTGGTCAAGGCCGAGGTGATCGACCCCCAGTTGCTGTATGAGCGGCTCGAGCTCGGCGAGGGGACTCGCCACTTCGTCGTCGCCCACCAGTGCCTCGAGACCTTGCTGGCCGATCACGGCGTGATGACCTATTCGGATCTGCTGTATCGACCGCTGCTGGCACTCGAAGGTGATCCCGCGCTGCGCCAGCGGGTTCAGGGCTTCCTCGACCATGTGATCATCGACGAGTATCAGGACATCAATGCCGCTCAGCAGCGGTTGTTGGCGGTGCTGGCCGGCGACCAGGCCTCGGTGATGGCGGTGGGTGACGCCAACCAGTGCATCTATGAATGGCGCGGCGCCCACCCGGAGGCCATGCTCGAGAACTTTACCCGGATCTTCGGTGCCGCCACCGACTACCCCTTGTCGACCACCTTTCGCCATGGTCACGCCTTGGCGCTGGCCGCCAATCATGCCATCGCCGGCAACCCGCGTCGCCCGGACCAGCTATGCCTGGCGGCGCCCACCAATCCGCGTACCGAGCTCAAGGTGGCACGGGGCGCCAGTGCCTTCCTCGATGGACTCAAGCGCTGGGTGGAAGCCGGCCGTCGTCTCGACGAAGCCTGTCTGCTGGTACGTAGCTGGACCCTGTCGGTGCCGATGCAGCTGGCGCTGTTGCGCGAAGGCATTCCCTTTCGCCTGGCCCGGGAGGATCGCTTCGTCTTTCGCCTGCCGCTGGTGGAGGCTCTGGCCGGCTATCTATCGCTGGCGCTGTCGCCCGAGCAGCTGCGCGACCCCGGCGCGCTGATGCCGATGTTTGCCCAGCCGACCTGCTTCGTACCACGTGAAGTGCTCGCTGGCCTGGTTCAGCGCCTGGCCGACACCCAGACCTGGCCAGGGCCGGGCGACGCGCTGCTGGCGCGACTGAAGCCCCACCAGAAGCGCACCCTCAAGCGTCGCTGGCAACTGCTGTGCGAGCTGCCGAAGCTTGCCCATCTGTCCGCCGACGCGCTGCTCGAGCATGTGGTCGCGGAGGTCGAGGCGGAAAAGGTGCTCAAGCGCGCCGCCTCCCGCCGCGACAAGGGCGAGGAGGACGTGCGCCTGCTCGATGTCCTGATCGAGCAGGCTCGGGAGGTCGGCGACATCGCCACCTTTATCGAGCTGCTGCGACGCCCGGTGCAGAACCGCGACGAAGGGGTGTTGATCAACACGGTTCATGGCGCCAAGGGCCTGGAGTGGCCGCTGGTGATGGTGGGGGCGGTCAATGAAGAGGACTTTCCCCACTACAGTCGTGACAACCCGCTGTCCCCCGAGCGTCTCGAGGAAGAGCGCAGGCTCTACTATGTGGCCATCACCCGGGCCATCGAACGCCTGGTCATCCTCCACGATGGCGGCGATCATCGTCCCAGCCGCTTTATCCAGGAGAGCGCCTGCCGCGACGCCAGCGCCGTGGCCAGGGCGCTGTACCGATGCGCTGACGGAACCGAGCCCGAGGAGGTGAGCGTCGCCGAGCCGGCACTGGTGGGGCGCTATCTGAATGCCCTGGGGCAGCCGCTGCCGATCAAGGCGCTTGAGCGAGCGCCAGGCAATGGCCATTACCAGGTGGGTGAGCGCATTCGCCACGGCGTCTTCGGTGACGGTGAGGTCGCCTTGGTGGAAGGCGACCCCGCCAATCCGGTCATCGAGGTGCGCTTTGATCGTGCCGGCAAGCGCCGCCTGATCGCCCATCGCGCCCCGATCGAGCGGCTGTCGAGCGCCTGATCAGGGCGCGGGCCACTTGTCGAGACGCGCGAAAACGCTTCGATACGATAAGGCTCCGGTGCGAGAAAGCCTTGCGCCACCAGACAGTGTTCTGACATGAGAAGGAGTTCGTCATGACCCATCCCTTGATCGACGCCGATAGCTTGCGACACGCGCTAGACGGCGACACCCCGCCGCTGGTGCTGGACTGCCGCGTGCGCTTGAACGACCCCGAGGCCGGGGCGGCGCTGTGGCGTCAGGCCCATGTTCCCGGCAGTCTGCACCTGGATCTGGACCGTGACCTGTCCGGACCCAGGGACGCTGGCTCCGGGGCAGGCGGACGACACCCGTTGCCGAGCCACGCCGACTTCACCGCGACCCTTCGGCGACTGGGCGTTGCGCCTGAGCGCGAGGTGGTGGTGCTCGATGATGCCGGCGGCCAGCTGGCGGCGGCGCGGGCCTGGTGGATGCTGAGCGAGTGGGCCGGCCACCCGCGGGTGCGCCTGCTCGACGGTGGCCTCGCCGCCTGGGAGGGCATCAATGGCGACTGGGAGGTGGGGGAGGGTGCGCCTCCTGCGCCGTCGCAGTGGACACCCGAATTCGACGACAGTCGTTTCGTCGTCCTCGAGGAGATGGCGTCGACTGCGGCGCTGAAGGTGGACGCCCGGGCCGGTGAGCGCTACCGCGGCGAGGTCGAGCCGATGGACCCCCGAGCGGGGCATATCCCTGGTGCGGTCAATCGCCCCTGTAGCCTCAATCTCGACGACAATGGACGCTTCAAGTCGCCGGAGGCTTTAGCAAGAGAACTGCCCCAGACGTCGCAGCAGGATCCTGGCGTGATTGCCTACTGCGGCTCCGGCGTTACCGCCTGCCATGACATTCTCGCCTATCGCCTGGCGGGTCTGCCGGCCCCGCGGCTCTATGTCGGCTCCTGGAGCGAGTGGAGCGGCGATCCCGCACGCCCGGCCGAGACCGGCCCCGCCACCGCTTCCTGACGCCACTGCTGACGTCCCTTGCTGGCGCCGCCTTGTGGCGCCTACAGCGGTCCTTTAGCGTCAACACCATCAACGAGCACGGCCCCGTCATCAGGTGACGGGGCCGTGCTCGTTGGACTATCAGCATGTCGCTGAATCATCAGTACCTGGTCGAGGTGGGGCCTGGCTCTCCTGCGCAGCCGGGCCCTGTCGATTCATCGTCTAGCGGCCTGCCTCGCTGGCGCCTGTCTGGCCAGAGTCTGGGTGGGCGGCTGGGTGGGCGGCATGGTGGCGGCCCTCCAGACGGCTCAGCAGCATGGCGTTGGCGGTATTGCCCATCACGTTCAGAGAGGTGCGGAAGCCATCGGTGAAGCGGTCCACGCCGGCGACCACGGCGACGCCCTCCAGTGGCAGCCCTGCAGCCGACAGCACGGTGCTCATGGCCACCAGGCCAGCGCCCGGCACGCCAGCGGTGGAGAAGGATACCAGCAGGCCGGTGGTAAAGATGGTGGCGGCCAGGGTCAGGGTCACCTCGACACCGAAAAGCTGCGCCACGAAGAGCGCATTGAAGCCCTGGAGCACGGCGGCGCCGTCACGTTTGAGGGCGGTCCCGAAGGGCAGGGCGAAGGCGCTGAGCTGGTGTGGTGCACCGTAGGCCCGGGCATTGTTGAGGGCGATCGGCAGGGTGGCGTTGGAGCTGGCGGTGCCAAGGGCAAAGCTCAGGGCCTCGCCGAAGTGGCGCAGGTAGGCCATGGGGCGGGCACCTGTGATCGCCAGCAGGGCCAGATAGAACACCGCCATGGCGCCGATGGCCGCCAGCAGGCCGATCACGTACAGGCCGAGCTTCAACAGCAGGTCGAACCCCTGGGTGGCCACCACCGAGGCGATCAGCGCGAACACACCGATGGGGGCGAGCTTGAGTACCATCGACAGGATCTTGAGGGTCACGTCGTAGCCGCTCTGCAGCAGCGAGACCAGCGGCCGGCTCTGTTCCGGTAGCTGGCGGGCGGCCACGCCGACCAGGGCGGCGGCCAGGATGATCTGCAGCAGGTTGGCCTCGGCCAGCGCCTCGAAGGGGTTTTTCGGTACCAGGCCCACCAGCCACTGGGCCAGCGGGGTCGGGTCGCGGGCCTCGACGCCGGCGGCCTGAGCGCTGTCCACGCCGAGGCCCGGGGTCAGCCAGGCGGCCATGCCCATGCCGATGGCCAGGGCCACCGCGCTGGTCAGCACATAGAGCATCAGCAGCTTGCCGGCGTAGCGCCCGACGCTTTCGCTGCGATCGACCTGGGTAAAGCTCAGTACCAGAGCGCAGAACACCAGAGGCACCACGATAAACTGCAGAAGGCGCAGAAATACCTGACCCAGTGGGGTCAGCAGTTGTGTATCCAGGACGCCCGCCCACTGGGGCAGGAACAGATTGACGGCGCCGCCGGCCAGGATCCCGAGGATCAGGGCCAGCAGTATTTGACGGGTGTGGGCCATGGTATCTCCCTGTAGCGGCCTCGATCACGGCTGCCCTGTCGCTGTCCCTGGCCCTGGCCTGGAGTTCGGCCGGATAGGCCGATGACAAGGCGGGTGTTCGGCAGGGGGGGCGATCGATAAGGGGGCACACTATTAGGGCTCGGCGATGTCTTGGCAAGAAGCCCAATAGACCGATTTGTTATGACGTTAAGTGTATGCCCTGCAATAAAAAAACGGACGGGGCTGGGCCCGTCCGCTGAGGGTGTTGGCTAACGGGCGTGTCAACGCCCTGGGTCATGGTTGGGCCGCGTTCGGCAGCGACGCGGCCCGCCCGCGATCACATATTGGGATAGTTGGGACCACCGCCGCCTTCAGGGGCGACCCAGGTGATGTTCTGGGCGGGGTCCTTGATGTCGCAGGTCTTGCAGTGGACGCAGTTCTGGAAGTTGATCTGGAAACGCGGCTGGCCATCGTCACCCTCGACCACTTCGTAGACCCCGGCGGGGCAGTAGCGCTGAGCGGGCTCGGCGTACTCCGGCAGGTTCTTGTGGATCGGAATTTCCGAATCCTCGAGCTTGAGGTGGCAGGGCTGGTCTTCCTCGTGATTGGTGTTGGACAGGAACACCGAGGAGGGCTTGTCGAAGGACAGCTTGCCGTCGGGCTTGGGGTAGTCGATCTTCTCGAACTCGCTGGCGGGTTTGAGCGCCGCATGGTCCGCAGTGGTGTCGTGGACCCTGGGCAGCTTGCCGCCGAGCAACTGATCGACGAAGTTGTAGGCCCCACCGCCCACGGTGCCGTACTTGTGGATCGCGGGACCGAAGCTGGCGGTCTGCTCGAGCTCCTTGTAGGCCCAGCTGTCCTGCCACCTGGCCTCGAACGCCTTGAGTTCGTCGCCGCCCTCGTTGCCGTCCTTGAGCGACTCGAACACGCTTTCTGCCGCCACCAGACCGGACTTCATGGCGGTGTGGATGCCCTTGATCTTGGCGAAGTTGAGGGTGCCGGCGTCACAGCCGATCAGCAGCCCGCCGGGGAAGGTCATCTTCGGCAGGCAGTTGAGGCCGCCCTTGGCGATGGCACGGGCCCCGTAGGCCACCCGCTTGCCGCCTTCCAGGTAGCGCTTGAGCACCGGGTGGTGCTTCATCCGCTGGAACTCGTCGAACGGCGACAGGTAGGGGTTCTGGTAGGCCAGGTCCATGATCAGGCCGACCACCACCTGCTGGTTCTCGGCGTGGTAGAGAAACCAGCCGCCGTGGGTGTTCTTGTCCAGCGGCCAGCCGGAGCCGTGCAGCACCAGCCCTGGCTCGTGCTGTTCCGCCGGTACGTCCCACAATTCCTTGAGACCGATGCCGTAGTGCTGGGGATCCTTGCCCTCGTCCAGGCGGAATTCGCGGATCAGGCGCTTGCCGATGTGGCCACGGGCGCCCTCGGCGAACAGGGTGTATTTCGCACGAAGCTCCATGCCCGGTGCGTAGCCGCCTTTCTCGCTGCCGTCGGCGGCCACGCCCATGTCGCCGGTCAGGATGCCGCGTACCACGCCGTCCTCGACGATGGCGTCCTGGGCGGCGAAGCCCGGGAAGATCTCGACGCCCAGGGACTCTGCCTGTTCGGCCAGCCAGCGGCACAGGTTGCCGGCGCTGATCACATAGCGGGTGATGTCGCCACCGGTGTTGTGCATGCTCTTGGGCACCAGCGCGTTGGGCAGCTTCTGGGCCTTCTCGGCGTCCTTGAGCAGGTACAGCTCGTCACGCACCGCCGGGGTGGTCAGCGGGGCGCCACGCTCCTCCCAGTCGGGGAACAGCTCGAATAGCGCGCGGGGCTCGAGCACCGCTCCGGACAGAATATGGGCGCCCACCTCGGAGCCCTTCTCGACCACGCAGACGGTCAGCTCCTGCTCGGCCTCGTTGGCCTGCTGCATCAGTCGGCAGGCGGCGGCCAGTCCAGACGGACCGGCGCCGACGATGACCACGTCGAACTCCATGGTGTCGCGTTCTACTTGTTCTGCCATCGGGTGCTTTCCTCCTCGGCGTGACGTTGGGGTGCCACCAACGTCGTACAGATTTTAAACGGTCGTTTGCTTCACGGTGTGTCCCATGATAGGCATAATAGCGTCGTCGGGTCATCCTTACGATGGTCGACCCTCCCCAATGGTCGACTCGGCATGCGGGGATTGTTGCCAAGGCCCGGCCTGTGGCACATTGAAGGTACGCACCGAGCCCCTATCAAACGCTTGCATGAAACGCATAAGGGCATAGCGAAAAGTTCTCAATCGTGGTGTCCTCTCGGGACACGCGATGCGTAAATCGATGCGGTGCCCGTCACCGCCAACGTGTTGATGGTTCCTTCCTTACATTCAAGGTTCCCCAGATGAACCAAGCGAGGACAACATGAAAGTACTCGTCGCGGTCAAACGCGTCATCGACTACAACGTCAAGATCCGGGTCAAGCCGGATGGCAGCGACGTTGACTTGACCAACGTCAAGATGGCCATGAATCCCTTCTGCGAAATCGCCGTGGAAGAGGCGGTGCGCTTGAAGGAGAAGGGCGTGGCGACCGAGGTGGTGGCGGTGACCGTGGGGCCGAAGGCGGCGCAGGAACAGCTGCGCACGGCCCTGGCGCTGGGGGCCGATCGCGCCATCCACGTCGAGAGCGACGAGCGCGTTGAATCGCTGGGCGCGGCCAAGGCACTGGCCAAGGTGGTCGAGAAGGAAGCGCCGCAGCTGGTCATCCTCGGCAAGCAGGCGATCGACTCCGACAACAACCAGACCGGTCAGATGCTGGCCGCGCTGACCGGCATGGCCCAGGGCACCTTCGCCTCCGAGGTGGAAGTCGAAGGCGAGACCCTCAAGGTCATCCGCGAGATCGATGGCGGACTGCAGACGGTGTCGCTGAAGCTGCCGGCGGTGGTCACTACCGACCTGCGCCTGAACGAGCCGCGCTACGCCAAGCTGCCGGACATCATGAAGGCCAAGAAGAAGCCGATGGACGTGATGACCCCGGCCGATCTGGGCGTCGAGGTGGCCAGCCGTCTCAAGCTGGTCAAGGTCGAGCCGCCGGCCGAGCGCCAGGGTGGCGTCAAGGTGGGCTCGGTGGACGAGCTGGTGGACAAACTGAAGAATGAAGCGAAGGTGATTTCATGAGCATTCTGGTTCTGGCAGAACACCACGACGGCCAGCTGGCCGACGCCACCGCCCACGTGGTGGCCGCCGCCCAGGCTATCGGTGGTGATATCGACGTGCTGGTCGCCGGTCAGGACGTGGCCGCCGTGGCCGAGGCCGCAGCCAAGCTGGATGGTGTCAGCAAGGTGCGTGTCGCCGACAGCGAGACCTTCGCTCACCTGCTGGCCGAGCCCACCGCCGACCTGCTGGTGGCCCTGGCCGACGACTACAGCCATGTGCTGGCGGCCGCTTCCACCACCGGCAAGAACGTGCTGCCGCGCCTGGCGGCACTGAAGGACGTGGCACAGATCTCCGAGATCATCGCGGTAGAGAGCGCCGACACCTTCAAGCGTCCGATCTACGCCGGCAACGCCATCGCCACCGTCCAGAGCGAGGACGCGCTCAAGGTCATCACCGTGCGTTCCACTGCCTTCGACGCCGTCGGCCAGGGTGGCTCCGCTGCCATCGAACCGGTCGAGGCGAGCATCGACAACAGCCTGTCGAGCTTCGTCGGTGAAGAGCTGGCCAAGAGCGATCGTCCCGAGCTGGGGGCTGCCCGCGTGGTCATCTCCGGTGGTCGCGGCATGGGCAGCGGCGAGAACTTCAAGATCCTCGACAACATCGCCGACAAGCTGGGCGCCGCCATCGGTGCGTCCCGTGCGGCGGTGGATGCCGGCTTCGTGCCCAACGACATGCAGGTCGGCCAGACCGGCAAGATCGTGGCGCCGGACCTGTACATCGCCGTGGGCATCTCCGGTGCCATCCAGCACCTGGCCGGGATGAAGGACTCCAAGGTCATCGTCGCCATCAACAAGGACGAGGAGGCGCCGATCTTCCAGGTCGCCGACTATGGCCTGGTGGCCGATCTGTTCGAGGCCATTCCGGAACTCGACAGCAAGCTCTGAGTGCAAGATGTAGAAACGGTGTGCCGGCTAGGCCGGCAACGCTGACAAACGCCGTGGCGGCCAACGCCACGGCGTTTTTATTGGTGGGTGTCTGGCATCGATGTGCATGGCCGCCAACCCCTCGCCAGGCGTGCCGATCCGCTGTCGGACAGGGGCGTCGATGCCCTTGCTCGGGAGGTGTTGACAGCGATGAACTCGGGGTAGAGGCACCTTGCTCGCATTGATAACAATTCGTGTTTCGGGTACTGTCGTGGCATTTGACGCGGCGCCCCAAGGCGGCGCGAGAGCAGGTCGGAGGCCTTGGAATGGCGAACAAGCAGATCAACGGGCGGCCCTTCGCCGGGCCATCACAGGCTAGCCCCAGCGATGTGGTGACGGCTGGCGCAGCGGCAAGGAACAGCCTGCTGGGCGTCTCCTGTGCGCTGGCGCTGGCGCTGGGGCACAGCGGGGTAGCCCAGGCACAGAACACGGCGGACAATCTCGGCGACGAGGCCCTGGCGGCCCAGACGACCCAGGCCGAGCTGCAGGCGCGGATCGACCAGGCCGACGACGAGGTGCGTCAGCGTATCGAGGCGCTGCGCCAGGCCGAGCAGGAGGCCCAGCGGCTTCAGTCCTACAACCAGGCGTTGGCCCCCCAGCTCGAGCAGCTCAAGGCGACCCTCGAGCAGCGCAGTCAGGGCATGGCGACCATGGCCGAGACCCGCGACGCCCTGCCGGGCCTGTTGAACGGCATGACCCGCCGCCTCGACGCCTGGGTCGATCAGGACGTGCCATTCCTCCATGGCGAGCGCAAGGCCCGGGTGGCGTCGCTCGAGGCCTCCCTGGCCAACCCCGAGCTGACCGCAGCCGAGAAGCTTGAGCGGGTGCTGGCGGCCTGGCGTGCCGAGCTCGACTATGGGCGCGATCTCGATGCCTGGCGCGGCACCCTGGAAGAGGGCGATCAGACCCGCGAGGTCGACTTCCTGCGACTGGGACGCGTGGGCTGGTACTACCTGACCCCGGATGGCCAGAACGGTGGCGTATGGAACGACGGAGATTGGCAGTCGCTGTCCGCTGCCGAGCGCGACCAGGTGGAGAAGGGCCTGCAGATCGTGCGTGACCAGCGTGCACCGGAACTGCTGACGCTGCCGCTGACCCAACCGATCGAGGAGCGTTCCTGATGGTGTCTTTGACGGATTTCCCGGTGTCGCTGAATCGGCACAACTCGATGGGCAAGGGCCTCGCCCGCAGGCTGGTGCTGGGTGCCGCCGTGACCGCGCTGCTGGCCGCCGCTGCGCCTGCCGCCATGGCCCAGCAGCACAGCGATAGCGACAGCGTACTGTCGAGCTTCAAGCTGGAGCGAGAGGCCGCCGAGGCACGTGATCAGGCGAGGTTGGCCGAGCTGGTGGAGGACAGTGACGCGCTGTCCGCCTCGCTCGAGGAGGCCGAGGCCCGTCGTGACGCCGCCCGGGAAGAGCGTGAGCGTCTGGAGGCCGAGATGGCCGAGGCGCGTCAGGTGCTGGACGAGATCGGTGCCCAGCGTGATGCCGAGGGCGGCGACCTCAACGCGGTGTTCAGCGCGGTGGCCGGCACCAGTGGTGAACTGAGAGACGATCTCGGCCAGAGCCTGCTGACCCTGGGCGCCGACGTCGATTTGCCGCCGCGGCTGGACGACGACGCCATCCTGACCGTCGCCCAGATCGAGACCCTGGCCGACAGCCTGATGGGGCTGACCGCCGAGACCGGGCTGGTGCGTCGATTCGAGGCGCCGGTGGCCGCAGGCAGCGGTGAGGTCGCGCCACGTCAGGTGACCCGTGTGGGTGACCTGATGGCCTTTGGCGGCGGCCAGTTGCTCGAGCGGGTCGGCGAAGAAGGGCGGCTCTCCGCCCTCGAACACACGCCTGAGCGCGTCGGCGCTGTGCTCGACGCTTATCAGTCAGGCGATGGCCAGCTGCTGCCGGTGGATCCCGTCGACGGACGGGTGATCGAGGCGCTGTCGCGCCAGCCCACGCTGCTCGAGCGCTTCCATCAGGGCGGTGCGGTCGGCTATGTGGTGGTCGCCCTGGGCGCCCTGGGCCTTTTGATCGCCCTTGGCCAGTATCTGTACCTGCTGCGGGTCAGCATGACCACCCGTCGCCAGCTCGCCAACATGGATGAGCTGTCCAATGACAACCCCCTGGGCCGGGTGCTCCAGCGCTTCCATGCCTTCGGTGCCGGCCATGCCCCCGAAGCCCTGGAGGCACGTCTGGACGAGTCGATGCTGGCCGAGCAGCCGCGTCTCGAGCGCGGCCAGGCACTGGTCAAGATGCTCGCTGCGGTGGCGCCGCTGCTGGGCCTTCTAGGCACGGTGACCGGCATGATCGTGACCTTCCAGTCGATCACGGTGTTCGGCACCGGCGACCCCCAGTTGATGGCCGGCGGTATCAGTCAGGCGCTGGTGACCACGGTGCTGGGCCTGATCACCGCGGTACCGCTGCTGTTCGCCCATACCGCCATGTCGTCACGCTCGCGCGCCCTGATCGGCACCATGGAAGGCCGCGCCAGCGCCGTGCTGGCCGACCGTCTGGAAGCCGATCGCAAGGCCCTGCAGCCGGCCACCGACGCTAAGCAAGGAAGCAGGCGCCATGCCGATGCACCCCTGGCTTGATCCCCTCGTCCGGCTGATCGACGCCGGCGGGCCGGTGCTGGTGGTGATCGCCGTGGTGGCCATGCTGCTGTTCTCGGTGGGGCTCGAGCGCTGGTGGTTCTTTCGCTTCCACTATCGCCCGGCCCGGGCCGAACTGATGCGCCGCTGGGTCGAGAGGCCCGACCACCAGAGCTGGAGTGCCCACACCCTGCGCGAGGTCTGGGTGACGGAGCTGATCAGGCGCCTGCGTGGCCCCTTGCCCTGGTTGAAGCTCTTGGTCGTGATCTGCCCGCTGCTCGGGCTGCTCGGCACCGTGACCGGCATGATCACGGTATTCGACAGTCTGTCCATGGCCGACAGCAACCAGGCCCGCGCCATGGCCGACGGCGTTGCCCGGGCCACCTTGCCGACCCTGACCGGGATGGCGGTGTCGGTGGTGGGGCTTCTGTTCATTACACGGCTCGAACATATCATTCGGCGCGAGGATCAGCGGCTGCACGACCGCCTTGCCCGCGCCGCGGAGGATGCACATGCGTAGACGTCGACTGTCCGCCGGCGCCGAAGAGGCCAGCGAGGTCAACCTGACCCCGATGCTGGACGTGGTCTTCATCATGCTGATCTTCTTCATCGTGACCACCAGTTTCATCAAGGAGAGCGGGGTGGAGATCGAGCGCCCCGAGTCCAGCGCCGCCTCTTCCCGTCCCGACGTCCAGGTGCTGGTGGCGATCACGCCGGAAGGCGCCTTGTGGGTGGACGGTGAGCCGGTGGACATCCATCGCGTCGGCACCACCGTCGCCGGCATGCTCTCCGAGGATGGTTCGGTGGTGATCCAGGCCGATCGCAACGCCGCTACCGGGGTGCTGATCGAGACCATGGACCGGCTGCGCGACGCCGGTGTCGACAAGGTTGCCGTCGCCGCCGAAAGGAGCTCCGACGCATGAGGCGAGTGGTCTCTCTGGCGGCGGGTAGCCTGCTGACCCTGGTACTGTTCGCCCTGCTGGCGCTGCTGGTGGTGCCACCGGAGGCCGAGCCTGAGCTGCGCGAGGAAATCACCCTGAGCCTGGCCGAGGCGGTGGCGCCCCAGGCCGAGGCCCCGGCGGAGGCCTCCGCTGCTTCGGCATCGGCGCCGCCACCTCCACCACCGGTGGCCGCCGCGCCGCCGCCGCCGAGCCCGGCCCAGACCGCTGTCAGCGAGATCCAGCTGCCGGACCCCGAGGTGGTACCGCCGCCACGAGAGCCCAAGGCACTGGACAGCGCCTTGCCGGAGTTGACCGAGACGCCGCCAGAACCTGAACCTGAGCCCGAACCCGAGCCCAGGCCCGAACCGAAACCCCGGCCGGAGCCGACGCCGCAGCCTGAGCCCGCACCGCAGCCCGAGCCCGCACCACAGCCAACGCCAGCGCCCAGCGTGGCCACCAATGCGACCAGCAACACGGGCAGCGCCAGCGCGGCGGGGGCCGGCGCCGCCGCGCCTGCGTCCAACGAGCCGGTGGACGTGGGCACCTCGGCCCGGGCCACGCGCAAGGTGCCGCCGGAGTACCCGCGCCGGGCCCAGCGTCGTGGGCTCGAGGGCTATGTGGTGATGCAATTTATCATCCGCGCCGACGGCAGCGTCGATCGCGGCAGCATTCAGGTACTCGAGGCCAGCCCCCGCCGGGTATTCGAGGACGCTGCGCGTCAGGCCATCGCCGGCTGGCGCTTCGAGGCGGCGTCAGGGCTTCGGCGGGCGCGTCAACGACTCGAGTTCCAGTTGAGATAGATGTCGAGATAGCCACACAAGGGGTCGATCGCCATGGCAGTACTGTTGAAGACCAACCCGCTGGGGCGCTACCTGCAAGGCACTGGTGCCGCCCTGGCGCTGGGCCTGATGGCGGGTCTGGCCGGCGCACTGGCAAGTCCTGCGGCAAGCGCCGCGCCGACCCTGTCCGGTGGCATCATCGCCGACCTCAAGAGCCTCGAGCAGCGCCTGGCCGACGACCCGGCAGGGGTCGAGGCCAAGGCCGAGAGCCAGGCCGAGCGGCTCACCGGAGGCAACGCCTCGGACCGCTGGGCCAGGGCGCTCTACCTGCAGCTTGCCGCCGGGGCGGCATCGGCCCAGAACCGGCCCGAGGAGGCGGCCGATCACCTGGCCAGCGCCCGCCGGATCGATGGGGTCGAGCAGGCCCAGCGAGATCGCTGGCTGCGCCAGGAGATTGAACAGCGCATCCAGGCGCAGCAACGTCAGCAGGCGAGAACGCTGTTGGAAGACTGGCTATCGCGCCACGAGGATGTCGAGGCGCTGTGGACCCTGGCCGAGCTGGCGGCCGCCGACGAGGACTGGGAGGCCGCCGCCGACGGGGTCGAACGGGCCAAGGCGGCGGACCCGCAGCCGAGTCAGGCGCGGCTCGATTTCGCCGGTGGCGTGATGCACAAGAGCGGTCGTCTCGATCAGGCCCTGGCGGCCCTGGAGGCGCGGCTTGCCACCGATCCTGCTGATGCCGATGCCTGGCGCCGGGCCGCGGCCATGGCCCAGCGCCTGGGGGATCCGGTCCGGGCCGCGGCGCTGTGGGAGGCCGGCTGGCGTCAGGGCGCCCTGTCCGGCAACGATGACCTTGAACGTCGCATCGAGCTCCACCTGGCCGCCGGTACCCCCGCACGCGCCGCCGAGCTGCTCGAACGGGCGCTGGCGGAAGGCGTCCTCGAGGATAGCGAGCAACGTCGCCGGTTGCTGGCCGAGGCCTGGTTTCAGGCTCGCGACCATGACCAGGCGCTGGACGCCTGGCTGGCCCTTGCCGAGCGTTCCGACGCTGGCTCGGACTGGCTCCGGTTGGGACAGATTGCCGCAGGCTGGGGCCGCGAACAGACCGCGCGCGAGGCATTGAACCGCGCACTCGCCAAGGGCGAGGACGAGGCGAAAACCTGGCTGGGCGCGCTGTCCGCGGGCTCGCAGACGGGGCAGGGCGCGGCCGCTGAACCTGGCGCTGGCGCCACGGAGTCACCTCGACCCTCCGATGAAGGCGCTGGCTGAGGCGGCTCGCTGCCTTGTGGCAAAAATGACCCTCAGCGTAGAATTCGCCCCATGAAGAATTCCAGAAGCCTCATATTGTTGGTCATCGTTCCCGCGGTGGCCGTGGTGCTGCTCGGGGCGGCCATCTTTGGCTCCCAGGCGATGTCCGACAGCCGTCTGGACGATGACGCGCGCGCCGCCCTGGCGGCGTCACTTCAGACCTCGGCACCGATCGAGCTCGCCAACTTGCAGGAGGTGCGCTACGGCTATGGCGTGTGCGGCTCCTATCGGCTGGCATCGGACGAAGGCTTTGCCTCCTTCTATCTTGATACCCAGAGCGGCGAGGTGGAGCTGGACGTCAACTCCCGTCGTTTCAATACCCACTGTGGCCTGTCGGCGCTGTGCTGATGGTATCCATCGACGGTGACCGGTGTTGGTTGGCGTTTGACGACTGAGCCACCTTCGTCGACACAGGCTCGTGCCGGCACTTTCTCAAGGAGACGTTTTCATGCGCATGTTCAAGGGCACCCTGGTTGCCGGACTGCTGTCGCTGCTCGCGACTACCCCGGTGCTTGCCGCCGAGCTAGAGATCAGCGACGCCAGGCTGCGCATGCTGCCCGGCGACCGCCCCGGTGCCGGTTACTTCAAGCTCTACAATGCGGGCGACGAGCCGGCAGCGGTGGTCGGAGCAGAGACCGACGCCTACGCCTCGGTGGAGCTGCACATGAGCATGGAGAAAGACGGCATGGCCATGATGCACGGCGTCGAGCGCTTCGAAGTGCCCCCCGGCGAGACCCGCGAGTTCGCCCCTCAGGGTTATCACCTGATGTTCATGAAGCCGCAACAGTCGCTGAACATTGGCGATGAAGTCGAGGTCCGCCTGATCCTCGAAGGGGACGAGCGCATCGAGACGACCTTCGAGGTGGTCTCGCCGGCGGCGCTGTAACGACGGTCTTGATACAGCTGAGACTGCTGAGACAGTTGGGTGGGCAAAGTGATGTCGAGAGAACGGTGTCGGGAGCAGGGGCTGCAAAGTAGAGCCGAGACAACGGCCCATGAAATGAAAGCTACGAGGTTGGCAATGCGACAGGGCAGGACCGGCGGCAATGGCAGGGTGCAGAGAAGGGGAGCTGGTGCGAGCCAGGCAGTCGCCAGGGCTGGTGCGGCACTGCTGCTTACCACAGCGCTGTTTGCCCTTGCCGGCTGCGAGGACGTCAACTGGCGTGGCACCGACATCTCCGACGCCATGCCGGCGCTGGACTTCGAGCTGATCGACGAGAACGGCCAGCCTGTCGATGAGGGTGACTACGCTGGCAAGACGACCCTGGTCTACTTCGGCTTCACCCACTGCCCGGACGTCTGTCCCACCGCGCTGGCGCGGCTGTCAGCGGCGATTCGGGAACTCGACGAGCCCACCCGCGACGCCGTCCGGGTGCTGTTCGTCTCGGTGGATCCCGAGCGCGACAGCCCCGAGGTGCTCGACGCCTATACCGAAGCCTTTGGGCCGCGCTTTATCGGCCTGACCGGCGACAAGGCGGCCCTCGACGCGGTCACCAACCGCTACCGCGTCAGCTATCGTCTAGGCGAACCCGAGGCCGACGGCAGCTACGACGTCGATCATTCCAGCGCCATCTTCGCCTTCGATTCTGGCGGCGACGCCCGTCTGTTGATGCGTGACACCGACCCGGTGGACTCCATCGCCGCAGACATCCGAAGGCTGGTGGAGAAGGGGTAGAGGTCCCCATCTTCTTGCAAAAATGCAGCTGGAAAAGCAAAGGGCCACCTGAAGTGGCCCTTTCGCGTCTCGATGGTAACGCGCCTTCACGCCTCGCTGCGTGGCAGCTTGATGCAGTCTCTGGTGCCGCGCGTGGTGTTGTGAAGTTCTAAAGATTCAGTTCGGTCCACACCGGGGCGTGGTCCGAGGGTTTTTCCATGGCGCGCAGGTCGTAGTCGATGCCGGCGTCGGTGACGCGCTCGGACAGCGATGCCGTGGTCAGGATATGGTCGATGCGAAGGCCCCGCTTGGGTTCGCGATCGAAGCCCTTCGAGCGATAGTCGAACCAGCTGAAGCGATCGTCCACCTCGGGGTAGAGGCGGCGATAGCTGTCCTCGAGGCCCCAGGCCTTGATGCCATCCAGCCATTCGCGCTCGATCGGCTGAAAGCTGGTCTTGCCTTCGCGCAGCCAGCGCTTGCGGCTGGCCTCGCCGATGCCGATATCGATGTCGGCGGGCGAGATGTTGAAGTCGCCCATCACGGCCAGGCGTTCGCTGGGGGAGTGGTCCTCGTCGAGCAGGCGCTGGAGCTGAGCGTAGAAGGCGCGCTTGTGGGGAAACTTGGTCGGGTGCTCGATGTTCTCGCCCTGGGGGAAATAGCCGTTGTAGACCCATACATGCTCGCCGTCGGCGGCGCGCAGACGCACGCCGATCATGCGGCGCTGGGCGTCTTCACCGTCGTCGGGAAAGCCATAGCGAACCTCCTCCGGGGCCTCGCGGGTCAGCATGGCGACGCCGTAGTGACCCTTCTGGCCATGGAAGTGCACCTGGTAGCCCATGGCTTCCACCGCCTCGCGGGGGAATTCACTGTCCTGGACCTTGGTTTCCTGCAAACCGATCAGGTCGGGCTGGTGGGAGGCGATCAGCGCCTCGAGCTGGTGCAGGCGTGCGCGGATGCCGTTGATGTTGAAGCACACCAGGCGCATTACTGCTCTCCCTTGTTGCTGTCGCTGTTACTGCTGTCCGGCCCCTTGCCTTCGGGGTGAATCTCGATCGACGGGGCGGCGCGCATGCGCTCCAGCCGGCGTGCGGCCTGGGCCTTGCGCTGCTGGCGCTTCTTGGCGGAGAAGCGCCGTGATGAGGTGACCTCATCGGGATTTTCGTGGCGCCACTGCTTGTAGTCCTTGCGCCGACCGGTACGGATGGTCACCTTGTCGGCCAGGGAACGGGTCTTCTTGCGGCGTGTCATGACGCGGGGCTCCTGTATTCAATGGGCACATTCTATCAGTGCGGGGCCGCCAGGACAGCCGCTAGACACGATTCGATGCGCATCGGGCAAGCCCAAACGGCCAGACGCTGGTACAATACCCGGCTTGAGGAAACTCGAGGGGGCCCTGTGCCGTTGCCTCGACGCTTTCCGCTTTCCTTCAACTTCTCTTCGAGACGGACACACAGCACAGCCTATGAGCGAGTCGGAACAGACCACCGCACCGGCCGAGAGCCGCAAGCCCAAGCGTCGTCGCCGCAAGCCGAGGCGCCGCCAGTCCAACTGGGATCTGCGCCAGTTTCAGGTGCCCGCCGTGGCGGGCAAGTGGCGGTTCCACGACTTCGATCTGCCGCTGCCGCTGATGCGCGCCATCCATGCGCTCGGGTTCGAGTACTGCACGCCGATTCAGGCCGAGGCCCTCACCCACACCCTGATGGGTGGAGACGTGGTGGGCAAGGCCCAGACCGGTACCGGCAAGACCGCCGCCTTCCTGATTTCCATGATGGCCTACTTCCTCGAGGAGGAGGTGCCGGATGGCCAGAAGCCGGGGACGCCGCGCGCACTGATCGTGGCGCCGACCCGCGAGCTTGCCTTGCAGATCGAGAAGGACGCCAAGGCCCTGGCGCGCTTCACCTCGCTCAAGGTGACCAGCGTCGTCGGTGGCATGGACTACCAGAAGCAGCGCGAGGGGCTTGCCGGCAACGTCGATATCTTGGTGGCCACTCCGGGCCGCCTTCTGGACTTCCAGCAGAAGCGAGACATCGACCTCGGTCAGGTCGAGGTGCTGGTGCTGGACGAGGCCGATCGCATGCTGTCGATGGGCTTCATTCCCGACGTCAAGCGCATCATCCGCTACACGCCGAAGACCGAAGAGCGGCAGACCTTCCTGTTCTCCGCGACCTTCACCGAGGACATCCTCAACCTGGCCAGCCAGTGGACCCATCAGCCGGCCCACGTCGAGATCGCGGTCACCGTGGATAACGCCGCCGATATCGATCAGCGGGTGTACATGGTGGGCGACGAAGACAAGCAGCGACTGCTGGTCAACCTGCTGCAGCAGGAGTCGTTCGACCGGGTGATGGTGTTCGGCAATCGCCGCGATCTGGTGCGCAAGCTGCTGGACCTGCTGAAGAAGGCCGACATCAATGTGGCCATGCTGTCCGGCGATGTGCCGCAGAACCAGCGCATCCGCACCCTGGAGCAGTTCCGCGAGGGCGAGATTCAGGTGCTGGTGGCCACCGACGTGGCCGGCCGTGGCATCCATATCGAGGACGTCAGCCACGTGATCAACTACACCCTGCCCGAGGATCCGGAGGACTACGTCCACCGCATCGGGCGCACCGGCCGTGCCGGCGCCAAGGGCGTGTCGATCAGCTTCGTGGGTGAAGAAGACGCCTTCTCGCTGCCCGAGATCGAGCGCTTCATCGGCGACAAGCTGCCCTGCGAGCATCCGCCGGAAGGGCTTCTGTAAGCCCGTCAGGCGTTTGACGCTTGTACGCAGTCAGGGCCGGCCCAGCGCCGGCCCTTTGCGTCTCTTCCCCCTGTCCTTTTTCTCAATTGTCGTGGACCCGCCATGCTAGACGACGCCCTCAAGAGCGAGATTCAAAGCGCCTATCGTCGGGTGCTGGAGGCGCTGGAGCTGACCCCGCGCTACGGCCAGCGACTGATGATCGCCGAGATCTCCCGCACCCTGGCCGGCATCGAGACCGACGAGGATGGCAAGCGGGTGAGCGACGAGCACGTCTGCGTGCTGGAGGCGGGCACAGGTACCGGCAAGACCCTGGCCTACCTGCTGGCGGCGTTGCCGGTGGCCAAGGCGCGCGGCAAGCGCCTGGTGCTGGCCACCGCCACGGTGGCGCTGCAGGAGCAGGTACTGCACCAGGACCTGCCGTCGCTGAAGGCCCACAGCGGATTGTCCTTCGACTTTGCCCTGGCCAAGGGGCGCGGGCGCTACGTGTGCGTGGCTAAGCTCGACGCGGCCATGGACGGCGCCGAGGAAAACCCGACCCTGTCGCTGTTCGAGCAGAGCCTGGACGCCGCCACCGGCGATGACTTCAAGGCGCTGGTGGCTGCCATGGGAGACGCCTACGGCAACGGTCGCTGGGAAGGGGATCGCGATAGCTGGGGCGAAGCCATCGACGATAGCCATTGGCGGCGACTGACGGTGGATCACCGCCAGTGCACCAATCGCCGCTGCGGGCACTTCGGTGCCTGTGCCTTCTTTCGTGCTCGGCGCGACCTGGATCAGGCCGACGTCATCGTCGCCAACCATGATCTGGTGCTGGCGGATCTGGCGCTCGGCGGCGGCCTGGTGCTGCCCGACCCTGCCGACTGTATCTACGTCTTCGACGAGGGCCACCACCTGCCGGACAAGGCGATCTCCCACTTTACCCATCGCTTCAGCGTGGGCGGCGGGCTGCGCTGGCTGAGAAACCTCAGGGGCTCGCTGACCGAGCTGAATACGGCCCTGGGCGTGCAGCCGACCCTGGCGCGACTGCTGGGCGCGCTGCCCACCGCGATGGAAGCGCTGGAGCCACGCCTGGGCGAGGTGTTTGCGCTGGGCCACCAGCTGGCCGAGCGGCCCCATGGGCTCAACGACGACGAGGACGGTGCTCAGCACCGCTTCGAGATGGGGCGTGTGCCCGAGGCCCTGCGGGCCCAGGCCGAGGCGCTGGTGGTGCCCTTCGCCGAGCTCTGCCGTCTGCTCGAGTCGATGACCGACATCCTGCGCGAGAGCCTGGACCCGGAGAAGTCCACCGGCCTTGCCCGGGAGCAGGCCGAGGCCTGGCTGCCGCTGCTGGCGCTGCTGCACGGCCGGGCGCTGGAGGCCCACGCCCTGTGGCAGGCCTTTGCCGAGGGCGATCCGGCGGACGCGCCGCCGCGGGCACGCTGGCTGACCCTGGAGCGCTTCCAGGGCGAGCCCGAGCTGATCTTCTCGGCCAGCCCGGTATCTGCCGCCCATACCCTGGCGCGTTCGTTGTGGGGGCGCTGTCACGGCGCTGTGGTGACCTCGGCCACCCTGACCGCCCTGGGCCGTTTCGAGCGCCTGCAGGAGAGGGCGGGGCTGGCCAACCGCTATCGCTACCAGCGTCTGCCGAGTCCCTTCGACTATTCCCGAGCGGTGCTCAGCGTGCCCCGGGAGGCGGTGGACCCCGCCGACCGTGACGGCCACGAGCGGGCCATCGTCGACTTCGTCGAGGCTCTCGACGACAAGGAAGCGGTGCTGGTGCTGTTCTCGTCCCGGGCCCAGCTGCGCGGGGTGGAGAAGGCCCTGTCGCGGGAGCGTCGAGAGCGAGTGCTGGCCCAGGACCGTCTGCCCAAGCGCGAGCTGGTCAGCCGCCATCGCCAGCGTATCGACGCCGGCGAGGGCAGCATCCTGTTCGGTCTGGCGAGCTTCGCGGAGGGCATCGACCTGCCCGGCGACTACCTGACCCATGTGGTGATCACGCGGCTGCCGT
This sequence comes from Halomonas sp. DP1Y21-3, assembly GCF_019801245.1. Classification (NCBI taxonomy): domain Bacteria; kingdom Pseudomonadati; phylum Pseudomonadota; class Gammaproteobacteria; order Oceanospirillales; family Halomonadaceae; genus Halomonas; species Halomonas sp. DP1Y21-3. The sequence goes on from NZ_JAHVJM010000006.1 coordinate 253,447, forward strand.
TCGCCGTGCCGGACGACCCGGTGGGAGCGACGTTGGCGGAATGGATCGAGAGCCAGGGCGGCAACCCGTTCATGCGCATCAGCGTGCCGGATGCCTCGATCAAGCTGGTCCAGGCCTGTGGTCGGTTGATCCGCAAGGAGGCCGACCGTGGCCGCATCACCTTGCTGGATCGCCGCGTGCTGACTCGCCGCTACGGCCGCGCGCTGCTCGACGCATTACCGCCCTTCGTGCGCGAGATCGACGGCGTAAGCCAGGCCGGCTGAGGGAAGCCGCGCCTCGCGAGCAGGCGTGATACACCGGCCAAAAACAAGGAGCCCGCCAACTTGGCGGGCTCCTTGCTGTCGTGGGCGTTGCTTCTGCAGGCGTCGCTGGCGCTGGGGATGATGGCGCCGCTGGCGCCTGGCGTCGGGGCCTTTCAGCCCCTTACCTCGCACCAGGGGCGAATCAATTCACCCGCTTTGCCAGCTCCGGCGCCAGGCGTTCGTTCATGCTGCGGAAGGCCTCCACGGTGGTGTCCCAGTCGATGCAGGCGTCGGTCACGGAGACGCCGTAGGCCATTTCGCTCAGGTCCTCGGTGATCTTCTGGTTGCCCCAGCCGATATTGGACTCGACCATCAGGCCGATGATCGAACGGTTGCCGTCGAGAATCTGGTGGGTGACGTTGTCGAGCACCAGCGGCTGCAGGGCGGCGTCCTTGTTGGAGTTGGCGTGGGAGCAGTCGATCATGATGTTGGGCTTGACCCCGGCCTTCTTCAGCTCCTGCTCGGCCAGCGCTACGCTCACGCTGTCGTAGTTCGGCTTGCCGTTGCCCCCGCGCAGCACGACGTGGGCGTAGGCGTTGCCGCGGGTGCGGATGATCGCCACCTGGCCCTGCTGGTCGATGCCCAGGAAGTTGTGCGGGTGAGCGACCGACTGCAGCGCATTGACGGCCACGTCGAGGCTGCCGTCGGTGCCGTTCTTGAAGCCCACCGGGCATGACAGGCCGGAGGACATCTCGCGGTGGGTCTGGGACTCGGTGGTGCGGGCGCCGATGGCCGACCAGCTGATGCAGTCCTGCAGATACTGGGGCGAGATCGGGTCGAGTGCCTCGGTGGCCAGCGGCAGGCCCAGCTCGGAGAGCTCCACCAGCAGGCGACGGGCGATGTGCAGGCCTTCCTCGATCTCGAAGGAGCCGTTCAGGTGGGGGTCGTTGATCAGACCCTTCCAGCCCACGGTGGTGCGCGGCTTCTCGAAGTAGACGCGCATCACGATGTACAGGCTGTCCTTCACCTCGTCGGCCAGGCGGCGCAGGCGACGTGCGTAGTCCAGCGCGGCGTCCACATCGTGGATCGAGCAGGGGCCCACCACCATCAGCAGCCTGGGATCGGTGCCGTCGAGGATGTTCTGCACGGTCTTGCGGCCCTCGATCACCGTGGCCTCGGCCTCGGGAGAAAGAGGAATTTCCTGCTTCAACTGCTCAGGAGTGACGAGAACATCCTGGGCCAGGACGTTGAGGTTGTTCACCTGCTTGTCGGACATGAGGTCTACCTGTGTGTATCGTGTCAGCGCTGACGTTTCTGCGTGGCTCTACTATCCCTTGAGGGAGGGGTAAATTCAATCGCCTGAGGGAACCTTGTCGCGCACCCGATGTCGGAGCGGCGTCGAGAGATGCACTCAGAGAACGCTTGATGCGAGCCAAGGAAACAGGAACACTTGTGCCTTTTATCATGACGAGACCCATGACCTATACATCGCCGACAGGCGAAAGGTGGCACCCTGTTGCCAAGGGCCAGACCGAGGGTCCGGCGTCGTCAGCCCGACATCGTCGGGGAGGAGAGACATGACGCCCAAGGAAACGGACCAGCAGCTGGTGGCGCGCGCGCAGAAGGGCGATACCCGAGCCTTTGACCTTCTGGTCAAGAAGTACCAGCACAAGATTCTGGGCCTGATCGGCCGCTACATCAGCGACCACGCCGAGGTGCAGGACGTGGCCCAGGAGGCCTTCATCAAGGCTTACCGGGCGCTTGGCAAGTTTCGCGCCGAGAGCGCCTTCTATACCTGGATGTACCGCATCGCCATCAACACCGCCAAGAATCATCTGGTGTCCCGCGGGCGTCGTCCGCCGGGCAGCGATCTGGATATCAATGACGCCGAGATCGTCGACATGAGTGGCCGGCTGGCCGATATCGAGACACCGGAGGCGTCCATCGCCAGGGACCAGCTCGAGGCGGCGGTATTCGAGGCGATCGAGAATCTTCCCGATGACCTGCGCACCGCCATTACCCTGCGCGAACTCGATGGTCTTTCCTATGAAGACATCGCCCAGATCATGCAGTGCCCGGTGGGTACCGTGCGCTCGCGCATCTTTCGCGCCAGGGAGGCGGTGGATCAACATATTCAGCCGCTGATGACGACCTCGCGAAACGCCGAGTCACTTTCCTGATTCGCTATCGTGAGCCTGTGAGCTGGTCGTGGGCGCAGGGGTGAGGCAGGGGACCCCTTTTGCTGCCGAATTCCCCATTTTTTTCAAATTGGGATGAACTGTTCGCCAGATTGGGCGTCTTACCCAGTGACCGGCCCGATGCAACAATCAACGACGGTCGTCACCTGGCGCTCGAGCCGGTGGCGAGTAACCGAGAATCGGTGGCGGAACCTGGCGCATCTCCGGTGGTCTATGGAGCTGGAGGCGCGACGCTTCGTCGAAATGAGGTGTGGAGAATGAGTCTGAACGCACGGGAATCGCTTTCAGCCCTGATGGACAATGAAGGTGACGAGCTGGAATTGCGTCGAGTGCTGAAGTCGCTCGAGAGCGACCAGGACAGCGCCGAGAGCTGGCGTCGTTACCATTTGATGCGTGCCGCGCTGCGCCGCGAGACCGATAGTGACCCCTCGGTGGATCTGTCCGCCGGTATCCTGGCTCGCCTCGAGGATGAGCCTGCGCCGCAGATGGAGGCTCCCGCCGACGGCGCGGTCGCCAAGCGCGGCGGAATGGGGCTCGCACGCGGTGCCGGTATTGCCGCGGCGGTCTCGTTGATGGTGATCAGCGGGGTTCAGTTCTATAACGGCGCCTTCGATGGCTCCATCGACGGTTCCGGTGCCGGTGTGGCCAGCAGCGGGGCTGCGGGTGGCGTAAGCGGCGGCGTAAATAGCGGCGCAGCACAGACAGCGTCCGCCGTGCCAGGTGCAGAGCTCGCCAGCGTAGCGGCGTCTCGGCCTTCGCTGATGGATCTGCCGATGTTTCAGTCCGGCACAGGCTCCAGCAATGGCCTGATGACCGTCGGCGCCCAGGTGGCCTCGCCGATGATGCTGTCGCCATCTGCCCAGCAGTCGCGGGTCAGTGACCAGGCGCAGGCCCAGTTGTTGCAGTCGTACCTCGATCGTCATGCCCAGGGGGCGGCCTTCAGCAGTGCCGACAACTGGATGCCGATGCTGCGCAGCACCCCGGCGGAAGCCCGTTGAGGTGATCGATCTGGCATCGAGATAGCAATGATCTGCTCGGCCCTGTGGGGCCGAGCGCATTCTCAGCAGTGCCTGTCAGGACATGATTTCTATGCCACATCAGGGGTCGCTTGCAGCGTTGGCCGGCTGGCTGACGCTTTCCCTTGTCTGTCTTTCTCTTCCCGCCCAGGCCGTTGCCGACCCTGGTGTCGACGCCGTAACGGCGAACGCCGAGGCCTCGGCTGACTCGGTAGCTGATCCGAATAGTATCCAGAGCGTCTACGACTGCAGCGCCTTGACCGCCTTGTCACCTCCCGAGTCTCCGGGAGACTGGTTCGAGCGCAGTGTCTGGGCTTCCCATTGCTACCAGTATCAGGCGCGCGCCGTTCGCATCGTCGATGAGGAAGTAGTGACGCTGTCGGTGGCTCGCGACATCCAGCAGGGCGTCGAGCGCGATCGCCTCCACTTCCTCGATGGCCCCAGTCGCTCGCTGCTGCGAGAGGGGGGCGCCTTTCGCTTCGAGCTCGGTGATAGCCAGGGGGCGGCGCCGGCCTCTCCCCAGGCGCTGGTCGAGCACCTGTCACGCTTCTATCGGCTGCGCTTCGACGGCGAGGAGCGCATCGCCAATCGTCACGCGATCCGTCTGGAACTGTTGCCGCTTGACGCCATGCGCTACGGCTATCGCATCTGGCTCGACCGCGAGACCGCCATCCCCTTGAAGCGCACCCTGATCGATGAGCGGGGCCAGGTGCTGGATACCTTCCAATTGGTGGCGATGACGCCGCCGGAACGCTACGACGGCAAGGTGGAGCTGCGCCGGCCGCCGTCCTCGGCCAGGCTCGACTGGCGCGCAGGCTGGCTGCCTCGCGGCTTTGTTGCCCAGCCGTTGATGGCGATGGCATCCGACAGCGATGGGCCTCGCCGCCACAAGTTGTACAGCGATGGCCTGTCGACCATCAGCCTGTTCGTCGAACCGGTAGCGGGTTCCCGGGTACTAAGGCCGGGTGTCCATCGACTGGGCGCCAGTCACGCCGCGGTGCGCCGAGTGCAGCGTGAAGGCCAGTTGCTTCAGGTGGTGGCGGTAGGCGAGCTGCCCCCCAACGTGCTGGTCAAGGTGGCCGAAACCCTTGAGCTGGCCGAGGGGCAGTCGCAGGGTGTGAGCGATGGTGCGCGCCCTGAGGCGGTGAGCAATGTCCATCAGGAAGCGTCGTCATGAGCACCGACTGCGCGACCGCAGAGGCGCGAGTGGTGGGCTGGACGACCGCAGGGGTCAGGGTAGCGCTGGCGGCAACCGGCGGCTGCGGGCGCTGCGCTGCGCGGGGCGGCTGCGGGGCGCGTTGGCTGCTGCGCAGGAGCGACGATCGGCGTGAGCTCGAGATCGAAACCGAGCAGCGTCCCGCCATCGGGCAGACGGTGACCCTGGCCCTGTCCCGGACGAGCCTGGTGCGCGCCAGCGTGCTGGTCTACGGCCTGCCGCTATGGCTGGCGCTGGGGGCGACCCTTGCCGTCAACGTCCAGTCGCCGGATCACTGGTCGCTGCCGCTGGTGTTTATCGCGGGCCTGGCCCTTGGCGGCGTGGTGCTGCGTCGGCATCTGCGCCGCCGCGCCGAGGCGTATCGGCCGACCTTGGTGCTCTAGCCCCGTTGTGATAGCTCTGTTGTGATAGCCCTTTGCCCGAACACTTCACGGGCCCTTGTCGCGTTATTTTGCCCGCTAATGACTGAACCTTTTGGCGGCGTGACGGTACTACAAGAAGCGACCCTCGAGGTTGCGTCAAATGCACTCTGAGTCCTATCTGAGTCTTACGCAGGAGCCTTGCATGAAGCCAATGACTCGCACCCTGTCCATGTGGATGACGCTGGTGGTGGGAATGGTTGTCGCCCAATCCAGCCTGGCCAGGGATCTTCCTGATTTCACCGAACTGGTCGAAGAGGCCGCCCCCGGCGTGGTCAACATCTCGACGACCCGGGTCACCGAGGGCTACTCCACGCCCTTCGGCGATTTCGGTGGCCAGGAAATCCCCGACATCTTCCGTCATTTCTTCGGTGATCGCTTCCCGGTACCGCCCGGCGGAGGCGGTGGTCGCACCGAGGAGCGTCAGTCGCTGGGCTCCGGCTTCGTCATCGACGCGGACGGCTACATCATGACCAACGCCCACGTGGTGGAGGGCGCCGACGAGATCATGGTGCGCCTCAATGACCGTCGTGACCTCAAGGCCGAGCTGGTCGGGGCCGACGAGAAGACCGACGTGGCGGTACTGAAGGTCGATGCCAGCGATCTGCCGACGCTATCCCTGGGTGACTCCGACGACCTCAAGGTGGGGGAGTGGGTGGCCGCCATCGGTTCGCCGTTCGGCTTCGATCACTCGGTCACCGCAGGCATCATCTCGGCGATCAACCGCACTCTGCCGCGTGATGCCTACGTGCCCTTCATCCAGACCGACGTGGCGATCAACCCAGGTAACTCCGGCGGACCGCTGTTCAACCTCGACGGCGAGGTGATCGGCATCAACTCCCAGATCTTCACCCGTAGCGGTGGCTTCATGGGGCTGTCCTTCGCCATTCCGATCAATGTCGCCATGGACATCGCCGACCAGTTGCGAAGCGAAGGTCACGTCACCCGGGGCTGGCTCGGTGTGATGATTCAGCCGGTGTCCAAGGACCTGGCCGAGTCGTTCGGCATGGACCGCCCCGAGGGTGCCCTGATCGCCGACGTCGATCCCGACGGGCCGGCGGCGCGTGACGGCGTCCAGGCCGGTGACATCGTGCTCGCGGTCAATGGCGAGACGGTGGAGCGCTCCAGCAACCTGCCGCGGTTGATCGGCCGTGTCGCTCCGGACAGCGAGGTCGAGTTGACCGTGCTGCGCGCCGGGGATCGCAAGACCCTCAGCGTCACCGTTGGCGACTGGCCCGAGGAGCTGGCCGGTGGCAGCGGTCAGTCGTCCGGCAGCGCGTCGCCGGCACGCCTGGGTCTGGCGGTGCAGTCGCTGTCCGACGCCGAGCGTGACAAGTACGGCATCGACGCCGGCGTGCGGGTCAGCGACGTCGACCCGCGTGGCGTGGCGGCGGCTTCCGGCATCCGGCGTGGCGATATCATCGTCAGCGTCAACCAGGTCGCGGTGGAAAGCGGTCGCCAGCTGAGCCAGCTGGTGCGTGAGCTGCCTGCCGATCAGGCGGTGCCGGTTCGTCTGTACCGTGACGGCCGCTCGTTGTTCGTGGCGCTGCGCCTGGCCGACGACTGAGGCGCGTCCCGCTGACCGACGACGCCCGAGGGCCGCCATGGCCCTCGGGCGTTGTCGTCCTGTGATATCGAATCGAGCCGCCGCAACGGCTTGGGATGCGCGGGGCAGGGGATGCCGGTACAATAGCGCCAACTTTTTTTTCCGCGTCATCGGGGCAGGGCGAGCCTGTCGCTGTCCGGTGCGTTCTCAAGATGGAATCATCCTGCATGTCTGATCCTGATAACCGCAAGGTAATCAATAATATACGTAACTTCTCGATCATCGCTCACATCGACCATGGCAAGTCCACCCTGGCCGATCGCCTGATCCAGAGTTGCGGTGGCCTGTCAGAGCGCGAGCTCAAGGATCAGGTGCTGGACTCCATGGATCTGGAACGCGAGCGCGGCATCACCATCAAGGCCCAGTCGGTGACGCTGGACTACCACGCCAACGATGGTGAGACCTACCAGCTCAACTTCATCGATACCCCGGGGCACGTCGACTTCTCCTACGAGGTGTCGCGCTCGCTGTATGCCTGCGAGGGCGCACTGCTGGTCGTGGACGCCGCCCAGGGTGTCGAGGCCCAGTCGGTGGCCAACTGCTACACCGCCATCGAGCAGGGTCTCGAGGTGTTGCCGGTGCTCAACAAGATGGACCTGCCCCAGGCCGACCCCGACAAGGTCGCCCACGAAGTCGAGGAGATCATCGGTCTCGACGCCACCGACGCCTGTCAGGTATCGGCCAAGAGTGGTCTGGGCATCGATGCGCTGCTCGAGCGGCTGGTGCGCGATATTCCGCCGCCCAAGGGCGACCCCGAAAAGCCGCTGCAGGCGCTGATCATCGACTCCTGGTTCGACAACTACCTGGGCGTGGTATCGCTGGTACGGATCTTCGACGGCGTGCTCAAGAAGGGCGACAAGATTCGCATCCTGTCCACCGGACGTGACTGGCAGGCCAACGAGGTCGGCATCTTCACCCCGCTGCGCAAGGAGACCGACATCCTGCGCGCCGGTGAAGTGGGCTTCGTGGTGGCCGGTATCAAGGACATTCAGGGGGCTCCGGTGGGGGATACCATCTCCCACGCCAAGACGCCGGACGTCAAGCGCCTGCCGGGCTTCCAGAAGGTCAAGCCCCAGGTCTACGCCGGCATGTTCCCGGTCAGCGCCGACGACTACGAAGACTTCCGCGATGCGCTCGAGAAGCTGGCGCTCAACGACGCTTCGCTGGACTACGAGCCGGAAAACTCCGACGCCCTGGGCTTCGGTTTCCGCGTCGGCTTCCTCGGCACCCTGCACATGGAGATCGTGCAGGAGCGTCTGGAACGCGAGTACGACCTGGACCTTTTGACCACCGCGCCGACGGTGGTCTACGAACTGGCGATGAAGAACGGTGACGTCAGCTACGTCTCCAACCCGTCCAAGCTGCCGGACATGGCCGACGTCGAGGAGATGCGCGAGCCCATCGTGCGCGCTAGCATCCTGGTGCCCCAGGAATTCGTCGGCAACGTCATCAGCGAGTGCGAGCTGCGTCGCGGCACCCAGAAGGACATGCTGTTCCTGGGTAGCCAGATCCAGCTGACCTACGAATTGCCGATGAGCGAAGTCGTCATGGACTTCTTCGACCGGCTCAAGTCCATCTCCAAGGGCTATGCTTCGCTCGAGTACAACTTCGAGCGCTTCGAGGCGGCCAAGCTGGTACGCCTCGACGTGCTGATCAACGGCGACCGGGTCGATGCCCTGGCGGTGATCATCCATCGCGATCACGCCCACAGCCGTGGTCGTGTGCTGGTCGAGAAGATGAAAGAGCTGATCCCGCGTCAGATGTTCGACGTGGCGATCCAGGCCGCCATCGGTGGCCAGGTCGTGGCCCGTTCCACGGTCAAGGCGCTGCGCAAGAACGTGACCGCCAAGTGCTACGGCGGCGACATGACCCGCAAGAAGAAGCTGCTCGAGAAGCAGAAGGCCGGCAAGAAGCGCATGAAGCAGGTCGGTCGCGTGGAGATCCCTCAGGACGCCTTCCTCGCCGTGCTCAAGGTGAACGACTGATGCCCCAGCGGCGGTCGATCTGTCCCGGTGTGACGCCGGGACGGCTTGCCCCTCCCTCAGATACCGACTTACAAGCCACCTGGAAACACTGATATGGACTTCTCCCTGCTGCTGGTGATCGCGGTCGCCGTCACCGGTCTGATCTGGCTGCTCGACCTGGTCTGGTGGCGCCCCCGGCGTCAAGCCGTCACCGCAGCTGCCGAAACCGGCACCACCGAAGGCGTGGATCTGTCCGCTCGGGAGCTTTCGCGCAAGGACCCCTGGCCGGTCGACTACGCCAAGTCGTTCTTTCCGGTGCTGCTGGTGGTGCTGGTGCTCAGAAGCTTCGTGGTGGAGCCGTTTCAGATTCCGTCAGGCTCCATGCGCCCGACGCTGGAGGTCGGGGATTTCATCCTGGTCAACAAGTTCACCTATGGCCTGAGGCTGCCGGTGGCCAACACCAAGATCCTCGATCTGAACGAGCCGGAGCGGGGTGACGTCATGGTCTTCCGCTATCCCCAGGACCCGGCGGTGAATTTCATCAAGCGCGTGGTGGCGCTGCCCGGCGATACCCTGCGCTACGTCGACAAACAGCTCTACGTCAACGGCGAGCCGGTGCCCAAGACGCTGCTCGACGACGCTCCGGAGAGCGCGCCAGGTGAGCTGCTGTTCTCCGAGCAATTGGGCGAACATCAGCATCAGATCTACAATAATCCCCGCGATCGCGGCCCGCTGGTCCACGACGTCGTGGTGCCCGAGGGCATGTACTTCGCCATGGGCGACAACCGGGACCACTCCAATGACAGCCGCTACTGGGGCTTTATCCCGGAAGCCAACATCGTCGGCAAGGCCTTCGCGGTATGGATGCATTGGGACGGTGGACTGCCGAGCTTTTCCAGCGTGAGGACGATCCCGTGATCGCTTCAACGCCGCTTGGTTCTTCCATCGCCAGCACAAAGAGTTAACAGGAGCGTCGTGAGCAATTCCCTGACCCCCTTCAGTCGCCGCATCGGCCATGAATTCCAGGACGCGAGTCTGCTGGAACTGGCCATGACCCACCGCAGCTTCGGTGGGCGCAACAACGAACGCCTCGAGTTTCTGGGTGACTCGATCGTCAACTTTGTCATCGCCGAGGCGCTGTTCGAGCGCTTTCCCGAGGCCCGTGAAGGCCAGCTTTCGCGCCTGAGGGCGCGCCTGGTCAAGGGCCAGACCCTGGCGGAGCTGGCCCGGGAGATGCGCTTTGGCGAATGCCTGCGCCTGGGTTCCGGCGAGATGAAAAGTGGCGGCCATCGGCGTGAATCGATCCTCGCCGACGCCGTCGAGGCGGTGATCGGTGCCATCTACCTGGACGCCGGCATGGACGCGGTACGCACGCGGGTGTTGGCCTGGTTCGAGGAGCGCCTGGCGCGCATCGACCTCAAGCAGTCCCAGAAGGACCCCAAGACCCGCCTGCAGGAGTTTCTGCAGTCCCGTCAGGCACCGCTGCCTCGCTACGAGGTGACCTCGGTGGAAGGCGAGGCCCACGCCCAGACCTTTACCGTGGAGTGCCACGTCGAGATGCTCGACGAACACACCGTCGGCACCGGCGCCAGCCGCCGCCACGCCGAACAGATGGCCGCCGAAAGCGCCCTGCAACGCCTCGATCCCAAGGGAGTCAGCGCATGAGTCAGACCTGTGGATTCGTGGCCATTGTCGGCCGTCCTAACGTCGGCAAGTCCACCCTGATGAACCGTATTCTCGGACAGAAGATCTCGATCACCTCGCGGCGGCCGCAGACCACCCGCCACCAGGTGCTGGGGATCAAGACCGAAGGCGACGCTCAGGCCATCTTCGTCGACACTCCGGGTATCCATATCCTCGGCAAGGACCGCAACAAGGCGATCAACCGCTTCATGAACCAGGCGGCGGTGCAGGCCCTGCGGGACGTGGACTGCGTGGTCTTTCTGGTCGACCGCACCCGCTGGACCGAGGAAGACCAGATCGTGCTGGACCGCCTGGCCAACGTCGAGGCGCCGGTGATCCTGGCGGTCAACAAGGTGGACCGCCTGCAGGACAAGGCCACCCTGCTGCCGTGGTTGGCCGAGCTCGGCAACAAGCGCGAGTTCGCCGCGGTGGTGCCGATCGCCGCCCAGCACGGCACCAATGTGCCGGAGCTCGAGGCCGAGATCGACAAGCACCTGCCCGAGGGTATCCACTTCTTCCCGGAAGATCAGGTCACCGACAAGAGCATGCGTTTTCTGGCTGCCGAAATGGTACGCGAGAAGGTCATGCGCCAGCTCGGCGACGAGCTGCCTTATCAGATGACCGTCGAGATCGAGGAGTTTCGTGACGAGGCCCGGGTGGTGCACATCAGCGCGCTGATCCTGGTCGAGCGTCAGGGCCAGAAGAAGATCCTGATCGGCGACAGCGGCGATCGCATCAAGAAGATCGGCCGCGAGGCACGCCTGGATATGGAGCGGGCGCTGGACAAGAAGGTCATGCTCAACCTGTGGGTCAAGGTCAAGCGTGGCTGGTCCGACGACGAACGCGCCCTCAAGAGCCTCGGCTACGACCTCGACTGAGCCGTTCCCCCGCGCCCCGGCAGGATCATCGACGACGATGGTCCTGTTGTGATCCTGTTGCCCCGACGTCGGGATCCCCATGCAGCCCCAGCCCGCCTTTCTGCTCCACAAGCGTCCCTACCGCGAGACCAGTGCATTGGTCGAACTGCTGACTCTGGACCACGGTCGTGTGCGCGCCGTGGCCCAGGGCGTGCAGCGTCCCGGTAGTCGCTCGCGCAGTCAGATGCAGCCGTTCGCGCCCCTGCACCTGACCTGGCAGGGCGATCGCGAGCTCAAGCGGCTGCGATTGATCGAGTCCCGTGGCCCGGCGGCGATGCTCGCCGGCGAGGGGCTGCTGTGCGGTCTCTACGCCAACGAATTGCTGACCCGCCTGCTGCCGGTGGAGTTGCCGGTGGGGCAGGTGTTCGCCTTCTACACCTCGGCGCTGGACGAGTTGGCGACGCCGGCCTCCCGCGCTGCGGCCCTGCGTCGGCTCGAATTTGCGCTACTCGATGCGCTGGACGCCGCGCCGCGTTTCACCACGCCCGACGGTGGCGGCCTGGATCCCCAGCGGCGCTACCGCTTCGAGCCCGGCAGTCGGGCCTTTGTCGTCGCAGAGCGCGGCATCGACGGGCGCACCCTGCGCCTGCTGGCCGGGGCCGACTGGGGCGAGGCCGGGCTCGCGGGGCCGGCCAAGGCGCTATCGCGTGCGGCCCTGGCGCCGCTGCTGGGCGACCGTCCGCTGCGCTCCCGTGCGCTGATGGTTGCCATGGCCGAGCGGCGCCGCCAGGCGCGCTGACCCTTGTCGCCCTGGCGCCGTTGCTGGGCGACCGTCCGCTGCGCTCCCGTGCGCTGATGGTCGCCATGGCCGAGCGTCGCCGCCAGGCGCGCTGACCCTTGTCGCCCTGGCGCCGTTGCTTGGCGACCGTCCTCTGCGCTCCCGTGCGCTGATGGTCGCCATGGCCGAGCGTCGCCGCCAGGCGCGCTGACCCTTGTCGCCCTGGCGCCGTTGCTTGGCGACCGTCCGCTGCGCTCCCGTGCGCTGATGGTCGCCATGGCCGAGCGTCGCCGCCAGTCTCGCTGACGCTTCAGCGCGCTGATATCGCCTGGCCGCGGGTGACCGCCGGCCTGTCGGCGGTGCTACCATAGGGCTCGTCTTTCATCCCCATGACGGAGAACCTTGATGCATCCCCCTCGACTGCTGCTCGGCGTCAACATCGACCATATCGCGACCCTGCGCCAGGCCCGCGGTACCCGCTATCCCGACCCGATTCAGGCGGCCCTGGTCGCCGAAGAAGCCGGCGCCGATGGCATCACCGTCCATCTGCGGGAGGACCGCCGTCATATCCAGGAACGCGATGTGCGCCTGCTGGCCGAGGTTCTCAACACCCGCATGAATCTCGAGATGGCCGTGACCGAGGAGATGCTGGCGCTGGCCGAAGAGGTACGTCCGGCCCACGTCTGTCTGGTGCCGGAGAAGCGCGAGGAGCTGACCACCGAAGGTGGCCTGGACGTGGTCGGCCAGTTCGACGCCATCGAAGCCGCCTGTCGCCGACTGGCCGCCGTGGGGGCAGAGGTATCGTTGTTCATCGATCCCGATCCGGATCAGATCGCCAGCGCCAGGCGCGCCGGTGCTCCGGCCATCGAGCTGCACACCGGCGCCTTCGCCGAGGCCGATAACGACAGCGATCGGGCGCGCGAGTACCAGCGCATCGTGGCCGCCGCCGAAATGGGCGTCGAGCTCGATCTGATCGTCAATGCCGGTCATGGCCTGCATTACCATAACGTCGAGGCCATCGCCGCCATCCCCGGCCTCAACGAGCTCAATATCGGTCACGCCATCATCGCCCGGGCGCTGTTCGTCGGCCTCAAGGAGGCGGTGGCGGAGATGAAGCGACTGATGCTGGCCGGCTACGAGGCGGGGCTGGTCGCGGCCATCGACGAATTTGAGCAAGAGCACGAGCATGAGCACGACCACGACCACGACCACGACCATCAGCACTGAGGCGTTGCCGATGTCAGCGCCGGCTCGAGGAGGTCTGTCTGTCGGGGCCTTGCCCGGGAATACCGGGTCTGTCGGAGCCCTGGCATGATCCTCGGCATCGGCACCGATATCGCGCGGATCGAACGCTTCGATGCGGCCATTGCGCGCCATGGCGCGCGCTTCGCCGAGCGTATCCTGGGGCCGCTGGAAGCCGAGCGCTATACCGAGGCGCCACGGCCTTCGGCCTTTCTGGCCAAGCGCTTCGCCGCCAAGGAGGCCTGGCTCAAGGCACTGGGCACCGGTCTTCGCCATGGCATGCGCTGGACCGAGATACAGGTGGTCAACGATCCCCTGGGGCGGCCGGAGCTGGTGGTCTCGGGGGAAGCGCTACGTCTGGCCGACCAGGCGGGTGTCGGCGCTTGTCACCTGAGTCTCAGCGACGAGAGCGATGTGGCACTGGCCTTCGTGGTGCTCGAAAGGCGTTGATCGCTGCGGGGGGCGCCGCTGCACGGGGGGCGCTGCAAGATCGGTCGTTGCACGATCAGGCGCTGGCGCCCGAAGTGCGAGCGATAGTTGATAGTTGCGAGCGAAAGTTGCGAGCGACAGTTGTCCGCGTCGGCTAAACCGGTCCCTTCAGTGGGGTTTCTCCGCTGTCCTGCTGCCAGCGCTCGACCTGGGTCATGGCCTGCTCCAGGGTGGGCAGCAGCGGACGAACGCCGTCGATCCCTCGTGAGCGAAGTCGGGTCTCGAGGGTTTCCACCAGCAGCGCCATGCGCGGTACACCGCAGTAGCGGCAGGCACCGTTGAGGGCGTGGATGCTATCGAGCAGGGCCTCTTCGTCCTCGGCCGCCAGCGCCGCCTCGATCTCTCGACGGGTCTCGTCCAGCGATGCCCCCAGGCTTGCCAGCAATTGCCTGGCCAGCGCTTCGCGCCCACCCGCCAGGCGGGTGCCCAGGGCGATGTCGATGTCGGGCAGGTCGTTGCCCTGGTCATCGCTGTTGTCACGGGTCTGGCCCTGGTCCTTGCCATGGGCCTGGTCTGGGACGGCCGGCTCGACCGAGTCATCAGCGTCACCGGCGTCCTGTCGATACTTGTCGGTGACCGGTGAGTTCGGCGCCGGGGTCGTTTCCGTCAGTCCGCTGCCCAGCCTTTCTCTAAGCAGGCGGTCGAGGCACTCGGTGTCGAGTGGCTTGATCAGCACATCGTCCATGCCGCTTTGCAGAAGCGCTCGGCGCTGGTGTTCCAGCACGTGGGCGGTCACCGCGATGATCGGTCTCTTCGCCCAGGCGGGGCTGAGTTGGCGGATCGCCTGGGTCGTCTCCACACCATCCATGCCACCCATGCGAATATCCATCAGTACCATGTCATAGAGCTGCTGCTGGGCCAGTGCCAGGGCTTCTTCCCCACTGGTGGCCAGGGTCACGCGACGCTCCGGGCCTTCCACCAGTTCTCGCAGCAGCAGGCGGTTGGTCTCACTGTCATCGACGATCAGCAGGCTGGCCATAGAGGTTTGCGTGTCCGGCGAAGGCGGCGGGGTCTGTGAGTTGTTCCACTGGGGCGGTGCAGCCGGGGCCGCTGTCGACGTCTCGTCGGGCACATAGGGCTGGCGAGACGGTAGCGCCGGCGGGGACGTCGGCGCAGGCAGGCTCGGCCTGTGGCGAGTACCGGCGAGGGCGCCCTCCACCGCTTCCGCCAGGGTCTGGCGAGCCAACGGCTTGGACAGTACGCTCGAGCCATCGGGCAGACCCAGTCCGGGCACATCCGGAAGTCCTGCATTGATCAACAGCAGGGTGGGGCAGTTGCGCTGCCTGAGTCGTGTGCGCAGCTCGCCGATGCGGCCCTCTTCGAGCTCCTCGATGGCGATGGCTTCCAGTGCCAGCGCGGCCTGCTGAGGGCTCGCCACAACCCGGGCGTCCCACTGTTCGAGCATATGCAAAAGGGCCCTGCGGGTGGGGCCGTGGGGTTCCTCGACAAAGATCGAGGCCTGGTCGAGCGCCAGTTCGGGCGCACGCACCTGGCTTGCGGTGCTGGTCAGGGGCAGGGTGAAGTGGAAGTTGGAGCCGTGGTCGAGGGTGCTGTCCACGCCGATGGTGCCGCCCATCTGCTCGATCAGTTGCCGCGAGATGGCCAGCCCTAGGCCGGTGCCGCCGTACTGGCGACTGTGTCCGGCGGTGGCCTGGCGGAAGGCCTGGAACAGTCGACGCTGCTGGCTGTCACTGAGGCCGATGCCGGTATCGCTGACGCTGATGCGCAGGGTGAAGCGCTCGTGACGGGACTGTTCGACCATGACCCGCACGATGATCTCGCCGCGGTCGGTGAACTTGATGGCATTGTTGACCAGGTTGGTGATGATCTGGCGCAGTCGCAGCGGATCACCGGTGATTTCCGCCGGTACGTCGTCATAGATCAGGCTGAGCAGCTGCAGGCCCTTCTGCTGGGCCAGTGGCGCCTGCAGCCCCAGCACCTCGTCGACCAGCGACTGGAGGTCCACCGGCACCTGTTCCAGCACCAGACGACCGGCTTCCAGCTTGGAGAAGTCGAGCACATCGTTGACCAGCGACATCAGGTTGTCGCAGGCCCGTTGCACCTGGTCGAGCCACTCGCGCTGACGCGGGTCCAGCGACGAGCGCCCCAGCAGCCGGCAGAAGCCGATGATGCCGTTGAGCGGCGTGCGGATCTCATGGCTCATGTTGGCCAGAAACTCCGACTTGACCCGGTTGGCCTCCACCGCCTGGCGATGGGCCATGTCGAGCTCGATGTTCTGCACCTCGATGGTCTCCATGGACTCCTGAAGTTCCGAGGTGGCGTGTTCGATCTGCTGCTGCAGGTCTTCGCGGGCCCGCGCCTGGTGGTCGATCAGGGCGTTGACCCGGCGCCCCAGCTCGGCCAGCTCCAGCGGGTGGTCCAGCGGCAGGTGGTGGGGCTGACGACCGGCGGCCAGCTGGTCGAGCAGGTGGGCGATGTCATCCAGCGGCTGGGTCAGGCGGCGGCCCAGGGTGAAGGCCACCAGAAACAGCAGAAGGCCGCAGACCAGCAGGATCATGGCGCCCCTGGCGATATCGCTGTAGGTGGCGAGCAACAGCAGCGAGGCGTCGATATCGAGGATCAGGTAGGCGCCGTCCACGGCAGTGATCGGCGTCGTCAACACCCACTGGCGATAGTGCTGGGTCAACAGCCCCTGGCTGGGAGCCTCGACGTTCAGCGCTTCGGCCCGCAGTCGACCGAGTTCAAGCACCACCTGATCCTGCTGCACCAGGCGCAGGGCACGGACGCTGGGAATATCCATCAGGCGATTGGCAGCCGCCTGAACGCCGGCGATATCGTCCAGCGACAGGGCCTCGCCCAGCTCGGGGGCCACCAGCCGCGTGGCGGTAGAGAGGTTTTCTTCCATGGCGGCCTCGCGCAGGCCATGGTCCTGATACAAGGCGAGGCTGATCGCCAGCCCCAGCAGCAGCAGCGGCAGCCCCACGAGGGCTAGCATCAACCGTGTTCTCAAACTCATAGGCGCTGCGTTCCTGGCCGGGAATAGGCGCGGACGAAGAGCGGCCACCGCCGTCTCGTACGTCTCCATGTCACCCCATGGGACCATGCCTGTCCAGTGGCGAGGGGCGTCGATATAATGGCGTCAGATGACGTTACAAGGAAAGTCTTATGGAATTCCCCTACCTCGACCAGCTGGTCGGCAAGACCCCGCTGGTCCGCCTCAAGCGCATCAGCGCCGGGCGCAACAATGTGCTGCTGGCAAAGCTCGAGGGTGACAATCCGGCGGGCTCGGTCAAGGATCGGCCGGCCCTGTCGATGTTCGACGAGGCCGAAAAGCGCGGCGAGATCGCCCCCGGCGACACCCTGATCGAAGCGACATCCGGCAATACCGGCATCGCCCTGGCCATGGTCGCGGCGATGAAGGGCTATCGCATGGTGCTGATCATGCCGGAGAACGCCTCCAGCGAGCGCAAGCAGGCCATGGCGGCCTACGGTGCCAGGCTGATCGAGGTCAGCAAGGAAGGCGGCATGGAAGAGGCCCGTGACCTGGCCGATAGCATGGTCGCTCGAGGCGAGGGCAAGTCGCTGGATCAGTTCGCCAATCCCGACAACCCGCTGGGTCACTATCGCACCACCGGCCCCGAGCTGTGGCAGCAGACCGACGGTCGGATTACCCACTTCGTCAGCTCCATGGGGACCACCGGCACCATCATGGGGGTGTCGCGTTACCTGAAAGAGCAGCGCGCCGACATCGAGATCATCGGCCTGCAGCCCGAGGACGGCGCCAGCATCGCCGGGATTCGTCGCTGGCCCGAGGCTTACCTGCCGAAGATCTTCGAACCCCAGCGGGTCGATCGGGTACTGGACATCGGCCAGCACGAGGCCGAAGAACACATGCGCCGACTGGCCCGGGAAGAAGGGATCCTGGCGGGGGTATCCTCGGGGGGCGCCCTGGCCGGGGCGCTCAGGGTGGCCGAAGAGGTCGAGAACGCGGTGATCGTGTTCATCGTCTGCGACCGGGGAGACCGTTATCTCTCCACCGGTCTGCTGGCGCCGGACTCCTGAGGTGGCTGGACTAGGAAAACGCCGTCCGCCGCGTCAGCGCTCCGGTGTCTCGGGGCTTGCTCACAAGCGCCCGTCGGACACTCGCCGGGCCTACCAGACCGACACGTCCGATGAGCTGCCCGACGAG
Organism: Halomonas sp. DP1Y21-3; assembly: GCF_019801245.1. Taxonomy (NCBI): domain Bacteria; kingdom Pseudomonadati; phylum Pseudomonadota; class Gammaproteobacteria; order Oceanospirillales; family Halomonadaceae; genus Halomonas; species Halomonas sp. DP1Y21-3. Next base: position 271,307 of record NZ_JAHVJM010000006.1, read on the forward strand.
CTCGAGATTCAGGGGCTGTCCCACGATGGCCGCGGGATTGCCCGTTCGCCCGCCGGCAAGACCCTGTTTGTCGAGGGGGCCTTGCCCGGCGAGCGGGTCAGGGTGGCGGTGCATCGCACCCGCAAGCGCTACGACGAGGCCCACCTGCGTGAGCTGATCGAGGCCGCGCCGACCCGGGTGACGCCGCCCTGTCCCTACATCGAGCGCTGTGGCGGCTGTGATCTGCAGCATCTGGAACTCGACGCCCAGCGTCGTCACAAGGCCGTCGTACTGTCGGAGCTGCTGGCCCGTCAGGGCGTCGAGGTCGACCTCGAACGCATCGAGGTGCTGGCCAGTGATGACGTCGCCTATCGCCGCCGTGCTCGGCTGGGGGTCAGGGTCGATGCCGACGGCGGCATCCATCTGGGCTTTCGCGCCAGGCGCAGTCACCGGCTGGTATCGGTGGAGAGCTGCACCGTTCTGGTGCCGGAGCTGTCGTCGCTGCTGGCACCGTTGCACCAGCAGCTGGCGAGCCTCGAGGCGCCACGCCAGGTCGGCCATCTGGAACTGCTGGCCAGCGACGGCCAGGTGACCCTGGTGATCCGCCAACTGCGCGAGCAACCCGCGGACCTGGCACGCTGGCGTGCATGGGCCGATGAGCGAGGCATCGCCGTCGGCGTGCTGGCAGGCCGTGAACAGGTGCGCTTCGAGTGGCTGGTGACCCCGCCCCGAGGACTCCAGGTGACGGTCCCGTCGGCGCGTGGCCCGCTCAGCCTCGGCGTCGGACCGAGCGACTTCCTGCAGGCCAACGCCCAGGTCAACCAGCGCATGATCGAGACCGCGCTGGATTGGCTGGGAACACCTCGCCGGGTCGATGAACCCCTGCTGGATCTGTTCGCCGGGATCGGCAATTTCAGCCTGCCGCTGGCGGCGTCGGGCTACGCGGTGAGCGCGGTGGAAGGCTCGCCGGAGATGACCGCGCGCCTGGCCGACAACGCCGCGGGCGCGGATCTGGACGTGGCTGCCCTCCAGGGCAACCTGCATGACGAAGGGCAGGTGGCAAGGCTGTTGCGTACCCATGATGCCGAGGTGGTGGTACTGGACCCACCGCGCGAGGGGGCCGAGGCGCTGTGCCGGGCACTGGCCAAAAGTACGGTGTCCCGGGTCTTGTATATTGCCTGTGATCCCGCCACGCTTTCTCGCGATGCGGCACACTTGTTGCAGGGAGGTTATCGTCTGCAACGGGTCGCCATGGCGGACATGTTCGTGCACACCTCGCACCTCGAGTCGATGGTACTGTTCGAACGCCAGGGGCCGTCGCCACGCCAAGGAGTCAGGAAAGATGGTTAAAGTGCGGGAAGACCAGCCGTTGACCGCGGATGGTCGGGTCGATATCGATCAGTGGGTCGCGCGGCTGCAGGACGACGTCAAGCTGGCCGACGCCGATGAACTGGTCGAGGCCTGCCAGCTGGCGCAGTCGCTGGAGCAGGCCTCCGAGCGGCCCCACAAGTCCTGGTTGAAGGACGGCTCGAGCTTTCGCATGGGCCTCGAGATGGCCGATATCCTCGGTGAGCTGCGCCTGGATCAGACCGCCATCGAAGCCGCCGTGCTGTATCGCGCGGTGCGTGAGAACCTGATCAAGCCCGAGCAGGTGGCCAAGCGTTTCGGCCGCGAGGTGGCGAGCCTGATCGAGGGCGTGCTGCAGATGGCCGCAATCAGCAATACCCAGGCCACCACCGCCGGCCTGCAGCAGCAGGATCAGCAGGACAACCTGCGCAAGATGCTGGTCAACATGATCGACGACGTCAGGGTGGCGTTGATCAAGATCGCCGAGCGCACCTGCGCCCTGCGCCAGGTCCGCGATGCCCCGCGCGAGAAGCAGGTGCGGGTCGCCCGCGAAGTGTTCGACATCTACGCTCCGCTGGCCCACCGCCTGGGCATTGGCCACCTCAAGTGGGAGCTCGAGGACCTGTCCTTCCGCTACCTCCACGAGGACGACTACAAGACCGTCGCCCGGCAGCTGGCCGAGAAGCGCCTGGATCGCGATCGCTACATCCAGGAGGTGGTGGAGACTCTGAAGTCGCTGATGTCGGCCCAGGGCATCCACCAGTTCCAGGTGGACGGTCGGGCCAAGCACATCTTCTCCATCTGGCGAAAGATGAAGCGCAAGCGCATCGACTTCTCCCAGGTTCACGACGTACGCGCGGTGCGCATCCTGGTGCCCACGGTGCAGGACTGCTACACCATGCTCGGCATCGTCCACTCGCGCTGGCACACCGTGCCCGACGAGTTCGACGACTACATCGCCAACCCCAAGAAGAATGGCTACCAGTCCCTGCATACGGCGGTCATCGGCCCCGAGAACAAGGTGCTGGAAATCCAGATCCGCACCTTCGCCATGCATGAAGAGGCCGAACTTGGGGTCTGCGCCCACTGGCGCTACAAGGGCCACGATACCAATGCCCGCAGCGACAGCTACGAGGAAAAGATCGCCTGGTTGCGTCAGGTGCTCGAGTGGCACGAGGAGATCGGCGAATTCGGCGACCTGCGCGAGGGCCTGACCAGCGACGTGGCGCCGGATCGCATCTATGTGTTCACCCCGGACGGTCACGTCATCGACCTGCCCAGGGTGGCCACCCCCATCGACTTCGCCTACCGCGTGCACACCGAGGTGGGCCACCGCTGTCGCGGCGCCAAGGTCAACGGTCGCATCGTGCCGCTGACCTACAAGCTCAAGACCGGTCAGCAGGTCGAGATCCTGACCGCCAACAAGAGCGCCCCGAGCCGTGACTGGCTCAACCCCAACCTGGGCTTCGTGCGCACCTCCCGGGCCAGGGCCAAGATCCAGTCCTGGTTCAAGCACCAGGCGCGTGACCAGAACCTGGAAGAGGGCAAGGCGCTGTTCGAGCGCGAGATGAAGCGTCTCGACGTCCACGACATGGACCTCGCCACCCTGGCCCAGAAGGTCAACTACGCCAATGCCGACGACATGTACGCCGCGCTTGGCGCCGGCGACCTGCGTATCGGTCAGGTGCTGCACCAGGCCCAGCAGCTGTTCGGCGACAGCGACGAGCAAGAGCACCTCGACCGGCTGCTGGCCAAGCCGCGTCAGAAGCCGGCCAAGACCCCGGACGGCGAGATCACCGTGCTGGGCGTCGGCAACCTCAAGACCAACATGGCCAACTGCTGTCATCCGGTCCCCGGCGAGCCGATCGTCGGCTTCATTACCCAGGGCCGTGGCGTGTCGATCCATCGCCAGGACTGCCCCAACATCCTGCAGCTTAGGGTCGACGAGCCCCAGCGGGTGATCGAGGTGGAGTGGGGCGAGCGCTCCAGCAGCCAGTACCCGGTGGATATCGAGATCCAGGCCTGGGACCGCTCCGGTCTGCTGCGCGACGTCACCGCCGTGCTCGGCCAGGACAAGGTCAACGTGCTCTCGGTCAACACCCTGACCAACACCGACGACGGCATCGCGCGCATCTCGATCACCGCCGAGGTGGACGGACTGGAGACCCTGGGCCGGCTGTTCTCCCGCATCCAGCAGCTGCCCAATATCATCGAGGTCAAGCGCAAGCGCGGTCAGGGAGGGCGTCGCACATGAGCCGGCGCTATTCCATCGATGACCTGCTGACCCTGATGGCGGTGCTGCGGGACCCCCAGCAGGGCTGCCCCTGGGACGTCAAGCAGCACTGGGACACCATCGTCCCCCACACCCTCGAGGAAGCCTACGAGGTCGCCGACGCCATCGAGCGACGCGCCTTCGACGAGCTGCCGGGGGAGCTCGGCGACCTGTTGTTCCAGGTGGTCTACTACAGCCAGTTCGGCAGCGAGGAAGGGCGTTTCGATTTCCATGACGTGGTGCACACGCTGACCGACAAGATGCTGCGTCGCCATCCCCACGTGTTTCCCGACGGCACCCTTGAATCCCGCCGCCAGGGCGTCAGTGCCGCCGAGGTCGAGACCCGTCAGGTCCACTCCCGCTGGGAGGCGCTCAAGGCCGAGGAACGGGAAGGACGCAGCGGCCCGCAGCAGGGCGAGGCCGAAGCGGTGGTTTCTGTCTCGGCGCTGGATGACGTGCCGCGGACCCTGCCGGCGCTTAGCCGCGCCGCCAAGCTGTCCAAGCGCGCGGCCCGGGTGGGCTTCGACTGGCCGGACACCGACGGGGTGCTCGACAAGCTCGAAGAGGAGCTGGGCGAGATTCGCGAGGCGCTCTCGGCCGGGGATCGCGACCACGCCGCCACCGAGGTGGGCGACCTGCTGTTCGCCACCGTCAATCTGGCGCGCACCCTGGGAGTCGACCCGGAAGCCTGCCTGAGAGGCACCAATCAGCGCTTCGAGAGCCGCTTTCGCCATATGGAGCGGTCCCTGGAAGCCCAGGACACGCCGCTCGGCCGGGCCTCGCTGGAGCGCATGGAAGAGCACTGGCAGCAGGCCAAGCGTGCCGAACGCGCCGAGCCGTCCGATCCGTTCGATCCGACCATGGACTGACGAGGCCGGCCAGACCCTATCGATAACAAGGCGGGGCCGCACGCTCGGGACCCGCTGGACACCACACCCAAGGAGACCCCATGAGCCACGATCTGCACGAATCCTTGCGCGATAACGTCCGCATCCTCGGCGACAGCCTGGGACGCACCATCGCCGATGATCTCGGACCCGAGTTCGTGTCACGCATCGAGACGATTCGCGGACTGGCCAAGCGGGGCCGCCAGGGCGAAGAGGCCGGCCAGCAGGAGCTGATCGAGTACCTGCGCCGGCTGCCGGAGAAGGACCTGTTGCCGGTGACCCGGGCGTTCAATCAGTTCCTCAACCTGGCCAACATCGCCGAGCAGCACTACCGTGCCCGCTTTCGTCGGGTCGAGGACTACAAGCCGGGGATGCAGCCGGTGCTCGGTGAGCTGCTCGAGCGCGCCCGGCGCGAAGGCCACTCGTCGCGCACCCTGGTCGAGACGCTGGCCAACATGCGCGTCGAGCTGGTGCTGACCGCCCATCCCACCGAGGTCATCCGGCGCACCCTGATTCAGAAGTACGACGCCATCGATGACTGTCTCACCGCCATCGAGTCCTCCAGCGAGTACCCCGAGCGTGCGGCCAGGGCCAAGGGGCGGCTCGAGGAGCTGATCAGCCAGGCCTGGCACACCGACGAGATCCGCCACGACCGGCCGACCCCGGTGGACGAGGCCAAGTGGGGCTTTGCGGTGATCGAGAATTCACTGTGGCAGGCGGTGCCGGACTTCCACCGGGACCTGGATAACCTGCTGCTGGAAAGCGCCGGCGAGCGTCTGCCGCTGGACGCCGCGCCGCTGCGTTTCGCTTCCTGGATGGGTGGCGATCGCGACGGCAACCCCAACGTCACTGCCCGGGTCACCCGGGAGGTGCTGCTGCTGGGCCGCTGGATGGCGGCGGACCTGTACCTGCGTGATCTCGAGCAGCTCAAGATCGAGTTGTCCATGTGGAGCACCAACAGTGCCCTGCGTGCCGAGGTCGGCAACGTCGCCGAGCCCTATCGCGAGCTACTCAAGCGTCTGGTGGCGAAGGTCGAGGCCACCCGCGACTGGGCCAAGGCCGAGCTCGACGGCAAGAGCTATGACGGTGGGCCGATCATCGAGACCCGGGACCAGCTCTATGCGCCGCTGCTGGCCTGCTACCGTTCGCTATGCGACGTCGGCCTGGACACCATCGCCAACGGTGTGCTGCTCGACACCCTGCGCCGTGTGGCGGTATTCGGCGTCACCCTGACCAAGCTCGATCTGCGCCAGGAGGCCAGCCGCCACGCCCTGGTGATGGAAGAACTGACCCACGACCTGGGCCTGGGCAACTACCGCGAATGGAGCGAGGAGCAGCGCCAGGCCTTCCTGCTGGCGGAGCTCGAGTCGACCCGGCCGCTGATCCCGCGGCGTTGGGAGTGCTCCGCCGAGACCCGCGAGACCCTGGACACCTTCCAGGTGGTCGCCGCCGAGCATGGCGAGGCGCTGGGTACCTACATCATCTCCATGGCCGCGCAGCCTTCGGACGTGCTCACCGTGGCGCTGTTGATGAAGGAGGTGGGGGGCCGTGTCGGCATGCCCATCGCACCGCTGTTCGAGACCCTGGACGACCTCAACCGCGCCGGTGACGTCATCGACCGCTTGCTGGCGCTACCCGGGTACCGCCAGTTCGCCGGTGACAGCCAGGAGGTGATGATCGGTTACTCCGATTCGGCCAAGGACGCAGGCCAGCTGGCGGCGGCCTGGGCCCAGTACCGGGCCCAGGAGGCGCTGGTCGACGTCTGCGCAAGCCATGGTGTCGACCTGACCCTGTTCCACGGCCGCGGTGGCACCGTGGGCCGTGGCGGCGGTCCGTCCCACGCCGCCATCCTGTCCCAGCCCCCAGGCTCGGTGAACGGCAGCCTCAGGGTGACCGAGCAGGGCGAGATGATCCGCTTCAAGTTCGGCCAGCCCGATATCGCCCTGCGCTCCATGGAGATCTACGCCTGCGCGGTACTGGAGGCGTCGCTGCTGCCGCCGCCCAAGCCCAAGCCGGCCTGGCGCGACGAGATGGACCGCCTGGCCGAGATCGCCCACGGTGCCTACGTCGGTGTGGTGCGCCAGGACCCCGATTTCGTGCCGTACTTCCGTGCGGTCACCCCGGAAGGGGCGCTCGGTCGCCTGCCGCTGGGCTCACGGCCGACCAAGCGACGTCAGGACGGCGGCGTCGAGACCCTGCGCGCGATCCCCTGGATCTTCGCCTGGACCCAGATCCGTCTGATGCTGCCGGCCTGGCTCGGCACCGGCGAGGCCTTCGCCACCCGCCTGGCCGAGCCCGGCGGACTCGAGGTGCTGCAGGAGATGCGCGAGCAGTGGCCGTTCTTCGGCACCTACCTGGACATGCTCGAGATGCTGCTGGCCAAGGCCGACGTGGAACTGGCCGCCTACTACGAGCATCGCCTGGTGGACGAGCCGAGCCTGGAGGCCCTGGGCAACCGCCTGCGGGAGCGTTTCGGCAAGCTCAACGAGGAACTTCTGAAGATCCTCGATCAGCAGGAGCTGCTCGAGAAGACGCCGCTGATTCGCCAGGCCATCGAGGTGCGCAACCCCTACATCGACCCGCTGCATGGCTTGCAGGCCGAGCTGCTGCAGCGTAACCGCGACGCCGACGGCGCCATCAGCGCGGACCTGTCCCGCGCCCTGATGGTGACCATGGCGGGGATCGCCGCTGGCCTTCGCAACACCGGCTGACGCCACCGCGAGCGATACCCTGAACACCCAGCGCCCGGCCAGATGGCCGGGCGCTGGCGTCTTGGGTGAGCGCATCGGTTGGGTGTGTCGGTCGGGCGTTTCGGGATGTGTTGTGGATGCCGACGTTTCAGTCGGACGAGCTCGACCGATCGCGCTTGAGCCGTCGCATCAACCAGGACTGGCTGACGCCAAGGTCCTGGGCTGCCTTGCGGGTGCTGCCGGCGCGGGACAGAGCGTCATCGATGGCCTGGCGTTCGATCTCGGCCAAGCGCTCGGGCAGGGGGCGGGAATCGTCCAGTGGCAGCGACAGAGCCCCGTCGCTTTGGCCGTCGTCTTGCCAGGAGCTCTTGCGCGAGCCGTTGAGGGAAACGCGGTCGGCAAGGCTAGCGGGCACAAGCTCCGGGTGGTCGAGGGCGAGATCGTCGATGCCGATGGTGTCGTCTTCACAGAACACGCTGAGGCGCTCGAGCAGGTTTTCCAGTTCTCGCACGTTGCCGGGCCAGGAGTGGTGGGTCAGCGCTCTCAGCGCGTCGCGCTCCAGGGTGATACGGCGCTTGTGGCGGCGGGATATCCTGGCCAGTAGCTGATTGGCCAGACCGGGGATGTCCTCGGCGCGCTCGCGCAGCGGTGGGATCTCGATGGGTACGATATTGAGTCGGTAGTACAGGTCGGCGCGGAAGCTGCCATCCCGCACCCGGGCGGCCAGGTCGGCGTTGGTGGCGGCGACGATGCGTACCTCGGCCTTGCGCGGCTTGCCGCCCAGCGGGTGGTACTGACGTTCCTGAAGTAATTGCAGCAGTTTGGGCTGCAGCGTCAGCGGCAGTTCGCCTATCTCGTCGAGAAACAGGGTGCCGCCCTCGGCCAGGGCCACGTAACCGACCCGCCCGTCGCGATGGGCGCCGGTGAAGGCGCCGCTCTCGTGGCCGAACAGCTCGGCTTCCAATAGGGCCTCGGGGATCGCCGCGCAGTTGACGTGAATCAGCGGCTTGTCCGAGCGCGGGCTGAACTGGTGCAGGCGATTGACCAGCCAGCTCTTGCCGACGCCGGTCTCGCCGCTGAGCAGCACCGTGGTATCGCTGGCGGCGGCGCGCTCGAGGCGCTCCAGACACCGGCGATAGCGCGGGCTGCGGCTGGATGAGGCGGGACTTGCCCCCGTTGCTACCTGTTCCTGGCGGATGCGCTTGAGCTGATGCATGACGTGATCGAGCAGCGCCTGGGTGGTGTCCGGCGAGCGCGAGGCCAGCACGTCGCGGTCCAGGTTGCGGGCCTGGACCAGCACCGCATCGGGTTCACCGGAAGGGTCGCCGCCCAAGTGAAACTGGCTGCCGTTGACCAGGTAGTCCTTGCCGCGATAACGGTGCACCACGCTGACCGGTCGCCGCTCCTCGATCACGAAGCGGGTGACCGAGGGCGAGAACACACCTTCCTCCTCGAGCCGGTAGACGTCGCTCTGGTAGAGGTGTTCCGCGCTGGCATCGAGCTGCGACAGGCTCGCCTGGTTGACCCACAGCGGGCGTCCCTTGAGGTCGGTGATGAAGATGCCGTCCTCGAGGGCGTTGAGGATGGCCAGTAGCTGTCGGGGCATGAGGGGGCCGTGGTTCATCGAGGCTCCAGGCAGGGTCGAGAACGTCAATGGTGTGCCGGGAGCGCGTGTTAGTAAAGCCAGGCCGGCGCCTCACGGCGCCGGCCTGGTGGATCAGTGACAGCAGCGGTGACGGTGGGCTCAGGTCCCCAGCTTGCTGAACAGGTAGCCCCACAGGGCGCCTGCGATGATCACGAACAGCACCATGATGCCCCATACCTGGCGGTATTCGCGCACCAGCTCGCGGGCGCCATCGGGGCGGGCCAGGATGTCGCGGATGGTGGTGTCGGACAGTCGTCTTGCACGAATGTCGTCGAATACCTTGAGCTCGTACTCGGAAGGCTGGCTCTTCAGTCCCACCGCGATCAGCGCCAGGGTGCCGAGCAGGATGGCCACCTGCAGGTTGTCGATATGCAGCGGCAGGCTGACCAGGCCGTGGCGCTCGAGTTCGCCCACCACGATGAAGGTGATCGAGCCCACCAGCATGCAGGCCAGCGCGGCGTTGGCGTTCATCCGACGCCAGTGCATGGCGGCGACGATGGTCGGCAGCCAGGCCACGGCAAAGATCGCGCCGGCGTAGATCGATATCCAGTAGATACCCGCCGGGCGCGAGATCGCCACGGCGCACACTACCAGCGCTACCACCGCCTGGGAGATGCGGCCGAGTACCACGCCCTTGCGTTCGCTGACCTCACGGTCGAACAACTTCTCGTAGAGGTCGCGGGCCAGGGCGAAGCCGGTCAGCACGAACAGTGTCGAGGCGGTGGACATGATCGACGCCATCAGGCCGGCCAGACCGATACCGGCCAGGGTCGGGTTGGTGTGTTCCATGAAGCCGACGATCATGGCGCGGTCGGTGGGCTCGATGCCGGGCTGGATCACCTGCATGGCGCTGGCCGCCAGAAACACCAGCAGCTGCATGGCCGGGGCGAAGAACACGCCGATCACCGCCACCTTGAGGATGACGAAGTCGTTCTTGGCCGGAAAGACGCGGGACACCAGCGCCGGGGTGCAGGCAAAGAACAGGATCCACACCAGGAACTGGGAGATCGACCAGCCCAGCGGGCGGTCGTTGGCGCCCCCCACGGTCCAGAAACCGGGCAGGGTCTCGCCGAGGCCCTTCATCGCCTCGAAGCCGGCGTCGCCGATCAACATCGGTGCGATGACGAAGGCGATGGCCAGCATGGTGAAGAACATCATGGTGTCGGTGTAGACCACCCCATACATGCCGGACAGCGAACAGAACGCCAGCAGTGCCAGGGTGAAGGCGACGATGATCACCGGGAAGGGGATATCGATGATCTCGGCCAGCACCAGGCCGGCGCCGATCAGCTGGATGATGCCGTAGCCGAGCAGGCCGATCACCATCAGGATCAGTGCGACCACGCTGACCCACTTGTTGTTAAAGCGGTAGTCGAAGAAGTCCATCATGGTGCGGCAGTTCAGCGCCTTGAGCTTGCGACCGATGAGCACCACCGCGATCAGGGTGCCGACCCAGGCGCCGAAGGAGCCCAGCGCCGCGATCACCAGCGGGCCTTCGCTGTAGGAGATGCCGGCGATCCCCATCAGGGTCACGGCGCTGAGGAAGGTGGCGGCCAGGGTGCCGACGATCAGCAGCGTCGAGCCCTGCTCACCCATGACGTAGAAGTCGTCCTTGTTCTTGATACGGCGTGCCAGCAGGGCCGCCACCGCCACGTAGGCGGTCAGTACGATGGCGAAGATGGCCAGGGTCATGACGGGTCTCTCAGGTCAGATGAAGTCTTGTTGTGGTTGGTCGTGTCGGCTGAAGACGAAGCCGCCGCCTCGTCCTTCAGGCGACGAATGGTCGGCCGGTATTCGCGCAGCAGGATGACGCCGACGATGACCACCGACAGGGCGGTGGTCAGAAAGGCGTTGGCAAACAGCAGCAGCACATGGGAGTTGATGTCCATAAGGTATCTCTTGTTGTGAATGGCCTGAGCGTCCGGGGAGCGAGTCGGCTGATCGGGCAAAGGGCCTTTGATGCTATTCCGACTCGATGAATCGAAATCGATTCATTGTGGATTGTTCAGGGCACTGATGGCGATCTCAGTCGCGCTCGGCGCGTGCCAGCACCGCGTCGCACAGCAGTTGGGTGCCCAGCGCGCAGTGCTCAGGCTCGGCGTATTCGGCCTCGTTGTGGCTGATGCCGTCGCGGCAGGGCACGAAGATCATCACCGTGGGGGTGACGTGGGACAGGTGCACGGCGTCGTGCCCGGCGCCGCTCATCATGCAGGGGGCGTCGAGCTCGCGCGCCTTGACGGCCTCGCGCAGGGAGTCGATCAGGGCGTCGTCGAAGGGGGTGACCGGAGAATGCCAGCGGCGCTCGAACGTCAGCTCCACGCCCTCGGCGTCGGCGGCGTCCCTGGCCAGACGTTCCAGTTCGGCATCCAGTGCATCGAGGCGTTCGTCGCTGACGTGGCGCAGGTCCAGCAGCAGGCGGACCTCGCCGGGGACCACGTTGCGCGAGGGCTCTACCACCTGGAAGTCGCCCACGGTCAGGCGCGCAGCGCCGTCCGGGTCCGCCATGACCACCTCGCGCATGCGCTGGATCATGGCGGTGGCGGCGAGCAATGGGTCACGGCGATAGCTCATCGGCGTGGGGCCTGCGTGGGCCGACTGACCGCGCAGACTCAGGTCGTACCAGCGGATGCCCTGGACCCCGGTGACGATGCCGAGGGGATGGCCCTGCTCCTCGAGCACCGGGCCCTGCTCGATGTGCAGCTCGAAGTAGGCGTCGAGCTCGGGTTCGCCCAGGGGCAGATCGCCGGCCTCGCCGCAGGCCGCGATGGCCTCGCCTAAGGTGACGCCCTTGCTGTCGCTGGCGCCGAAGAAGGTCGCCTCATCGAGGCGGCCTGTCCAGACGCCGCTGCCGCCCATGGCCGGGGCGAAGCGGCTGCCTTCCTCGTTGGTCCAGACGATCAATGACAACGGTCGGCGGGTGGTGATGGCGTTGTCGTGAAGGCTGCGCAGCACCTCCAGGCTCGCCAGTACCCCCAGCACGCCGTCGAAGCGTCCGCCCAGCGGCTGGGTGTCCAGGTGGCTACCCATGGACACCGGGGGCAGGTGGTCCTCGCGTCCGGCACGCCGGATAAACAGGTTGCCGGCCTTGTCACGCTGCCAGGTGCAGCCCAGCGCCTCGACCCAGTCCAGCAGCAGGCGGCGCCCATCGGCGTCTTCAGGGGTCATGGCAAGACGGCGGCTGCCGCCGTTGGGGGAAGGGCCGACCTCGGCCATCTGCATCAGGCTGTCCCACAGGCGGTTGGCGTCGATATCGATGGAGCGGTGGGGGATCGATGACATGGCAGGAGATTCCTTGTGATTTGGTGTTATGCCAAACCACCAAGCTATTCTCATGCCGTGCTCAGAAAAATGTCTTTAAAACAAGCGCATAAAGATGAGGCGTGGCGCAAGGCGACGTCAAAAGTCACTGCGTGTAACGCGATCGAGTCGATTTCGACTCGGTTTGCCGGCGGGGCTAGAAGGGGAGGTGGAACGAGGCCGTAATCATATTCAGATGCTCAAGCTCGGGGTCATTGACCTCCTCGAACTCGACCTGGCCGATCCAGCTGCGGGTCATCCAGCGGGCCCCGAGACCCTGGACCCGGGTGGAGCCACTGGTGGAATCGAAGGTGTTGCGACCGGTGACCGGATCGCTGACCCACTGGGCCATGCCGGTCTTGCCGTAGACGCCGAAGTGGCCGACACGGAAGCCGGCGACCAGGCTGCCCCCCAGGCTGGTCACGTCCTGGACATGCTGGCTGTCGCTGGAAGACATGGGGACGTCATCGCTTTGTCGATAGCGCAGCTCGGCCCCCAGGTCCCAGCCGGTTTCCTGCTGTGGCGCCATGCCGGCGGTCAGGCGGAAGCCGGAGGTGTAGCCGTCGGGAGTGTGGACCTTGTCGCCCTGCACCAGGACGCCACTGTCGAGCCTGACGATTTCCTGGCCCATGCCGGAAAAGGCCGGGGTGGCCGAGTGGGCGGCGTCATTGTCGGCCAGCGGGTCGGCAGCGTCTTCGCTCGCCAGGACAGGGGCCGAGAAGGCGACAAGGGTCAGTGCCGCAAGCAGACCCGCCAGCAAGGTGTGCGACGTGGGGCGTCGAGCGGGGAGAGAGGGCAAGCGACAAGCAGTCATCATGGTTGTCCTGGCGGAATAGCCTCCGCGGGTGGCACCTGATCGATCATGCTTCGGTTTTATTCAAGGGCTCGGCTCTCAATTCTAGACTCAGCCAACTTAAATCTCAGCAACCTCAGCTCTCACCTTGGCTCTCAATCTTGACGCGGCTCATATTGAACGAGGCTGATTGAGAACACGGCGCAGTGTGAACGCAGCTCGTAGTGAACATGGCTCACAAAGGCAAGACCGTATGCAGGGACACAGACTTGTTCGAGGGCCGGCCCGGCAAGGTGATTCGAGTCGATATTCAGGTGGGAGTCGAATCACTGCCAACCGTTAAAATAGCAATCGCTTTTGTGTACCGCCAGCCTGGGCTTGCTCGTTTCAGGCATTCAGAAAGCGCCAATGCGCGTCGAGCTGGGGGCAAGGGAGGCCCAGGCGTGTGGCGGCCTCGCGCAGCGGGCCGAGGATGGCGTCGTGTTCGGTGGGCCGGCCTGCCTCGATATCCTGCAGCATCGAGGCACGGTTGGCGGCGGTCCGCTCGATGACCTGCCAGACCAGGGCGCGCCAGGCGCGGTTGCCATCGTTGACGTCGTTGGCAGCAATGTTGATGGAGGGAACGTCGATGGCGGGAGCGGGAATCTCCAGTGCCGCCAGTATCTGCGCCACCTCGTCGACGGTGGCGTCGACCATGTCGCGGTAAGGATGCCCGCGCAGCTCGCCATTACGTAGTCGGTAGCGTGCCACCAGGGGGTTGATGGCGGCGTTCACCGCCAGCTTGTGCCACAGCCGGGTGGCGATATTGTCCACCGCCTCGGTGGCCAGGCCGGCGGCGCTCAGGGTGGTGGCCAGCGAACTGGCCAGGGCTTGGGTCTGGAGGGCTTGGGTCTGGAGAGCGTCAGTCCGGAGGGGTTGGGTATGGGGGCCGTGGCCTTCGCCTGGATGGCCGTCGAGGCCGCCGTCGAGATGACCGATGACGGTCTGACCCTGGCCGGCGTGGACGACGCTGTCGTCCGCCCTGATAAAGGCGCCCTCGGTGGTGGAGGCGCACAGCACCGGCCCGCTCCAGGTATCGGTCAAGGGTCGCTGCACGCGCAGCCCGTTCTGCCACAGCACCAGCGGTGTGGCGGCAGGCAGATGGTCGGCCACCGCAGCGAAGGCTGCCCTGGCGGCGTAGGCCTTGGTGGTCAGCATGACCTGGTCGACATCGACGCAGGCAAGGCGTGGCTCGGTGGTGGTGGCCAGTTCAAGGCGCTGGGTCGTGCCATCCGGTGAGGTCAGGGTCTGGATCGTCGGCAGCGGTCGTCGCCCCAGCAGGCGCACGCTCTGGCCGCCAGCGGCAAGCCGACAGGCCAGCAGGCGGCCGATGGCGCCGGGACCGATGATCAGTGTGGTCATGTGGTGCTGCCTTTACGGGAGGGGCGGCGTTTACGCCCGGCGCTGCGGCGTGGCGAGTTGGTGCGGCGGCCTCGCTTGCTGGCGGGGCCGGCTTCCGGCGACTCGCCCTGGGCGGCGCCGAGGGCGGCACTCAGCCGCTGACTGTCGGCGCTGCCCACCAGCGTGCGAAGGTCCTCGACCAGCTGGGCGACGAAGGGTTCCGGTTCGGCCTGGGCTTCGGCGATGCCTTCCAGCCGCTGTTCCCACAGGGCGGTGCGCTCCGGGCGGCTGACCGCTTCGGGCAGCGAGTGGATCAGACCCACCCCCAGGCGTGTGGCGCGCAGCGCCTTGGCCTTGCGCACCAGATAGCCGCGCTCCAGCAGCGTCTCGATGATGCCGGCACGGGTGGCCTCGGTACCCAGACCGTCGGTTTCCCTGAGGGTGCGGCGTACCTCGGGGTCCTCCACGTAGCGGGCGATATTCATCATGGCCTTGATCAGGCTGGCATCGGTAAACGGCTCCGGTGGGCGCGTCTCGCGCTGTTCGACCTGGGCCTCCAGTGCCTGACAGGCCTCGCCCTCGACCAGCGCCGGCAACGGCGGTGGCTCGTCACGGGTGGTGAACAGGGGCTTCCAGCCGGGCACCAGCAGCGTCTGGCCGGAGGCCTGGAAGCGCTCGTCCAGCAGGCGGAACTCGGCCTTCACCTCCTGGGTTTCCAGCGCCGGATAGAACTGGGCCAGCACGTTGCGCGCGATCAGACGGTAGACGTCGGCTTCCTGACGCGACAGGCGCTCGGCAACGAAGGGCTTGCCGGTGGGGGCAAGAGCGTGGTGGGCGCCGACCTTGGCGTCGTCGAAGGCGCGTGAGCGAAGCCCCATGTCGGCGTTGGCCAGCCAACCGGACAGGGTGGTGTCATCGCGACAGGCGCTGGCCAGTTGGCCCGGCAGGCTCGCCAGGTGTTCACGCGGCAGGTAGCGACAGTCCGAGCGCGGATAGGTGATCAACTGATGGCGCTCGTAAAGGCGCTGGCAGATGTCCAGCACCGCCTTGGCCGAGAGCCCGTGGCGGCGTGCCGCATCGACCTGCAGCGCCGACAGAGAGTAAGGCAAGGGCGGCGGCTGGCGACGACGACGGGAGTCCACGCTGCTCACCTGGCCTTCAGCACCCGGCAGGCGCTCTGCCAGCGTCTGAGCAGGAGCGGCGTCGAGCAGTCGACCGCGCTCGTCCAGGCGATGGGACTCGCCGGGGACCCACCAGGCCTTCAAGGTGCCGGCGCCGACGCGCAGGTGAGCCCACAGCACATAGAAGGGGTAGGGCGTGAAATGACGGATCTCCTCATCGCGGCGCACCACCAGGCCGAGCACCGGCGTCTGCACGCGCCCCACCGACAGCACGCCATCGTGGCCCGCCTGGCGGCCGATCAGGGTCCAGGCGCGGGTCAGGTTGATGCCGTACAGCCAGTCGGCGCGGGCGCGGGTCTGGGCGGCGCGGTAGAGCGGGTAATACCTGGCATTGTCCTCGATCCGCCCGAGTGCTCGAGCCACCGCAGGCCGGTTGAGGTCGTTGATCAGCAGACGCTGGACGGGCCCCTTCCAGCCCAGGTGCTCGATCACCTCCTGGACCAGCAGCTGGCCCTCGCGGTCGGGGTCGCCGGCGTGCACCAGTTGGCGTGCCTGTTTCAGGCGCGCACGAATCACCGACAGCTGACCGCGGGCCTTGGGCCTGGGCACCAGCTTCCACTGACCGGGCACGATGGGCAGGTGGTCGCGTCGCCAGGGCTTGAAGGCCGGGTCGTAGGCATCCGGCGGCGCCTGCTCCAGCAGGTGGCCGAGGCACCAGGTGACCTCGGTGTCGCCGACGGACAGGTAGCCGTCTTTTTTCTGTGCTGCCCCGGGCAGCGCCTCGGCGATGGAGCGAGCCAGGCTCGGTTTTTCCGCAATGATCAATCGCATAGCGCACCGGTGCGGGTGAATCGTCTGGATATTCTTCCAGTATGTGTGATGAGATGCCAGGTGTACCATGGAGTGAAAAGTGTACAAGTCCTATATCATTTTTGTGTGCAGATGCGGGTAAGGTGACCGTCTTGTGACGCGCTATCCTCCCGGTGAGGCCAGCGTTGCCAGCATCTTGCAGGGCGCCCGTACGGGCAGGAGGCAGCATGCGTCAGTCAGGCCGGACACGCCGGATGCTCGGGTTGTCCGCTCGTACCGGATCGACCCTGCTGCGCTCGAGAATCGGCGGCAAGGCCGATTGGCAGGCGCTCGGCGAGTCGCTGTTTGAAGGCCTCTCCGAGCTCAAGGGGCCGGCGATGAAGATCGCTCAGGTCATGTCCCAGTGGGATGACCTGCTGCCCCCGGCCCTGGCCGAAGAGCTTGCCCGGCTACAGAAGGATGCTGCTCCGGCGCCCTGGGCCGAGATCAAGGTGGCGCTTGAGGCAGAGCTCGGCGACCTCGATGCCCTGTTCGACGAGATCGAGCCCGAGCCCTTTGCCAGCGCCTCCATGGGACAGGTGCATCGGGCCCGGACCCGGGACGGTCGTACCCTGGTGCTCAAGGTGCAGTACCCGGGGCTCGATCGGGTGCTGGAACAGGACCTGGTGCAGGTCAGAAGGCTGCTGCGACTGGGTCGCTGGCTCAAGGTGTCCCAGGCACGCCTCGATGCTCTATTCGACGAACTCGCCGATGGACTGCGGCGCGAGCTCGACTATCGCGCCGAAGCGGACGCACTGGAGCGCTACCGGCGGCGCTATGCCGATCACCCCGACCTGGTGATGCCGCAGCCCGTGAAGGAGCTCAGTGGTCCAAGGGTGCTGGCGATGGAGTATCTGCCGGGGACGCCCCTGCGTGACCTCGAAGGTGCCGACGATACCCTTCGTCAGCGGGTGTCGCGCACCCTGGCGGACTGGATCACCGAGGAGCTGTTCACCCACCATGAACTGCACGCCGATCCCCACGCCGGCAATTTTGCCGTCGATGAACAGGGCCGGCTGGTGGTGTATGACCTGGGCGCCGTGATCGCGGTCCCCCGGGAGCGGCTGGCCGGTCTGGTGGCGCTACTTGGGGCAACCCTGGACGGCGACCCCATGGCCATGGATGAGGCCGTGCGCGGGCTCGGCGGTCGACAGGGAGAGGGCGCGCCGCTGGCGCTGTATCGCGAATCCGCGGAAGCGGTGTCGCCGCTGTTCGCGCCCGGTGAGCAGGACTTCGGCGATGTACGGGTGCATCGGCGTCTGCGCGAGCTGAGCCCCCGGGTGTGGGGCGCGCTGGACCGCCTGCAGCCCCCTGCCGGCATGCTGTTGCTGGCGCGTACGCTCAATGGTCATTACTGGAACCTGGTGCGGCTCGAGGGGCGCCTGGACATGCATTCACGGAGTGCACAGTTGCTGGATGCCTACGCCGTCTGAGGCGCGGGTCTGCCCAGCCGGTGCATGCACTGTTAGACTGTGCCGTTTTCAATTTCGGGGAGATAGCGATGCTGGCGTTATGGGTGGATCAACTGCTGGGTTTTGCCGCGGGCGCCCTGGCAGCCATTCGGCAGGATGAACGCTATCCGAGCTTGATGAGCTGGGCGCGCGAGGAGGGGCCTGCCTGCGTGGGCGGTGACAAGGCCCTGGCCCAGGCGCTGGCTCCCGAACTGTGGTCCCAGACGCCCCTGGCACGTCTCGACTTCGCCTGTGAAACCCTGGCACGCCCTGGCCGCAACGAGCCTTGCTGGTGCGACTCTGGACGCAAGATGAAGCAGTGCTGCGGTGCCGTCAGCCTGCCCGGTCACCTGCCGCCTCATCTGATGTGGATGCTGTCGCTGCGCGAGTGGAAAGGGGAGACGCTGAAGGCTGCCCTGGCCAGTGGTCGCGCCCCTGCCCAGGCGCTGTTGGAGGCGGGGCTGATCGCAGCCGAATCGGGCCAGCGAGGACGTGCCCAGCAGATCCTCGAGTCACTGTTCGACAATGCCGACTGGGAGCGCCTGCCGGAACAGGCCGAGCCCGCCTTCGAGATCCTGCTGGACCTTTTCCAGGAGCGCGGTTTCCACCGCAAGCGCGAGGCGCTGCTGGACGAGGTGCTGGAGCGGGGACCGATGTTCCTGCGTGGCGTGGCGCTGGAGCGGCTGTGTCTGATGCACCTGGACAACGACGATCTCGACAGTGCTCGCTCGGCCTTCGTGCGTGCCCAGCAGGCCCTTCCCGATTCGCCGACCCTGGCCTATATCGAGGCCATGCTGCTGCTCCACGAAGGTCACGACGAGGAAGCCATGGAGCGCTCGCGCTTCTGGCTGCGGCGGCTGACCCGCCAGGGTGATCTCGACCCCGACCAGCTGCAGTTCCTGGCCGACCTGGCCGACAACCCCGGCGCCACCCTGGCCGATCAGCTGCTGTGCGCCGAAGAGGATCTCGGCGAGCCCCTGGTGGGTCTGCAGACCCTGCTGGCGGAGTTGCCGCCGCCCCCGCCGATCAAGGTGGTGGAGGAAGATGGGCAGTTGCTGTATCGCTCCACGGCGCGGGAGGACACGCTGTTCGCCGCCTTCCAGGAGGGTTTTCAGGTCGACGTGGATCCGGATGCGCCGATGGGCTTTCTCGGAGATCCCTGGTTCAATGCCGCAGCCTGGTTGCCGGCGCTGTGTGCCAACCCCGAACAGCTTGATTCACCGGCGGTGCTGCAGTCGGTGTCGCTGGCGCTGACCAGCCGTTTTGGCAGTCTGCCGTGGATGGCGCCGAGTCTGTTCGAGCCCCTGGCCGAGCGTCTCGAGCGCTGGCTGTTACAGATTCGTCAGAGTGGCGACGGCGCCTTCCAGTGGGACCAGGAAGACAACGCTCAGCTGCTGCGGGCGGGGCTAGCACTGGTGGTGGGCATGGAACGTGGCTCCCGCCAGCACTCGCGGGAACTGGCCGAGTTGCTGCTGTCGCTGGACGAGCAGGACAGTCTGGGGCTGCGCGAGCTGGTGCTCGACCAGTTGCTGCGTGAAGGCCGCGACGACGAGGCGCTGGAGATCAGCCGCCAGGCCCTGGAGGTCGGCCCTGCCGATGACGAGACGCCGCTGCTGGGCATGTACATGGGGCAGGTGCTGGCGCTGTACCGACTGGGCCAGCTCGACGACGCGGCCCTGGCATTGGAAAGCGCCCAGCGCCACAACGCCCACGCGGTGGCGCTTCTCTGCAGCGACAACCCCAAACGTGGCGCCATCCCCGGCAATGGCCAGCTGGCCGAGCCCGGCACCCGCGCCGAGGCCTGGCAGTACCGTACCCTGATGCGCGATCAGTGGCGCAGCACACCGGGCGCGCTGGCCTGGCTGGAAGAGCGCAGCGGACGGCGCGGTTGATCGCAAGCCCTGTTCAAGGGATGCACTACAAGGCGGGCTCAGCAAGGTGGGATTGGTCACGTGCCTGCGCTGGATGACGGTTCCGACCGAGCCTGGGGGCGCGTAGCGCCGAAGGTCTACTCAGACCCCCAGTTACGGGGCCAAACGCTGAAGTACCATGGAAAAAGAGGGCCGACAATGTCGGCCCTCTTTTGGTTATGCACGCTGCATCGATGGCGTCATGGCTTGTCGAGGCTGACGGCGTGATCCCCTGGGTCGCGCACATGGTATCGCCAGACCCACAGCGCCATCAGGATGGCCGGTACGCCCAGCGCCGAGGCCAGCACAAAGAAGCTCGGGTAGCCCATTCCCTCCACCACCAGCCCGCCAAAGCCCGACAGGAACTTTCCGGGCAGGGTCATCAACGACGAGAACAGGGCGTACTGGGTGGCGGTGTAGGCCCGCGAGGTCAGGCTCGACAGGAAGGCGATGAACACTGCGCTTGCCAGGCCATTGCTGAGGTTGTCGCCGACGATAGTGAGCACCAGCAGCGAGTGCTGGGCGCCACTGAGCGCCAGCCAGGCGAACATCAGGTTGGTCAGCACGGTGGCCGTAGCGCCGAGCACCAGGATGCGTCCGATGCCGTAGCGCACCACCAGCACCCCGCCGACCAACCCGCCGACAAGACTCATGATGACGCCGAACACCTTGGTCACGGTGGCGATGGTGTCGAGGCTGAAGCCCAGGTCGACGTAGAGCGGATAGGCCATCGAGGCCATCGCCAGGTCGCTGATGCGATAGATGCCGATAAACAGCAAAAGTCCCAGTGCGCCCAGTCCGAAGCGCCCGAAGAAGTCGAGAAAGGGGCAGACCACGGAGCCGATCAACCAGGCGCCGGTGCGCCGGACCCATGCGGGCCGGCCGCGGCTGGCGCGCAGGAAGGCGCGCACCCGGGGCTCCTTGGCCAGGCGACTGGCCAGCGGTTGGCGCGGCGGCTCGGGACGCAGCAATACGGTGATCATGCCCACCGCCGTCAGTGCCGCCATGCACTGGTAGGACACCTGCCAGGAGAAGGCCGACGCCAGATACAGCGCCCCTGCACCGGCCATGATCAGGCCGCCGCGATAGCCGATGATGTAGGTGGACGCCATCGCTGCCTGGACCTCGTCCTCGGCCGACTCGATACGAAAGGCGTCGATGGCGATGTCCTGGGTAGCCGAGCCGAAGGCCACCATCAGCGCAAACAGCGCCACCGCGCCGAGCTGGGAGGCCGGGTCCAGCGACGAAAGGCCCAGCAGGCCGCCCATGATCAGCGCCTGGCCGGCAAGCATCCAGCTGCGCCGCTGGCCCAGCAGGCGGGTCAGCAGCGGCAGGCGGAAGGCGTCCACCACCGGTGCCCAGAAGAACTTTATCGAGTACAGCAGTCCAATCCACGAGAAGAAACCGATGGCGGCAACCTCGACCCCGCTGGTACGCAGCCAGGTGGTCAGGGTGGAGAACACCAGCAGAAAGGGAAGGCCCGCAGAAAAGCCCAGAAACAGCATGGCCAGCACGGGTAGTCGCAGGTAGACGCGCAGGGCGTCGACCCAGGGATGCTGGCCGGACGAGGTGGGCATGGATAGCCTCCTTGCAGTTGGTCGGCCACAGGCCGCCTTCCGAATGGTAAAATGCGCGCAACATCTCGGTGCGGCTCGACGAATTGTTGCAAAGCCGCAGGGGCGATACCAGCGGTGATCATCAAGGGTCGTCGGCAACGCACCGGGAACCGCGTCAATGACAGGCGATACTGCCGGCTTGGTGGCTGGTGGTGGTTGAGTCTGGAAGGAGTCACATGAGTCACAGCAATATCGAGGCGGGCCTGGGGGGCGATGCCACCCCGCGCTGGTACGTGGTCCAGTGCAAGGGCGGAGAGTCGTTCCGGGCCGCCGAGCATCTGGCCAACCAGGGATACGAGCTCTTTCATCCAGTGCTGGAGGTGCAGAAGAAGCGCCGCAACAAGCTGACCTGGGTCGAGGAGCCGCTGTTCCCCTACTATCTGTTTCTGCGGCTCGACCAGGTCGAGAGCAACTGGCGCCCGATTCGCTCGACCCGCGGAGTGTTGAAGATCGTGACCTTCGGGCTGTCGATGCCGGTGCCGGTCAGCGATGAGCTGATCGACCTGCTGCGCCAGCACGGCGAAGCCAAGGACGACGATCCTGGCCAGCTTTACTTCCGGGCCGGAGAGTCGGTGGAGATTACCGACGGACCCTTCAAGGACCTCAAGGCGGTGTTCGAGAGCCACAAGGGCGAAGAGCGGGCGATCGTGCTGCTCAACATGCTGCATCGCCAGCAGCGCCTGGAAATGCCCGTCGCCGCGCTCAAGCGCCAGGACTGATGTCGACTCCAAGGAGCCCGAGATGAGAATTTCTCCCCAGTGTGTGGTGCGTCTGCACTATGTCCTGAGCAACCAGCAGGGCGACGTCCTGGACGATTCCTGGAAGCGCGATGAGCCGCTGGAGTATCTGCACGGCCACGGCAACTTGATGGAAGGCCTCGAGCGCGCTCTGGTCGACGCCGAGGTCGGCAGCCGCCTCAGCGTCACCCTGTCCCCGGCCGAGGCCTACGGCCTGCGCGACGAGTCGCTGGTGCGCGAGGTGGGGCGCCAGGCCTTTCCCGGCACCGATCTGCGCCCCGGCATGTGCTTCCAGACCCCCGGCGATGCCGGCCCGCAGATCGTCAGCGTGGTAGAGGTCAAGGGGGACAGCGTGGTGGTGGACACCAACCACCCCCTGGCCGGGGAGACCCTGTCGTATCGCCTTGAGGTGCTCGAAATTCGCCAGGCCACCCGAGCCGAACTGGCCAAGGGGCACCCGCTGCCGCCGGGTACCGAGGCCTCCGAGGTGGAGGACCGCAAGGTCCTTTAGGGTCCCGGCAGCGGTAGCTGGAGGCGCTTTCGCTGAAAGGGTGCCACAGACGACGAAAAAGCCGCCTTTTGAAGGCGGCTTTTTCGTCGTCATGGCGGGCCGATGTCTCGCGGTCACCCTTGACGCAGGTCAGCACAATTCAAGGGCCGACCGGGTACCATGAATTCATCGACACAGAGACAGGAGGACAGCGCCATGTACGTCGACAACGCCGTCATTTTCGGGCTGGGTGCCGTCGCTCTCTCTGTGGCCTTCATGGCCGGCTGGATCGCTTTTATCATCCGCGACGCTCACCGTCGCAAGCGATAGCCGTCAACCAGCGTCAGGGGAGGGGGAGTCATCCCCCTTTTTCAACCGACCCTTCGGGGTCGGTTTTTTTTGGTTTATTGCTTCTGAGATCACCTGAACTCGCCTGAATTCCATCCGCCTGCCAGGCGCGCCGCGACAAGCCGCGGCGCGCCACGCGGGGCCTTAAAGGGCGATGCGCTGCTTGAGGAACTCGACGATCTCGTCGGCGGGCACCATGGTGGCCTCGCTGTCACGGCGACCCTTGTACTCGAGCTCACCCTTGTCGAGGCTGCGATCGCCCACCACCAGTCGATGGGGCAGGCCCATCAGTTCCTGATCGGCGAAGCGCACGCCGGGACGCAGATCACGATCATCCAGCAGCACGTCGAAGCCGGCGGCGCTGAGTTCGTCGTGCAGGCGCTCGCTGGTCTCGCGCACGCGCTGGGACTTGTGGGCGTTCATCGGCACGATGGCGATATGGAAGGGGGCGATGGCGTCGGGCCAGATGATCCCGCCCTGGTCGTGGTTCTGCTCGATGGCAGAGGCCACCACGCGGGTGATGCCGATGCCGTAGCAGCCCATCCAGGGGTGAACCGCCTTGCCTTCGTCGCCCAGCACGGTGGCATTCATCGCCTCGCTGTACTTGCGACCGAGCTGGAACACGTGGCCTACCTCGATGCCGCGCTTGATCGACAGCACGCCCTTGCCGTCGGGTGACGGGTCACCCTCGACCACGTTACGCAGGTCGGCGACCTTGGGCAGGGCCACGTCGCGCTCCCAGTTGATGCCGAAGTAGTGCTTGCCGTCGACGTTGGCACCGGCGCCGAAGTCGCTCATCAGCGCCACGCTGCGATCGATGACGATCGGCATCTCGAGCCCCACCGGGCCCAGCGAGCCGGGGCCGGCGCCCACGGCGGCGCGGATCTCTTCTTCGCTGGCCATGGTCAGCGGCGTCGCCACCTCCTCGAGGTGCTCGGCCTTGACCTCGTTGAGTTCATGATCACCGCGCACCAGCAGCGCCACCAGGCCGCCCTCGTGGCCGTGCACCATCAGGGTCTTGATGGTCTTCTCGATGGGCAGGCCGTGCTGCTCGACCAGGGTGGCGATGGTCTTGGCATTGGGGGTGTCGACCAGCCTCAGCTCCTCGGCGGGCTCGGCGCGGCGGGCATCGCTGTCCAGGGGCGCAGGCAGGGCCTCGGCCTTTTCCATGTTGGCGGCGTAGTCGGACTCGGTGGAGAAGACGATATCGTCCTCGCCGGAGTCGGCCAGTACGTGGAATTCGTGGGAGCCGGTACCGCCGATGGAGCCGTTGTCGGCGATCACCGGACGGAAGTCGAGACCCAGGCGAGTGAAGATGCGCACGTAGGCGTCGTACATCTTCTGGTAGGTGTCCTTGAGCGAGGCCTCGTCCAGGTGGAAGGAGTAGGCGTCCTTCATGATGAACTCACGCGAGCGCATGACCCCGAAGCGCGGACGGATCTCGTCACGGAACTTGGTCTGGATCTGGTAGAAGTTGGCCGGCAGCTGCTTGTAGCTGGCGATCTCCTTGCGTACCAGGTCGGTGATCACCTCTTCGTGGGTCGGGCCGACGCAGTAGTCACGCTGGTGTCGATCCTTCAGGCGCAGCAGTTCCGGACCGTACTGCTCCCAGCGGCCGGACTCCTGCCACAGCTCGGCCGGCTGCACCGCCGGCATCAGCAGCTCCTGGGCGCCGGCACGGTCCATCTCCTCGCGCACGATACGCTCCACCTTGCGCAGGGTGCGAAGGCCCAGCGGCAGCCAGGTGTACAGGCCGGAGGTGAGGCGGCGAATCATGCCCGCGCGCAGCATCAGCTGGTGGCTGATGACCTCGGCGTCGGCAGGAGTTTCCTTCAGGGTACTGATCAGAAGTTCGGTGGCGCGCATGGGTCCGCAGGTTCCTTCACATCGAGTCTGGTAAGCGCTGGAGGCGAGCAGGACAGCAGGCTGTCCCGTCGATGGCCGTCGAGGGGCATCCTCGGCGACTCGCATCCGGCCATGAAAGTGACGTGCATTGTACGGGGAAGGTGTCATGCCGGCAAAAGCAACCGCCACCGTTGGTGGCGACAAGGAGCGACGGGTGGCGAACGTGGTAGGATGCGCATGAGTTTTATCATGCTGGGCAGCGGTCGAGTCGTTGTCGGCACCGCTTTCCGTCATTTATGCCAGATTACTGCAAGAGGAAGTTGTTCATGCTGCGTCCGCCCCGTCTGCTTACCGGCCTGGTGCTTGCCACCACCCTGACCTCGCTCGTCGGCTGCGGCACCGTCTTTCACCCTGAACGCAAGGGGCAGATCAGTGGTCGCATCGACCCGGTGGTGGCGGTGGCCAACGGCGTCGGCCTGCTGTTCTTTATCGTGCCCGGGGTGATCGCCTACGCGGTGGACTTCTCCAACGGCACCATCTACCTGCCGGGTACGGGCTCCGCCAGCGTCGATTCTCTGCCCATGGGCGAGGGACGCGATCTGGCGAGCCTCGAGCGGCTGGTCAGCGAACGTGTCGGTACCGAGGTCAAGCTGAGCGACGAGCTGGTGCGTGTCGAGCAGGTCGAGAGCCTGGATGAGGCCCTGGCCATGGTGCGCATGGCCAGTGACGAGGCGACCCACGCTGGCCGTGGTTTGCCAGCCCGTGCCTTGCCAGCCAGTGCCTCGCCCGACAGCGTGTCGCTGGACGGCTGAGATCGATCACGCCGGGTGCGCGCGCAGCACCCGGCGGCTGCTCCTGTGGTTCTTCCCTTGTCTTGTGATCCTTCCATCGCCGCCTGAGCGGCCGCCCCCGCAGCATCCTTCCCGCAATCTCTACCGCCCCCGACTCAGCGCCTGCGCTGCAGTCTCAGCACGATCAGCCCCGCCACCAGGCCCCAGAAGGCCGAGCCGATGCCCGCCAGGGTCAATGGCGATGCGGTGATGGCGAAGGTGACCAGCACCGCGTCCAGGTTGTCGCCGTCGCTGAAGGCGGTACGTAGCGCACCGCCCAGGGTGGCCATCAGCGCAAGTCCCGCCACCACCGCGATCATGGCGCTGGGCAGGGCGTCGAACAACGACGCCACCGTCGCCCCCAGGGCGCCCAGCAGCAGATAGCCCATTCCCGCCGCAATGCCGGCGGTGTAGCGTCGCCCAGGCTCGCGGTGGGCCTCTTCGCCAAGGCAGGGGGCCGCGCTGATCGCCGCCATGTTGACGCCGTGGCCACCGAAGGGTGCCATCAGCAGCGACGCCAGGCCGGTGGCCCCCAGGCTTGCCGCCACCGGCGGCGTAAAGCCCGCGCTTCTGACCATGGCGAACCCCGGCAGGTTCTGGGTGGTCAGGGTGACCGCGAACAGCGGTATGCCGATACCCAGGCACACCACAGGATCGAAGGCCGGGGTCACCCAGGCGGGACGGGTCAGACTCACGGCAACACCCGCCAGACTCAAGTCGCCGCGGCCCAGGCACAGCGCCACCCCCGCGGCCAGGACCGTGACGATGGCCAGGCGTGGCGCCAGGCGGCGGCACAGCATCCATACACCCAGCAGAGCCAGCGGCAGCCAGGGGTCCGTCTGCACGGTGGTGAAGACTTCCAGCACGAAGGGCAACAGGATGCCGGCCAGCATGGCCGAGGCGATCGACGCCGGCACCACCGCCATAATGCGCTCGACCAGGCCGCTGGCGGCGACGGCGAGCATCAGCAGCGATGACAGCAGGAAGGCACCGACGGCCTGGTCGAAGGGCACGCCGGGCAACTGGGTCACCAGCAACGCCGCCCCGGGCGTCGACCAGGCGGTCAGCAGCGGCATGCGATAGCGCCAGGACAGCCCCAGCGATGTCACACCCATGCCGATGCCCAGGGCCCACATCCAGGAGCCGATCTGGGCCTGATCGATAGCGGCGGCCTGGGCCGCCTGGAAGATGATCGCGGCGGAACTGGCGTAGCCGATCAAGACCGCGGCGAACCCGGCGGCCAGCGTGGAGGGATGAAGGTCGTCGAGCATCTTCGGGCGATGCGTCTGGCCAGCCTTGGCGGCCAGTGAACTTGGCGAAGCTTTCATGAGACGGTCCAGAAAAAGCCAGGGAAACCGCGGAGCGGGTACATTGGTGCTTGTGCGTTATAACGTCCAAGGCTAGCAGTGGACGTTATAACGCACAAGCATGCTGAAGTGAGAGAAGAGAGAAGAGACGAGAGACGAGGAACAAGAGAAGAGGAACAAGAGGCAGGAGTCGTGGCGCGTAAGGTGTGGTGTGCTGACCGCAAGCGACGGCGGGCCAGCGGCGTAAACCTTGCGTATACTGGGCCGACCTTTCTGGAGGCCGCCATGCAGGATATTGCCGACCATATCGCCACCACCCTGAAGGGACTGCGCCAGGCTCAGGGCTGGAGTCTCGAGCGTGCCGCTCGCGAAACCGGCGTCAGCAAGGCCATGCTCGGCCAGATCGAGCGTGGCGAGTCGAGTCCCACCGTCGCCACGCTATGGCGTATCGCCAGCGGCTTTCGGGTCAGCTTCTCGTCGCTGTTCGGGAGCCCGACACGGGCCATGGACGGCCCCCTGGAAGAACGGCGCGTGAGTATCGACGATTCGGTATGGGGCAGGGACAGCGCCGGCATGCGCGCCAAGCTGCTGTTTCCCTATGATCCCATGCTGGGTTTCGAGATGTTCGAGATCGAGCTGGCCGAAGGCGCCGAGAGCGCTTCGAGTCCCCATGCGCCGGGGGTGGTGGAGCATCTGGTGGTGGTGGAGGGCGAGCTGGTGCTGGCGATCGACGACGACTGGCATCTGTTGAAGGCGGGGGAAGGGCTGCGCTTCTTCGCCGATCGTCCCCACCTGATGCGCAATGAGGGGCCGGGGACGCTGCGCTTTCACGATGTGATCCACTATCTACCCGGTGCCGCCAGCGACGGTTCCGGTTGAAGCTCGTCCCGTCACGTCGTCAGAGTGCTTTCCGTTGCGCTCCTTGTTCCAATTGCTCCAGCGCCTCGGGTCGATAGCGCTCGAGCAGGGCCCATAGCCTTGCCGCGCTGTCGGCGTCTGGCTGGCCATCGAAGTTCGCCGGTCGAAAGTGCAGTTGGAAGGCCCGCAGGGTGGCGCGACTGGCGTCATCCCACACGCCACTGGCTTCGATCCCGTAGCCCCAGGCGGCCAGCGCCCGCTGCCATTCGATCAGCGCCGGTGGTTCACGCTCGAAGCGGCTGCGGTAGTGGGCGACGCGCGGGGCCTCGGGCCAGGCGCCGATGCCGGCCTCGTGAAGCTTGCGCCAGGGAAAGGCCGGCCCCGGGTCGAGCTTGCGCAGCGGTGCCACATCGGAGTGCGCCAGCACGTGCTCCGGGGCGATCCGGTGACGCTCGATGATATCCCGGGCCAGCGGAATCAAGGCGTTGAGCTGGTCATCGGGGTAGCTTGCCCAGCGCACCGGGCCCTCGGGGGCATCTAGCTCGCTGCCGACCCAGGGGCGATCGGGCCCCTGGTTGACGATCTCGATGCCGATGGAGGTGTCGTTGAGCCCCACGCGATTTCCCCAGCGGCTGGCGCCGGCGTGCCAGGCACGGCGGCTCTCGGGCACCAGCTGGAACACCACCGGGGTATTCTGCAGGCGGCGTGTGGGCAGCGGCACCAGGTAGTGGCTCGATACCCGGGGCCCGGTCAGGGCGCGCAGGGAGTCGGCCTGGTTCTCGTCGGTGTAGTGCAGGATCAGGAAGTGCACGCGGCTATTGTGGCCCCGAGCCGGGTGGCGATGGTCCACCACATAGCCGTCGCGCGGCTCCAGGGCGGGGCCCCGCTGGATCAGCGCCTCGGTGGCCAGGCCGCCGGCAAGGTCGCAGCCGGCAAGCCCGATCAGTGAAACGAGCAGTGTACTGACGAGCAGCGCGGGCCTGCGTCGATCGCGGAGATGCCCCGGCGCAGTCACGAAGATCGTGGCGTTTTGCCCTGTCCACTTCCTTATACACTTGGTCAGCCACCCGGTTAGCCACCTGGTCAGCCACCTTGTCATGCACTTTGGCATCCGTTCTGTCATCCGCTTTGGCCTCCAAGCCACAGTCGCACCAGCAGGCCAAGCACCAGGGTGCTGGTGACGCTGGCCAGGGTTCCCAGCAGCACATACTCGGTCAACTTGCGGTCTCGGCTCTCCTTCAGGTCACCAAAACGCAGCACGGACTTGGCCGCCAGCAGAAAGCCGCCGGCGGTGAGCTGGTCGAGCAGGGTCAGGGTCAGTACCAGCAGGCGCTCGAGGATGCCGATGCGGGCGCCGGCCCGATCCAGCGTACCGGGTGCCTTGAGTTGTCGAGCCAGGGGGGCCATGGCCAGGGCGATGGCGACCGCCATGGGCCGGGTGACCAGCAGATAGGCGAGCAGCAGGAGCAGCGAGGACGGTGTGCTCAGGTGTGCAAGCATCGCTGTCAGTGGCGACAGGCTACCGACGAGCCACAGCCACACCAGCACGATGGTCGCGCCGTGCAGGCCCTGGTCGAGCATGAACAGGCCAAGTTGCCGGGTGGGCCAGCGGCGCGTCGCCTTGGCCTTGGCGGCATCGATCGTCCAGTGGGCGAGCCCCAGCATCACGGCCGCCATGGTGGCGTCGATGCCGTCGTCGATACCGGCGACAGACCGCAAGGCGCACAACGCAAGCCAGGCAAGGACGGCATGCACCAGAGCGTGCAGTGCCAGACAGGGACTGCGTATGCCGCGGGTCTGTCTATCCGCTACCCAGCGATCCGGTTGCAGCACGAAGTCGCCAAGCAGGTGCGCCAGCAGCAGGGCCAGTAGAAGCGACAGCGACGACGATGACGCTGGTGCGAGATCCAGGACCAGAGTGTTCATGTGCGCTCCTGCGCCGCCGACGCCAGACAGGCCAGGGTATCGCTCAGCAGTGCCCAACGGGCGGTCTTCAGTCGCTTGTGGACACTGGGCTGGCGGATGCCCAGTCGGCCGGCCATCTCGGCCTGGGTCAGCTCGGGCTCGGCCAGGCTGAGGGCCACCACCTGAGCGGAGGGGCTGGACCAGGCGTCGATCATCTCGTCGAGATAGCGTATCAGCAGCGACTCGGCGGTGGTCTCGGGCTGGTCGAAGCCAAGGTGAGCGCCATGGGCGGACAGACCGTCCAGGGCCTGCCCTGAGGCCATGAAGGGGGGATCATCGGCGTCGGCCAGGGGGGCGCCCGGGGCCCAGCCCGCCGGGCCCCGGGCGACGGCGATACGGGCGTCCCAGCGTTCGTGGGCTGGACTCTGGCCGATCAGGCTGGCGCGCAATGCCACCGCCGCCTCAAGGCCCCGGTCGCCCTGGCGGATGGCCAGTTGGAAGCCATCGCCACGAAAGCGGTGGAAGTCGCCGTCGTGGCGTCTGGCCAGGGCCTCGAGGGTGTCATCGAGGCAGCGGTAGAGGGCCTCGCGATCACGTTGACGAGAGGCAATCAGGTCGCCAGTGAGTACAGCGATGATGGGATCGGACATGACGCGGATGGCTCCGTGGTGAGCGCGGATAGCGCTAGAGACCTATTACGCCTATTTATAGCTTGATTCGGCTATTTTCTCACGAAATTGCCTGATGCGGTGATTGCGGGCGACGGCGAGGTGGTGCCAACTGTCCGGTCCCCCAGCAACACCATGGTCAGCGCGCCAGTTCGCGCATCGCTTCATCCAGTCCCTCCAGCGTCATGGGATACATGCGCTCGTGGATCAGCTCGCGAATCAGCCGGGTCGAAGGAGTGTACTCCCAATAGCGCGGCGGGTTGGGGTTGAGCCAGACCAGCCGCGGGTAGCGCTCGGCCAGGCGCCTGAGCCAGACCCCGCCCGGTTCCTCGTTGAAGTGCTCCACGCTGCCGCCGGGGTGGGTGATCTCGTAGGGCGACATCGACGCATCGCCGACCACCACCACCTGATAGTCGGCACCGTAGGTGCGCATCAACTCCCAGGTCGAGAAGCGCTCCTTGTGGCGTCGGGCGTTGTTGCGCCAGACGCCCTCGTAGAGGCAGTTGTGGAAGTAGAAGTGCTCCAGGTGCTTGAACTCGGAGCGCGCCGCCGAGAACAGCTCCTCGCAGACGCGGATGTGGTCGTCCATGGACCCGCCCACGTCGAGAAACAGCAGCACCTTGACCGCGTTGTGACGCGGCGGGCGCATGCGCAGGTTGAGCAGACCGGCGTCCCGTGCGGTATCGCGGATGGTGGCGTCAATGTCGAATTCCTCGAGCGCCCCCTGGCGGGCGAAGCGGCGCAGGCGACGCAGCGCCATCTTGATGTTGCGCGGCCCCAGCGCCTGGTCGTCGTCGTAGTCGCGAAAGCGCCGCTCGTCCCAGACCTTGACCGCACGCCGATGGCGCGAGCCATCCTGGCCGATGCGTACGCCCTCGGGATTGTAGCCGTAGGCGCCGAAGGGGCTGGTGCCGCCGGTGCCGATCCACTTGCTGCCGCCGGCGTGGCGCTCCTTCTGCTCGGCCAGGCGTTGCTTGAAGGTCTCGATCAGCTTTTCAAGCCCACCCAGCGACTGGATCTGCGCCTTCTCCTCGTCGCTGAGTTGACGCTCGAATTCACGGCGTAGCCAGTCGTCCGGGATCAACGCATCGATGGCCGCATCGAGGCCTTCCACCGACCCCATCCAGGCGGCAAAGGCGCGATCGAAACGGTCGAAATGGCGCTCGTCCTTGACCATCACGGTACGCGCCAGCCGGTAGAAGTCGTCGATATCGGCGAATACTACGCCGGCTTCGACGGCGGCGTGCAGATCCAGCAGCTCGCGCAACGAGACCGGCACCTGGTGACGGCGCAGGGTGTCGAATAGATCGAGAAACATCAGCGACCCTGACGCCGCACCATGAAGGCGAGGCGCTCCAGCAGAGCGGTGTCCTGCTCGTTCTTGACCAGGGCGCCGGCCAGCGGCGGCAGGCTCTTGGCCGGATCACGCTGGCTCAGGGCCTCGCGGGCGACCTCGTCGGCCATCAAAAGCTTCAGCCAGTCGACCAGTTCCGAGGTCGACGGGCGCTTCTTGAGCCCCGGCGCCTCGCGCAGCTCGAAGAACACCTCCAGCGCCTGGCTGACCAGCCGCGGCGCGATATCCGGGAAGTGCACAGCGACGATGCGCTCCATGGTGGCGCGGTCGGGAAACTCGATGTAGTGGAAGAAGCAGCGGCGCAGGAAGGCGTCGGGCAGCTCCTTCTCGTTGTTGGAGGTGATCACCACGATGGGCCGGTGACGGGCGCGAATGGTCTCTCCGGTCTCGTAGACGAAGAACTCCATGCGGTCGAGTTCCTGCAGCAGATCGTTGGGGAACTCGATGTCGGCCTTGTCGATCTCGTCGATCAACAGCACCACCCGTTCGTCGGCGGTGAAGGCTTCCCACAGCTTGCCCGGACGCAGGTAGTTGGCGACGTTGTCGACGCCTTCCACGCCAAGCTGGGAGTCGCGCAGGCGGCTGACCGCGTCGTACTCGTAGAGCCCCTGGGCGGCCTTGGTGGTGGACTTGATGTGCCAGGTGATCAGCCGGGTGCCGAGCGAGGCGGCGAGCTCCTCGGCCAGCAAGGTCTTGCCGGTGCCCGGCTCACCCTTGATCAACAGCGGGCGCTTCAGCGTTACCGCGGCATTGACGGCCTGCTTGAGGGCATCCGTGGCGACGTAGGTGGAAGTCGAGTCAAACGCCATGGGCGAGGATCCTGAATAACGAAGTGGCAACGAAGTGATTTCAAACGAGTGTACGGTAGCCCCGTGGGCGGAACAATCCTCGGCGTCAGTGCTGGGCCTCGTCGTCTCGATACAGGCGAATCAGCGTCGCCGGATCCTTTTCACCCTCGCCGCGGGCGAGCCGGCTGCGCATCAGCTGGGCAGCCAGGGCCGCCATGGGCGTGGCGCTGGACTGACGATGCCCCTGGGCGGTGGCCATGTCGACGTCCTTGAGCAGGGTGCGCAGGTGCCAGCTCGGCGCCTCGAAGTCGCGACTGGCCATGCGCGGGGTCAGCATGCGAAAGGGCGTCGAGTCGGCGAAGCCACCGGCCAGGGCGTCGGGCAAGCGACTGGCGTCGACCCCGCTGGCCTCGGCCAGCGCCACCATCTCGGCGATGGCTGCGGTGGTGCAGCCGACCAGTAGCTGATTGCACAGCTTGGTGACCTGGCCCGAGCCCACCGGGCCCATGTGGGTGATGCGCGAGGCCAGCGGGGCGAGGACCTCACGGGCCGCCTCCACGTCCGCCGCGTCGCCGCCACACATGATCGCCAGGCTGCCCGCTTCGGCGCCGGCCACGCCGCCGGAGACCGGCGCATCCACCCAGCTCACGCCCGCCTCGCTGGCGGCCTGGGCCAGCTCCCGGGTGGCGGCGGGGTCGGCGCTGGTCATGTCGATGATGCGCTGTCCCGGTCGCGCCCGGGCGATGACGCCGTCGCTGCCGAGCATCACTTCGCGCAGCACCTCGGTATTGGCCACGCAGCTCAGGATCACGTCCACCTCGGCGGTCAGCTCGGCGACGCTGTCGGCTACCCGGGCACCGGTGTCGGCGGCCACCGCCTCGGCCTTGGCCCGGGTGCGGTTATACAGCGTCAACGGATGCCCGGCCTCGGCCAGCCGGCGGCTGAGTGGATCGCCCATCAGGCCGATACCGATAAAGCCGAGGTGAGGCAGCGTAGATGATGTGGTCGAGCGGGGAAGCGGCATGACGAACTCCTGTGCAGGGGCGGGTGGTCGTGACACCCCGGTTGGCCAGTGCCAGGGGGGGGCGTGAGTGGGGGGAAGCGTCTAGCATGCGTCAGTCGGTCGTGCTCCCTCAACTGATAGTGTGGACGCGCCCGGACGCGCGACCTAGTCTGGGGATTCACCCCATGCCCCCATCGGGGCGTCTGGCGTGTTCCTTTATTCGATACTCCATCTTTATCCAGGCCAAGACCGCGATGCTCGAGTACTCCCTGGCCCACTGGGTCACGTTTCTGTCGGCGGCACTGCTGCTCAACCTTTCCCCGGGGCCGGACATGGCCTACGTGCTGGGCCAGACCGCACGCCATGGCCGCCGTGGCGGCTTTGCCGCCATGTTCGGGGTATGGAGCGGGGCGGGGCTGCACGTCGTCATGGCGGCGCTGGGTCTGTCGGCGATCCTCGCCACCTCGGCGCTGGCCTTCAGTCTGGTGAAGTGGTTGGGTGCCGCCTATCTGGTGTGGATGGGGCTCAAGTCGCTGCTGGCGCGGGGGACAGAGGACGACGCCGCAGTGCCTGTCGTGCCTGCCAGCGGCACCCGCATCTATCGCCATGGAATCATGATCTCGCTGCTCAACCCCAAGGTCGCCATCTTCTTTCTGGCCTTCCTGCCCCAGTTCGTGGTGGCCGGGGCGGGACCCGTCAGCCTACAGCTGGCGCTGCACGGGCTGGCCATCATCCTGGTAGCGGCCGTGGTCGAGCCTCCGCTGGTGATCGCCGGGGCCAGGCTGGCCAAGGCCCTGCGCGGCAGTCGCAGGCTTGGGCTATGGTGTGAACGAGGGTTGGGTGCCTTGTTCGTGGGATTGGGCGCGAGGCTTGCCCTGACCGAGCGTAACCTCTAGCCGGGAACCGGGAGGCGACACCATGCGCCTGAGAATACTGTCCGACCTGCACCTGGAACACTTCGACGGAGATCGCGAGCTACCGGAGATCGAAGCCGACGCGGTCATCCTGGCCGGGGACATTCACCTCGGGCTCAAGGGGCTCGAGTGGGCGGCCAGGCGCTTTGCGGATCAGCCGGTGATCTACGTGCCCGGCAACCACGAATTCTACGAGCACCGCATGGGCGCCCTGCGCCGGGAGATGGCCACACGGGCCGGGGAGCTTGGCATTCACCTGCTCGACAATGCCAGTCTGGAACTCGGCGGCGTGCGCTTTCTGGGCACGACACTGTGGACCGACTTCGCGCTCTACGACGAGCGTCCCGACCCGCAGGACATCCCCACCGAGACGCTGTCCGCTGCACTGCGACAGATGCCCGACTTCGCGGTCATCGAAGAACCCGAAGGTGAGGTCTTCTCGCCGGAACGCAGCGTCGAGCTGCACCGCGAGGACCGGGCCTGGCTTGAGGCCGAGCTCGCCAGGCCGTTTGGCGGTGCCACGGTGGTGGTCAGCCACCACGCCCCCCTGGCCGAGTGCATTCCCGCCCACTATCAGGGCGACCCGCTGTCGCCGGCCTTCGCCTCGCGCCTCGAGGCGTTGATGGAGGGCGTGGCGCTGTGGGTCCACGGCCACGTCCACGACCCGGTGATGCTGACGGTGGGGGACACCCGCGTGGTGGCCGTGCCCGGCGGCTATCCCGGCGAGCGCCCGGAGGATGACCTGCGCCTGGATCGTGTGGTCGAGGTCTAGGCAGACCTGTCGAGAAATTCGAGGATATGACGGCTGGTCGCCTCCGGCTGCTCGTCGGTCACCCAGTGGCCGGCGTCCTTGATCCATTCAAGTCTGGCGCCGGGTATGGCATCCGCCAGCATCGGCGCGTAGTCCGGCTTCTGGAAGTTGTCCTTGTCGCCCCATAGCACCAGGGTATCGATCTCGAGGTTCTTCAGCTCACCGGCGATGGCCTGGGTGTATTCCTTGTTGAGGCGGCGCATGTTGCGGAAGAAGGCCGCCTTGCCTTCGGCGCTGTTCCACGGCTCGACGTAGATTTCCTTCAGGCGCTCGGTCGCCGCCTCGGGATCGTGGACGCCCTTGGGCATGAAGTCGCGCATGGTCGCGATGAACTCCTCGACGCTGGTGGACGCCTCGACCCCCGGCTCCAGCATCTGCTTGAACTCTGGTATCGGCCAGGAATCGAAGCACACGCTGTCGATGAGTACCTGGCGGCGTACCCGCTCTGGATGGTTGACCGCGATCAGCTGGCTGACGCCACCACCGATGTCGTGGGAGACGATGTCGGCGCTGGGCACTCCCAAGGCATCCATCAGCTTCACGAGGAGGCGGGCCTGGGCATTGATGGAGACGTCGGCATCCGTGGGCATGTCCGACTCGCCGTAATTGAGCATATCCGGTGCGATCACGCGATACTGCCGGGCTAGTTCCGGCATCACATGCCGCCACATCAACTTGTTGGTCGGAATGCCGTGGATCAGCAGCAGCGGCTGGCCTTGTCCCATCTCCTTGTAGGCGAGGCGATGGCCTTCGATCCAAGTATGGCGCGTTTCGACATGTTCCATTACGTCGCTCACGTTGCTCATCTCCCTTGCACCTTGGTGGCGGTGCGTCGATGTACCTGAGGTCACGGACTGACCTTTGCGATGTCGCGTCGTCACCCTAACGGTCATTGAGCGATCACTCAAACTATTTTTGAGTGATCGCTCTAAAATGGTTCAAGAGATGTGCATGCCCGCAATGCAGGACCCATGGCGTTGCGGCATGAAGCGTTGTGGGAAGAGGTGTTGTGGCAAGGGACGTTGCAGCAAGAGGAGCTGCAGAAAGGGGCGTTGTGGCAAGGGACGTTGCAGCAAGAGGAGCTGCAGAAAGGGGCGTTGCGGCAAGGGGCGTTGCAGCAAGAAGAGCTGCAGGGAGGGGCGTTGCGGCAAGAGACGTGAGTTGCGGGAAGGAACTGGATGCAGCGAGAAGAGCGACGACAGGGGACCGGATGGTCGCCGCTCTCGTCGTTGGCCAGGGATCGTCATGCACTGAGGCTGAAGCAGGGCCAAGAAGGCTCTTCTGGCGAGCCTTCTTGGCCCTGATAGAGGACTTTTAGCCGCCCTGGAGCTGTTCCTTGAGCTTGTTGGGCAGCTTCTTGATGATCAGCCGGTCGCGCTCCTCGTCGTACTCGATGCTGTTGCCGAGCAGATGGGAGTCGAAGCTGATCGAGACGCCCTCGGCGCGGCCGGTGAAGCGGCGGAACTGGTTCAGGGTGCGCTTGTCCGGCGGAATCTCCGGCGACAGCCCGTAGTCGGCGTTGCGGATGTGCTCGTAGAAGGCCCGCGGCTTGTCGTCGTCCACCAGCGCGGACAGCTCGTCCAGGGTCATGGCCTCACCACGGCTGGCCTGATCCTGGGCGTAGTCGATCAGCGCGTCGGTCTTCTCGCGGGAGGTCTCCTCGGCCATGTCCTCGCGCTCCACGTAGTCGCTGAACGCCTTGAGCAGGGTGCGGGTCTCGCTCTTCGGGTCGACCCCTTCGCTGGCGCCGAGCAGCGCCTGCAGGTCGTCCGCCAGCTTGCGCGCACCACGGTCGGCCAGCAGTGACAGGTACTGGCTCGACGGGCCGCCTTCCTGCCATTGGGTCAGGTTGAGGCGAAAGGCCAGCGACATCTGGCTGTGGTTGACCTGCCCGGTAATGGCGACGCGGCCGTCGTCACCGATGACGAAGCCGTCACGATGGTGCACCAGCGCCAGAAACAGGTGACGGGTTTCGCCCTGGCGCTGGTCGGCGAGGATCAGGTGCCCACCGGTGGGCAGGTGGTCGTCGACCAGTGTCTTGATCGCTTCACCCAGAGACGCCGCGAGCGTTTGCAGGTCGCGTTCGTCCTGAAGGTAGGCTTTGAACTCGGCCGGGAAGCGGCTGGACGTGGCGACCAGGCCGGTGGATTCAGCCGCGGCGTCGTCCCAGGGCGGGGTATCATCAGCCGGGGGCTCGTCAACAGAGGCATCGCTGGCGCCCACAGCGTCCTGCTCTACCTCGCTCACCGCGACAG
Organism: Halomonas sp. DP1Y21-3; assembly: GCF_019801245.1. Lineage (NCBI taxonomy): Bacteria > Pseudomonadati > Pseudomonadota > Gammaproteobacteria > Oceanospirillales > Halomonadaceae > Halomonas > Halomonas sp. DP1Y21-3. The sequence goes on from NZ_JAHVJM010000006.1 coordinate 308,657, forward strand.
TATGCTCATTGAGCCGTCCCCAGCGCTTGGCCTTGCCGTGGTAGGCATCGGTCAGGCGGGTGACCAGGCTGTCCAGGGCGTCACTGTCGGGATGCAGTTCGCTTGCGGGCACAAGGGTTGCCGGACTGTCGCTGGCGCTCTTCTCGAGGCGCTGGATGACACAGGCGGATATCGGCATGGGGACCTCGTGGGAAGGGGCGGCGGCAGATGATAACGCAATTGGGAACCACTGCATAAATTGCTGCGCTCGATACTCACGGGCCGTCCATTGGCCGCCGGCGGTGTTCAAGCTTCTCATTTAAGCATATGTAAAATAGAAACTTTCCGCTCCGGCGGCAGCTGACCTCTCTTCGCTCGCGACATTTCTTCAGCGCTTCCCTTGCTCCGTTGGGTCGAAAGGGTCCCTGGATTCAGGGCTTGAGTCGATAGCCGCTTCTGAAGATGGCGTGGATCACCACCAGGGCCACGGCCATGAACAACAGGATCATGCCCAGGCTGATCCACACGCTGACGTCACCGAGCCCGTAGAAGCTGTAGCGAAAGCCCGACACCAGATAGACCACCGGATTGAACAGGGTCACCGTCTGCCATAGCGGTGGCAGCATGTCGATGGAGTAGAAGGTGCCGCCGAGGAAGGTCAGCGGGGTGATCACCAGCAGTGGCACCAGCTGGAGCTTCTCGAAGCCGTCGGCCCAGATACCGATGATGAAGCCGAGCAGGCTGAAGGTCAGGGCGGTGAGCACCAGAAACAGCAGCATCATCAGTGGATGCTCGATGGTAAAGGGCACAAACAGGCTGGCGGTACCCAGCACGATAAGCCCCAGGACGATCGACTTGGTGGCGGCGGCGCCGACAAAGCCCAGCACGATCTCCAGCGGCGAGATCGGCGCCGACAGGATTTCGTAGACGGAGCCGGAGAAGCGTGGAAAGAAGATCCCGAAAGAGGCGTTGGAGACGCTCTGGGTCAGCAGCATCAGCATGATCAAGCCAGGCACGATAAAGGCCCCGTAGGGAATGCCCTCGACCTCACTGATGCGGGACCCGATGGCCGAGCCGAACACCACGAAGTACAGCGAGGTCGACAGCACCGGAGAGACCACGCTCTGCAGGATGGTGCGCAGGCTGCGGGCCATTTCGGCCCGATACAGCGTCTTGACCGAGGTGAGGTTCATGTCCGTTCCTTGACCAGATTGACGAAGATCTCTTCCAGCGAGCTCTGACGGGTGTGCAGGTCCTTGAAGGTGATGCCGGCGGCGTCGACCTCGCCCAGCAGGTCGGCGATGGCGCCTTCGCCGTCGTCGGCACCGTCGTAGCGATAGACCAGGGCGTGGCCGTCATCGGCCAGGGTCAGGCTGCGGTGGGCGAGCGCCTCGGGCAACTGGGAGAGCGGTTCTCGCAGGTGCAGGGTCAGCTCCTTGCGCCCCAGGCTCGCCATCAGTGTCTGCTTGTCTTCGACCAGCACCAGTTCGCCTGCGCGAATCACGCCGATGCGCTCGGCCATTTCCTCGGCTTCTTCGATGTAGTGGGTGGTGAGGATGATGGTGACGCCGCTCTGCCTGAGTCCACGTACCACCTCCCACATGTCGCGCCTCAGTTCGACGTCGACCCCGGCGGTGGGTTCGTCGAGAAACAGCACCTGGGGCTCGTGGGCCAGCGCCTTGGCGATCAGTACTCGTCGTTTCATGCCGCCGGACAGGGTGATCAGGCGATTCTTGCGTTTCTCCCACAGGCTCAGCTGGCGCAGTACCTTCTCGATATGCGCCGGGTCCTTCGGCTTGCCGAACAGGCCGCGGCTGAAGGAGACGGTATCCCAGACGGTGGAGAAGGCCTCGCTGGTCAACTCCTGGGGCACCAGCCCGATGCGCGAGCGGGCGGCGCGGAAGTCGTCGAGGATGTCATGGCCATCGACCAGCACACGCCCGGAGGACGGATTGACCAGGCCGCAGATGACGCTGATGAGGGTGGTCTTGCCGGCGCCGTTGGGTCCGAGCAGGGCGAAGATCTCGCCGCGACGAATCTCAAGATCGATGCCCTTGAGCGCCTCGAAACCGCCGTTGTAGACCTTGGTCAGTCCCTTGACGTCGATGATCGGGGCGCTCATGTCTGGGCCCCTTCGGCGGCAGGTACAGGCCGCCCGGGTGCGACCCGGGCGGATAGAGATGCTGAGGGATGCGGGCGAGGCATGGAGACGTCCTTATCGATTGACCCCGCCCATCCTAGCGCGACCGCTCTGATCTGCACACAGTCGGGCGCCGTCCCGGCGCGTCTCAGTCGCGTGGGGTGACGTTGGTCATCCGCGGCAGTACGTCGGGACTGTGGCGGCTGACGCGATGGAGCATCGCCATTACCACATGGCCGAGGGCGAGGGCGAACAGGGCCCAGCCCAGCCAGCCATGGAGCAGGTTGGCGGGGGCCTCCATCCAGGCGATCTCGTCTCCTTCGAAGCCGGCCATCAGTTCGATGCCGAAAGGCGAGAAGGCGCGGCCGGAGCCGTACTGGCGAAGGAGCGCGATGGAGGGGATGAGAATCAGCAGTCCATAGAGCGCGACATGGCCAAGGTGCGACGCCAGGTTGACCCGTGCCGGGCGACGCCGCTGGTTGATCAGCGCCCAGCTCACGCGTAGCAGCATCAGCACCAGAATCGTCAATCCCACGGGCTTGTGGCTGCCCCACAGCAGTTCATCCAGCCAGGAGTCCTCGAACAGGAACCTGGCGCTGGCGGTAACGAGCTGCCACACCACCAACGCGGCGATGGCCCAATGGAAGAAACGGCTGATGCTGCCGTAACGGTCGGGAGTGTCGGTGATCGGCATAGGGGGGTCCTCATCATCGGGTAACAGATAGCGTCGCGGTCCATGGGTTCTTGTTTTTTGCCTAGGCTAACCCAGCCCTGCGGACCAGGCGGGTGAATTCTCCCAAGAGACTGTGCAAGAACCGGCAGTCACGCGTGGAACACGGTGTTCGACGATGTGCGTTGGACAGACTCGTGTAAGGAAGGCCGCAGCCGCGCTACTCAAGGATTCCCAATTCGACGGCGTCTTCGGCAAGAGGATCGATCCATGGCTCGAGTGTCCCCCCTGACGTATAAAAAAAATGTGGCTGAAGCAATGGCAAGCAGAGCAATCGCAAGCGGTGCTATGGCAAGCGGTACTATGGCAAGCAGTGCATTGGCCAGCAGTGCAATGGCAAGTCAGCCAATGGCGAGCAGGGCAGTGGCGTTGGTGCAGTCACCCTGGCGATCGCTGGTGCTGCTGGGGCTCGGCCTGGCGCTGATGGTCGCGGTCTCGCCCCAGGCGTCGGCGCAGGCGGGCGAGCAGGTAACGCCGAGCGTGTCCCAGAACATCATGCAGCAGAAGTGGGTGTCCGATGACTCGAACCTGATCTCGACCATGGTGCTGGTCACCCTGGACCCGGGGGCCAGCCTGCCGCCTCACCGTCACGCAGGGCCGGCCTACGTCAAGGTGGCCACCGGTGAGGTGATCTCGCAGCTTGAAGGGGGGGAAGAAGAACGCTTTGGCCCCGGAGACGAATGGCGAGAGCCCGAGGGCGTGCGCCACGTACAGTTGGTCAATGCCAGCGACGACACACCGGCGGAACTGATCGTGGTGATGATCCACACCCGGGGCGAACCCCTGACCCGGGTGGAATGACGCTGAAAGCGTCGCTCTGATAGCGACGTTCCGACGGCGTCGCTCTAACGGCATCGCTCTGACGGCATCGCTCTGATAGCCCCGCTTGGACCGTGCCCTGCGGATTATTCGACACGCCGACACGACAACGCCGCGATCTCTCGCGGCGTTGTCGTTGCTGCTCAGGCAAGCCTGAGGCTCGGTCGAAAGGTCGCCAAGCGCAGGCGCCTTTTCGGCAAGCCTAGCCGCGGCTGGTGACTTCCAGCAGATGATAACCAAACTGGGTCTTCACCGGGCCCTGCACCTTGTTGAGGTCGGCGGAGAAGACGACCTCGTCGAACTCACGCACCATCTGGCCGGGGCCGAAGCTGCCCAGGTCGCCGCCCTGGCGGCCGGACGGGCAGGAGGAGTGCTCGCGGGCAACCTCGGCAAAATCACGACCGTTCTCGATCTCGGTCTTGAGGGTTTGGCACTTTTCTTCGCTGTCGACGAGGATGTGGCGGGCGGTGGCCTGGACCATGGGATGACTCCTGAACTTCACTGAAGGTTGGCTGATGTTGCGAGACGCGAGCTTACCACGGGTGCCGCCGAGGCGGCACCGGGCTTGGTCTGTGTCCAGGTCCGGTGCACCATGGGACTGTCGTCGCCGCCCTTGCGCCCTCTCTTGTGTAGAACGAGTAGATACGATGGACCCGAAATCATCATCCGCCGCCGCAGAACTGACCCCACTTCTGGTCAGCGCCTGCCTGCTCGGGGATCCGGTGCGATATGACGCCGGGCACAAGTGGCTCGGCGACGAGCGTTTGGCCCAATGGCGTGACCAGGGACGGCTGGTGCCGGTGTGCCCCGAGGTGGCGGGAGGCCTGCCCACACCGCGCCCCGCGGCGGAGATCGCAGGAGGCAGCGGCGCTCAGGTGCTGGCAGGCGAACTCAGGATCGTCGACATCGACGGCGGTGATCCCACCGAGGCCTTTGTGGCGGGCGCCAGGCGAGCGCTCGCCACCGCCAGGCGCTACCACTGCCGGTTGGCGCTGTTGACCGACGCCAGTCCGTCCTGTGGCAGCACTCAGGTGTACGATGGCCGCTTCAGTGGCAGCAGGATCGCCGGTGAAGGCGTGACCGCCGCGCTGTTGCGCGATGCCGGCATCGAGGTCTTCGCCCCGCATCAGCTAGAGGAATTGGCTCGCCGTCTGGTCGAGCTGGATACCGACCGGCGGCGTTGAACGCCGGAGCGCTATTCTTGAGGCACCTGTTCCTGCTCTTGTTGCTGCTTTTGTTGCTGCTCTTGTTGCAGTGCGGGTCGCTGGTGCTGTCGAGTACCATCTCCTCGCTCGACGTCCGGGCCAGATGCCACGATCGGGAAACTCACCGTCAGCGTCTGGCGCTGGTGATCGCGCGTCACCGTGATGCTGGCCTGGGTACCTGGCAGGACGCGAGGCACCAGTGCCTTGAGCTGGTAGGGATGCGCGATGCCATGCCCGGCAAAGCTCAGGATGCGGTCGCCGACGCGCAGCCCCGCGGCCTCGGCGGGGCTGTTCGGGACCACCTCGGTCACCACCAGGCCCGGTCGGTCCTCGCTTGATTCGACACCTACCCCGAGTCGCGGCCCCTCGCTCTGCTTGTCTTCGCGTACCACAAAGACGGCGTCGGCGAGTCCCGCTTCGGCCTCGCAGGCGTCGTCGGCAGACAGCGGCAAGAGGCTCGCGACATCGGCGATACCCAGGCTCTTAAGCTGTGCCTCGATTCCCTCGCCGTGGCTGGCGTGACCCATTCCCACCAGGCCCACCGCCAGGTGGCCATCTTCGACCAGGGCGGCGAGCCCCTGGGCCATGGCCATGTCCCACACCTGCTGGGCGTAGACGAAGCCGTCGATCATGTCGTCGTCGAAGCCCTCGCCAAAGCCTTCGCCAGCAAGTTCCAGGGCGTGTTCCTCGAGACTCGCCTCGAGCCGTTCACGGTAGGACGGCATGGCCGGTACGGGTTCGGGAATGCCGTGGCGTTGTGCCGGCGGCAGTGTGGAGACGCCATCCTCGACCAGCCGTTGGCGCAGCTCAGGGGTGACGTTCAGTGCCTTCAGCGGCAGCGCCTGGTCCCGGGCAAAGCGCAGCACCGGCAGGTACAGCTCGGGGTCGAAGCCCCAGTAGCGGTACCACTGGCTCTGCTCGAGCAGGGCGGCCTCTTCGATGTCACCGGCGATCCAGGCGTCCAGTGCCGGTTGGCTTTCCCTCGGCAGCATCTCAAGGCCAATGGCCAGATTCGGATGATGGGCGTGCAGGGCGGCCAGGCTCGCCAGCTGGAAACGATGGTGGTCGGGACGATCGTGCTGTTCACCCAGCAGGACCACCTGCTGGCGGGCAAGCATCGGCCAGCCCATCGCCGGCGCCGTATGGGCGCGAGTGTCGCCGGGCGTGACCCAGTCGCCTGGCGCCAGGCCAGCGCCTGTTGCAGTGCTGGTGCAGGATGCCTGGGCATCGAGGCCGAGCACCAGCAGCATCGTCAGAGTAGCCAGCCTCGGCGTCGCCCATCGGCGCGGGAGAGAGCAGAGATGTGACGGTCGAAATCGCAGAAGGGGCATGAGCGGGGCCAGCGTGAATCCAGCGTGAATCAAGAGAGAACCAAGAGTGAACCAAGAGTGAACCAAGAGTGAACCAAGAGCGGAACCAGCGCAGCTTCGGACCGGAACGAAGCCGAAACCAGACCGAAGCGAGAGTCGAAAAGGTTCAGGCTAGCCGCCCCGGCGCCGACGATCCAGTGTGGCCTGTCCATCGCTTGATCGATGTCCCGCCTGCGCCCTGCTGGTACCATGACGCACGCCGTCCACTGTCCATCGCCCAACACCCACCTTTAGCCACCATGATCTTCGCGAATGCATGAACACTCCCTTGCCCCACGCCGAGCGCCTCGAGGCGTTGACTCGGTTGCTCGCCGACTGGCACTGGCTCTGGTCGCCGGCGCCCTTTACCCATGCCGGGGCTCCCTGGCCCGAGCGGGCGCCCGCCGGCGATATCGCCGCCTGCCTGCAGGCGCTGGACGACGCTCGGTGCCAGCGCTTGCAGCAACGCCCCTTCGATACCTCGCCGCTGGCCGCCTGGCTACCGGTGGATGAACTGGCGCGCCTGGTCAGGGTTCCCGATGGAGCGCCGCCGATCCAGGCGCCCGAGGCGTGGGCGGCCCACGTGGGAGGTCGCAAGTGGCAGCAGATGCTGGCCTTTGCGCCCCAGGTGGCGATCGGCCAGGGGCAAGCGCTTGTCGAGTGGTGTGCTGGCAAGGGACACCTGTCGCGCCTGCTAGCGCGCCGCCACGACGGCTCCATTTGCGCGCTGGAGTGGCAGCCGGCGCTGTGCGAAAGCGGCCAGGCGCTGGCCGAGCGGCAGGGACTGGAGGTGACGCTGGTCGAGCAGGACGTGATGGCGCCCAGCGTGAGCCGGCACCTCGGTGACGCCGATCGGGTGGTGGCGCTGCATGCCTGTGGCGATCTTCACGTGCGCCTGCTGGAGCTGGCACGTGAACAGAAGGTGGCGATCAGTCTGGCTCCCTGCTGCTACCAGCGTACCCGTGACAAGATCTATCGCCCCCTGTCGCGTCAGGCGCAGCAACAGGCAGAGCGCCATGGTCTGTCGCTGGATCGAGAGGCGCTGGCGCTGTCGGTGCAGGAGACCGTGACCGCCAGCCAGGGAGAGCGACGCAAGCGTGAACAGGCGAACGCCTGGCGACTGGGTTTCGATGCTCTTCAGCGCCGGCTGCGCGGGGTCGACGACTATCTGGCGGTGCCGAGTCTGGCCTACGGCAGGATGCCGGAGCGCTTCGAGGACTTCTGCCGTTGGGCCGCCCGGGAGAAGGGACTGACAGTGCCCGACGGGATCGACTGGGACGCCTATCGACGTCGTGGCGAAGCGTGTCTGAAGCGGGTCAATCGACTCGAGCTGGTGCGCCATCTGTTTCGCCGGCCGCTGGAGGTGTGGCTGGTGCTGGACCGGGCCCTGTGGCTCGAGGAGGCCGGCTTCGAGGTCAGTCTGAGCCAGTTCTGCCCGCGCGCGCTGACCCCGCGTAATCTTGCCCTGGTGGCGCAACCGACGTAAGGCCGCGTGATCACCAGCCGGTCACGACGTTCCCGCAGGCGCGGCAAGTCCAGTTACTGGCGCTGCCCTGGTGGTCGAGACGAGGCGGCCCCGGACACTTGAACTGTCCGGGGCCGTGTTTTCTTCAAGGGAGGGGATAGCTCGGCTGGCGCCGCACGCCGGATCAGCTGCGCTTGCTACGCCTGAATTGCTCGGTTTCCCAGACCTTGGCGCGCTTGATCAAGGGGGTGATGCTGGATCCCTGGATCAGGATCGAGAACACCACCACCGAGTAGGTCATTACCAGGATGATCTCGCGCACGTCGATGTTCTTTTCGGGAATCACGGTGATCCCCGACGGAATCGACATCGCCATGGCCAGCGCCAGACCACCACGCAGTCCGCCCCAGGTCAGGATGCGCACCGAGTAGGGGTTGTAGCGACGAAAGCGCCGGAAGCCCAGGTAGGCCAGGCGCACGCTCAGATAGCGCGACAGCAGCACCAGCGGCACGGCGGCGATCATCAGCACCCAGTCCTCCGGGTGGAAGCTGAACGACAGCATGGTCATGCCGATCAGCAGGAACAGCACGCCATTGAGGAACTCGTCGACCAGCTCCCAGAAGTGGTCGAGATGCTGCCGGGACTCCTCGGAGAAGCCCTTGCGACGGGTACGGTTGCCGATGATGATGCCGGCCACCACCATGGCCAGGGGCCCGGAGACCTCGAGAAACTCGGCGAACACGTAGCCGGTGGTGGGCACCAGCAGCGTCAGCATCAGTTCCATGGAGTGGTCGTCGGTGTGACGGATCAACTGATGAAACAGCTGACCGAGCACGAAGCCGTAGACGATGCCGCCGAGCGCCTCCTGCAGAAACAGGTGGCCGACGCTGGTTACCGTGGGGGTGGTGCCGCCGAAGGCGACGGCGAACAGGGTGACGAAGAGCACCAGACCGAAGCCGTCGTTGAACAGCGACTCGCCCTCGATCTGGGTCGAGATGCGCCGGGGCGCGTTCATCTTCTTGACGATGGCGAGCACCGCGATGGGATCGGTGGGAGAGATCAGGGCGCCGAACAGCAGGCAGTAGATCAGATCGAAGTCGATACCCAGCCAGCCCACCAGCAGCCACAGGCTGTAGCCGATGAAGAAGGTCGAGAACAGGGTGCTGCCCATGGCAAGGATGGCGATTTCCCACTTCTGGTCACGCAGGTGGGGGAGCTTGATCCCCAGCGCTCCGGCAAACAGCAGAAATCCGAGGATGCCCTTCAGCAGGAAATCCTCGAAATTCAACTGATTGATGGCGGTTTTAGCGGTTTCGTCGAGGGCGAACCAGCCCGCGTGACCGGCGATGACGATGGCCAGCGACAGTATCAGAGCGCCAGCAGTGATCGCGATGGTGGTCTGAAATTTTCCGATCTTGCCGTTGATCAGGGAGATCACCATCGCCATCGCGGCGAGCAGGCAAAGGGTGTCGTACACCGACATGGAGGGAGGCCTCTAGGTAGGATGGGTGAGTCGTGTCGGCTCGAGCGCTGGCTCGAGGCCGTAAAAGGGGGGCAGCAGCAGGCACATCGGCTCGGCCCGTCGCATCACCCGAGGAGGTCAGGCGCTGGTGTGACGGGGGAGGCGATTGTGACGTGTCCATCGCGGGAGTTCGGTCCTGAGCGTGGTGTGCTACGCCCTGGCCGGTTGGACCAGGGGCAGCGGATAGGGCTTGCGAACAGGTCTTGCAAACTGGGCTTGCGAATAGCGCCTGTACGCTGGATACGGATGTCCCGGCGGTCAGCATCTGCGGCGTCATGCTCGGAGGCGCTGAAGCCAGGCGTCCAGGCCTTCGACGCGTGAGACACGAGTCGGCTATATCGGCGTTTCGCAGTGCAACAAAGTATACGCGGGTCGCGGTGCGGGTACATCCCGGATGTCGCTTTTTTTGAAGCGCGTGGGCGAGGATTGACAGGCGCCTGGCTTGTCTACGACAAAGGTCTGAAACCAAAGGCGTGTGTCGCTCGGTTCAAGCGAGCGCCCAGACGACAAGGAACCTCTATGCAAGTACACGATATCGCCGTACACCTGGGTCCTGCCCAGGCCCATCTGCGCCAGTTGGATGACGGTTGGGCGGGGCTGATCGATCGGGTGGGCGACTGCGGACTGACCACCGCCCTCGATCGCAGCCCCTACGAGTCGTTGTCCAGGGCGGTGGCCTATCAGCAGCTCCATGGCAAGGCGGCGGCGGCGATTGTCGGCCGTCTGACGGCGCTGTTCCCGGGGCAGGATTTCCCCAGTCCCCGGCAACTGTCCGAGCTCTCCTCGGAGGAGCTCCGAGCCTGTGGCTTCTCGGCACGCAAGCAGGCGACCCTCCAGGGCCTCGCCGAGGCGGCACTGGACGGTCGAATTCCCAACCGCGAACAGGCCGCCGAGATGGAGGACGAAGAGCTGATCAAGCGTTTCACCGCCATCAAGGGTATCGGCCGCTGGACCGTCGAGATGATGCTGATCAACACCCTTGGACGTCCCGATATCCTGCCGGTGGATGACTTGGGCATCCGCGACGGCGCGCGCTACCTGTTCGGCTGGGAACGCATGCCGACGCCAAGGGAGACCCGCGAGCTGTGCGAACCCTGCAGGCCCTGGCGCTCGGTGGCGTCCTGGTATCTGTGGCGCTGCAACGAACAACCGGATTACCGACGCCTGGCGAAGTCCTGAACCGGGCCAGGCAAGCCGAGAAGGCAAGGAAGGAGCAGAGGCAGCAGCGAGGATGACCGGCGACAGCCGTGCAGGGTTCGCAGCCGTTGCTGCGCATGCGGTACCCGCTGATGGCGACAGCAGGGTGACTTAGTTGCGACGGCGGTAGGGGTCGGGCATCGCCTGTTCCGGGCGCCAGCGGGCGCGCTCGCCGTTCAAGGTCAGCACAAGCTGGCGAGGCCCGCCGTGGTCGCGGTGCTCGCACAGATAGATACCCTGCCAGGTGCCCATCGCCAGGCGCCCTTCGGTGACGGGAATGCTGAGTGAGGGCCCCAGCAGGCTGGCCTTGAGGTGGGCCGGCATGTCGTCGCTGCCTTCCTGGGTGTGGCGGTAGTAGGGTGCGTCCTCCGGCACCATCACATTGAAGTGACGCTCGAAGTCGCCACGTACCGTGGGATCGGCGTCTTCGTTGATGGTCAGCGATGCCGAGGTATGCTGGATGAAGACGTGGAGCAGGCCGATGCGCATGCTCGGCAGGTCCGGCAGTGCCTGAACGACCTCATCGGTGATCAGGTGAAAGCCCCGGGGGCGGGCAGCGAGGCGAAGGGTGCTCTGGAACCACATCTAGGACGGTCTCGTTGTCGGCGTTGACGCTGGAGGCCATGGCAGGGCAAGGCCCCTGCGCAGGAAAGCCCCTGTGCAGGAAAGCCCCTGTGCAGCAGGGCCATCGCTCGAGGCAGACAGGCGCCATCAGGCGGCCAGCGGTAAGGAATTTAAACGCGCAAAGACTACCTCCTTTCCCGTCCTGTGAGGAGTCCCGAATGAAAGATCAACGTCTGACCCGGGCCGACGTCTTTCGCCACCAGCCGATGCTGGCCAAGTCCCTGGTGGAACTCGAGCGTGCCGTGGCCGAGGCGGGCATCGAGTCTGAGCTGGTGCACCTGATCAAGCTGCGCGCCTCCCAGCTGAACGGTTGCGCCTTCTGTCTGCGCATGCACAGCCAGGAAGCACGCGAGGACGGTGAGCAGCAGTCGCGTCTGGATGTTCTGTCGGCGTGGCGAGAGACCCAGCTCTTCAGTCGCCGTGAACAGGCAGCGCTGGCCTGGACCGAGGCGCTGACGCTGGTCAGCGGCCAGGAGATCGGCGGCGGCGACTACACCCGCCTGGCCGCGGAATTCACCCCCGAAGAGCAGGTCAACGTGACGGCGCTGGTGGTCTCCATCAACGCCTGGAACCGGATCGCGCTGGCGTTCGCCTTCCCGGTGGAGTGACGTGCTGCGGCGCGACCGAACGTCTCCCGCGCTGGTAGGTGACGTCGTCTTGCCACTATGCTCCGCCAAGCTGGCCGGCGCGAAAGATCATCCTGCCAGCAGCGGAAACAGCGGGTGCTCCATGGGGCTGCCCGCGGGCAGTTCGTCGGCGAGGCCGGGAAAAGGCGGCGAGGTGGTCCAGGCCCGCGGTGCGTGGACCATGTCGTCACCCAGCAGGCGCACCGAGAAAGCGCGACGGCGATGAGGGCCGCTGACGCCGCCCGAGGCGTGCAGGGTCAGCATGTTGAAGAAGACCGCGTCGCCGGGTTCCAGCGCCCAGCCAAGGATGGAGTAGCGTTCACGCTGGGCCTCGATGTCAGGCAGCTCGGCCAGACTGCCCTCGGGGAACCAGCTGGCCTGGTGGTCCATGAAGGTCCGTGGCATCAGCCAGGGCCCCTTGTGGGACCCGGCCACAAACTCCAGGGTGGCCGCCCGGGATACCGGATCCACCGGTAGCCACATGCTGACGTTCTGACTGCCTTCCACGTTGTAGTAGGGCTGGTCCTGGTGCCAGGGGGTACGCTGGCGCGTGCCCGGTTCCTTGACCAGTAGATGGTCGTGGTAGAGGCGTACCTGGCGTGAGCCCATCAGGCGTTGCCCGATAAGCCCCAGCGGCGAGTCGAAGATGAAACCCCGATACGCTTCGTTGGTCTGCCAGTTGCAGAAGTCCTCGAAGAACCAGCCTGGGTCATCGGGTCGACTGGCGACCTTGGCCCGGGGGCTGGGATCGCGCAGGTTGTCCTCGATGCCCTCCGCTAGTCGCTTGAGCTCCTGAGGGCAGAAGATGCCGCGTAGACAGATGGCGCCGTCGCGCTGGAAGGCGGCGACGTCTTCGTCGCTGACCATGGTGTCGGGATGGATGCGCAGGTTCATGGGGCCTCCAGGCGGTGGAAGTCAGGAAGAGGAAAGGACAGCTGTGACAACAGCCGGTCGAAGAAGCCTTCGCACTTCGTGATCTGATCGAAGGCGATGAACTCGTCTGGCTGATGGGCCTGATGGATGCTGCCGGGGCCGCAGATCACGGTAGGGACGCCCAGCTGGGCGAACAGCCCGGCCTCGCAGCCGAAGCCGAGCGCCAACGGCTCGACGCTGCATTCGGCCAGTTCGGCGATCCATGACAGGTAGCCTTGGCGGCGTTCGTCCAGCGGTGGGTACTGGCCGCGGCATTCCAGGGTCAGTCTGGCGCGACGGCCGAGGCCGATCAGGTCGCGATCCAGGCCGCAGGGAAAGTCCTTGCGCAGGCGCTCGAGGATTTCCATGGCGGGCTGCCCGGGCAGCGGGCGCATCTCGAAGTCGATGCGGCAGTGCTCGGGGATCTGATTCAGCGCGCTGCCACCCTCGATCAGCCCGACGTGGACCGTGGAGTAGGGGGGATCGAAGCGCTGATCGGTGAGCGACATCAGGCGCTTTTCCCGTGCCAGCTGGCGGATCTGCGCAACCACGCCCGCGCCGACGTCGATGGCGTTGACGCCTCGCCCCGGGTAGCCCGAGTGGCCTCCCACACCCTCGATGGTGGCGCGCATGCCGACGTGGCCCTTGTGGGCGTTGGCGATGCGCATCGCGGTGGGCTCGCCGACGATGATGCCCCGCAGGCGTTCCTTGTGGGCCTCGAGAAACGGCAGCATCAGCGGGGCACCCAGGCACCCGACCTCTTCGTCGAAGGACAGCGCCAGCAACACCGAGTGACGCGAGTGCTCTGCCTGCCAGGCGGCCAGTTTCGTCAGGGCCACGCCGATGAATCCCTTCATGTCCGCCGTACCGCGACCGTAGAGGCGTTCAGCGTGGCGTTTCGGCGTGAACGGGGCGGTGACGCGCCAGTCTGCGGGGCTTGCCGGCACCACGTCGGTGTGGCCGGAAACCAGCAGGGCCGGGGCGTCGTGGGGGCCGAATTCGGCGATCAGATTGGCCTTGTCGCCGCTGTCGTTGTAGAGCAGGGTCACCGCCGCCCCACGCGCCTCGAGCCAGCCGGCGACGTCGTTGATCAGTTCAAGGTTGGAGCGATGACTGGTGGTGTCGAAGGCCACCAGGCGTTCAATCATCGCAAGGCTCAAGGGTAGCGTGTTGCTGGTCAAGACGAGGCTCCGTGAGTGCAGACCGTCAGGCGAGGGGCCAGACCACCAGGGTCGCCAGCAGGATGAGCACAGCGCCGAGGGCATAGAGCAGGGCGATCAGCGGCAGCATGAAACGCATCCAGCGGCTCCAGGGAATGCCGGCGATGGTGAGTCCCGCCATCAACCAGCCGGCGGTAGGAGTAAAGGCATTGGAGATGCCGTCGCCAAACTGGAAGGCCAGCACCGCGACCTGGCGGTGTACCTCGGCAAGGTCCGCGATGGGCGTCATGATGGGCATGGTCAGCGCCGCCTGGCCGCTGCCCGAGGTGACGATGAAGTTCATCGCGCTTTGCATGGCGAACATGCCCAGTGCTGCGGCCGACGCCGAGGTGTCGCCGATCAGCGTGGAAAGCGAATGGATGATGGTGTCGATGATCTCGCTGTGTTGCACGATGACCACGATGGTGAAGGCCAGGCCCACCGCCAGGGCGCCGTCCATCATGTCCTTGCAGCCGGTGGAAAAGGCCCCGGCGATGGTGTTGGCTCGCATGCCGGCGAGCAGCCCGGTGACGATACCCAGCAGCAGGAAGACGCCGGCCATCTCCTTGAGGTACCAGCCGAAGGCACTGACTCCGGCGATGATCGCCACCAGGGCCAGGGCGAAGGCGCCGAGGATCAGCAGGTGGCGAGGGGTCAGGTCGACGTGATCGCCCGGTCCTTCTTCATCGGGCGGGGCCAGGCCGTAGACCACACTGCGCTCTGGCCTTGCCTGCACGCGACGGGCGTAGAACATCACGTAGCCGATGCTCAGGGGGACGAACGCAAGCCAGCAGACGAAGCGGTAGCCCATGCCGGAAAACAGCGGCAATTCGGCGATGCTCTGGGCGACGCCGACGTTGAAGGGATTGAGAAAGGAGCCGGTGTAGCCGATGGCGGTGCCGATCAGCGGGATGGCGGCGGCGACCACGGCGTCGTAGCCGATACGTCGCGCCAGCGGCAGCAGGATGAAGATGTAGACGATGCTGCCCTCGATCATGCCGTAGGTACCGGAACACAGGGCGAAGAAGGTCATCATCAGCGGGATGATCAGGATCTCGCGGCCCTTGAGCTTCACCAGCAGGAAGTGGACCAGCCCTTCGATGGCGCGGGAGCGCCTCAGGACCCCGAAGGTACCGCCGACGATGACCAGAAAGAAGATGATCGACGAGCCGCTCTTCATCCCTTCGAAGAAGGCGTTGAAGAACTCGAAGGGACCGATGCCCGGGGAGTCGATGGCCTGGTAGGTGCCGGCGACGATGACCGAGCGCCCGTCGGCGTTGGTGATGCGTTCGAAGCTTCCGCTGGGGACGAACCAGGTGACGATGGCCGCCAGCAGGGCGAGAAAGAAGAGGATGACGAAGGCGTGGGGCAGCGGCCTCTGTTGCTCGACGTGTGGTCTGGCGGCCATCTTGTCATGATTCATCGGCTGGCTCTCGCTGGTGGCGGGTTTATGGCGCCTGGGGCTGAGTTCATTGATCCTTTCGGTTTAGTCCGAACCAGCGAAGCCTGTCGAGTCAGGGCGCGCGGCTGGGCAGAAGATCGTCGAGAACGAGGTCACACAATGCGCCTTCGTCCAGCAGACGTGTGGCGGCCTCGATGTCCGGTGCGAAGTAACGATCGTGGTCATAGTGGGTCACCCGGCGACGCAGTCGCTGACGGGCCTGCTCCAGCAAAGGTGTCGAGGCGAGCCCCTCGCGCATGTCGAGGCCCTGGCAACTTGCCAGCCATTCGATTGCCAGCACGCCGCGAACATTGGCCGCCATCTCCTTGAGTCGCCGTCCCGCCGCCGGCGCCATGGACACATGGTCCTCCTGATTGGCCGAGGTAGGCAGGCTGTCGACGCTGTGAGGGTGGGCCAGAGCCTTGTTCTCGCTGGCCAGCGCGGCGGCTGACACCTGGGCAATCATGAAACCGGAATTCACGCCGCCGTTTTCCACCAGGAAGGGGGGAAGCCGGGACATGTGGGTGTCCATCATCAGCGAGATGCGTCGTTCCGACAGGGCCCCGATCTCCGCCAGCGCCAGCGCCAGATTGTCGGCCACGAGGGCAACCGGCTCGGCGTGGAAGTTGCCGCCCGAGAGGATGTCGCCGTTGTCGGCGAACACCAGCGGGTTGTCGGTGACGGCGTTGGCCTCGATCTCGAGCACCCTGGCCGCGTGGCGGATCTGGTCGAGCACCGCGCCCATGACCTGAGGCTGGCAGCGCAGCGAGTAGGGGTCCTGGACGCGGTCACAGTCTGCGTGGGAGGCCCCCACCTCGCTGGTGTCCTCGAGCAGGTGACGATAGGCCCTGGCAACGTCGATCTGCCCGGGTTGGCCGCGCAGTTCGTGGATGCGGGCGTCGAAGGGAACCCGCGAGGCCAGGCTCGCCTCTACGCTAAGGGCGCCGCACACGGTGGCGCTGGCGAACAGATCTTCGGCCTCGAACAGACCGCGCAGCGCCAGCGCGGTGGAGACCTGGGTGCCATTGAGCAGCGCCAAGCCCTCTTTGGGTGCCAGGGTCAGGGGCGACAGGCCAGCCACGTTCAGGGCGTCCCGTCCCGAGAGGGTCTCGCCACGGTGGCGTGCCTGGCCTTCGCCCAGCAGCACCAGACTCATATGGGCCAGTGGCGCCAGGTCGCCCGAGGCACCTACCGAGCCCTTGGCGGGGATGACCGGCCAGACCTCGGTGTTGATCAGGGTGATCAGGGCGTCCAGGACTTCGCCGCGAATGCCGGAGTAGCCGCGTGCCAGGCTTGCCACCTTCAGCGTCATGATCAGCCTTACCAGCCCGTCGTCCAGGCGTTCACCGACGCCGGTGGCGTGGGATAGCACCAGCGAGCGCTGCAGGTCCTCCAGGCGTTCGCGCTCGATGCGGGTCTGGGCCAGCAGGCCGAAGCCGGTGTTGACCCCGTAGGCGGTGCGCCCCTCGTCGATGACGCCAGCCACCGTCGCCACCGAGGCGTCGATGGCGGTGTATGCCGAGGGCTCCAGAGACACCACTGTCGGTGACGTGAGGAGCCGGCGCATGTCCTGGAGGGTGAGTTGGCCTGGGGTGATGACGAGTCGATGCATGGTGGCGAGCTCCCGAGACGTGGCCGAACATGATGGGAAAACTTTAATGTATATACATTAACAGCAGGGCAATGGCGCGGCGTCAAGGCGGCTATCGTCGAACGGCAGGCAAGAATCGCCAGGGGGGAGTGACGATGTGTGTTACAGATTGTGCCCGATCTTCTATACAGATTTTGCCGCTGACATGATCGGGGGCAGCGACCGGGTCGGCTAGCGCAGGGATGGGGTGATGGACGTCTGGACCTGGTTCACAACGTCAGCGAATTCAGGCAGGTGTCGGACCGTCGCTACAGTGTTGCCCAGGGGCTGGTGTCCCCCTGTTCCAGCACACGTCGCACGGTGGCGAGGGCCTGTTGCAGGGACTCGCGGCTTTCGGGGGCGCCCACGCACAGGCGAATGGCCTGGGGCGCCGGCTCGCTGCCGGTACAGAAGGGTTCAGGCGTTGCCACCAGCACGCCTTCGCTCTTCAGCAGGGCCTGTACCTCGCTGGCCCGGCGGCCCTCGGGCAGCGGTAGCCAGAAGTTGGCGCCGTGGGTGAGATGGCGGGGCGTCAGGGCCTCGAAGCTTGCCCGTGCCAGACGCTGCCGAGCGGCCAGCTCTGCGGTCTGCCAGGCCAGCAGTTCGGGGTAGCGGGGCGAGGCGATCCAGCGCCGCGCCACCTCGGTCATCAGCGGCGGACACATCCAAAGCTGCGCCCGCAGCAGGCTGCCGATGCGCTCGCGCAGGGTGGCCGGCATCTGCAGCGTGCCGACCCTGAGGCCACCGGAAAGCACCTTGGAGGTACTGAATACCTGCAGCGTGCGTTCCGGCGCCAGTTCCAGCAGAGACACACCGCGATCCTCCCGCGGCAGGTACTGGACGGCGTCCTCGATCAGCCAGAAGTCATGTCGGCGCGCCAGGGCGGCGAGCTGTTCCCTGCGCTGCGGCGAAAGCACCGCGCTGGTGGGGTTGTTCTGGTCCGGGGTCAGGTAGACCAGGCGGGGCACCTGGCGTTGGCACAGGCGTGCCAGTGCATCGATGTCCATGCCGTCGTCGTCCAGGGGCACCGCCATCGGCTTGAGGTGAGCGTGGCGGGTGGCGGCGTTGAACCCCGGATAGGTGAGAGCGTCGGCGGCCACGCTGTCGCCGGGGCGGGTCAGGGCTCTCAGGCACAGGTCGATGCCGTGCTGGCCGCCCTGGGTGATCGCCAGCACCTCGTGCAGGGGAAAGCCGAGATCCTCAAGCCAACGTGACAGCGCCTCTCTGTGCTGCCGGGTGCCGATGTCGGGCTGGTAGGCGGCGACCATGGCAAGGCAGGCCGGGTCCTCGGTCACCTCCGCCAGGGCCTGCTGCAGACACTGATGACGCCAGGGGTGCGGCGGAGCAAAGCTCAGGCTCATGTCGACCACGCCATCGGAGTCGGCTGCGACGTGTACATCGAAGGGGCTGTTGCCGGCGGCGGCGTCATTGACGTAGGTGCCACTGCCGACCCGGGACGATACCCAGCCCCGTTGCTGGGCTTCGCTGTAGGCGCGGGTGATGGTGCCCACGGTGACGCCCAGCGCGTCGGCCAGGGCCCGTTGCGGGGGCAGTCGATCGCCGGCGGCGAGCTGGCCCTGGTCGATGGCCTCGCCGATGGCCGAGGCGATCTGACGATAGCGGGCCGAGCTGGAGTCGAATTCGAGGGAGGGAGTCCAGATTGTCATGGTGACAATAAACTCTTTGACGGCAATTGTTGCCTGAGTATGCTTTAAAAACCGGGGTCAATTCACCTTGTTTCACACCATAATGCAAAAATTGTAGGGGTACAATCATGGAAGAGACCGCTAGTCAGCTCGCCTTTCTGCTTCCGGCAGCGCTGTTCATGGTGTCCATGACCATCACGCCGGGTCCCAACAACGTGATGCTGACCGCCTCCGGCGCCAACTACGGCTTCCTGCGTACCCTGCCACACCTGTTCGGCATCCTGGGCGGCTGTTTTGTGCTGTTCGCCTCGATAGCGCTCGGGCTCGGGGTGGTGTTCGAGCGCTATCCGGTGGTGCAGGGCGGACTCAAGCTGGTCGGCAGCCTGTACCTCTTGTACCTGGCCTGGAAGATCGCGACGGCCCCACCGCCGGACCTGCGGGTAGGCGATGCCCGCCCGCTGTCCTTCGTGCAGGCGGCGGCGTTCCAGTTCGCCAACCCCAAGGCGTGGGTCATGGGTATCGCGTTGATGGCGGGGTTCCTGCCGGACGGCGGCAACCCCTGGGTCAACGCCCTGCTGCTGGCGGGCGTGGCGGAACTGGTGGGGCTGCCCTGCATCGCTCTGTGGGCAGGGTTTGGCACCGCCATCGGCCGCCTGTTGAAGAGCGACCGATCCTGGCGGGTGTTCAATGGGGTGATGGGAGCGCTCACCGCGGCCTGCGTGGTGATGATCCTGGCCTGAACCATTCAGCCTGGCGCGATCGGAGCCTGAGGCTTGGTCGACAAGACTCAGCCCTAGCTGGGCTCATCAGGCGATGCCCCCTCGGGCCGCCGGGCGGTCAGGGTGATCTCCACGGCGGCGCCGCCATGCAGCTGTGGCGACACGGTGCAGGTACGCGCCGGATAGCGCGCAGCCTCGAACCACTCGGAGTAGACATCATCCACCGCCTGTTGCAGCGACAGGTCGGTGAGGTGCACTTGAACACGCACGGTGTCGGCCAGGGTGCAATCCGCCTGCTCGAGCAGGTGAGACAGTCGCCTGAGGATCCAGCGAGTTTCTTCGGCGGCGTCACCGAGAATGGCGTCACTGCCCTGGATATCGGCGGCGGTCAGCCCCGACAGATGGACGTAGTGTTCGTCCATGACCAGATGGGAGCCCGGAAACTCGGGGCTGGGTAGGGTGGGGTCGTTGAAGTAGCGTGCCATCTTGCCTCCTGCTGCGGCCTGGTCGTTGTGCCGCTGGAGAAATGTCTGGCGAATGCCGCCGACTTTCCTTGCGGAAAGCAGGCGGCGGAAATGCGTTTGTCGGTTGACCGCGGAGAGCGTCCGGGAATAGCGCGGGCGTCAGCTGCTGACTTCGCACTGCACCGGCATGCGCCGGCCGATGGTCCAGGTGGCCTCGTTGCCCTTGCCACGGAAGACGTGCTGGCCGTTTTCCGAGGCGTAGTGCATGCCCGAGGCGGCGGGCTGGCGTTCGAGCGGGAAGCTGTCGCCGTGCATCTGTACCTCGGCGCTGTCCTGACTGTCGAAGACGATGGTGAACTGGCTGCCATCCTGGCAGATGTAGTCGGCAGAGGGCGAGGCTGCGGCGTCGGCACTGTCATCATGGCCACTGCCGCCGGCACAGCCGGCCAGGGCGGTGAACAGCGCAGTGAAGGCGGCAACAGGGATCCAGCTGGCGTTCATGAAACATCTCCTTGTCATATGAAGGGAGCCGTGGAAAAGGCTCGCCTGGCGTTAGGCCTTCCCAGGCTACACAAGTTCCGCATCCGCCACGATACCTCGCCGGATCAGCCCTGCTCGGGCGGTTCGCGTCCGGGAGTCGTGTTGCCGCGGGAGTCGCCGTCGTCATCGTCATGGGCCCCGTCGTCAACGCTGACATCCGCTGGTTGTTGCTCCTGGCGTCTGGCGTGGCGCTCTGCTTTGCCGCGATGGGTGTCGTCGGGCACCAGGGCGAGCAGGGTCTCGCCGTCACCGGCATCGAAGCTTTCATCCTTGTGCATGACGCGTACTTCGCCATCCTCGTTGTAGGTCGAGATCACCCGGGCGTCGGGGTTGTCGCGTCGATAGTCCTCGAACGAATAGCTCTCGCTGAGGCGCGTCAGACGGACGCACCAGCCCTCGCGGATGTAGTTGGTGGCCTGTTCGAAGTCGAGTTCCTTGGCGAAGAAGCGCCCGCCCAGGGTCTGCTCCAGATGATCGCCACCGGCACCGCCCCCCGGGGCGAAGCGGTACACCTGATGGTGGCCGAATTCGGGAGCATAGTGCATGCACAGCAGGGCGTTGTAGTCGTCGTTGTCGGTCAGCGCCACCATGCTGTCGAAGCGGCTGAACTCCAGCGTCAGCTCGGCCTCCTCGGTGAGTACCTCGCCGTAGTAGGTGGGAATGTCGCGGCCTCTGACCTGGCGCAGATGGTTGTAGTTGCGATCGGCGATCAGCACCGGGCGCCCGGTGGACTGGATGGCCTCGGCCAGGGCGACCGTGAAGGGGTTGGCGCCGATGATCAACAGCCCCTTGGTATCGGTGGACTGAAGATTGAAGCGACGGGCCAGGGGTTGCAGCGAGAAGCCGTGAAGCAGCACCGTGACCGCGACGATGGCAAAGGCCAATGGCGACAGCAGGGCGGCGTCCTCGATGCCGATGTCGACCAGGCGCGCGCCGAACAGACCGGCGATGGCCACCGCGACCACCCCGCGTGGACCGATCCAGCCGACCATCAGCTTCTCGCCGAAGGGCAGGTCGACCTTGATCAACGATATGAAGACCGCCAGCGGGCGGACCAGCAGCAGTACCACTGCGACGAACAGGATTTCGCGGGTCGTCAGGGTGGCCAGGGTGCCCAGGTCCACCTGAGCGGCCAGCAGGATGAATACCCCGGAGACCAGCAGTACGGTGATGTTCTCCTTGAAGCGGCGGATCTCGTCGAGCGACGACAGCGACGAATTGCCGATCACCACGCCCATCACGGTGACCGCCAGCAGGCCGCTTTCATGCAGCAGGGCATTGGGCAGGGCGTAGGTGGCCATGACGAAGAAGATGATCACCGGCACCTTGAGAAACTCGGGGATATGGCCGCCCTTGATCGCGCGGATCAGGCCCCAGGCGGTGGCCAGTCCCACCGCGCTCGCCACCGCGATTCCCAGCGCCATATGGCCGAGGGTCATCGACAGCGAGTGAGAGGAGTTGAGGACGATGGCGAGTTCGAAGGCCAGCACCGCCGCCAGGGCGCCCACCGGGTCATTGAGGATCGCCTCCCAGCGCAGGATCTCCCCCGGTCGTCGCTTGAGGCTGGCCTGGCGCAGCAGGGGAATGATGACGGTGGGGCCGGTGACGATCAGGATACCGCCCAGCACCGAGGCCGATGCCCAGGTCAGCCCTCCGATGTAGTGGCCCGACAGGGTCGCCAGCAGCCAGACCAGCGGGCCGCCGAAGAACACCAGGCGCTTCACCGCAAGCTCCGCGCCCTTCAGCCGTGTCAGGTTCAGCGTCAGGCCGCCCTCGAACAGAATCATCGCCACGGCGACCGCGATCAGCGGTTCGAGCAAGTCGCCGAATACCGAACGTGGGTCGAGCACGCCGGTTACCGGGCCAATGAGTACGCCGCTCAGCAGCAGCAGGACGATGGCCGGCACCTTCCAGCGCCAGGCCAGCCACTGGGCGCCGATACCGAGCGCCGCGATCAGGCAGAAGACGAGAACGGGGGTCATGAGGGCTTCCCTGTGGTCCAATCGGTGCAGTCAGTGCAGCCAATACTTTGCCAACCAGGCTGGCTACGCAACGTCGAGCGCGAAACGTCAGGCACGACAAGTCAGGCGCGCAAAGTCGGCAAGCGATGCCATCTAACGCTAGGCGGCGCCCGCTGCATTCACAACCAACCCTGTAAACGCTTGCGACCCGATCGGCACAGTTGCCTGGAGGCTCAGGGGCCTGCGCCACGCAGGCATTGAAGGAGCCTTCGTACTACCGAGGGCGGGGAAGTGTTCGCCCTGCGTGTTCTGTTCGTGAGGAATGAAGCAATCGGAAGCGATGCCATGGTGGCGGGAGGAGGAGGCGTTGCAGATAAAGTCCGGTTGCCATCAGCTGGCGAACAGCAAGGCGACCACCGCGACAATAAGAATGCCGAACTGCGCGGCACGAATGTAGAGCGACCAGCCATGGTAGAGGCTGATACGGATGCGCTCGGCAGGGCTTTCGGTGAGGTAGATATAGCCACACACCAGCACGGGAAAGATGAGCAGCCCGATCATGGTGGGCGGCTACGCTGCTACTGGCTTTCGTGGGAAGCCAGGGGGAAGCTCTGGTCGATGCGTTGGCGCTCGAGCTCGGCGGCGTCCTTGCTGGCGTACCTGCGCACCACCACGGTACCCGAGGCAGTGATATCCACGTCATCCCAGCCTGCCGTCTCTGCCGCCTCGGTAGATTGCTGCAGCTGCTGCTGAATCTGCTCGAGAATGCGTTGGCCCTGTGCGCTCATGTCCTGTTCCTCTCATGGACTGACACTGAGAATAGCACGATGCGATGTATGTCGCGGGATGGAAAGGAAGCGGAAGAGAGAGGAAAGAGAGAGGGAAGGGAGGGAAGAATCGCTCAGGCCCTGTTTCTCGCTTTCCTCCTTCCCCCTCGGCATTGGTCAGCCCTTGGCAACCACCGCCACACCGGCCTTGGAGCGATTGGGACGCCCGATGGCGCGGGTGATCCAGTCGCCCACGGCGGCGATGCGCTCGAGGTCCACCGTGGTTTCGATGCCCTGGCCTTCAAGCAGGTAGACCACGTCCTCGGTGGCGACATTGCCGCTGGCGCCCTTGGCGTAGGGGCAGCCCCCGAGGCCAGCCACCGAGCTGTCGATCACCTGGACGCCGTCCTCGAGCACCGCGGCCAGATTGGCCAGCGCCTGGCCATAGGTGTCGTGGAAGTGGGCGGCCAGACGCTCGACCGGAACGTCACGGGCCACCGCCTCGAGCATGCGCCGGGCCTTGATTGGGGTACCGGTGCCGATGGTGTCGCCCAGTGACACCTCGTAGCAGCCCATCTCGTCCAGCGCCCGGGCGACCGCCGCCACCTGTTCTGGCGCGATCTCGCCTTCGTAGGGGCAGCCGAGCACGCAGGAAACATAGCCGCGCACCTGGATCCCCTGATCGCGGGCGCGTTCCACCACCGGGGCGAAGCGCTCTAGCGACTCGGCGATGGAGCAGTTGATGTTCTTTTGCGAGAACGACTCCGAGGCCGCGCCGAACACCGCCACCTCATCGACGCCGCACTCGATGGCCGCCTCCAGTCCCTTGAGGTTGGGAGTCAGCGCCGAATAGCGCACCCCTGGCTGGCCTTTGCCCTCTCGCATCAGGGCGGTCATCACCTCGCGGTGGTCGGCCATCTGTGGCACCCATTTGGGCGACACGAAGCTGGCCGCCTCGATATGGCGGTGGCCGGCCTTGGCCAGGCGTTCGACCAGTTCGAGCTTGGTCGCCGTGGTGATCGGGTCCGGCTCGTTCTGCAGGCCGTCGCGAGGCCCGACTTCGACGATGCGAACGCTGGCGGGAAGGGCCATCAGCGGGACTCCTTTTGCTCGGTTTCGGGCTGTGTCTCTGACTGCGCCTCTGTTGACGACGCGCCGGCGTCGAACTCCAGCAGCACGTCGCCCTGGCCGACGGTGTCGCCGGCGGCGAAGTGGAAGCTGGCCACGGCGCCGTCGGCCGGGGCGGTGAGGGTGTGCTCCATCTTCATCGCTTCCATCACCATCAGGGCGTCACCCTTGGCAACGGCAGCACCGGGCGCAACCAGCAGCGCCACCACGGTACCGTGCATGGGCGCGGTCAGGGTCGACTCGACCTCGTGCTGGCCGTGGTCGATGGCGTCGATACGCCGCCAGTAGAGGCGGACCTCGCCCTCGGGGCTCGACAGCACGATCTCGTTGCGCTCCTTGCCTTCGCCCACCAGGCGCGCCTGCAGGCGGCGGCGGTGGCCGTCCAGGGTGATCGCCACGGCGTCGCCGGGCAGATCGGTGAGGCTCGCCGATACCTGCTGAACCTCGTCGCGATTGGCCCCGCTGATGCTGAGCTGCCAGGCGTCGTCGCTGGCCCCATGACGTCCCTCGACCAGCGCCAGGCTGGCAGGCTCGGCGTCCAGCGCCTCGCGCGGGTCGCACAGGGCGATACGAATCTGGCGCGGGCCGTTCAGGCGAAAGCCGTCGTGGCGGTCCCAGGGCGAGTCGCTCTCGCACTCCCGAGACAGCTGATGCAGCGCCACCAGAGCGGCGCTGGCCAGGCTGTCCTGGTCGAGGCCGCGGGAGGCGAACAGGCTGTCCTCGTGGCGCTCGATAAAGCGGGTATCGAGGTTGGCCGCCTGGAAGTCCGGGTGGGTGGCCAGGCGCTGCAGGAAGCCGCGGTTGGTGACCACACCACGCACGTCCAGCGCCGCCAGGGCGCGGTTCAGGGTCGCCAGCGCCGAGGCGCGGTCGGGGCCGTGGGTGATCAGCTTGGCCAGCATGGGGTCGTAGTGCATCGACACCATGTCACCGCTTTCGACCCCGCTGTCCAGGCGCACCCTGGCCGGGTCCAGCGAGGCGCCCTCGAGGTCCAGCGAAAAGTGGCTGAGCAGGCCGGTGGCGGGCAGGAAGTCCTGGTCGGCGTCCTCGGCGTAAAGCCGCGCCTCGAAGCTGTGGCCATTGATGGTCAGCTCATCCTGGCTCAGCGGCAGGCGCTCGCCCATGGCCACGCGCAGCTGCCACTCGACCAGGTCCTGCCCGGTGATCATCTCGGTGACAGGGTGTTCCACCTGCAGGCGGGTGTTCATCTCCATGAAATAGAAGGAGCCGTCCTGCCCCGGTGAGGCGTCGAGCAGAAACTCCACCGTGCCGGCGCCGACGTAACCGATCTCCTGGGCCGCGCGCACCGCCGCCTCGCCCATGGCCTGGCGCAGTTCCAGGGTCATGCCCGGTGCAGGGGCTTCCTCGAGCACCTTCTGGTGACGACGCTGCACGCTGCAGTCGCGCTCGAACAGGTAGACGCCGCCGCCGTGGCTGTCGCAGAACACCTGGACCTCGACGTGGCGAGGCTGGGTCAGGTACTTCTCGATCAACATGCGGTCGTCGTTGAAGGCCGCGCGGGACTCCCGTCGGCAGCCGTCCAGGGCCGCCTGGAACTCGTCGGCGTTCTCGACCACGCGCATGCCCTTGCCGCCGCCACCGGCGCTGGCCTTGAGCAGCACCGGATAGCCGATGGCGTCGGCCTCGCGCTTGAGCAGGTCGTCGTCCTGATCATCCCCGTGGTAGCCCGGCACCAGCGGGACCCCGGCGTCCATCATGCGGGCCTTGGCGGCGGACTTGTCGCCCATGGCCTTGATGCTGGAGGCGGGCGGGCCGACGAAGACGATACCGGCGTCTTCGCAGGCGCTGACGAAGGCCTCGTTTTCCGACAGGAAACCGTAGCCGGGATGGATAGCGCCGGCGCCGCTGCGGCGGGCCGCCGCGATGACCTTGTCGACATCGAGATAGCTTTCCCGGGCCGGCGCCGGACCGATGCGGATCGCCTCATCGGCTTCGCGCACGTGGCGCGCGCCTTCATCGGCGTCGGAGTACACCGCCACCGTCTTCAGGCCCATGGCCCGGGCGGTGGCCATGACACGACAGGCGATCTCGCCACGATTGGCCACCAGCAGAGTGTCGAAGCGCGGCTGGCGGTCTGACGGATTCGAGCTCATGAGGCGCTCCCTTTTTTGTTGGTGGATGAGGGGGGGCTGGCGGATGAAGGGGGGCTGGTGGAAGAGGCGGTGTCGGCCCAGGCCGGACGGCGCTTCTCGAGGAAACTCGCCAGTCCCTCCTGGCCTTCGGCGCTGGTGCGCAGTTCACTGATGACCTGACAGGTGCGCTCGCGGGTGGCGTCGCTGTCGGTGTCCCTGGCGACTTCCGCCAGCAGGCCCTTGGTGGCCCGGCTGGCCTGGGGCGAGGTGGCCAGCAGGGTGTCGAGCATCGCGTCGATGGCGGCGTCGAGTTCCTCTGCGGCGACCACCCGGTGGACCAGGTCCAGTCGCTGGGCGGTGTCGGCGTCCATGACTTCGGCGCTGAGCGCGTAGCGGCGCATCTGACGGCTGCCGATGGCGCGCTGCACGTAGGGGCTGATGACCGCCGGCGACAGGCCGATGCGCACCTCGGACAGGCAGAACTTGGCTCTGTCGGAGGCGATCACGATGTCGCAGCAGGCGGCCAGGCCTACCGCGCCACCGAAGGCCGCACCCTGGACCCGGCACACCGTCACGCAGGGCAGGCTGTCGAGGCCGTGCATCAGGCGAGACAGCTCACGCGAGTCGGCCAGGTTGTCGTCGACGCTGTAGTCGACCATGCGCTTCATCCAGTTGAGGTCGGCGCCGGCGGAGAAGCTCTTGCCCTCTGAACCCAGCACCAGCACTCGTACCTTGCCGCTGTCGGCGGCCTGGCGTACCTGATCCAGGTGGGCGTTGAGCTCGCCGATCAGGGCGTCGTCGAAGGCGTTGTGCACCTCGGGGCGGGTCAGTGTCAACCAGGCAACCCCCCGGTCGTCGATCCGTAGTTGGGACATGTCTGACATGGGATCCATCCTTGAGGGCATTACATGCGGAAGACGCCGAAGCGCGTCTGTTCGATCTCGGCATTCATCGCGGCGGCCAGCGACAGGCCCAGTACATCGCGGGTCTGGGCCGGGTCGATCACACCGTCGTCCCACAGTCGGGCGCTGGCGTAGTAGGGATGGCCCTGGTGTTCGTACTGTTCGCGGGTCGGCTTCTTGAAGGCCTCTTCGTCCTCGGCGGACCAGGACTCGCCGGCGCGTTCGATCTGCTCGCGCTTGACCTGGGACAGCACGCCGGCGGCCTGCTCGCCGCCCATCACCGAGATGCGGGCGTTGGGCCACATGAACAAAAGGTTGGGTTCGAAGGCGCGGCCGCACATGCCGTAGTTGCCGGCACCGAAGCTGCCGCCGATCAGCACCGTGAACTTGGGCACCTTGGCGCAGGACACCGCGGTCACCAGCTTGGCGCCGTGCTTGGCGATGCCCTCGTGCTCGTACTTCGAGCCGACCATGAAGCCGGTGATGTTCTGCAGGAACACCAGCGGAATCTTGCGCTGGGCACACAGTTCGATGAAGTGGGCGCCCTTGACCGCGCTCTCCGAGAACAGCACCCCGTTGTTGGCGACGATGCCCACCGGATGACCGTGGATATGGGCGAAGCCGGTGACCAGGGTATCGCCGTAGTAGCGCTTGAACTCGTCGAAGTCGGAGCCGTCGACGATCCGCGCGATGACCTCGCGCACCTCGAAGGGCTTCTTGAGGTCGGTACCGACGATACCGTAGAGCTCCTCGGGGTCGAGGCTGGGCGGGCGCGGAGCGGCCATCGCCAGCTCGCCGCGCTTCTGCCAGTTCAGGCGGGACACGCAGCGCCTGGCGATCTGCAGGGCGTGGGCGTCGTTGTCGGCGTAGTGGTCGGCGACCCCGCTGATCCGGGTATGGACGTCGGCGCCGCCCAGGTCCTCGGCGCTGATGGTCTCGCCGGTCGCGGCCTTGACCAGCGGCGGGCCGCCGAGAAAGATCGTGCCCTGCTCGCGCACGATGATCGATTCATCGGCCATGGCCGGCACATAGGCGCCACCGGCGGTGCACGAGCCCATCACCACGGCGATCTGGGGAATTCCCTCCGCCGACAGGGTGGCCTGGTTGTAGAAGATCCGGCCGAAGTGGTCGCGGTCGGGGAATACCTCGTCCTGGCGCGGCAGAAAGGCACCGCCGGAGTCGACCAGGTAGACGCAGGGCAGGCGATGCTTGCGCGCGACTTCCTGGGCGCGCAGGTGCTTTTTCACCGTCAGCGGAAAATAGGTGCCGCCCTTGACGGTGGCGTCGTTGGCGACGATCACGCACTCGACGCCCGAAACGCGGCCGATGCCGGTGACGATGCCGGCCGCCGGCACTTCGGTGTCATACACCTCATGGGCGGCCAGCGCCGACAATTCGAGGAAGGGCGAGCCCTCGTCGAGCAGGTGGTCGATGCGGTCGCGCACGAACAGCTTGCCGCGGGATTCGTGCCGGCTACGGGCCTTGTCGCCACCGCCACGGCGGATGGCAGCGGTCAGTTCGGCCAGTTTGCCGACTTCGGCGCGCATGGCCGCGTCCCGGGCCTTGAAGTCCTCGGAGCGCGGGTTGATCTTGGTGTCCAGAATCGCCATGACCGGCTCCCCTTACTTGGATTCGTTGAACAGCTCACGCCCGATCAGCATGCGCCGGATCTCGCTGGTGCCGGCACCGATCTCGTAGAGCTTGGCGTCACGCAGCAGGCGCCCGGTCGGATACTCGTTGATGTAGCCGTTGCCGCCGAGCAGCTGGATGGCGTCCAGCGCCACCTGAGTGGCCTTCTCGGCGCAGTAGAGGATCACCCCGGCGGCGTCCTTGCGCGAGGTCTGGCCGCGGTCGCAGGCGGCGGCGACGGTGTAGAGGTAGGCGCGGCAGGCGTTCAGGGTGGTGTACATGTCGGCGACCTTGCCCTGGACCAGCTGGAACTCGCCGATGGACTGGTTGAACTGCTTGCGCTCGTGGATGTAAGGCACCACCACGTCCATCGCCGCCTGCATGATGCCGATGGGGCCAGCAGCCAGCACGGTGCGCTCGTAGTCCAGCCCGCTCATCAGCACGCGCACGCCCTTGCCGACCTCGCCCAGCACGTTCTCGGCGGGGACTTCACAGTCCTCGAACACTAGTTCACAGGTGTTGGAGCCGCGCATGCCGAGCTTGTCGAGCTTCTGGGCGGTGGAGAAGCCGGCAAAGCCCTTCTCGATGATAAAGGCCGTCATGCCCTTGGAGCCGGCGTCAGGATCGGTCTTGGCGTAGACCACCAGCACGTCGGCGTCGGGGCCGTTGGTGATCCACATCTTGTTGCCGTTGAGGATGTAGCGGTCGCCGTCCTTGCGGGCGCGCAGCTTCATCGACACCACGTCGGAACCGGCGCCCGGCTCCGACATGGCCAGCGCGCCCACGTGCTCGCCAGAGATCAGCTTGGGCAGGTACCTGGCCTTCTGCTCGGCGGAGGCGTTGATCTTCAGCTGATTGACGCACAGGTTGGAGTGGGCGCCGTAGGACAGGCCCACCGAGGCGCTGGCCCGGGAGATTTCTTCCATGGCGATGCAGTGGGCCAGATAACCCATGCCGGTGCCGCCGTCCTCGTCGGACACGGTGATGCCGAGCAGGCCCATGTCGCCGAACTTCTGCCACAGGTCGGCGGGGAATTCATTTTTCTCGTCGATTTCGCCGGCGCGGGGAGCGATCTCGTCGCGGGCGAAGGCGTTGACCTGGTCGCGCAGCATGACCAGGGTTTCGTCGAGGCCGAAATCGAGAGGCGTGTAGGGGCTGAACATGATGGGCTCCGGGGCATCCTTGATGGTCGATACGGCGCCAGGAGGGGGCCGGACCATCTTTATTGATGGTGTTGGTGACGAGGTGAAACGGCACCGCAGGCGGTGAGCGTTCACGGGATGACAAGAAGACTAGGCAAGGTTTACGTTAACGTAAAGTGCAGCTTGTGATGCTTGCGACCAAAGTTGGTAGATAGGTGCGGGTAGTCGAGCGGCAGGCGCCCGGCAGTGGGTCGCCACCAGAAGCGCCAGACGACGCCTTCGGGTCAGGGCCATGGGGTGAACAGGGTGGCCGTGCGGTTCAGATCGGGATCAGGATAATGGCAGTGGTTCAATGCCAGGCCAGATTCAGGGACGAGATCGGCAACGTCTGAGAAAGCGCGTCTGGCACGAGGCATGGAGCGATACGGCGAGGGTGAGCCATCTGCCGCCAGGCACGCCCGTCCCATCAACCTTCGTCCTGCCAGTAGTCCACCGCGTCCTGGCGCATGCCGTAGTGTTCGAAGCTGCGCTCGGCCTTGTCGCCGCCCGGAGCGCTGCCGGCCAGTACACCAAACTTGCCTGAGTCGGGATACTCCATCACGTCCGGTGCGTTCATGCTGCTGATACACAGATAGGTCAGGGGTTCGTCGGAGTCGTTGATGATCTGGTGGGCGCAGTCGGCGTCGCCGGCGGGGGCCGCGATCAGCTCCCCCTCGACGATGGGGTAGCGTTTCTCACCCAGACGCACGCTGCCCTTGCCCTTGAGCACGATGAACATCTCGTCATTGTTGTGATGGAAGTGGAAAGGCCAGGCGTGGCAGCCAGGTGCCAGGGTGACTCGGCGACAGCCGAGGTCGCGCATGCCCAGCACCGGCGTCAGGTTGATGATCTTGGCATCGACCTTGTCACCGTGCTGGTGGTCCTGGCGGGGGATCGGGCAGTGGCAGAGAGAGAGGATGCGAGCTCGCATTGAGGGTCCTTGTCGGTCATGGGGACGAACGAAGCACGCCGATCGCGTGCCTTCGCCCGTCTCGCGTCAATCCATGTATCAGCCTAGACCGAGATATATGACCCCGCTACGACCCTGGTCAGTTGACGTTGCTGCCTCGGGCGCGGCCGCCGGCTTCAGCGCAAGCCAGCGATTACTCGCCGTCGGCGTTGGGAAAGAACAGCTGCTGGCCCTTGACCTCGAAGTCGCCGATGGCCTGCTGGCCCGCCTTGGACAACAGCCAGTCGTGCCACTGGTTGGCCAGGTCGTGCTTGAGCTCCGGATGGCGCTCGGGTGACAGCTTGAGGCTGCCGTACTGGTTGAACAGCACCTCGTCCCCTTCGAACAGCAGCTCGAGATCCTGACGGTTATCGAAGGCCACCCAGGTGGCACGATCCGACATCACGTAGGCACCCATGCCCGCCGCGGTGTTGAGGGTGGCCCCCATGCCGCTGCCCAGTTCACGGTACCAGTCGCCGCCGGGTTCGACCCCCGCCGACTCCCACAGCCGCAGCTCCGCCCGGTTGGTGCCGCTGTCGTCGCCACGGGAGGCGAAGGGCGCCTTGTGCTCGGCGATCAGGTTGAGCGCCTCGGCGGCGCTGTCGGCGTCACGGATGCCTGCGGGATCCTCGGCCGGGCCGATCAGCACGAAGTCGTTGTACATGACGTCGGCGCGCTCGGTGGCGTATCCGTCCGCCACGAAGGCCTCTTCACCGGCGGTGTCGTGCACCAGCAGGCTGTCGGCGTCCCCGCGCCTGGCGATCTCGAAGGCCTGTCCGGTGCCCACGGCGACCACATGGACGTCGATGCCGGAGTCCTCGGTAAAGCTCGGGATGATGGCGTCGAACAGCCCCGAGTTCTGGGTCGAGGTGGTCGAGGCCAGGGTGATAAAAGGGGGCTCATCCTCGGCCTGGGCACTGGTGGCGCACACCGCCAGACCGGCGATCAGCAGGGCGCCGGAAAGCAGAGCACTGGCAGGAGTGGAGTCTGGATATCTTGTCATGGGGGCCTTCCTTGCGTGGGTTGATCGGACTTCTGGATGGGGCAGGCCGCTCAATCGAGCAGCTCGCCGTGGACAAAGGCGTGGCCCTCGGCGGTGACCGGGGCGTCGAAGAAGGTCGCCGCAGGGCTCTGTTCGACCAGCCTGCCGTGGTGCAGCAAGATCACCTCGTCGGCCAGTCGGCGCGCCTGATGAAGGTCATGGCTGGTCATCACGATGCGTACGCCCTGGCGGTGAAAGTCGCCAATGGCGGCCTCCACGGCGCGAATGGCGGCGGGATCCAGGGCCGAGGTGGGCTCATCGAGAAACAGCACCTCGGGCGACAGCAGCCAGGCCCGGGCCAGCGCCAGGCGCTGCTGTTCGCCGCCGGACAGTACCCTGGCCGGTCGCCGGGCGAGCGCCTCCAGGCCAAATCGTGTCAGCGCCTCCCCGGCCCGTTCGCGGCGCTGACGCCGCGGCACCCGCTGCACCGCCAGGGCATACTCGAGGTTGGCCAGGGCCGAGCGTCTGAGCAGCACCGGGCGCTGGAACACCATGGCCTGGCGTGGCGCCGCGCCTTCCCACACCAGGCGCCCCGACGTCGGTTGCAGCAGACCATGGGCCAGGCGCATCAGCAGGCTCTTGCCGGCGCCGTTGGGCCCCATGATCAGGGTGCGGCGATGGCCCTCCAGGTTCAGCGACAGCGGCCCCAGCAGCGTCTGCCCACGGGATGCGTAACTGACGCGATCGAAGTTCAGGCGTGGCGTCGTGGCCGGCACCGAAAGGGTCAAATGGGTCATCCGAGCTGCCTCCGCGTCGCTTCGCCCAGCAGATGTGCCAATGCATTGATGACCCCCACCAGTGTCAGCAACACGATACCCAGGCCCAGCGCCAGGGGCAGGTTGCCCTTGCTGGTCTCCAGCACGATGGCCGTCGTCATGACCCGGGTGACGCCATCGATGTTGCCGCCGACGATCATCACCGCTCCGACCTCGGCGCTGGCGCGGCCAAAGCCGGCCAGCACCACAGTGATCAGCGACAGCCTGGCGTCCCACAGCAAGGTCGGAATACGGCGCCGCCGAGAAACCCCGATGGAGGCGAGCTGTTCGGCGTACTCGCCGTGGAGCTCCTCGACCTTCTGACGGGTCAGGGCCGCCAGGATCGGCAGCACCAGGATGACCTGGGCCACGACCATGGCGGTGGGGGTAAACAGCAGCCCTAGTGAACCCAGCGGCCCTGCCCGGGACAGCAATAGATAGACGGCGAGCCCCGCCACCACCGGCGGCAGGCCCATCAGGGCATTGAGGGTGACGATAAGAGGGGCACGGCCTGGAAAGCGAAACAGCGCCAGCGCCGCCCCCAATGGAAAGGCCAGCAGGGCAGCGATGGCGACAGCGGTCAGCGAGATCTTCAGCGATAGCCCGACGATGTCGAGCAGGTCGGCGTCCAGACCGATGACGAGTTCAAGGGCAGTAAGGAAGGCAGAGTCGGTCATCGTGTCTCGGTCGATTTGGGGCGTCGGGTGCTTGCCGTTTTCCGGTCTACCGGCATGATGTGATGATCTACTGCGGCGCGCACCCCATGGCCGTAAAATATGCAGCCATAGACCACTTGCTGCAAAGTGGTCCTCTACACCTTTTGGAGGTAACCCGATGGTCGAACCCGTCCTGCCTCGCTACCTCACCACCGCAGAGGTGGCCGACTATCTGCGGTTGAAGCCACGCAAGGTCTACGATCTGGTCCGCCAGGGGCAGATTCCCTGCACCCGTGCCACCGGCAAACTGCTGTTTCCACGTCACGCCATCGACCTGTGGCTGATGAATCACCTGGAGGGGGATCAGTCTTCCGCGACCGAGCCGCTGGAGGTGATGGCCGGCAGTCAGGATCCGCTGCTGGACTGGGCGATGCGCGAGAGCGGCTGTGGCCTGGCGAGCCTTTGCCTGGGCAGCGGCGACGGCATCCAGCGGCTGCTGGCGGGCAAGGCCATGGTGGTGGGGGCTCATCTGCTGGACGGGGCGGGGCGCTACAATGTGCCCTCGGAGCTTGGCCTCGGTGGCATGCGGGACCTGGTGGTGGTGCACTGGGCCAGACGTACCCAGGGGCTGATGCTGGCGCCGGGCAACCCGCTTGGCCTCGAAGGCCTGGGTGACCTGGCAAGGCCGGGGCTGCGTATCGGTCGGCGACCCGAGGGTGCCGGCGCCCACCGCTTGCTGGGTTGGCTGCTGGAGCGGCAGGGCATCGAGATTGAGCGGCTGGATATGCTGGAGCATCCGGCGACAAGCGAGGACGACCTGGCGCTTGCCGTTGCCCAGGGCAGGGCGGACGTTGGGCTTGGTGTGGAGGCCGCAGCAAGGCGCCAGGGGCTTTATTTCCTGCCCCTGCACCAGGAGTCCTTCGACCTGCTGTTGCGGCGACGCAGCTATTTCAGCGATGCCCTGCAGCGGCTGTTCGCCTTCGCCCGGGGTGAGCGTTTACGCGACCAGGCGGAAAGCCTTGGCGGCTACGAGGTTTCGCGGATCGGGACGATTCGCTTCAACGCCTGATGCGAGGTCGGTGATCCTTGGTGTTCCGCCTTTCACGCGCGCAAGGGTGTCGCGTGAAAAGGCGGTCTCCCTACTTACTCCTCCCGCATCGCCCGTGCCAGCATGTCCACGATCGGTTTCGCCACGTAGCTGGCGAAGCTTCTTTCGCTGGTGCGGATCATCACCTCTGCCGGCATGCCGGCCATCAGCCGCATATTCTCGGTCATGTCCTTCTCGCCGAGTTCGGTGACCTGGATGCGTACCTTGTAATAGCGCTGGCGCGTCGCCTCGTCTTCGAAACTGTTGGCGCTGACGTGGACGACCTCACCGTCGATGACGTTGGACAGCCGCTGGTTGAAGGCGCTGAAGCGGATTTCCGCCGGTTGGCCAAGGTACAGATGGTCGACGTCGTGGTTGGCCACCTTGGCCTCGACGATAAAGCCGTCGCCCATGGGCACCAGGTCCATCAGCGGGTCGCCGCCGCGCACCACTGCGCCCAGGGTATGCACCTTGAGCCCGACCACGGTGCCCGCTACCGGGGCGGTGATCTGGGTGCGCTTCAAGGTATCGTTCAGCGCCACCAGACGTTCTTCAGCGTCCGCCACCTCGGCCTGCACCTGGCGCAGCGCCTCGCCGACCTGCTGCTGGAACTCCTGCAGGCGAATCTGCTTGTTCAGGGTGTTCTCGCTGATCTGGGCCCTGAGCCTGGCCACCTCGGAGACGTGACGAGCGTTGTCGCTCTGGTACTCCAGGCTCTCGCGCTCCATCTCGCGCATGCGCTGGCTGCTGATCAAGCCATCACGAAACAGCTTGCGGTGGTTGGCGACATCGCCGTTGAGGGAGTCGATTCGCCGCTGGGTGATGACCTGGGTCTCCTCGAGTCCGGTGATCTGCTCCTCGAGCTGGAGGATCTGCTGGTCGAGCGCCGCCAGGGTGCCCTCCAGCGAGTCGCGGCGTACCTCGAACAGCCGTCGCTGAACCTCAAGCACCGCCTGTACCCGGGCGTTGTCCGAATCGATCAGGGCCTGGGGGAAGACCAGCGTTTCGGCGCCGGACTGTTCGGCCAGCAGGCGTACTTCGCTGGCGCGGGCGATCAGGTACTCGGTCTCGACGATACGACTCTGGGCCATCGCCTGGGTGTCATCCAGGGTGATCAACGGTGCGCCGGCCTCGACCTGGCTGCCATCCTCGACGTGGATCTGCTCGACGATGCCACCCTCGAGATGCTGCACCGTCTTGGTGAAGCTCTCCACCGACACCGAGCCTGGAGCCACCACCGAGACCGCCAGGCTGGCCATCACCGACCAGCTACCGAAGCCGCCGAAGGCGACCAGCAGGATGATCAGGCCCATGCGCCGATAGCGAGTGTCCTGCAGCGGCAGGTCGTCCTGGGAAGGGGAGGGGCTGTTCATGATGAGGTCTCCTCACCGCCGCTGCGGCGGTTGACGGGGGAGCGCCCCCGGGCGCTGGGGTGCAGGGTGGTGACGCCGGGCGAGCGCCGTCCAGCGGTGGCCACGGCGGCCGCCGGCGTGTTGCGGCGGGGCGGCGTCAGCGAGGCGATCTGGCCGTCCTTGAGTACCAGGATACGATCGACGTTGCTCAGCAGGCGTTGGCGATGGGTGATCACCAGCGCGGTGGTGCCCTGCTGGCGCAGCTGGAGCAGGCACTCGGCCAGGGCGGCCTCACCGGCATCGTCCAGATTGGCGTCGGGTTCATCCAGCACGATCAGCGCGGGGTCGCCGTAGAGCGCTCGGGCCAGGCCGATACGCTGGCGCTGACCGGCAGACAGCGCGGTGCCGCCGTGATCCAGATAGGTGTCATAGCCTTCGGGCAGCTTCAGCACCAGTTCATGCACGCCGGCACGGCGGGCGGCACGTACGACCTGCTCGGGGTCGACCTCCTGGAAGCGGGCGATGTTCTCGGCCACGCTGCCGTCGAACAGCTCGATGTCCTGGGGCAGATAGCCGAGGTAGGGGCCCAGCGCAGTGCGATCCCACTTGTTGATATCGGCGCCATCCAGGCGCACGCAGCCAAGCTGAGCCGGCCATAGCCCGAGCACCACCCGGGCAAGGCTCGACTTGCCCGAGGCGCTGGGGCCGACCACGGCCAGGTGTTCGCCCTTGGCAAGCTTGAGGTCGATGTTGGTCAGGGTCGGCAGGCGCACGCCGGGAGGCGCGGCGCTGACGCCTTCCAGGCTGAGCTGACCGCGGGGCCGGGGCAGCGGCATGGTCGGCGGATCGGCGGGCACCTCGTCGAGCAACGCCTCGAGTCGTCCCTTGGCCGTGCGTGCCCCGGAAAAGCCCTTCCAGCCGTTGATCATCTGGTCGATGGGGGCGAGGGCGCGGCCCATCAGGATCGAACCGGCGATCATCATGCCAGGGGTCAGCTCGCCCCTGA
The DNA here is from genome assembly GCF_019801245.1 of Halomonas sp. DP1Y21-3. Classification (NCBI taxonomy): domain Bacteria; kingdom Pseudomonadati; phylum Pseudomonadota; class Gammaproteobacteria; order Oceanospirillales; family Halomonadaceae; genus Halomonas; species Halomonas sp. DP1Y21-3. The sequence goes on from NZ_JAHVJM010000006.1 coordinate 345,372, forward strand.
GCACCAGAAAGGCACCGATGCCCAGGATCAGCGACTGGAACATCAGCCGCAGCACCTTGGAGGTATTGGTCAGCAGGCCCGAACGATCGCTGGCCTGGGATTGCAGCACCAGGTATTCACGATGGCGCGCCGCCCAGCGGCCCTGGATGCCGGGCAGCATGCCCATGGCGTGCAGCACCTCGGCGTTGCGCAGGTTGCTGTTGGCCAGGTCCTGGGACTGCACGTGGCGACCGTTGGCCTCGGTCAGCAGTTGCTTGGTCATACGCTCGTTGATGACCGCGATGGTGGCCAGGATCACGCCGGCGCCCAGGGCAAACAGCCCAAACCACGGATGAAAGAGTGCCAGCACCCCGATGTAGACCGGTACCCAGGGCGCATCGAAGAAGGCAAACAGGCCGTTGCCGGAGAGGAACTGACGCAGGCTGGTCAGGTCGTTGAGCGGTTGGGCGGAGGGCTTGCCGGGACTCGACAGGGTGCGCTTGAACATGGCGCTGTAGAGCCGGGGACTGATCAGCGCATCGAGGCGATTGCCGACCCGGACCAGGATGCGTGAGCGCATCAGCTCGAGCCCACCCATCACCAGAAACAGGAACACCACCACCAGCGTCAGCATCCACAGGGTTTCCTGGCTGCGGGTGGTCAGCACCCGGTCATACACCTGCAGCATATAGAGTGGCGGCACCAGCATCAGCAGGTTGATGAACAGGCTGAACAGGGCCACATAGCCAAAGCTGCGCCGGCAGAAGGCCAGCACCTTGCGCAGATCGTTGTGTTCCGCAGACATCTTCCCGCTCCCCCTGGACGTTACGTCATTTTTCTTGTTTGGCGAACATTGCGCCGTTTTTTTGAAAATCGGTTGGGCCATTTGCCCATGGATGGTGAATGTCGTGGGTCAACTCGGACGTCGAATGACTAAAGATGTTATGCGGATTTTTCTACCTTGCAACTACTTTATAGGGGCTTTTGCCTAGTTATTCTTTGGATTTTATTCCCCAGTTATCTGCGGGCTGTATCTCTGATTTTTTAATAGTGAAAATCTGAATATATATCCGATGTTGGCATAATAAAAGTCTCATGTTTGAGTGTTGTTACGCTGGTCTTCAAGGTGTCTTGTTCTTGGTTTTACGGTGGTGGGTATACTGCATGCAGAGAGGTTAATAATTTAATAAAACATTGAAAAACAATTAGATAACGCACCGTTGATGAGGGTTTCTCTACCGTTTATTTCGCATGGTTAGCGCTGTCAAAAAAATCTTGATGTACCTCCGTCGGGTTATAGAATCAGAGAGAGCCATCTCTTTCTGGCTGCCGGTTCGTTTGTTGTCTCAGCGGAAGTTGGGGATTCGTCTGGGCGGACTGTAAAGCGGCGAGAGAGATCTTCGAAGAAAGTCGATGGGTTCTTGTTGGTAGTTGGTGGCAATCACTATCCAAAATAATCGTCAGGGGGCAGGCCATGTTTTCCATGTCATTTGTGAGCCGTGGGCAAAAGTCATTTCAAAAGCGTCTGGCAGAGAAGGCGGAATTTCGGACAAAAGATTTCGAGATGCATGATCTGGTGGTCGCACCGCATCCTGGCCAATGGCGGGACGCGGTCGAAGCCGTGCGGATGACCTGGAAAGATGCCTCCGGCGCACAAAGCGTCTTCGAGCGTTTCGAACGGCCCTTCGTGTTTGACCATCTGCCGACGCCGCAACCGGGCAAGCTGGCCATGGTGATCGATGCTCTCGACGGGCAAGGGCAGGCTCTGGGCGGACTTCGTGCCGCCTTCGACGTGCTCATCGAGGACGCGGAGGCTGCCAGTGACGATGAAGACGCAGGCCCGAGTGGCCAGGTGGAAGCGGGGCAGGACGGTGCAGGTCTGGAAGGAGCGGATCAAGCGTCTGGTGATCAGGGCATCCCGGCAGATGCCGCGCCGGCGTCGGCACCAGGCGCGCCTGCTGCGTCCGATAGCGCAGCGCCTTTGGCAACCCCAGCATCAAGCTCGGCAGCAACCCCTGCAGCGCTTTCTACCACCCCAGCCGCGGCGCTTTCTACCACCCCAGCCGCGGCGCTCTCTACCACCCCAGCCGCGGCGCTTTCAGCCACCCCCTCAATAGTGGCCGCAGCCGCACCGATCGGCTTTTCGCTACGTATCCAGGCCGAGGACGATGACGCCAGCGACGGCGCCTCGGCAAGTATTTCCGGCGATACCGGAATCGCCGTGGTCAGTGATCCGGCTAACCCTGATGCCGCCGATGCCGAGGGCAACGCCTACGTGGATTACGGCAACGGCGTGGCCGGTGGCGAGAGCCTGACCTTTACCTTCGAGGCGCCGGAGGCCGGTGAATACGACCTGGTGCTGCGCTACGCCATGGGCGACGGCAACCGTCCCCTGCGCCTGGACGTCAACGGCGAGCTGTTCGACCGCATGTTCGACCTGCCCGCTACCGGCGATGATTTCACCAACTTCGAGCTGACCCAGCCGGTACGGGTGACCCTGGCCCAGGGCACCAACACCATTACGCTGACCTCCAACGGGGCCAGCGGGCCTAACATCGACTATCTGGAAATCACCGCCCCGGACCCCGATCGCTACGTGGTGCAAGGCGAGGACATGCTGCTGTCGCCCGCCGAGAACGTCAATGACACCGGTACCAACCGGGTGGCGACGCTCGACAGCATCGTTGACTTCACCAATGGCAACGAGACCTTCCGGGTCGGCGCCGAAGGCGCCGGCTACCTGGATTGGGCGTTCGGTAATGCCAATGCCAGCGCTGACTTCACCCTGGACGTGGCCACCGCCGGCACCTACACGGTAAGCATCACCTACGCTACCTCCAGCCCCCGCCCGCTGGACCTTATACTGGTGGACGGCGCGACCACCACCACCCTGGGCACCTTTGCCTTCGCGACAACCACGGCGCCGGACTACTACCCCGACGATGTCGAGTCCGATCTCGACGCTGCCAACCGGCCCAATCAGAGCAGCGAGTGGGAAGGCTGGACCGTCGAGACCCTGGAGGTCGAGCTGGCTGCCGGTTCCAATACCCTGCGTCTGGGCGGCGGCTATACCAATGGCCCCAATATCGACAAGATCGAGCTGGCCCTGGTCAGCGCTGCGGTCACCCATCCAGTGATCGACCCGCTGGTGGTGCAGGCCGAGGACGCCGAGCTCGGCGTCGACAACGGTGCCGCCACCCTGGTGCGCGACGCCGAGAACCCCGAGAGCGGCGGCTTTGTCGGGCTGCGCCCGGACTACTCCGGCACCGGCTATGTGGACTTCGGCAGCGCACCCGGCGACAGCCTGACATTTACCGTCAACGTGGCCGAGGCGGGTGACTACGACCTGAACTTCCGCTACGCCAGCAACGGGGCGCGCCCGCTGGATCTGTCGATCAACGGGGGAGACGCCTCGACCCAGGCCTTTGCCAGCACCGACCCCAACGCCGGCAATGTCGATCCCGAGGGATTCGATGTCTGGGGTTATCAGACCCTGACGGCGAGCCTGCAGGCCGGCGACAACACCATCACCCTGGCGATCCCGGTTGGCCGCAACAATGGACCCAACGTCGATCGTCTCGAGGTCACCACGTCGGGTACCGGTCCGGTCGGCGATGTCGAGGGCGACGAAGGCGACGACCTGTCGTTCAGCTCCGCTTCCGCCCTGATCAATGCCGACGCCGCTGCCTCGGCGGGTTTCAACGTGACGGGGCTGGATGATGACATCGTCTTCGTCGGCGTCAGCTTCGATGGCGGCGTCAACGTCGAGGAGGTCACCCCGGACGCCAACGGTGACTTCAGCCTCGACCTGTCCGGCCAGGCCGATGGGCCGCTGGCGGCCAGCCTGATCGCGATGGATGCCTTCGGCAACCGTGCGACTCGCGAGCTTTCGTTGACGCTGGATACCACCGCCGACGAGGGTGCTGACCTGGCGCTCAGCGGCCCGGTCGATCCGGTAGCCGCGGATGACAGCGACGCTGTCACCTTCAACCTGGCGGGGCTGGACACCGACGCCGATGTCGTCGAGGTAAGCTTCGACGGCGGCACCACCCGCACCCCGGTGGGTGTCGATGGCGGCAGCGTCCAGCTGGACCTGTCCGGCCAGGACGCCGGCACCCTGGACGTCACCCTTTACGTCACCGACGCCGCCGGCAACGAAGCCAGCACCAGCACCCAGGTCACCCTGGAAGCCGACGATGCCCCGCTGACGGTGGACTTCTCGGCGGGGGCGATCTCGTCCTACGGCGGCAACCAGGACAACCCGTCCCAGGGCACCGGCGCGGCGGTGGAAGACGCCGGCGCGACGCTCGCCCTGACCGACAACGTGTGGAAGCGGGTGGCCCTGGGCGAAAGCTACCAGATCACCGCCGACACCCGCCTGACGCTCGAACTCAGCGCCTCTGACACCCCGGTGTCGGAAATCATCGCGATCGGCTTTGACCTCGACGACAACCCCTTCAACGGTGGCAACAGCGCCTACCAGCTGGCCGGCACCCAGAGCCAGGGTGGTTTTGTCGACCTGCGTGGACAGGGCGTCGATGACGACGGTGATGGCGTCGTCAGCTTTACCATCGATCTGTCGGCCCACGCGGGCACCACCATCGATTCGCTGGTGTTCGTCAACGACGACGACTTGGGCGCCAAGGGCAGCGCGCGCTTCTCCAACGTGACCCTGAGCGAGGCCACCACCGGCGACGTCAATCAGGCGCCGCAGGTGGTCGGTGGTGGCGTCGCCGACCTTGCCCTCGATGAAGGTTCCACCCTCGAGGTCGACCTGGCCTTCGAGGACCCCGACGGCGACGACCTGAGCTACCGCTTTGAGGTGGCCGACGCCGATGGTGCGCCTGTCGACGCCGCTGGTCTTGCCATCGACGGCAGCGTGCTGAGCGGCAGCTTGGACGGGCTGGAACCCGGTGATTATACCGTTACCTTGTTTGCCGATGACGGGCAGATCGAGACCTCCGACAGCTTTGTGCTGACCATCGATAACGTCAACGACGCCCCGGTAGCGGAACCGGCGGCGCTGGAGCCGTTCTTCGGTGAAGTCGGCGAGGCCTTCGGTCAGGTGGCGATCGCCGACTTCGCGCCGCTGTTCTCCGACCCCGACGGTGACGACCTGACCCTGACGGTCGAAGACTTGCCGGAAGGACTCGAGGTGGTCAATGGCGTGATCCAGGGCACGCCCTCCCAGGGCGGCAACTTCAGCGTGACCCTGCGCGCCACCGATCCAGGCGGTCTGTCGGCGACCCAGGTGCTGGAGTTCCAGATCGAGGGCACCGATATCGGTGACGTCGTGACCATCGAGGCCGAGGCCTTTACCGACCTGGACGCCGACAACGTCATCGCCACCGGTAACGCCAGCGCCTCGGGCAACGAGCTCATCCGGGTGACCAGCAACGCGCCCGCCACCGTGGGCACCGAGCTTGCGGCCGCAGGCGTCGAGCCGGGCTGGTATCGCGTTACCCTTTACGTCTTCGACGAGACCGACGGTGAGGGTGAACTGACCCTGTCCATCGACGGCAATGCCCTCGAGGCGCGCAATCTGTCGAGCGACAGCCTGACCTCCGACGTCGTATTGAGCGACGACTTCGGCACCCTGGTGGGTAGTGGTGGCCGGGGCAACGCCGGTCAGAGCGGCAACCGCAAGGAGATCGTGTTCGAGACCCCGGTGGAGATTACCGCCGATTCGCTGCTGTCGCTGGAGCTTAGAGGCGAGGGCGGCGAGCTGATGCGCATCGACTCGCTGGACCTCCTGCGCATCGAGGAGCCGGTCAACAACGCCCCGACGATTGACGGCCTCGACGACAGCGTCAGTGTCGATGAAAACACCAGTGCCGTGGCGCCCCTGACACTGGACGACCTGGACGGTGACGCTCTGACGGTGACCCTCGAGGGCGCCGATGCCGCGCTGTTCAGCTTCGACGCCAATACCGGCGTACTGAGCTTCGTCAATGCCCCGGACGCCGAGCTCGCCGCCGACGCCAACGAAGACGGCGTCTATGAGCTGACGGTCATCGTCAGCGACGGCGAAGACAGCGTGTCCCAGGCCACTCTGGTCACGGTCAACGACGTCAACGAGAGTCTCTCGATCGGTGCAACCGCACTTGCCATCGACGAGAACCTGACCGAGATCGGGTCCATCTCGGTGCTCGATGAGGACGGTCAGCCGGCCACCCTGACGGCGCCGGTGTTTGCCATCACCGGTGGTGTCGACGCGCCGCTGTTCACCATCGACCCTGATACCGGAGCGCTGGCCTTCACCTCGGCGCGCGACTTCGAGCTGGCGGCGGACGCCAACGAAGACAACGTCTATGAGGTCGAGGTCAGCGTCAGCGACGGCGATCTTTCCACCACCGAGCTGGTGTCGGTCACCGTCAACGACGTCGACGAGGCGCCTTTCTCGCCCTTGAGCCTTCAGGCCGAGGACGGTGTGGTCGAGAGCTTCGATACCGACCCCAACAACACCGACACCCAGGTTCGCGACCCGGACAACCCCGAGGCGAACCAGCCCACCGGACTGCGTCCGGGGTTCAGTGGCACCGGCTATCTGGACTTCGGTGACACCCCGGGAGACAACGTCAGCTGGCAGATCGACGTGGCCCAGGCCGGCCAGTACGACATCAGCGTGCGCTACGCCACCAATACCGATCGTCCGCTGGATCTGGTGATCAACGGCGGTGATCCGCTCGCCCTGGCCATGGTCAGCACCGATCCGGACGGCACCGGCCCCGAGGAAGGCTTCGACCACTGGCAGTTCGAGACCGTCACCGTGACCCTGGAGGCGGGCAGCAACACCATCGCCCTGGCGATCCCGGCAGGTGCCAATACCGGTCCCAACATCGATCGCATCGAGGTGACCGAAGGCGGCAGCGGCCCGATTGCGGAGGACGTCAGCGCCGACGAGGACGGCGATCTCGCCATCGTCGCCGACGACGATACCCTCGACGCCAGCCAGCTGGCGGCGGCGGTGTTCAATGTCTTGGGCGTCGATGACGACGTCACCACCGTCGAGGTGTCCTTCGACGGTGGCGCGACCCGCACCCAGGTGACGCCGGATGCCTCGGGCAACATTACCCTGGACCTGAGCGGTCAGCTCGACGACCAGAGCGGTGATCTCACCGTCTCGCTGTTTGTCACCGACGCCGCCGGCAACGAGGCCAGCGCCACCGAAGTGGTCAGCTTCGAGGACGACGACGTGGTGGTGGCGCCGATCACCCTGCAGGGAGAGGACGCCGACATCGTCGATGTGGGCGGTACCGCCCAGGGCGAGGTCACCCGGCCGGTCGACGCGGACAATCCCGACGATTTCGGCAATCATCGTCCCGGCGCGGTGGGTGATGCCTACCTGGACTTCGGCTCCAACCCCGGCGACCAGATCACCTTCAACGTCAACGCGGTGGAGGCCGGCAGCTACACCGCCACCGTGCGTTATGCCAACGGGGGTAATGCCCCGCGGCCGCTGGATCTGACCGTCAACGGCGATGATCAGGGTCAGCTCGGCTTCCCCAACGCCACCGGCGCGGACGCCTGGAACGAGTGGCAGACCCTGGAAGTCGAGGTGGATCTCGTCGAGGGCGCCAACACCTTCACCCTGACCATGCCCGCGGGCGCCACCGGCGGTCCCAACATCGACCAGGTGGTGTTCGACTTCAACGAGGCCGACGTCGGCACCCCGGCGTTCAACTTCGCCATCGAGGGTGAGGCGCTGACCATCGTCGACGCCGACGGCGACACCCAGGTGCGCGACGCCGACAATCCGGAAACCAACACCGCAGCCGGCCCCGACGGTCTATGGAATGGCTTCTCCGGTAGCGGTTACCTGGACATGGGCGCCGACGCCGGTGACGCCGCCGAGTTTCAGGTGAGCGTCGATGAGGCCGGCACCTACACCCTGGAGGTGCGTTATACCAACGCCGGCACCAACGGCGCCGACCGTCCCATGGATATCCTGGTCGACGGCCAGAGCCAGGGCAGCCTGGACTTTGCCTCCACCGGAACCGACGCGGCCGGCTGGGAGAACTGGACCACCACCACCATCGAGGTGGAGCTTGAGGCCGGCGACAACACCATTCGTCTGGCCAATATCGGCAACGCTGGCCCCAACATCGACAGCCTGACGGTGAGTCGTGACGGGGTGGCACCGGATCGTCCGGTGGAGCCGGGCGATCGCTTCTCGGTCAAGATCAACTTCCAGCCCGAGGGCACCGCGGTGCCGGATGGCTACATCGCCGACAACGGCAAGGCCTTTGGCACCCAGTCGGTCACCGTCGACGGCCAGACCTACCAGTACGGCTGGGTCACCGAGGAGTCGATCTACGATGGCGATCCCGGCACCGAGCCACTGGACATCAGTTCGCTGACCAGCGTTGCGGTCAATGATCGCACCGATGACATCGCCGGCCTCGACCCGCGTCAGGGAACCTACGCCCACTTCGACCAGCCGGGACCCAACTATGTGCGGGCCGGCTGGGAGATCGAGCTGGAAGACGGCTTCTACGAGGTCACCATCTCCATCGGTGATACCAGTGGGCCCTACGACAGCAACAACGTGCTCAACGCCGAGGGCGAGCTGTTCAACGACCCCTTCACCCCGTTCCGCCCGGATGACTTCCCGGCCGACACCAACCCGTCCAACGACACCGACGGCGTGCGCTCTGACCTGGTCACCCGCATCGTCCAGGTCACCGACGGTCGTCTGACCCTGGATTCGATGGGGCTCAACAACGAGAACACCGAGATCCAGTACATCGAGATTCAGGCCCTGCCGGACCTGACCCCTGGGGACGATCGCGATGCCGCCGAAGACTACGCCTTCTTCACCGACGCCCGGGCGATCGCCGGGGTCGGCCAGAACGAGGTGGAGGTGGATCTCGATCCGGATGACGGTGCCATTCCCACCGGGGTCGATCCGACCTCCGACATCTTTGTCGGCATCTCAGTGGTGGACGGACGTGGTGGAGCCCTGCTCGAAAGCCTGGGCGACGGCTCGATCCGGTTGTTCGAGACCGTCACCGGTCAGGAAGTCAGCTTCAACGCCAACACCACCGGCGGCTTCGATTCGCTGACCATCTCGCCGAGCCAGACCCTCAAGCCGTTCACCAGCTACACCCTGGTGATCGACGGCTTCCAGGACCGTGGCCCCAACGACGATGCGAGCGCGCCGACCCGCGAGTTCCAGAAGTACACCAACACCTTCGTCACCGGCGCCGAGCCGGAGGTGGTCGCGCGCGACGTGGCCTTCAACGACGTGGTGGAACTCAACGGCGCCGCCGACGGTGCCTTCGGCTTCACCTCGCTGGAGATGAGCCCGGATGGCGCCTACATGTACATCGCCACCATCAGCGGTGAACTGTTGCGCTACGACGTCGACCCGATCGACGGTTCGCTGTCCAATCGCCAGGATCTGAGTCTGCCCAACGACTATTTCGACCAGCCGGGACAGAGTCAGCAGCGCGGCATCATCGGTCTGGTGGTGGACCCCACCGATCCCAATGTGCTGTGGATCACCGACAACTATCCGATCCCGCTGACCGGACGTGACAACGGTGTGCCGGACTTCAGCGGACGGATCACCAAGATCACCCTGGATGATGGACCCGGCTTCTCCGGTACCGCCGAGGCCTATATCACCGGCTTGCCGCGCTCCAACGGCGACCACGTGACCAACAGCCTCGAGTTCCGCGAGAACCCGGACTACGACCCGGACACCAACCCGGACGTGCCGAGCCATCTGCTGTATCTGATCCAGGGCTCGAATACCGCCATGGGCGAGCCGGACAGCGCCTGGGGCAACCGTCCCGAGCGTCTTCTGAACGCCGCGGTGCTGGAAATCGATCCGACCCGTGACGTGTCCAATGGCCCCTTCGACGTCAGCACCGAACCGCTGCCCGACGATGGCCTGAATCGGCGCTTCGATGACCCCGACGGTCATCCCAAGGATGATCCCATCCCCATGGGCAACGGCGAGTTCCTGGTGTTCGACGATCGCGGGGTAGCCACGGTCCAGGACGCCAGCGGCAACGTGCTGGAGACCTACTACGACCCCTACGCCCCCGACGCGGTGTTGACGATCTTCGCCACCGGGGCGCGTAACGCCTACGACCTGGTGTGGCACTCCAACGGCTTCCTCTACGTGCCGACCAACGGCTCGGCGGCCGGTGGCAACGTGCCGGACGATCCCTCCACGCCGGAGAACGAGCGCTATACCAATGTCGAGAAGCAGGATGACTACCTGTTCCGTATCGAGGAGGGCGGCTACTACGGCCATCCGAACCCGCTGCGTGACGAGTACATTCTGAATGGCGGCAATCCCACCGGTGCCAACGACCCCAACCAGGTCGACAAGTACCCGACGGGCACCATTCCCGAGGGCACCTACGACATCGCCGGGGTCTATTCGCTGGGCGAGAACCGCTCGCCCAACGGCGCGGTGGAATACACCAGCGGTGTGTTCGGCGGCAACCTCCAGGGCAACGTGCTGTTCACCGAGTACTCCGGCGGTGACGACGTGCGCTCCATCACCCTGGACGCCAACGGCAACGTCATCGGCGACGATGTACTGCGTGATCCCGACGGTAACGTCATCACCTACGTCGACCCGCTGGACATCATCGAGAACCCGGCTACCGGCCAGCTCTACCTGCTGACCCTCAACCGCGGCAACGGCCAGAGCCAGATCATTCGCCTCGACCCGGCCCCGGGTGGCACCACCGGTCCCGTCGATCCGGATCCCGATCCCGTCGATGATCTGGTCATGGTGCTGGCCATCCAGGCCGAGGACATGACCCCGGATGACGGCACCTCGGTGGTCGTGGCCTCCGGTGCTGGCGCCGAGATCGAGATCCGCGACATCAACAATCCCGAGCCGAACCAGGCAGATCTGCCCAACGGCCTGCGCCCCGGCGCCTTCGGGGTCGATGGCAATGACGTCGACGATGACGGTGTGCCCGGCGGTTACGCCGACTTCGGTAGCACCAATGAGGACTTCATCACCTTCAGCTTCGAGCTGGACCCCGATCAGGCCGGCGACTCGGTGCTCAGGGTGCGCTACGCCAACGGCGGCAATGCCGATCGTCCTCTGGAGGTATTCATCAACAACGTCTCGGTGGGCGTCGTATCCTTCCCGCCGCCCCAGGACCCGGCACTTGATGACGCAGACTCGCGCTGGGCCGAGTGGCTGACGGTGGATATCGATGCCGATCTGGCAGCCGGTCTCAACACGGTGCGCTTCCAGGCCACCGACAACACCGGGCCCAACATCGACCAGCTGGCGATCCTCCAGGAAGAGGATGCAACGCCCGGCTTCACCCTCTACGAGGCCGAGGACGCCGCGCTCGGCGGGGCCGTTGTAGTCCCCGAGAGCCAGGACGACCGCAACGCCTCCGGTGATGGCTTCGTCGACTTTGCCGGTGCCGGGGACCAGACCATCACCTGGACGGTGAACGTGGACGAGGCGGGCAGCTACGAGATCGGCTTCCGCTACGCGCTGGCCGCGAGCAAGGCCGACCGTCCGCTGGGCCTGACCATCAACGGCAATGACCTGGGCCAGCTCAATTTCGTCGGCCAGAGCAACGACGACGAGACCGACTGGTTCTTCCAGGACGTGCTGGTCAACCTGGAAGCCGGCAGCAACACCATCGTGCTGACCGCGCCGAATGCAGTGGGCCCCAATATCGACCTGCTGCGGGTGCCGGACGACAGTGGTGACATCTTCATCCCGGTCTACGCCGATGTCTCCGATGGTGGCCGCATCGAGCTCGAGGACGGCAACAGTGCGCGTACCGTCAATGAGCTGACCGCCGACTTCTACTTCACGGTGGACAGCGACGGTCTCTATCGTCTGGACCTGGCGGCCAACGCCGGTGCCGATGACGGTGGCTCGCTGGCGCTGACCCTCAATGGGCAGACCATCGATAGCCTGGCCTATCCCGGGGTGGGTGACGCCGGCGAGCAGGGCATCTACGTCGAGCTGGAGGCCGGCATCGAGTACAACCTGCGCGCGGTATCCAGCGCCGATGGTGCCGATGACCTCGACTACCTCGACGTGTCGCCGCTGACCGGTAACGACAACGCCGATATCGAGGTGCAGAGCGGCGATGCTGCCTACTTCGCCAACCGCCTGCACTTCAGCTACTTGGAGAACAACAGCGCCTCGAACGATGATCGCGAGTTCAAGGACAGCGCCACGGTGACGATCTCCAATAGCGGCAGCGAGCCGCTGGAGATTCTCGAGTCCGATATCGACGGGCCCTTCGTGCTGGCCGATCCGGGCGCGTTCGACGGCCTGACCCTCGCTGCCGGTGAGTCGCTCACGGTCACGGTGCTGTTCGACCGGGACGCCTATACGGCGCCGACCACCGACGCCGCGGATGGTGTCTTCGAGGGTCGCATTCGACTGGTGACCAATGACCAGGACTCGCCGGTTGCCGAGATCCACATGGCCGGCTTCTGGCAGGCGCGTGACGAGGGTGGCTGGGAACCCAACGTCAACGAGGTCTGGGAGGTGTTCGGCTTCGGCAACCAGATCGATGGTCTGGCGACCACCGGTGGCGGCCAGAACTCGGTGCTCAACGACTTCGACCTGTATAGGCCGGTCAACGACGACGAGGTGCTGTCGCGCTACTGGTCGCTGGCCGACGGCGTAAGCGACGCCAAGATCACCCAGATCGCCGCCTACCACGGTGGTGGCGGGGCGACGCTGGGTATCCATGCGCCGGGCAACAAGAACCAGGACATCATCTTTACCAACCACCAGGGAGACAACAACCAGACGCTGTTGCCGCTGGTCAACAACGGTGACTTTGCCACCGCGACGTTCAGCCGGGATACCATCCCCGATGGCTGGGCCGGCGAAGAGGTCTTCGGCATCGAGATGGCCGGCCTTTCCACCGATCCGTCGCTCAACCCCCAGGGTGGAGGCACGCCGCCGGCGGACGCCGACGGCATCGAGCGGGGCTACACGGTGCGCATGTTCCGGGCGCTGGACGCCGACGGCAACGTGATCCCCAATACCTACCTGGGGATCATGGACTACACCGGCATCAACTATGACTACAACGACAACATGTTCGTGATCGAAGGGGTCAAGCCGGTGTCCGGTGGCTCGCTGACCGTGACCAACAACGACGGCGTGCCTTCCGACGAGCGGCTGGTGATGTCGCGCATCGAGAACCCGGTCAATGATGCCCAGGAGGTCCACGACGAGGTCACCATCACCCTGTCCAACGACGGCTTCGATGCCCTGACCATCGACGACGTCGAGGTCAGCGATACCTCGCTGTTCGAGCTGACCGAGGAGTTCAGCGCGGTGACCCTGGCGCCGGGCGAGTCGGTGGAGGTGACGGTGCGCTTTATCGCCGATGACCCCAACGACGGTTCGCTCTACGAGGCCAGCCTGATCATCAGCTCAAGCGACGCCGACGAGGCCGAGAAGGTGATCGAACTGGCCGGTATCAGCCAGAACCAGTCCGAGAGCGGCCAGGAGCCGACGGTGCAGGAGATCGTCAACGCCTTCGGCTACTCCACCGACGTGGCCCAGGGACAGATGAACCAGGGCGGCCTGGTGGAGGCCAACGGCGACGAGGTTCTGGCGCCGTACTTCCAGCGCGCCGACGGGGCCTCGCCGATCACCATCACCCAGCTGGCGGCCTACCATGGCCAGGGTGACATCGCCCGGCTGTTCATCCACGACGTCGACAGCCGCGACATTGACGAGATCATCGCCCATGACGAGGCCGACGGTCAGACCCTGCTGCCGCGTACCCTGAACGATGGCGACAACCTGGCGGTGGCGACCCTGGATCGTGACGATCCCTTCGGCTTCTATGCCGAGATCTCCGATCGTCCGGGATACATCTCCTGGTCCGATCCCGATGCCAACCTCTACGAGGACACCATCGATGCCATCGGTATCCCGGGGGCCAATCTCAACTGGGACGAGAACGACGGTCACCTGATCCGGGTGTACGTGGCCAAGGACGCCGACGGCAACGTGATCCCGAACACCTATATCGTCATCCAGGACTACGCGGGGGTGAACTACGACTACAACGACAATATCTTCCTTGTCGAGAACGTCACCACCTATGATCCGACCGGCGCCGAGGACGCCGACGGCAACGGCCGCGTGGACCTCTACGACGACGATGATGGCGACGGTACCCCGAACTTCCTCGACGATCCGACGCCGGTGGAACAGACCGCCTTCAACGACGACCAGAGCGCCTGGGCCGTCGGAGCGGACGGCCTGACCCTGGAGGCGAGGTTCTTCGACAACGGGGGTCAGGGAGTGGCCTACAACGACACCACCGACGCGCACCAGGGCGATGGCTTCCGCTCCGACGAGGCGGTGGACATCTCCAACGGTAGCCTGGCCATCGGCTATGTGGCCGACGGCGAGTGGCTGGAGTACACCCTGAACGTGGAGACGGCGGGCACCTATACGCTGAACTTCTCCACCTCGGCGGTCTCAGGTGGCAAGTCGATCACCGCGGCCTTCGAGCAGGATGGCAGCTTCTACACCGATGCCCAGACGCAGGCGTTGCCCAACACCGGCAGCTTCACCAGCTTCACCGAGGTGGGTCCCCTGACCTTCGATCTGGAAGAGGGTGAGCAGGTGCTCAGGCTGACGTTCAACGGCGGTCAGCTCGATCTGGCATCGTTCAGCCTGGATCTGGTGGAGCCGGTGGACGACGGTCAGGACCCGTTCAACGACACCCAGACGCCGTGGCTTGTGGACGCCGACGGTCTGACCCTGGAGGCGCGGTTGTTCGATAGCGGCGGTCAGGGGGTGTCGTACAACGACTCCACCGCGGCGCATCAGGGCAATGGCTTCCGCTCGGACGAGGCGGTGGACATCTCCACGCCGTCACTGGCCATCGGCTACATCACCGAAGGCGAGTGGGTCGAGTACACCATCAACGTGGCCGAGGACGGGCTCTATGATCTTGGTTTCCTGACCTCAATGGACACCAATTTCCCCGGGCCGCGCACCATCACCGCAAGCTTTGCCAAGGGCGGCGACAGCCCCTACGTGAGCGCCTCGCCGGTGGCGGTGAACGACACCGGTAGCTGGAGCAACTTCGTGCCGACCGAGACCACCCAGGTGGCGCTGGAGGCGGGCGAACAGGTGGTACGCCTGACCTTCAACGGCGGCTCCATGGATCTGGCGAGCTTTACCCTGGCGCCGGTGGGAGCGGTGGACGATGGCCAGCAGGCATTCACCGACGATGGCCAGCCCTGGCAGGTGGGCAGCGAGTTCAGCCTCGATGCGGTGAACTATGACGAGGGCGGACAGGACGTCGCCTACAACGACACCAGCGAGGCGCAGCTCGGCAGCAACGTGCGCGGCGAGGGGGTGGATCTGTCCAACGGCGGCAGCGCCATCGGCTGGATCGAGGATGGCGAATGGGTGGAGTACACCCTGAACATCGAGCAGGCGGGGACCTACGACATGGCCTTCCTGGCCTCGCTGGGTACCACCGGCGGTGGGCAGCGCTCGATTACCGCCAGCTTCACCAAGGACGACGGCACGCCCTACGCCACCGCCACGCCGGTGGGGGTCGAGCCCACCGGTGGCTGGACCAACTTCGTCGAGACCGAAAGCACCCAGGTGACGCTGGAGGCCGGCGAGCAGGTGCTGCGCCTGACCTTCAACGGCGGGTCCATGGACCTTGAGGGCTTCTCGCTGTCACGGGATGGGCAGCAGGCGTTCAACGCCGGTGGTACCCCCTGGCTGGTGGACGCCGACGATGGCCTTGCGCTGGATGCGGTGCAGTTCGACGAGGGCGAGCAGGGCGAGGCCTTCAACGAGCTGAGCGCGGCGCAGTTCGGCAGTGACTTCCGCGATACCCCGGTAGATATCGTCGGCCAGGGTGAGGCCGTGGGCTGGATCGAGGATGGCGAGTGGCTCGAGTACACCATCAACGTCGAGCAGGCCGGTAGCCATACCCTGTCCTTCGTCACTTCTGGCCCCAATGGCGGACGCAGTATCACCGCCTCGGTGGAGCAGAACGGCAGTGTCTACGAGCAGGGCAGCGTCGACACGCCGGTGACTAGCGACTGGGGCGTGTTCGTCGACACGGCGTCGATGACCCTGGATCTGGAGGCAGGCGTGCAGGTGCTGCGACTGACCTTCAACGGCGGTTCCCAGGACATCGCGTCCTTCGAGCTGACCCGTGATCCGGACGTGGCGGCGGCCAACGCGGCCAGCGCCAGTCTGCTGCTGGCGGACGATCCGCTCGCCAGCCAGGCCGACGATGGTATCGACAGTCAGCCGATGAGCGACGATGTCGGGGTCCAGGGCGTTCAGCAGGACGACGCCGGCTTCTGAGGCTGAGGCTTGGAGAACAAGCCAAGGCGGAACAGAAAAACGAGGGAGGAAGCCATGTCAGGCCCCGGCAACGGGGTCTGACAACAAGAAAAATGGAGGAGGGAGGATGGCCGGGGGGCCATCCTATGCTCCAGAAAGATGCAGCAGAGTCGCTGTCATGGTGTCCCGTGCCGGCAGGGAGCTGGCCCTGCGCGGACCGTCCCCCCCTGAACCTTGGTCCGCGCAGTTCTTTTTCTTGCCATCAACGAGCCGAGTGGTCCAACTCGGTCCTCGTCATTTTCTTCTGCTTGATCCCAGTACTTGATCCTACTGTTTGATCCCTCTGCTTGATCGCACTGTTTGATCCCTCTGGGGGGCCCCTTCCTGGAACTGGCAGTCTGCGCGTGTGCATGGCGCCGTCGAACCAGCGCTAAAGCGTACTTCATACGAGCCGCAATTCGAGAACGTGCCGGATCTGGTGTCCATCCCACTCATACCCGAGGTGACGCCCCTGCCATGTCGCGGATACGGCAGGAGGCCGCAATATCGCGGCGCATTGGCCTCCCTGGTCGCGCACGCTGGGGTATACGATACCGTCGCTGCGGTCTTCCCAGGCGCGTCTTCCAAAGGCCTGACTGGCCCTCCAGTCATCTGGTGCGAGCAGAGTCTCGGCGCCAGGCGGGCTTCCTCTCAGGTCAAGCAATTCGCCGTCGAGATTGGCCAGGTAGACACGTTGTTGCACCTGCATGGGAGGCTCATCGGATTCTCTCAGGAACCGTTCTGTGTGATATCGCGTTTCTGCAATGGCCGTAGCCTCGCTCATCGCCGTGTAGTAGGCGCCGAAGGTGCCATCGGTGAATCTGGTCCCGCGGCTGTTGAAATGGCAAAAAGCCGCCATCACCGGTGTCCAGCCAGGGCCATAGCGACGATCTTCGTCCCTCACCAGGTGTATCTCACCGGCCTGCTCCCTCAGGCGCGGGGAAGTCGCCCCCTCGAGCTCCTGGAGCAGCTCCCGATCACCGGGCTCGGCAACCCTTTCGAACAGGTCGATCGGTGGGAAGCGTGAGGGTACGATTCGGTAGCAGGGACGCCAGGTCACCCGAGAGACCGGAAAGGTCACGCGTGGCCGCCCCCTCTTGCCGCATCGAGATGCTGGCGCACGACATAGAGGTCCGACACTTGGCCTTGGCGTAGCCTTTCGATAGGGGGACGTCCACCGAAAAGCGGGTTGCTGTTGGGACGCTGTAGCCAAGAATCGGCGGCATCCGTGCGCGGCAGCAGTAGTTGCAGGGCCTTGTAGATCCCCATGATCAGCGACATGCGCTCCAGATGGTTGACATCGAATCGCGCAGACTCTGGATCCTTGCGCCAGCGTCGATAGGTGGAATCGGCCAGCCCGAGCAACACTGCGGCGTCCTGTTCCGGCAGCCCCCAGTCACGGATGATGTTGGGGTAGGTCCTCATCGCAGCCGCACCCATGTCGCGACGCTTGTCAGCGGTCAGTTGCGCAATCGCCATGACAACCTCCTCGCATTGACGGCACTGGTTGTTGGAAGATGGACGCCAAATGGTAAAAGTTAAGAAATTGTCGCTCATTTGGCGGCCGGTGTCACGGTGGTGGGGAGAATGGCCCAAGCGAGCATGTCGCCATTGCATCAGCGGTTTGGTGATCGCTCTTCACCTATTCCTCGCGCATTGCCCTAGCGAGCATGTCGCCATTGAATCAGTGGTTTGGTGATTGCTCTTTCGTCATTCCTCACGCATGGCCCGGGCGAGCATATCGTTGATCGGTTTGGTGATATAGCTGGCGAAGCTTCTCTCCCCGGTGAGGATCATCACCTCTGCCGGCATGCCTGCGACAAGACGCATGTTGTCGGTCAGCTGCGATTTGCCCAGGTCGGTCACGCCGACGCGGACCTTGTAGTAGCGCTGGCGGGTGGCCTCGTCCTCGAAGCTGTCGGCGCTGACGCGGATCACCTCGCCGTCGATGACATTGGACAGGCGCTGGTTGAAGGCGCTGAAGCGGATTTCCGCCGACTGGCCGGGGTAGAGGTGATCCACATCGTGGTTGGGGACGCGGGCCTCGATCACGAAACCGTCGCCGGCCGGGACCAGGTCAAGCAGCGGGTCGCCACCACGTACCACGGCGCCCAGGGTGTGCACCTGCAGGTCCACCACGGTACCCGCAACAGGGGCCGTGATCCGCGTGCGCGCGAGGGTGTCATTGAGGGCGACCAGGCGCTCTTCGGCGTCGGCGACCTCGGCCTGGACCTGACGTAGCGCTTCGCCCACCTGCTGTTGAAATGCCTGCAGGCGAATCTGCTTGTTCAGGGTGTTTTCACTGATCTGGGCGCGCAGTCGGGCGATCTCCGAGGCGTGTCCCGCGTTGTCACTCTGGTACTCCAGGCTCTCGCGTTCCAGCTCACGCAGACGCTGGCTGCTGATCATTCCGTCACGAAACAGCTTGCGGTGGTTGGCGACCTCACCCTCCAGCGAGTCGATGCGTTGCTGGGTGATCGAACGGGTTTGCCCCAGGCCGGTGATCTGCTCTTCCAGTTGAAGAATCTGCTGGTCCAGGGCGGCCAGCGTATCGTCCAGCGATTGCCGGCGTACCTCGAACAGCCGCCGCTGCACGCCCAGCACCTCCTGAACCCGCGAATTGCTGGACGCGATCAGTTCTTGTGGAAAGACCAGGCTGTCGCTGTCGGCCTGTTCCGCCAGCAGTCTCACCTCGCTGGCCCGAGTGATCAGGTACTCGGTTTCGGCGATGCGCTGTTGCGCCAGCGCCTGGGTGTCGTCCAGCACGATCAGTGGGTCGCCGGCTTCCACGTGATCGCCGTCCTCGACCAGCACGTCGGCGACGATGCCGCCTTCCAGGTGCTGGATCGTCTTGGTGAAGCTTTCCACCGAGACCGAACCGGGGGCGACCACCGACACCGCCAGGTGAGCGGTGACCGACCAGACTCCGAAGCCACCGAAGGCCACCAGCAGGATGGCAAGGCCCCAGCGGCGATAGGGCCGAAGGTCCACCGGTACTTGATTCTCAGGACTCGCGGTGGCCGAGCTCGAGTCGATGGCGGCGGTCTCGACGGGCACCGAAGTAGAGACTTGAGCGCTCATCGTGGTGTCCTCGAGCTGTTGGATGAAGGGGGATCCGTTGGCAGTGGGTTCGATGGCGCAACGCCGGACGGGGCTCGTTGAGAAAAGGGCGTGCCGGCACCGGCGACTTGCTTCACCACCCGTGCCGAGGACACCGTTCCCTTGAGTCTTGCCCCGCCGGCCGGGGAGGGAGGAGCCAGGGACGTCACTCGGCCGTTGTCGAGGAACATTACCCGGTCGACCTGGGCCAGCAGGCGCTGTCGGTGGGTGATCACCAGGGTAGTGGTGGCGAGCCGGCGCAGGCGGACCAGGGTTTCCACCAGGGCTCGCTCACCGCTTTCGTCCAGATTGGAATCGGGTTCGTCCAGCACCACCAGCGATGGTTCGCCGTACAGGGCTCTGGCAAGGCCAATGCGTTGACGCTGGCCGGCGGATAGACCCGTGCCGCCGTGTCCGATGGTGGTGTCGTAGCCTTCGTCGAGCTTGAGGATCAACTCGTGGACGCCGGCCAGGTGGGCTGCCTTGAGTACTGCGTCGGCGTCGACCGGGCCGAAGCGAGCGATGTTGTCTGCAATGCTTCCGGCCAACAGCTCCACGTCCTGGGGCAGATAGCCCAGGTGGGGCCCCAGGGTGCTGCGTTCCCAGCGCAGGATGTCGGCGCCATCGAGGCGTACGCATCCGTCGAGACTCGGCCAGATGCCCAGGGCTACCCGTGCCAGGGTCGATTTTCCCGAGGCACTCGGGCCGATGATAGCGAGTTGTTCGCCAGCCTTGAGGTCGACGCTGATCGCGTTGAGTGAGGTAATGGTCGCTCCAGGTGGGCCGGCACATACCTGCTGGAGGGAAAGCTGGCCCTTCGGGGCGGGCAGCGGCATCGGTGGTGATGGCGCCTCGCTGTCGATGAGTTGGCCCAGGCGTTCGCGGGCGTTACGGGCGGCGATAAAGCTCTTCCAGCCATTGATCAGTTGATCGATGGGGGCCAGAGCTCGCCCCAGCAGGATCGAGCCAGCGATCATCATTCCTGGGGTCAACTCCGCCTTCAGTACCAGCCATGCCCCCAGGCCGAGGATCAGCGACTGGGACAGCAGCCTTAGTATCTTCGAAAGGTGGGTGAGTACACCTGAACGATCACTGGCCCGGGATTGCAGTGCGAGGGAGTCACGGTGTTGCGACTGCCAGCGTCGCTTTACGCTCTCCAGCATGCCCATGGCATGGAGCACCTCGGCGTTGCGCAAGTTGGCGGCGGTTTCGTCGCGGCTGGCGACCTGGTGGCCGCCAGCCTGTTTCAGCAGACCCCGGGTGCAGGCCTCGTTGATCGCGGCCAGGGCCAGCAACAGGATGCCGGCGGCCAGGGCAAAGAGCCCGTAGAGCGGATGGAACAGCGTCAGTACCCCCAGGTAGAGGGGGATCCATGGCGTGTCGAAGAAGGCGAGCAGGGCGGGGCCGGAGACGAACTGGCGCAGCGTGGCCAAATCATCCAGCGCCTGGGTCGAGGTGGCACCCGGACGGCGCAGGGCCTGATCGTAGATGGCCTGATGGACAGCCGGCTGGAGCCGTTCATCCAGGGCATTGCCGATGCGCACCAGCAGTCGCGAGCGAACCCACTCGAGTCCGCCCATGACGGCGAACAGGAACACCACTACCAACGTCAGCATGACCAGGGTCTCGACGCTGCGACTGGCCAGCACCCGGTCATACACCTGCAGCATGTATAGCGAAGGCACCAGCATCAACAGGTTGATGAACAGGCTGAACAGTCCGACGTCGAAGAGGCCGCGTCGGCAGCGAAGTATCGCCTCCCGAATATTGTAACGGGTGGGGGTCATGTAAAGGCGTCTCGTTTTCTGGATTTGCGGCGAAGTTCTGGTGGTGTTGGCAGCCGGAGCGAAGAGCGATGCCTGACGTCGTTTAGCACCTTGTCGTGCAGGGTGTCCGAAATCTGATGGAATGAAGTATGGAGTTGGCAGGGAGTGAGAGGCTAGGGAGAAGTTCGCCGAAACGACTTTTTTAGAGCTTACAAATCTATGTAAAACGGCATAAAAATGAAGAATCGCAATAGATGTTTCCGTATTCTTTTGTTGAATTTTTGAAGAATTCTGTGCTGATTTTGTCGACGATTATTGTGAGGAATATTGAAGTCATTGTTTTTAGAGGGTGTTAATCGTTTTTTGGCCGATTTTGGATGCGTCAAAAAAGTTCTGTTATGGAAGGGCGAGTTGATCAAGACGAAGTAGTTGGGTCAAAAAAAACCCTCAACTTCTGATGTTGGTGTAAGATATTTGCTATTTGTTTCCGAATGTAAAACGGTTTTCATGGGGCATGACATGTAGAAAATATATGGAGTCACCATGAGCAGTAACGATGAGATGGTCAGCCCGATCACGGGAAGAACCGCCCAGATGTTGGTGGTGCCACAGGATGCCGATCTTCTGGTTTGGCAGGCGGAAGAGGGCACCATCATCGACGTTGGCGGTAGACCCTCCGGCGCTGTCACCGAAGTGGTGTCGGGTAGCAACGCCAGGCCCGGTGCTGTCGACAATGCCTATGTGGATCTTGGCAGGGATCCCGGTGATGGTGTCCAGTATGACATCAGCGTCGATACGGCAGGCAGCTACCAATTGACCCTGCGCTATGCCAACGGCAGCAACAGTGATCGTCCGTTGGCGCTTCAGGTGGATGGCGGCGTCACGACGTCGGTGAGCTTTCCTGGAACCGGTGGCTGGAGCAGCTGGCAGGAGGTGACGGTCGAACTTGAGCTTGAGCCGGGGTCGCATCAGCTGTTTTTGTCGATCCCCACGGCGGAACAGGGTGGCGTGGGCCAGGGACCCAACCTGGATCAGCTGACACTGGTAAAGGTGGAAGACGAACCAGATCCCGATCCTGATCCCGATCCTGATCCTGATCCCGATCCCGATCCCGATCCTGATCCCGATCCCGATCCCGATCCCGATCCCGATCCCGATCCCGATCCGGAGCCGGAAACAGGCATCATGTCGTTCGAGGCGGAAACCTTTACCATCGACGATCAGGAGTCGGATCCAGGCAGCCCGGCCGATACGACGGCGCGTCTGGAAGCCGATGGCGTGGATTCGCTCAGGCCTGGCTACAGTGGCGAGGGTTACCTTGACCTGGGCAACGATGTCGGCGATGCCGGGGTATTCGAAGTCACCGTGGAGGAAGGCGGCAATTTCCGACTGGACGCCCGCTACGCCAATGGAGGCAACGCTGATCGCCCCATGGCGCTCTACATTGATGGCGTCAGGGTAGGCGAGTTCGAGTTTGCTTCCACCGGGGCTGGTGATGATGGTTGGCAACGCTGGCGGGAAGAGTCGCTTGAACTCAAGCTCGAAGCCGGGACCCATTCTGTTCGCCTTGAGAATCTCACGTCAGGGGGGGCCAACCTTGACCTGGTCAAGCTGTCTCCGCTCGTCGTCGAGCCCGGCGAGCGTCCGACACTGAAGATCAACTTCCAGCCACAGGGGGCCGACGTTCCCGAGGGCTATGTCGCGGACACCGGCCAGGCCTTTGGAACACAGATGCTGGAAGTGGACGGCAAGACCTACCGCTACGGCTGGGTCACCGAGCAAAGCATTGCCGACGGAACTGAGAACGGCACCGATCCATTGTCGCTGGCGAGTCAGGGTGCTTTTACCCTGGTGGATCGCTCCGAGCGCTTCGTCGGCCTGGACCCGCGCCAGGCGACCTTTGCCCAGATGACCAGCGAGCGCGACGGCTTCGTCGATGCAGGCTGGGAAATTGAGCTGGAGCCCGGCTTCTACGAGGTGACCCTGTCGGTGGGCGATGCTTCCGGCAACTTCGACGCCTTCTACGGGGTCAATGCGGAGGGTGTTGCCTTCACCGATGCCTTTACCCCAGGGCGTCCAGACGACTTTTCCATCGATGCGACGCCGACCAATGACACCGAGGGCCTGCGTTCGGATCTGGTCACCCGGGTGGTTGAGGTGACCGATGGTCGTCTGACGCTGGATGCGCTCGACGTCGACAGCAAGAACGTCAAGCTGCAGTATCTGGAGATCCGACCGCTGCCGGACCTGACTCCGGAAGATGACCAGCCAGCGAGCCTCGACTATGCGCACTTTACCGATGCCCGGGCCATCGCCGGTGTTGCTACCAATACCGTTGTCGTGGATCTGGACAGGGAAGACGGTAGCCTGCCCACCGGAGTCGATCCCACCTCCGATATCTTCGTCGGCGTTCAGGTGGTCGAGGGCCGAGGAGGCGCACTCCTGAAGAGCCTGAGCGATGGTTCGGTACGGTTGTTCGAGACCGTCACCGGCATCGAGGTGGCGTTTGATATCAACACCACCGGCGGTTTCGATTCACTGACCCTTTCCCCCAAGGAAACGCTGAAGCCTTTCACCAGCTATAGCCTGGTGATCGATGGCTTTCAGGATCGTGGCGACAACA
This sequence comes from Halomonas sp. DP1Y21-3, assembly GCF_019801245.1. NCBI lineage: Bacteria > Pseudomonadati > Pseudomonadota > Gammaproteobacteria > Oceanospirillales > Halomonadaceae > Halomonas > Halomonas sp. DP1Y21-3. The sequence goes on from NZ_JAHVJM010000006.1 coordinate 369,187, forward strand.
CCGACAGCAGTTTGCCGACCCGGGAATTCCTGAAGTACACCAATACCTTCGTTACCGGGCCAGAACCGGATATCCTGCCCAGTGATGTGGCCTTCGAGGGAACGGTGGAGTTGAACGGTTCCGTCGACGGAGCCTTCGGTTTTACCTCCCTCGAGGTCAGCGCCGGGGGTGATGCGCTGTACGTGGTCAGCATGGGCGGCCAGATCGTGCGCTACGCGCTGGACCCTGAGGACGGCTCGCTGGGCCCCGGGGAGGCCCTGTCGCTGGCCCTGGATCCCTTCATGGAGCCCGACGCCGACGCCTTCAACAATCGGCGGGGTATCATCGGCATCGCGGTGGACCCGACCGATCCAAAGGTGTTGTGGGTGACCGACAACTATCCGATCCCGCTGTCCGGACGCGACACCTCGACCCCCGACTTCAGCGGTCGCTTGTTGAAGATTACCCTGGACGAGGGAGACGACTTCAGCGGTAGTGCCGAAGTCTACCTGACCGGACTTCCCCGTTCGGTGGCGGACCACGTCACCAACAGCATCGAGTTTCGGGAAAATCCGGCGTTTGATGCAGAGGCGTCGCCCACTGAACCCTCGCATCTGCTTTACCTGACCCAGGGGTCCAATACCGCCATGGGGGACGGCGACAGTGCCTGGGGCAATAGGCCCGAACGTCTGCTGTCTGCGGCGGTGTTGGAGGTGGATCCGACGCGCTCGCCGCCCGCTGGTGGCTTCGATGTCACCACCGAGCCCCTGCCGGAAGACCAGACACGCTTCCTCGACGTCGACAATGACCTGAAAAATGCCCCCATTCCCATGGAGGAAGGGCGCTTTCTGGTGTTTGACGACAAGGGTGTCGCCAGCGTCCAGGACGCTGATGGCCTCGTGCTGGAGAGCTTCTACGATCCCTTCGTCGATGATGCCGTGGTCAAGATCTTCGCCACCGGGGTCCGCAACGCCTACGATCTGGTCTGGCACTCCAATGGCTACTTGTACACGCCGACCAATGGCTCGGCGGCGGGCGGTGCCGTGCCGGATGACCCCTCGACGCTGATCGACGAATCGGCGACCAACGTGGTCAAGCAGGATGACTATCTGTTCAAGGTCGAGCAGGGGGGGTACTACGGCCACCCGAATCCTCTGCAGGACGAGTACATCCTTAACGGCGGTAACCCCACCCGGCTGGAGGACATCAACGAGGTCACGTCCTACGATCCAGGCATCGAGCCCGACCCCAACTATCGCATCGACGATGCCTACTCGCTGGGGGAGAACCGCTCTGCCAACGGCGCGACCGAATACGTCGGTGATACCTTCGGCAATGCCTTCAAGGGCAGTCTGCTGATCACCGAGTATTCCGGAGGAGACGACATTCGCTGGATCACGGTGAATGCCGAAGGCAAGGTCATCGGTGACGACGTTCTTCGGAATGCCGCCGGCAAGGTCATCACCTATACCGATCCTCTGGATATCATAGAGAACCCCGCCACAGGGCGCCTGTATCTGGTCACCCTGAACCGCCGGACCGGCGAGAGTCAGCTGGTCCGCCTGGATCCCGTCGAACCCATGTCGTCCGGAGGGGCTGGCACTGACTCGATGAGGATACTGGCAACCATCCAGGCCGAGGACAACACCCCTGACGACGGCACCAGCGCCACCATCAGCGAGGGCGGCGCTGCCGAGATCATCATCCGTGAAGGGATCGCCAGTGAGGTGCCGGGGCTACAGCCGGGCAGCTTTGGCAATGACGGCAATCTGGATGACAACGACGGGGTCGGTGGCGGTTACGCTGATTTCGGCAGGAACTCGGACGATGCCATCACCTTTGGCTTCACCCTGGAAGCCGGTGATGGTGGTGACACCGTACTGCGGGTGCGCTATGCCAATGGTGGCTTTTCGGATCGACCTCTCGAGGTCTTCGTCAATGGCCTGAGTGTGGGTATCGCCGACTTTCCACCGGCACCGGACAGCCTCGAGGGTTCCGACCGCTGGCGTTTCTGGATGACCCAGGATATCGAGGTGAACCTGACGCCGGGCGATGTCGAGGTGCGTTTGCAGTCGGTGTCCCGGGCTGGGCCTAACGTGGATCAGCTGGAAGTGGTGCACGAGCCTTCGCCCGGTTTCGGCATCTACGAGGCCGAGGATGCACTGCTCAACGGTCCTCGAGTGATCGAAGTGGGTGACGTGCGCGACGTCTCGGAGAACGCCTACGCCGACTTCAGGGGCACGCAAGACCAGACCATCACCTGGTCGATTCGTGTCGAAGAAGCGGGAACCTATGAAATCGGTTTCCGCTACAACCTTTCTCAGACCAAGGCGGATCGACCGCTGTCTTTCAGTATCAACGGTGTCGCCCAGGATGAACTCGACTTCGCAGGGCTGAGTGAGAATAACGCTGACTGGATCTATCATAACGTGCTGGTCAGCCTGAAGGCGGGGATCAATACCCTGGTAGTGACCGCGCCGGCGGCGGTTGGGCCGGACATGGACCTGTTGTGGGTGCCCGACCAGTCGTTGGAAGCGATTCGGGCCGCCGTTCTAGGGCCAGCCGACGCCACCGATGGCGTGCGCATCGAGCTTGAGGATGGCATCTCGGCGCTCAGCGTCGACCCGCGAAGCGCTGACTTCTTCTTCGAGGTCGATACTCGAGGCCTCTACCGGCTCGATCTGGCGGCGAATGCCGGTGTGCTGCGTGGCGAGGATCTGGCCCTCAGTCTCAATGGCAAGCCGTTGACCGTGATGTCCTTTCCCGGAGCAGGAACGGCGGGTGAAGAGTCCTACTACGTCGAGCTGGAGCCCGGGATCGAGTACCGCCTGCACATGGTGTCCGATGATCTGTGCAGTCAGCGCATCGACTACCTGGATGTGACGCCAGTCGCCGTCACTGCCGAGGCCGTGGCCCACCTGGAGAGTGGTGACGTCAATTACTTCAGTGATCGCCTGTTGTTCAACTATCTCGATGAAAACGACTTTGGTGGCCCGGATCGGGACTTCAAGGAAAGTGCTACCGCCGTCATTTCCAATGATGGCAGCGACCCGCTGACCATTCTTGATGTCTCACTGGATGGCCCCTTCGTGCTTGCTGACGCGGCGGCCCTTGAAGGGGTGACACTGGCACCGGGGGAATCGCTCGAGATCGATGTATTGTTCGATCGCGCGAATTATCGTCCGCCCGCCAGCAACGCCGATGACGGCAGCTTCTTCGGGAGTCTGAGGTTGGTGACCAACGACGCCGATGCCCCGGTCCAGGAGTTGACGCTTGCCGGGTTCTGGCAGGCTCAGGATGAGGGCGGCTGGGAACCGACCGTCGACGAGGTCTGGAATGTGGCCGGATTCGGCAACCGGATCGGCGGTATTCCGACGGACGGTGGCGCCAGAGGCTCGGCCTTCGATGACTACGGTTTCTATCGCGCCGTCAGCGAGGAGGAAGTGCTGTCGCGCTACTGGACCCTGGCCGACGGGGTCGATGAAGCCAAGGTGAGTCAGATAGTCGCACTGCATGGGGCGGGTGTGGCTGCCTTCGGACTCCACGCCTTCAAGAATACCTCCCAGGATATCAAGTTGATCCGCCACGATGCGGACCAGAACCAGTCCTTTCTGCCGCTGACCTATCTTGATCGTCAGGAACCGGCAGCCACCTTCACCCGAGACGATATTCCTGACAATTGGGGAGGCAACGATCTGTTCGGCCTCGAGGTGGCCACCCTGTCCTCCGATCCCTCGTTGAATCCTCCCGGCAAGGGCAAGCCACCGGCGGATTCGCCGGATCTGGAGCGTGGCTACTACGTTCGCGTGTTCAAGGCGCTGGACGATGAAGGTAACGAGATTCCTGATACCTATCTGGTGCTTCAGGACTATTCCGGATCCAACCTCGACTACAACGACAACATGTTCGTTATCGAGGGTATCAAGCCGATGTACGAAGGCAACGGTGTCCCGCCGGAGGAAACCGACCAGGTGGTGCCATCGTCGCGCTTCACCGTGGCCGCCGAGCAGGGTGAGTCTGCGCAGGAAGTGCCCGATGTGGTCGATCCGCTGGATCTGCAGGGCCTGCCCCAGCAGCAACCCGACGAACTGTTCTGACAGGCTTGCCACTGTCAACCGTGTGAATGCCGCTCCCCCGGGAGCGGCATTTTTCTGGGCGCCGGATCCAGAGAGTAGTTGTCGCTGTTGGCAGACACCGGGTGTTGCAGGGCGTCGACAGCGGCGAAAAGGCGACCTTTGCGTTAGGCTGGTGTCAATTTGAACGGAAGGAGTCATGCATATGCGAACCGCTGGATGGATTGTTTTCCTGGTGATGGCCGTGTTGATGGTGGGCTGCAGCTATGACCCCGCACGGGTCTCGCCGGAGCCACTGATCATCATCGATGACGATCATCGCGACCATCGAGATCATGACGGTGGCGACTTCTGTCCGCCGGGACAGGCCAAGAAGGGTCGTTGCTGAAGGTGGCCGGGAAGTGCGCATGAAGACAGTGAGTACAGCCGTACTTTTGCTCGTGCTGATGGGTCTTGCGGGATGCAGTTACGATCCCGCACGGATCAGTGCAGAGCCCTTGATCGTCGTCGACGACCATCGTGACCGCGACTACCACCGTGACCGCGATTACCACCGTGATGACGACTGGCATGATCGCGATTGGGACCATGACCGCCATCGCCACGATGATCACGATCATGACCATGATCGCTATTACGACGACCACGATCGGCGTGGCGACTTCTGCCCGCCGGGACAGGCCAAGAAGGGTCGCTGTTGAGAAGACGCCGAGTCTGACAACGGCCGCCATGCCCCCGCCACAAGGATGCCCAGGCGACAAGCGTTGAGGTCGCGTGAAGCCGGGCGTTCGCCCCGGCTTGTCAGGCTGTTCGGTGAGCGGCATGGTAGAGGTATCTTCTTCAGGCGAGGCGATCGTGAGCCGGATCGATCTCAGGACCAAGACCCTGGCCAACGAGCACGTGTCCCACGTGCACGGCTACCACCAGTTGATTCTGCCCACCTGCGGCAGTACCGAACTATCCCTTGAGGGGCGGGAGCAACGGGTCACCGCCGAGCGTGGTTGCCTGATTCCAGGCAACTGCCATCACGACTACCTGGGAGACGGCAACAATCGTACCTTCGTGCTCGACGTGCCGGTGGTCTTCGGGCTGCCAGACGTCGACGTGGCCCGACTGTTCGAGCGACCGCGTTTCTTTGCGGTGCCCCCCGAATTGCAGCGACTTGCCGACAGCCTGATGCGGCAACTGGATCAATTCCCCACCCTGGGCAACGATATCGCAGCGCTTCTGTTACGCGCGCTCTATCTCCATCTGGAGGCTTCCAGCGAAACCTGTGCCCCAACACGATCGACGGGCGTCAGCGGTCGGCTCGATCTGCGTCTGCTGGACGACTGGATCGATAGGCACCTGGCCAGCGACATTCGCGTGGATGACCTGGCGTCCTTGTGCGCGCTTAGCCCCGGTCACTTCCACGCCAGCTTTCGCCAGGCCACCGGGATGACGCCGCAGGCCTATGTTCGCCGACGCCGGTTGAGCCACGCCCAGGCGCTGATCCGTCACAGCGAGTTGCCGCTGGGGCAGATTGGGGCGCTGGTGGGCTTTCGTGACCAGGGCAGTTTTTCCCGAGCTTATCGCAGGGTTCATGGGGTAGCGCCCTCCCGGGAGCGCACAGATCCATAGGCTTTGATGAAAAGTGCCTGCGCTCGGTAATACGGCGTTAAAAACCGGATCAAGGTGCTCATTTACACCTTGTAAACTGCGCTCTCTCACCGATTTTTGCCTTGTCTAACCATCGCTCGCCGACTTTTCAAACAATGCCTGGACAGCGATTCAGCCAGCTTCTCTCGGCTCTCGCGCTCCGCCACCTGTCACTTTTCTCCTCTCGTCGCGGTGACGTTGGGTCCGACGACACGGTTTGCCTGAGTCCCGGGCAAGGTTTTCGTAGTCTCGGGCAAGTTGACGATGGGTTTCGCGCATAGCCTGAAAAGGAGTCACTCGGCGCCGGCCTTGATTTGGCGCCATCAACAATGACAACAACCATGACAACAACCGGAGTTACTGATGTCTTCGACCTCCCTTCCTGCCTCCGCCCGCACTGACGACCGCATTGCGGCTGACCGCCGCTCGCACGATAACCACGAGGTAGGCGCCCGGCGTGGCCAACGGGCCAGACAGCGGCGACGAGCGCCGATGCTGGCGCTCGCGGCGTTGCCGCTGGCGCTGATGGCGTCCCAGGCGCAGGCTCAGTCCTACGAGATGGCCATCGCTACCCTGATCCCCGAGAACCTGACCAACAACGCCATCTATCCTGCCCTCGTCCACTTCAAGGAACTGGTGGAAAGTCGCACCGAAGGCGACGTCACCGTCAGCATCTTCGGTGGCGGCCAGATGGGCTCCGAAGTCGAGACCGGTTCCCAGGTCCAGGCCGGTGGCAGGGCGCTGCAGTCCGCCATTCTGACCTCCGGCGCGATGTCGTCGTTCTACCCCGAGTATCAGGCGGTGACGGCCCCCTTCCTGTTCGATGACTGGCGCCAGGCCTGGGCCTTCTTCGATGGCGAGTGGTTCGCCGACTTCATGCAGGGCGCCATCGAACAGGCGGACATGCGCTATCTGGGGACCTTCGATGATGGTGGCGGCTTTGTCGCCTTCACCAACAACGAGCGGCTGATCAAGACCGTGGATGACCTCGAGGGGCTCAACATCCGCACCGAGGAAAACCCGGCCCACGTCGCCACCATGGAGGCGCTGGGTGCCTCCGCCACACCGCTGCCGTGGGGCGAGCTGATCACCGCGCTGGAGACCGGACTCGCCGACGGTCAGTTCAACGCGCCGGTGATCAACACCACCTTCGGCCTGGACGAGGTGACCGACTACACCACCCTGACCGGGCACGTGTACAACAGCGCCAGCTGGATGGTCAGCGAGAGCTGGTTTCAGGAGCTGCCCGAGGAGCACCAGCGGGTCATCACCAACGCCGCCCGTGAGGCGGTCAGCCTGAGCCATGGCGCTTCCGGCATGCTGGCGACCGCCAGCTGGCAGACGTCCTGCGAGATCTTCGAGGAGTGCTACCTGATGCCGGCAGAAGAGCGCCAGCGCATGGCAGAGGTGGCGCGTCCGGCCTGGAAGAGCTGGATCGTCGATGACTTCGGACTCGACGCCGCCTTGATCGACGACCTGCTGGCCGAGGTCGATGGCCTGCGCCAGTCGCTGCCGCAAGAGGCCTACAGCCGCTACGGCCAGTGATTGTCGCGGCGGGGCGGCCAGGCCGCCCCGCCAGTGCCCACCGCCTTGCCCGAGTTCTCCTGTCATGTCATCACTGCGATCTCTTCAGGCCTGGCTCCAGCGCCTGAGCAACGGCGTCAATCGCCTCGCCATCGTGTTCTGCGTCGGCTGCGTCCTGGCCATGCTGGGTATTTCGTTCACCGGGTTTCTGTACACCCTGTTTACCGGCGGGGCGCTCAGCTGGACCTATTCCCTGGCCCGCCTGTTCCTGCCGTGGATCGGGCTGATCTCCTCGACCATCGCGCTGCATTCCGGCGAGCACGTGGCCATGACACTGCTGGTCAAGCTGCTGCCGCGCCCATTGGTGGTGTTGGCAGCCGGCGCGACCCTGGCCGTCATCGGCGCGCTGGCGGTGCTGATGATGTTCTACGGCTGGGACTTCTTCTCCAACGCCCGCCAGAGCTACATGGTGTCCGACAGTATTCAGATTTCCTACAAGTGGACCACCTTCGCGGTGCCGCTGACCGGCGCCATCATCGCACTGCATCTGGTGAACGGCTTTGCACTGCTCGAGCACTTCATCGACAGCGACGCGGTGATCGAGCAGGCGATTCATTCCAATGACAATGGCGCCGGCAGCAACGCCGAGCAGGCGGTCGACAGCCGTGTCGAATCCTCCGATCCCTCTTCATCACAAGGCGACGTTGTCGCCCGGGAGCCACGCCCATGACCGCCGCGATTCTGGCCTTTATCCTGGTGTTGGCGATCGGCGCCCCGGTCGCCGTGGTCATGGCGATCTCGGGGGTTGCCGGGGTCTATGAGCTGGGCGGCGAGCGCCTGGTGGGGATCATCGCCGATCGCATGTTCTCCGGTGTCTCCGGCTACATGCTGATCGCCGTGCCGTACTTCATCTTTACCGCCGAGTTGATGAACCAGGGCGGGCTGACCCAGAAGCTGATCGCCTTCAACAATGCGCTGTTCGGTCGGGTGAGGGGGGCGTTGTCTCACGTCAACGTGACGGTGTCGCTGTTCTTCGCCGGGCTGACCGGGGCCGCCATCACCGATACCGTGGCGATCGGCAAGATCATGATTCCGGAGATGAAGAAGCAGGGCTACGACGCCGAATACGCGGCGGCGATCACCGCCTGTTCCTCGATCATCGGGCCGATCATTCCCCCAAGCGTGGTGATGGTGGTGTACGCCACCCTGCTGCGGGACGTCTCGGTCATCGACCTGTTTGCCGGAGGCATCGTGCCGGGCATTCTGATGACCGTGGCGCTGCTGGCCACCAGCATCGTGCTGGCCTGGCGGCGGGGCTACCCCAAGCAGGCGCCGACACCGCTGAAGATGGCTCTGCTGGCATTCTTCTCGGCGCTGCCGGCCATGCTGGTGCCGTTGATCATCCTCGGCGGGATACTCTCGGGCATGACCACCATCACCGAAGCTTCAGGCTTTGCCGCAGTGTACGCGATCCTGATCGGCATGCTGTTCTATCGCAACCTGACTCTGGCCAAGGTGGCCCAGGCGCTCGTGACCACGGTCAAGTTTTCCGGTGTCGTGTTCTTTCTGCTGGCGACCTCGGCGGTGCTCGGCTGGTTTGTCACCCGCTCTGGCGTCGCCCGGGAGGCGGCGAGCCTGATCACCTCCCTGAGCGATGTCGCCTTCGTGCAGATCTTGCTGGTGTGCCTGTTGCTGATCGTCATCGGCACGGTCATGGATGTACTGCCGGCGCTAGTGGTCATCGGCCCTGTGGTGGTGCCGGCGATGGTCAGCCTGGGCTTCGATCCACTGCACTTCGCCATCGTCATGATCGTCACCCTCAACATCGCCAACGTCACGCCACCGGTGGGCATGACGTTGATGACGGCGGCAAGAATCGCCCAGGTCCCCTACGAAAAGGCGATCCTGGCGTCGCTGCCGTTTTATACCGCCTTTATCTTGGTAGTGGTGTTGCTGGCGGGTTTTCCGGCACTATCGACATGGATCCCCTCGCTGCTCGACTGATGTGAGCAGTGACGGAGCGTCATCACCGGAGACAGATGCAGATGAAACTTTTCTACCATCCTGACCAGGAACGTCACGCGCCGCCTCAGTTCCTGAAGCGTGGAGCCCTCACCGATTCCCCCGAAGGGCCCCGCCGGGCGGAGCTTCTGAGCGAAGGCCTGGCCGAGGTCGGCCTGGCCCTGACCGCGCCGGCCGAGGTCGACAGTCCCACGCTCAGGGAGCGTCTCAAGGAGATCCACAGCGAGCGCTACCTGGATTTTCTCGAGACCATCCATGCCCGCTGGCAGGCGTTGCCGGACGCCACCGAATTCGTGGCGCCGAACGTCCATCCCTGCGGCGGCGGCAAGCACTACCCGCGCCATCCGGTGGGGCAGGTGGGCTGGCACATGCACGACATGGCCTGTCCGATGACCGAGACCAGCTTTCAGGGCATCCTGGCCAGTGCCGCTACCGCCCAGGCCGCCGCCGAGAGCATCGTCGCCGGCGGCGGCACCGCCTACGCTCTGTGTCGTCCGCCGGGGCACCACGCCGGCCCCGATCGTGCCGGGGGCTTCTGTTTTCTGAATAACGCGGCCCTCGCGGCCACGGTGCTGCGCGAGCATGTGTCCCAGGTGGCGATTCTCGATATCGACCTCCACCACGGTAACGGCACCCAGGACATCTTCTACGACCGTGGCGACGTCTGGACAGGATCGCTGCACGTCGATCCTAGCGACTTCTATCCCTACTACTGGGGCGGAGCCGGCGAGACCGGTATCGGTCCTGGACTCGGCGCCAACCTCAATGTGCCGCTGGCACTAGGCAGCGGTATCGAGGCCTTTCAGGCCGGTCTCGATGAGCTGCTCGACGCCATGGCGAGCTTCAGCCCGGACGCGCTGGTTGTGGCGCTGGGACTCGATGCCCACAAGGACGACCCGCTGGCGGGGCTGACGCTTGAAACCCCGGACTTCGTCGCCATCGGTCGCCAGATCGGTGAGCTGGGCCTGCCCACCGTGCTGGTGCAGGAGGGCGGCTATCCGACCGCGGCCTTGAGCCATAACCTGGCCGCCTTCCTGCGCGGATTCAACGACGCCTGACCATAGCTTGAAAAAGCCTGATACAGCCCTGAACAGCTCAATACTTAGCCCAACGATCATCCCGCGGATGATCTCCCACAAGGAAAACACCATGAGCCCGACCCTTCACGACAGCAACGACCGCATGAGCCAGATCGCCGTTCACAATGGCACCGTCTACCTCTCCGGCCAGGTACCGGCGGACGCCAGCCAAGGCATGCGCGGCCAGACCGAGCAGGTGCTGGCGCGAATCGACGAACTGCTGGCCAAGGCCGGGACCTCCAAGGATCGACTGATCTCGGCCCAGGTGTGGGTTACCGACATGGCCGAGTTTGACGAGATGAATGCCGCCTGGGACGCCTGGGTCAGCCCCGGTCGTCCGCCGGTGCGTGCCGCGGTGGAAGCGCGCCTGGCCCGGCCGGAGTGGAAGGTCGAGATCATGGTGGTGGCCGCCTTGCCCCAGGCCTGAGGTCACCCATGAGCCACAGCAAGACGACCGGTTTTTATTGGCACGAGCGCTGCTTCTGGCACGACCAGGGGGCGATCGGGGTATTTTCGGCGCCAGGGCCCTGGCTGCAGCCCCAGCCGGCCTCGGAGAGCCCGGAGAGCAAGCGCCGTCTCAAGAACCTGCTGGAGGTCAGCGGGCTGATCGACGAGCTTGAGGTGGTAAAGCCGCCGGCGGCCGGCCGCGAGGACCTGCAGCGCTTCCACACGAAAGGCTACCTTGATGCGCTGGAGGCGGGTGATGCGGGCCTGGGTGGCGATGCCGGCGAGGCTGCGCCCTATCGCCCGGGCAGCCTTGCCAGCGCCCGGCAGTCCGCCGGGCTTGCCATCGCAGCGGTGGAGGCGGTGGCCCGTGGCACCCACGCCAGCGCCTATGCGCTGTGCCGTCCACCGGGGCACCACGCCGAAGCCGATCGCGGTCGCGGCTTCTGCCTGCTCGGCAATATTCCGGTGGCGGTGATGCGAGCGAAGGCACTGGGGCTGGTGCGGCGGGTGGCGATCCTCGACTGGGACGTGCACCACGGCAACGGCCAGCAGAGCGCCTTCTGGGACGACCCTGATGTGCTGACGGTATCGCTGCACCAGGCCGGCAACTATCCGCTCGAGACCGGTGGCTTCGACGAGCAGGGCGGTGAGGGCGCGTCGGGGTCCTGTCTCAATCTGCCGTTGCCGCCGGGCTCGGGGCTTGGCGCCTACGACTATGCGGTCGAGCGCCTGGTGCTGCCGGCCATCGAGGCCTTCGCGCCGGATCTGATCGTGGTGGCCTGTGGCTATGACGCCTGCGCCAAGGACCCGCTGGGCAAGATGCTGCTCAATAGCGATGCCTTCGGGCGCATGGCCCAGTCGGTCAAGGCGCTGGCTCAGCGATGTTGTGAAGGGCGCCTGGTGGTCGTCCACGAAGGCGGCTACTCGGAAGGCTATGTCCCGCTGTGTGGCCACGCCGTGATTCAGGCGCTGGCCGACAGCGACATCGGCGTGGATGACCCACAGAACGACGAGATCGCCGCCTGGGGCTATCAGGCACTGCAGCCCCACCAGCGTGAACTGATCGATGGCTGGCGGCGCGACTGGCCTGGGCAGATCACCGAGGCCCGCGACGATAGCCAGGCTGAAGAGGCTATCGCCTGCGTCTGTGGCAGGGACAGCGACGCAAACAGGAACAGGGACAGGGAGCCAGGCACATGAGTGGACTGCACCAGCGCGACGGCTGGATCTGGAAGAACGGCGAATGGCTGCCCTGGCGGGAGGCCACGACCCATCTGCTGACTCATTCGCTGCACTATGGCATGGGCTGCTTCGAGGGCGTGCGCGCCTATCGTGACGACAACGGCAATGCCCGGCTGTTTCGGGTCCACGAGCATACCCGACGCCTGCTGGACAGCGCCCATATCCTCGACCTCGAGGTGCCCTGGAGCCATGAAGAGCTGATCGAGGCGCAAAGCCAGTGCCTGGTCCGCAACGGACTGACCGATGCCTATCTCAAGCCCACCGTGTTTCTCGGTCCCGAGGGCCTTGGGCTGCGGGCCAAGGCGTTGAGCTGTCAGATGATGGTGGTGGCCTGGGACCTGGGACCCTACGTCAGCGCCGAGACCGCTGCCGTCGGGCTCAGGGCCCTGACCTCGTCCTGGGCGCGCCATCACGTCAATATCAGCGCCTGTCGGGCCAAGACCAGCGGCCACTACGTCAACAGCATGCTGGCATTGAATACCGCGGTGAAGGCGGGCTTTGACGAGGCGATTATGCTTGACGCCGAAGGCTACGTGGCCGAGGCCAGCGCGGCCAATGTCTTTCTCTATCGAGACGGGGTGTTGCACACCCCGGAGGTCACCTCCTGCCTGCAGGGGATCACCCGGGACAGCGTGATCCGATTGGCGCGTGAGGTGTTGGGCGTGGAGGTGCAGGAGCGCCGCATCACCCGCGATGAGCTGTACATCGCCGACGAGGCCTTTGTTACCGGCACCGCCGCCGAGATACTGCCGTTGCGGGAGCTCGATGGTCGCCATATCGGCGCCCGTGCCGGGGCACCCGGGGTCGCTGAGCCGATAGCCGCCGATAGCCTGACGGCAAGACTGCAGCGACTGTATCGCGACGTCTGTCGAGGTCGCTTGTCACCGGCGACCAACGGAGATCGCCATGACCTGGCCCGCTACGCCGACTGGCTGAGCCTGGTCCCGACGGATAACGAAGTGGATATCGACACAGACAGCGATACGGACAGTGACTAGGACGGTTTACACAACCAGGCGGCTGCACGATGGCCACAAAGAAAGGCGCCACGACCCTTGAGTCGTGGCGCAGCTAGCCGTCTTTCCTCCCTGGGGCAGCTTCCCTGTGCCCGTGTTGCTCCCTTGGCGCTTCCCGCGCCGTCGCCTCCGTGACGCTCGAGGGGCAGTGTCCCTTGCCCGGTGTCGCCTGAACACAGAGATAGTATCGGCCAGGCGTGTGTCACTCAGATAACCGCCTCATGACCCTTTGGTGACATCCCGGCCACAGGACTTTTCTGGTACCATTCGCGCCGCCTGTTACCGGCGAAATGCCCAGGCGCCGTCGCGTACGGCAGTCGAGGCCGTCTCGCCAGGCACCAGGCATGGCACGAAAAGCCGGCGAGCGCAGGTGCTTTTCCGACAAGCCTTGATCGCGCAAACCCTCTCTCGAACATAAACCTGGATTCGTCTATGAACGCTGTAATCCTTGCCGTGCTGGTGATGGTGGGACTGTCGCTGGCGCGGGTCTCCGTGGTGCTGGCCCTGGTGGTAGGGGCGCTGGTGGGCGGCCTGGCCGGTGGTCTGTCCATCGAGGACACCCTGGCGGCCTTCAACGACGGTGTCGGTGGCGGTGCCAAGGTGGCGCTGGCCTACGCCACCCTCGGTGCCTTCGCCGTGGCGATCTCTCGCTCGGGCCTGCCGGACCTGCTGGCACGCCGCCTGATCACTCTGCTGGGGCAGGAGTCCAGCGCGTCCCGTCAGGCCACGGTCAAGTACCTGCTGATCGGTAGCGTGCTGCTGGTGGCGATCTCTTCCCAGAACCTGATCCCGGTCCACATCGCCTTTATTCCGATCCTGATTCCGCCGCTGCTCAAGGTGATGAATCAGCTCAGGATGGACCGCCGCGCGGTCGCCTGTACCCTGACCTTCGGCCTGACCGCGCCCTACATGTTGCTGCCGGTAGGCTTCGGGGCAATCTTCCTCAACGACATCCTGCTGGCCAACATCAACGAGGCTGGCGCCGCACTGGGCCTCGAGATCGACCGCGCCATGGTCCCCATGGCCATGGGCGTGCCGGTCGCCGGCATGTTCCTCGGCCTTCTGGTGGCGGTGTTCCTGTCCTACCGCAAGCCTCGGGTCTATGACGAGGTGGAGCTTGGCAATACGCCGGCCCACGGCCATGGCCACGACTACAGCGAGATCGAGGAGCCTCACACCCTGGGCCTGATCATGTCGGTGATAGCGATCGTCGCTGCGCTCGGCATCCAGCTCTATACCGGCTCGATGATCCTGGGTGGCCTGGTGGGCTTTTCGCTGTTGTCCATGGGTGGCATCTTCCGCTGGCGCGAAGCCGATGATCTGTTCACCAGCGGCATGCGCATGATGGCCCTGATCGGCTTCATCATGATCTCGGCCTCCGGCTTCGCTGCCGTGATGACCGCCACCGGCGAGATCGAGACCCTGGTCAGCGCCAGCGTCGAGGTGATCGGCGACAATCGTGGCCTGGCGGCGCTCTTGATGCTGCTGGTGGGGCTGTTCATCACCCTGGGCATCGGCTCGTCGTTTTCGACCATCCCGATCATCGCCGCCATCTTCGTTCCGCTGGCGGTACAGTTCGGCTTCTCCGATCTGGCGACGGTGGCCCTGGTCGGCACCGCCGCCGCCCTGGGTGACGCAGGTTCCCCGGCGTCGGACTCCACTCTCGGGCCGACCTCCGGCCTCAACGTGGATCGTCAGCATGACCACATCTGGGACAGCGTGGTGCCGACCTTCGTGCACTACAACATCCCGTTGATCGGCTTTGGCTGGCTGGCGGCGATGACGCTGTGATCGCCCACCGGAAAGCTCAGACGCCCGCGCTATTCGCGCGGGCGTTTTTTTGTGCGCAAGGCCCGGCCCGAACACCGACGGGTGAGCCACCGCAATAGTGAGACATGAGTGCTACGGGTTGTGCAGATCCGTCGATATGGTCCACGCTGGGGGAGACTCATCGACCGGTGGGTCGTGGCGCTCCCGGGAAGATGAAGGAGTTATCGAGCCCAGGGCGCAGCAAGACACTTGTTCACAGATGGAGAGGATCGACACATGGACAGGAGCGACAAGATGTTGAAGGCACGCGTGTTTGCCGGATCGTGCTTGCTGGGGGCAGGCCTGCTGGTAACTGGCGCCGCCCACGCCGCCACGGAGGTGGAGATGCACAGCGTTAGCACCGACGGTATTGGCGACTCCCTCGGCACCATCAGTTTCGAGGATAGTGAGCATGGTCTCAGGATCACGCCCGACCTCGAGGGTCTGGACACCGGCATCCACGGCCTTCACGTTCACGTGAACCCGAGCTGCGAGCCGGCCGAGAAGGATGGCGAGACGGTAGCGGCGGCTGGCGCCGGAGGCCACTTCGACCCGGAGGACACCGGCACCCACCAGGGTCCTTACGGTGACGGCCACCTAGGTGACCTGCCGGCGCTGGCGGTGGGACAGCAGGGCGAGGCGACACTGCCGACCCTGGCGCCGCGCATCAGCGAGGATGACCTGGCAGGCCACGCCATCATGATTCACTCCGGTGGTGACAACTACTCCGACCAGCCCAAGCTCGGCGGTGGCGGTGCCCGCGTCGCCTGTGGCGTCATCGAAGGCTGATCGACACCACGCCCGACATGGCCATCCAGGCCCCGCTCAGGTGGGGCCTTTTGCTGTAGTGACGTCAGTCCTGGCGATCGTCGCTGTAAGGGGGCAGGTGTGTCTCGAGGGATGACAGCAGGCCGCGCAGCAGCGAGAGTTCCTTGCGCGTGGGCGTGGCCCGGGCGAACAGCGCCTGGAGCTGTTCCTCGGTGCGAGCGTGGGGCTGGGTAATAAAACCACTGTCGCGCATTACCCGGCCCAGATGTGCCTGAAAGTGGGCGACCTGCTCTCGGGTGGGCTGGCGAAGCCTGGGTGGTGTCGCCGAGGTGGCGACGCTGTCGGTATCGGTGTCGGTATCCGTATCCGTGTCGGCATCGCTATCGACGGCGACATCAGGGCAGGGGAGTCGGCGCCAGGCCCGGCGCAACTCGTAGGCCAGCACCTGCACCGCCTGGGATAGGTTCAGGATGCCGTAATCGGGATTGGCCGGAATGCTGACCTGATGCGAGCACAGGCGGATTTCGTCGTTGGTCAGACCGAAGCGCTCGCGGCCGAAGACCAGTGCCACCGGGTCATGCACCGCGTCCTTCACCAGCGCCTGGGCCATCTCGTCCGGTTCGTCATAGTGGGGCAGTGGCAGGCTTCTCAGCCTGGCGCTGGCCCCGACCACCCTGACACAGTCATCGATGGCGTCCTCGAGACGTTCCACCACGCGGGCGTTTTCGACCACATCTGCCGCACCTGCGGCCAGGCGGGTGGCCTCTGCATCGGGAAAGACGCGTGGATTGACCAGCACCAGATCGGTAAGTCCCATGGTCTTCATCGCGCGAGCGGCGGAGCCGATGTTGCCGGGATGGTAGGTCTGGACAAGAACGATGCGCAGATTGGCGAAGGGCAAGGCTTGAGTCATGGAGCACGGCAACCGTCGATGGGAAAACGAGCGACACCATACCGCCACTTTCGCCCAAAGCGAAGGATGGTGTCAGAGCACTTGGAGCGCCAAAGAGGGGGGTGAGGGCTGGAGACTTTGTAGCTTCAGTGACTAGCGATGTGTTTGGCACCACTCATTAAGCCGCTCGATATGAGCCGGATGGATGCCGCAGCATCCGCCGATCAGGCTTGCTCCCAGGGAGTGCCAGCGTTTGGCGTAGTCCAGGTAGCCTGCCGGGGTCAGCTCCCGGTCTGCCGTCAAGGTAGTGTTGGCCCGGTGGGCATCGCCGATCGGCGAGAAGCTGTTGGCGTAGGCGCCCAGCGGGCGCGATAGCTTGAGTCGTTGCATGGCGTCGCCGGCGTCGACCAGTGCCTGCGCCATGACCTCCGGAATCGAGCAGTTGAACAGGATGGCGTCGGCGCCGCCCTGACATAGCTGTTGGGTCGCCTCGGCAACGGACTCTCCGGAGCGCAGGCGTGCGATGTCGGACACCTCGTCCTGCAGGGTGAGGGCGTACCAGCGAGGCTTCTCGGAAGCCGCCAGAACCTCCTGCATGACCGAGATCTCGGCAAGACTCGACAGTGTCTCGGCGAGCCACAGATCCACGTGTTGGTCCTGCGCATGATACAGGGCGGTGGTGATCTCTCTAGCGCGGCTGGGGTCGAACAGATCGGGACGATAGCTGCCCAGGGCGGGAGGCAGGCAGCCGGCTACGCTGATCGAGGCTTCTGGGGCATTGGCTTGCGATGGTGGCTGGACGGATTCTTCCTGCCAGCGGCTTGCCGCTTGCGCTGCCAATCGTGCCGCGAGAGAAGCGAGTGCCGGCCCCTCTTCTCGATAGCGCCGCTCGCCAAGATGGAACGGCACGCAGGCGTAGCTGTTGGCAGTAATCACTCGGGCGCCGGCCCGGATAAAGTTGAGGTGGGCCTCGATGACCCGGTCGGGAGCTTCGATCAGCGCCTGGGCGCTCCACAAGGGCTGTGAGAAGGGGGCGCCGATACGCTTGAGCTCGCGCCCCATGCCGCCGTCCAGTAGCGTCAAATCCATGATGTTGCCTGCAAGTTGATCCAGCCGATAGTGAATCATGTCCCGGGGGCGGGAATAAATTGAAAAGTCCTCAACCTCTGGATGAGGCGGCTCGATGAATGGTGGAACACAAAAAAGCCCTGCCATCAGGCAGGGCTTTGTGCGCTTGGGGTGCGCGGGTCGGGCAGCCGGAGCTGCCCGGGACAGGCGTTACATCATGCCGCCCATGCCGCCCATTCCACCCATGCCGCCCATGTCCGGAGCAGCGTCCTTCTCGTCCGGATCGTCGGCGATCATGGCTTCGGTGGTGATCAGCAGGCCAGCAACGGAGCCAGCGGACTGCAGCGCGCTGCGAGTCACCTTGGCCGGGTCCAGCACACCCATCTCGAACAGGTCGCCGTACTCGCCGGTCTGGGCGTTGTAGCCGAAGTTGCCTTCACCGTCCTTGATGCGGTTGACGATAACGGAGGCTTCCTGGCCAGCGTTGGTGACGATCTGACGCAGCGGTGCTTCCATGGCGCGCAGAGCGATGGCGATACCGTGAGTCTGGTCTTCGTTGTCACCCTTGAGGCCAGCGATCTTGGTCAGGATGCGGATCAGGGCAGTACCACCGCCAGGCACGACACCTTCCTCGACCGCGGCGCGGGTAGAGTGCAGGGCGTCCTCGACGCGGGCCTTCTTCTCCTTCATCTCGACTTCGGTAGCGGCACCGACGCGGATGACGGCAACACCGCCGGCCAGCTTGGCGACACGCTCCTGGAGCTTCTCGCGATCGTAGTCGGAGGAAGTCTCTTCGATCTGGGCGCGGATCTGGTTGACGCGTGCTTCGATGTCACCATCGTTGCCGGCACCATCGATGATGGTGGTGTTTTCCTTGGACATGGTCACGCGCTTGGCGGTGCCCAGGTGGTCCAGGGTGGCCTGCTCGAGGTTCAGACCCACTTCCTCGGAGATCACGGTGCCGTTGGTCAGGATCGCGATGTCCTGCAGCATGGCCTTGCGGCGATCACCGAAGCCAGGCGCCTTGGCGGCGGCGACCTTGACGATGCCACGCATGGTGTTGACCACCAGAGTAGCCAGCGCTTCGCCTTCGATGTCTTCGGCGATGATCACCAGCGGCTTGCCAGCCTTGGCGACGGCTTCCAGGGTCGGCAGCAGTTCGCGGATGTTGGAGATCTTCTTGTCCACCAGCAGGATGAACGGATCTTCCAGTTCCACGGCCATGGTGTCCTGGTTGGTGACGAAGTACGGGCTCAGGTAGCCGCGGTCGAACTGCATGCCCTCGACCACGTCCAGCTCGTCTTCGAAGCCACGGCCTTCATCGACAGTGATGACGCCTTCCTTGCCGACCTTCTCCATCGCCTCGGCGATGATCTCGCCGATGCGCGAGTCGCCGTTGGCGGAGATGGTGCCGACCTGGGCGATGGCCTTGGAGTCGGTGCAGGGCACGGACAGAGCCTGGATTTCCTTGACCGCAGCGATGACGGCCTGGTCGATGCCGCGCTTGAGGTCCATCGGGTTCATGCCGGCGGTCACGCCCTTCAGGCCTTCGGCGACGATGGCCTGGGCCAGCACGGTAGCGGTGGTGGTACCGTCACCGGCCACGTCGGAAGTCTTGGAAGCCACTTCCTTGACCATCTGCGCGCCCATGTTTTCGAACCGATCCTTCAGTTCGATTTCCTTGGCGACGCTGACGCCATCCTTGGTCACGGTCGGCGCGCCGAAGGACTTCTCCAGCACCACGTTGCGACCTTTCGGGCCCAGGGTAGCCTTGACGGCATTGGCCAGGACATCGACACCACGCGCCATGCGCTTGCGGGCATCATCAGAGAACTTGACTTGTTTCGCTGCCATTTTCTGTACTTCCTTAGAATCTAAGCGTCAAAAGTGAACGTTGAAACGAGTGAGTCTGCGGGGCAGGGCTTAGCCCTCGACGACCGCCAGGATGTCGGACTCGCTCATGATCAGGACTTCCTCGCCGTCGATCTTCTGCTTTTCGACGCCGAAGCCATCCTTGAAGATCACGGTGTCGCCGACCTTGACGTCCAGAGGACGCACGTCGCCGCTCTCGAGAATCCGGCCGTTACCGACGGCGAGAACTTCGCCACGAGTCGGTTTTTCCTGGGCGTTGCCCGGAAGCACGATGCCGCCTGCGGTCTTCTGCTCTTCCTCAACGCGACGGATGACGACGCGATCGTGCAAGGGACGGATGTTCATTGCTCACGTTCTCCTGATGGTTTTGCAAGGCCGGGGCATCCACCCCGGCGGTTCATTGTTCACTCTCGTCGTGACGCCCTGCGACTCGGCGAGAGCTGGAGGTCATTGCCGGGCTGCCGATGAAGTGGCAGGCCCTTGTCGGCCCTCCTGTCAATGGCGGGGGAGCGTGCTCCCTCACCGAAGCTTGGTGCTGCTCTGGTAAGTGGGGCTGGAGTGGGGGCTTTCAAGGGCTTGGATGAAAATTTTTTTGTCTTCTTGCATCCAAGGCTGACGGGGCCCATGAAACGGCATCGGCACCCCGAAGGGTGCCGATGCGTGGGACAAGACGATGATGCGGCAAGGGTGGGTCCGCCGCGCAAGCCTCAGGCTCAGTCCGAAAAGTCGACGAGCGAAGGTTAGACAAGGCAAAAATCGGTGAGAAAGCGCAGTTTACGTGGTGTAAATGAGCATTTTGATCCGATTTTTAACGCCGTATTACCGAGCGCAGACACTTTTCAGACAAGCCCTAGCGGCGTCGCTCATCCTTGCTGATAAATTCGCCCTCCAGCGGTTCTTCATCGCCGGCCGAACTTTCGCGCCAGCTGGTGTCATCCCGGCGGCGGCCGGAAGCCTCGTCCCATCCATCGGCATTGGCCTTCGGGCCCGCAAAGCCCCCTTCCTCGGTACCGCCGAAATGGGTGCCGCCCATCTGGAAGCCCTTCATGCGCACCCCGACCTTGGCCAGCGCCTTGCCCAGCAGGCGGCGAGCGTTGGGAATCAGGCACATGAAGCCGAGTGCGTCAGACAGAAAACCCGGCGCCATCAGCAGGGCGCCACCGAAGATCAGCGCGGCACCGGTCATCAGCTCCGAGGAGGGGATCTCGCCGCGTGACATCCGCTCCTGGGCGCGTGCGAAGGTGGCCACACCTTCGCGACGGATCAGGTGCAGACCGATGAAGCCGGTGGCCAGCACCAGCGCCAGGGTGGAAAGCAGACCGATTTCGCTACCCACCGAAAAGAGTACAGCGAAGTCGAGCAGGGCGAAGATGGTGAAGATAAGAAGAAAGGGCATGTCAGCTCCGCGTTGTGATCTCCGTTCAAGATGGGGGTGGCCTCCTCGGAGTTCAAGCGTTGCTGTGGCTTTTGCTGACTGCGCCTTTGTTTTGCTGGCGGCGGCTTTCATTTGCTGGCAGCGCCTTGCCGACTCTGGCGCGGCCACTCGCGCAGTCGTGCTTACGGTTTCAGCCGCTCGGCGTGGCAAAGATCTTCTTTTTTTGCCCGATTCGGTCGCAGGGGGTTGCGCAGGCTTGCGCTAGACCAAGGAAGAGTGGCGGGGGTTTTGAAAGGTTGTCATGATGCGGTGCACCAATGGTTAGTGGGCTCATATGTGGTGCTTTGGTGTATCACGCGGCCGCTTTGCCTGGCGGCAGGTGCGGCCTGTCACGCCTTGGCGCCTTACCAAAAAACCATCTGAAAACGCGCGTGTATGACGCGTCTTGCAAGGGGAAACCGCATGCAACTCAACGATGCCCTGATCGCCATCACCGGCGGAGCCCGTGGACTCGGCCTGGCCATGGCGCACCATCTGGGACGCCGTGGAGCGCGGGTCGCGCTCATCGATACCGACAACGACCAGCTGGACCAGGCCGTCAATGGTCTGTTCGATGCCGGCATCACCGCCAGAGCCTTCGTGGCTAACGTGGCAGACGAGGCCTCTGTCACTGAAGCCTTTGCGGACATTCGCGAGCACATGGGGCCGCTCGACGGTCTGGTCAACAACGCCGGTATCCTGCGTGACGGCCTGCTGGTCAAGGCGCGCGACGGCAAGGTCGAAAAGACGCTGGGACTGGACGAGTGGCAGGCGGTCATCGATGTCAATCTGACCGGTGTATTCCTGTGCGGGCGTGCCGCCGCCACGGCCATGATCGAGGATGATCGTCGGGGTGTCATCGTCAATATCTCGAGCATCTCGCGCGCCGGCAACATGGGGCAGAGCAACTATGCCGCGGCCAAGGCCGGCGTTGCCGCTCTGACCGTCACCTGGGGCAAGGAGCTGGCCCGTCATGGTATTCGCGTGGGCGCGGTGGCACCTGGCTTCATCGAAACCGAGATGACCGCCTCCATGCGTGACGACATGCTCGAAAAACTGACCGCAGGCGTGCCCCTGCGCCGCCTTGGCGCCCCTGCCGACATCGCCGAGAGCGTTGCCTTCATCTTTGACAATGACTACTTCACCGCCCGTGTCATGGAGGTGGACGGGGGGCTGCGGCTCTAGGTCTAGGTCTAGGTCTAGGTCTAGGGCTAGGTCTAGCCAAGGGAAGAGGCCGGCCGCCTGGCCGGGCACGCCATGAAAAACCAGCATGATCAAAGCTACAAGTTGCTATTCAGCGAGCCGAGGGTGATCCGAGACCTGCTGACCGGCTTTATCGGTGAAGACTGGATCGAGAAGCTGGACCTCGACTCGCTGGAGCGGGTCAGTGGCAGCTTCGTCACTGATGACCTGCGTGATCGCGAAAACGATGTCATCTGGCGCGCGCGCTTCGGTGATGAGTGGTGCTACGTGTACCTGTTGCTGGAATTTCAGAGCACGGTGGATCGTTTCATGGCGCTTCGCACCATGACCTACGTCGGGTTGCTCTACCAGGATCTGGTCAAGCAGAAACAGCTGACTCGGTCGGGCAAGCTACCGCCGGTGTTGCCTATCGTGCTCTATAATGGAGAGCGTCGCTGGAGCGCGCCTGTCAACGTTCGGGATCTCATTCAGGCAGGGCCTGGCAGCCTGGCGCAATACCGACCGGATCTGTCCTTTCTGCTATTGGATGAAGGTGCCCTCGTTGCCGACCAGCAGTTCTCCAGCGAAGCGCGTAATGTGGTGTCGGCCATCTTCCAGCTGGAGCATCACCGGAGTCCCGCAGATGCGGTTGAGCTGATCGGGTTGCTGGTGAAATGGTTGCAGACACCAGAGCAGGCAGATTTGCGTCGACACTTCGTCATCTGGATCAAGCGAGTACTATTGCCAAACTGGGTGTCAAATGAGGAACAGGGCGGATGGCAGGCCCTGAATGAATTGAGCGAGGTGCACAATATGCTGGCAGAAAGAGCTAAGCGGTGGCCTGAGCAGTGGAAGCAGCAGGGGCTGGCGGAGGGCCGTCGGGAAGGTCGCGAGGAAGGTCGCGAGGAAGGGCGCGAGGAAGGGCGCGAGGAAGGGCGCGAGGAAGGTCGTCAGGAAGGGCGTCAGGAAGGGCGTCAGGAAGGGCGTCAGGAAGGGCGCGAAGAAGGCAAGCTAGAGGTAGCCCGCAATATGATTCAGCAGACTTCGCTGGATGATCAGACGATCGCGCAAGTGGCCGAGATTTCGATAGAACTGGTCAGCGAACTGCGAGAGCAAATCGAGCGCTCCAGCTGATGGTCTATCATGGCCTGTTGGTTGCTAACAGAAATCCCGTTGCCTGAAGTGTTGATTATTCCTCACCCCCACAAGCCCTCCGCAGCACTGCGCGGCGGAGGGCTTGGGTGCAGCCGGTGTCTAGCGCAGGCTGATTTCATCCTTGAGCCGAGCGACGGTGGCGTCACCGATGCCCTTTACTCGAGTCAGGTCCTCGATGGTGGTGAAGGGGCCATTGGCCTGGCGGTCTTCGACGATGGCCTGAGCCTTGCCTGGGCCGATGCCGGGGAGTTCCGCCAGCAACTCGACGCTGGCCTCGTTGATGTTGATCGGCTCGATACTCAGCTGCTCTTCGGCCATGACTGGCTGTGCCAGCAACATCCAGGTCAGTGCCAGTAGTGCGATAGTCCATAACCTGGACCGCTTGCTTGCGGAAAGGGTGCTCGAGTTGTCGTTCATCGATGGATGGCGAACAGCCTGTTGTGCGTTGTGGGTCTGCATCGGACATCTCCTTGGTGTTGAAAGTCGTCTTCATGACGTAGGGGGCTTGCCCCTTCGAGTCCGTTCGACGTGATGCCGTTGGGTCTCGACTTTCACCTTAGGCGCCGAGCGACGAATCCAGTTATAAGAAATTACTTATAAAAATATCAGTGGAATTAGATATTCAGATGAAGCCATAGGGCCGCGCGGAAGTCGCTTGGGCTGATATACTGCGGCGTTTTGGCGCTCCGGGTCCTGTGTCTCGCGACCGGGCCGGCTTGGCTCACGTCATGCAGGCCGCAGGTGCGCCCTTCGATTCCACTGTGCCGGAGGCCTCCGTGACTACCTCATCGCCCTTGATCATCGCACTCGATTATCCCTCCATGGACGCCGCGCTGTGCATGGCGGACCGACTGGACCCCGAGCGCTGTCGTCTCAAGGTTGGCAAGGAGCTGTTCACCCGCAGCGGCCCCAATGTGCTCGAAGCGCTGCATGGCCGGGGTTTCGAGGTCTTTCTCGACCTCAAGTTTCACGATATTCCCAATACCGTGGCGGCTGCCGTTCAGGCGGCGGCAGAGCAAGGCGTGTGGATGGTCAATGTTCATGCCAGCGGCGGCGCCCGCATGATGGAAGCGGCGCGCGAACGGCTCGATAGAGAGGGCCTTGCGACCCGCCTGATCGCGGTGACGGTGCTGACCAGCATGACCGCCGAGGAACTTGCAGCTACTAATGTTTCGGTAGCCCTGGACGAGCAGGTGGAGCACCTGGCGCGACTGGCCAAGGCCAGCGGGATGGATGGTGTGGTGTGCTCGGCGCAGGAGTCGGCGCGTCTCAAGGCAGCCTGTGGGGAGGACTTCCTCAAGGTCACCCCGGGTATTCGCCCGAGCTTTGCCCAGGCCGGCGATCAGCGCCGAATCATGACCCCGCGCGAGGCCATGGACGCCGGTAGCACGCACCTGGTGGTGGGAAGACCTGTCACTCAGGCAGAAGACCCGATGGCGGCGTTAGAGGCGATCGAGAAGGAGCTGAAAGAGGCGTAACCCAGTCGGAGTCGGCTGGTTACGATCCGGATCAAGTCAGGCAGAAGATCCGATGGCCGCACTCGAGGCGATCGAGAAGGAGTTAGAGGCCAAGTGACCGCTACTCTCCCTCTATACCGGTGATGGGTTTGGTGGTGCCCCAATTCCTGCATCTGGGGCACTGCCAGTGCAGGTGTTCACCTGAGAAGCCGCAGCGCCGGCAGCGGTGGCGGGGGAGCGCCTTGATCAGCGGCTGGGTGTGCTGGCGCAGCAGGTCGAAACGGGGATCGCCTTCGCTTGCCTCGCTACGCTGGTACAGCCCCATCAGGTAGTCCACCCCACCAAGGCTCGGCTCCTTCCTGAGCTGTTCGGTGATCAGCGCTATCGCCTCCTCATCACTCCCTCGCACCTGGCGCAGCGTCTGCGCCAACAGCAGCATTACGCTGGTGCAGGGATTCAGCTCCAGCAGCCGGTGCAGGTGCGCGATCAGTCCCTCTGCGTCGTCAAGAAGCTGATAGGTGCGTTCCAGCGGCTCAAGCAGCGTCGGGATAAAGTCGGCGTCCTGCTGGGGAATGCGATCCAGATGCTTGAGCGCCTGGCGGTACTGGCCGGTGTCGTGGCACAACTCGGCCTGGATCAGGTTGGCGCGGATGCAGCGTTCGTCGATGGAAAGCGCCTGCTTCAGGTGCTTTCTGGCGATGCCGTGGCTATTGGATGCTCGCGCCTCTGCGGCCAGTTCGCAGTGCCAGTGGGCAGCGGCCCGACGCAGGTCATCATGGCGTCGGGTCAACTGGGGAACGGCCTCGTCGATCGCCTGCTGCCATTCACCCTCGCGCTCGAACAGGTCCACCAGCAGCCGCTTGGCATGGTGGCGTACTTCGGCGTGGGTTTCTTCCTTGACCAGCCCCTTCAGCAGCCGTTCGGCGCGATCGTGCAGACCCAGCTGCAGAAAGTCCCGGGACAGCTCGAGCTGCACCCAGGCTCCCTGGTGGCCGTCCAGGAAAGGACGTGCGAGCAGGTTCTGGTGAATCTTGACGGCGCGGTCGGCCTCACCGCGAGAGCGAAACAGGTTGCCCAGGGTGACGTGGGTCTCGATGGTATCGCTGTTGACCTCCAACGCAGAGATGAAGGTCTCGATGGCCCGGTCCTGCTGATCGTTGAGCAGGTAGTTCAGACCGACAAAGTAGTCGCGGTGAAGACTTGGGGCGGGGCGTTCTTGCTGTCGACTCTCCCGCCGGCCGAGCGCCCAGCCAATGGCGAGGGCGACGACCAGCAGGCCCAGCAGCAGAAGATCGGGCATTCAGGGAAGTTCCTTCATCTCCTGCACGCGAAGACGATCGAGTTCCTTGCGCTGCTGCTGGTTATGGCGTTGGGCGCGAGTCAGCAGGGCGCGCAGCCGAATGTAGACGCCGCTCATCGCCAGCATGCCAAGCAGCACACCGACAGCCAGGGAGGCCAGCAGCCACACCGACAGGGAGGCCTCGGGCAATTCGAACCAGATGAGGTTCAGCGGCAGGGCCTGTTGGTTGTTGGTCGCGAACAGGATACCGATGACCAGTACCGCCAGCAGAATGATGGCCATGATCAGGCCTTTTAGCCAACGCATGTGTGACTTCCCATAGTGAGACAAAGAGAACGGAGAGAGCGGTTGCCAGCGAACTCAGTAGCCCAGCGCACGGCTGGCGTCGACTTGTTCGCGCAACTCCTTTCCGGGCTTGAAGTGTGGCACGAACTTGCCTTCCAGCTCCACCGCTTCACCTGTCTTGGGGTTGCGGCCGACCCGGGGCTCCCGATAGTGCAGAGAGAAACTGCCAAAACCCCGTATCTCGACCCGCCCACCATCGGCGAGGGTATCGGTGATGTCGTCCAGAATGAGGCGCACCGCGGCCTCGACGTCCTTGATCGACAGCTCCGGCTGCCGCATGGAGATCTGCTCTATCAGTTCGGACTTTGTCATCGGTTGTCTCCGTGAGTCCCACCTGGGTGTTGAGCGCTGGCCAAGCCAGTGGCGAAGGCCGTATCCGTCACAGCCTCTTGTTTTTAGATAGCATACTTTTCAAGTCTTGAGAAAACAACGCACTACATTCGTGGCAATGATCTTGCGCCGGGTCACCTTCGGGATACGCCGGCGGCTGCCTGGCGGATCGTGCTGCGGTATACTGAGGCCACACATTCCATCCCTGACGAGGTTCCCCTTGGATCAACCGTCTTCCGTGGCCTCCCGCCTCGAGGCCGAGCGCAAGCGACTGCACTGGCACTCCCGCCGTGGCATGTGGGAGCTGGACCTCTTGCTGCTGCCGTTTCTCGAGCATTGCTACGATGAACTCGACGAGGCCGATCAGGCCGCCTATCGCCAGCTGATCACCGAAGAGGACCAGGACCTGTTCATGTGGTTGATGCGTCGCGAGTGGCCGGAAGAGCCCAGCCGTCGCCGTATCGTGCAGATGATCGTGGACTATGCCGAGACCAGCGGTCACGGTCACAATCGGGGCCTCTGAGCAGCAGCATCTCTTCCAGGGGGCGCTGGTGGCGACCATCGCGCTGGTCGTCGCCGGCGCCACGCCCTCGCCGGTGGGGGCGCTACTCACCGCAGTTCTCTGCAGCAGACTGATTCATGCCCACCGCCATCCGTTTCAGGGTCAGCTAAGGTGCCTGGTCGAGAGTGAGCCAGCAGCGACAGCTGGGGCAACGCTGGGCGCCGTGGATGACGAGCAAACCGAAGAGGTGGGCCTTTCCGTATGGCAGCGTCGGCAGCGACGCCTTCTGCGCGCCCTGAGTCAGGCGCTTATGCGCTGGTGGGGCAAGCCCAGGGCCCCGGTGCCTGGGCGTTGGCAGTGGTGTCCGTTGGCGCCATCTGCGTACAAATCCGGGAGGCTTTATTCGGATGACGCTGACTGGCGCGAGATCGAGCTGACCTGCGAAAGCGTCGGCGCCAGGCTGATCTCCCTGCGTTGGCAGGGGCACACCCACTGGCTGTGGCCCGACTCGATGACACCCGAAGAGCACCGCGTGCTGAGACGCTACCTGCTTGGCATGCCAGTGGCGTTGGGTTCTCAGACGTCAAAACGGTAATGACAGCTGTTGCCTGGCTTCCTGTGGCACCAGACGCACGCCGACGCCGAGCAGGCGCACCGGGCGGTGGGCGCGTTGCCAGGCCTGGTCGAGCAGTTGGCGGTAGCTGGCGAGATCCGGCTCCAGGCCCTTCGACTCCAGGGTGGTGGTGGTGAAGTCGTCAAAGCGCACCTTGACGAACACACCGGCCAGGGGCGGGCGGCCATTGCGGTCGATGCGCGCCTTCAACTTCTCGCAGAGGGTGACCAGCGCCTGCTGGGCCGCGGCCAGATCCGGCAGGTCCCGGCCGTAGGTGCTTTCGACGCTGATCGACTTGCGTTCGCGCTCCACCTTGACCGGGCGCTCGTCGATGCCGCGGGCGAGTTCATAGAGGCGTCGCCCGAATTTGCCGAACTCGTCCAGCAGCTTGTCGATGGGCTGTTCGCGCAGCTCCTCACAGGTGGTGATGCCCAGTGCGTCCAGACGGGCGCCGGTGGCGGGCCCCACGCCGTGCAGCTTGCGCACCGGCAGGGCCAGTACGAAGCTTTCTACCTGGTCGGGGGGTATCACCGTCAGGCCGTCCGGCTTGTCCCAGTCGCTGGCGATCTTGGCCAGGAACTTGGACGGTGCCGCCCCCACCGACACCGTGATGCCGGTGCGCGCCAGACTCTCCTCCTTCAGCCAGCGGGCCATCCAGGTGGCGCTGCCCTTGAACCCCTCGACATCGCTGACGTCCAGATAGGCCTCGTCCAGCGACAGCGGTTCGACCAGTGGCGTCAGCTCATGGAAGATCGCCTGAATCTGCCTCGACACCTCGCGGTACTTGTCGAAGTCCGGCGGAACCAGTGTCAGTTCCGGACACAGGCGCAGCGCGCGGGCGGTCGGCATCGCCGAATGGATGCCGAACTTGCGCGCCGGATAGTTGCAGGTGGTGATGACGCCGCGGCCCTCGCGCGCGCCGCCCACCGCCAGCGGAATGTCCCGCAGGGCGGGATTGTCGCGCATCTCGACCGCGGCGTAGAAGCAGTCGCAGTCGGCATGCAGAATCTTGCGTACGGGTGCTGGCATGGGCAGGCAGGCGCTGGCACGACGTCGGTGAAACGGCGACTAGCCCAGGGCCTGGCCGTTGCCACCGCGAATGACCCCAACCCCGACGCCCTCGATATCCAGGCTGTCGCGACGCAGGTCCAGGGTGATGGGCGCGAAGTCGGGGTTCTCGGCCTCCAGGGTGACCTGATGGCCGTCACGCTGGAAGCGCTTGACCGTCACCTCATCTTCCAGGCGTGCTACCACGATCTGGCCGTTGCGGATGCGCTCGGTGCGATGCACCGCCAGCAGGTCACCTTCCAGGATGCCGACGTCCTTCATCGACAGCCCGCGCACGCGCAGCAGATAGTCTGCGCGGGGGGTGAAGTAGTCCGGCGGCAGCGGGCAGTAGCGGTCGATGTGCTCGGCGGCGAGGATCGGGCTGCCGGCAGCGACCTCGCCGATGATCGGCAGTCCCTGTGAGGGGCTGGCTTCCTGGGGCGACTCGTTGGCGGCGCCGGAGTCGGCCTCCTGGGCCGGCAGGCGGATGCCGCGAGAGGTACCACGAATCACGCGAATCGCGCCCTTGCGCTCGAGCGCCCGCAGGTGTTCTTCGGCAGCATTGGGGGAGCGAAAGCCCAGGGCGCGTGAAATCTCCGCCCGGGTGGGCGGGTACCCCAGCTCGTTCATGGTCTTGACGATAAAGTCATAGACATTTTGCTGGCGAGGGGTCAGGGGACGTGTCATGCGGCCTCCCACGGGCGGCGATGGAACAGGGTGGCTTGGCGGCGGCTTGCTGCCGGCACTTGCCAATGCTGAGGGCGTCAATGCTCGCCCTTGGTGAAGTGTACAGTATGGATGTACATCCAGTAAAACCGCGAAAGGCCAGGAATAGTGTGCCAGGGCATTGGTGTAGTGGGCCGCCGCCTGATGCATTCGTTTGAAACAGGGTGGAGCCAGGGTTGATTGTGCGAGAAGGGCGGCTCCCTTACACTCAAGCCAGTATTCAAACAATTGTTTCCAACTGCCCTTGACAAGACTGGACGGAGCCCGCGAATGGCCCAGACCGATACCGTGACGCGCATCCTGGACACCGCCGAGGTGCTTTTCGCCGAACGCGGCTTCGCGGAAACGTCGCTGCGCAACATTACCGGCAAGGCCAAGGTCAACCTGGCCGCCGTCAACTACCACTTCGGCTCCAAGAAGGCGCTGATCCAGGCGGTGTTCTCCCGCTACCTGGATCCCTTCTCCGATCGCTTTCATGCCGCCATCGATGAGCTCGAGCGCGGCTATGGTGATCGCGTGATTCCGCTGGAGGTGCTGCTCGAGACCATGGCCCGCACCGTGCTCGAGGTACCGGCCGAACGGCACAGCCTCAAGGTGTTCATGCGCCTGCTGGGGCTGGCCTACAGTCAGGCCCAGGGGCATCTGCGTCGCTATATTCAGGACCAGTACGGCACCGTGTTCACCCGTTTCGTGGCGCTGGTGCGCAAGGCCACGCCGGAGTTGCCGGACTCCGAGCGCTTCTGGCGTCTGCACTTTGCGCTGGGCACCGTGATCTTTACCCTGTCGGGGCTCGATGCCCTGCGCGACATCGCCGAGAAGGACTACGACGAGCACGTCTCGGTGCGCGATCTGGTGCGCCGCATGATGCCGGTGGTGGTGTCAGCGCTGAAGGCGCCACTGCCGGAGCCGGCGCCGACGATGCCACCGCCGACGCGCGAGCCAACTGCATAAGCCGAAAAGGGAGTCAGGGTGATGCATACCCCGCAACTGGCAGCGCTTCCCCCCACCGAAGGTGTGTGGGTGGAGGTCGACACCGCCCGCCAGCAGCTGACGCTATGGCGGGGCGAAGCCCCTGCCTGGCAATGCCTGGTGTCCACCGGTGCTGCCGGTACCGGCCAGCAAGAGGGCAGTGGCCAGACCCCGCTGGGCTGGCACCAGATCCGTGCGGCCATCGGTAAGGGGCAGCCCGTGGGCTGTGTCTTTCGTGGCCGTCGGCCCACCGGTGAGGTCTACAGCGTGGCACTAGGCCAGGCCCAGCCAGAGCGCGACTGGATCCTGACCCGGATCCTCTGGCTCAGCGGTCTGGAGCCGGGCTTCAATCGAGGCGGCGACGTCGATTCCCAGCGCCGCTATATCTATTTTCACGGCACCCCGCCTGACAAGCCCATGGGGGTGGCCGACTCCCATGGCTGTATTCGCCTGCGTGACGACGACCTGTTGCGGCTGTTCGATGAAGCCACGCCCGGCACGCCGGTGTGGCTGCATGACTGATCACGTCCACTGATCAAGCCAATACAGACGTCAATAAAGGCGTCACTGAGCGAAGTCCTCGTCGGCTCAGGCTTCGTCGAGCCTGGGCTCCTCAGGTCGGCATTCGACATGCCTGGATTCATCAGTCCGGGGCTTGGTCAGATGACGTTGCCCAATTGGAAGATCGGTAGATACATCGCCAGCACCAGGCCACCCACCACCACGCCCAGCACCACGATGATCAGCGGCTCCAGCAGGCTGGTCAGGGTGTCGACGCGATCGTCCACCTCGCGCTCGAAGTGATCCGCCACCCGCGTCAGCATGCTGTCCAGCGCGCCGGCTTCCTCGCCTATGGCCACCATTTGCAGCGCCAGTGGCGGGAAGCGCCTCGTCGCCCGCATCGCCAGGTGGAGTCGCTGGCCACTGGCGACCTCGGTCTGCACTGCCGCCACCGCCTGGCAGTAGACGTCATTGCCGCAGGCCCCGGCAGCGGTTTTCAGCGCTTCCACCAAGGGCACGCCTGCGGCGAAGGCGGTGGCCAGGGTGCGACAGAAGCGTGCGACCGAGGCCTGTTCCAGGATCGTCCCTACCACCGGTAGCCTGAGCGCCAGGCCGTGAGCGGCGAAGCGCGCCCTGGCCGAGCGCTTGATCCACCATCTCGCCGCACCGGCCATCACGCCTGCACTTCCCAGCAGCACCAGCCACCATTGCTGGGCGAACTCCGAAAGCTCGATGGTCAGGCGAGTCAGCGGGGGCAGGCTTGCCCCGACGCCCTCGAACATCTGCTCGAACTGGGGCACCACCTTGATCAGCAGGATGGCGCTGACCGCGATGCCCACCGCCACCACCGTGGAGGGATACCACAGCGCCTTGCGAACCCGCGCCTTCAATCGCTCGCGCTTTTCCAGGTGGCCGGCCAAACGCTCGAGCATGCGGTTCAGCGTACCCGACTGCTCACCGGCGGCGACCAGATTGACGTACAGTGCATCGAAGGTGAGCGGGTGGCGGGACAGCGCCTGGGCCATGCTGGCCCCGGCGCTGACGTCCATGCCCAGTGCCTGAACGACTAGCCGCATGGCTGGCTTTGAAAGGCTTTCGCCCAGCACGTGAAAGGCCTGCAACAACGGCACGCCGGCGGTCAGCAGGGTCGCCAGCTGGCGCGAGAACAGGGTGAGATCCCGGGGCGATATCTGGCGCTCGAAGCGTGCAAGCGTGCCGCCCTGGCGCAGCTTGCGCGGGATCACACCAAGCTGATGCAACTGGCGCTGGGCCTCGGGACGGCCAGTTGCCAGCAGCACCCCGCTGCGCCGCTGGCCCTGGCGATCCTCGCCTTTCCAGTGCCAGCACCTCTGGCGCGGATGCGGGGGGGCGGAACGGCGTGCACTGCGCAGGTGGTCGCGTGACCCGCTTGACCCGTTTGACCCAGTTGACCCGGCTGAAAGGTGGCTGTGGCCAGCGTGGGAACCCGATCCACCTGAGGCAGAAGAGGTTGGCCCCCCCGGCGTCGCATCAGGCGGGTAGCCAC
Source organism: Halomonas sp. DP1Y21-3 (assembly GCF_019801245.1). Lineage (NCBI taxonomy): Bacteria > Pseudomonadati > Pseudomonadota > Gammaproteobacteria > Oceanospirillales > Halomonadaceae > Halomonas > Halomonas sp. DP1Y21-3. Next base: position 401,682 of record NZ_JAHVJM010000006.1, read on the forward strand.
CCGCCTGCCCGGGGGGGCCAGGAGGCGAGGCCGGCGAGGACGACGACAGGGACGAAGAGGCAGGCGGAGCCGTAGAAGGCGAGTGATGACGAAAGGGCACGTGTCGGTGGACTCGAGTGGTGGACGGGGGAAAGATGGCGGTCTCATGCGGCGGTGATGCGGCAGACCTCGGCCAGGCTGGTCACGCCTTCGAGCACCCGATCAAGGCCGCTGCGACGAAGATTCGGGTAGCCCTGGGCGCGGGCCAGGGCGTCGAAGTCATCGGCGCTGCCCCCTTCCAGGATCAGCCGGCGCATGTGTTGGTCCACGGGCACCACCTCAAATAGCCCGACCCGCCCCTTGTAGCCCTGGGTGCAGTGACGACAGCCCACGGCCTCGTACAGCTGGGCGGTGTCGGCCTCGGCCTGGGTCAGGCCCCGTTGCACCAGCACCTCTACAGGCAGGGTGACCGGGGACCGGCACTGGCTGCACAGGCGTCTGGCCAGGCGTTGGGCCACGATCAAGCTGACCGCACTGGCGATATTGAAGGCTTCGATGCCCATGTTCGACAGTCGCGACAGGGTATCGGCGGCGGAATTGGTGTGCAGCGTGGACAGCACCAGGTGGCCGGTCTGGGCGGCCTTGATCGCGATCTCGGCGGTTTCCCGGTCGCGCACCTCGCCAACCATCACCACGTCCGGGTCCTGGCGCAGAAAGGCGCGCAGTGCATTGGCGAAGTCGAGGCCAATGCGTGGCGCCACATTGACCTGGTTGATCCCGGACAGCTTGATCTCCACCGGGTCCTCGGCGGTACAGATATTGCGCTCGACGGCGTTGAGCTGATGGATGCCGGTGTACAGCGTCACCGTCTTGCCGCTGCCGGTGGGACCGGTGACCAGAATCATCCCCTGGGGACTTGCCAGGGCGGTCTCGAACAGCCGTCGCTGGTCCGGTGAAAAGCCGAGCTGCTCGATACCCAGGCGTGCCGACTTGGCGCCCAGCAGTCTGAGCACGATTTTCTCGCCGTAGACGGTAGGCAGCGAGTTGACCCTGAAGTCGATGTCCTCGCCATCGTCGAGCTGGACCTTGATGGTGCCGTCCTGGGGCAGGCGGCGTTCCGAGATGTCCATTCGCGCCATCACCTTGAGGCGCGAGGCGATGCGCCCGCGAAGGTTAAGCGGCGGCTGGGCCACCTCGTGGAGCAGGCCATCGATGCGAAAGCGCACCCGAAAGGACTCCTCGAAGGGCTCGAAGTGGATGTCCGAGGCACGCTTTCTTACCGCGTCACGCAGGATAGTGTTGACGAACTTCACCACCGGCGCGTCATCGGCCTGGTCGTTCAGGCTGGAGCTCAGCCCGGAACCCAGCCCGGCATGGAGCTCCTCGTCCAGATCTGCATCCTTTTCAGTATCGAAAGCCACGCCCTGGCCAGAAGCCAGATCCGACTGCCGTGACGGATGCATCTTCCCCCTACGCTCGTCGGCGCCCGCACTGTTCGCGCCTGAGGCACCAAGCGCGCCCAGAGCGACGGCGATGGCGCCGTCATCAGGGCGATCTGCACCCAGGTAGGCGTCGAGCAGCACGCGGATCTGATCCAGCGGTGCCAGCGCCGGCTTCAAGCTCTTGCCGGTGACGAACTGAAGCTCACCCAGGCGAGCAAGAGTAGAAGGGTAGGGTACCGCCACGTGCAATTGATGATCATCGAGGCTAAGCGGCAGCACTGAATGCTCGCGCAACAGGGCTTCGGGGAAGTGAGAGAGCGCCGGCAGTTCGCTCGGCTCCAGCTCCTGTAGATCGACAAATGGCAGGTCGTATTCTTCTGCCGCTGCTCGGGTCGCTGGCCCTACGCTCACCAGTTCATGCTCCACCAGGTAGCGCAACAGCGTGCTGTGGCTGTCCTGGGCCTCCCGCTCGGCCCGCAGCGCCGCCGGAGGACTCAGTAACCCCTGTGACACCAGCCGTTGGGCCAATCCACTGTTTGGCCCCTGCGGCGAGCCGTTTCCGAACCCCTGGTCAAATGGCACTGCACCCTCCCTGGAAGTGGGCCCCAAGATGGGCCCGATAGCTCCCGTCGGCGACATCCTGAATCTAGCCGTCAGTCTACCCCGCGATAGAACGCCCATAGAGGCCGCACAGGCGGTTTTGTTGTCCGAACCCGAATCGGCGTCAAGGTTTGGGCGTATAGCCCTCAGAGGCGCTCCCAGCGCCAAGTAATATGCTCCGAACCCGGTAGGGCGGCGTTATGGGGGTTGATGGCCTGGCTCAGCGCCATTTTCGCCATGCCGCACCACCGGTCAGGAAGTGCACCACCGTGAAACGGCAAAAAGCCAACAGGGAGCATCAGACATGGAAGACAGTAAAAGCAGTACCAGTACCAGTACCAGTACCAGTACCAGTACCAGTACCAGTACCAGTACCAGTATCAGTATCAGTAATTCTGAGCAGAGCGGAACCGTGATACCGGCAGGGCAGGGCGGCTTTACCCTGATAGAGCTGTTGGTGGTGGTGGCGATCATCGGGCTGCTGTCAGCCATCGCCATACCGCAGTACACCAACTTTCAGAAGCGTGCCGCGGTGAATGCCTGCAAGGAAGAGCTGGCGGCGGCCAGGACGGCGTTGGCGGTTGATGGGACCTTTGATGAAGCCTCGCCCGACATGGCCAATGCGTATGCGTGGTCTGCATGTCTGGATTCAAGTATTGCCTATACCGCTCCAACCACGACGGAAGAAGGTTCGCTCCTGGGCTGGCCATCCCCGAGCCAATTCGCGGTAGCAGAGAATGCCGCCACCCTCGTCCTGCCCAAGGTCATTGATATCGATAGTCCTTGAGATCGGGCGGGGAAGCTCCAATCGCGTGCTCCCAGGCGCCAGGAAGCGGGCGTCGGAGCCTGGCACCTGGATTCAGTCAACAAGGAGCAGGATCTATTGGAATATCCGTCCATTATCCACCACGGTGGCGCCGATGGCGTCACCGGAAGCTGCCACCGGCTACAGATTTCTCCTGACCACGCCATCCTGATCGACTGTGGGCTGTTTCAGGGAGAGGACCTCAAGGGCCAGTCCAGCTTCGAGCGACACCAGATCGAATTTCCGATCGACGACGTCATCGCCCTGGTGGTGACCCACGTCCATATCGACCATATCGGTCGCCTGCCCTACCTGATGGCAGCAGGGTTCAAGGGCCCTATCATCTGCACCCCACCGAGTGCGCGGCTGCTGCCGCTGGTGATCGAGGATGCCCTTAAAATCGGCTTTACCCGTGACCGCAGGCTAATCGAGCGCTTTCTTGATACCGTTCAGATGCATCTTGATCCAAGTCCCTATGGTGCTTGGAAAAGCTTGCTGAACGATGAGCGTTACAAGGTCAAGGTGCGTCTACAGAACGCGGGGCATATACTCGGTTCAGCATACGTCGAAATTGATGTTGAGGACGAGCGCGCGAGTCTGGATAATCGCTACGTCTTCTCGGGGGACCTTGGGCCGCCCGACACTCCGCTATTGCCGGATCCCACACCATTGGAGCGGGCAGACGTGCTGGTGCTCGAGAGCACCTACGGCGATAGAAGGCATGAAGGTCGCAGGACGCGGCGCGCACAGCTCAAGGAAATGATTTATCGTGCACAGCGCGAGGGCGGTAGCGTGGTCATTCCAGCCTTCAGCATCGGCCGCACCCAGGAGTTGCTCTACGAAATCGAGACCCTTCTGCACGAGCGGAAGGAAGGAGAGAAAGGCGAGCGCCCCCTGATTATCGTCGATTCACCGCTGGCTGCCCGCTTCACCGAAGTATACCGAGACCTCAAGCCCTGGTGGGACAGCGAAGCCAAGGCGCGGCTTGATGAAGGCCGCCATCCCTTGAGCTTCGATGGCCTCGTCACCGTCGATAGCCACGACGACCATCTCGCCATGGTCGAGCACCTCGCCACCACCAACACCTGGGCCATCGTCATCGCCGCCAGCGGCATGGCCACCGGGGGCAGGGTGGTCAACTACTTGAAGCGGTTCCTTCCTGATCCTCGCCACACTGTATTGTTTGTTGGATATCAAGCCGAGGGCACGCCTGGAAGGAAGATTCAGCGAGCGAAACCTGGAAGCGAAGTCGTTGTCGACGGAGATCGCATGGCGGTGAATGCCTACGTCAAGAGTATTTCGGGGTTTTCAGCACATGCAGATCAAAGGAACTTGATTGATTTTGTCTCTCAATCGTGTCCGCTGGTTGTTAACGTACGACTGGTTCATGGAGCGTGTAAAAGCAAGCGCAAGTTGCTGGAAGCACTCAGAACGTATGTTGCAAACATTGATTTTAGCTGTAAATCCGGAGTTAACTATTCTGACTGAGTAGGAAATGGACCGCATCCATGAGCAGGAGGTAAGTGCTTATCGATCAGACGGCTATGTTATAACTCATTGCTGCTGACGAACGTGTCACCATTATCATGCGGATACGTGAAGGTCTCTTGATACGCTCCATCATAAAGCAACGTGGGCGGGAGGTTGGTACAATGTTCAGGGAACTGCCTCAGCATACGGTTCCCTCTTAAGCGGGCTATTAAGCGAATCTGGTGAGTGTCAGAGCCACTCTGGCGCGACATTAATCATGACGACAATCAAATTGTGCCTTGGCGCGCCTGTTTTCGTTCTGCCATTGCCTGAGTCACAAACGCCGGTGTCTTAAGCAATTGGCCTTCACACTGGAATGAATGGATCTAAATGACCGCACATTATATATCTTTTCCTAAGCCATCTAAGACACGGGCTGGTTGATGCTGGAAGGCTCAGCGAAAAGCAGTCTGGGCGTAAATTCTGAGTGCTACTTTTGCCCGTTTTAGTAATGTGTTGCACTCCGATTTTGCGGACAAGCAGTCTCTCAAAGTAATTAGGGTTTGGCTGAGAGATGTGCTTACAATGTTTCTTTATAGTTTTTTTTAGAATTTTGTCAATCAGGCAAAACTCCTTCACTGGTTATGCCTGAGAATCCTGTAGAGTAAAAATGCGCAAGGTACTAATAGTCATAAAGCCCGTTTTGGCGGGCCTGGAAAAAATTCTGTACCTAGTATGCTCGTTTGCTGGGATTTCTATAATTTTTGGGAACTATAATGAAGAAGAGATAGCTGATTTTTTTTACCTGTTGTCATTTATGGGGGCGTTGGGTTTTTTTTATAATCTAGGAGTGTCTGTAAGGGTAAATAAAGAAATAGTTTCAGAAAACTACGATGTAAATCTCTGGGGAGGCTATTTCACTGTACAGTTAGTGATGGTGGTGCTCGTATCAATTGTGCTTGTTTTAGTTGCTGAATATTCAGAGATTCCTATATTAATAGCAATAGTTGTATCCATTATCACGTTGTTAAGAAGGGTTGAGATATTTCAGTATGCATTGCTAAACCGTGGGAAAGTTATGTGGGTGGCTTGTTCGTCTGTTGTTGGTCGTGCTGTTTTTATATTGCTACTAGCTTCGCTTGTATATTTTGATTTTTCTTTTTATTACGCTCACTTATTTGAGTCAATGATTTTTTTCATTATGGTGCTCTTGGTATTTATGCAAGTCTTTGGAAAGATTGATTCCCGAGTTTTCTATATTAGAGAAGCAGTTGGTTTAATATTGAGTGATAAGAAGCTGCTTCTGGCGACCGCTTTATCTTCGATTTTTATGTATATCGATGTGGTGATTGCGAAGCAGTTTCTTACAGATGAACAATTTACGTACTATATTGGTGCAGTTAGGGTGGTGTTGCCGGTCGCTGCGATTGGAGCTGTTATGAGTGCTGTTTCTTCAAAATTCTTTTATAATTTCTTTTTAGACAATAAGAATAAGTGTTTGCTTTTAATTGTTTCTATGTTTTTTTCGAGTCTTGTTGTTATGCTGCTTCTGGAAGATTTTATAAATTTGTTTTTTTCCATGTTGTTCAAAGAGAAATGGTATGGAGTTAGTTCATCATTCTCCATTGTCAAGTATGCAGCTTTATTTATTTTTTGGGGACAGTTTTTTAGTAAGTTGGTTTTTTTGAATAATAGGGCAGGAAGCGAAGCTCTTAAGCTAATAGTTGGAGTTGCATTGTATACGTTGCTTCTCCCGTTTTTAGCGAATGAATTTGGTCTTTTGGGCGCCTCTGTTTCTTTCTTGGTAGTTTATATTTTTGTGGATTTTATTTTCCCAATAGGAATATTGTTAAATGTTGACAGTAATAGTTCCAATTTATAATAATAAAAGAACAGTTGAGAGATGTCTGTTAAGTATTCTCTCTTCAAATCAGGTTGTTAGTGTCGTAGTGGTAGATGATGGGTCTAGCGATGGTGGGTTGGATTTTATAAGCGACAAGTTTAGAAAAAACATTGTTCTAGGTAAGGTTAAGCTGTTAAAAAAAATTAATGGTGGGGTTTCATCTGCTAGAAACATTGGTTTGAAATATGTTTCGACGGATTATTTCACTTTTGTGGACGCTGATGACTGGGTAGATTCCGACGTACTTGATGACTTGATGGTCAATCGAGTATACCCAAGTGGTAAAGATGTAATTGCTACGCCAGTTAAAGGAAAGAAATGCAAAGAAATAAAAGGTGATAAGTTAATATCTTATTCATTGAAATGTATGGCTATTGGTGATTGGCCTTTTAGTGTTTGTTCGAGCATTTTTAATTCTCGTTTATTAACAAGCCAGGTGTATTTTGATGAAAGGTATAAGCACGGAGAAGATATCGGTTTTCTTTTGATGGCCATGACGAGGGGGAGCATTGAATCGATAGATAAGGCCTATTACTATTATGATACCACTGAGAGTACTGCTACCAGTTATTCCGACGGTTTGGAAGGCCTTGGATACGTTTCGATAATATCTAAAAAGGCTTTTTTTGCAAACCATGGGGCTGAAACGATGTTCTATTCGTTCTTGGTTATTTTTAAATCTTTTTTTATGTCAGTTATAATAAACTTTAAAAGGCGGTGTCCGCTAAAAATACTTTACTTCTTTAATTCTTTTTTTGAATGATTGTGAGAGTTAGTGTTAAAACTTTACACTTCAACACCATTTCTGCCAGCTGTTTTTCCTGGATACATAGAATAACCGCAGCACTTTGGCCCACGAGGTAGAGGCAGGAGGGGCAGCGCCGGTACCCTTCTCGGCTCACCGTCCAAAGTGAAGCAGAGCATGGGATACCGATAGCTGACCCAGACCCAACGATACCAGATCTATTATCTTACCCAGCACTGGTGGACACAGGTCTAAGCGATCATTCGAGCGTCGAAGGCCTCTGGGCTGATCATCCCGATCGCGCTGTGCCGGCGTTGCCGGTTGTAGTCCAACTCAATGTCCTCGAACACCTGCCGTCGCATGGTTTCTCGGGTCGTGAGTCGCTCGCC
>NZ_JAHVJM010000007.1:0-219847 GCF_019801245.1 Halomonas sp. DP1Y21-3
GGCGAGCATTTTACCGATTTCTCGTTGCCCGTCAAGTGGAGAATTTTTCGAAGACTTGAAAAAGCCTTTTCAAAACAATCACTTTACCACCCTTCACCGCCTGTGACGTTTGCTCGTCGCCGGCAGCGGATGCGTACTTTACGCATCACCTCCGGCCTTGGCAAGCGCTTTTCGTAAAAAAATGCCAGATCATCGAGCAGTGTCGATCCAACAGCGGCACCATCTTGTCCACACCGCTCTATGGAACCCCCTGTGAATGAATGCACAGACTGCCCCAGAAGGCGCTTTCGGCACTCATACAAGAACAGGAACGCCCGCGCTAGGCGGGCGTTCCTGTCGGTCGTCAGTATAACGAAGCGTTGGGCTTGCTGCTCACATCGGCCTCTATTGTTACCGCAAGATGATCCTGGGCTAGGTCTTGAGCTTGCGCATCAGCGCCATCGTCGGACCGGACGCCACATAGGTACCGAACAGCAGCAACAGCATGACCGACGGCTCGATCGAGATCACGACAAATCCCAGCACGATGGCCAGCAGGGCCACAAAGGGCACCGGCCCCTTGAGATCGACATCCTTGAAGCTGTAGTAGCGAATGTTGCTGACCATCAAAATGCCAGCCGCCCCCACCACCAGCAGCATCAACAGCTTGAAGCCAAGAGCGGTGGCGTCGAAGCTGTGGAACGTCCACACACTGGCCGCCACCAGCGCCGCCGCCGACGGGCTGGGCAAGCCGATGAACCACTTCTTGTCGACGCTGCCGATCTGCACGTTGAACCGCGCCAGGCGAAGCGCCGCACAGGCCACGTACAGGAACGCCACCACCCATCCGGTCTTGCCGATGTCCTGCAGGATCCAGGTAAAGGCGACAAGCCCCGGCGCCATGCCAAAGGAGATCATGTCAGCAAGGCTGTCATATTCGGCGCCAAACTCGCTTTGTGTATTGGTCAGCCTGGCTACCCGGCCGTCGAGGCCATCGAGCACCATGGCGATGAAGATGGCCACCGAAGCGGCGGTAAAATCGCCATTGAGGGCGGCGACAACGGCGAAGAATCCCGAAAACAGCGCCGAGGTGGTGAACAGGTTCGGCAACAGGTAGATCCCCCGCCGTCGCACCTTCTTGCCGTCCTCGACCGCTTCTTCCACGACTTCGGATTCCCGCATGAAGGCGCTGGCCAGATCTTCATCCTGGGGCTCTCGTGGTTCCTGCTCACGCTTGCCTGCGTCTTCGCTCATCTCTGTCATCCATTGGCTTCGAGTATGGGATCATTCTACACGACCGGCCGGCCGTTACCGCCAACCTCGCGGCAGCCGCCCTCTCCCCCAGCCTCGGGCACCTGCGGGCCAAACGCAAGGCACAGCGCAGGATTCATGCGGCAGCACCATGACCACTCAGTCGTTCACCCATGACGCAACGGGGGAGGAGCACTGAGTGTGCTCCTCCCCCGTTTCTGTCCCCATCGGCGGGCAAGCCCGACGATGGGTTACCAGGAACCCATCAGTTCTTGGATTTGTCGACCAGCTGGTTGGCGGCGATCCAGGGCATCATGCCACGGAGCTTCTCACCGACCTGCTCGATCTCGTGCTCGGCGTTCAGGCGACGACGTGCGGTCATCGAGGGGTAGTTGCTGTTGCCCTCGTTGATGAACATCTTGGCGTACTCGCCGGTCTGGATACGCTTGAGGGCGTTGCGCATGGCGGCACGCGACTCGTCGTTGATGACCTCAGGGCCGGTCACGTACTCGCCATACTCCGCATTGTTGGAGATGGAGTAGTTCATGTTGGCGATGCCGCCTTCGTACATCAGGTCAACGATCAGCTTGAGCTCGTGGAGACACTCGAAGTAGGCCATTTCAGGGGCGTAGCCCGCTTCTGTCAGGGTCTCGAAGCCGGCCTTGACCAGTTCGACAGCGCCACCACAGAGGACAGCCTGCTCACCGAACAGGTCGGTTTCGGTCTCGTCCTTGAAGGTGGTCTCGATGATGCCGCTGCGGCCACCACCGATGGCGGCGGCGTAGGACAGGCAGAGTTCCTTGGCCTGGCCGGTGGCATCCTGGTGGATGGCGATCAGGTCAGGAATACCGCCGCCACGGGCGAATTCGGAGCGCACAGTGTGGCCCGGCGCCTTGGGGGCGATCATCACCACGTCCAGATCCTTGCGCGGCTCGATCTGGTTGTAGTGGATGTTGAAGCCGTGGGCGAAGGCCAGGGTAGCGCCTTCCTTGAGGTTCGGCTCGATTTCCTGCTCGTAGATAGCCTTCTGGTTCTCGTCCGGCGCCAGCACCATGACGACGTCGGCGGACTGGCAAGCCTCGGCCACAGAGGCCACCTTGAGGCCGGCGGCCTCCGCCTTGGCGGCGGAAGAAGAACCCGGGCGAAGCGCGACGGTGACGCTGACGCCGGATTCCTTCAGGTTGTTGGCGTGGGCGTGGCCCTGGGAGCCGTAACCGACGATGGTGACCTGCTTGTTCTGGATCAGCTGAAGATCGCAGTCCTTGTCGTAATAAACGCGCATCTGGTGCTCCTGAAAACGAGTGCCTGCTCGGCGATAGAAGAGATCTTGTCTGTGTCGTGTTGCGTTCAGCGTTGATGGCCACCCGCGCCGTCTTGTGCGGCGCTGGGCAGACGAGAGGGCTCGCCCTCCGTCGATGCATCCCACCTTACGCCAGCGCCCGTATTGCGTAAAACGCTATATTTGCAATACTACGTGCCAAAATATGCAATTACAGGTCAGGACTCCCCATGGACTTCCGCCCCCTGAAGCACTTTCTGATGCTGGCCGATTCACTGCACTTCGGCCGTGCCAGCGAGGCCTGCCACGTGAGCCCATCGACCCTGAGCCGCTCCATTCGCCAACTGGAACAACAGCTCGGCGTGGTGCTGTTCAACCGTGACAATCGCCACGTGGTGCTGACCCCCCAGGGAAAGCGCTTCCAGCGCTATGCCAAGGAAGCCCTGGAAGAGTGGGAACAGGTCCGCCTGTCGTTGCAGAGCGAGGCCAAGCGCCTCAGTGGTGAAATCAGCATCTACTGCTCGGTGACCGCGAGCTACAGCTTTCTCTACAGCCTGCTGGCCGACTTCCGCCAGCGCTATCCCGCCATCGAGCTCAAGCTGCACACCGGCGACCCAGCCCGAGCCATCCAGCGAGTGCTGGCCGGCGACGAAGACATGGCCATTACCTCACGCCCGCGCCGCCTGCCCGACGGTCTCGCCTTCAAGTCGCTGACCCGTTCGGCACTGGTGTTCATCGCCCCACAAGAGCAACGACCGTGGGTGCCACAGCAGCCGATGAGCCCGAGCCAGACACAGTGGCAAGGGGTGCCAATGATCCTGTCGGAGGCTGGGCTATCGCGGGAACTGGCCGACACCTGGTTCAAGGCGCTGGGCGTGACCCCGACCATCTACGCCCAGGTAGCCGGCCACGAAGCCATCGTCAGTATGGTCGGACTCGGCTTCGGCATCGGTGTGGTGCCACGCATCGTGCTGGAGGCGAGCCCGCTGGCCGAACGCGTGAGAATACTCCCGGTCAAGCCGGAACTGCCGCACTACGACGTGGGCCTCTGTGTGCTGGAGCGGCGTCTGAAGAGCCCGTTGATCGACGCCCTGTGGCAGGAAGTCGTGGAGCGTTGAGGCCGGGCACGAAAACGCCGCCCCGAGAGGCGGCGTAACAGGTTCACCGGCTGCCCACCAGGGCCAGCGGTTTGCTAGAGGCTCAGCACCTTGTCACCACGGGCGATACCCGAGACGCCGGTGCGCGCTACTTCGAGAATGCCCACGGGGCCCATCGCCTGCAGGAAGGCGTCGAGCTTCTCGGCATCGCCAGTGATCTGCACGGTGTACAGACTCGGGGTGACGTCGACGATCTGGGCACGGAAGATGTCTACCGTGCGCTTGACCTCATCGCGGGCAGCGCCCAGCGCCTTGACCTTCACCAGCATCAACTCACGCTCGATATGGTTGCCTTCGGTGAGATCCACCAGCTTGACCACGTCGATCAGCTTGTTGAGGTGCTTGGTGATCTGCTCGATCACCCGGTCGTCCCCGACGGTGGTCACGGTCAGACGCGACAAGGTCGGGTCATCGGTGGGCGCCACGTTGAGGGTTTCGATGTTGAAGTTGCGCTGGGAGAACAGCCCCACGACCCGCGACAGCGCACCCGGTTCGTTTTCCATCAGAATCGAGATGATATGTCGCATCAGGTCCGCTCCGTCTTGGAAAGCAGCATGTCACGCATGGAGCCCAGAGGCACCTGCATCGGATAGACGTGCTCGTGCGGGTCCACCGCGACGTCGAGGAACACCAGCTCATGGGTGTCGGCGAAGGTACGCGCCAGCGCCTCTTCCAGATCCTCTTTCTTCTCGACCCTGAGCGCGGTGAAACCGTAGGCCTCGATCAGCATCTGGAAGTCCGGCAGCGACTCCATGTAGGAGTGAGCATGGCGGGACTTGTAGTTGAGGTCCTGCCACTGGCGCACCATGCCCAGCGAACCGTTATTTAGATTGATGATCTTGACCCCACCACCGAACTGCTTACAGGTGGAGAGTTCCTGCATCATCATCTGGAAGCTGCCTTCGCCGGTCACGCAGACCACCTCCTCATCGGGGAAGTTCTGCTTGACGCCCATGGCCGCGGGAAAACCGAAGCCCATGGTGCCGAGTCCACCGGAGGTGATCAGCCGATTAGGCTTGTCGAACTTGTAGTACTGGGCAGCGAACATCTGGTGCTGACCCACGTCGGTGGTGACGTACGCCTCGCCACGAGTCACCCGGCAGATGGCCTCGATCACCTCCTGCGGCTTGAGCACCTCGCCGGGCCTGGACGGCTCGTAGAGCTTGCCCTTGCGCTCGTCGCGCCACTCGTCGATGGTCTTCCACCAGTCCTTGAGCGCGTCGGGATTGGCGATCTCATGGCCCTGCACCAGGCTGATCATTTCGTTGATCACGCTGGCCGCAGGTCCAACGATGGGTACGTCTGCGCGCACCGTCTTGGACACCGAGCTGGGGTCGATATCCACGTGGATGATCTTGGCCGTGGGGCAGAACTTCGAGGTATTGTTGGTCACACGATCGTCGAAACGCGCGCCGATGGCGATCACCAGGTCGGCGTGATGCATCGCCATGTTGGACTCATAGGAGCCGTGCATGCCGAGCCAGCCCAGGCACTGATCGTCGCTCTGGGGATAAGCCCCGATGCCCATCAAGGTGGTGGTGATCGGAAAGCCGAGCTGCTTGACCAGATCGGTCAGACCCTCGCAAGCACGCCCCTGGACCACGCCACCACCGGTGTAGAACACCGGACGACGGGCCTTGAGCATCAGCTCGACGGCCTTCTTGATCTGTCCGGTATGGCCGCGACTGACCGGGTTGTACGAGCGGATCTTGACCTTCTTCGGATAGACGTACTCGTAGCGCTCGGTGGGCGCCGTCATGTCCTTGGGTATATCCACCAGCACCGGACCGGGACGCCCGGTGGCGGCGAGATAGAAGGCCTTCTTGAGCACCTCGGGAATCTCGCTCGGGTGCTTGATCGAGAAGCTGTGCTTCACGATTGGCCGGGTGACACCGACGATATCGGTCTCCTGGAAGGCATCGTCACCGATCAGATGGCTCATCACCTGACCACAGAGCACGACCATCGGGATCGAGTCCATATAGGCAGTGGCGATGCCGGTCACCGCATTGGTGGCCCCCGGCCCCGAGGTGACCAGTACCACCCCGGGCTTGCCGGACGCCCGTGCATAGCCGTCGGCGGCGTGGGTCGCGGCCTGCTCGTGGCGAACCAGGATGTGCTTGACCTTGTCCTGACGGAACAAGGCATCGTAGATGTGTAGTGCGGCGCCGCCCGGATAGCCGTAGATGTATTCCACGCCCTCATCCTGGAGGAAGCGGGCGATCATGTCCGCGCCTGAAAGCAATTCCACAGATGTATCTCCCCTGGAGGTCTCGAGTGCGATTCGCACCTGTCGTGGGTACGAAGTCGAGTGCAGCGGTATGCTGCTGCCGGCGCACCGGCACCTGATGCCAAACCCTGGCGTCCGTCGGCCCGGTTGGGGCCTGCACTCTCATCACGGCGGGTCACCGCGTCGGGGCGTTGGCCAGGCGGGGCGGTTAACCCGAACCTGGTAGTCCTTCGGCGGGTAGAGGCCCATTGGCCTACCCTTCACGCGGCGTTGGGGGTCACCCATCGTGCCGCGCCCGCAGTCAGGAACCCTCAAGATTCCAATAGCGCTCTGTGACTGTCAACCGCCGTTCCCATCGCGCTCGGTCAGAGCACTCAGAAAGACCTCTTTTCGCGGGTGCAGCAAGACCAATGTCTAACGCCGTTTTCTCGAAATCTGGCCATGACGCTGCTGTAATGACGCCAGGTGACACGATTCACTTACTTTACCAGACACCGATGGAGAGGGTGCGGCGGAAAGTCGCCACGATAGCCGGAGCATAACGGCAGGAGAGTTTCTCTCTGCCCCGCCCCGGGTCTGATCGGCACCGCTGACGATCAGCGAACGACTCGCCGACGCTTTCAAATCGGGTCGCTGACACTTGCCATCTGGATCGCTGACGCCTCAAGAGAGAATCGATTCACCCAAGGATGTCTCTAGGCGCTGTCCGAAAAGTCGACGAGCGAAGGTTAGACAAGGCAAAAATCGGTGAGAAAGCGCAGTTTACGGGGTGTAAATGAGCATGTTGATCCGATTTTTAACGCCGTATTACCGAGCGCAGGCACTTTTCAGACAAGCCCTAGACAACCACAAGGTCTTTTCGACAACCACAACAACGCCCCCCCCTTTCACAGGAGGTAGCACTACATGTCTCGCATCGTGCAATGGTCCATCACCGTGGCGCTGGCAGGATTCCTGTTCGGCTTCGACACCGCGGTCATCTCCGGGGCCGACAAGCCCATCCAGGCGCTGTGGGGTCTCAGCGACCTGCAGCATGGCCTGCTGATCATGTCCATGGCCCTTTGGGGCACCGTGATCGGTGCCATCTTCGGCAACTGGCCCACCGATGCACTGGGAAGGCGCGCCACCCTGCTGATGATCGGTGTGCTGTACCTGGTCTCCGCGGTGGGCTCGGCGGTGGTGTCCGACCCCTGGCTGTTCGCCTTCTTCCGCCTGATCGGCGGCATCGGCGTCGGCATCTCCTCGGTGGCGGCCCCCACCTATATCTCCGAGATCGCCCCGCCCCGCCATCGTGGCTTTCTGGTCGCCATGTACCAGTTCAATATCGTCTTCGGCATCCTCATGGCATTCGTCTCCAACTATGTGATCGGCAGCCTGATGAGCGACGGCGCCTGGCGCTGGATGCTGGGCATCGAGGCCATCCCTGCACTGATCTACACCCTGATGATCACCCGTGTCCCGCGCAGTCCGCGCTGGCTCATCCTCAAGAAGAACGCTATCGAGGAAGCCGGCCAGGTACTTCGCCAGATCAACCCTGACGCCGATGTCGACGCCGAGATCAACGCCATTCGCGCCGCCGAAACCGACGAAGCGTCCGCCAAGGCCCCCTTCTTCTCGCGTCGCTATCGTCTGCCGATTCTGCTGGCCTTCCTGATCGCCTTCTTCAACCAGCTCTCGGGCATCAACTTCATCATCTATTATGCCCCCCGGGTGCTCGAAGCCGCCGAACTCGGTAGCCAGGCAGCGCTTCTGTCCACCGCCGGCATTGGTCTGGTCAATCTGGTCTTCACCATGATCGGGATGTCGCTGATCGACCGCTTCGGCCGCCGTACCCTGCTGTTCATCGGCTCGGCCGGCTATCTGCTGTCGCTGGTGCTGATCTCTCGCGCCTTCTTCGCCGACGCCCTGGGCGGGCTCGAAGTCCCGCTGCTGCTGGGACTGTTCATCGCTGCCCATGCCATCAGTCAGGGTGCGGTCATCTGGGTGTTCATCTCCGAGGTCTTCCCCAACCACGTGCGTGCCCGCGGCCAATCCTTCGGTGCCTCGATCCACTGGGTCTTCGCTGCGCTGATCACCCTGGTCATGCCCTGGGTGCTGGGCACCTTCAGCGGCGGGCCGGTGTTCGCCTTCTTCGCGGTAATGATGCTGCTGCAACTGGTGTTCGTGATATTCCTGATGCCAGAGACCAAGAACGTCAGTCTCGAGGAACTGCAAAAGCACCTGGTGGGCGACAACGTACGCCTGCGACGCGTGCACCTGTCCGACGCCCGGGCGACGCGCTAGGGCTTGGCAAGAATAAGCCCGCGCTCGTTGCCCTTTCGGGCAGAGCCCAAGCCTTGAGGAACGCCACGAAAAAGCCCGCCGGGTGGGGAACCGGGCGGGCAAGGGGGTCACAGGACGCAACCTGACCTTCAGTATAGCGACCGATTAACCATTTGCTTGAGAATGGTTATTCGAATTACCCATCATGCACGAATGCCAGCCGAAGGCATCAGGCCCCTCCTTGATGAAGGGGCCTTCTTGCGTGATCGACCCGTGGTCAGCGGTCGAAACGTAACTGACCATCGTCGGCGACCACGCGGATCACGTCGCCAGCGCTGAACTTGCCGGCCAGCAGGTCCTGTGCCAGCGGGTTCTCGATCCGGCTCTGCAGGGCGCGCTTGAGCGGACGAGCGCCATAGACGGGGTCGAAGCCGACCACCGCCAACAGTGCCAACGCCTCGTCGGAGACCGTGAGCCCGAGATCGTGTTCTGCCAACCGCGTGCGCAGACGTTCAAGCTGGATGCCGGCGATCGCCTGGATCTGATCCTGGCCGAGGGCGTGGAACACCACCACTTCATCGATGCGGTTGATCAACTCAGGCCGGAAGTGGCTTCCGACCACCTCCATCACCGTCTGGCGCATGCTGTCGTAGTCGGCGTCGTCACCACCGAACTGCTGGATGATGTCGGACGCCAGGTTGGAGGTCATCACGATGACGGTGTTGCGGAAATCCACCGTGCGCCCCTGGCCGTCGGTCAGGCGACCATCCTCCAGCACCTGCAACAGGATGTTGAAGACGTCCGGGTGGGCCTTCTCCACCTCGTCGAGCAGCAGCACCGAATAGGGTTTGCGGCGCACCGCTTCGGTCAGGTAGCCGCCTTCTTCATAGCCGACATAGCCGGGAGGCGCGCCGATCAACCGCGCCACCGAGTGCTTCTCCATGAACTCGGACATGTCGATGCGCACCATGGCTTCCTCGGTGTCGAACAGGAAGTTGGCCAGCGACTTGCACAGTTCGGTCTTGCCCACCCCGGTCGGGCCGAGAAACAGGAAGGAGCCGTTGGGCCGGTTGGGGTCGGCCAAGCCCGCGCGGGAGCGCCGCACCGCGTTGGCCACGGCGGTGACCGCCTCGTCCTGACCGATGACCCGCTGGTGCAGGGCCTCCTCCATGCGCAGGAGCTTGTCGCGCTCGCCCTCGAGCATCTTGGCCACCGGAATGCCGGTCCAGCGTGACACCACCTCGGCGATTTCCTCCTCGGTGACGTTGGAGCGCAAAAGCTTGTGGTGACGAGTGTCCGCCTCGGCATCGCCGCTCTCGGCAATCTTCTTCTCGAGCTCCGGAATCACCCCGTACTGCAGTTCCGACATCCGCCCCAGGTCACCCTGGCGGCGAGCCTGCTCCAGGTCGACCCGCGCCCGGTCTAGCTCGTCCTTGAACTGGGCCGCGCCCTGGATGCTGGCCTTCTCGGCCTTCCAGATCTCGTCCAGGTCGGCGTACTCGCGCTCGAGCTCGCCGATCTGTTCCTCAAGGGTATCGAGGCGCTTGCGTGAGGCCTCGTCGGTTTCCTTCTTGAGGTGCTCGCGCTCCATCTTCAACTGGATCAGGCGACGATCCAGACGGTCCATTTCCTCCGGCTTGGAGTCGAGCTCCATGCGAATGCGCGACGACGCCTCGTCGATCAGGTCGATGGCCTTGTCCGGCAGCTGACGATCGGTGATGTAGCGCGTCGACAGCTTGGCCGCGGCGATGATCGCGCCGTCGGTAATGTCGACGCCGTGGTGCACCTCGTAGCGCTCCTTGAGGCCACGCAGGATCGCCACCGTGTCTTCCTCGCTGGGCTCGTCCACCTGCACCTTCTGGAAGCGCCGCTCCAGCGCCGCATCCTTCTCGATGTACTTGCGGTACTCGTCCAGGGTGGTGGCACCGACACAGTGCAGCTCACCCCGGGCCAGCGCCGGCTTGAGCATGTTGCCGGCGTCCATGGCGCCCTCGGCCTTGCCCGCACCGACCATGGTGTGCAATTCGTCGATGAACAGGATGACCCGCCCTTCTTCCTGGGACAGCTCGTTGAGCACCGCCTTCAGGCGCTCCTCGAATTCGCCGCGAAACTTGGCCCCGGCCAGAAGCGAGCCCATGTCCAGCGACAGCACGCGCTTGTCCTTGAGCCCCTCGGGCACCTCGCCGTTGATGATGCGGCTGGCCAGCCCCTCGACGATGGCAGTCTTGCCGACGCCGGGCTCGCCGATCAGCACCGGGTTGTTCTTGGTGCGCCGCTGCAGCACCTGGATGGTGCGACGGATCTCGTCGTCACGCCCGATCACCGGATCCAGCTTGCCGTCGGCGGCCCGCTGGGTCAGATCCAGGGTGTACTTCTCCAGCGCCTCGCGGCTGTCCTCGGCGTTGGCGTCATCCACCTTCTGGCCACCGCGCACGCTATCGATGGCGCCCTCCAGCGACTTGCGCGCAAGGCCAGCCTGGGTCAGCGCCTTGGCCACGGCATGCTTCATGGCGATTGCCGCCAGCAGTACCAGTTCACTGGCGATGTATTGATCGCCACGCTTCTGGGCCTCGGCATCGGTGAGGTTGAACAGCTTGATCAGATCCCGGGACGGCTGCACTTCGCCGTCGAACTGGGCGACCTGGGGCAGATCGTCGATCTGGCCCGCCAGGGCGTCACGCAGCCGACCGGCGTCGCCCCCCGCCTTCTGTACCAGCGCCTTGACGCCAGTGTCGCGGTTGTCGAGCAGCGCCAGCAGCAGGTGCGCAGGTTCCATCTGATTGTGCCCGCGCCCCACGGCGAGGGACTGGGCGTCGGCGATAGCCTGCTGCAGCTTGGCGGTAAACTTGTCAAAACGCATCGATATCTCCTTTCGGGATGGCGATGCGTTTGGACGCACCGCTTGACCCTGTCAATGTGACTTGACAGAGATATGGCGGTGCTTTAGGGACGTTTCAAGTCTAGTGAAGCAGTTTCACGTCTAGAGGGGAGTCTCGGGAAAAGTGCGACGTCGGTCCGCTCTATCGCAGCCAGATCACGCTGGCCATGCGTCCGGTGACGCCGTCGTCACGACGATGGGAATAGAAGCGTGATTCACAGGCGGTGCAGAAGTGTCCGCCGCTGACGTGGGAGACGCCAAGACGTTCAAGCCGCAGACGCGCCAGCTTGTAAAGGTCCGCCATATAGTGCCCCAGGCGATAGGGGCTCGGTTCAAAGGCGCTGGCCGCCTCGGGGTGCACGCCGCAGAAGGCCTCACGCACCTCGGGTCCGACCTCGAACTGTGCGTTGGAGATCGCCGGCCCCAACCAGGCCATCAGTTCCCCAGGCGCAGTGCCCAGGGAGGCCACGGTAGCCTCCAGCACGCCACCGGCCAGGCTGCGCCAGCCAGCGTGGGCCAGCGCCACGCGCTCACCGCCACGGTCACAGAAGAACACCGGCAGACAGTCCGCCGTCAGTATCACACAGGCGTAGTCATGGGTGGTCGCCACCGAGGCATCGGCCTTGGGTATGGTGTCACTGAAGCCATGCTGGACGCTGGCGCCGTGGACCTGATCGAGCCACAGCAGCGGACGCTCATCGCCCAGTTCCTTGCTCAACTGGCGCCGACAAAGCTCCACATGTTCCGGCTTGTCGCCGACGTGACTCGCCGGGTTGAAGGCGGCGTAGGGTCCCTGGCTGGGGCCGGTCTCGCGGGTGGTGACGAAGGCACCGACATTGGCCGGAGCAGGCCAGTCGGGCACGATCACGCTGGGGCGCAGGTCGAGGGCATCGATCATTGCATGGTCTCCGCATCGTCACGCAGGAAGTCCAGCAGCATCAGCAGGTCATCCGGCAGCGGCGCCTGGAAGCTGACCTCCTCACCGCGACTCGGGTGGACGAAGGCCAGTCGACGCGCGTGCAGCGCCTGGCGCGGAAACTCGCGCAGGATTTCCTTGAGCGTCTGCCCCGCTCCGGGCGGCAGCTTGAGTCGCCCACCGTAAACCGGGTCGCCAATCAACGGAAAGCGCCGGTGCGCCATGTGCACGCGAATCTGGTGAGTGCGGCCGGTCTCCAGCTTGCAGCGAACGTGGGTATGGGCACGAAAGCGCTCCACCACCCGATAGTGGGTCACCGCCGGCTTGCCCGAGGCGGTAACCGCCTGGCGCTTGCGGTCCTTGGGATGTCGGCCGATCGGCGCATCCACGGTGCCGCCAGAGGTCATCTTGCCCACCACGATGGCGTCATACTCCCGCGACACGCTACGCGCCTGCAGCTGCGCCACCAGGTCAGCGTGGGCGGCCAGAGACTTGGCCACCACCATCAGCCCGCTGGTGTCCTTGTCAAGGCGATGCACGATACCGGCACGAGGCAAGGTGGCGGCGTCGGGAAAGTGGTGCAGCAAGGCATTGAGCAGGGTCCCGTCGGGGTTGCCCGCAGCGGGGTGAACCACCAGCCCCGGCGGCTTGTTGACCACCAGTACCTGGTCGTCCTCGAACACCACCTCAAGCGGAATATCCTGCGCCTCGAAGCGAGTGTCATCCTCGATGAGGGCCTTGAGCACCAGCCTTTCACCACCGTGGACCTTGTCCTTGGGCTTGGCCGCAGCCCCATCCAGGGTCAGGGAACCGTCCTTGATCCAACCCTTCAACCGCTCCCGGGAATAGTCGGCAAACAATTCCGCTGCGGCCTGGTCCAGGCGATAGCCTGCCATGTCGAGGGGAATGCGACTGTGGACGTCGAGGGTCTGTGACATGGTTCGGAACACTTCTCTGTGGGGATCGAAGATTGATGGCAACTCGCGCACAAAACACGTGGCCCGCAGCAGGAAGACTGCGTTTCCAGGCAAGGTGCTTTATAGTGGGCGGATCGCGGCCGATTCTACCACGGCCGACCCGGGTTGTTTGACACGAGGACCAAGATGCGCGTTTTCACTACTTCCGCCGCTCGCCTGGGCGCCCTGGTGTTGATGGGCGCGGTACTCGGCGGCTGCGCCAGCAACGACGTCGAGGAAGAGCGCTACGACGGCGCCACCGAACGCCAGCTCTACCAGGAAGGTCGCCAGGCCCTGGAGGACGGCAGCTTTACCACGGCCATGAACCGCCTGGAAGCCATCGACACCCGCTTCCCCTTCGGCGACTACGCCGAACAGGCCCAGCTCGAACTCATCTATACCTACTACGAGATGGATGACTGGGAAGCCGCCCGGGCCGCCGCCAGCCGCTTCATTCGCCTGCACCCCAACCATGCGCAGGTCGACTACGCCTACTACATGCGCGGGCTGGCCGCCTGGCAGGCCGGTCGTTTCAGCCTGGAGTCGCTCAAGGTCATCGATATCTCGGAGCGGGACCTCGGCGCTACCCGAGACGCCTACACCGACTTTACCGACCTGATCACCCGCTATCCGGACAGTCCGTACGCCCCGGACGCGCAACAGCGCATCATCTACCTGCGCAACCTGCTGGCCCAGCAAGAGCTGCATGTGGCCGACTTCTACCTGCGCAAGAAGGCCTACATGGCCGCCGTGCAGCGGGGTCGCTGGGTGTTGGAGAACTACCCCCAGGCCGAGGCTACCCGCGACGCCCTGGCGGTGATGGTCGAAGGCTACCTCGGCATGGGCCTGCGTGATCGCGCCAGTGAGACGCTGCAGGTGCTGATCGAGAACGACCCGGACAACGAGCGCCTCAACGGTCGTCGCTTCGAACCCAAGTACGTCGACGGCGCCCCACTGAGCGCCTGAACGACCGCAAGGCAGGCGGTGCCGTGAGGTTGCCGGCAGGCCAAAGAAAGGAGAAGGGGCCGCCCATGGGCGGCCCCTTCTTGTTGCAGCGCTTGCTGTCATTCGCTCTGCGCTTCGCTTCGTTTCGTTTCCTTTCTCTTCGTCCAGCTCCCATCTTGACGCTCCAGGGCTGCGATCCACCGTCCTTCCGCCGTCGCTGGCCTGTGGCTGCCCTTGGCGTCCACCGCAGGCCAGGCTCCGGCTATTTGCTGCTTCTACTCAACCTGTCGATGCCTGGGACGGTGTGCCCTCGGGCTCCCGACGCTTGAACTGCTTGGAGCGCTGCAGGCCCCAGTAGGCGAAGACGAAGTAGATAACCGTGCACCAGATGGTGATGTCGTAGAACAGCTCACGATTGACGTAGTACTGATACAGGTCGGGGCTTTCAAACATCACCCGCCAGGCCAGCACCGCTGGCACACCCAGCCCAACGATCCCCCACATCACCTTGATGCCCTTGGATAGCAGTGTCTTGTCCTCCACGCCTTCGCGGTACTTTTCCGCCGCCTTGCGTCGGTGATGTTCGACCACCCGCTCGTTGAACTCCTGCTGGGCCTTTTCCTTCTCTGGATAGGCCTCACAGGCACCGGCCCTTCGCGCCAGCACCACGTAGACCAGGATCGACACAAACCAGGTCGGCAGGAACAGGTAGTAGAACGGCATCACGTCGAGGACATTGAGCCCAAAACCGAAGATCAGCGAGATACCCCAGCTGGCGATCGCCGGCCGGTTGTCGGCAAGGCCCTTGAAGTTGGCCCAGTAGCGGGTCATGCCGAGCCGCGGGAACAGCTGGTACTCGGCAAAGGCGATGCCGCCCACCGGCACCAGGATCAGGCCAGCGTAAGTCAGCAGCGGCAACATGCTGCGGTAGACGAAGGGGAAACAGCTTGCGCCCATCACCCCGAGCCCCACCAGCATGGTCACCTTCCAGCGCTTGACCTCGGGCATCAGCGCCTGGGCGGCCAGACCGGCGCGGTACAGGTTGGAATTCGCCGTGGTCCAGCCGGCCACGATCACGATCACGAAGCCGGACATTCCCAACGCGTAGAACGCCACATCGCCGGGGTCGACCACCAGGATACTGAGCTTCATGGTGGCGGCGGTGGCCGCCCCCATCAGGCCCGCCGAGATCCAGGCCACATAGTGGCCGAACATCATGCCGGTACTGGTGGCCAGGGCGTAGCGCTTCTTGCGGGCATAGCGCAAAAGCGCCATGTCGATCAGTCCGAAGTGGGCGAAGGTATTGGCGGCCCAGGCGAAGCCGATGACCTCCCACAGCCCGATCCCCGGTTCGCCATCGGCGTTGATGCCGGTGAATACGCTGGCACTGGCGATGGCGACGAAATCCGAAAAACTCGTCAGGGTGGTAAAACCGGTCACCGACTCCGACAGCGCCGGTATCAAGACCATGCCGCCGGCGGTGAACATCACCATCAGCCAGGGTGCACAGATGCTGGCGAACTCGCTCAGGGCGTTGAAGCCGAAGGCCGCGACCAGCACCACGATGGCCCCTACGGCAAAGGCGATGATGACGAAGGCCATGTCGGTGGGATAGGGCGCCACCTGAGGTGGCACATCGAAAAGCACCCGCACCGCGGTGGCAGAGACCGTGATCATGGCCGCCGAGATGGCAGCAAAGATCACCACATTGGCGCCGTTGTAGAGCTTCGCCATGACGTTGCCGGCGATGCGTTCCAGGTAGGCGAAAAGACTGAGCCGGGTGCCGACGGCGATCGGTGCGGTGATCAGGGTGAAACTCAGTATCGCCAGGGTGTTGCCGATGACCAGACCGATCAGAATGTCCCAGATGCCGGCACCGAGGCCGACGAAGGTGGCACCGATCACGAACTCGGTCGCGGCCACGTGCTCAGCGGCATACAGTCCGAGAAAGTGCTTGGCACCGTGCTGCTTGTGGGGCGGAACCGGCAGCTGTTCATCGTCGACGCTGTCTAGAGATTGCTGCGGGTCAAATCCGGATGTCGCCATGGGCTCCTCCTTGTGTGTCACTCATCTCGCTTGCGGGTGAACGTCGCACCTGCGGGCTCACCCGTTCCGCCGGCTTCCTTCGAGGAGCCGATCGCCACTACTGCTGAGCAAAGCGTGCCTGCTCGGTCACCTTCTCGGTGACCCACTGAGCATCTTCGATGGCTTCCTCGGCGGAGATGTCTCCGGCCAACGCCTTGGCGAAGCGGTTACCCACCGCCGTACCGATACCCTGAAAAGCGGGGATCGCCACGTACTGAACGCCTCGATAGGGCACCGCTTGTACCGTCGGGTCATCCGGATTGGCGCTTCTCAACGATTCCAGCACCAGCTCACTGTAGGGCGCGGCCTCGCGGTAACTTGGATTGTCGTAAAGCGAAGCACGGGTCCCCGGCGGCACCTGGGACCAGCCCTCTCGCTCGGCCACCAGTTCCTGATAGCCCCGGGAGGTGGCCCAGGCGACAAAGCGCTTGGCCGCCTCGCTCTGCTCGGAACTGGTGGGAATTGCGAGCGCCCAGGCCCACAGCCAATTGCTGCGCTTGTCCAGTCCGTTATCAGGCGCCAGAGCGAACCCCACGCGATCGGCGACCTCGGAGGCCTCGGGATCGGTCACCGCGGATGCGGCCACGGTGGCATCTACCCAGATGCCGCACTTGCCCTGTTGAAACAGCGCAAGATTCTCGTTGTAGCCGTTGTCTTCCGGATTCGGCGGGCCGTACTCTCCCAACAAGGTCAGATAGAGATCCAGCGCATCGCGCCAGCCACCTCCCTCGAGCTGTGGCTGCCACTCTTCATCGAACCAGCGACCGCCGAAGGCGTTGGCCATGGCGGTCAACAGGGCCATGTTCTCGCCCCACCCCGGCTTGCCCCGCAGGCAGATGCCGTAGTGTTCATCGGAGTCCGAGAGCTTTTCTGCCGCCTGTGCCAGAAAGTCCCAGCTCGGCGCCCTGGGCATGCTCAGGCCCGCATCCTCGAACAGGTCCGTGCGGTACATGGTGAAGGCGGACTCCGCATAGAAGGGAGCCGCGTAGAGAACCTCCTGATAAGACAGCGCCTGGCGCACGGTGGGCAGCAGATCCTCGGGCTGGTAGTCGCCAGGCATGTCGGCGATGGGTACAAGCCAGCCACGTTCCGCCCAGATGGGGGCTTCGTAGGTGCCGATGGTAACGATGTCGAAGCGCCCCCCGGAGGTGGCGATATCGGTGGTGACCTGCTGGCGCAGCGTACTCTCGTCCAACGTCACCCAGTTGAGCTGAATATCGGAATTCCCCGCGACAAAGTCCTCGCTCAGCTCTCGCATTCGCAGCATGTCCCGGTTATCCACCGTGGCAATGGTCAACTCGGCAGCCACGCCATGCTGGGAAAACACCGCCCCACCCCCCATTACCAGCGCACAAGCGGTTTTAACTCGAAAGGACGTCATCATTCGCGCTCCCTCTGCCGGCGTTATAGGTTCCTGTTCTAAAAAATCTTAGCACCATGGCGTCGTCCCAACATTGAAATGTCGCGCTTTATTTACCGGGACATTGGTCTAAATACACCCAGAAACCACCATTACAAATTAATTTAATTAGTTATATATAATTTCAAAAAAACCATGAAAAACAATAACAAGAAAGAAATCTTC
Organism: Halomonas sp. DP1Y21-3; assembly: GCF_019801245.1. NCBI lineage: Bacteria > Pseudomonadati > Pseudomonadota > Gammaproteobacteria > Oceanospirillales > Halomonadaceae > Halomonas > Halomonas sp. DP1Y21-3. The sequence goes on from NZ_JAHVJM010000007.1 coordinate 17,524, forward strand.
GCCAAGCCCCCTGACAACAACCATACTAGTTCAGCAAGAACTGCGATATCGCCTACACCTCGCACCGCACTCTTCTCCATTACCTTTACGATGCCTATTGGCGCTTCAGTCATGAAGGCTTAAATCATCTCTTCCGACGAATATGCAAAGTGACGTCGATCACCGTGTAAAAACGGCGTACGCATCAAAGAAAATACCATCTAATGGTCGCGGGGCTTTAGGCGCTGTCCGAAAAGTCGACGAGCGAAGGTTAGACAAGGCAAAAATCGGTGAGAAAGCGCAGTTTACGGGGTGTAAATGAGCATTTTGATCCGATTTTTAACGCCGTATTACCGAGCGCAGGCACTTTTCAGACAAGCCCTAGCGAGCGCAAGAGAAATCCCGGGCCGGGAAATCCTGACCAACAACGGGAAGTGACGTCACAAACAGCGAAGGGTGGGTATAACATCGCCACCCGCCGAGCCGATCTGGCCCGACGGGTGGGGTACCGACAAGAGGAAAGAAGCAGGTCTCGTCAGAGGCCCGGTTGCCATCCATTGACGATAGGATAACGACGGTCACGGCCGAAGCCGCGCTGGGTCACGCGCACGCCTACCGGTGCCTGGCGGCGCTTGTACTCGCAGCGGTCCACCAGCTTGACCACCTTGTAGACGTCCTCGGCGCTGAAGCCAGCCTCGATGATCGCCTCGGCGCTCATGTCGCCTTCGATGTAGCGCACCAGAATGGCGTCCAGGGTGTCATAGTCCGGCAGCGAGTCGCTGTCCTGCTGGTCCGGCGCCAGTTCCGCCGAGGGCGGACGCTCGATGACACGCTCCGGGATCACCAGGTTCTCGGTGTTGCGCCAGCGCGCCAGGCGATACACCCAGGTCTTGTAGACGTCCTTGATGGCGTTGTAACCACCGACCATGTCACCGTAGAGGGTGGCGTAGCCCACCGCCATCTCGCTCTTGTTGCCGGTGGTCAGGACCATCAGGCCCTTCTTGTTGGACAGCGCCATCAGCAGCACACCGCGACAGCGCGACTGGAGATTCTCCTCGGTAGTATCGCGCTCGGTACCCTCGAAGCTCTCGGCCAGGGTGTCCATGAAGGCTTCAACCATGGGCGCGATCGGCATCACTTCATAGCTGACCCCAAGCAGACGGGCCTGCTCGGCGGCGTCTTCCTTGGAAATGTCGGCGGTGTAGTGATACGGCATCATCACCGCATGGACCCGCTGGGGGCCGAGTGCATCCACCGCGATGGCCAGCGACAGGGCCGAATCGATGCCGCCAGACAGCCCCAGCACCACGCCCTTGAACCCACTCTTGTTGACGTAGTCACGCAGACCGGTGACCAGAGCGCTGTAGAGGTCTTCCTCCGGCGCCACGTCCAGATCCACCTCGCCCTGGCGCGGGGTCCACTTGCCCTGCTCCTCGACGAAGTGCACCGGGCTCAGCCAGATATCCCAGTGCGGCGCCTGCACCGCCAGCTTGCCTTCGGCGTCGACACAGCAGGAGCCACCGTCGAACACCAGCTCATCCTGACCGCCAATCTGATTGACATAGACCAGCGGCAGGCCGACGTCACTGGCACGCTGCTCGAGAAGCTCGAGCCGCTCGGCCGGCTTGTTCTGGTGGTAGGGCGAGGCATTGAGGGTGACCAGGATATCGGCACCGGCGTCGCGAGCCTGGCGGACCGGCGCTTCCTGCCAGATATCCTCGCAGATCAGAATCCCGAGCCTGGCGCCCTTGTGTTCCACGACCAGCGGCGTGTCTCCGGGCTGGAAGTAGCGCTGCTCATCGAATACCTGATAATTGGGCAGGGCCTGCTTGGCGTACTCATCCAGCCACTGGCCGTTGTAGAGCACGCCGGCCATGTTGTGCAGCGCGCCCTCGCGACGGCCGGGATAGCCCACGATGACCATGACGTCACGGACCATCTTTTCCGCCATGCGGGTACGCGCCTCGCGCAGGCGGGTCTCCATCGACGGCCTCAGCAACAGGTCCTCGGGCGGATACCCGGTCAAGAACAGTTCCGGCAGAACAACCACGTCGGCACCGTGCTCGAGGAAAGCCTCGCGTACGGTCTCGATGGCCCGGTCGGCGTTGCCGGGGATGTCGCCGACCAAGGGGTCGAGCTGCGCCATCACCAGAGTCAGGTCTTGCATGAGCGGAGAAATCTCTCGAGAATCGGGGGGATCAGCCCCCATTGTCCCGCAAGGGCCGCCAACAGGCAAAGGCCGCCTCCAATCCGTGTGGAGTAAGGATGAACCTCTTGATAATCCGCCTTCTGATCTTCGCCGTGGTGTTCTTTGCCGGGCTCAAGCTTTATCGCATGTACCGCGAATGGAAGTTTGAGCAGCAGGATCAAGGCCCCACCTCCCATGAGGGTGGCAAAATGGTCCGCTGCACCTGGTGCAAGGTACACCTGCCCGAGCAGGACGCCCTGCGCGAAAAGGGCGAGTGGTTCTGCTGCGGTGACCATCGTGACAAGTTCATCACCGAAAGCCGCCAAGGCGACGATGCTGACGGCGATAACGACGATGACACCCAGGGGCGTTGAACGCCCCGACAGTCACGCCGACGCCCAGTTGACCGACGCCCCGCTGCCCATTGCTACCTCACCCTGCCCCTGCTTCGATCGCCTCACTCCCGGTCAGCTTGGGCGCTCTTCCACACGTCCTTGCAACCGATAGGGCGCGGGATCAATGATCGGCTCTCTTCCCAGCAGTTGATCCACCAGCAGGCGCGTCGAGGCCGGCGCCAGCACCAGCCCATTGCGGTAGTGCCCGGCGTTGACGTGCAGGTTGTCCCAGCCGGGGGCCTGGCCGATATAAGGCACGCCGTCCGGTGATCCAGGCCTCAGCCCGGCCCAGTGGTGCTCGATCTCGCAGTCGGCCAATGCCGGAATGATGGCGGTAGCGCTATGCCATAGTGAGCTACGGGCGTCGTCGTCGGTGCCCTTGTCGAACCCGGCGTCTTCCAGGGTGGAGCCGGCCAGGACCCGCCCGTCGCCGCGAGGAATCACGTAGCGTCCATCCATCAGCACCACCCGCTCGACCAGTCCGGGTGGTGCCTTGAACAGAATCATCTGACCCTTGACCGGGCGTACCGGCAGATCGAGCCCGGCCATGTCGGCAAGCCCCGCCGACCAGGCGCCGGCACAGATAACCACTTGATCGGCACTGAGGTTGCCCTGGTCGGTGTTCACCACCGCCACCCGCTCCCCTTGCCGCTCGAACCCGGTGACCGTGCATTGCTCGCGCAACGTCACCGACGTCATGTCTTCCAGTCGGGACCTCAGCGCGCGCATCAGACGGGGGTTACGAATGCTGCCCAGGGTCGGCATCCACAGCGCCTCGTCGATATCGCGGCGGGCGTTGGGTTCCTTTCGGCGGATCACTTCAGCGCCTACCCGCGACAGCGGCTTGCCAACCTCCCGCGCCCACTCGAGTGCGCGCGTTTCGTCATCCACCCTCAGGTAGAGAAGCCCTTTCTGACGATACTCCGGGTCGACCCCGGTCTCCTCCAGCAGGCGCAGGGCCAGTTCGGGGTAGGCCCCCTCCGACCAGCTCGCCAGGCGCGATACCGGCGAGCTGTAGCGCCAGGGATAAAGCGGCGAGACGATCCCGCCCCCGGCCCAGGAGGCCTCGCTACCGCAGCCGCCTCGCTCTACCACCGTCACACTGTGACCGGCATCGGCCAGTTGCAGTGTCGTCATCAGCCCTATGACGCCGCCGCCAATCACCAGGAAATCACTCAAAGCGCTTCTCCAACGTCTGCTCTCCCTTCTCCGAGCTAGGCTCAAGGAACCCTGAATTCAAACAACAACAACCACAAGGAAGTGTTCGCCATGGACGACGCCCGACGCCCCCGTTATGTCTGTATGTCCCGAGCTTACTGGCACACACCTCACCACCCCGAACCTTACCGCCCCAAGTCTTGCCATCCCGAACCTCATCGAATCGCTTTCCGCCAGTCCGGAACTACCTTGCTGGAGCTGTTGCTGGTGGTGGCTATTGTAGGCCTTCTGACCAGCGTGGCCCTGCCGGGCTACCGGGCAATGGCCGCCCGACAGGATATCGCCAGCGAGCTTTCGCGACTAGAAGGCGCCCTGATGCTGGCCCGGGGCACGGCCATCACCCGGGCAAGACCCGTCACCCTTTGCCCGAGCGACGACGGCATTCACTGCGGCGAGGACTGGAGAGGGAAGCTGTTGATCAAGGCGGGAGCGCCGAGTTGGGAGGGCGCGACACTTCATGTCTTTGCGCCCAGCCGGCTCTCAAGCATCGGCTTTCGCGAGGATGCAAAGCCGGTGCGTTTTCTGGCCAATGGACGTGCCAGTGGACATAACGGGACTTTCGATATCTGCGCAGGGGGGAATCGGGGTGCCAGGCTGGTATTGAGCAACTTTGGCCGCTTGCGTAGCGAGTTAGAGGGTGGCTGTCACTAGACACCTAACGAGACATCTATGCTGATCGATCCAGCCAGAGGATGCTGTCGTGTTCATTATCCGAAGGATCATCGGTTCCGTTGACCATGACATTGTAATTCAAGCCGATGGTACCGGATGAAACCAGGGCTCCATCGACGATAAAGGGCGAGCTCTCGTTGTCCCCGTTGATCACTATCCCCCCTGCCCAGATGTCTCCTGCCAGAGCTACTTCGCTTGAAGCATTAAGCACAATCTGGCCTGACGCCACCAGGTTGCACTCGTACTCGCCCTCCGAGACAAGAATATTGGCTGCTCCATCGACAACAATCAGTTCTGCCTCTGGCACGTCAGCAAGCTCTAACTGACCTGAAAAGCCATAGCTTTGGTCGCAGAACAGGATGGTCCCATGCTGCGCGCAACCGGTTTCATCGAACTCATCTTGCTCAAACTCGGCTGCTACCTCTGTCACCTTGTCTTGTGGATCCAGCGATGGCGCTGGCTGTCCTGGAGCCGGAGCAGAATTCCAACACATTTCTACTGGATTGGGGCCATAGTTGACAAACGAACCAGCAGACACAGTGTCACAACCTTCCGGCAAGGCGGGCAGTCCACCGATTCCCGCGCCTTGATCATCGGCCGCCGCAACGATGACACCGTGCAAGGCCAGGTTGTGCTGTCCTCCGTCGACAAAACCAACCACCAGTCGAGCGGGAACACTGGCATAAGAGCAAGGCACCCAGCGATAGCCAATATTGGGCTGGTCCGGAATCACTCCGCCTTGGCGCCAATCACCGCTCCAGCTACCTTCCACCACTTTTTGCTCGAGGGTCTCGCAGGCTTCTCGCTCCCCGCTGGCAACCTGATCTGGCGCCATGAGAAGCTCGGCGGCCCCCCAATCCGCCGCCATCTGGGCCTGGGCCATGGCGCGCATATTGCCGGCCAGGCGTTCATCCACCAGCGCCGACTTGACCCCGGCCATGGCCACCACCGAGGCGATCGCTACCAGCGACAGCACCACCAATAGCGCCGCGCCTCGCTGGCGGGCTTGAGGCTTCACCCGTCGGCCTCCGCCGCGGACACGGCCTGGAGACGATCCACCGCGTGCAGCCGAATCGGTGTCCTGGCGTGGGACAGGTTCAGGGTGATGCGATAGAGTCCCCCACCCAGATCTTCCAGCACCTGATCGTCCTCGCAGGAACCATCGTAGGCCAGGCCATCGACCAGAGGCTCGCCGCTGTCGACCTCGTGCAGCGTACAGGACTCGCCATCTGGCGCCGGGCGCAGCACGTAATCGCCGGGGGAGGCGTCGCCCCGGCGCACCGCCGCGGTGATGGTATCGAGGGCGTAGCTCAGGACCGCCTGGCGATCGGCCAGGCGCAGCACCTCGCGCGCATTGGCGTTGACCTCCTGAAACAGCGAGCCCGCAGCCAGGATCACCAGGCTGCCGACGACCATGGCCACCATCAGTTCGACCAGCGACACGCCGCGCTGGCGATGCAACGACTTGCCTGGGGAAAGGACGCGGTCCGGACTCATGGTGCTTTCCGAGCGGGCAGCTTGACCCAGTACTGAAACAGGCTAGGTTCGGTGAAGCGCTCGTCCTTCCAGCCAATACGCAGCTCGAAGGCGCAGTCGTCCCGCGCGATCACCGCCTCGTCCAGGGCAATGAGACCGGGAAGGAAATCGGCCCAGTGCTCGCGCCAGTGCTCTCGGGAAAGGCTCTCGGGCACACCTTCAGGACAGTACCCGCCATTGGCCACCAGGCTTGCCCACAGCAGTTCCCGTGCATCCTGGGCGGCCAGGTCCGCCAGAGATCTCTGGATACTGGAATGGGCGCTTTGCAAGCTGCGCAACTGCATCCCCGCCACCCCCAAAAGTCCCACCGACAGCAGCACCAGCGCCACCAGTGCCTCGAGAAGGGAAAACCCGGCCTGGGATCGCAGGCTTCTCACGCGGCATCTTCCTCATCGCCGGAACGTACCACGCCGCTTGGCTCCACCGACACCCAGCGACCCTCGCCTCCTGTCCCGCGAAGCTGCCAACGGCAGGGGCTACCGTAGCTGCACTCATCCAGGCGCCCCATCAGATCGAAGCTGACCCCACCGGGCGATACCCGGGTACCGTCAGTGTGCGCTGCTTCATCGACCATCAGTACATCACCATGCGCGGTTGGAGTGGACTGGCAGCCGCCGGCGTCCGCGTCTCCCGCCAGCACCTCGAGCCGCCAGCGTCCCCCGCAGTCGACCACCAGTACCCTGACCTCCTGGCGTCGGGTCAAGGCGGTGGTGCGTGCCAGGGTCAGTGCGCCGACCAGGCGATTGGTATCCGCCACCAGACGCTCGCCCGCCAGCCAATGGTGCAGACTTGGCACCGCCACCGCAGCCATCAGACCGATCACCGCGACGCAGACGACCAGCTCCAGCAGGGTGACCCCGCGCTGACGGCTACCAGCAGTCATCTGGTGCCCGCTCGCCGGTCTGGTCCATGGTCAGGCTATCGCAGCCTTCCTTCACCGACTGGGCGTCGAGGGCCCTGGCCTCGAGAAAATAGCGTCCTGGGTGGCGTTCCACCGACAGTTGGTAGAAACCGGACTCCGACGGTCGCTCAAGCCCGTCACAGGCGGCGATATCATAGGCCTGGTCACGGCTGTAGCAGCGTTCCAGCGACGAGGCGGTTGTCATCAACAAGGCGCGGCCATCGGCGACACGGGTCTCGCGTAGATGCTCGGTGTACATGGGGTAGGCCACCGACGCCAGCAGACCGATGATGGCGATGCACAGCAACAGTTCGATCAGGGTGAAACCGCCCTGACGCTCCATCGGGCCTGGTGACGAAGCCCGTGTCGAAGCGGCACTGACTTTCTGGTCCAGCTCACTGAATCCATGCTCATCCCAGCGCGTCTCTGCGTAAATTGAGCCTCGCGTTTTTCGTATTCCCTGCATCGGGCTTCTCCGGCTCGTTTTCCCTTCGAGTATGTCGCACGTCCGCCATGGACGGCAGGCGCTGGATCAAGGTTGTGTCGCGACACCACGCTTAAGCACAGACTTGAGGCTTTCTCCTACGCCTGAAAACAAGGACGCCGCCCTTGGGGGCGGCGTCGAGATGCTGCACTGGAAAAACGAACGGTGGAATGCCTGCACGGCAATCGTCTGGTGGCATCAGTCGCTGACGATCACCCGCTCGCGCAGTTCACGCGGCATCGAGAAGGTGATGGTTTCCTCTCGGCCGGCTAGTTCCTCGGGGGCCTCTGCACCCAGCTCGGTCAGGCGGTCGATGACCCCCTTGACCAGTACCTCCGGGGCGCTGGCCCCGGCGGTCACGCCGACCGCGCCGATATTCGCAAGCCAAGCCGGATCGATCTGCTCGGCACTGTCGATCAGGTAGGCCGGGGTGCCCACTCGCTCGGACAGCTCGCGCAGGCGATTGGAGTTGGAGCTGTTGGGGCTTCCCACCACCAGTACCAGGTCGGAGCCCGCCGCCAGTTCGCGCACCGCGTCCTGGCGGTTCTGGGTGGCGTAGCAGATATCGTCCTTGCGCGGCCCCTGGATGTCGGGGAAGGTGGCGCGCAGGGCATCGATCACCCGAGCGGTATCGTCCATGGACAGGGTCGTCTGGGTGACAAAGGCCAGCCGACTGGGGTCCTTGACCTCCAGACGGGCCACGTCCTTTTCGTCCTCGACCAGGTAGATCTGGCCACCGTGGGAGGTGTCGTAACGCCCCATGGTGCCTTCGACCTCGGGATGCCCTTCATGCCCGATCAGGATGCACTCCTGGCCACGGCGAGCGTAGCGCAGCACTTCCATATGCACCTTGGTCACCAGCGGGCAGGTGGCGTCGAAGACCTTGAGCCCGCGCCGCTCGGCCTCCTCCTGCACCGCCCGGGACACCCCGTGGGCAGAGAAGATCACGATGACGTCATCGGGAACCTCGTGGAGTTCCTCGACGAAGATCGCCCCACGCTCGCGCAGGCTATCGACCACGAAGCGGTTGTGGACCACCTCGTGACGCACGTAAATGGGCGGCCCGAACACGTCCAGCGCGCTGTTGACGATGTCGATGGCCCGGTCGACGCCGGCGCAGAAGCCGCGCGGGTTGGCCAGCTTGATTTGCATGGTTTGCCTTGCCTCGGTGCCGTCTTGGCACCTGGTTGAGCGGATGATTCGCGTGGTCATCACGTACTGCGCCTTACCGGCACACCGGGGACGTGAATCGCCTAGTGGGTGGTGGCGGGCTTGACGCCCAGCACCTCGACCTCAAAGGTCAGGGTGCGCCCGGCCAGCGGATGATTGAAGTCCACTTCCACCATGTCGCCGTCGATCTCGGTGACCACCCCGGGCAATTCGTCGCCGTTGGCATCGGCAAAGGACATCACGGTGCCGACCTCCGGCTCGTCGCCGTTGAACACCTCACGCTTCATGCGCTGGATGTTTTGCGGGTTGTGCTGACCGAAGGCGTGCTCGGGACTGACCTCGAAGCTGCCGCTGTCGCCGTCGGTCATACCCTTCAACGGCTGCTCGAACCCGGGCGGCAGGTTGCCATCGCCCAGTTGAAAGGTCGCCGGGGCCTTGTCCCGGGTGGAGTCCACCACGGTGCCATCTTCCAGCTTGAGGGTGAAGTGAAGGGTGACTTCCATGCCCTCGTCGATACGGTAGTCGCTCATTGGGATCTCCGAAAGAGTGACGGACCGGCAGGGACCGATACGTCGCTGCCGGCAACAGATAATTAGCCGCGCCGGGCGCGGCGGCGCTCGCCGAAGATCGACTCCCAGATCAGGCCGATGGCGCCCAGGGTAATGCCGATATCCGCCACGTTGAACGCCGGGTAGTACCAGCCCGCCGCGTGAAACGACAGAAAGTCCACCACGTAGCCGTGCACCAGGCGGTCATAGAGGTTGCCCAGGGCGCCGCCGATGATCAGCGCGAGACACGCCCCCAGCAGCTTCTCGTCACGCCGCAGGCGACGCATCCAGATCGTCAGGCCGACGGTGGCCGCCACCGCGATGGCGGCGAACAGCCAGCGCTGCCAACCGGGGTGATCGGCCAGGAAACTGAAGGCCGCCCCGGTATTGTGCAAAAGCGTCAGATTGAAGAACGGCAGCACCTCCACCGGCGTGGCGTAGGTCAGCGTCTGGCTCATCAGTGCCTTGGTGCCCAGATCGAGCACGACCCAGGCCAGCGCCAGCCACCACCAGCGCAGCGGCTGGCGCATCGGTTCCACCTGTGAACTCATGTGCCCGTCACCCTCCTTGGTCGTGGAATCCGTGGCGTCAGGCATAGTGACGCACCTCACCCGGACCGTCCGGCAGGTTGCTGACGCAGCGCGAACACAGGTCCGGGTGCTCGGGCAGCGAGCCCACCTCGGGGCGATGGTGCCAGCAGCGCTCGCACTTGGCGTTGTCGCTGGCGCGCACCGCCACCTTGAGCCCTTCGACGTCGGTCTCGGCGGCATCGACTCCTTGGTCGAGCGGCGCCAGGTGGACCTCGCTGGTCAGCATCACGAAGCGCAGCTCGTCGCCCAGGCGCGAGAGCAGTTCGTCAAGCTCGTCGCTGACGTGCAGGGTCACCTCGGCGGCCAGGCTGCCCTTGATGGTCTTGGCGTTGCGGGCGTCTTCCAGGCACTTGTTGACCGCCTGCTTGACCGTCAGCACTCGCTCCCAGAAGTCACGGCCCATGCTGGCGTCGTCGCTGAGGGTGGACAGGCCAGTGTAGTAGGTCTCCAGCAGCACGCTGCGGCCTTCGGCCAGGCCTTTCTCGCCGGGGATGTTCTCGAAGATCTCCTCGGCGGTGAACGACAGGATCGGTGCGACCCAGCGCACCAGCGCCTGGACCACGTGATAGAGCGCGGTCTGGGCGCTGCGACGAGCCTGGGAGTCGGACTGGGTGGTGTACTGGCGATCCTTGATCACGTCCAGGTAGAAGCCACCCAGTTCCCGCGCGCAGAAGCCGTGCACCTGCTGGTAGACGTCGAGGAAGCGGTACTCGTCGTAGGCCGTCTCGATGCGTGCCTGAAGCTGCGCGGCACGGTCCACCACCCACTGGTCCAGCGCCAGCATGTCGTCGAAGGCCAGGGCGTCACGCTCGGGGTCGAAGCCGTTGAGGTTCGCCAGCAGGAAGCGCGCGGTGTTGCGGATACGCCGGTAAACGTCGGCGGTGCGCTTGAGGATCTCGTCGGACACCGCCATCTCGCCGGAATAGTCGGTGGAGGCCACCCATAGACGCAGGATATCGGCGCCGAGCTTGTCCATTACCTCCTGCGGGGCCACCACGTTGCCCATGGACTTGGACATCTTGCGGCCCTGGGCGTCGACGGTGAAGCCGTGGGTCAACAGGCCCCGGTACGGCGGGTGACCGTCGATGGCGCAGCCGGTCAGCAGCGACGAGTGGAACCAGCCGCGGTGCTGGTCCGAGCCCTCCAGGTACAGATCGGCACGCGGGCCGCTCTGATGGCCGTGGGGGTGCGAGCCGCGCAGCACGTGGCGGTGGGTGGTGCCGGAGTCGAACCACACGTCCAGGGTATCGGTGACCTTGTCGTACTGACTGGCCTCTTCGCCCAGAAGCTCGGCCGGGTCCAGGCGGAACCAGGCGTCGATGCCGTCACGGTCGACCAGGTCGGCGACCTTCTCGGTCAGCTCCACGGTCTGCGGGTGCAGCTCGCCGCTTTCCTTGTGCAGGAAGAACGGGATCGGCACGCCCCAGTTGCGCTGACGCGAGATGCACCAGTCCGGGCGGTTGGCGATCATGCTGTGCAGCCGCGCCTTGCCCCAGCCCGGGGTGAACTCGGTTGCCTCGATCCCTTCGAGCGCGCTTTCGCGCAGGGTGCGACCGTCATGGCCAGGGATGTCCATGCCGACGAACCACTGGGCGGTGGCCCGGTAGATCACCGGGGTCTTGTGACGCCAGCAGTGCATGTAGCTGTGGGTGATGGTCTTGTGAGCCATCAGCGCGCCGGCCTCGGACAGTGCTTCGACGATCTTGGGGTTGGCCTTCCAGATCAGCATGCCACCGAACAGCGGCAGGTCGTCGACGTAGACGCCGTCGCCCTTGACCACGCTGATGAAGTCACTGAAGTCCATGCCGTAGCGACGGCAGGAGTCAAAGTCATCGACGCCATGAACCGGCGCCGAGTGGACGATGCCGGTGCTGCCCTCGTCGCTGGTCACGTAGTCGGCGAGATACATCGGCGCGGTACGCTCATACAGCGGATGATGGAACTCGATCAGCTCCAGCCGTTCGCCACGCGCCGTGGCGATGACCTCACCGCTCAGGCCGAAGCGCTCGAGGCAGCTCTCGACCAGTTCCTCGGCCAGCAGCAACAGCCGCTCGCCGGTGTCGACCAGGGCGTAGTTGAACTCCGGATGGACATTCAGCGCCTGGTTGGCCGGGATGGTCCAGGGGGTGGTGGTCCAGATGACCACCGCCGCCGGCTTGGGCAGGCTGTCCAGACCGAAGGCGGTGGCCAGCTTGGCGTCGTCTGCGCAGGTGAAGGCCACATCGATGGCGTCGGACTTCTTGTCGGCGTACTCGACCTCGGCCTCGGCCAGGGCCGAACCACAGTCGAAGCACCAGTTGACCGGCTTGAGTCCCTTGAACACGTAGCCGCCCTTGACCATGTCGGCCAGGGCACGGATCTCGCCACCCTCGTTGGCGTACTCCATGGAGCGGTAGGGATTGTCCCAGTCGCCGACCACGCCCAGACGCACGAAGTCCTGAAGCTGGCCCTTGACCTGCTCGTCGGCGTACTCGCGACACAGCGCCCGGGCCTTTTCAGGCTCCAGGTGCTTGCCATGAGTGGTCTCCACCTTGTGCTCGATGGGTAGCCCGTGGCAGTCCCAGCCCGGCACGTAGGGTGCATCGAAGCCGGCCAGGTTCTTCGACTTGACGATGATGTCCTTGAGGATCTTGTTGACGGCGTGACCGATGTGAATGCTGCCGTTGGCGTAGGGAGGGCCATCGTGCAGCACGAAGACCTCCTGGCCCTGGCGTGCTTCGCGCAAGCGCTGGTAAATGTCCAGCTTCTGCCACTGCTCGACCCGCGCCGGCTCGCGCTTGGGGAGCATGCCGCGCATGGGGAATTCGGTTTCTGGCAGATTCAGAGTGTGCTTGTAGTCGCTCATAGTCCTGGGGTCAGCCGTCGTCATGATCGGCGGGGGCCTGCCCCGCCGGGGAATCCTGGGTTGCGGCCTCGCGCGCACGTGGCGCCGATGCCAGAGGATAGGGTCGTGGGCCGTCAGGGTCCCGGGCAAAGACTGCTCGCGCCCGGTCGATGTCGGCATATATCTGGGTCTTCAGCGCGGCGAAGTCCGCGAAGGTCTCTTCACCGCGCAGCTTGGCGCAGGGCACCACCGTCAGGCGTTTGCCATACAGGTCTGCCTGCATGTCCAGCAGATGCGCCTCCAGCACCGGACGCGGCGACCCTACCGTGGGCCGCCAGCCGATATTGACCACCGCGGGATGACGCTGGGACGCCTCGCCATCGCTGCCGTCGTGGATCTCCACCGTCGCCGCATAGACACCGCGCAGCACCAGCGGACCCGGCAGCAGCGGCAGGTTGGCGGTGGGCACGCCGATGGTGCGCCCGCGCTGCTGGTCACGCACCACCCGACCGCTGACGCGGTAAGGCCGACCCAGCAGGCGCGCCGCCGCCTCGAAGTTGCCACAGGCCAGCAGGGTGCGCACCCGTGTGCTCGACACTCGATCATCGTCGATGCGAAAGGTCAGGGTGTGTTCGACGCTGAAGCCGCTGCTGCGGCCGGCTTCGGTCAGCAGGGCGAAATCACCGCGACGATCGCAACCGAAGCGGAAGTCGTCGCCCACCACCAGATGGCGTACGCCGAGCCCCTCCAGCAGCACCCGTTCGATGAATTCTGCCGCCGTCAGCTGGCGCAGCGATTCATTGAACGGCAGACACAGCACCCGATCGACGCCGCACTCCTTGAGCAGGCCGACCTTGTCGCGCAACCGCGTCAGGCGCGGTGGCGCCTGGTCGCCGGCAAAGTACTCGCGCGGCTGGGGTTCGAACACCACCACGGTCACCGGCAGTCCGCTGCGCGCCGCCTCGGCGTGGCACTGCTCAAGGATCGCCCGATGGCCCAGGTGCACCCCATCGAAGTTGCCGATGGTCGCCACCGTGCCACGGTGCTCCTCGCGCAGATTGTGCAGGCCTCGAATTACTTCCATGAGTCGGGTCACACCGAACCTAAAGGGAGTCGATTATAGCGAAGTGCGGGGCGCCGCGTCTTCCCACCGTCTGAAGGCGTCTGGGTGGGCAGACAGCTTTCTGACAAACCCCAGCCCTAACCCTTGAGCCGGAACTGGCGGACTCTGACTCCTGTCAGCCCCAGCCAGGCGAAGTACGCAAGTCCGCCGGCCGCCACCAGCGCCGCCATCCACAGCACACGAGGCATGAGCCCCCAGCCGAGCCACTGGTGCCACTCCGGCGCCAGCAACACAAGCACCAGGCCCATGGCCACACAGCCGCCTCCAAGCTGCACGGCAAAGCGCCCCCAGCCGGGCTGGAAGCGCAGCACGCCCTGCCGGCGCAGCAGCCAGGCCAGCATCCCGGCATTGAGGAAGGCCGACAGCGCGGTGGCCAGCGCCAGCCCGGCGTGGGCCAGTGGCCAGATCAGGATCAGGTTGAACACCATATTGGCGACCATCGCGATGATACCGACCTTGACCGGCGTCTTGGTGTCCTGGCGGGCAAAGAACCCCGGCGCCAGCACCTTGATCAGCATGAAGGCGACCAGGCCGAGGGCATAGGCACGCAGGCTCATCGCCGCCATCACGATATCGTTGTCGGTCATGGCGCCGTAGTGGAACAGCGTGATCAACAGCGGTTCGGCCAGCAGCGCCAGCGCCAGCGCCGCTGGCAGCCCCAGCAGCAGCACCGCTCGCAGCGCCCAGTCCAGCATCTGGCTGAAGTGCTCAGTGGAGGCCTCGGCGTGGCGCCGCGACAGCGCCGGCAGGATCACCGTACCGATGGCCACGCCGAACACCCCCAGTGGCAGCTCCACCAGGCGGTCGGAATAGTAGAGCCAGGACACGCTGCCCGCCGCCAGCAGCGAGGCCAGGATGGTATCCAGCAGCAGGTTGATCTGCGACACCGAGACTCCGAACAACGCCGGCACCATCAGTCGAAGGATGCGCCGCACACCCTCGTGAACGAAGTTGGGCCAGGGCCGGGGCATCAGCCCGAGCCTCACCAGAAAGGGCACCTGAAACAGCAGTTGCGCGGCACCGGCGATCAGCACGCCCCAGGCCAGCGCCATGGCCGGCTCGCTCATCATCGGCGTCAGCACCAGCGCCGCACCGATCAGCGACAGGTTCAGCAGCACCGGGGTGAAGGCCGGTACCGCGAAGCGATTCCAGGTATTGAGCACGCTGCCGGCGAAGGCGGTCAGCGAGATCAACAGCAGATACGGGAACGTCAGCCGAAGCATGTCGGTGGTCAGCGCGAGCTTGTCGGGATCTCGCGCAAAGCCAGGAGCAAACACCCAGGTCAACCAGGGCGCGGCGACGATAGCCAGGGCGGTGATCAGCGCCAGCACCGCCGCCAGGCTACCGCACACCGCATTGAGCAGTTCGCGTATCTCTTCGCGGGTGCGGGTGGTCGAGTACTCCGACAGCACCGGCACGAAGGCCTGATTGAAGGCGCCCTCGGCGAACAGCCGACGCATGAAGTTCGGGATCTTGAAGGCCACGAAGAAGGCGTCGGCGCCCTGTCCTGCACCCAGCAGGGTGGCGATCACCACGTCGCGCACCAGCCCCAGCACCCGGGACAGCATGGTCATGCTGCTGACCACCAACCCAGAGCGCATCAGGCCCCGACGCACGGGCGCCTTGGCGCCCCCCACCGAGGTGCCCGCTCCCTGCTCCAGGGCCTGATCAATGTCCTCATCCGAGGCCTGCTGTCGACGCTCGTCGGTCACGTCACTGATTCCTTGCTTGCGGGTTCCCTGCTCAATTCCCGGCTCGTTTGTCCGGCCCTCTTGTCCCACTGACATTCCCCGCCCTGTGGCTCTCCATCGCCCGGAGAAGGGCGACGAAGGGGCACCGGGGCGCCGCGGGTCATCAATTGGCAGGCACAAAAAAACCGGCCGTAGCCGGTTTTTCGCGTGCGCGACACGGACGCATCCGCGTCACGCCGAAAGCGCGGGACCGGCTTACGCAGCCAGCGCCTTGATGCGCTTGTTCAGACGGCTCTTGATGCGAGCGGCCTTCTTCTTGGACAGGGTGTCCTTGTCGGCGATGCGGTCGATGACCGGCTGCGCCGCCTTGAAGGCGTCCATTGCCTGAGCGTGGTCGCCGCTGTTGATCGCCTTGATCACGCGCTTGACGTAAGTGCGGACCATGCTGCGCTGGCCTGCCTTCAGGACACGACGAGATTCTGCCTGACGGGCGCGCTTACGGGCTTGCTTGCTGTTAGCCACTGACTGTCTCCTTGGAGAAAGTTGTCGTCACCGTCGCACGATGACTTGATAACGTATTGATCCAACAGGGAAATAAAAAAATCCCCGTCGGCCTGGCCATCTGGCCGACCGCCATCGCAAGCACTGTCGCGAGGCAATCGTTACGGGCCGTGTCTGAGAGGATGGCGCATCCTATCATGTCAAGGTACTGCGCGCCAGCCTTTTAGGGCCTGGCGCGCCTGGCTCACTCCACCGACCTTGTGCCCGGCCAGCGGCGGCCACCGCACCGGTCATCGCGCCACTTGTCACGACGCCACGGGCGCCTCAGGTCACCGCAGACGTTGCCGCCGCCATCGCCACTCGAATCACTTCAGCTTCGACTGGATCATCTGCTTGACGAAGCGCTGACGCTCCTGCAGCCGCAGCCCCTGGATCGCCTCCGCCAGATCATGAGCCTCTTCGCCCACGTGCCAGTAGAGCTGACGGCGAGTGCTGATCGCCTGGTAGGCGGCCTCCGCCACTTCCTTCGGGCCCAGAGTAATCTCCTGCTCCGTGCACACCATGGAGTCAGGATTGTTGGAGTTCATCGGTGTATTGATCAGGCCGGGTTCGATGATCCCTACATAGATGCCATCGGATTCCAGCTCGATACTCAGCGACTCGCCCAGCGACGTCACGAAGGACTTGGTCGCCCCGTACACGCTGAACATCGGCAGCCCGGTGATCGCCGACGCCGACGACGTCAGCAGGATGGCGCCTGCCTCGGACGCCATCACGTAGGGCAGCGCCTCCTTGATGATGTAGATCGTGCCCATGGCATTGATCAGGTTCATCATCTCGTACTTTTCGAGCTCGACGTCCTTGAACAGGCCACTCGCCTGAATCCCGGCATTGGAGTGGACGACATCGATCACTCCACCGCAGACGGTGGCGAACTGCTCGATGGCGTCATGCACACCAGCACGACAGGAGACATCGCACTTGTAGGCAAACAGGTTCGCCTGCCCTTGCGCCTGCAGCTCGTTCAGCGCCTTGACGTTGATATCCAGGCCACCGACCTTGAAGCCCTTCTCCAAAAACAGTTTGACGACCTCAAAGCCGACGCCGGAACCAGCACCCGTTACCAGAATAGACTTCATCGACAACGCTCCCTCTTCTCCAAAGACCGCTGAGACCACGCACCAGGGCACGCTTCAGCTTCAAGGCTCACGCAACAGGACAGATGTCGCGCATGCGCCGCCGACAGCGGCTGCTGTCGGCGGCGCATAAGAGCACGGAGAAAAGACGGGAACCATATCCCTAAAGAGAGGCGCCGGGGGCAACAAGGCGCCTGATACCGACCTGGATCAAGCCAGCACCACAAGATTGTCGCGGTGAATCAGCTCCGGCGCTTCCATATAGCCGAGTAACTCACAGATGCGCCCGCTGGGCTGGCCGAGAATCTTGCGTGCGTCCTCGGCGTTGTAGTTGACCAGCCCCTTGGCGATCCGCTCGCCCTGCTCGTCGACGCACAGCACCATATCGCCGCGCGCGAAGTCACCCGAGGAGGCCTTGACCCCCACCGGCAACAGCGACGAGCCACTGCCGCGCAGCACCCGTACCGCGCCGGCGTCCAGGGTCAGGGTGCCGCGCACCTGCAGCTGGCCGGCCAGCCAGCGCTTGCGCGCAGCGATGGGGGCCCGGTCCGGCGTCAACAGGGTGCCCAGCCGCTCGCCATCGGCCAGCCGCTCCAGTACCCGGGGCTGGCGACCGCTGGCGATCACCGTGACCGCCCCGCTGCGCGCGGCCAGGCGCGCCGCGCGCACCTTGGTGGTCATGCCACCGCGCCCCAGGGCGCCGCCGCCGCCGGCCACCGCCGCCAGACGAGCATCGTCGGCGCGCCCCTCCTCGATCAGCCGGGCGCTGGGGTCATGGCGCGGGTCGGCGTCGAACAAGCCCTCCTGATCGGTCAGGATGACCAGCGCATCGGCCTCGAGCAGGTTAGCCACCAGGGCGCCAAGGGTATCGTTGTCGCCAAAGCGGATCTCGTCGGTGACCACGGTGTCGTTTTCGTTGATCACCGGCACCACCTTGAGGTCCACCAGCGTGCTCAGCGCCGAGCGCGCGTTGAGGTAACGCTTGCGATTGGATAGATCGTCGTGGGTCAGCAAAATCTGCGCGGTCACAAGGCCGTGACGACCGAAGTGATTCTCGTAGGTTTCGGTCAGCACGTTCTGCCCCACCGCCGCAGCGGCCTGGAGCTCTCGCACCGATGACGGGCGAGCCCGCCAGCCGAGACGCACCATGCCTGCCGCCACGGCCCCGGAAGACACCAGCACCACCTCGATGCCGCGACTCGCCAGGGCGGCGATCTGATCCACCCAGCCACCGATGGCGGGGTCATCGAGGCCACGCCCGTCGTTGGTCAACAGGGCGCTGCCAATCTTCACCACCACCCGCCGCGCGCTGGACAGGGCGTCACGCCCCGGGACCCGCTCTCCGCTGTGCATCCTTTTCTCGCCCCGCTGCTCTGGCCGAACGGGGAGGCTGTCGACTCCCCTGACGACCGCTATTGAACGTATTCGACCTCGACGTCGTAGTCGTCGTCATCGAGATCGTCATCGTCGTCTTCGTCACGCTTGCGACGACGACCCAGGCGCGCCTCTGTCCTGGCCACCGCCTCATCTTCCATGCGCCGGCGCATCTCCTGCTCGCGCTCCATGGCCTCTTCATCCTCGTTCTCGAGGGTGCGCTGCTCGGTCAGCCAGCGATGGGCCGCCTGCACCAGTGCCTCGGTGCCGACGTTGGAGATCGCCGAGATACGAAAGACCGGGCCTTCCCAGCCGAGTCGACGCACGATCTCGTCGGCGGCAGCCTCGCGCTCGTCCTCGGGCAGCAGGTCGAGCTTGTTGAGCACCAGCCAGCGCGGGCGCTCGGCCAGGGTCGGCGAGAACTCGCCCAGCTCATGGATGATCGCCTCGGCGGCTTCCACTGGATCGGACTCATCGAACGGAGCCACATCCACTACGTGGAACAGCAGGCGGGTACGCGTCAGGTGCTTGAGAAAGCGCAGCCCCAGGCCGGCACCGTCGGAAGCACCCTCGATCAGCCCCGGCACGTCGGCCATGACGAAGTGCTCGTGCATGCCGAGCTTTACCACCCCCAGGTTCGGCACCAGGGTGGTGAAGGGGTAGTTGGCCACCTTGGGCTTGGCCGCCGACACCGAGCGGATCAGCGTCGACTTGCCGGCGTTGGGCAGCCCCAGCAGACCGACATCGGCCATCACCTTCATCTCCAGGCGCAGGTTGCGCCGCTCACCTTCGGTGCCCGGCGTGGTACGCCGTGGTGCCCGATTGGTGGAGGACTTGAAGTGAATGTTGCCGAGCCCACGGCGGCCGCCCTGGGCCACCTGCACCACCTGGCCGATCTCGGTCACGTCGGCGATCACCTCGAGGGTATCCTCGTCGATCACCGTGGTACCCACGGGCACCTTGACGTGGAGATCCTCGCCAGCGCGGCCGCTCATCTGGCGACCCTGGCCGGGCTGGCCGTTCTGCGCCTTGTAGAAGCGCTGATACTTGAAATCGATCAGCGTATTGAGGGCATCGTCACCAATCAGGTAGACGCTGCCACCATGGCCGCCATCGCCGCCATCCGGGCCGCCCTTGGGCACGTACTTCTCGCGCCGGAAGCTCAGGCAACCGTTACCTCCGTTGCCTGCCTCCACGATGATCGAGGCTTCGTCGACGAACTGCATCTATCACTCTCCTGGCGGATGCTTTCCACCATGATACAAGAAGGCCCCGCGCTTGGCGGGGCCTTCCGGGGCCTGTCGGCAAGCGAGTCACGCTCGCCGGCGGCCCATGGCGTTCGGGCGGTCTCAGGCAGAGACGACGCTGACGAACTTACGGTTCTTCGGACCCTTGGTCTCGAACTTGACCACGCCTTCGTCCAGAGCGAACAGGGTGTGGTCCTTGCCGATGCCAACACCGGTGCCGGCGTGGAAACGGGTGCCACGCTGACGCACGATGATGTTACCCGGGGTCACGGCCTGGCCGCCGAACAGCTTGACGCCAAGGCGTTTGCTTTCACTGTCGCGACCGTTACGTGTGGAGCCGGCTGCCTTCTTATGAGCCATTGCAAAGTCCTCGCTCGTTGAGGGAATAGTCCGCTACGCATTCGCCCGAGGGCGAGGCGTATTTAGGCAGAAATTCCGGTGATTTTAACTTCGGTGAACCACTGACGGTGGCCCTGACGCTTCATGCTGTGCTTGCGGCGACGGAACTTGATGATAGTCACCTTCTCGCCACGGCCGTGGGCGACGATTTCGGCGCTGACCTTGGCACCCTCGACCAGCGGGGCACCAACGGTGACGTCGTCATCGTTGCCGACCAGCAGAACCTCGTCGAACTCGACGGTATCGCCGGTGGGGATTTCCAGTTTCTCGAGCTTGAGAGTCTGGCCTTCCTGAACGCGGTACTGCTTGCCACCGCTCTTGATCACTGCGTACATGCTGTTTCTCCAGAAACTCATCGGGGTTGGCTCTTGATCGACCTGCTTCGAGTGGCGCCCCTTTTGGCAGCCATCTGACAGGGAGCATGGATGAGTGGGCCGCGTATTATAGCGACACCCTCGCGTGGGCACAACCCGACAACCAGCGTCAAGTGGCGAGACCGGAAAAAACCCCGCGCGAGGCCGCCGCCGGGCGCTAATCGTCTTGACGCCCCCATGGGCGGCCCATAGCATGACCGGCAACCCAAGGCCCACGGCCTCCCTCACCTCCAGTCGAAGCCGCCTTCATGTCAGTCAACGCCACCCCGTCACCATCAGCAGCTCCTTCGCCGATTCACGCGGTGGTCGCCGACGACTTCGCCGCCGTCAACCAGACCATCCTCGACCAGCTCGCCTCGCGCATCCCGCTGGTGGAGACCATCGGCCAGTACATCATCGAAAGCGGCGGCAAGCGTCTGCGTCCCCTGCTGGTGCTGCTGGCGGCACGCGCGCTGGAGTATCAGGGCGATCGTCACATCACCCTGGCGACGCTGATCGAATTTATGCACACCTCGACGCTGTTGCATGACGACGTGGTCGACGAGTCGCACATGCGTCGCGGCAAGGCCACCGCCAATGATGCCTGGGGCAACGCGCCCTCGGTGCTGGTCGGCGACTTTCTGTATTCGCGCTCGTTTCAGATGATGGTCGAGGTCGGCTCCATGCGCATCATGGAGGTGCTGTCCGCCGCCACCTGCACCATCGCCGAGGGCGAGGTTCAGCAGCTGACCAATGTGGGCAATCCCGACACCGACGAGGCCGCCTACTTCGACACCATCCTCGGCAAGACCGCGATGCTGTTCGAGGCCGCCTCCCACAGCGGCGCCATCCTGGCCGGCGCCGACGAACGCCAGGAACAGGCGCTGGCGCTGTACGGACGCTACCTGGGTCTGGCGTTCCAGCTGGTCGACGACCTGCTCGACTACGAGGGCGACGCCAAGGCCATGGGCAAGAACGTCGGCGACGACCTGGCCGAAGGCAAGCCCACCCTGCCGCTGATCCAGGCCATGGCCGCCGGCACCCCCGACCAGACCCGCCTGGTGCGTCGCGCCATCCGTAAGGGCGGACTCGACCACCTCGACGAGGTGCTGGCCATCGTCAAGTCCACCGGCGCACTGGACTACACCCGCCAGAAGGCCGAAGAGATGGCCGCCAAGGCCCTGGCCGAACTCGACCATCTGCCGCCCTCGCCCTACCGCGACAGCATGGCCGAACTGGCCCGCCTGGCGGTGGAACGCAAGACCTGAAAATCACCGGGCAAGTGCCCTCAAGTGACGGGGAAGCTGGAAAAAAGTGGCTGACTCGGGCTCGCGAGGGTTGCATCATCCACACGGATCCGTATACTACGCATCCGTTGAGGGACACACCTCAAACATCGGAGTATAGCTCAGCTTGGTAGAGCGCTGCCTTCGGGAGGCAGAGGTCGTAGGTTCGAATCCTGCTACTCCGACCAAGAATTTAGTAAAGACGGCCACTTAGCTCATCAGAGCGGTGGCCGTTTTTCGTTGCACGCACCCCTTCACCTCCCCACGTCTTGCAAGTCCGTCACCGCTGACCCACTCTTTCTAGATGCTCGACCCTGCACAATAAAAGCAGCGTCGTACGTGGAGATCATGGACTCGATCTCACTCCCCCTCTTTGCCACAAGGACCTCTCCCATGGAATGGATCTCCAGCCACGGTACCTTTCTGCAATTCATGACCAGCCTCGGCACTTTGGCAGTCTGGATCTTCTACGCTCAGTTGCTCTACGCCGGCTTCCGTCGCCAGCGGCGCCCCAAGGTGGTCATCAATCAGGTGATGGGCTTGTCCACCCAAGGCCGCTGCCTGATCAGCAACATGAGCGCCGAAGGCATCCATATCGAGACCGTCCAGGTATGGCTGCACGAGAAGTGCGGAATACGCCGCTGCACCGTGTCGGAGCTGGATACCGACGAAAACGGCGAAACCCCAACCTCCGTCTCCAGGGGGACGCTGCAGGGTCCGCTGCCATCCAACGCCCACCTGGATGCCGGCGAAATCGATAGTCTGGTGCGCCGGGCACGCGCCGCCGACATCGAGGACGAAGACAACACCCTGTGTGAGGGTGAAGACAGCGACTACGTGCTCGAGTTGCTGGTGCTGTACATCTACAGCTCCGCCCCCGGCATCATGGGGGCCAGCCGCTCCTTTGTGTTCGACGACAACGGACAGGCGCGTCCCCACCACCTGGAAACGCAACAACTCAGGGGCTACCGCGACCGCAAGCGCATGGCGCGTATCTATCGCAACTATCTGGACCGCTAATCCGTCGCCCGTCCAGGCCACGCCGTCGTCAAGGCTGCCCTTCGCCACCGCCGAGAAACAGTAATGTCTCGGCAAATAGCTGAGGGGCATGCTTTTCCAGATTAAGAAAGTGCGATCCCTCTCCAATCACCACATAGCGCTTTTCCTCAGCTGCCAGCTCTGCGAAAAGCCCTCTGGCATCAGCGTCGGTCGCCGTAGGGTCGTCATCGCCGCGAATAACCAGCGTCGGTACGCTGATGCGCGAAGCCTCATAGATCGGTCGCGCATTGAAGATCTCCCACAGATCAACCAGAACGCCGTTAGGCGCCTTGACGACGTCGGAATCCTCGGCGGGCTCCATAGCCAGCATCTCGTTGAACCAGCTGTCGAAAACCGCCCGATCACGCCACTGTTCAAGTGCCTCGGGCGGGATCTGGTTGGCCCAACGCTGGTCTGCCTGATCTCGATTCACTGTCCGGTAGGCGCCCACGTCGGCCAACTTGCCAGGATCATTCGCATCGGCCAGGCTGCTGGTCCAGTTCTGGTTACGATGGCTATAGACCGGCGCGAACAGCACCAGGCGATCCACCTTTTCATCGTTACGCGCCGTGTACATGCCGCTGGTGACGGTGCCCCAGGACCAGCCCACCAGATTGACCCTGTCGACTCCAGTGCGCTCGCGAATGAAATCGATGACACCCTCCATATCGTCGATGAC
Organism: Halomonas sp. DP1Y21-3; assembly: GCF_019801245.1. Classification (NCBI taxonomy): domain Bacteria; kingdom Pseudomonadati; phylum Pseudomonadota; class Gammaproteobacteria; order Oceanospirillales; family Halomonadaceae; genus Halomonas; species Halomonas sp. DP1Y21-3. The sequence continues at coordinate 40,856 of NZ_JAHVJM010000007.1, forward strand.
CGTCTCTGCCCGCGCGAAAGGTGCGTTGTCTTCAGAGGGCTGCGCCATCACCTCCGGCCGAGTCGAATTGCCATACCCCCGCTGATCAAGGTAGTAGGTGGCAAAGCCTGCCTCCGCGGTGTGATCCATCCAGCTCTTGCCGTCTGCCAGGTCGGTGTCGAAGGAAATGCCGGGATAGGTGGCACCGTGAACAAACAGCACCGCCTCGGACAGGTCGGCGGGCGACACTCCATCAGGCAGACGCTCCCTGACATAGAGCTCGATGGCATCGTCCGCAGAGCTCTTGATGCGGTGCTCCTGCATGACGGTTTGAGCCAGAAGCGACATCGGGGCAAGCATAGTGGCGAACGTAGTGAAAACGAGGGCGGTTCTGCACGAGGCGAGCATGAGCATCTCCTTGTCATTGGCGGTCACTGACCCGACAGGAGAAGCATAGACGGCGAACTCAGCGGCAACCGCTAGACCTTGGGCAAGGGCCGGAGCGCCCGATGTGCCAGCCATCCGCTGCCCCTTGGCATGCGCATCGCCCCTGTCTCCCGAGGCCTGGCCGGCAGCGGCAGACGGGGGCGATAAAGGCGTTGATGGACAGCGTGTGCGACTTACGATGCCACGCTCAATTGAACACCGACAGCAATACCAGCGACAGCTGCGGTACGTAGGCGATCACCAGCAAGGTCAGGATCATCACGATCACGAAGGGCACAATGCCCTTGATCACGGTGCCAAGCGAGGCATTGCCGATGCGCGAGGCCACGAACAGATTGATCCCCAGCGGTGGCGTGATGAAGCCGATGGCCAGGCTGACCACCATGACGATGCCGAAGTGCACTGGATCGATGCCCATGGAGGTCGCCACCGGATAGAGAATCGGTGACAGCACCAGAATCGCCGGTGTGGTATCCATGACGCAGCCCACCAGCAGCAGCATTACCAGGATGACCAGCAGCAACACCGCAGGGCTCGACGAGAACTGCAGCATGAAGTCGGCGATTGCCACCGGGATCTGCTCGATGGTCAGGATGCGGGCGAAGGTCGAGGCGCAGCCCAGGATCACCATCACCGTGCCGGTGGTGGCGCAGGACCCTGCGATGGTCTTGAAGATATCCCGGGGCGACAGCTCGCGATGGATGAACACCCCACAGACAAAGGCGTACACCGCCGCCACCGCCGCCGCCTCGGTGGGAGTGAAGATGCCCGCGTAGATGCCCCCCAGGATGATCACCGGATTGAGCAGCGCCCACTTGGCCTCCCACACCAGGCACAGGGTCTTGCGCCCATCGAAGGGGGTATCATCGCCCTTCCAGCCCATCTTGCGGGAATAGAAGTAGGCGTAGGTGATCAGCACCAGACCAATCAACAGCCCCGGCAGGACACCGCCAAGGAACATGTTGGAGATCGAGGTGCCGGTGGAGACTCCGTACAGCACCATCGGGATCGAAGGCGGAATGATCACGCCGATACTGCCGGCCGCCGCCACCAGCGCCAGCACGAAGGACTTCGAGTAGCCGGCCTCAAGCATGGTCGGCACCACCATGGACCCCACCGCTGCAACCGTGGCCGGGCCCGAGCCCGATACCGCGGCAAAGAACATGCACACCACCACGGTGACGATGGCAAGGCCCCCAGTGAAGCGACCAAAGAACGCCGAGGCCACCCCGAGAATCCGCCGCGACACGCCGCCGGCCCCCATCAGGTCGCCGGCCAGAATAAATAGCGGTATGGCCATGATCGGGAAGCTGTCGGTGGCCGACACCAGGGTCTGGGCCACATAGAGCTCGGACAGGGTGCCGAAGGACAGGATGGTCACCACACAGGACAGACCGATGGCGATGCCCACAGGGACGTTCAGGATCAACAATACGACCAGGCTCAAGAACAATACCGTCGCGGTCATCTCACACCTCCTTGTCGTGTACGGCGTCGGGATGCGCAAGCCGCCAGCGAATGCTCTGCACCTGGCGCAGGGTGGTCAGCGCGAAGCCGACGAAAGGCGCCGCGTAGACCACCCACATGGGAACACCGATAGCCGGGGAGGCCTGGCCGAGCATCAGCTGGCGCTCTATGACCGCCCAGCTGGTCCAGACCACATAAAGCGCGAAGGCCAGAAACAGCAGGTCCCCCAGGATGACCACCCAGTGACGCGCCGAGCGTGGGAACAGCTTGAGCGCCGCGTCGATCTTGATATGCCGCATTTCCCGGGCGCCGTAGCTGATCCCAAGATAAATCAACCAGATAAAGAAGTAGCGCGCGAGCTCCTCGGACCAGGACAGCGACGCGCCCATGATGTATCGCATGAACACCTGCACCGCGAGCAATAGCGTCATCGCGGACATCAGCGCCACGCAGATCGAGATCTCCGCGTACTCATCGAGCCATCTCACAAGTTTCATCCGCTCTCTCCCTGGCAGCGGGGTGATGACAGAAGTCGGCAAGGCTACAGCGAAGCGCCCGCGTGCAGCGGGCGCCTTCTGGCCTCATCGGGTCATGGCTTCAACAGCTCATCGAGGTACTCGGGATGCTCCATCTTCGATTTGACCAGCGAATAGATGTCGGCCTCGACGGCGGCATCACGCCACAGCTCCTTTTGCTCCGGGGTAATCTCGGTCACCGTCACCCCCTGATCGGCAAACTTGTCGAGGATCTCGCCTTCCAGCTGCTGGGAGCGCTCGCGCTGGTACGTCGTCATCTCATCGATGGTGGCGTCGAGTGCCTCACGCAGGGAGTCGTCGAGGGCGCTGTACCTGTCGAGGTTCATGAACACCAGGTAGGGCGTATAGACGTGCTGGGTCAGCGACACATGGTCCTGCACTTCCTGGAAGCGATTGCCGTCGATGATGCCCAACGGGTTTTCCTGGGCGTCCACGGTCCCCTGCTGCAGCGCGGTAAACAGCTCGGTGAAGGCCATCGGTGTCGGATTCGCACCGTAGGCGCGCCAGGCCGCCAGATGGACCTCATTCTCCATGGTCCGCACCTTCATGCCGTCCAGATCAGCCGGCTCGGCCACCACCTTGCCGCTATCGGTGAAGTTGCGAAAACCGTTCTCCCAGAACGCCAGCCCCTTGAGGCCCTTGCTTTCCAGCGACTCGAGGAGCTTGTCGCCGACCTCGCCGTCCAGGGCACTGTAGGTGGCTTCCGTCGACAGGAACAGGAAGGGAGCATCGAACACGTACAGGTCCGCAAACAGCGTGGCCATCGGACTGGTCGAGGAGATACCGATGTCGATATCACCGAAGATGGTGCTTTCCACCACTACCCTGTCATCGCCTAGCTGGTTATCCGGGAACAGCGTGATCTTGAGCTCTCCGTCGGTCCGCTCTTCGACCAGGCGCTTGAACTCGACACTGGCGTCCTTGGCCGAGGTCGAGGTCACGCTGGACATGCGCAGCGTTTCGGCCTGAGACAGCGCCGGGGTCATCGCCAGTGCCGCGGCGATCAGGGACAGCTTCATTCTGGAGAGTCTTGGCATGAGGTCTTCCTTTGTTGGTGTTGTTGGCATTGAAGAGCACGGGCACCAAGGCGCCCGTCGTCACAGCGATCCTGCATCCGCTTCTCGAGGGTTGGTCACGCGAGCCGATTGACGGCCCAGTACACCGCCTCCCCTCTGGCAAAGCGCACCGCCTCCTCGGCCACCTTGCGCTTGAGCTCGGCAGCCGCGTCCTCGGAATACCAGGCCATGTGCGGTGTGATCAGACAGCTTGGCTGGGCCCACAACGGGCTCTCGGGTTCCAGCGGCTCCCGTTCGGTGGTGTCGAGGCCTGCCCCGGCGACGTGACCGGAGGCGAGCGCCTCGGCCAGTGCCACCTCGTCGACGATCCCGCCTCGTGAGGTGTTGACCAGAAAGACCCCGGGCTTCATCGCGGCCAGTGCCCCTGCGTCGATCAGGTGACGGGTGTCCTCCGTCAGCGGGCAGAACACCGCCACCACATCGGCCCGGCCGTAGAGTGAATCGAGTTCGACGGCTTCGATATAGTCGGTGCCATCCTCGGCACTGGGGCGGTAGAAGGCGTCGTAGCCGATGACGCGGAAACCGAGGGCGTTGACTTTCCGAGCGTACAGTCGGCCAATCCGCCCCAGGCCGATCAGACCCACCGTCTGTGTCGACTGCCGCCGCAATGGAATGGCCTCGACGTAGTCCCAGCGACCCTGGTGACAGGCAAGGTTCATCGGCACCAGCTTGCGCGTGAGCGCCAGCGTCAGCGCCAGGGCATGGTCGGAGACCTCGTTCATGCCGTAGTCGGGTACGTTGCATACCTGCACCCCGGCGGCGGTGGCCGCCTCGAGGTCCACGTTATTGACGCCGACACCGTAGCGCACGATCAGCTTGAGTCGTGGGAGCGCCTCGAGCACCCGACGGGTGAAGGGGGCGTACTGGTTGAGCGCGATGTCCACGTCAGTAAGCTGATCGACCAGATCCTGCTCGGTGCGACAGGCCAGCATCGGTGCGTCGAATCCGGCGGAAGCCAGGATGTCCTGCTCGACGTCATGGTCGGCGTGATCCAGATCGGAGAAGACAATGTTCATGGCAGGTGTCCTTTTCAAGATCCCAGACAACCACTGTCCACAGGCGGAACGGCCTCTCTGACATCGTCAGAGACAGGTGATGCCAGCATCATCGGTGGTCCTTTCATGTCATCCCCGGCGCTGCAGGGGCCGGTATCGACCAATACGTCCATCTCACGCTCCGGTGTGGGTGGTGGCTGCCAGGCACAGAGCGCCACGCGCGACCGCGCCTGGACGCTATGCTGCTTGCTAACTTTCACCTCGAAGAGCTCGCGAGATGGTGTCGGCGGTGCGTTTGACCTGGGGGCCCAAGGCTGCCATGCGGTCTCTCGGCATAAAGCTGATGACACTGGTGACACTGACGGCGGCCACGGCGTTATCGACATGATTCTTGACCGGTGCCGAGACACAGCGGATGCCGTACTCGTTTTCTTCCCAGTCGAAGCTCCAGCCGCGCACGTCGGCTTCCTTCAGATCGCGACGGACCTCCGCGAATGACTTGAGTGCAGGAGCATCCTCGCGTGGCCTGGATCCCTGCTGCACGGCGGCATAGTAGGCGGGCCAGCTGGAGGGATCCTTCGATGCCAGCATTGCCTTGCCCAGGGCAGTGGCCAGCGCCGGCATGCGCCCTCCGGTGCGCGAGCGCATCTCAAGAGTCCGCTTGCCCGGCAACTTGCACAGGTAGAGCACATCGCCACCGTCGAGCACCCCGAAGTGCACGGTATCCCGCGTCTGCTCGGCCAGCGCCTCCAGGTACGGCCTGGCAATATCGACCAGGGGCTGCTGCTCCGCCGCCCGTTCGCCCAGCTCGATCAACTTCGCCCCGAGGTAGTAGCCCTTGTAGGGCACCTTGTGCAGGTAGCCGTCTCTGACCAGGCAGGACAGGGAACGGGCCACCGTACTGCGAGGGAGCTGCATCGCCTGGGACAGCGCCTTGATCGTGGAAATACCACGCCCGACGCACTGCAGCACTTCGAGCCCTCGACTCAGGGTCTGGGTGCCGGAGCGGTCTTTGGGGGGAATCAGTTCATCCATGGCGCCTCCTTGATTCATCCCATTCAAGGCAAGGCCCCATACACGGTCAAATAGTCAACCAATCCGCCACATAGTGAGTCACTTGAATAAGTAACTAACGGAAACAGCAACAAAAAACCGCCAACTTCGTGAAAGTGGCGGTGGCAGAAAAAACAACGTCTCACCGATCAGTACGTCATCGCCGATATCTCTTGCAAGACATCTCCTGATGACTCAACCAAGGTCGATATCAGCTCGGGCAATGATGCGCACTTCAGGCAATTTATTTAGCTTGAGGGAACCGTCTTTACTCCTGCACCTTTCATCCAGGTGACGCTTACACCGGCTGATGCTTGCACTCAGGGTCACCAGTGGTGCGCTTGAGCGGAGTCGAAGAAAAAAATGTGGCGGTCTCAACGAGTTATTATCGCTATTGGGGAAAGGCCAAGCTAGCTGTCGACAACGTGCCTTACCGAGGTCGAGAGGGCGGCACCCCGTCTCCTACCGTTCCCCGCAACCGCGGGTCTCAGCAGTATGGCTCGGCACTCCTTCTCCTCGTGTCATTACGGCGAACACCTACTCCCCGCTGTCCTGATGAAACCGTTCCGGTACCTGATAGCGCGTGCTGCGGCCACCTCCTGGAAGCTTTACCAAGCAACCCTTCTCGACCAGCCCTGCGAGATGACGGGTGGCAGTTGCCTTACTGACCTTGGCGACTTTCTGGTACTGCGACGCACTGATGCCGTGTTCGAAGCCTCTCTCACCGCCATCCAGCAGGCGGTTCAACACCTTCACCTGCTCAGGCAACAGGCCGGCCGCCCTGAAGTGCTGCCAGAAACGGGCCTTGGCCAACGTCCGATCGACCTTCCCCAGGACATCCAACAAGGTGGCATCCAGCGTCTCCAGGAACCAGACAAGCCAGGCCGTCAGGTCAGGCGTGCCACACTGGTTCGCTTCCAGGCGCCGATAATAGTCAGCGCGGCGCTCCAGGATGGCAGCCGACATGGCATACAGGCGGATACTCTGCTGATCCGCCTGCGCCAAGGCGCGATCAGCGATAGCCCGGGCAATTCGACCATTGCCGTCTTCAAATGGATGCAGTGTTACAAACCAGAAGTGTGCCAGGCCCGCTCGAACCAGGGGATCCAACTCGGGGTCATGACGGCTGGACGCGAACCAAGTGAGGAACTGATCAACCTCATGTTCCAACCCCTCTCGCGGCGGCGCTTCGAAATGCACCTTGGGTCGATCGAGGCGACCCGAGACCACCTGCATGGGCTCCACTCCGCGCCACTGCCCGGGCCTTAACGTCGTAAGCCCCGCGTCAGCATCAGGGAACAACCACCGATGCCACTGAAACAGCCTGGTGGTGTCCAGCGGCGTGTCAGGCTTGAAGGTGGCATCCAGCATCAACTCCGCCAGGCCTTCAGCACGTGGTGAGGTAGCCCCCTCCGGCTCCTCCACACCAAGGCGTCGGGCCAAGGAAGAGCGAACTGACACCACGTTCAGACGCTCTCCCTCGATGGCCGAAGAGGTAACGATGCTCTGCAGTAGCGTATCCAGGGCGGCTCTTGCCTCAGCGTCCTGGTCATCCGCGGATGTCAGAGCCCACGAGCGTCCCAGCAAGATGCCGAGATCCCTCCAGCATGCCTGGACCCGCGGCTGAATCTCGGCCGCGTGCCAGGTGAAGTTCGGCCAGTCAGGATGCTGCCAGATCCATGTCGAGGCGTGATCGGTCATGCCAGGCCTCCAAGAAGGCGGAGGAGCCGAATGACAACGATATTCGACTCGCATTGTGAGCCGAATAATGATTGGTTTCGGCTCAGCTGGCAAGTCTGGGAGTCATAAGGCCTCGGCGACCATGAGGACAGGTTTCAGATCAGGCCACCCAATCCAAAGGTGGTCAAAGGTGGCCCTCATGGCGGCCCGGGGAGCGATGCCCCGCTGCATGAGGCGGCGTGCCGTCCACGAATACAGGGCATGGGTAAGACCGGCCAATAGCCCCAACAGCAAGCCGTGGATCAGGTCCGATCGGCGGATGGCCTATGGATAACGCGACACGGCGTACTTCTTCCTGAAGATCCGCGCCGCATTTCCCGGCAAAATGCGATGAACCCAAAAAAAGCCCCCGAGTCTCCTCGGGGGCTGCTGTGCTGACCGCCAGTTCAAAGGGGTCTGCCATCGCCGGACCTCAGGCCGGCATGTCGTTGGCCTTGGCGTCGCGCGACCAGACCCGGTGGCCACGAATCGCCTCCTGGAAATCGGCGTAGAGATCGTCCACGGTCTGCGCCGAGAACACGCCGTCTTCCGGCACCTCGATGCCAGCCGCCTGCAGCACATTGGCACCGTCGCCGAGTGCAGCGATCGGCTTGAGGTGCTTGTAGGCCTCCTGCACGTAGTAAAGCCCCAGGCCGGAACCCGCCAGCGCCTTGACACTGTCATCGCCAGGGGCCACCGCCACGGCGTCCAGAGTCACCGACGGCAGTCCGTTGAGCATGGCATCCGGGGTCAGGGTGCCGCCTTGAACGGTCGCCACGGGCGCCATCGACGGCGCGATGATGAGCCCCTGGGCCCCCTCGGCTTCCAGGCGCTTCTGCAGCGCTTCCACCTGGTCACCGTCGACCCCGTCGGCGGCCAGGATCGCCACCTTGCGATAGCGAATATCCGGCTGACCGCGATGCATCAAACTAAGCGCCGAGGAGGCGTCCAGCGACGTGGTGCCCAACTCTTCCGAGGGTGCCGGCGGATGCTCCGGCGGCTTGACACCATGCACCTCGCCTACTCGGCGCGCGAGCTCCATGTCGATATTGGGCAGGATCTCCTTGATCACCCGCTCACGGATCCACGGACGCTCGACCTTGGACAACTCGAAGGCGTAAGCGGCGATGATGTGCTCTTTCTCGACGTCACTCTGGCTATGCCAGAACAACCTGGCCTGGGAGTAGTGGTCGCCGAAGGACTCGCTGCGCGCCCTGACCTTGTGGGCATCGATGCGCTCCTGATAGCTCTCGAAACCGCCGTTTTCTTCCGCCGGCGGGGTCTCCCGGGGCCAGCCATCCTCGATCGAGTTGGGTTCGTAGGAAACCTGGCCCTTGTTGATGGTCTGACGGTGCGGAGCGTCGCGCTGGTGATTGTGGAACGGGCACACCGGCTGGTTGATCGGGATCTCGTGGAAGTTCGGGCCACCCAGACGCAGCATCTGGGTATCCAGATAGGAGAACAGGCGCCCCTGAAGCAGCGGATCGTTGCTGAAGTCGATGCCGGGCACCACATTGCCGGGGTTGAAGGCGACCTGCTCGGTCTCGGCAAAGTAGTTGTCCGGGTTGCGATCCAGCACCATCTTGCCGATGGGAGTCACCGGCACCTGCTCCTCGGGAATCAGCTTGGTCGGATCGAGGATATCGAAGTCGAAGGCATGCTCGTCTTCTTCCTCGACCACCTGAATGCCGAGCTCCCATTCCAGGGCATCGCCATTCTCGATGTCGCCCCACATCTCGCGGCGGTTGAAGTCTGGATCACGACCCCACAGCTTCTGGGCCTCGTCCCAGATCAGCGAGTGGGTGCCCGCCAGCGGCTTCCAGTGGAATTTGACGAAGCGGGCCTTGCCTTGTCGATCGATCAGCCGGAAGGTGTGGACGCCGAAGCCTTCCATATAGCGGTAGTGCCGCGGGAAGGCCCGGTCGGACATGGTCCACAGCACCATATGGGCGCTCTCGGGCATCAGCGAGACGAAGTCCCAGAAGGTGTCGTGGGCCGACTGCCCCTGGGGAATCTCGTTGTGGGGCTCGGGCTTCACCGCGTGCACGAAGTCGGGAAACTTCATCGCGTCCTGAATGAAGAACACCGGCATGTTGTTGCCCACCAGGTCCCAGTTACCCTCGTCGGTGTAGAACTTGGTGGCAAAGCCGCGCACGTCGCGCACGGTGTCATTGGACCCGCGCCCGCCCTGCACGGTGGAAAAGCGCACGAATACCGGCGTCTTCTTGCCGGTATCCTGAAACAGTCCCGCCTTGGAGTACCTTGCCGCCGCCTCATAGGGCTGAAAGTAGCCGTGGGCCGCCGCACCGCGGGCATGGACGATACGCTCGGGAATGCGCTCGTGATCGAAGTGATTCATCTTCTCGCGGAAGATGAAGTCTTCCATCAGCGTCGGGCCGCGCTCGCCGGCCTTCAGCGAATTGTGGTTGTCCGCGATCCGGGTGCCCTGGTTGGTACGCAGGTCATGCCCGGTCGCATCACTGCGGTAGGTCTCGAGATTGTCGGACTTGCTGTTGGCGTCGGTACGACGCTCAGTGTCATGAGCCTCGTCTCGATTCGGTTGGGTGTACGGATTCTTCGCCATGACAAACACTCCGTTGTTTGCTCGGGAAATGAGCCTTCCACGCCACCAGGCGTGGGCCGTCATCGGTCCGGTCGGCGCCAACTACCAGTCACACCGCCAAACAAGCCATTCCCTTATAGGCAAGAGATCTGCAACTCTCAAACCTCCATCTCGGCACCTTACGTGCAAAACATCAGAATATTTCTTCTATATCAGTAAATTAAACCCTATACGCAAAGTTAACAAAAGTTAGACATTTACATTCCAACACCTGCATTACATTGTCTTACGACACAACCTCGGCGCGTGCTAGCTGCACTTGTTCAACCAATACTGATATTTTTCCGCTTCGGCACTGATCGCTCTGCTGCCGACAACGATATTGCTCATCATCAAGACATCAGGGAACGACATATGAAAAGGATCATGCTGGCCGCCATCATTGTGGCGGCCGCCCTTCTGCAGGGATGCGCCACCAGTCGTAGCACCGTGGACGTACAGACACCCAATACCGGGACAGTCAGCCAGGCACACACAGGCCCCAGCCTGTACATACGCAACGTCACTGATCAGCGGCACTTCGAGGAGGCCCCCCGCTCCGCCGACATTCCATCACTGGGCTTCGAGGGCGCCGAGGCGGCGACGGACGAGCTCAAGTCCCGGGCCATCGGACGCAAGCGCAATGGCTACGGCAAGGCGCTCGGCGACGTGCTGCTGCCGGAAGACAAGACCATCACGGAGCTGGTGCGCGTCTACGCCAGCGAAGGCTTCGAGGACGCAGGCTGGAATGTAGTCAACAGCGCCGACGCCAGCGACGACGTGACCACCGTGGATATCGGTGTGACCCGCTTCTGGACCTGGGTCAAGCCGGGCTTCTGGGCTATCGCCCTGAACACCGATATCGAGACCGAGTTCACCTTTTCCGACGCACGACAGCTGGAACCGATCCACGCCCACTTGAAGGATCGCATGCAGATGGTGGTCGACAGCGATTGGGCGACCAGCAATCAGCTGACGCTTGAAAGCTATCGCCAGGCCATCGCCCAGAAGGCGACGCCCTGATCAGGCACGAGCTGTCAGCCTCGCTGCGCCGATGCCCGGCCACTCGCTCGGCATTGACGTACACGGACAAAAACGGGCCGCCTCGGTGGCCCATTCTGGTTCGACAAGAAAGTCAGGTTGTGCCTTTGCAGCAGCTCGCACCCCGAATAGCGCCGACGGACTACCACCGAGGCCTCCTACACCACATGCGACCGCTGTGATCTGGACAGCAATGAAACACGCCACCATGTCGTCCCACATATGTCGCATCTTAAAGCCCTGTTTGATGTGGCTTTGGTGTCTGATCTCGGTACTTTCCGGAGCAACTTTCCTTGAAAGGCCTTATCGAGCCCAACCTTGCTTACACCGCGCGCCTATCGACATCTGCACCAATCAGAAAAAAACGCGACCAAACACCCCTTTTTCGACGTAATACTGATAATTAACGTGCTTGGATAGGTGCAGATTTAGCGGTAAAATTTACCTTTTCGCTCAGGCGGATTTTAAGCATGGAACAACTACGCCTAAGTGAATGGCTTGGTTGGGATCCTCTCCGCGAAGAAAACGCGACGAAGGATGCCCGACTACTGCCCTCAGACAAGCCGGGAGTCTCGCTACCGGCCATGCTCCGGCGCCGACTGGACAATGCCGGTCGGGCCACCTGCGATATTCTTGCAGGGCTCGATCCCGAGGCGCGTTGTCCCTTGATCCACGCATCCCGCCACGGCGACGCCAACTTTACTCTGTCGATGCTGAAGGCTCTGGCGAATCAGGAACCGCTCTCGCCTACCCGCTTTTCGATGTCGGTGCACAACGCCACCCTGGGCGTCCACGCCATCGCCAACCATCACTACCGCCCGCTACAGGCGCTCGGCGCCAGCGGCAACGAGTTCAACGCCTTGCTGTGGGAAGCCCGTGGCTACCTGGCCGAGGGCCATGAAGCGGTGGTCATTGTGTTCAGCGAAGGGACGCTTCCCGGCGACTATATCGACTGCACGCCGCACCCGGGGCACGCCTGCGCGGTGGGCCTGCGACTGTCACTGACCCAGGGCCGGGCGCTGGTAACCGAGGACGCCACGCCAGGGGCGGCTCCGACGCCGCTCGACGTCATCGACTGGCTTGGTGGCTGCAGTCCACGTCTCGCCGCCGCCCCGGGCTGGCGCCTGGAGGAAGCATGACGCTGGACCAGTGGCGGCGCGGCATCGGCACCTTCCTGTCCTTCACTGCCTTCGGCATTGGCGGCTTGATCATCGGCCTGGTGGTGGCACCGCTGCTGCACCTGGGGATGCGCGACCCGATGCGTCGCCAACGCCTGGCCAGGCGTCTGATCCAGCGGGTCTTTCGCGCCTTCATTGCGCTGATGAAGGGCCTCGGGGTACTCGACTATCGCCTGGAAGGTCGTGGGCGACTCGCCCGTGGCGGCCGTCTGATTCTGGCCAACCATCCGTCGTTGATCGATGTGGTGTTCCTGCTGGCCTATACCCCCAACGCCGACTGCATCGTCAAGGGCCGACTCGCCACCAACCCCTTCACCCGCGGGCCGATCGGTGTCGCCGGCTATATCACCAACCGCGATCCCCAGGCACTGCTCGAGGCCGCGCGGGACAGCCTTGCCCGGGGCAATTCGTTGATCCTGTTTCCCGAGGGCACGCGCACCACGCCCGGTCGCCCGATAAAGTTCCGCCGTGGTGGAGCGAACATCGCCCTGCGCACCGGCAGCGCCATCACCCCGGTGCTGATCAAATGCTCGCCCACCACCCTGACCAAGGGTGAGCCCTGGTATCACATCCCCCGGCGCAAGGTTCAGATGGACCTGCATATACTCGACGACCTGCCGCCAGAGCCGGCGTCAAACCAACCGACCAGCCAGCAAGCCCGACAACTGACGCGGGAACTGAGCCACTACTTCAACAGGGAACTGGAGCGCCTCCACCATGAACCAAAGCGTACCGCTGTCGCTTGATTTGAAGCACATGATCATCGACACCCTCGAACTCGAGGATGTCACCCCCGAGGACATCGACGACCATGCGCCGCTGTTCGGCGAGGGCCTCGGGCTCGACTCCATCGATGCCCTCGAACTGGGGCTGGCGCTGCAGAAGCGCTACGGCGTCACCCTTGACGCCGAGGCCGAGGATACTCGCCGCCACTTCGCCAGCCTGGCGGCGCTGCAAGCACTGGTGGAGGAACGCCGTGTCAACTGAAGCCGCCATCAGCCGTGAACAGATTCTCACCCACGTGCAACGTACCCTGGTCGAGCTGTTCGAAGTCTCTCCTGCCGAGGTAACCCCGGAGGCCCGTCTTTACGAAGACCTCGACATCGACAGCATCGACGCCGTCGATCTGGTGGTCGAACTCAAGCAGTTCACCGGTCGGCGCATCGATCCCGAGGCCTTCAAGTCGGTGCGCAGCATCGATGATGTGGTCAACTCCGTCGATCAGCTGATGCGCGACTGAGCCCGGTCTTGCGCACGCTGTCCACTACCGTCGTGGTGCTTGCCACCGCGTTGTCGTTGAGCTGGCCGCTGCCGGTGTGGTGGCTGCAGGGCACCCTGGGGCCCTGGCCACTGCTGCTGATTGGCTGCGGGCTGATCGCCTGGCGCCTGCCCCAGACACGCGGTCTGGCGATCCTTGCCGCCCTGGCGCTGCTGGCGGTGGGGCTTGCCGTCGATGCCGAGCTTGGCATGCGCGGCTACCCGGTGGCCGTCAATGCGGTGCTGCTGGCGTCTTTCGCCGCCAGCCTGTGGCGAGGCATGCCGGTGATCGAACGCCTGGCGCGTCTCAAGGAGCCCGACCTGCCCCCCGCCGGGGTGCGCTATACCAGGCGCGTCACCCAGGCCTGGTGCCTGTTCTTCCTGATCAATGGCGGTATCGCTGCCTGGACGGCGGCCTTTGCGGACCTGGACGTCTGGACCCTGTACAACGGCGTTATCAGCTATGGCCTGATCGCCCTGATGTTTACCGGCGAATGGCTGTGCCGTCGCCGGTTGCGGAGCTCCTCCTCATGACACGCCCCACCATCGGCGCCCCGACAACCCGTGACGGCTATCTGTGTCTGGCAGATCGCCCCTGGCGACAGGCCTGGCCGGACGCTCGGCACCTGTCCTCCCGCTGGTGCCATTCCCGGGATCTTGGCCGGCGAATCGACGCCTGGCTCGCCTGGCTCGCCCCTCGCCCGCACGGACGCTGGCTGCTGCTCGACCCAGACCCGATCACTTTTACTGCAGCCTTGCTGGCACTCTGGGAAAGCGGACAAAGCGCGCTGCTTCCCGGCGATGATCGTCCCGCCACTCTGGCGCGACTGATGCCGCTGGTCGTCGGCCGACTCCCCGCCGAGCCATCGCCGGAAGACACCCAGGATCTTCCTGCCCCGGATTCCCTCGCCACTACACAGCGGGAAACCGATCGGAACTCTGCCGGTGCGACGGTGGTGGCGGCTGACAGCGAGGCGGCGGAAAAAGAGGCGGTGGTGCTGTGCACCTCGGGTTCCACCGGCCAGCCAAGCCTCGAGCCCAAGTGCTTTCGCCAACTCGACGAAGAGCTCGAGCGTCACGCCGCACTGTGGCCGCTGACACAGACAGCCGTGGTCTGTCAGGTCAGTCACCAGCATATCTACGGCCTGCTCGCCGGTATTCTGGCACCGCTGTGTCACGGCGCGCCCTTCTGTGGCGACGACAGCCGCTTCCCCGAGGTGATGGCCCAACGGGTCAGCGAGGCAACCGCAGTCGGGCTGGACGCTTGCCTGGTCGCGAGCCCCGCGCAACTGTCGCGGCTGCCGCAGCACCTGGCCCTGCACCACCAGCGCATTGCCCGGGTACTGTGCTCCGGGGCACCGCTGTCCAGGGACGACGCCATGCGCTGCGAGCGTCTGCTGGATAGCCCGGTGATCGAGATCTACGGCAGCACCGAGACCGGCGGCATCGCCCATCGTCGGCAATCGAGCGGTGATCTCTGGACACCGTTCCCCGGGGTCGAACTGGACCTGAATGACAGCGCCCTGCGATTGCGCTCGCCCTTTCTGGCCCGGCCGGAGCAGTGGTGGGACCAGGCCGACCGGGTCGAGCGCCAGGGCGAGGGCTTTCGCCTGCTGGGGCGCCGCGACCGACTGGCCAAGATCGGCGGCAAGCGTGTTTCGCTGACGGCGCTGGAACAACGTCTGTGTCAGCACGAGGTTGTCGATGACGCCCGCTGCGTGGATCTCGACTTGCGCGACGGAAGGCTCGGCGTGGTGCTGGCCGTGGCCGGCGATGCGCTACCCCAGCAGCACGAGGCCAGAAGACGGCTGATCTCGACCCTGCGCGAGCACCTCGCCAGCGAGCACGAGCCGTCGGCGATTCCGCGCTACTGGCGCTTCGTCGAGTCGCTTCCACTCAATCCCCAGGGCAAGCACGATCACGCTACCCTGCGTCGCTTCTTCGATGACCTCGACGACGATCGTCTGCCGCGCTGGCTGGGCGCAGTGGACGTCGATGACGAGCAGCGCATCACCCTCGAGGTACCCGAGCGTCTGCGCTATCTGGAAGGCCACTTCGAGGGCTTCGCGCTGGTGCCCGGGGTGGTGCTGGTGCAGTGGGCCATCCACCACGCGCGTGAGCGGTATCCGGCGCTTTGCGCCTTTCGCGGCGTCGACCGGCTGAAGTTCCAGAAGGTCCTGCGTCCCGGCCAGCGCCTGACGTTGACGCTCAAGCGTCGTACCGATGGCATCGCTTTCTCGTTCGACTCGCCGAAGGGTCGCCACGCCGGCGGCAGGGTCCGGCTGGAGGCGCGCCATGACTGAGCCCCGCCCCTGCGCCGTGGTACCGGTCTACAACCACCCCGACAGTGTGGCCGGAGTGGTCGGGCGGCTCGTCGATCTGGGCCTGCCGGTGATCCTGGTGGACGACGGCAGTGAACCGTCCTGTCGCCGGGAGCTCGAGCGTCTGGCCAGCGACGGCCACGCGCTGGTGACCCACCAGCGCAATCGTGGCAAGGGCGCGGCGGTGCGCAGTGGGCTGCTCGAGGCCGAGCGGCTGGGCTACAGCCACGCATTGCAGGTCGACGCCGATGGCCAGCACCACCCGGACGACCTGCCTGCCTTCATCGATGCCATGCACCAGACGCCCCATCGTCTGCTGGTCGGCTACGCCCGCTATGATGACAGCGTGCCCAGAGCCCGGCTGTACGGCCGCTACGCCACCCATGTGTGGGTCTGGATCAACACCCTGTCGCGGCGGATTCGCGACTCCATGTGTGGGGTACGTCTCTACCCCCTGGCTGCCGTCAATGGCCTGCTACGTCGGCACCCCTGTGGTGATCGCATGACCTTCGACACCGAGGTGCTGGTGCGCTGGTACTGGGCCGGTGGCGAACTCACCAACCTGCCGGTACGGGTGCACTACCCCGAGCAGGGAGTCAGCCACTTCGCCCTGTGGCGCGACAACGCCCAGATCAGCGCCATGCACGCCCGCCTGTTCGTGGCCATGTGGCCCCGCCTGCCCGCTCTGCTGTGGCGCCATCGGAGGCAGCCATGAACCGCCACTGGGCCGCCATCGGCGAGCGCGGCACCCTCTCGGGGATGCTGTTCATGGTCTGGCTGAGACGCTTCGGCGACTGGCCCTTCCAGCTACTGCTGTGGCCGGTGATCCTGTGGTACTACCTGTCCCACCGCACCGCCCGGCGCGCCTCCCAGGACTACCTGACACGGCTCGATCCGGCGCTCGAACGACAGCCACTGCGGCTGCGGGCGCGTAGCTTTCGTCATTTTCTGTGCTTTGGTCGCTCGCTGATGGACAAGGTGGCCGCCTGGAACGGCGAGTATCCCCCCTCGCGGCTGTCCGGCGACGGTGTACAGCACTTCGCCCAGGCCGTGGACGGCGGCCATGGGGGCCTGATTCTGGTCGCCCACCACGGCAATCTGGACATCGTCAACGCCCTCAGCGAACGCCACCCCTCGCTGGACCTGACGGTGATCATGCACACCCGCAACGCGCGCAAGTTCAACGAACTGCTGGAGCGCGCCACCGGCCGCCGTCGCCCCGAGATTCTCGAGGTCAGCGAGATTTCACCGTCCAGCGCCCAGCGCCTGGACGCGCGCATCCGCGCCGGAGGCTTCGTGGTCATCGCCGCCGATCGCATTCCCTTGCGCCAGGGCCGTACCCGTGCGCTCGAGTTTCTCGGTGCACCGGCGCCCTTTCCCGAGGGCCCCTTCCTGCTCGCCAGCCTGCTGCGCTGTCGGCTCTACCGGCTTGCCTGTGTGCGTGATGGCGACGGCTTTGTGGTCGACTTCGACCTGATCGACGACACCTCGCGGTTAGGGCGCCGTGGCCGCAGCGCCTGGATCGCCGAGGCCATGCAACGCCATTGCGCCGACCTGGCCTGGCGCGTCCAGCGCCACCCGTTGCAGTGGTTCAACTTCTTTCCTTTCTGGATCGCCGACGAGACGACTGACCATGACCCACCCCGCTGAGCCGACCGCCCCCTTGATCCTCGATGGCGGCGCCCTGAGCCTGGAGGACGTACTCGATGTGGCCCAGCGCCGCCGGTGCGTCGCGCTGTCGCCAGCTCCCGAGTTTCGCACGCGCATCGAGCGCGGCCAGCGCTTTCTCGCGCGCCTGCTTAAAGAAGACGGCGTGGTCTACGGCGTCACCACCGGCTACGGCGACGCCTGTACCCGACCGGTGGCCCATCAGGACATCGACGACCTGCCCCGCCAGCTGTACACCTTCCATGGCTGCGGCATGGGCCAGGACCTCGACATCGAGGCTTCCCGGGCGGTGGTGCTGGTGCGTCTGGTATCGCTGTGCCAGGGGGTGTCCGGGGTCAGCTTCGAGCTGCTCGAGCGGCTGGCCTGGCTGCTCGAGCACGACGTGCTGCCGGTGATTCCCGAAGAAGGCTCGGTCGGCGCCAGCGGTGACCTGACGCCGTTGTCCTATCTGGCCGCGGTGCTGTGTGGTGAGCGCGAGGTCATCGACAATGGTACCCGCCGTCCGGCCGCCGAGGCCCTGGCCGAGCGCGGCCTGGCCCCCTATAAACTGAAGCCGAAGGAAGGCCTGGCGCTGATGAATGGCACCGCGGTGATGACCGCGCTGGGCTGCCTGGCCTTTGCCCGCTGCGCCTACCTGGCACAACTGTCGACGCGCATCACCGCGCTGTCGGTCCAGGCGCTGGACGGCAACCCCTACCACTTCGATGCCGAACTGTTTGCCGCCAAGCCGCACCCGGGACAGCAGCAGGTGGCCGCAAGGCTGCGCCAGGACCTGCACGCACCGCGTACCCCGCGTAACTCCCCCAGACTACAGGATCGCTACTCGACCCGCTGCGCGCCCCACGTAATCGGCGTCGTCGAAGACGCCCTGCCCTGGTGGCGGCAGTTCCTGACCAATGAACTCAACAGCGCCAATGACAACCCCTTGATCGATGCCGAGGCCGGCAAGGTGATGCACGGCGGCCACTTCTATGGTGGCCACGTGGCTTTTGCCATGGACAGTCTGAAGCAGGCCGCCGCCAATCTGGCCGACCTGCTCGACCGGCAGTTGGCACTATTGGTGGACAGCCGCTACAACCATGGGCTGCCGAGCAACCTGAGCGGCGCCAGTGCCGAGCGCCTCGCGCTCAATCATGGCTACAAGGCGGTACAGATCGGCGCCTCCGCCTGGACCGCCGAGGCGCTCAAGCTGACCATGCCGGCCAGCGTCTTCTCGCGCTCCACCGAGTGCCACAACCAGGACAAGGTCAGCATGGGCACCATCGCCGCGCGCGATGCCCTGCGCGTGCTGACCCTGGTCGAGCAGGTGGCTGCCGCGACCCTGCACGCCGCGGTGCAGGGCGTCGAACTGCGCAGCCGACTGAACGACGCCGGCGCCGTTCCCGAGCGCCTGGCGGCCTTCGTCGACAGCGTGCGCCGCGACGTCGCCCCCCTGGCCGAGGACCGCGCCATGGACAGCGACCTCAACCACCTCTGTGGCCTGATACGCCGCCGTCACTGGAGGCTCTATGACGCCTGACGATCGCCCGCTCCCCCGAGCCGAGGTGGAGCTCGAGGTGCCCTTTCACGACGTCGATATGATGGAGGTGGCCTGGCACGGCCACTACGTGCGCTATCTCGAGATCGCCCGCTGCCGGTTGCTCGACGCCATCGACTACAACTACCTGCAGATGCGCGCATCGGGCTTCGCCTGGCCGATCATCGATCTGCGCCTGCGCTACGCCGCGCCCGCTCGTTTCGCCCAGCGCCTGGCCATCGAGGCTCGCCTGAGCGAATGGGAAAACCGCCTCAAGATCGACTACACCATCCGCTGCGCCGAGAGCCGCAAGCGCCTGACCCGCGCCTGGTCGGTCCAGGTCGCGGTGGGCCTGGACGATGGCGAGATGCGCCTGGCCTCGCCACCTGCGCTGATCGAGCGGCTGATCGCCTGGCAGGAGGCGCAACCATGAACCACAGCTCCATGTACCACCGTTCACACCGGCCTCACTGGGCTCACTGGGCTCACGGGAAAAGCCGAGCCTTGAGGGGCGTCCTGGCGGGCACCCTGCTGGTGCTGCCGATGCTGGCAACGGCTACTGTTGCCTCCACCGGCACGGTACCGAGTCTGCCGCAGTTGAGCCGGCAACTGGAGCAGCATCAGCCGGCCTGCGTGAGTTTCGAGCAGAACCGCTGGATGGCGGACCTGCAGACCGAACTGCCCAGCGCCGGCTACTTTCGTCGCCAGCCCTCGGGGCTGGTCTGGCAGACCCTGAGCCCGATCGAGGATCGGGTCGTGCTGTCCGCCGACAACCCCGAACTGCCACCCGGGCTCAAGGCCCTGCTACCCGTTCTGACGGGACTGTTCGACGGCAACTGGGCGAGCCTTGAAGGGCATTTCAGCGTGCGCCTTGGCGGCAACCTCAATGACTGGCAGGCACAACTTGCGCCCCTGGACAGGGCCATCGCCGAGCGCCTGCAAGGGATCGAACTGGACGGCGCCGAGCAGGTCGAGCACCTTCAGGTCAGCTTCACCGACGGCGACCGTCTGCGCCTCGAGTTGTCGCCGCTGCTCTGTGACGCCCTGTCCGGAGCCCCCAGCGCATGAGTCTCGGGGGCACTGATTCAGCCCGCGGCGCGCTGCTGGCGAGTCGCGGCTGGGGACTGGTGCTGCTGGCCTGTATCGTGCTGCTGGCCGTGCAGGTGCTGCGCGGTGCGCCACTGGATACCCGCATCACCGCCCTGCTGCCCGAACATCAGCAGGGCGAGTTGATCGCCCGCGCCGATGACAGCCTTGCGTCCACTTTCGAGCGCCGCTTCTTGTTGCTGGTCGCGAGCGACGCGACGCCGCACGCCGCCCCCGTGGAGGCGGTCAACGAGCTTCGCCAGGCGCTGACGGCCAGCGGCATCATCGCAAGCCTGGATAGCCAATCACCGCCGCGCCCGGACCAGACCCTGGCCCCCTATCGCTATCGCCTGCTGACCGATTCGCTGGCCCGCCAAGACGCCGAGGCCTGGCGCCAGCGCGGCCTGTCACGGCTGTTCGCCCCGGGCGTCGACGCCGATCTCGAGCGCGACCCCTTCGGCCTGCTCGACGGCTGGCTCGAGGCACGCTTCCAGGGCCCGGTCAGCTGGCACCCCGGCGGCCCCGGGGTGGTCACCGACAAGACCGAGTGGAGCCTGATCGGCGCAACCCTGGCGGCCAGCCCCTACGACATGGCACTGCAGCAAGAGCTGAGTGCGGTGCTGGAGCGCTTCGGCCAGGCGCATCCCGAGCTGACCCTGCTGCGCGCCGGGCTGGTGTTCCATGCCGCCGCCGGTGCCAGGCAGGCGAGTCACGAGATCGCCACCATCGGTCTGGGTTCGCTGTTCGGCATTCTGGCGTTGCTGGCGCTGGTGTTCCGCCGCCCGCTGGTGATCGCCACGCTGCTGTTGCCGGTGGCCACCGGTCTGGTGTTTGCCAGCGCGCTGACCTGGCTGATCTTCGGCTCGCTCAACCTGATCACCCTGGCCTTCGGCGCCAGCCTGATCGGTCTGTCGGTGGACTACGCGCTGCACCTGCAATGCACCCGCCAACTCAACCCGGGGCGCTCGCTGCGCGTGTTCTGGCCGGGCCTGACGCTAGGCCTGGCCTCGAGCCTGTGCGCCTACCTGGTGCAGCTGGCAACTCCCTTGCCGGGGCTGCGCCAGATGGCCACCTTCACCGCACTCGGCCTGCTCGGCGCCTGGCTCAGCGTGCGTCTGTGGCTGCCACGGCTGCCGCTCTATCACCACCCGGCTACCGCCACCATCGCCAGGCGGCTCGATCGATTGCGTGTCGGCCGCGGCCAGCGCTGGGTGTATCCCGCCCTGGCGCTGGTGCTGGTTGTGGCTGCCGTGCTGGCGCTGACCCGGAGTACCACCAGCCATGACCTGCGCCAGCTTAATCCGTCGCCGGCTGCACTGATCGCCGAACAGCAGCGGGTGCAGACGCTGCTCGAGCGTCCGGCCAGCTTCCGCTACCTGATCGTCAGCGCCGAGACCCCGGATGCCCTGCTGAAGCGCCTGGAACAGCTCGACGAGCCGCTGCCCCGGCTCGAACGGGGGGGCCACCTGTCCTCCCATCGCCACCTGGCCCAGGCGGTACCGTCGATGCAGACCCAGAAGCACAACCTCGAACGGGTGCGCGAGCGCTACGCCGCGGCTCTGCCGGAGCTGCTGACGGCCGCCGGCTTGCCCTCGACGCTGATCCCGCGCCTTGAAGATCCTTTACACGAGGTGCCCTACCTGTCCCCACAGACCTGGCTGTCGAGCCGCGCCGGCGAAGCCGACCGTGCGCTCTGGCTCGATGGCCTCGAACGCCCCGCCGCCCTGATCACCATCGGTGAGGTGGACGCCACCGCATCGAAGGCGCTGACGCAGCTCGCCGAGTCGCCGGACGTGATCTATCGCGATCGGGTCGCGGCGCTGTCGCAGCAGCTCGCCTTGCTCAGCGAGGAGCTGGTGCGCTGGCTGGCACTCGCCTTGGCACTGCTGGTGGTGGTGTTCGGCCTTCGCTACCGTCGCCACGCCTGGCGGGTGCTGCTGCCGCCGGTGGGCGCAGCGATCATCACCCTGGGTCTCTACGCACTGAGCCACACCGGCCTGACCCTGTTTCACCTGCTGGGCCTTTTGCTGGTGCTCGGCATCGGCCTCGACGCCGGTATCTTCAGCACCGAGCACCCGCAAGACCCGGGCGCATGGCTGGCGATCAGCCTGTCCTGCGCGTCTAGCCTGCTGGCGTTCGGCCTGTTGGCTTTCAGCGCCACGCCAGCACTGCACTTTCTTGGTCAGACCTGCCTGATCGGACTGGTTGCCACCTGGTGCCTGGTCCCCCTGGCCCGAGGCGCGACGGAACGCGCTGGCGTGGCCGCCCACCGGGGTGTCGCAGGAAGCGACACCCAAGAACTGGAGAGTTCATCCCATGGAAGATCGACCTGATACCGACGTCGCCATCATCGGTGCCGGCCCCTCGGGCGCGGCGGCCGCTGCCTGGCTTGCGCGCAAGGGCTATTCGGTCAGGGTGCTGGAGCGCACCCACTTTCCGCGCTTCGTCATCGGCGAAAGCCTGCTGCCCCAGTGCATGGTGCACCTGGAGCGCTGCGGCCTGCTCGAGGCGGCCAAGGCCGGTGGCTACCAGCCGAAAAACGGCGCCGCCTTTTGCCGGGGCGACGACTACGCGGCCATCGATTTCCGTGACAAGTTCAGCGATGGCCCCGGCACCACCTGGCAGGTGCCCCGTGAGGACTTCGACCAGCGCCTGATCGAGGGTGCCAGGGCGGCGGGGGCGCGCGTCGACTTCGGCGTCAGCGTCAGCGACTTTCGCGCCGATCCGTTCAGGCCGCGACTGAGCTGTGTCGACGATGACGGGAAGTGCTTCGACATCGAAGCCCGCTTCGTCCTCGATGCCAGCGGCTATGGCCGCGTGCTGGCACGCCTGGAGGCGCTGGACCGCCCCTCCAGCCTGGCCACTCGCTGTGCGCTGTTCACCCACGTCGAAGATCGCATCGATCGCGCCGAGCATGACCGCGACAAGATTCTGATCGGCGTCCACCCGACCCACCCGGACGTGTGGTACTGGCTGATCCCCTTCCGTGACGGGCGGGCCTCCGTCGGTGTCGTCGCCAGTCCCGAGCTGCTCGTGAGCGCCGGCGACAGCGACGACCAGCGGCTGTGGGCGATGCTGGGTCAGGAGCCCCGCTACGCTCGCCTGCTCAAGGACGCGACGGCCACCCGCGAGGTCCAGCGCATCGACGGTTACTCCGCCGATATCACCCGCCTGCACGGACCCGGCTATGCCATCCTCGGCAACGCCGGCGAGTTTCTCGATCCGGTGTTCTCTTCCGGCGTCACCATCGCGCTGGACTCGGCGCTGCGCGCGGCGCCGCTGGTCGCAGACCAGCTCGACGGCGACGCCGTGGACTGGGCGCAGGCCTTTGAAGCACCGCTGCGCCGTGGTGTCGCCACCTTCCGCGAGTTTGTCGATGCCTGGTACGACGGCCGCCTGCCACGCGTCATCTTCCATCCGGATCAACAGCCCCGGGTGCGTCAGATGATCGCCTCGGTGCTGGCGGGATACGCCTGGGACATCGACAACCCCTTTGTCGCCGCCAGCCGTCGACGCCTCACCAGCCTGGCCGAGCGTTGCGAACTGGACAGCCAGGCCGTCGCTCCGTGAAGGTGCGCTCTACGCTCCCGCTCCACCCGCCAAATGGCGGGTGGTCGAGCCCCTGGGCCAGGCTGCGTGGGCCAGGCAGGTCCTTCGCGGCGCTGGTGATACTCTGCCTGCTCGGCGCCTGCGGGTTGGGTCCAGGCGTGGCGCCGATGCCGGCACTGCACACGCTAGCGCCCATCAGCGCTCAGACCCAGCGGCTGACCTTCGAGCACCAGGGCGAGCGCCGCGTGCTGCTCGGCGTGCTGCGTCATGACCACCAGCAGCTTCAGTTGGCGCTGATAAGCCCTCAGGGCCAGCGACTGCTGACCCTGGTGCAGGATGACGAGGGCGCGCGCTTCGCCCCGGGCGCCGCCTTCGAGCCGCCTTTCAGCGCCGACTGGCTGGCCAGCCGCCTGAGTTTCAGCCTGTGGCCCGAAGCACGCCTGCGCGAGGCCTTCGCCGGCAGTGACTGGTCGCTCGCGCAGCGCGACCACGAGCGCCGCATCTATCATCAGGGCCGCCTGGCGGTGCGACTCGAGATGACGCCGACCTGCCACGTGATTCATGATATCGAGGCTGACTACCGGCTCAGCGTGGCGACCCTCGCGCCCTCCCCGGATGCCCGCGAGAACAAAAGCCCGAACAGCAGCGTCAGCACGACCACCACCAACCATAACGCAGTGACCGATTCACCATGCCCCTCGACGTGACACCTGCGCAGACACCCTGCCGACTGCATGCGCCGGCACTGGTCTGCCCCCTGGGGGATGACCTCTCGACCATCGCCGCGCGGCTGTTCGACGGCCAGCACGGTCTGGTACGAAACGATGAATACACCCCCGGCAGGCCGCTGTGGCTGGGCACCGTGACCACGCCGTTGCCCGACGACGGTGACTGGCCGGCGCGCCATCGTTCGCGCAACAATCGCCTGCTGGACGCCGCTTTCGCGCGTCTGCGGCCGACCCTTGATGACTACCTTGCCAGCCATCCCGGGGCACGCCTGGGCGTCGTGCTGGGCACCAGCACCTCCGGTATCGGCGAGACCGAGGCGGCGGTGGCCCATCGTGCCGCCAGCGGCCAGTGGCCGGAGCCCTTCAACTACTGCCGCCACGAGATCGGCGCAGCGTCCGACTTTCTGGCCTGGCGCCTGGCCGCCGAGCGGCCGGATATCCGTCTGATCACCGCCTATACCCTGTCGACCGCCTGCACCTCCAGCGCCAAGGCCCTGGCCAGCGCCAGGCGGATGCTCAAGGCGGGGCTGTGCGACGCCGTCATCGCCGGTGGCGCCGACAGCCTGTGCGGACTTACGGTGAACGGCTTTGCCGCCCTCGAGGCGGTCAGCGACGAGCCCTGTCGCCCCTTCGCCGAGGATCGCGACGGCATCAATCTGGGCGAAGGCGCCGCACTGTTCCTGGTCACCGCCGAACCCGGCGGCGTTCAGCTCAGCGGCTGCGGCGAGACCAGCGACGCCCACCATATCTCCGCCCCTCGCCCCGACGGCATGGGCGCTCTGGAGGCCATGCGCGCCGCTCTCGAGATGGCCGGCCTCGGTCCGGATCAGATCGACTATCTGAATCTCCACGGCACCGCCACCCGACAGAACGACAGCATGGAGTCCCGGGCGGTCGCTCAAGCCTTCCCCGATGGCGTGGCCTGTGGCTCGACCAAGAGCCTCACCGGCCACACTCTGGGCGCCTGCGGCGCGCTGGAGGCAGCCTTCTGCTGGCTGGCCATGCACCACAACCGGCGGCCGCCACATCTGCACGCAGCAGACCCGCAACTGCCCGCGCTTTCGCTGTGCGGATCTGATACGACGCCAGCCACCGAGGTGCGCCGTACCCTGACCAACGCCTTCGCCTTTGGTGGGAACAATATCGCCCTGGTGATGGAGCGCGCGCCATGACGACACTTCCGACTCCCGTGACAGCACCCCTTATGTCCACTGATGCCTCTTCATCCGGCAGTGCAGACGCGCTGCCCCCTATCGCCGACCTGGTGCCCCACTCCGGCGCCATGTGCCTGCTCGACAGCGTGCTGGAGATCGGTGAGGAACATCTGATCGCCCGTATCACGCCCGACCGGCAGGACCCCTTTGCCAATGACCACGGCATTCCCGGCTGGGTCGGCCTGGAGTGGCTGGCCCAGGCCATTGCCGCCTGGTCCGGGCGGGCCGCCCGCGAGGCCGGAGGCGAACCCCGGATCGGCTTTCTGTTGGGCTCACGGCACTATCACTGCGACGTCGAGCATTTCGTCTTCGATTCCCCTGTCGAGGTCAAGGTCGAACTCGACTACCGCGCCGACAATGGACTCGGCGCCTTTCGTGGTGAACTGCGCGACACCGAGGATCGGCACCTGGCCCACGCCACCCTCAACGTCTTTCAACCCGACAGCGCCGAGACCCTGTCGGCCATGCTCGAGGATTCAGCGCCATGACCGATACCCTGCTCGTCACCGGCTCCAGTCGGGGCATTGGCCGCGCCATCGCCCTGAGGCTCGCCCGCGATGGCTTCGATATCGTGGTCCACTGCCGCAGCCGCCGTGACGCCGCCGAACAGGTGGCCGACGAAGTTCGCGCCCTAGGCCGTGACGCCCGCGTGCTCTGCTTCGACGTCATCGACAGAGACGCCGCCAGAGCCGCTCTCGAGGCCGACATGGAGGTCCACGGCGCCTACCACGGGGTGGTCTGCAACGCCGGCATCACCGCCGACGGCGCCTTCCCTGCGCTTACCGATGACGACTGGGACAGCGTCATCGATACCGGTCTCAACGGTTTCTACAACGTGGTCAAGCCGATCACCATGCCCATGGTGCGACGCCGCAGGCCAGGCCGCATCGTGGTCATGTCGTCGGTGTCGGGGATCATGGGCAATCGTGGCCAGGTCAACTACAGCGCCGCCAAGGCCGGCCTGATCGGCGCGGTGAAGGCCCTGGCGGTGGAGCTGGCCAAGCGCCGGATCACCGTCAACGCCGTGGCCCCGGGACTGATCGACACCGACATGACCGAGGGTCTGGCCAGCGAGGAAGCGCTGAAGGCGATTCCGATGCGCCGCAGCGGTCGCGCCGAGGAAGTGGCCGCCACCGTCAGCTTCCTGTGCTCCGAGGACGCAGGCTATATCACCCGCCAGGTCATCGCCGTCAATGGAGGCCTCTGCTGATGCATCACAATGGACATCGAGCCGATGGACTTGGCCGCCGCGTGGTGGTCACCGGCATGGCCGGCTTTTCTCCCGTCGGCAACGACTGGGACACGATCAAGACCCGACTGCAGCGCGGTGAAAGTGGAATTCGCCACCTTCCCGAGTGGGACGTCTACGATGGGCTCAACACTCGCCTCGGCGCCCCGGTGGAAGACTTCAGCCTGCCCGCCCACTACCATCGCAAGGCCCTGCGTAGCATGGGGCGCGGCGCGCGCATGGCCACCCGCGCCAGCGAGCTGGCGCTCGAGGATGCCGGGCTGCTCGACAGCGACCTGCTGGGCAGCGGCGAGATGGGCATCGCCTACGGGGCCTCCGCCGGCGAGCCCGACGCCGTGGCCGACTTCGGCAACATGCTGATCAACAAGTCCACCGACGGCCTCAACGCCAATTCCTACATCCGCATGATGGCCCACACCGCGCCGGTCAATATCGGCGTCTTTCTCGGCCTACGGGGACGGATTCACACCACCTCAAGCGCCTGCACCTCAGGCAGCCAGGGCATCGGCTACGCCTACGAGGCGATCCGCTTCGGCCGTCAGAAGGCGATGATCGCCGGCGGCTGCGAGGAACTGTCCGCCTCGGAGGCGGCGGTCTTCGACACCCTGTTCGCCACCAGCACCCGCAACGACACCCCCGAGGCAACGCCGCGCCCCTTCGACCGCGACCGCGACGGCCTGGTGATCGGTGAAGGCGCCGGTAGCCTGATCCTCGAGGACCTGGAGCATGCCCAGGCTCGCGGCGCCCGCATCTACGCCGAACTGGTCGGCTTCGGCACCAACAGCGATGGCCGCCACGTCACCCAGCCCGACGCCGCCATGATGGAGCGCGCGATTCGCCAGTCCCTCGACGATGCCGGCGTCAGCCCCGCCCAGATCGGCTACGTCAGCGCCCACGGCACCGCCACCGATCGTGGCGACATCGCCGAGAGCCAGGCAACCCGGGCAGTATTCGGCGAGCGCCAGCCGGTCAGCGCCTTCAAGAGCTTCACCGGCCACACCCTGGGGGCCTGCGGAGCCCTCGAGGCCTGGGTCGCCATCGAGATGATGCGCGAGGGCTGGTTTCACCCCACCCTCAATCTCGACCATCCTGACCCGGCCTGTGCAGAGCTCGACTACCTGCGCGGCGAGGGCCGACGCATCGACTGCGAGTACGTGATGAGCAACAACTTTGCCTTCGGCGGCATCAACACCTCCTTGATCTTCCGCCGCTGGCCGTAGCTGAAGCCCAAGGGGCCACCAGGCCTCCCACCAAAAAGAAAGGAAACGACACCATGAGAAAGGGAATCCTCGCACCGACGCTACTGATCGCAGGCCTTGGCGCAGCCGCCAGCGCACAAGCCAGGGACACCCCCTACTTCCTGCCGATCCAGGAAGCCCTGGCCACACCGGCCGCCCAGGAGAAGCTGGACCCGAACATCCGCTTGGTGTTTGCCGATGCCGGCGGCAACGTCAGCCAGGACTTCGGTGAGGTGGTCACCAGCCGCAAGACCAACGCCTTCAACAAGACCGACGAAGAGGCCTGTCGCTGGGTCATGCTGTCGGCGCTGATCGCGCTCCAGGATAGTGCCCGCCAGCAGGGCGGCAACGCCGTGGTCAATATCGAGAGCTTCTACGACAGGAACGCACGCGCCTCGACCAGCGAGTACGAGTGCCACGCCGGCGCCTTGATGGCCGGTGTCGCGCTGAAGGGCGATGTCGTCACCCTGCGCTGAGGCTCGTCTCCCACGCCTGCTGCTGGCCATCGCCGAACTGCCGGCCAGCGGCACGCCCGATCAGGGTGCGGCACGGGGGAGACTACAGGGAATTGGGTCGCAGCAAGCACGCCAAGGACACGACAACGGACGACAGCCGCGACGCATTCAAGCAGGCATTCGCGGCGAGGCTGCCTCGCACCTGGGTCGTGAACGGCTCAGCCGACTCGCCGCCGGACTCGGCTTTGACTGCCCTGTGGCGGGCTGGTCGCCCCGCGGTGCCGGGCCGCCTCGCCACCCCGGGCTACCCTCGCCCTGGACCACGTGCCTCAGCCACAGCGGCAGCCTGGTCGTCGCTGGGCTCGCCGAGGTGCCGGTAGGGCTGGATATCGAATGTCCCGACCGGCGACAGCGACAGCGTCACCGAAGCCGCCTCGATGGCCTGATCGCGACGCTGCCCGAAGCCAGCGTACGCAGGGCCATCCAGCGGGCGCCGGATGCCCTGGCAGCCTTCTACCGCGCCTGGACCCTGTACGAGGCTCACTACAAGCTCGGCTGTCTCGAAGGCCAGCCCCCGGACCACGTCCTTGCCACCCGCATCGGCTCATTGATGGCGCCTGATCTGACCGACATAATCAGCCATTCAAATAGCCATTCCAATAGCCATTCGAATAGTCAGCAGTCGAGCGATCCCCTCTACGCCTGGCAGGCCCAGGATGACCGCCTCACCCTGAGCCTGTGCGCCCGTGAACCCGAGCTGACCATCGAGATGCACTTGGGTGGATTGGAGTTGCCGGACTGGACGGGGCTTCCTCAGACATTCGATTGAGAGAGCGTCATCGGCGCCGGATGGGGCCATCTGGAAAGCAGGAGGTGGGCCTTATTCACTGCTGTCCTGCCTTATGCTTGTCTTCTCCGCTCCGCCACCTGCTCAAGCTCGAGTTCACAGATTTCTGCGATTTCGCGGTCATCCATGGCGGTGCGCGCAAGCAGGTTACGCGCGGCTTCCAGGCGCCCTTCCTCGCGCCCTTCCTCGAGTCCCTTCTGCTTCCACTGTTCAGGCCATCGTTTGGCACGTTCCGACAGCATGGTGTGTACCTCCTCAAGGTCATTGAGCGCCTGCCACTGCTCGTGGTCGTCGTTCCCGCCCGGCACCCAATTGGGCAGCAGGACACGCTTGATCCATGTCGCGAAGTGGCGCCGCAGCCGAGCCTGCCCGGGTGATTTCAACCACTCCACCAACTGGCCGATGGTGTCGATCACGTCCTGTTGGCTGTGGTGATACTCCAGCCGAAAGATAGCGGCAACCAGGTTGCGGGTGTCCGTAGGCCAGCGCTCGTCGGCGACGATTGCACCTTCATCCAGCAGCAGATAGGACTGCGAGGGTTGGTAGCGAGCCAGTTGTGCCGCTGCGGGATGAATCAGTTCGGACAGCTCCTTCGCGGCACTCCAGCGCCTTTCTCCATTGTAGAGGACGATGGGCAGTACCGGCGGCAAGCTGCGCTTGCTGGCCAACTTTCTCTGCTTTACCAGGTCCTGATACAGCAGACCCACGTAGGTCATGATGCGTAGCGCCATGAAGGGATCGACGCTGCTCTGAAACTCGATCAGTAGATAAAGGTAATGACGGAGGCTGCCGAGAATCAGGCAGCCACTAATCGGCGAGCTAACAAGCGCACGCGTTCAGCACCGCTCCTTCCACCAAGGTCTACCCCATTCGAGGCATTCCTGCCTTGCCTAAAATGTCAGACATTAACTATAGTAACGTCGAACATTATGGAGGCCTGGATGGACGCTCTCGCTTCACTCCCGAGGCCCGCCGAGGGTCGCGGTGCCGCGGCGCTGGCCGAGGTACTGGCACGGGCGATTCTGTCGGGACACTGGCAGCCGGGGGATCTGTTTCCTCGGGAGCTGGATCTGTGCCAGCACTTCGAGGCCAGCCGCAATCGGGTGCGTAACGCCCTGGGCGAACTCAGCGCGGCGGGTCTGATCGAGCGCACCGCCGGTCGCGGCACCGTGGTGCGCGATATCGTCGACTGGCATCTGCTGGATCCGCAGATGAGCGGCTGGATGGCCAGCCTGGACGCGCCCCACCCGCAACTGGTCGAGGCGGTGTTTGCCTTTCGCCTGGCAGCGGAACCCTATATCGGCGAGCTGGCGGCGCTTAACGCCTCCGGCGAAGACCTGGCACGCATCGAACGCGCCTTTGAAGGCATGCAGGAGACCGCCGATGCGGCCTCACAGCGACTGGCCCACGCCGAGCACGATGTGGCCTTTCACGACGCCATCTATCGCGCCAGCCACAACCTGGTCTGGCGCCAGATGGGGCTGCTGTTGAGACCTTCCATCGTGGCCCTGATCCAGCGCTCGCAGCGCCATGCCGGGAGTTCCTCTGACGGCCCCACGGACGACGCAGCAGGCGGCCATGCGCGTGGACTCAGCGACAGCCTGGAGCGCCACCGCCAGCTACTCGAGGCGATTCGCCTGAGGCAGCCAGAGCAGGCCCGCCGCGCCACGGAACTGCTGCTCGAGCGCACCGCACGTGACCTGGACAAGACACTCCCGGCCAGTGGCATCACGACACCGGCGTCGCGACACCTTTAAGCCCGTCCGCTCGCTTCACCCAACCCCATCGACATCGGGCCAAGCAGGCCCCCACAAGAGGCATCGACCATGAAGATCACCCGACTCAAGACCTGGCAGGTTCCGCCACGCTGGTGCTTTCTGAAGATCGAGACCGACGAGGGCGTCTACGGCTGGGGCGAGCCGGTCATCGAGGGCCGGGCCGCCACCGTGGAAGCCGCAGTGCACGAGCTGTCGGACTACCTGATCGGCCAGGATCCGCGCAATATCGAGCACCTGTGGAACGTCATGTACCGGGCCGGCTTCTATCGCGGCGGCCCGATTCTGATGTCCGCCATCGCCGGCATCGACCAGGCGCTGTGGGACCTCAAGGGCCGCGAACTCGGCGTCCCGGTGCACCAACTGCTGGGCGGCAAGGTGCGTGATCGCATGCGCATGTACGCCTGGACCGGCGGCGATCGTCCCGCCGACGTGGGTGCCGGCGCCAAGGCACTGACCGATCAGGGATTTACCGCCTTCAAGATGAACGGTACGCCGGAGATGCAGATCGTCGACAGCCATCGCAAGATCGACGAGGCGGTCGCCCGCGTCGCCGAGGCTCGCGACGCCGTCGGTCCCGACGTGGGCATCGCGGTGGACTTCCACGGCCGTGTCCATCGGCCCATGGCCAAGACGCTGATGCGCGAGCTCGAGCCCTATCACCTGATGTTCATCGAGGAGCCGGTGGCACCCGAGCACCTGCCGGTGCTCAAGACCATCGCCCAGGATCTGGCCACCCCGATCGCCACCGGCGAACGCCTGCACACCCGTTTCGCCTTCCGTGACCTGCTCGCCGACAACATGGTCGATATCGTCCAGCCGGACCTGTCTCACTGCGGCGGCATCAGTGAAGGCTTGAAGATCGCCACCCTGGCCTCGGCCTACGACGTGGCCCTGGCGCCCCACTGCCCGCTGGGCCCGCTGACCCTGGCGGCGTCGCTGCAGCTGGATGCGGTATGTCACAATGCCTTTATCCAGGAACAGAGCATGGGCATCCACTACAACAAGGACAACGACGTGCTCGACTATCTGGTCGACAAGAACGCGCTGGCGATCGAGGACGGCTTCTGTGCCATTCCCGAGGGGCCCGGCCTCGGCGTCGAGATCAACGAGGCGTTCGTCGAGGAACGCGCCAAGGTCGGACACCGCTGGCGCAATCCGGTATGGCAACACGATGACGGCTCCGTCGCCGAGTGGTGAGCGACGGCTGATCGCGTTGCCGAACAATGACAACAGTCCTGGTGGATGCGCGCTCCAAGGTGCCATCCGCCAAGTTCGAGGAGACGTCATGTCCCGTTCCGCATCCCCCTGCCTTGGCGAGGCTCGCGCCATCGTCGAGGCACCCTGCGAACTCGGCGAGGGCCCCAGCTGGGACGCCCGGCGTGGCGAGTTTCGCTGGCTCGATATCCTCGGGCGCCGCTTCCATCGCTACCGCCTCGAAGACGGCGATCATCGGTCCCAGGCGCTGGACGAGCTGGTGTCCTTCGCCGCCCCCTTGACCAGCGGTGATGATCTGCTGGTCACCGAACACGGCCTCAAGGAACGCGACCACGCCCACGGCGGCGTGTCACCCTGGCGCGAGGTCGAGGCTGCCAACCCGGTGACGCGCAGCAACGATGCGCGCATCGATCGCCACGGCGGGCTGTGGTTCTCGACCATGGGCAAGGCCGCCGAAGCCGCAGCCGGCAGCCTCTATCGCCTGTACCGCGGCGAGATCTTCTGCCTGAAGCAAGACATCACCATCCCCAATGCCCTGTGCTTTTCACCGGATGGTCGCCTTGGCTACTTCACCGACACCGCCACCGGGGTGGTCATGCGCTGGGCGCTCGACGCCGAGGGCTTCCCGTTGCGCCAGGATGGCGGCGCCTTCCTTCAGGACGGGGTGGCGGCAAGGCCCGAACAATTGGCCGAGCCCGAACCCTGGGCGGACTTCAACGACGACCCGGGAAACCCGGACGGCGCAGTGATCGATGCCGATGGCTACATGTGGCTGGCGCTATGGGGGTCAGGGCGGGTTGCCCGGCTGACGCCGGATGGCGAGGAGGTCGGTCATGTCAGGGTCAACGCCGACCAGCCCTCCTGCCCGGCCTTCGGCGGGCGTGAGCTGACCACCCTGCTGATCACCACCGCCACCGAAGGACAGCGAGAACACAAGGAAGGCCGCCAGGACGGCGCTACCTTCCTGTTCGACCTGAGCGAAGCGCTTCCCGGCGTACGTGGGCTCGATGATCCACCGATCGCACTGCGCTGAATCGCTGCTCACATGCCGCCGCTTTCGGCTTGTCCATCGGCGGCGCCCCCAGGTTTACGACGCACCCCCAGAGGCCTGAAGCATGAGCGAATCCGACTCTCCCAAGGTCGCCATCATCACCGGTGGCTCACGCGGTATCGGGGCCGACATCAGTCGGCGTCTGGCCAACGATGGCTATGCAGTGATCGTCAACTACGCCCATCACCGCGAGGTCG
Source organism: Halomonas sp. DP1Y21-3 (assembly GCF_019801245.1). Lineage (NCBI taxonomy): Bacteria > Pseudomonadati > Pseudomonadota > Gammaproteobacteria > Oceanospirillales > Halomonadaceae > Halomonas > Halomonas sp. DP1Y21-3. The sequence goes on from NZ_JAHVJM010000007.1 coordinate 74,318, forward strand.
CCGACGGCCTGGTCGAGGAGATCCTGGCCCAGGGCGGCGCGGCGCTGGCCGTTCAGGCAGACATCTCACGCACCGACGAAGTGGCGCAGCTTTTCGACACTGCCATGCAGCGCTTCGGTCGCGTCGATGCGCTGGTGAACAATGCCGGCGTGCTCAAGGCGGTGCCCATCGCCGAGGCGGCGGACGACGACTACGACACGCACTTCGAGACCAACACGCGCGGCACCTTCAACACCCTGAGGGAAGCCGCCTCGCGCCTGGAAGATGGCGGCCGAATCGTCAACCTGTCGAGCAGCGCGCTGGCGCTGAATCTGCCTGGCTACGGGCTCTACAACGCCACCAAGGCTGCGGTGGAGTCGCTGACCCGAGTGTTTGCCGGCGAGTTGCGCGGCAGGCGGATCACCGTCAACGCGGTAGCGCCGGGACCGGTGGATACCGAACTGTTCCGCTCGGGCAAGACCGAGGAACAGATCGAAAGGTTCACCCATATGCCACCACTGGAGCGACTGGGCCAACCGCGTGACATCGCCGCGGTGATCGCCTTCCTGCTAAGCCCCGAGGCCGAGTGGATCAATGGCCAGGTCATCCGCGCCAATGGCGGCTTCGCCTGAAGCAGCGTCGTCAAGGCTCAGCGCAGTTCTTCGTTGGCGGCGTCGCGGATGCCGTCCCCTACGCGACTGCGCAGCCACTCGGTGGCGGCCTCGGCGGTCATTGGTCGTGAAATCAGGAAGCCCTGCAGCATATGGCAGCCTTGCTCCGCCAGGTGGTCCGCCACCGTCTGGTCTTCCACCCCCTCGGCGACCACGCTGAGCCCCAGATGGTGAGCAAGCTCGATCGTGGAGGACACGATGACGTCGTCCTCGGACCCCTTCACCAGCTGCATGACGAAAGACTTGTCGATCTTCAGCTCCTGGACCGGCATGCGCTTGAGCTGGGCCAGCGACGAATAGCCCGTTCCATAGTCATCGATGGCCAGCTCCACCCCCATGGCGCGCAATGACTGCAGCTTGCGCGCCCCCATCTCCGGCGATTCCATCAGCGCGCTCTCGGTGAGCTCGATGCACAGACACTCGCCGCGCAGGCCATGGCGGTCCAGCGCCCGCTCGACCCGCTTGATCAACCCTGGCTGCTGCAGGTCCATGGCCGAGATATTCACCCCGAGGCGCACATTGAGCCCTGCCTCGCTCCACCTGGCCAGCTGCTGGCAGCCGGTGTCGATGACCCACTGGGTCAGCTGGTGGATCAGCCCCGAGCGTTCGGCCAGTGCAATGAATTCATCCGGAGGGATGCGTCCGAGCCTGGGGTGATCCCACCGCAGTAGTGCCTCCATGCCGAGGGCCCGTCCTGTCAGGGCCGACACCTGGGGTTGATAACGCAGCGAGAACTCACCGTTGCTGGCGGCGTGCTGGAGATCGCGCACCAGAGACAGATGGCGCAGATGGCGTTCGTCCTGGCCGTGCAGGTAACACTGATAGGACTGGCGTAGCTGACGTGCTCGATCCAGTGCGATCTCGGCCCGCCGCAGCAGCAGGTTGGCCTCGCCGCCATGCTCCGGATAGCGCGCCTCGCCCATGGCGCAATCGAGTGTCACCGGCGACCCATCCAGACGGATCGCCCGGGTCAGTCGACGATGCGTATCCTCAAGCCACAGCGGGTCGAGGTGAGACACTGACAGCAGCAGCAGGAATTCGTCGCCACTGAGACGGTAAGCCCCTGCCTTGGGTGCCGGCAGATCCGCCAGGCGTCCGGCCAGCGTACTCAGTACCTGATCACCGAAGTCATGGCCGAAGGTGTCGTTGATCCGGCGCATATGGTTGATGGTCAGCCGCAGCAGGGTAAAGGGACGCCCGGTGGCGATGGCAGCCTCGATATCCTCGTTGGCGCATTGGCGATTGCCTAGCCCGGTCAACTGGTCCTGGCGTGAGCGCTTGCGAATGTCGGCTTCCCGGCGCACCAGGTCGTTCTGCATCTTCAGCATGGTCGAGGACAGCAGACCAAATTCTCCCTTGCGGGGAAGTCGATCGAGATCCAGAGGTTCCCCACGCCCCACACTCTTGGCCGCCCCGACCAGCCGCAACAGCGGCAGACTCACGCCTCTAGCGATCAAGCTGGCGGCCACCAGCATCAGCGCCAGGCTGATCGCCAGGATGATGGCCAGCTGGCGCTTTATCGCCTGATAGTCGGCCAGCAGAGTCTCGTAGGAACGTTCCACCACGAGCTGGATACGCCCCTTTGCATCCTCGAACAGCGTCGAGGCTCGGCGCAGACCCTCGCTCCCCACAAGGCCAACGTCCTCACCTTCACCCACCTGCACCTCGAAATGGGTGTCGCTACGAATCAGCGCCGACAGCGCCGTTGCCATGTCCTCGTCCAGGCGAAACCCCATGACCAGCCAGCCCACGGACGTCGTCCCCCGCACCGGATGCAGGACAAGTTGAAAGGCCTCGCCATCATGAATGAACAGGGTGATGGTCCCATCGGTGCGTCTCGCCTGATCCCGGAGGTCAGGGAAAGCATCCGTGGCCCCGGCATCATGATGGCTCGACACCATCACACGGCCCTCATCATCGAGCAGGCTCACCATGTTGGCACCCATGCGCTCCGCGTACTCGCCAAGCACGTCCACTCGCACCGCGCTGTCGAGCGGGTCGATGGCCTCGCGGAAACGCGGATCTTCCACCAGCAGATCCACACTGTGCAGCAATTGCTGGCCCCAGCCATCGAGCAGGGCTTGCGCCACGCCGGAGGCCACGCCCAGTTCCTTCTCGCCCTGCTCCATGGCGGTCGTCTTGAGCGCACTGAGTACCGCCCATGACACGACCAGCTGGATCCCGATGGTCAGGACCAGCATCACCAGCAGTAGCCGAGCACGAAAGGACATCGAAAGGCCTCCACAGATTGTCGATGGCGCCACCACCACACAAACGCTGCACACAGAGTGGCAGATAAAGTCACCCGTAACCCCCTCACGGGCACTGCGGTCTAACCGGCTTAGGCCACTTCAGGCACAGGCTTCACCCTTTGGCTTCTAGAATAGCCATACTGTTACTAAATGTAACTAATATTCACAAAATCTTTGCCGTCCAGCCCTGCGCAGTCGCGGCAGCCCTGACCGACGAGGTGGCGGCCAGTCCGTCATGAGCTCTGATATGCTGTGGTTTCATCACCGACGAGAGACCAACATGACCGGATCGACACCTCGCAGACGACCCTATCAATTGGCAGAGACCATCAAGGGCTGGATCGTCGAACGCGAGCTGTCACCGGGTGATCGCCTGCCCGGTGAGGCGGAGTTGATGGAGATCCTCGGCGCCTCCAAGGGCACCGTTCGTGAAAGCACCCGGGTGCTGGAAGCCCAGGGGCTGGTCGAGACGCGTACCGGACCCGGCGGCGGCGTGTTTATCCGGGAAATGAGCGAATCCCGCGCCATCTCGCTGCTCAGCCACTATCTCTATTTCAAGGACATCTCGATCCGCGACATCTACCAGATCCGGTTGGCGCTGGAACCGGAGCTGGTAGCCTCGCTGGCGGGGCAGGTCGAGGCTTCAGAGATCGCCAGGCTGCGCCAGTCGCTTGCGAGCTACGCCGAGCCCGCCTGTGACCTGGACGCCGAGCGCCAGCAGCACATCGACTCGCTGGACTTTCATGAACAACTGGCGCAGCTTTCCGGCGGCAACCCCTTGCTGTCCTTCATCATCCGCTTCACCGCCCAGGTGCTGTCCGACCTTACCGTCTATCGGCGGCTGTACGAGCCCGGCGACCATCATATCGGTCCCGCCGGCTGCCAGTATCACGCCTGGCTGCTCGACGCCATCGAGGCCGGCGACGGAGAACGCGCCCGCACCCTGATGCGCGAGCATCTGCTGGAAGCCCAGGCGGTGATGCACGACAACGAGGCGCAGGTAAGACGCGGGTTTCTCAACGAAGGTTAACCACTAGGGCTCGTCCGAAAAGTGCCTGCGCTCGGTAATACGGCGTTAAAAATCGGATCAAAATGCTCATTTACACCCCGTAAACTGCGCTTTCTCACCGATTTTTGCCTTGTCTAACCTTCGCTCGTCGACTTTTCGGACAGCGCCTAGTAGTTGCGGAGGTGCGAGTCTCGGCGACGCTTATTGCTCCTTCACGGTCAGGTCCTTGAGAAATTGCATCAGTACACGAGTGGCCGCCTCACCGTCGGCCGCGGTGATGGCTTCGTCCGGATGGTGACTCAGGCCATCGGTACAACGCACGAACAACATGCCGATACCGGTCAGGTCGCACATCGCCAGACCGTCATGACCGGCGCCGCTGAACAGCAGATCAGCCGGCTCATCACACCGTTGGCAGGCATCCCCCAAGGCCTCGATCAGCCAGTCCGCGCAGGCCACCGCCTCGGCCTCATAGGTCGTCTCCACCGTCAGTGACAACTCGCGCGCCTGTGCCAGTTGTCGGCAGGCGGCCAGAATGTCCTCGCGACCACGACGCCGAACCTCGGCGTGGGGAGAGCGCAGCTCGAGGGTGAACACCACCTCGGCAGGAATCACGTTGACCGCGTTGGGGCGTACCTCCAGCTTACCCACCACCCCGACAAAATCCTCGGTGGCGTTAAGGATGCGGTCGACCTCGGCGATCATCTCGGCAGCCCCCACCAACGCATCGCGACGGCCCGGCATCGGCGTGGTGCCAGCGTGGCCTGCCTTGCCGGCCACCGTCAGCCGGTGACGCTCGATCCCGGTCAAGGAGGTCACCACGCCGAGAGCGTGATCGCGCCGTTCGAGCACCGGCCCCTGTTCGATGTGGACCTCGACGAAGCCCAGCACCGAGTCAGGATCTCGGGCCAATGACGGAATTTGCTCAGGATCACCACCAAAGGCCCGAAGCGCCTCGCCCACGCTGATGCCATCGGCATCCCTGGCCTCCAGGCTGGCAGGATCGAAGGTACCGGCCAGGGCACGACTGCCGATCAGCGTCGACTGAAAGCGGGTCCCCTCCTCATCACCGAAGGCCACCACTTCGACGCCGTAGTCGAGCTCGATCCCATCCTTCTTCAATCGCTCCAGCGCCAGCAGCGGCAGCGCTACGCCGAGCATGCCGTCATACTTGCCACCTTCGACCACGGTGTCCTGGTGTGACCCCATGATCAGCGTGCGCGCGCCGGCGCGCGCCTTGTCGCATCGCCCAACCAGATTCCCGGAGGCATCCATTTCGGGCTCAAGTCCGGCCCGGCGCATCCAATCGGCGATAAGTTCGAGTACCTGGCGGTGTTGCTCCGAGCAGAACAGCCGGGTCACGCCGGCACCAGGCTCCGAGAAACACGCAGCCTCGTCGAGGCGCTCGAGCAGTTGTGCGCCGAGCGTCATGGTCTCGTGGTCAGCGGTCATGATATCTCCAGATCGGGTGCCTTGAGGCACCGGAATAACGAAGGAATGGCGTCAGCGACGCGGCAGGGACGCCAGAAAGTCGGCAAAGGCTGGCGCGCGCACACGCCTGGCCAGGGCGCGCAACTCGCCCGCGATATCGCCCTCACACCAATCGACACGCAGATCGAGGGGGGCCTGGGTAAACGACTCGATACGCAGGGCGGCGGAGCGCGTGCCTCTGACGTCGCCTCCCTCTACCAAGGCGACCTCCAGGGCGTCGATCAGTCCCTCGAGCAGGTACGCCTCATAGTCGTCGCGGTACTCGGGCGTTGCGCCCTGGCGCACGGCGTCGGCGTTGGTACAACAGGTGTCGACAAAGGCGTGGGCCAGGGCCTCGACCACCTTGGCGCTGGCCAGCAGGTTGCCCGCCGCGGCCACGCCGGGGTAGCAGCAGGAAGCGACGGTGGCGAGGTTGTCGGCACCGCTATGCAGCGCTGAGCGCCCCCGGGCATCCATCACCAGGCACTGGCGCAACGAGGCACCCTTGTCGGCGTCGACCTGCCGGGCAAGCGCACCGCGGGCATCCTCCCCCCGTTCCAGCGCCCGGCGGACACCGTCGGGATACCAGGGGTGGGTAACCCGCCCCTGGGTCGCGCAGGCGCCGACGCCACGCCACACATGGTGAACGTAGCCGCCCACCGCCACACCTCCGGTGGCGGTGAGGGCGGCTACCGTGCCGGTAGCCGGATGAACATGCAGCAGCGACAGTGTCATGGCGCGACCTAGTAGCCGACCATATGGCCGATCACCAGACCACCCCAGGACAGCAGGTAGACCAGCGCCATGAAGGGCAGGATAGCCTTCAGCCACTTCTCGTAGGACACCCGGCCCAGCGCCAGCATCGCCAGGGTGCCACCGGAGGTCGGCACGATCAGGTTGGTCAGGCCGTCACCCACTTGGAAGGCGGTGATCATCAGCTGGCGGCTCATGCCGACCAGGTCGGCCACCGGCACCAGGATCGGCATGGTCACCAGCGCCTGGCCAGAGCCGGATGGCACAAACAGATTGATCACCCCCTGGACGACGCTGGCCATGATCGCCGACAGCGCCCCCGGGATATCCTGAATCAGACCGCTCAGGGCGTAGACGATGGTGTCGATGATCTGGGCGTCCTTGAGGATCACCTGGATCGAGGCGGCCAGGCCGATGACCAGGGCGCCCGCCGTCACGCCGGATGCCCCCTCCATCATCTGCTTGACGATCTCGTTGGCCGACAGGCCGTTGACGATGCCGATCACGATGGCGATCAGCAGGAACATGCCGGCGATCTCATTGATGTACCAGCCCTGGGTAAAGACCCCCACCAGCATGGCGGCGAGGCCACCGACGAACACCACCAGCGTGAGCTTGTCGCGCTTGCTCATGTGGTACTCGTCCAGCGACTTGCTCATGGCCTTGGCGTCGTTGGGCTCCTCGAAGTCCATGCGGGTGACGAAGCGACAGATATACCAGGACAACAGGCCCAATGAGGTCAGCACCAGCAAGGCGCGCAGCCAGGCGCCGGAAAAGGTCGGTAGCTCGGCGATGCCCTGGGCCACGCCCACGGTATAGGGATTGATCGGCGACAGTGCAAAGCCCACGCCGATGCCACCCACCGCCATGGTGGTGCCCACCAGGCTGGAGCAGCCCACCGCGCTGGCGATCAGCACCGCGATGGGCACCAGCGCAATATTGTTCTCGAAGCCGACGGCCACACCGAAGAAGCCGTAGATGAAGGTGCCGGCGGTGATGATGACGTTACGCCGTTCGACGCCGACCCGATTGACCGCCACCCCGATGGCGTTCTCGAGGGCGCCGGTGCGTTGAAGGATATGGAACAGCCCGCCGGCGATGAACACGATGAACAGGTACAGCGAGGCCGCGTTCAAGCCCTTGGGAATCGCCACGAAGATGTCAAAAGGCGAGATCGCCGCCACGTCGCTCAGATAATGAAAGGAGTCCGGCACCACGCGGGTGCGTCCATCCTGCATGACCCGCTCGAACTCGCCGGCGGGAATGATGAAGGTCAGCGCATAGGTGGCGAGCAGGATCAGGAAGATCAGCACCATCGGGTCTGGCACCGTGCGATACCACTTCTTGCGCTCTTTCAGCGTCTGGTCGTGGGCACTCATGGAGTTGTCCTTGTTGTGGAAGAACCGTTCTGGATCGTTTGTCGAAGAAGGCCTGGCGATGGAGTGACGCCGCGAGCGTATCGCGGCCACCTCCAGATGAACAAAAGTATTTATCATGATAAATAGAGGGTCAAGTCGGAACCGACGAGGTATCCGGACTGCCAGCGTTGGCAGGTGACGCGCGATTTGCCTGGCGCCCCGCTATGCTCAGCAACAAGGGCGCAGGATAGTGCGCCCGCCGCCTGAACATGGCCCGGGAGGATGCGATGGAAGAACTGGAACAACTACCCTTCGTGTCGCTGCTGCTGGGAGAGGTTCAGGCCTACCTGTCAGACATTGGTTCTGCTGGCCCACGACTGGCCGCCGGCCTGCTGCTGATCCTGGTGACCTGGCTGGTGGCGAGATTCGGCCGCGCCCTGGTGGCGCGGGTGGCCGACAAGGCCAAGCTCCGACGCAATCTGCGCGATGTCCTGACCATGCTGACGGGGCTCTGTCTTTGGCTCGGGGGACTTCTGATCACCATCACCCTGATCTTCCCCACCGTCACTCCCGGCAAGGCCCTTACCACCCTGGGCCTCGGTTCCATCGCCATCGGCTTCGCCTTCAAGGACGTGTTCGAGAACTTCCTCGCCGGCCTCTTGATCCTGTGGCGAGAACCCTTCCAGATCGGCGACCACATCGCCCTGGAGGCCAACGACGTGGAAGGTCAGGTAGAGCAGATCACGGTGCGCGACAGCCGTATCCGCCGCACCGACGGCCAGATGATCGTGGTGCCCAACGCCCTGCTGTTCCAGCAGCCGGTCATCGTCCGCACCAACCGCGATATCCGGCGCACATCCATCATCGTTGGCGTCGCCTACGACGAGGACGTGGACCAGGCTCGCGAGATCATCCAGGGCGCGGTCGCCGAGGTGGACTCGGTGCGCAGCGACGTACGTGCGGTGCAGGTCTTCGCCAAGGCCTTCGGCGCCAGTTCCATCGACTTCGAGGTGGCCTGGTGGACCGGGTCCCGCCCCGTCGACATCCGCGCTTCCCGCGATCAGGTGGTGGCATCCATCAAGCGCGCGCTCGATGAGGCCAATATCGAGATTCCCTTCCCCTACCGCACTCTGGTGTTCAAGGACCAGGCAGAGGCCGAACGCTTCCATCCTTCGGAAGCAGGTCGCCCACCAGACTTATGAACCAGCACTATTTACGCGGTTCGTACTAGAAACTACGTGATCGCCTATCTAGACCAAGGGAGAAAATGGGTAGGATTCAAGTCGGAAGGACGCAGCTTATCGAACCAGTCTCCCTCAACTGCACACCGGCATCACGCTGGATCTACAGGACGAGATACCGATGCATCGCCCTACTGCTCCCGGATTTCACGACCCTGTCGCCCCCGGTCACTCATCGCCCCAGGCCTTCGAGCTCAGGCGAGTGTTGCCGGGCTACTGGTTCGACAGCCTGGCGGGGCGCGAGAGTCGTCTCGACTTCTGTCTCAACGCTACCCTGGCGCTATCGTTCTACTATGCCGCCCTGTGGGCGACCACCATCACCGCCCCCGCCCTCGAGGACGCATTGACGATCAAGGCAGGCCTGCTGGGGATCTGGTGGGTTGTCATCAGCCTTCAGCCTTTGGTGCTCCACGGCACTCGTCGCCTGCACGACCTGGGCCAGGCGGGCTTGTGGAGCCTGATGCTGCTGGTCCCCGGCGCCAACCTGCTGCTGACGGTGGTACTCGCCATGCAGCCCGGGGAGTCCAGCGACACCGAGCACGACGAACAGGGCTCCACCAGCGGTGCGGTATTGGTGTTGAAGCCACTGCTGATCCTGGCCACCTGGGTCGGGTTCTTTTACGTCTTCCGTCAGTAAGTGCCGCAGAGCTCGGCCCTTCATCACCAGTCACCCGATCCGCAACCCATGCTGCTTGAGCTTGCGCACCACGCTTGGCTGGCTGATGCCCAGCTGTTCGGCGATGGCGTAGGTGGTGGGAAGGGTACGGCAGCAGTCGGCAAGGATCTCACGCTCGCGCCGGGCCAGGGCGGCCTTCAGGCCCTCGCCCCGGGCAAGCGGCAGCTCGGGTCGCGCTGCACCTGGTGCGGATAGTGTCGCGGGTGAAGTAGCGCCATCAGCCAGCGCAGCGGAGGCTCCGGTGACAGACGCCGCCGTCTGCTGCGCTTCACGCTGCTGCGAGCCGAGCGGCCCTAACGAGGCCCCCGTGGGCGGCACCAGCAGATCGCCCTGGATGACATCGTCACTGGATAACCAGGCCCTTTCCAGGGTGTTTTCCAACTCACGCACATTGCCCGGCCAATCCCAGCCCATCAGTGCCTGCCACACGTCTCGCGCCAGCATCTTGTCGCGTCCATAACGCCGATTGAGGCGCTTTAGCTGGCGCTCGACCAGGCCGGGAATATCCTCGCGGCGCTCGCGCAGGGGCGGCAGGGTGACCGGAATCACGTTCAGCCGGTAGTACAGATCCAGGCGAAACAGGCCCTGCTCGACCCGTGCCGACAGGTCCTGATTGGTGGCCACCACCAGGCGAAAGTCGACCCGTCGCGGGGCCCTGTCCCCAAGCCGGGTAATACTGCCGTCCTGGATGGTCTTGAGCAGCTTGGTCTGCACCGCCAGGGGCAACTCGCCGATCTCGTCGAGAAACAGGGTGCCGCCCTCGGCCTGCTCGATCAGCCCCTTGCGGCCCCCCGGCGCGGCGCCGGAAAACGCGCCCTTTTCATGGCCGAACATCTCCGATTCGAACAGGCTTTCAGGGATGGCGGCGCAGTTGACGTCGATAAAGGGGCCATCGCGGCGAGAACTCCAACGGTGCAGCTGGCGGGCGAAAGCGGTCTTGCCCACCCCGGACTCGCCCAGCATCAAGACCGTGGCGTCGGTGGGCGCGACCCGCTTGAGCAGCAGCGCCACCTCGCGCATCAGCTGGCTTTTCACCTCCAGGTCATCGAGCTCGGCCTCGAGTGCTTCGCTGTCGCTCTCCAGCGCATGGCCCCGGCGCAAGTGCTCGCTGAAGCGGCGCTGCAACAGCGCGTACTCCTGCTGCAGCAGCTGCAGATCGGTCAAGTCCATGGAGCGGCTGACCACCGCCACCAGCCGCTCACCCTCGAATACCGGATGGGCCTGGGCGATGACCCTGCGTCCGGTGCCGGTGCGCTGGACCAGCTGGGCCGGCCGCCCGCTGCGAATGACTTCCAGGCTGACCGACGGGGTCAGCACGCCATCGGCCTCGAGCCGCTGCACGCTGGTGGCGCAGAGCTCTTCGCAGGACATGCCGTAGACCGCCGCCGCCCCGGGACTGACGTCGCGGATACGACCATCCGGCGCGACGATGAAGAAGTGGTCGTGGGCGGTGTCGATGATGGTCTTGAGAATCTTGGTGTCGTCGTCGCTCATCCAGCGATCCATAAATGCATCATTGATTCAGAAGTGTATCACGATGCGTCGGGATCGCGATTCACTTCTGGATCACGTCTATCACCACAGCAGACCTTCCCTTGGAATCCCTGCACCTCTATTACATCTTTAGTATAAATGCTTAAAAGATGGCACGACGTCTGCATCACCCATAACAACCGTCAGGCCCAGGGCCGCGACCGTCCCCATCCACGATGCCAGGAGTTCCCTGTGAGCGACTTCAATCAACCTCTCGGCGGCAACGAGATGCCGCGCTTCGGTGGCCCTGCCACCATGATGCGTCTGCCCACCCAGACCAGCGCCGAGGGTCTGGACGCCGCCTTTATCGGCATTCCCATGGACATCGGCACCTCCAACCGCCCGGGCACCCGACTGGGGCCGCGCCAGATCCGCGACGAATCGCGCATGCTGCGCCCCTACAATATGGCCACCCGTGCTGCACCCTTCGACAGCCTGCAGGTGGCGGACATCGGCGACGTGCCGATCAACACCTTCAACCTGCCGAAGAACCTGGACATCATCAGCCGCTTCTACGACGACGTCCTGTCCCACGACTGCGTGCCGCTGACCCTGGGCGGTGACCACACCCTTACCTGGCCGATCCTGCGCGCCATCGCCAAGAAGCATGGCCCGGTCGGGCTGATCCATATCGACGCCCACGCCGACGTCAACGAGCACATGTTCGGTGAAGAGGTGGCCCACGGCTGCCCGTTCCGCCGTGCCCAGGAAGAAGGGCTGCTGGACGCCAACCGGGTCGTCCAGATCGGCCTGCGCGGCACCGGCTACGCCGCCGAGGACTTCGACTGGTGTCGCCAGCAGGGCTTCCGCGTGGTCCAGGCCGAACAGTGCTGGCACAAGTCTCTCGAGCCGCTGATGGCCGAGGTGCGCGAGCAGATGGGCGATGGCCCGGTGTACATCTCGTTCGACATCGATGGCCTGGACCCGTCGGTGGCGCCCGGCACCGGCACGGTGGAAATGGGCGGCCTGACCTCGGCCCAGGGCCTGGAGATCGTGCGCGGCGCCCAGGGGCTCAATATCGTCGGCGGCGACCTGGTCGAAGTCTCCCCGCCCTACGACCCCAGCGGCAACACCGCCCTGATGGGCGCCACCCTGCTCTATGAAATGCTGTGCGTGCTCCCCGGAGTCGCGCGCCGCGACTGAATCCTCACAGGGCCAGGGAGTGGCCCTGGCGACAGCCAACGAGGCGCCCGCGTCAGGGCGCCGACCATTACAACAGCAAAGAGTGATCGCCCATGTCCTCCCACCTGCATTCTGCCGACAAGATCACGACCGACGGGGGCAAGCTAAGCACCCATGGTCTGATCAAGTTCCTCGTCCCGTCGTTGATCGGCATCCTGCTGTTCCTGGTGCCCTTCTCGGTCGGTGACACCATCAACATCGGCATGGGTCTGGCCGCCGACTGGCTCAAGGCCACCCTCGGCGACGCCCTGCCCGCCATCGCCACCGTAGTGCTCACCCTGTCCATCGTGCTGACCCTGGTGGTCAAGCTGACCAAACCAGGCTGGGCCCGCCAGGGCGCGATGAAGGAGCTGTTCGACATCGCCCCGCTGTGGGTGGTGATGCGCGCCCTCGGCGCCGCCTTCGCGCTGATGACCTACTTCCAGGTCGGCCCGGAGATGGTCACCGCCTCCTTCACCGGCGGGGTGATGCTCAATGACCTGGCGCCGGTGCTGCTGACCTTCTTCTTCTTCGCCGCCATCCTGCTGCCCTTCCTGGTGGACTTCGGCTTCATGGAGTTCATCGGCTCCATGGTGCGCACGCCCTTTCGCAAGATCTTCGGGCTGCCCGGGCGCAGCGCCATCGACGCCACCGCCTCCTGGATGGGCTCCGGCACCGTCGGCGTACTGATCACCACCCAGCAGTACGAGCAGGGCTTCTACAACGCCCGCGAGGCCTCGGCCATCGCCACCAACTTCTCGATCGTGTCGATCGCCTTCGCCCTGCTGGTGACCAGCTTCATCGGCATCAACCACCTGTTCGTGCCGTTCTACCTGACCGTGGTGGTCGCCGGCCTGGTCGCCGCTGTCATCGTGCCGCGCCTGCCGCCGCTGTCACGCAAGGCCAACACCTACTACGAGCCGGTGGGCTGCCAGATCCAGGAAGAAAACACCGGCAACCAGAGCCTGTTGCGCTACAGCCTGGGCATCGCCGTGGCCCGCGCCGAGACCGCCCCGGGCCCGCTCAAGCTCGCCCGCCTGGCACTGTTCAACGTCGCCGACATCTTCTTCGGGCTGCTGCCGCTGGTCATCGCCATCGGTACCGTGGCGCTGGTACTGGCCGAGTTCACTCCGCTGTTCACCTGGCTGTCCATGCCGATGGTGCCGGTGCTCGAGTGGATGGGTCTGCCCGAGGCCGAGGCCGCCGCGCCGGCGACCCTGGTGGGCTTCGCCGACATGTTCCTGCCGGCGGTACTGGCCAGCGATATCGAGAGCGAACTGACTCGCTTCGTCATCGCCTGTCTGTCACTGACCCAGTTGATCTACATGTCAGAGATCGGCGCCCTGCTGCTGAAGTCACGGATCCCGCTCAAGCTGTGGGAACTGGTGGTGATCTTCCTGCTGCGCACCGCCATCACCCTGCCCATCATCGTGGTCATGGCCCACTGGCTGGTGGGTTGATCGGGAGGCCGACATGACAGACCCAAACGATGCTCACGCCGCCGGCAAGGCGGCCTTCACCCGCATCGACCAAAGCACGGCAGAAGACTGGGCGGTGATCGCCGCCCACGACGCCGACTACCTGGCCGGCCTCGCCGACAGCGTACTGGACACCCTCGCCCGGCTGGGCGAGGGCCACCAGCCCTACCAGATCACCCGGCTGGAGCACTGCCTGCAGAGCGCGACCCGGGCCGAGCGTGCCGGCGCCGACGAAGAGATGATCGTCGCCGCCCTGGTCCATGACATCGGTGACGAACTGGCGCTTTTCGACCACGCCGCCTTCGCTGCCTCGATCCTGCGACCCTTCGTCAGCGAGAAGACCCACTGGATCGTCCAGCATCACGACGTCTTCCAGGGGCACTACTACTGGGACAAGGTCGGCGGCGACAAGGACGCCCGCGAGCAATTCCGCGGCCATCCCTGGTTCGACGACTGCGAAGCCTTCTGTCGTGACTGGGACTGCCCGTCCTTCGACCCCGCCTACGACACCCTGCCGCTGGCGCACTTCGAGCCCATGGTCAGGCGGATCTTTGCAAGAGCCCCCTACTCGGTGGCCCCGGACCCCGCCCTCGCCCCTGGCTCGTCTCAAGCCTCTGATCCGTCTCAAGCCCCTGGCCCGTCTCAAGCCCCTGATCCGTCTCAAGGAAGTACCGCATGACCTGCGCTGAACTGCTGATCCGTCTGCTGCGTGACACCTACGACGTGGACACCGTCTTCGGTATCCCCGGCGTCCACACCATCGAGCTCTATCGTGGCCTCGAAGGCGGCAATGGACACGACCACCAGGGCAGTGGCATCCGCCACGTCACCCCGCGCCACGAACAGGGCGCCGGCTTCATGGCCGACGGCTACGCCCGCACCACCGGCAAGCCCGGCGTGTGCTTCATCATCACCGGCCCCGGCATGACCAATATCGCCACCGCCATGGGCCAGGCCCTGGCCGACTCGGTGCCGATGCTGGTGATCTCCAGCGTCAACCGCCGCGACACCCTGGGACGCGGCCAGGGCCGGCTGCACGAACTCCCCGGCCAACGCGAGCTGATGGCCGGCGTCTCGCGCTTCAGCCACACCCTGCTCGACCCGAACGGCCTCGGCGAGGTGCTGGCCCGTGCCTTCGCCGTGTTCGATGGCGCCCGCCCCGGCCCGGTGCATATCGAGATCCCCATCGACCTGTTCGACGCCCCGGTCAGCGAGCCTGTCAGCACGCGCCGCACGGCGCTGGCCAAGGCCGCACCGGCCCCCGCCGCACTCGAGCAGGCGCTCGACTGGCTGGTCGACGCCAAGCGCCCGCTGGTGCTGCTCGGCGGCGGCTGCGTCGATGCCCCGGACGCCGCCCGTCGTCTGGTCGAGAGCCTCGACGCCCCCACCGTCACCACCATCAACGCCAAGGGCCTGCTCGGCCGCGACCATCCGCTGGATCTGGGCGCCAACGCCTCGCTGCCAGCGGTGCGGGAGCTTGCCCATGAAGCCGACGTGGTGCTGGCCATCGGCACCGAGCTTGGCGAGACCGACTATGACGTGGTGTTCGACGACGGCTTTACCCTCGACGGTCGACTGATTCGCATCGACCTGGACCCCGAGCAGCTTGCCCGCAACCAGCATGCCGACCTGGCACTGGTGGCCGACGCTGCCTCCAGCCTCGAAGCGCTGGCCACCGGCTGCGACCAGCGCCTCGGCGGTGAGCAGCTTTCGCGCGATGGCCGCAAGCGTACACATGATGCGCTGAGCGCCCTGGCGCTGGCCGATGATCCGGCCTTCCGCCCCTATGTGCCGCTGTTCGACACCCTGCGCGAGAGCCTGCCGGGGGCGATCCTGGTGGGCGATTCCTGCGCCACCACCTACGCCGCCAACCATCTGGTCAGCCAGGACGCGCCGCGCCGTTTCTTCAACGCGTCCACCGGCTACGGCACTCTCGGCTACGGCCTGCCCGCGGCCATGGGCGCGAGCCTCGGCCAGCCGGACCTGCCGGTGGTGGCGCTGGTGGGCGACGGTGGGGTGATGTTCACCCTGACCGAGCTTGCCTGTGCGGTGGAGGAAAGGCTGCCGGTCATCGTGCTGCTGTGGCACAACCAGGGCTACGAGGAAATCCGCCGCTTCATGGACAACGCCGGCGTCACCCGCCTCGGCGTGGACATCCAGGCACCGGACTTCCAGACCCTGGCGGCCGGCTTCGGCTGTGCGGCGACCCGGGTCGGCAACCCCGCCGGCCTCGCCCGGGCAATCGCCCATCGCCCCGAAGACGGCCCGATGCTGATCGAAATCGACGCCACGGCATGGAACGCCGCGGTGGCCTGATCGAGCAACGACCCCTTTGCCGGCGCCACGGCGCCGGCCCTTTTGCTCCTTTTGTCCGCCCCTTTTATCTGCTCCGTTTTGCGCTCCCAATTTCGCGCCCCTGCGGTACCTACCAACCATAACCACAAAGGTTTCCTAGATGATTTCACTCAAGCGGCTGATCGGCCACGACACCCTGGATGAACACCAGCACAAGAGCATGGGAGGCATGGCCACCTTTGCCCTGTGGCTCGGCGCCAACGTGGTCGTCACCACCATCCTCACCGGCATGCTGCTGGTGCCCGATCTGCGCTTCCCGGTCGCCATGACCTGGGTCCTGATCGGCTCGCTGATCGGCGCCATTCCGCTGCTGCTGGTAGGACTGATGGGCCAGCGCACCGGCCTGCCCTCGATGGCCCTGACCCGCCGCGCCTATGGCCCCACCGGCTCGAAGATCATTTCGCTGGTCAACATGGCGGTGCTGATCGCCTGGAGCTGGATCCAGGCGCTGCTGGCCGGCATGAGCCTGGACTACGCCATCGAGGCCACCACCGGCTACTCCAACCTGCCGCTGATGACGATCCTGTGCGAGACCATCGTGGTGCTGATCGTGCTGCGCGGCCACCTGGGTATCGAGCGCATCGAGCGCTGGGCGGCGGCGGCCATGATGGTGCTGGCGGCCGGCGTGGTCTACCAGCTCAACCGCCACTACGAGGTCGGTGCGCTGTTCGAGATGCCCGCCGAATCCCGCAACGGCATCACCCTGGGCATCGCCTTCGACATCGTCGTCGCCACCGCCTTCTCGTGGATTTCCACCTCCGCCGACTACAACCGCAACTGCAAGAGCGGACGCATCGCGGTACTCGGCACCTACGGTGGCTACGTCTGCGCCTCGATGATCGCCATGGGGCTGGGTGCCGCGGTATCCGGCCTGTCGGTGCTCGGCGGCATGGAACAGACCTACGACCCGACCCGGCTGCTGTCCGGCTTCGGCTTTGGTCTGCCCGCTGCGCTGGTGATCTTCTTCTCGGTGATGACCACCAACGTGATGGCGGTCTACAGCGCCACCCTGTCGTGCATGAACGTGTCCCCCGGCATGGCCTTCTGGAAGCCGGCGCTGGTGATCGGCGTGGTGACGGTCTTTGGCGCCCTGATCCCCGGTATCCTCGACCAGTTCCAGAACTTCCTGTTGCTGATCGGCGCCTTGTTCATTCCGGCCTTCTCGGTGATGATCGTCGACTACTACCTGGTCGGCCGTGACGGCTATAGCGCCGAGCTGCTGCGCTCGCCGCACCAGCTCGGTCGGCCCACCGCCGGTATCGCCATCGGCGCCTACCTGATCGGTGCGGCCCTGGCGGCCTACTGGACCCTGGTGGCACCGCTGTCCATCGGTGCCTCGCTGCCGGTGTTCGTCATCACCGGCGGACTCTACTGGCTGGGCTGTGCCCTGTTCACCCGTTCCAGCCTCGCTGCCCAAGGAGACTGATCCATGCGCCTGATGCTGGCCCAGACCGACCCCGTCCACGCGGATGTCGCCGCCAACCTCGATGCTCTCGATGGCCTGTGCCAGCAGGCGGTGGCCGCCGGCGCCCAGCTGCTGGCCCTGCCGGAACTGGCGCTGACCGGCTACAACGTGTTCGAACGGCTCGATGAGCTGGCCGACGAAGGCGAGTTGATCGATCAGGTCGCCCGATTGGCGCACCAGTATCGCCTGCACCTGCTGTTCGGCCTGGCCCAGCGCCAGGCCGACGGCCGCCTGACCAACTCGGCGGTGCTGATCGACGATGCCGGCACCACCCTGGCCTGCTACCACAAGCGCCAGCTATGGGATCGTGAACATCAGTACTTCATCCCCGGTGACGAGCTGTGCGTGGTCGACACCCGGCTCGGCCGCCTGGGCCTGATGATCTGCTACGACAACGAGTTCCCGGAGATAGCCAGAGCGCTGGCCCAGGCCGGCGCCGAGGTGATCCTCTCGCCCACCGCCAACATGGTGCCCAACGCCGAACGCCAGCAGTTGCAGATCCGCGCCCGGGCGCTGGACAACCAGCGCTTCGTCGCCTGCATCAACCGCGCCGGCATCGAGGGCGAGCTGCACTACTGTGGCAACAGCCTGGTGGCGGGACCGGACGGCGAGGTGCTGGGGCGCCTTGGCAACGACGCCGGGGTGCTGGTGGTGGACATCGAACACTCGCGTATCGACGAGAGCCGCAGCCACCAGGACTACCTGAAGGACCTGCGCGCCCTGCCGGGAGGCAACACGTGAGCACCTTCACCCTGCCCCGGGGTGACGCCGCCAGCTGGTATCGCACCCAGCGCCTGGCCGACGGCATCACCCTGATCGACGAACCGGCCATCAAGCCGTTCTACCGCTGCAATATCTGGCACGTTCGCGGCCGCGAGCGCGATCTGGTGGTGGACTTCGGCCTGGGCGCGGTGCCACTGCGCGAGCGCGTGGCACTGCTGGCCGAACGCGAGATCGTGGCGGTGGCAAGCCACACCCACTTCGATCATATCGGCGCCGCTCACGAGTTCGACTGCTGCCACGTTCATCGCGCCGAGGCCGATATCCTGGCAAGCCCCGACAACCGTCGCACCCTGGCCGAGGCCTTTCTCGACGACGCCATGTTCGACGCCCTGCCACCGCTGCCCTACGCCCACAGCGGCTATCGCATTGCGGCGCCGCCGCGTATCGAGACGCTGGAGGACGGCGACGTCATCGAGCTGGGCGATCGCCATTTCGAGGTGATCCACACCCCCGGCCATTCGCCCGGCGGCATCGCCCTGTGGGAGGCCGCCAGCGCCACCCTGATCAGCGGCGACATCATCTACGACGGTGAGCTGATCGAGGACGCCTATCACAGCGACCTGGACGACTACGCGGCGAGCCTCGAGCGCCTGCGGCGGTTGCCTATCGCCACGGTGCACGGCGGCCACTTCCCGAGCTTCTCGGGCCGTCACTGCCACGCCATGATCGATGACTGGCTCAAGCGCCACCAGGCGTGAACGCGGGACACCCCCTCATCTCGCCGATCATTTCATTCGCTTATTCCCTCTAATGTCTTTGCCCCTGGAGTCCCTCCGTGCAACAGCTGACACAACAGTTTATCGACAACCGCTGGGTCGATAGCCACAGCCGCCGGCGCCTGGCTGTGACCGATCCCTACCGCCAGACCCAGATCGCCGAGATCACCGCCGGCGATGCCAGCGACGTCGACGCCGCCGTGGCCAGCGCGCGTGCCGCCCTGCCCGCCTGGCAGGCGCTGGGCGGACAGCGTCGGGGCGACTTTCTCGAAGCCTTCGCCACGGCCCTCGAAACCCGCCGCGGCGATCTCGAACGGCTGTCCTCCACCAACAACGGCAAGGCCCTGGCCGAGGCCGCCATCGACCTGGACGACGCCATCGCCTGCTACCGCTACTACGCCGGCCAGGCCCGCGCTCTGGAGCAGCGTCAGGGTCGCCTGCTCGAGCACGGCATGGACGGCGTCGAGGCGCGGGTGTTCGAAGACCCCGCCGGCGTGGTCGGACTGATCACCCCCTGGAACTTCCCGCTGGTCACCAGCGCCTGGAAGATCGCACCGGCACTGGCCGCCGGCTGCACCCTGGTGTTCAAGCCCTCCGAGGTCACCCCGCTGCCCGAGGTGGCGTTGGCCGACATCGCCGTGGAGATCGGCCTGCCTGCCGGTGTGCTGAACCTCTTGCTGGGTGACGGCGAAGGCATCGGTGCCCCTCTGTCCGCCCATCAGGGTGTGGATAAATTGTCCTTCACCGGCAGCAATGGGGTCGGCGAGAAGGTCATGCGGGCCGCCGCCAACGGCGTGCGCGGCGTATCACTGGAGCTCGGCGGCAAATCGCCGATCCTGGTGCTCGATGACGCCGAGGTCGAAGCCGCCGCCGACTGGGTGATGGCCGGCATCTACTTCAACTCCGGGCAGATCTGCTCCGCCACCTCGCGACTGATCGTGCATCAGACGCTGGCCGAACCGCTCTACCAGGCGCTGGCCGACCGTATCGACGGCCTCACCCTGGGTGACCCGCTGGCCGAGGGCACCGACATGGGCCCGATGACCAGCGCCCGTCAGCGCGAAGCCGTGGAGCGCTACCTCGAGATCGCCAAGGAGGAAGGTCTGACGCCGGTGCGTGACGGCCGCCATCGTGACCTGCCGGCCCAGGGCGAGTTCGTCGCCCCGACCCTGTACCGCGATGTGCCCACCTCAAGCCGTCTGTGGCGCGAGGAAATCTTCGGCCCGGTGCTGTGTGCGCGCAGCGCAGAGAGCGAAGCCGAGGCCATCGCCCTGGCCAACGATAGCGCCTTTGGCCTCGCCGCCACCGTGATCTCTGGTGACGCCGAGCGCGCCAGGCGTGTTGGCCGCGCCCTGCGTGCAGGCAGCATCTGGTTCAACTCCGAACAGCTGGTGATGCCCGAGGCCAGCTGGGGCGGCTTCGGCGCCAGCGGCATCGGACGTGAACTCGGCCCCTGGGGACTGTCCGGTTATCTTGAGGTAAAGCATCTGATTGGCCCTGCCGCTTAACCTCTCCCGGTCCTGTTTCCGGACCATCGCCTCAGCGACGACTCAGTATCACCGCGGCAATATCTCAACAACATCACCCCGATGGCAGGCCAAGGCGCCCGGCCATCGGGGTGTTTTTTTGTCGCAGCGACGCAATTTCGTGCCAGTTCGGCCAACCCGAGGTCAAATAATTAGAAAATTCTTAAAAAGAGAAAGGATGTAGGACATCCCCCATATCCCCTGACGAAATGGCTTTCTAGAGTCGCAGTGAAGCCTTCGCTGCAGGCACCAATGATGCGTTCCTCATGCAAGGACAACATGCGCCACCGCCAACCATTGCCATGACGACTGACCATCCATCAAGGCATGGGAAAATCCGACAACGCCTTGACACCTTTGATGAATCGAAGACCGATTTAAAGAAGGAAACAGGAGAAGAAGATGAGACTCAACTCCATGTCGTCAGCCACCTCATCTTCCGTCACCTTGCCGCTGCCGCTGTATAGCGTACCCGGTAGAAGCAGCAGACTCTGGTCAACTCGTGGCCGTATCGGGCGCATTCGCTACTGTAGCCGACTTGCCGCAGTAGGACTCATCTATAACCTCGCGCTCTTTCTCCCACTTTATCTCGACTACCTGTACCCTGCGACACTCACCCAGAGCACCTTTACCATCCTGATCTACGCCTACGCAGGCCTGTACTCAGTCTTCACCCTTTTCGCCATTCTTCAGGCAAAACGTCGCCTTAACGATCAGGGGCGTTCTGGGTGGGTACTGCTTCTTGGACTGATTCCCCTGATCAACGTATGGCTGGTCATCACCCTAGTCTTCTCTCGTGGCACACCAGGAAGCAACCCCTTCGGACCACCACCTTCTCCATCGACTTCATCGGAAACGAAGCGCTTCTGGTGCTTGCTCATTCTTAACATTGCCGTGGCGTCAGCGGCCATCTGCTATGGACCACTACAGTTTCACCTGGGTCTTTAGACCCTCCCAGTGGACTGCTAAAAGCATAGATATTAACCGACTCGGCGAAAGGATCGCCGGAACTCTTACCCCAAGGAAGGAAGCAGCAAGATGACAAACGAAAGCACTACGTTAGATAACTCAAATGAAATCAACTTCCCTTCAGATACAGAAATCTCCAACACGCAAGGTGATGCAAACGACCGCCAGGCAGCAAATAAAAACCCTGGACTATGGTCGACCAATGGTCGTATCGGTAGAGTAAGATACTTTAATCGCTTAACCTTGCCGGTATTGTTCGTCTATGCCGTACACGGGATACTTATCTACTATAGTCTGACGGCAACACCGGCCGCTGCAGAGACAGCCGCCAGCGCCTTTACCATCAGCCAATTCGTGCTTGGAATTCCATTGACTATCTTTGCGCTAATCCAGGGAAAGCGCAGGCTAAATGACCTGAACAAGTCAGGCTGGCTCATGCTACTTTTCTTTATCCCCCTTATAAACCTCATCCCATTTATCATGGTGACCTTCATCAAGGGGAGTGATGGTGACAACCGCTTCGGTGCTGAACCTTCCCCCCTCACTTCTAATGAGATGACCCTGTTCTGGTTCCTGACCGGACTGTCGGTCGTTGCTTGCGTAGCGCTGGCCTCTCTAACGCTCTAAAAAAACATTCCCTGCGCTACTACCAACAACGACAACCACAAGAGCGCCACAGCCCCGCCAGCATGGCGGGGCTGTTTTTTTACTGCCAGGTGAGCGGAGGCCGGTCAGACGGCTGCGACCTCGGTGGTGCCCTGCTTGCGCCGCCGAAGCAGGATCGAGACGGCCAGCACCACCAGCATGGCCCAGGGGTACGGGGTCAGGAAGGAGGCAAAGGCTGACGGCGCGGCGACCTCGTTCTGCACCGCGGTGGAAGCGATGACCTCCTGCCAGACCGCCACCACGATGTGCCAGGGAAGCAGAAAGAACACCGTGCAGACCGCGCAGTCCATCAGGTTGGCGGCCCTGGCCGGCGAGATGCCGAACTGCTGAGCCAAGCTTCGTACCAATCCCGGCCCCACCAGCAGCAGCGCCGGGGCGTTGGCCGACAGCGGAGTAGATGCGGCAATCGTCACTGCCACGATGCTGGTCTCGGCGCTGGCCCGGTCCTTGACCAGGCGCTTCCTGGCGCCGTCCAGCAGTTTTTCCATCAGACCGGTATCGAGAATCACCTGGGTCAGCGCCAGCACCATCAGCGCAAACAGCACGGCGCCGGTTACCGAAGCAATACCATTTTCGATCAGGCCGGTGCTCTCGCCTCTGGCTTCGGGCAACGAGAACAGATCACCCAGGCCAATGGCACCGATCGCCAGGGCGCACAGCATGGCCACCAGATTGCCGATAAACATGGCTTCGACGATGTGTCGGCGCTTCAGCGCAAAGAACACCACCGCCGCGAGCGGAATCAGCATGACCAGGCCGGAAGCATGACCGGAAGGCACCTCCACGGCTGACGCCGAGGCCTCGCCGCTGGCACCGAACAACAGGAAGATCAGCATCGAGATCGCCGCAGCCGACAGCGCCAGCGGTAGACGGGTGCGGATCACGTCGGCGATTTCCGCCCCTTGGGTATAGGAGGACACGATGGTGGTATCCGACACCGGGGACAGGTTGTCACCGAAGGCCGCACCGGACAGGATCGCCACCGCCAGCATGGACGGATCCGCCCCCAACAGGACGCCCGCCGGGTACAGCACCGGCGACAGCCCGATGACGGTACCGGTACTGGTGCCGGTCCCCAGGGCAAACACCATGGCCATGGCAAAGGCCAGCAGGGTGAAGGCCGCACCCTCGGCGCCCACCGCTGCTCCCAACCACATCAAGCCATCGATCAGGCCGCCGGCGGCCATCAACTTGCCGAAGACACCGGCCAGCAGCCACAGTGCGATGATGGCCGTCGCGGTGGAATTGCCCATCCCCTTGAG
The DNA here is from genome assembly GCF_019801245.1 of Halomonas sp. DP1Y21-3. NCBI lineage: Bacteria > Pseudomonadati > Pseudomonadota > Gammaproteobacteria > Oceanospirillales > Halomonadaceae > Halomonas > Halomonas sp. DP1Y21-3. The sequence continues at coordinate 97,641 of NZ_JAHVJM010000007.1, forward strand.
CAGGCTGTCACAGTACGCCGTGCGTTGCCGACAAAGAAAGAGTCCCACGCCCATGGCCACCCAGGCGCAGGCCCAGAATGGCTTGGTGCCGGCACGCTCGAACACCGACAGATAGATAAGGCCTAGCACCAGCAGGATCAGGGGCGTCAAGGCACCCAGGGTGCCCCCACGAAAGGACAGTGAAGGTGTTGCGGTTTGTGTTGTCATTATCAGGGACCTTATTGTGTTTTATTGGTGTATTAGCGAGAACAGCGTTTCATCGCCGCTCAGCTACCCAGCCCACCGAAGACCACCACCCCCAGCACGATGGCCAGCAGCAGCAGGGTCTCCAGCACCATCAGGATGACCGGCTTCCAGCCGACCACCGCGAGCTTCTGAAAGGAGGTCTTGATGCCCAGGGCAGCGATGGCGGTGACAAGACACCAGCGCGACAGCGTCGACAGTCCTTCGTTCACGCTGTCGGGAATCAGCCCCAGGCTGTTGATCAGCACCAGCGCCACGAACCCCACCAGGAAGCCAGGCAGCATCGGCACCTGGCGCTTTCCCTCGCTGTTGCGCGAGGCGCGATAGAGCCAGCTGAAGATCATCACCACCGGCACCAGCATGGCCACACGCACCAGCTTGACCAGGGTCGAGACGTCGCCGGTCTCCTCCGAGATGATGTACCCCGCCCCGACCACCTGGGCCACGTCGTGGATGGTGCCCCCCAGGAAGATGCCGGCCTGGGTATTGGCAAGGTCGAGCACCCCCACCAGCAGCGGGTAGGTCACCATGGCCACCGTCGACAGCGTGGTCACGCCCACCACTGTGAGGATGGTGTTGCGCTCGCTGGTGTCGTTTTTCGGCATCACCGCCGACAGCGCCAGCGCCGCCGAGGCCCCGCAGATCGCCACGGCACCACCGGTCAGCAGGCCCAGATCACGGTGCAGGCCAAGCGCCCGGGCCAGCAGCCCCCCTGCGCAGATCACCAGTCCCACCGCGGCGAGCACCGTCAGCACCGGTCCAAGCCCCAGGTCACCGACTTGCTCGAGGGTCATGCGTGCGCCCAGCAGCGCCACGCCAAGGCGCAGCACGGTGCGCGCGGCAAACTCGATCCCCGGCAGGCAGCGTCCCTCTTCGCTCAAGAAGTGCAGCGACATGCCAAACAGCAAGGCGTAGAGCAGGGTCGGCCCACCGTAGTGATCGGCGATAAAGGTGGTGGCCAGGGCAATGGTCACGCACACCAGCAGTCCTCGCCCGATCGGGCTCAGGGACGCCAGTCGACGGCTTAGCCGCTGTCGCGAGGTCGCCGTCGAGGGGGAAGAAGAGGGTGAGGTCATGGGACGACTCCGGATCGTGAAAACGAGCGACCCCGGTCCTGCCGGATGAGGCCGGCGGACGAAGGCGTCTCTTTGGTGAACGGGACAGGAAGATCGACGTGCTGGCGGCGCTCGACGCCGCCCTGTTTCAACCTCTGTGCAGTGCTCTCGTTACAGCGCTCTCGTTACAGTACTCTCGCTTCAGCGCTCGACTCGGTTCTCCGAATCAACCGCGCGGTGCCTTTCCGGTGGCCTCGGCGACCACGTCTTCGGCCAGCACCTGTACGGTATCGATGATCGGCACGCGACCATCGAGCGCATCGCGGATCACCGAAAGCTCAGTACAGGCCAGGACCAGCACGTCGGCACCACGCGCCTGGACATCATGGGCGGCCTCGATGAAGGCGGCACGGGTGGCGGGCGCGCGCCCGGCACCACGCTTGACCGCTCGGATCACGTCGAGCACGCGATCCTCGTTGTCGGGATAGACCAACGACAGCCCCCTTGGCTCGATGAATCCCTCGTAAAGACCAATCTTGCGAAGCGCCGGCGAGCACAGCATGCCCACCCTGGCCCCCGGCATCTCGGCGGCGACCCGGTCCAGGGTGCGCTCGACGATATGCCACACCGGAATGTCCACCGCCTGCTGGGCGGCCGACCAGTAGTAGTGGGCGGTATTGCAGGGCATGACCAGAAAATCGCAGCCTGCCTGCTCGAGTCGTCTGGCCATGGCAGCAATGGCAGGCGCCGGTGACTCGCCGTCACCGTCGATCAGCGCCTTGATCCGTGATGGCACCTTGGGATTGTTGTCGACCAGCATATGCACGTGGTCGATATCGTCCTCGCCGGGCGTCACCTCGATGACCTTCTGCATGAAGGCCACCGTGGCGTCCGGTCCCATGCCGCCCAGCACGCCGACCATCGTATGGTCGGCGATTGTTGCGGAGTTATCGGTGGAAAGCGTCATAGCGGGTCCTTTGACGAGTGATGACCGGTATCAGAAGCCGAGAAGGTTGGGCAACCACAGGCTGAGCTGCGGGAAGAAGGCCAGCAGCAAGGCGATGACCACCATGGAACCCACCAGCGGCAAGGCGCGCACCGAAATCTTCTCGATGGAGACATTGGCGATCGACGAGCTGATGAACATGTTCTCGCCCAGCGGCGGCGTCGAGAAACCGATGCCCAGGCTGACCACCAGCACGATGCCGAAGTGCACGGGATCGACGCCGAGCTCCACCATCACCGGCAACAGCACCGGCGTGACGATCATGATGGTTGCCAGGATCTCGATGAACATGCCGACGATCAGGAGAAAGCCGATCACCAGAATCCACACCAGCCACAGGCTGTTGGTGATATCCAGGATGCCCTGGGCGATCATCGCCGGAATGTGATTCTCGACCAGGATGCGGCCGAAGGCGGTGGCGGTGAACATGATGATCAACACACGCCCGGTCAGCCAGGTGGTGCTCTGGAAGGCCTCGTTGAGCCCGCGCAGCGACGACTCCTTGTGGATGAAGACACCGACGAACAGGGCGTAGAAGATCGAGACCACGGCCGCCTCGGTGGGCGTGAACATGCCCGAATAGATGCCGCCCAGGATCACCACCGGCGCCATCAGCGACCAGAAACCATCCTTGAGCACCGCGACCACCCGCTTGCGATCGTAGGAAGTTCCCTCGGTCTGGTAGCCGTTGCGCTTGGCGGTGATGTAGTTGGCCACCATCAGGCCCGCCCCCAGCATCACGCCGGGGATGACGCCGGCCATGAACAGTGCAGAAATCGACTCGTTGGCGGTGACGCCATAGATCACCAGCGGCATGCTGGGCGGAATGACCACCCCGAGACCACCAGCGGTGGCGGTGATCGCCGCCGGGTAGCTTCTGCCGTAGCCGCGCTCGATCATCGCCGGTATCACCAGCATCCCCACCGCTGCGGTAGTAGCAGGTCCCGAGCCCGAGATCGCGCCAAAGAACATGCAGGCCATCACCGCAGCGGCGCCTAGCCCACCAGCGGCGGGACCGGCCAGCTCCTCGGCGATCAGGATCAGGCGTCTGGCGATACCGGCATCCCCCATCAGTGCGCCAGCCAGGATGAACGACGGCAAGGCCATCAGCGGAAACGAGTTGATGGCCGAAAAGGCCAGCTCGATCAGCGAACTGAGATCGTCGCCGTTGAGCACATAGACGGCCATCGAGGCCACACCGAGAGAGACGACGATAGGGGTGCCGAAGAACAACAGCCCGGCAAACATGGAAAACAGTACGGTTGCGGCCATGGCTTAGCCCTCCGCCTTGGACGACGTCTTGCCGTCGCTGTAGTGGCTCGTTTCCTCGGTGATCCTGGACACTTCCTGAGCGTCCACGTCACCTGGCTCGATGCCCTTGAACAGCTTCAGGTACTGCACCTGCAGCACGCGAAAGGCCATCAAGGTAAAGGCGATGGGGAAGACGAAGTAAACGTAGGCCAGCGACCAGCCCAGGGCCGGCGAGTCATAGGGGAATTCCAGCAACAGCCCGATCAGATCCAGGCTCTTGTAGGCCAGCACCAGACAGAAGGCGACCCAGATCAGATCCACCAGCAACAAGAGGGTATTGGCCACCTTGCGTGGCATCAGCTTGATATGGGTCTGCAGACGGTTATGCGCGCTCAAGTGGGCGGCGTGGGCGGCGCCCAGAAAGACGAACCAGACGAAGGCGTAGCGCGCGAGCTCTTCGATCCAGGCCATGCCGATGCCCAGGGTGACGCGCATCACCACCTGAACGAACAGCAGAATGACAAAGAGCCCGAGCAGAAAGCGGCAGGCGTAGTCTTCGATATAGTTGAGTTTGGCCAGCATGGAGGCCTCCTTCCCGACGGGAATGCAGCAGCGATGACAACAAGACCCGGGCGGCGGTCAGCGACCGCCGCCCGCGGCGACAACGATCAGTGACCGAGCGCCGCCTGCATTTCCTCGAAGGCTTCCTGGCCACCGATGTCCTCGTAGAACTGCGGCCACACCTCTTCCTGGGCGATGCGGATCCATTCATCCTCATCTTCCAGGGTGGCCACCTCGACCCCTTCGGCTTCCATGGCAGCGCGCGCCTCGGAGGCCTTGGTCAGCTGGAACTGCAGCGCGTACAGCTGCGCCTCCAGGCCGGCGCGATCGATGATCGCTCGCTCCTCGTCGGACAGACGCTCGTAGCTGCGCACCCCCATCACGATGGGCTGCAGCGAGTACTGGGCGTGAAGTTCGGTGAGGTGGTCCTGCACCTCGTGAAACTTCATGGTGCTGTTGACGATGTAGGGGTTGTCCTGGCCATCGATCACGCCCTGCTGCAGGCCGGTGAAGACCTCCGGCCAGGACATGCTGATGGGGCTGGCGCCCCAGGCCTCGTAGCTGGCCAGCATGATCTCGTTCTGCGGCACGCGAACCTTGAGTCCCTCGACGTCGGCGAGGGTCGTCACCGGCCGCTGGGAGTTGGTCAGGTGACGGAAGTTGGAGTACAGCCAGCTGACGATGTGCACACCGGCCTCTTCCTCGGCGATGGTGTTCCACCGATCGGCCAGGGGGCCGGTGGTGGCCTTGACCGCATCGGCGTGGCTACGCAGGGCATAGGGCATGGTCAAGGCGCCCAGACGCGCTGCGTAGGGCGTCAGGTTGCCGACACCGACCAGCGCAAAGTCCAGCTTGCCGATGCGGGTGTCCTGGATCATGCCGGTCTCGGAACCGAGCTGGCCGCCGGGGAACAACTCGACCTGCATCTCGCCGTCGGACAGCGATTCGACCAACTCCTCGAAGCGCTGGGCCAGGGCCCCCTGGTCGGAGTCCATGGGATCGCCCATGCCGACCTTGAAGGTCTTGGCCTCTGCGGCGGTGGCAGTGGCTGCCATGACGATGGCGGCGGTAAGTAGAGTCTTCTTGAACATTATTGTCACTCCGGATGTCTTGTTATTGCGTCGTCAGACGTGGCTCAGCGAGAGCCGAGCGCCTTGTCGGGTGTTGCCTCGGGGGGCTGCACCGCCTCATCCATGGCGGCGCTCATCAGCGCGACGATGTCGTCGCAGTCTGCTTGATCGAAGGTCAGCGGCAGGCGCAGGTCACACAGGGTGGCGAGTACTCTGTCGGCGATCGGCAGCGCACGTGTGCCGGCCAGATAACCCCAGCTGTCGTAGCGGCTGGTGTAGTCCTCCGGCAAGGGTTTGCCATACCACTTCAACGGAATGCCGCGGGCCTCGCAGCCCTCGACAAAGCGCGCAATGGTGTCGGCGCCCAGCGCCGGCAGGCGGAACTGGATGGAGCTGCCGACGAAGTCCTCCCTGGCGGGCCGGTCAATCAGGCACACCTCGGCGATATCTCCAAGACGCTGCTCCATGCGCCGATACAGCGAATTCCAGCGCGTCTTGCGGTGCTCCATCTCGGCCAGCTGAGGACGCAGGATGGCCGCCCGCAGATTGTCCATGCGGCCACTCATGTTGGGTGTCATCAGACGCGTCTCGGCGAAGCTTTCGGGCGCGGGTGCGGCCAGGTGCCGATCGAACAGCATGTAGGAGCCGGACAGGATCACCGCACGCCGCATGACCTCGGCATCGGCTGTGGCCAGAAGTCCGCCCTCTCCGGAATTGATGTGCTTGTAGGTCTGGGTGCTGAAGCAGCCTGCCTTGCCGAAGGTGCCGCTGGGTCGGCCATCGTAGGCCGCCCCCATGGTGTGGGCACAGTCTTCGATCAGCACGATGCCGTGGGACTCGCACACCGCGACGATGGCGTTCATGTCGCCGATATGGCCGCGCATGTGCGACAGCACAAAGAAGCCGGCACCGCTCTCGCGAGCGGCGCGATCCAGGTCGCCGGGATCGACGGTGGTATCGTCCAGGATGTCCACCAGTACCGCCTCGCCCCCTGCCGCGACGATACTGCCGGGCACCGGCGACAGGGTGAAGGCGTTGCACAGCACCTTGTCGCCGGCCTCGAGTCCGCAGGCGCGCAGCGCCAGCTGCAACGCATAACCGCCGGAGGCGCAGGCCAGTGCGTAGTCGACACCCAGGCTCGCGGCGAACTCGGACTCCAGCAGGGCGGTCTCACCGGCCTCGCCTTCGGCCAGGTTGTAGCGATGCAGGCGACCGCTCTGGAGCACGGCCACCGCCGAGGCGATGGCGTCGTCAGAGATGGCTTCCTGCTGGGTGAAGGATTTGGCAAAACGGCGCATGGCAGGCTCCTTCGCTTGCGACTCAGTAACGAGCCTGACGGTGAACAGGGAAATCCCATTCCTGCTCGGGGAAGTACTTGGCCAGGCGCCAGTCACAGGCCCGGGCGTGGCCTTCCATGCCCTCGGTACGGGAAATCCGGGATCCCACCGCGCTAAAGGTCAGATTGGCCTCGACGCTCAACTGCTGGGTGGTCAGCACCTTCATGAACTTGTGGACATTGAGTCCACCGGAGTAACGCCCGGCACGCTTGGTCGGCAGGATATGGTTGGTACCGGAGCACTTGTCACCGTGGGTGACGGTGCTGCCCTCACCCAGAAACAGCGAGCCATAGTTGCTCAGATGCTGCTTCCACCAGTCCAGATCCTCGCACAGCACCTGCAGGTGCTCGCAGGCGTACTGATCGCTGATCGCGACGATCTCCTCGCGGCTGTCGCCCACGATGACCTCACCGAAGTCGCGCCAGGCAGCGTGAACGATATCAGCGTTAGGCATGTCGTCAGCGACTTTCGGCAGAATCTCCATCACTTCGCGGGCGGTCGCTTCGCTTGTGCTGAACAGCCACACCGGTGAATTCGGGCCGTGCTCGGCCTGGGACACCAGGTCGACGGCGATGGTCATCGGGTCGGCGGATTCGTCGGCGATGATCGCCGACTCGGTGGGGCCGGCAAACACATCGATACCCACTTCACCGAACAGCAGGCGCTTGGCTTCGGCCACGTAGGCGTTGCCGGGACCGACCAGGATGTCGGCCTCGCGGCCACCGAACAGACCGAAGGCCATGCTGGCCATGGCGTGGACGCCGCCCATCTCGAGGATCATGTCGGCGCCGGCCACATGCATGGCGTAGGCCACCGCCGGGTTGATGCTGTCGCCCCGGGGCGGCGAACAGGCCACCACGTGTTCGACACCGGCGGCCTTGGCGGTGGCCACGCTCATCAGCGCCGAGGCGGCGTGAGCGTAGCGGCCGCCCGGCACATAGCAGCCGGCGCTGTGTACCGGCAGCACACGCTGACCGAGCAGCACGCCCTCTTCGGTCTCGATCTCGAAGGAGGTCAGGCTGTCACGCTGGGCCTCGGCAAAACGGCGGATCTGGCGGTGGGCGAAGTCGATGTCGTCCTTGACCGACTGGGGCACGCTGTCGATCAACTGACGCCGCTTGTCGTCGCTCAACACAAAGTCGCCGGTCCAGCCGTCAAACTTCTCGGCGTATTCGCGCACGGCCGCCTCGCCGCGGGCACGAATATCCTCGAGCATGCCACGCACCGCTTCCGTCACGCGCTGGTCTTCGGCGGCAACGCCAGCGGCGGCCTCCGCCGTCTTGAGATGACGAATGGTCATTGTTGTCTCCGAATAACGTCGTCGAGGGCGCCCGAACTCAGCGGGCGCCTGCCCTGAAGCGCCCTGGGCCTAGCCCTTGTAGTCGGGGAAACCGAAGGTATCGGGATAGCCGAACAGCGCAACGGCGCCGCCGGTGTGCAGGAAGACGACGTTCTCGTCCTGCTTGAAGTGGCCCTGGCGGATCAGGTCGATCAGCCCTGCCATGCCCTTGCCGGAGTACACCGGGTCCAGAAGGATGCCTTCGTGACGGGCCAGCAGGGTGACCGCCTCGATCATGCTGTCGGTGGGCACACCGTAGCCCTCACCCACGTAGTCGCAGTTGGCGACCACCTGGTCGCGGCTGACGACGCCGGACAGGCCGAGCTTGGCTTCGGTCTTCTGGGCCAGGGCAAAGACGTTGGCTTCCTGCTTGTCCTTCGGCGCGCGAACGCCGATGCCGAGCACCGGGATACCGGCGTTGCAGGCGCTGAGGCCGGTGACCAGGCCCGCCTGGGTGCCGGCGCTGCCGGTGGCGTGGACCAGATGATCGATGCGCAGACCCATGTCGTTGGCCTGGGCCAGAAGTTCCAGGGCGGCATTGACGTAGCCCAGGGCACCGATCTCGTTGGAGCCGCCGCCGGGGATGATGTAGGGCTTCTTGCCTTCACTCTTCAGACGATCGGCCAGGCCTTCCATCTCGGCGGCCATGTCGGCACCGCCCGGGCGCTTCTCGACGCTGGCGCCGTGGAGCTGATCAAGGAAGACGTTGCCGTTGTAGTTGTAGTTGGGGTCCTCGCTGCCGGTGCGGTCTTCCAGCAGGATGTGGCACTCGAGCCCCAGCTTGCAGGCGGCGGCCACGGTCTGGCGGGCGTGGTTGGACTGGGTGGCGCCCTGGGTGATGATGGTGTCGGCGCCCTGTTCCAGGGCGTCGGCCATCAGGAATTCAAGCTTGCGGGTCTTGTTGCCCCCGGTGGACAGGCCGGTGCAGTCGTCGCGTTTGATCCACAGCCGCGGACCGCCGAGCAGCTTGCTCAGGTTGTCCATGGGCTCCAGCGGAGTGGGCATATGGCCGAGACGGACACGGGGAAAACGGGACAGGTGCATACGGGCCTCCAGGCGAGTCATTGTTGGCATTGGCGTGCTCTCTTGACGACCTACGTCGAAAGACACAGCAGGCCTGAAGGCCTGCCCTCGAGCGATCGCTTCCAAGTTAAGCCTCGCCTGGAACATGAGACCAATGCCAAGTTGCTCGCCAGCTGTTAAATTTTTGCATAGCCACTGCTTAGCCCCGGCCGCCACCCACTAAGGCAGACCAAAACACCAATGAAGATCGAATGGATAGAGGATTTTCTCGAGCTTATCGAAGCGGGCACCTTTTCCCAGGCGGCCGAACGGCGCCACGTCACCCAGCCGGCATTCTCGCGCCGTATCCGCCAGCTGGAAGAATGGCTGGGGGTGGCGCTGATCGATCGCAGCGCCTCGCGCCTGGAGTTGACCGCCCACGCGCGGGCGTACGAGCCCCAATTACGAGAGTGGCTGGCACGCCTTTACGCCATGCGCAGTCGTCTCAGAAGCGATGCCCGCCAGGGGCCCAGGGCCATTCTGACCACCCAGCACACCCTGACCGTCAGCTACCTGCCGCGCCTGTTGCGCCACCTGCGTCATCACGCGCCTGAGGTGGGACTGCAGATCACCTCGTCCGACCGCAGCCAGTGCATCCACGACTTCGAGCAAGGCAAGGCCGACCTGTTGCTGTGTTCGGAGCTGGAGGGCGCCCCCCTGTTCAGCGGCAGCGACAGCGTCGAGCGGCTGTCACTGGGCGTTGAACGGCTGTTGCCGGTGTGCGCATCGGATCATCACGGTGGTCTCATGCACGAACTCGAGGAAGGTCAACGACTGCCCTTGATCGGCTACGATCCGGACAGCTTTCTTGGCCAGGCCCTGGCGACGCCTTACCTGCTCGATGCCCAACGCCACTACGAGATCGAACTGGTCTGCGAGACCGCCTTCACCATCGGCATTCGCCAACTCGCCCTGGCCGGTCTCGGCATCGGCTGGCTACCCCACGGGTTGATCGAGGAAGACCTCGAGAGCGGCAAGCTGATTTCCTTGCAGGAAATCCTCGGCGGCCCCTCTCTGGAAGTGGCCTGCTATCGCCATCGCGACGAAGCGGCAGTGGCAGCCCCCCTGTGGCACCTGCTGGAAGAACGCCCTCCCGCGGTCTAGCACTCCCCTGCAGTTCGAAGCCCCTCGATCTCGCACCTCAAACTCCCTGAGGGGCGGCGGAAAGCGTCAGCTCGATGGCGTCGTGGCGCCAGTACTCATCATCACAGTCGATGGCACGGCCGTTCTGGTCGTGGTTGATGCGGGTGATGCGCTGGGCGGGGCTGCCGCGTACCGCGTTGAGCGCGCTGGCGGCGTCGCTGGAAAGTACACAGGTTCCGAGCTCGTAGCTGACCCGCCCGACCCGGATGCCGTACTCGCGGCGGTAGAGCTCGGTCAGCGATTCCCGCGCCAGATCGAACTCCAGAATGGCGGGAAAGCAGCGCGGCAACAGATGGTGTTCCACGTAGAGCACCCGGCGTTCGTCCACCAGCCGGGCACGACAGATGCGGTAGACGCGCTCGCCTTCGGCGAGTCCCAGCCGGCGGGCGACCGTGACGGGCGCGATCACTTCCTCGGCACTGAGCAACAGGGTGCGGGCGCTGCGCTGCTGGGATCGCACCATCTCGTGAAACGGCAGGCAGGCCAACAGGTCATAGCGTAGCCGTGGCGGCGACACGAACCAGCCGCGCCGATTCTCGCGATACACGCAGCCCTCCGCCTCCAGCTCATTGAGTGCCTCGCGCAGGGTGATGCGGGTGGTCTGGAGGCGCGCCATCATGTCTCGCTCGCTGGGCAGACGGCGATCGCCCCGTGTCGAGGCCAGACTCAGCAAGGGCGCAAGACGCTCGCGCAGGCGATGGGAGGGTGAGGCGTCGTGCGAGGTGTCGTCAGGGACAGTAGGCAAGGCGGACTCTCGAAGCTCTGACCAGGATCGCCGCCGGGCAGTATCCGGCGGCGTCCAGCTTTCTGGTATAGACCAAAGAAGGTTCAACGTAATTTCAGCAGTCTAGTGGCAAGCCGGTGACAACGCGATGACAGTGCTCGAACGAGTCGGGTTTTTCGTCCTTTACCTAGCTCATATGGACTGAGACGAGACTGCCACGCAACTGACACGAGGCTGTCACGCTAGCTCCTTAGGGTGATCGTCAACGGAAACTGATCTAGACCAGAAAGGCGCATCGGTTTCCGTCGACTTCACGCCCCTGACCCGGAGACCCTCCCGTGATCGTCACTTCTCTGCGTTACCCGACCCTGACCGCCCTGGCCTGCGCTGGCCTGCTGTCCACCGCCGCCCAGGCAAGCACCGCCGAGCTTGAGTCACTGATCGAGGCCGCCAAGCAGGAAGGCCGCGTCGACAGCGTCGGCATGCCCGACACCTGGGCCAACTGGAAGGACACCTGGGCCGACCTGGAAAGCGTCTACGGCCTGGCGCACACCGATACCGACATGAGCTCCGCCGAGGAAGTCGCCAAGTTCAAGGCCGAGGGCGAGAACGCCACCGCCGATATCGGCGATGTCGGCTTCGCCTTCGGACCGATCGCGGTGCAGCAGGGGGTGACCCAGCCCTACAAGCCCACCACCTGGGACGAGATCCCCGACTGGGCCAAGGACGAAGATGGCCATTGGATGCTCGGCTACACAGGCACCATTGCGCTGATGATCAACAAGAACCTGGTGGAAGAGGACCAGCGCCCGAGTTCCTTCGCCGACCTGCGCGAGGGTGACTACTCGGTATCGGTGGGCGCCGTGGGCCAGGCTTCCCAGGCCAACAATGCGGTACTCGCCGCCGCCTACGCCGCCGGTGGCGACGAGGGCAATCTGGCCCCGGGCCTCGAGCTGTTCGCCGAACTGGCCGAGCAGGGCCGACTGTCGCTGGCCGACGTGTCCATCGCCAACCTGGAGAAGGGCGAAGTGGAAGTGGCCCTGCTGTGGGACTTCAACGCCTTGAACTACCGCGACCAGATCGACCGTGACGCCTTCGAGGTGGTAATCCCCTCGGACGCTTCGGTGACCTCCGGCTATGCCACCATCATCAACACCCACGCCCAGCACCCCAACGCCGCCAAGCTGGCCCGTGAGTACATCCTGTCCGACGAAGGGCAGTTCAACCTGGCCGAGGGCTACGCTCGCCCGATCCGCGCCGAGCACCTGACCCTGCCCGACGACATCGCCGCCAAGCTGCTGCCCAACGAGCAGTACGCCAGCGCCCGTCCGATCCAGGACTTTGCCGCCTGGGAACAGAGCGCCAAGGTGCTGCCGCGCCAGTGGCAGTCCGAGGTGCTGATCCACCAGCAGTGATCAAGCGCTGAGGACAGCGCCGCTACGTCGATCGACCGCTGAAGACAGTGCCCAAGTGGCCTGTCTTCAGCGCATTCCACGTCTTATCGCGACAGCGCCGCGCCCTGTATTGCCGCGCGGCCGGGAGTCATCATGACCAGACCCGTCATACTGGTGGTGCTGGACGGCCTCAATCACGCCGTCGGCCATCACGCCATGGGCCACTTGAGCGCCCTGGTAGAGGCCGGACGCGGCTACACCACCCACCTCGACTGCGAGCTGCCGGCCATGTCTCGGCCGCTCTACGAGTGCCTGCTGACCGGCGATCGCCCGGTGGACTCCGGGGTAGTGCACAACGACATCGTGCGCCGGTCCCATGGCATCAGCCTGTTCGACCTGGCCCGCGGCCAGGGCCTTGCCACCGCTGCGGCGGCCTATCACTGGGTCAGTGAGCTCTACGTCAAGGCGCCCTTCGAGCGCACCCGCGACCGTTTTCTCGACGACCCTGCGGCGGCCATCCAGGCCGGCATCTTCTACTGGCAGGACCACTATCCGGATGATCACCTGTTCAGCGACGCCGAGGCCCTGAGGCAACGCCACGCGCCGGACTTCCTGCTGGTTCACAGCATGAACATCGACGACACCGGCCATCGTCATGGCGGCGACTCGCCCCAGTACAGAAACGCCGCCCGCCACGCCGACATCGCCCTGGCCGACTACCTGCCACGCTGGCTGGCCGACGGCTGCCAGGTGATGATCACCGCCGACCATGGCATGAACGCCGATCGCTCCCACTCGGGCCTGCTGGAAGAAGAACGCCGGGTGCCGCTGTGGCTGTTCGGCGATGCCTTTGCCGACCCCGCCGGACGGGTCATCCGCCAGACCCACCTGTGCGGCACCCTGGCAAGCGTCCTCGGGCTCTCCCACGACAAGCCCTGGCATCCCGAGCTGCTGGCCGCGACCAACACTGCCAGCGTCGCATCCACCGCGAACGCCACCTGCAACGAGGAGGCCGGATCGTGAAGGCGCCCCTACCGGCCTGGCTGTGGCTTGTGCCTTTCGCCGTGATATTCACCGCCTTCCAGCTGGCGCCGATGGCCTGGGTCGCGATCAGCGCCTTCAACGTCAACGGTAACTGGGGCCTTGGCCACTTTCAGGAGATCGCCCAGTCGGCGTTCTTCCGCCAGGCGATCTGGAAGAGTCTGACCATCTCGCTGGTGTCCAGCGCCATCGGCCTGGTCATCGCCACCCTGACCTGCCACGCCCTGGTACGTTCCGGCGGACGCCTGAGGCGAGCGATGATCGCCTTCACCAACATGACCTCCAACTTTGCCGGCGTGCCCCTGGCCTTCGCCTTCATCATCCTGCTGGGGGCCAACGGCGTGCTGACCCTGGCGCTTCAACGACTCGGCATCATCGAGGACGTGCGTCTTTACTCCACCGGCGGGCTGATCGTCATCTACACCTGGTTCCAGATTCCGCTGGGCATCCTGCTGCTGTTCCCGGCCTTCGCCGGCCTCAAGGCCGAATGGCGTGATGCCGCCAGCCTGCTCGGCGCCGGGCGCATCGCCTACTGGCAGCGCATCGGCCTGCCGGTGCTGTGGCCGGCCCTGGCCGGCACCTTCACGGTACTGTTCGCCAACGCCATGGGCGCCTACGCCACCGTCTACGCGCTGGTCAACACCAGCTACAACCTGATGACCATTCGTATTGCCAACCTGGTGGCCGGCGACCTGTTCCTCGAGCCCAATCTGGCAAGCGCCCTGGCGCTGATTCTGGTGATGCTGCTGGTGCTGGTCACCCTGGTCCAGCAGTGGCTGTTGAGAAGGAGTGCACAGCATGGCTCACGCTGAAACCCTGCCGGCTCACAAGAGCCCGACCGCAGCGCCGCTGTCGGCGACCTTCAACCCCTACGCCTGGATCGTCGGCAGCGTCTTCGCGGTGCTGGCCCTGCCGCTGGTGGCGACCCTGGGTTACGCCCTGGCCACCCGCTGGGGCGCGACCCTGGTCCCCGATGGCCTGACCCTGGCCTGGTTCGTGGAGCTATGGACCACCCCGCGCTTTGTGGCGGCCTTCGCCCGGTCGCTGGCTGTCGCCGTGGGTGCCCTGGCGCTGTCGCTGGTGCTGGTGATGCCGGTGGCTTTGCTGGCCCACACCCGCTATCCGTGGCTGGACCGCTGGATGAACACCCTGATCCTGATGCCCTTCGCGGTGCCCCCGGTGGTGTCCTCGGTGGGGCTACTCAAGCTCTACGCTGGCGGCCCGCTGCCGCTGGTGGGCACCCCCTGGATCCTGATTCCCACCTACTTCACCATCGTGCTGCCGTTCATGTACCGCGCCATTGCCAACAGCCTGCGTGCGGTGGACGTGCAAAGCCTGATGGACGCCGCCCAGCTGCTGGGTGCCGGGCCGCTTAAAGCCTTCTTTCTGGTCATCCTGCCCAACCTGCGTGGCGGGGTGCAGATCGCCATCTTCCTGTCGTTTTCGTTCCTGGTCGGCGAATTCGTCTTCGCCAACATGCTGGTGGGCACCCGCTTCGAGACGCTGCAGGTCTACCTCAACAATATGCGCGGCGCCAGCGGCCACTTCACCAGCGCCCTGGTGATCACCCTGTTCGCCTTTACCCTGATCCTGACCTGGCTGGGCAATCGCCAGGCCGAGCACACCATCACGGAGGCCACACGATGATGGCTGCCACTACACCTGCCACCCAGCGCGCCGCCCCGTCCACGGTCCCGTCCACTATCCCGTCCTCGGTCCAGACCACGACCCCGTCCGCGCCAGGCCGCCAGGAAAGCGGCAACGCGGTCTCGCTGAGGGGGCTGGCCAAGCGCTTCGGCGAAACCTCGGTGTTCGCCGACATCGACGCCGATATCGAGCATGGCGAGTTCATCACCCTGCTGGGGCCGTCCGGCTGCGGCAAGTCGACCCTGCTGCGGGCCATCGCTGGGTTGACCTCGCTGGACGCCGGCAGCATCCACATCGGCGGTGACGACATCACCCGCCTGCCGCCCCAGCGGCGCGGGGTCGGCATGGTGTTTCAGCACTATGCGCTGTTTCCCAACCTCAAGGTCGCCGACAACGTCGCCTTCGGCCTGCGCATGCAGAAGGTCCCCGGTGACGAGCGCGCGCGCCGGGTGGACGAGGTGCTGCGCCTGGTCGAGATGCAGGACCAGGCGCACAAGTTTCCCCACCAGCTGTCGGGCGGGCAATGCCAGCGGGTGGCACTGGCACGCTCGCTGGTGGTGGAACCCAAGGTACTGCTGATGGACGAGCCGCTATCGGCGCTGGACGCCCGCATTCGTCGACATCTGCGCGACCAGATCCGCGAGATTCAGAAGACCCTCGGCCTGACCACCCTGTTCGTGACCCATGATCAGGAAGAGGCCATGTTGATGTCCGACCGGGTATTCCTGATGCACCAGGGGCGGATCCTGCAAAAGGACACCGCCGAGGTGCTCTACACCCGGCCCCGGGACGAAAACGCCGCCGGCTTCATGGGCCACTACTGCCTGCTCGACGCCGTCGAGGCCGCGCCACTGCTGGGCTTTCGCAGCCAGGCCGGGCGTGTCGCGCTGCGCCCCGAGGCGCTCTATCTCAGCGTGCAGGGCCGCCCTTTGGGTGGCGAACGGCCGGCGCGGGTGGGACCGGGCGTCAGCGGACGTGTGCGTCGACATCGCCTGCTCGGTAACATCGTGCGCTACGACATCGACTGCGATGGCACCAGCCTCGCCGTCGATACCCTCAATCGCTCCGCCCGCACCTTGCTGCCCGCCGGCTGCGAGGTGACGATCCACGTCGATCTCGACGAGGTTCAGGAGCTGGATGCATGAACGATCTGACGAGCGCTGTCACCATGACCACTGACGCCTGCCACGGCGACGCCGCCAAGGCCCCCGACGCGCCCATGACCCTGGCCCTGTTCGACCTAGACGACACCTTGCTCAACGGCGACATCACTGGACTCTGGAGCCAGTGGCTGATCGATCTCGGCTGGATCGAGGACGGCGACGCCTACCGCGCCGCCTTCGCCGAGCACATGACCGCCTACGCCGCCGGAACGCTCGACATGGAAGCCCATCTGGCGCTGTTGCTGACGCCGCTGGCCGGCCGCAGCGAGGCCGACGTCAGGCAACAGGTCGACGCCTTCCTCGAGGCCGAGGTGGTGCCCCGGCTCTTCCCCCAGGGCCACGAACGCCTGGCCTGGCACCGTGACCAGGGCCATCGGGTGGTGATCATCTCGGCCTCGCCGATCCACGTGGTCGGCCCGCTGGCCGAGCGCCTCGGCGCCGATCAAGCGCTGGCCACCGCCCTCGAACTCGACTCCCGCAGGCGCTACACCGGCAAGGCCGAGGGCATCCGCACCTTCCAGGGCGGCAAGCTCGAGGCGCTGCGCGAGTGGCTGGCCGAGCACACCCCGGTGGAGAGCTTCGGCTACTCCGACTCGCGTAACGACCTGCCCCTGCTGGAATTCGTCGACTGTCCCTTCGCCATCAACCCCGACCCGACACTTGACGCCACCGCCCGCGAGCGCGGCTGGCCGGTACAGTGGTGGCGGCAGGTCGACTGAGCGTGGAGGCACCGGGCGGAAGAGGTTAGGCTGTTACCTACTTTCTAATCTACAACGAGCCGCCCGTATGACCTCTCCTGCCACCATCGCCCTGCTGGGCACCGGTATCATGGGCCTGCCCATGGGCCGTCATCTGATCCGTGCAGGCTTCCCCCTGCGTGCCTGGAATCGCAGCATCGACAAGGCAGCCCCGCTGGGCGAACTTGGCGCCACTCTGGCCGAGACACCCATCGAGGCAGCGGCAAACGCCCAGGCGGTGGTGATGATGGTAAGTTCGGGCGCGGTATGCGAGACGCTGCTGTTCGGCGACGACGGCATCGCCCGTCAGTTGTCTCCCGGTACCCTGCTCATCGTGATGTCGACCATTGGCCACAGTGAAGCAATCGCCTTGGCCGAACGCTGTCGCGAGCTTGGCCTTGGCTGGGTGGACGCCCCGGTCTCCGGCGGCGAAAAGGGCGCGCGCGAAGGATCTCTTTCGATCATGGCCGGAGCAGACGCCGTCGATTACGACAGGGCAAAGTCCATTCTCGAGGCCATGGGCCATCCCCTGCATATTGGCCCGGCAGGCAGCGGCGCCCTGGCCAAGCTGGTCAATCAGTTGACGGTGGCCAGCACCATCGCGGCGGTGTCGGAAGCCCTGGTGCTGGCCGAAGCCGGCGGCGCCGACCCCGCCAAGGTGCGCCAGGCCATGCTGGGGGGCTTCGCCTACTCGCGGATTCTCGACCAGCATGGCCAACGCATGCTGGACGGCGACTTCGCACCCGGCGGACCGGCCAGGCATCAGCTGAAGGACACTCGCGCCGCCTGCGACGTCGCCCGGGAACTCGGCCTCGACTTGCCGCTGCTTGAGTTGACCGACCGCCTGTTCGGCGATCTGGTCAACGCAGGTGGTGCTGACCTCGACCACAGCGCCCTGCTGCTCGAGGTCCGGCGACGCAACGGCATGGACGCCGGCGAACTCGACCGCAACGGCTGACGGACGGCGAGCCCGCCTGGCGTTATCGGCTATTGGCTGAACGGCTATTGGCTGATCGGCTATTGGCTGATCGGCTATTGGCTGCTCGGGCCATGGCCATCCTCCCCCTGCCCCTCCTCCAGGCGCTCGATAATAAAGGCCGCCATGGCAGCGGCGGCCGGCGACAGGCTGCGACCGGCCAGGCGCACCAGTCCCACCTGGCGCTCCACCACCGGGCACTCCAGCGGAACGAACCTCAGCCGCTCGTACTCCTCGGCGAACGCCAGTCGCGGCAGGGTGGTGATGCCGAGCCCCGCCACCAGGCTGGCGGTCAGCGAGATCATGTTGGAGATGAAGAAGGTGGGACTTGCCAGCAGCGCCTCGGCCTCGGTGCCCTCGAGCAGCCGCGAGGTGCCATTGCCGATCAGGGTCTCGCCGGCAAGCTCGCGCCAGTGCAGGCTCTCGCGCCCGGCGAAGGGATGGTCATCGCGACACACCACCCCCACCTTGTCGCGCAGCAAAGGGGTGAACGCCAGGGCATCGTCAGGCTGCCACAGGCTTGAAAGCCCGATATCCACCTCACCGCCCAGCACCTGCTCGCGCACGAAGTCGGCGTTGCCGTCGTGCAGCGCCACGCGGATGCCCGGATAGCGCTCGACGAACTCCGACAGCAAGCTCGGCATCAGGCGGCTGGCCACCGACGGTACCGCCGCCATATCTAGATGCCCCGCCTGGCGCTCGACCTGGGCGAGCAGGTCACGGCTCAGGCGATCATGCTGGAGGATCAGCTCGCGAAAGCGCGGCACGCAGTACTCGCCGAAGGGGGTGAGGCTCGCCTGGGCACCCTTCTCGAACAGCGCCTCACCAAGGCGCGCCTCCAGCTCGCGCACCGCCATCGACACCGCCGGCTGGCTGCGGTGAAGCTGGCGCGCGGCGGCGTGAAAGCCGCCGTGGTCGACAATCGCCAGCACGTAGCGCAGCGGCTGGATCTTGAGGTCGGGGAGCATGGCATTTCCTCACACGGGCCGTCACACAGACAGGCGGTAAGCCTTATTTATCATATGCTCGTTATTATTGATTATCTTTATTTTGGTGACTCTCCTAGGCTGTGTCGCATTCGTCACAGGAGGTCATCATGTCTCAGCAGTCAGCCTACCCACTCTATATCGACGGCCAGTGGATCGACGGCGTCGACCAGATCGAGAACCGCAGCCCGTCGGATACCAGCGACCTGATCGGCGTCTACGCCCAGGCCTCGACCGAGCAGGTCAAGGACGCCATCGCCGCCGCCCGCCGGGGTGGCCGCGAATGGGCCAAGAGCGGCCTGGAGCAGCGCTACGGCGTGCTGATGGCGGTGGGCGACGAACTGATGGCGCGCAAGGCCGAGCTCGGCGAGCTGCTGGCCCGTGAAGAGGGCAAGACCCTGGCCGAGGCGGTCGGCGAGGTCCACCGCTCCGCCCAGTTCTTCCACTACTACGCCGCCGAGGTGCTGCGCCAGATCGACGAGCGCGCCGAGTCGGTGCGCCCCGGCGTGGAAGTGGAGGTGCGCCGTGAGCCGGTGGGGGTGGTCGGCGTCATCAGCCCCTGGAACTTCCCCATGGCCACCGCAGTGTGGAAGATCGCCCCGGCGCTGGCCTTCGGCAACGCCGTGGTGTTCAAGCCGGCCAACCTGGTCCCCGCCAGCGCCTGGGCGTTGACCGAGATCCTCAGCCGCCAGGCGCTGCCCGCAGGCAGCTTCAACCTGATCATGGGGCCGGGTTCGAGCGTCGGCGACGCCTTGATCTCGAGTCCCGAGATCAATGCCCTGACCTTTACCGGGTCGCTTGAGGTCGGTCGCCGGGTGGCCGGCGCCACCGCCGCCAACCTGGTCAAGTGCCAGCTCGAGATGGGCTCCAAGAACGCCCTGATCGTGGCCGACGACGCCGATCTCGACCTCGCCGTGGAGGCCGCCTTCAACGGCGCCTACTCCGGCACCGGCCAGAAGTGCACCGCCTCGTCGCGGCTGATCGTCACCGAAAAGGTCCACGACGCCTTCGTCGAGCGGCTGATCGAGCGCCTGAAGCAGGTGCGTGTCGGCCCCGCTCTGGAAGACGGCGTGCACATCGGCCCGGCGGCCGACGCCCGCCAGCTTGCCTCCAACCTGGCATGGGTCGAACGCGCCCAGGCCGATGGGGCTCGGCTGGTGTTCGGCGGCGAGCGCGTCAGCGCGGCAAGCGACGGCTACTTCATGGCACCGGCGCTTCTGGTGGATACCACCAACGACATGGCCATCAATCGCGAGGAGGTGTTCGGCCCGATCGCCTGCGTGATCAAGGTCGCCGACGCCAACGAGGCCATCGAGGTGCTCAACGACACCCACTTCGGCCTGACCGCCGGCATCATCACCGACTCGCTGAAGCTTGCCAGCGAGTTCAAGGCCCGCGCCGAGACCGGCTGCGTGATGGTCAACCTGCCCACTGCGGGCACCGACTACCACGTGCCCTTCGGCGGCCGCAAGGCGTCGAGCTTCGGCCCCCGCGAGCAGGGCCGCTACGCCCGCGAGTTCTACACCGTGGTCAAGACCTGCTACGTCAAGGCCTGAGGAGAGACGTCATGTCCCGAGAAATGCTGACCGTCGACGGCCTGCAGTACTCCAACTGGTCGCGGGAGATCTTCGAGCAGATGCGCGAGGGCGGCCTGGACGCCGTCCACGCCACCCTGGTCTACCACGAGACCACCCGCGAGACGCTGTCGCGCCTGGGCGAGTGGAACCGCCGCTTCGAGGCCCATGCGGACCTGATCATGCCGGTGCGCGGGCCCGGCGATATCGCCAGGGCCCAGGCCAGCGGGCGCATCGGGGTCTTTCTCGGCGCCCAGAACTGCTCGCCCATCGAGGACGATATCGACATGGTCGAGGTGATGCGCGATCTCGGCCTCTTGATCATGCAGCTCACCTACAACAACCAGAGCCTGCTGGCCTGCGGCTGCTACGAGGCAGAAGACAGCGGTATCACCCGCTTCGGGCGCCAGGTGATTCGCGAGATGAACCGGGTCGGCATGGTCATCGACATGTCCCACAGCGCTGAGCGCTCGACCCTCGAGGCCATCGAGCTGTCGAGCCGTCCTGTGATCATCTCCCACGCCAACCCCGAGAGCTTCCACCCGGCCAAGCGCAACAAGTCCGACCGGGTACTCAGGGCCATCGCCGAGTGCAACGGCCTGCTGGGCTTCTCGGCCTACCCCTTCCACCTGCGCAACGGCCCGGACTGCACCCTTGCCGAGTACTGCGAGATGATCGCCCGCACCGCCGACCTGATGGGGGTCGAACACCTGGGCATCGGCACCGACCTGTGTCAGAACCAGCCCACCTCGGTGCTCGACTGGATGCGCAACGGCCGCTGGTCCAAGGACATGGACTACGGCGAGGGCAGCGCCACCAACGCCGGCTGGCCGCGGCCACTGGCCTGGCTCAAGGACAGTCGCGACTTCCCCAACCTGATACAGGGCCTGCGCGACGTCGGCATGAACGAGGACGAAGTGGCCGGCATCATGGGCCGCAACTGGGTGGCGCTGCTGGAGCGCGCCGCCACGCCTCAGGGGATCGCCAAGGTCGCCTGAGGCGGCACTCGGAACAGCCCCCGACCAGTCCTCGACCAGCCCTCGACCAACCCTGGACCAGCCATCCGTCAGCCACCGACCCGCCGGCATTCCATATCTCAACAACAACCGAATGCCGGCGGTCATCAATCACCATAACAGGCACCGCCCCGACGGTGCCGCACGCCAGAGGTTCATGCCATGACCACCTCCACCACCGGCACCTCGTCACCCGCCGATCGCTCGGCGCCAGCGACCGCGACCGCGGACTTGCCCGCCGGCCAGTATCGCCTGGGCGACCCCGTCGTGCTCTGTCTCAGCATCGGTTTCATCCTGCTGTTCGTCGGCCTGTCGCTGTACGACATCGACGGCGTCGCGGGGGCCATCGGCACGGGCTTCGCCTGGACCGCCAAGGCGCTCGGCAGCTACTTCCAGATCCTGCTTTTGTTGACCTTCTTTATCGCCATGGGGCTGATCGCCACCCCGGCGGCGAGTGCACGCATCGGCAACACCCGCACGCCGGAACTGTCCACCTTCAAGTGGGTGTCGATCATCATGTGCACCCTGCTGGCGGGGGGCGGGGTGTTCTTCGCCGCCGGCGAGCCGATCTACCACTTCGTGGTCACGCCGCCGGCCTTTGCCGGCAGCGCGGCCATCGAGGCCGGTAGCGACTCCGCCATCGCCCCGGCCCTGGCCCAGTCGTTCATGCACTGGGGCTTTCTGGCCTGGGCGGTGCTCGGCAGCCTGACCGCGGTGGTGCTGTCCCACGCCCACTATGACAAGGGCCAGCCCTTGCAGCCGCGCACCCTGCTCTATCCGGTGCTCGGCGAGCGGCTGATGAAGGGCCCGCTGGGCGGCGTGGTCGACGCCCTGTGCGTGATCGCGGTGGTGGCCGGCACCGTCGGCCCCATCGGCTTTCTTGCCACCCAGGTCAGCTTCGGTCTGCATGAGCTGTTCGGCGTGGCCAACACCTACATGACTCAGCTGATCATCCTGATCGGCCTCGGCGCGGTCTACGTTACCTCGGCGGTTACCGGCATCGACAAGGGCATCCAGATCCTGTCGCGCTTCAACGTCTTCCTGGCGCTCGCCATCGCCGCGGTGATCTTCCTGTTCGGGCCGACGCTGTTCATGGTCAACGCCTTCACCCAGGGCTTCGGCGAGTACCTGACGTCGTTCTTCGCGATGTCGACGATGACCGCCCAGAGCGCGCCGGACTGGTGGATGCAGTGGTGGACGGTGTTCTTCTTTGCCTGGTTCATCGGCTACGGCCCGCTGATGGCGATCTTCGTCGCGCGCATCTCCAGGGGCCGCACCATTCGCCAGATGGTACTTACCGTGGCGGTGCTGGCACCGGTGGCCACGGCCATCTGGTTCACCCTGCTGGGCGGTTCCGGCATCTTCTACCAGATGACCGGAGCCATCGACCTGACCGAGGCGCTCAACAACTTCCAGTTCGACGTGGCTACGCTGACCGTGGCCCAGGCGCTGCCCGGCGGTACCGTCATGGCGGTGGCGATCCTGGTGCTGACCACCATCTTCGTCGCCACCACCGGTGACTCCATGAGCTACGCCATCGCCGTGGTCGGTGCCGGCCACGACGAGCCGAGCCCGCTGGTTCGTGCCTTCTGGGGCATCGCCATGGCGCTGATGGCGGCTATCCTCCTGTACATGGGCGCGGGGCAGATCAGCGCCCTGCAGCAGTTCATCGTGCTGACCGCCATCCCGGTGTCGCTGGTGCTGCTGCCGTCGCTGTGGACCGGCCCCCAGGCCGCCCTCGCCATGGCCCGCGCCCAGGGCATCACCAGCCACAAAGCCAGCGCTACAGGGGAGGCCTGAGATGAGACGCGAAGACCTCGCCAGCCGCCTTTCCGACGTCGAGCAGCGCCTGCGTCTGCGCGCGCCCGACGAGGTGATGCAACTCGATCGCCTGGGCAGCCTGCACGCCAGCCGGCTGAGCTTCGTCCGTAGCCTGGTGCGCCAGATGGCGCGCCAGCGCTGGCAGATCAGCACCACCCGCTTCGAGCTCGACGCCGAGGGCCACGGTGTCGCCATCTATCGTCTGCAGACGCCCCAGGCCCGCTACCACGGGGTGATCTTTTCCCAGCCATTGGATGACGCCGCCCGCTCCGACCGGGTCATCGCCGAGGCCTGGGACGTCACCTTCGGCGTGGTCGAAGGTGACGTGGACGACTCGCTGCTCGAACAGATGGCCGCCAATGTGCCGCTACAGGAGGCCGGGCGCCAGCATCCACGTCTGCTGGTGCTGTCCCGGGCCAACCGCAGCCTCAGAAACTTCGCCGCCTTTCTCGACGCGCTGTGCGCCGGGCGCCAGCCGGACCCGGCCTGGCTGACCCGGGTCGGCTATCTGTATCGCACCACCGCGGTCTACGGAAATGGCAAGTTCGGCATCGCCGACTTCGATCGGCTGAAGCACAACCCGGACTTCCAGCGTCCCTTCTCGGCCCAGATGCTGGCGGTCTACCTGCTGCGCCACTTCTCCATCGAGCAGATCGAGCATATGGCCCGAGCCCGCGCGCCGGGCAGCGCCGTCGCCATGGCCGCACCGCTGCGCCGCTATCTGGGCATCGGCAATTCCACCGGACTGGGCATGGCGCCCTTTCTGATCAACCACCCGCAGCTGATCCAGCGCTGGGTCGAGAGCCGCGAGAAGGCGCTGGCCCAGGTCAGTGGTCAGGTCCCTGGTGAACCGGAGCGACAGCGCCTGGTGGCGCTTGTCGCCCGGGCCGAGCGCCACCTGGCCCAGACCGTGACCGAGGATAGCGAGCAGAGCGCGCGCAACCGCGAGACCGCCAGCGCCCTGCCGGCGGTGCGCGCCTGGCTCGAGCAGGTACCACTGGCCGAGGAGCTGTGGCAGGAGCTGATCGACTGGAGCCGCCAGACCCTGAGCCTGGAAGCCCAGGAGCTGATCCACACCCTGCTGCTTGAGCTCTACCCGGAGATCGTCGATCCCTTCGAGGACCAGATGGGGGTCGAGGAGGGCCTGGAGCTGACCCCGGACATGCCGCTGGTCAGACTCAAGCAGTTGATCGAGACCCACTACGACTGGGCCCTGCGTCATGACTTCGCCGACCCCGAGGAACGCTACTGGTTCTGGTATCGCTCGGTCGAGAAGGAAGAACCGCGCCTGGGCGTGCGCGACGTCGAGCCCGGTGCCGACCGTGAACTGAAGCTCGCCATCGCGCCTCGGGTGGCCGATACCCATGGGGTCATCGACGACTTCCTCAGCGCCCATCCGCGCGCCCTGGTGGTGGAGTTCCTGATTCACCATCCGCGTCACAAGGACATCATCCGGCGCATCCAGAGCATGGCCGAGACGCCCTTCGGCGAGATCCGCGCCAATCTGTGGGCCCGCGAGATGAAGCCAATGCACCTGCTTCGCACCAAGCTGTCGTTCTTCGGCGCCAGTCGCTTCGATCCCAAGTCCGATCGCTGGGTGCGCATCACCCTGTTCCAGGGCGCGCCATTGGTCGAGGAGCTCAACGCCGAGCCCAGCGATCTGATCGACTTCGACGACTGGAGCTTCCCGCTGGAGCCCGACCAGGACGCCGCCGGCACGCTCAAGGAAGCCGATGCCCAACCCCGCCAGCACGCCGGAGCCAACTCATGAAGGTGTCCTACAACGAACTCCAGGGACTCTGCCGCAAGGCCTTCCAGGCCATGGGCTTCGAGGACGGAGACGCCAGCGACGCCGCCGACATGGTGGCCTGGATGCAGCTCTACGAGCTCGGTGGACTGGCAGCGCTGGGACGAGGCCTCGACTTTCTGCTCGCGGATCAGGGCGAGCGCCCCCCGGAACTCGTCTACTCCGACGGCGACCTGGCGGTACTCGACAGCCACGGCGCCAGCGTGCTCAAGAGCTCGACCCTGGCACTGGAGCTGGGCTTCGCCAAGGCCCGGGCGCGGGGCCTTGCGGTGATCAAGATCCGCCACTGCCACAATCGCCAGCTGATCATGGGCTATCTAGCGCGACTGGCCGGGCGCGGGATGAACGTCACCGCCTTCTGGCGCAATGCCCAAGCGCCTGACGGTGAGGCCCGGACCGCTGGCGCAGAGCAGGCGGCAGCCACCCCGCTGATCGAGCAGGTAGTGGGCTTTCGTGCGGGAAGCTCGGTGCCGGAGATCCGTGTCTACGCGGTGCACGAGGTGCCCGAGGAAAACGAGCCCAACGACGGGGTGACGCTGATCATGGCCAACCACGTGGACCTGCTGCCGTCGCTGCGCTCCGAGTATCAGCTCGACCTGCTCGCCCGCCACCAGGAGTCCGACCTGCTGGCTTGCCGCGAGCGTGCCATGCAGCAAGGCATCGAGGTCGACGACGGCCTGTGGGCACAGCTCAAGGCGCTGGCCACCCGGCTGTTGGTGGAGTCTACCGAGGCCTCTCGCAGCGGTGCCGGCGCCGGCACCCACGACAACGACTGACGCACAACCCTCACCCCTTGGCACTCTCTTTGCCCTA
Source organism: Halomonas sp. DP1Y21-3 (assembly GCF_019801245.1). NCBI lineage: Bacteria > Pseudomonadati > Pseudomonadota > Gammaproteobacteria > Oceanospirillales > Halomonadaceae > Halomonas > Halomonas sp. DP1Y21-3. The sequence goes on from NZ_JAHVJM010000007.1 coordinate 123,407, forward strand.
CTGCCCCCGACTTCCAACGTTCGAGGATACCCCATGGTTCACCCGGTCAAGACCAAGCTGTTCGCCTCCCGCGCCCCACTGTCCTGGGCCAGCGTCGGCAACGGCATCCTGTTCACCGCCCAGATCCCCATCGACAAAAGCGGCGAGGTGGTCGACGGCGGCATCGAGGCCCAGACCCGCCAGACACTGGACAATCTGGTGCACACCCTCACCTGCGCCGGTGGCGGCGTTGAATCGCTGACCCAGGTATTGATCTACGTGACCCGACGCGAGGACCTGGCCACGGTCAACCGGGTCTACGCCGAGTACGTCAGCGAGCCCTACCCCAACCGCGCGGCGGTGATCGTCTCCGGCTTCGCCCGGGAAGAAATGCTGGTCGAGATGGTGGCCTACGCGGCGCTACCGGTGACGCCATAGCCGCCCATTGCACCGTAGCCGCCGATGGCACGAATGGCCGAACCCCCGACACCAACGAGCCCTCCAATGGAGGGCTCGTTGCATGGTGGGCTCGTCGCATGATGGGCTCGTCGCATAGCGGGCTGTCACGCCTCTCGTCTTCATCCCCGTGGGAGGTCGACTCCGCCGGTGCTATTTCTCGAAGTAGCGGGCCCACAGCGCCTGGTAGTCGCCGTCGTCCTTGAGTCCCTGGATGGCCTCGCTGAACTCGACGGCCAGTTCCCGATCACGCTGGCGGAAGGCGGCGCCGACGCCGGGCCCATAGATCGACTCGGGGCCGGTCACCAGCTCGCCCTTGCGCGCAAAGCGCTCATCACTGAACAGCCGCTCCTGGGCCAGCGGGAAGGCGGTAAAGACCAGGTCCAGCCGGCCGGTAAACATGTCGTTGACCACGCCGCCGGAGTCCGAATAGCGACGAATGTCCGCCTCGCCGTGGTAGGTGGTCACGTACTCGTCCTGGATGGTGCCTTGCTGCACACCGATGGTCATCTCCGACAGGTCGCCTTCGGGATCGATCTCTGCGTCGGCCTGACCGACCCACACCGAGGGCACCTGATAGTAGGGATCGGAGAACAGCACCTGTTTCGCGCGTTCGTCGGTGATGTTCATGGCCGAGGCGATCAGATCATACTTGCGCGCCAGCAGCCCCGGGATGATGCCGTCCCAGCCCTGCTCGACCCACTCGCACTGGCGCTGCATGCGCTCGCAGGCGGCCTCGACCAGCTCAACCTCGAAGCCGGTCAGGCTGCCGTCGGGCAGCTTTTCCTGGTACGGCGGATAGGGCACGTCGACACCGATGCGCAGCGGACGATCGTCGGCCTGGGCGGTGGTGGCAACAGCGGCGCTGGCGCCGGCAAGGGCCATCGCCAGGCCAAGGGAGGCAGACAGCGAAGCGTTAATTTTCATGGTCGTTTCTCGCTCTATTGTGATTGTGTGGTCAGGTGATCGGAGGGCGCCAGTGCCAGCTCGCCCAGCGTGATGGAGGTCAACGGTGGGCGAATGCGGTAGTAGCCGACCTCGTCCATGTCGCGGCCCTGCTCGCGGGCCATCAACCGCGACACATTGGTGCCGCATAGCCGTCCCTGGCAGGGGCCCATGCCACAGCGGGTGAAGGCCTTGAGTTGGTTGGGCCCGGCGGGCCCTGCTTCCAGCGCCGCCTTGAGCTGGGCCTGGCTCACCCCTTCGCAGCGACAGATCAGGGTCTCGCCGGGCTGTCGCTCGACCCAGTCCGCCGGTGGAGTGAACAACGCATCCAGCAGACGTCGGCCCGACAGATCCTGGCGGCGTCGACGCCTCAGCGCGGCGCTTTCCTTGGCGATCGCCCTGGCGCTCTCCCTGGCGATCGCCCGGCGGTTATCGGCGTCTGGTATCGGCGCCGCGGCGCCTTTCGCGTCGGCTGGCGTTTCCAGCGGGGCAGCCATCAGGTCGTCCAGCGGCTTATCCATCAGGTCGTCCAGCACGGCTAGCGCCGCCAGTCGCCCTTCGCGCTCGGCATTCACGGCGCCGCCGATGCCACCGCCGTCACCGGCCAGCCACACGCCCGGGCGCACCGACAGGTCGTCGCGGCGATTGGGCACGAACGCCTGCTGCGCCTCCTGCCAGCGGTGCTCGATGCCCAGCCCTCGGGGGAGCTGCGGCTCGGGCACCACCCCCATATGGGTCAACAGCCAATCGGTCTTGAGCCTGTGCTCGTCGCTGTCGCCACGCCGGCGATAGCGCACCCCGGTCAAGCGCTGGTCACCCTCGGCAGCCAGCGACTGGACGCCACGCACGATCGGCACCCCAGCACGCCTCAACGCCGCCAGCATGCGCGCGCCCTTGGCGAGGTAGCCGCGCGCCCGCCAGGCCCTGAGCGGATGGCGCAGGGTCCGCGCCAGTCCCAGATTCGGCGCCGTATCGAGGATCATCCGGGGCGGGCAGCCGGCGTTGAGGTACTGCCAGGCCAGCAGGTACAGCAGTGGCCCGTTGCCCGCCAGCACCGGCGGCCCCTCGGTCAGCAGCGCGCCCTGCTTCATCAGGATCTGGGCGGCACCGGCCTGCATCACCCCAGGTAGCTGCCAGCCGGGGAAGGGCCAGCCCCGCTCCATGGCGCCGGTGGCGATGATCAGACGCTCCGCAACCAGTTCCCGGCTGATGCCATCGTGCCCCCGCACGCCCAGGCGATGGGCGTCGTTCAGGCCGTCGTCCAGGGCGTCGTTCAGGGCATCGCCCAGCGCCTCGATCCACCACACCCGCGTGCCTGGGCGATAGTCGATCTCCCCCCGTCTGGCGGCGTCCAGGAAGGCGCCGACCAGGGCGCGACCGCGATGGTAGTCCTTGCCCATGACTGCGGCGTCGAGCTGGGGCTGGTCGAGATCGCGATAGATCTGCCCGCCCGGCGCCCTGGCCTGATCCAGTACCAGCGAGCGCAGGCCGGCCTCGGCCAGTCTCAGGGCCGCCGCCATGCCGGCAGGGCCGGCGCCGAGTACCACCACTCGGGCGCGGTCCTTGCTGCCGTCGGTGCCGACGGTCTCCCTCGGCTCACAGGTCTGCATCTTCGCGCCCCCTCTGCTCGTCACCACTGGCATGGTTGGCGGTGTCCCACCGGGAAGCCGTCGCTGTCTCTTCGTCGAGCTGGCGGCGTACCCGCATGCCCTGCTCCACCGTGACCAGACAGCCCTGTCGATTGGGGGCACCGTCGATGGTGATCAGGCAGTCGTGGCACACCCCCATCATGCACAGCGGTGCGCGATGGCCACCGGCGACGTGGCGGCGATAGCCGGCGGCGCCCTGGTGCATCAGCACCGCGGCCGCCACGCTAAGCGTCGAGGGCACCTGATAAGGCGCGCCGTCGATGGTGATGGTGACCTCGGGTGTGGCCGTGGCCCTTTTATGCCGCTTGAACATCGAAGCGTCCTCCCGAGAAGAGCGGATAGCGCTCGGTGAGCCGATCATCGTCCAGCGCTGCGGCCAGCTCATCGGCGTGAAAGGCGGCCAGGGTGATGCCACTGTGGCAGCTCAGGTTGTAGGCCCCGGGATAGCGCTGCGAGGCCTCGTAGACGGGGCAGCCGTCCGGCGTCATGATCCTCAGCGCCGCCCAGCTGCGCACCAGCCGCGCCGCCGCCAGATCGGGATAGATGGTCACCGCCCGCCGCGCCAGGGCGTGCAGGGTATCGAGGGTGACCCGGGTGTCGTGGCCGACGTGCTCAAGCACGTCGCCGATCAGGTAGCCGCCGCTCGCCGTCTGGCGAATCTGCGGTGTCGGCAGGCGGCCGGCGGCGGGCAGACGCTCGCTGACCAGCACCTGGCCACGCACCGGCGTGACCCGACCGCAGAGCCCGAGCGGCGGTGCCAGCCGCGCCGCCCCCAGTCCGCAGGCCAGTACCAGCCGTTCGGCACGCACGGCGCCACGGGCGGTATGGGCAACAAAGCCCGCCTCGCCGGGGTCGATCGAGGCGACCGGATGATGAGGCCGTACGTCCACGCCGAGCGCCTGGCAGGCACTGTAGAGTGCGCGCAGCAAAAACAGCGGATTGCAGTGGCCGTCGTGGGGTGTCCAGATGCCCCCCGGGACGTCGCCGCCAAGGCCCGGCAGCAGTCGCTCAAGTCGCGCGCCCTCCAGGTACTCCCAGCGCACGCCGGCCTCACGGGCCCAGGGCGCGTCGTACAGTGCCTGGTACTCGGCGCAACGCTTACGCACCTCGTCGTCGTCAAGACACAGATCGACGCCTCCGGGCTGCTCGAACTCCAGATCCACCTCGGTGCGCTCGCCAAGCTCGCCGGCGAATCTCGGCCAGGCTCGACTCGAGGCCAACGACATCGCCGCATAGGCGGGCATGCCGGCGCCCTTGCCCTGGACCCAGACCAGGCCCGCGTTGCCCCGGGAAGCCTTGAGGGCGGTATCGTGCTCATCGAGAACGCAGACGCGACGGCCACGGCGCGCAAGCCCGTAGGCCACCGCCATGCCGACCACACCACCGCCGATGATCATTACCTCGTGTGCCATGGAAGCCTTGGACCCCTAGCCGTCGATTGCCGATGACTCGACGATAGAATCCACATCCCATACGATCCAATACCAATCAATGGCAAACCCATGCCCTGATGTTATGGCTCCTTTCGATGCAGGGCTGGATGCAGGGCTGATGGGTGGGGCTGATGGGTGGGTTCAGTGGAGGTTTCGATGGAGGACAGCGATGGACAGCCCCCGGCTCAGTGACCGCCAGTTGCAGGCCTTTCAACACACCATGGACAGCGGCAGCGTCACCGCCGCCGCCAGCCGCATGCGCATCGCCCAGCCAGGCGTCACTCGGCTGTTGAAGCAGCTCGAACACGACCTCGGCTTTGCGCTGTTCTCGCGGATCAAGGGACGCCTGGTACCGACGCCGGAGGCGCGCCTGTTCTATCGCGAACAGCAGCGCCTGTGGCAGGGACTCGAACACCTCAGAGACAGCGCCCGGCGGATTCGCCAGCGCGAGCTTGGCGGGCTCGGCATCAGCGCCATGCCGCTGCTCGGCCTGACCTTTGTCCCGGACGTCATCGCCGGGATGGCCAAGGATCACCCGGACCAGCACCTGCGGTTGTCCACCTTCCGCTCCGAGCAGGTGGTGGAAGACGTGGTCACCCAGCGCTCGGAGATCGGTTTTTCCCTGCTGGGCGGCCAGGACGAGCGCCTTGGTGCGTCAGCCTTCACCCTCGATAGCGTCTGCCTGCTGCCCCGGGATCATCCGCTGGCAAGGCGCGAGAGCATCGCCCTTAAGGACCTCGATGGCCAGACGCTGATCCACTATGAACCGGGAGACCCCAGCCGCCAGACGCTGGAGCGAGCCCTGGCCGAGCGAGGCGTCACGCCACGCTCGCGGCTGGAGGTGTCGCTGGCGCTGCAGGCAACCCGTCTGGTTGGCCAGGGCGCCGGCATCGCCATCGTCGACGCCCTCAACGCCCGCGCCATGGGCGGCAGCGACAGCATTGCGCTACCGCTGCAAGAGCCCCTGACCGAGACCTTCTACCTGCTGACGCCCCGGGACCAGCCGCTGTCGCGGCTGGCCGAGGAGTTTGTTCAGCGCTTTCGGCGTCGGTTTGCCGAGGTGCAGGCAGAAGCGACGCCATAGCCCTTAGCAATAGCCCTTGGCAATAGCGGTGGGAAATGGCCCGACACAAGAACCCGCTGGGCAAACCCGGTGGCAAGGACCGCCCGTTACAGCCGCAGCCTGGGCTGGATGACGTCGAGAAACGCCTGAATGCGGACAGACAGGGCGGTATTGCGGTAGTACACCGCCTGCACCAGTTCCCGGGGACCGCCGTGGCGCATGGCGTCAGGCAGGATGACCTCGAGGCGTCCGCTGGCGATATCATCGCCCACCATGAAGTTCGAATGGCAGGCGATGCCCTCCCCGGCCAGGCACAGGTTTCGCATCACCTCGCCACTGGAGGTCGCAAGCGTGGGCGTGATCTCCTCGTCCAGGCCCTCCACCGGCCAGCGATTAAGTGCCGTCGGGGCGAGAAAGCCGATCAGCTGATGATCGGCCAGCTCCGCCACCGAGGCTGGCCGTCCGGCCCGCTCGAGATAGGCGGGGCTCGCCACCAGGTACAGCCGCGAGCGCCCCAGCAACCGGGCGTGTAGGGTGGAGTCCGCCAGGGCACCGATGCGAATGGCCACGTCGGCACGCTGCTCAAGCAGATTGATGATGCCGTCGCTGGCGGACAGCTCCAGCTCGATACCGGGATAGCGACGACGGAATTCTCCCACCAGAGGTACCAGCTGGTGCAGCACGAAGGGGCTGGCAGCGTCCACTCGCAGGCGTCCGCTGGGCTCGCCGCGCCCCAGTGCCAGCGACTCTTCGGCGGCGATCAAGCGCTCGAGCCCGACGCGCACCTGCTCGATAAAGCGACAGCCTTCATCGGTCAGGGCGACGCTTCGCGTGGTGCGGTTCAACAGCGGCACCTCGAGGCGCTGTTCCAGGCGCTGCACCGCCCGGGAGACCCGCGCCACCGGGACGTCCAGACGCGACGCCGCGGCGCTGAAGCCGCCGCTATCGACCACCGCCAGCAGCAGTTCCAGATCTTCTGAGCGGGTCTTCATCGTTGCGGTTCCTGTTCGGTTCGGCGCTGCTGAGTTCGTTTCTGTTTAGCGCGCAATTGTCTCGATAGCGACAAAAGTGTTTCTCGATTAGACGCGTTTATCGCAAAAGTCTCCTCCCCCAGACTCCGCGTCGTCAAGTCGTCTCCCGAGACGACGCCATCTCGACAGGAGAAACAGATGCCCATCGCGCTATTTGCGCTGACCCTCAGCGCCTTCGCCATCGGTACCACCGAGTTCGTCATCGTCGGACTGGTGCCCACCATCGCCCAGGACCTGGGCGTCAGCCTGCCCTCTGCGGGACTGCTGGTCAGCCTCTACGCTGCCGGTGTCGCGGTAGGGGCACCGGTACTGACCGCCCTGACCGGCCGCTTCAATCGCAAGTGGGTCCTGCTCGGCCTGATGACGCTGTTCATCGCCGGCAATCTACTGGCCTGGCAGGCCCCCGGGTATGGTTCGCTGATCACCGCCCGCATACTGACCGGCCTCGCCCACGGCGTGTTCTTCTCGATCGGCTCCACCATTGCCACCAGCCTGGTCGCCAAGGACAAGGAAGCCAGCGCCATCGCCATCATGTTTACCGGCCTGACCGTGGCACTGGTCACCGGCGTGCCGCTGGGCACCTGGATCGGCCAGACCTTCGGCTGGCGCGCGACCTTCCTGGTGGTCTCGGCGCTCGGCCTGCTCGCCCTGATCGGCAGCGCCCTGCTGATTCCTGGCAACCTCAAGCGCTCGGCTCCGGCGACGCTGGGCCAGCAACTCAAGGTACTGACCCATCCGCGACTGCTGCTGGTCTACGCCATCACCATCCTGGGCTACGGCGGCACCTTCACCGCCTTCACCTTCCTCGCCCCGATCCTCGAGCAGACCACCGGCTTCGCGCCGTCCATGGTCAGCCTGATCATGCTGGTCTACGGCGCCTCGGTGGCCATCGGTAACCTCTACGGCGGCAGGCTGGCCGACCGTCTCGGCCCCATCCCCGCCCTGACCCTGATCTTTGCCGGACTCGTCGCCATCCTGTTGGTGCTCAGCGTCAGCGCCGTCCACCCGGTCGCCGCGGTGCTGACGATCCTGGTGTGGGGCGCCTTCGCCTTCGGTAACGTGCCGGGCCTGCAGGTCTACGTGGTCAAGCTGGCCGAGCGCTATGTGCCCGAAGCGGTGGACGTGGCCTCAGGGCTCAATATCGCTGCCTTCAATATCGGCATCGCGCTGGGCTCGGTGGTCGGAGGCCAGGTGGTCACGCACCTCGCACTGACCGACACCGCCTGGATCGGCGCCATCATCGTGCTGGCGGCGCTGGTACTGACCCGGCTGTCCGGCAGGCTCGATCAGCGTCGCGCCGCTCGCCTGGCCAGCGCCTGAAGCCCGCGACCCGCGACCCGCGTCCCGCGACAGCCACCGAGCGAACGGAAGAGCCTCGTGGCTGTCGCATTATTGCTTCGCCTGCTAAATTTTTTTTGACGAACCCTTGAAGTCGCAAGGGTCTCCCCGCATGTCATTAACGACACATCGAAGCACGTATCGGCAAAACACCGGCCTGCCGGTGACAAAGGAATCCAGGGTCCCGCTGTGCGGGCCTCGCCACGACAATGGAGCCAAGATGTCTCAGCCTATCCCCAACCCCGGTCTCGGTACCTTTCGCCTGACGGGCGACACCCTGCGTCACGCGGTCACCACCGCGCTGAAGCTTGGCTATCGGCATATCGATACCGCCCAGTTCTACGGCAACGAAGCCGAGGTCGGCTCCGCCATCGAAGCGAGTTCGGTCCCCCGCGACGAGATCTTCCTGACCACCAAGGTGTGGTGGGATCGTCTGGATCCGGTATCACTCAAGGCAAGCGTCGAGGAGAGCCTGTCCAAGCTGGGCACCGGCTACGTCGACCTGCTGCTGATCCACTGGCCGTCGCCGGACGATGAAGTCCCCATGCGCGACTACCTGACCGCCCTCAAGGAAGTGAAGGTCGCCGGCAAGGCGCGCCACATTGGGGTGTCCAACTTCACCAAGGCGCACATCGATCAGGCGGTGGATATCCTCGGCAAGGGAGAGATCCTGACCAACCAGATCGAGGTCCACCCCTTCCTGCAGAACCGCGAACTGATCGCCCACTGCGAACGCCACGGCATCATCCCCACCGCCTTCATGCCGCTGGCCGTGGGCAAGGTGCTCGAGGACGAGACGCTCAAGGCCATCGCCGAGAAGCATGGCGCCAATCCGGCCCAGGTCGCCATCGCCTGGCTCAACCAGCTCGGTATCCCGACCTTCCCCTCCTCGACCAAGGAGCAGAACCTCAAGAGCAATCTCGAGGCGCTGAAGCTCGAGCTGTCCCAGGAGGACATGGACGCCATCGCCAAGCTGGATCGGGGCGAGCGTGTCGCCAGCCCCGATTTCGCACCGAAGTGGGATCAGTAGACCGGCAGACCGACGCTGCCATCGCTGATCTCTTGACGGGCTGATCGTCGATCAGACCTGACCAAAGGCGCCACCTGAGGTTACTACCGCAGGTGGCGCTTTTTTTCGCTTCTTGCGTCAGGTGTCTTGCCACAGGGTCTGACAATCTAGGCGCAAATGGCCTGTGTTATGGCCCACGGGGCGATCGTTTCCGATAGTAAAGCCACGGGGCGACCACAAAGTCGCACGCGCACCATGACCATCTGGTCAGTCCTCAGAGAGGCAACCCCATGGCCACAGATTTGGAGACGCTGATCTCCCGCGAAGATCCAGCGCTCGTCGAAAGAGCCAGGAAGAAAGCCGACGCCATGCTGCCCGAGCTCAGGATCGCTGACATTCGCAAACTGGCGGAAATGACCCAGCGCGAGATGGCGGATGCGCTGGGAGTCAAGCAACCCACCATCGCAGGACTGGAAAAAGGCGGCCAGGACGTGCGTTTGAGCTCCATCAAGCGCTATGTCGAAGCCATCGGTGGAAAGGTCAGCCTGACCATCGAGCTGGCGGATGGCAGCCAGCACGACTTTCCGGTGTAGCTCCTGTGTCGCCTTGGCGCCACCGCCCCCTTGGCGCTGTCTTCACTCCTTGGCGCCTGGTACCGCTGGCGTGGCGTCGCCCTCGGGTGCTGCCAGCGGCTTGATCGTCCAGCCGGTGTAGCCGTAGAGCACGGTGACCAGCGGCGACAACCAGCAGAAGAAGTTGAACGGCAGATAGGCAATCGTCGCGACCCCCAGCGTCGCCGCCTGGTAGGCGCCGCCGGAGTTCCAGGGCACCAGATTGGCGGTGACGGTGGCCGAATCCTCCACCGCCCGGGACAGGTTCTCCGGCGCCAGTCCCCGCTCTCGGTAGGCCTCGGCGTAGGTACGTGCGCCCATGACGATGGCCATGTACTGATCACACAGCACCACATTGGCGCCGATCGACGTCAGCACCGTGGACAGGATCAGCGAGCCCCGGGTCCTTGCCGCCTTCAGAATGGTCTCGGCGATGGTCCTGAGCTGCTGGGTGCGCTCCATGACCCCGCCGAACATCATCGCCACGATGACCAGACTGATGGTGTAGAACATCGAGTTCAGGCCGCCGCGGCTAAGCAGGCTGTCCACCGCCTCGACACCGGTATCGGAGGTCACGCCACCAAAGGCCACCTGCATCAGTTCCGCGTAGTCGGCCCCCTGCATGCCCAGTGCACAGAGACCTCCGGCGATGACCCCCAGGGTGATGCCGGGTATCGCCGGCAGCCGCTTGTAGGACACGAATAGCACCAGCAAGGGCGGCAGCAGCAGCACCGGGTTGATGACGTAGTGCGCCGCCAGGGTCTGCTGCATCACCTCGACCCGCTCGAGCCCGCCGGACGTGCCCGAGTAGTAAAGACTCAGCGCCATCTCGATCACCAGGGTCAGGCCAATGCTGACCCCGGTGGTGTAGGACATGTGCTTGATATGGGTGAACAGGTCGGTACCGGCCATGGCCGGTGCCAGGTTGGTGGTATCCGACAGAGGCGACATCTTGTCGCCGAAGTAGGCCCCGGACAGCACCGCCCCGGCCACCAGCGGCAGCGGAATCCCCAGCGAGCCGCCGATCCCCATCAGCGCCACCCCCAGGGTGCCGGAGGTGCCCCAGCTCGACCCGGTCGCCAGCGACGAGATGGCGCAGATGACCACCGCCGCTGGCAGGAAGATCGTCGGCGACAGCAGCTTGAGGCCATAGGAAATCAGCGTCGGCACCACCCCGGCCTGAATCCACACCCCGATCAGTACCCCCACCACCATCAGGATGATCAGGGCCGGCAGGGCGTTGTGGATGCCTCGCACCATGCCTTCCTGAATATCGTCCCAGCGGTAGCCGCAGCGCAGCGCCACCAGGCTTGCCACGATCACCCCCAGCAACATGGGAATCTGCGGGTCGAGCCCGTAGACGACGATGGATACGCCGATGCCGACCACCAGGGCGATCAGCGATACCAGCGCCTCCGTCAGGGTCGGGGGGCGCTGCACTGGGGAAAAGAGGCGGTGGATCAAAAGGGGCACTCCTGAGCAGGGACGGTCGCCGACAGAGCCGGAGAGAATCTGCGAGCCCTGGCCACTGCTCGAGCGCTCCTCCCGACGATTCAGGAAAGCTAGGCGGCGATTCACAACGCTGCCATCAAAGCGTCATCAATCGTTTCAATTCAGCAAAGTCGCTGGCGTATGTCGGCGCCCTATAACGTCAATGTCCAACCGACTAGGGGTCATGAAGCCTCCCCCACACCGCCTGCCCCTCTTGTCTCTACCTGGATGTCCTCCGCTCCGCCTCGGCCAGAAAGTCCTCAACGTCGCCCTGAAAGCCCTTCAGATGGGCCTTGATACGCTCGTCCGGCCAGTCCCACCAGGCCAGTCGTTCGAGCCGTTCGGCGATGGCGGGATCATCGAAGCGTGGCCTGAGCACCCGGGCGGGGTTGCCCACCACGATGTGGTAGGCCGGCACGTCTCTGGTCACCACGCTGCCGGCGCCGACGATGGCGCCATGACCGATAGTCACGCCGGGCAGCACGATGGCGCCGTGGCCGATCCAGACATCGTGGCCGATGACGACCCGGTCGGCCTCGCGCCAGGCGAATACCTCGCCGTCGAGGGCCTCGTCGCTGAAGCCGAACTTGCCGGGGCGATAGCTGAAGTGATGCAGGGTCGGCCGCCACCAGGGGTGGTTGCTCGGGTTGATGCGCACGCTGGCAGCGATGGAGGTGAACTTGCCGATGGTGGCGAACATGACGTCACCATCACGCTCGATATAGCTGTAGTCGCCGAGACTGACATGGTTGAACACGCAGCGACTGCCGACCTCGGTGAAGCGCCCCAGCTCACTGTGGTGCAGGCGAGCGTCCGCGGCGACGTTAGGCCGCTCGGAAAGACGCGGGGATGTCGGCTGGTCCAGCGCGCTGGATGAGTCTCTGGGTGAGCCACTGGGCGAGTCACAAGACAAGGAGCCGTCAGACACAGACGGCGTGGGGACATCGGACATGATCAGGGGTGCTCTCGCAGATAAGTCAGCATGAAGGAAGCCAAGGCCGCAACTGGAGCAGCGCCTTGCCTGGGCTTAGTACGAAAAGCCGGCGAGCGATGGTTAGACAAGGCAAAAATCGGTGAGACAGCGCAATTTACGAGGTGTAAATGAGCACGTTGATCCGATTTTTAATGCCGTATTACCGAGCGCAGGCACTTTTCCTGCAAGCCCTAGCAGACCGCCTCCAGGCGATCCCAGTCCTCCAGCGTCTCGCCGTCCCGGGCGATGCGCACCTTGGGCGGCAAGGGGGTCGGCTGGTCCAGGCGCTCGGCGTCCAGTTCATGGCTGATGTGGGTGAGATAGGCCCGGGGCGGGTCGAGCCGGGTGATGATCTCCAGCGCCTGAGTGATGCTGTTGTGGTTGCGCGTCTCGAGCTGGCTGGCCGGGTGGCAGGCGTCGAGCACGACGACGTCGGCGTCCCACTGGCGCAGAAAACGCTCGGTGGCGCCGGGCAGACCCTGGGTGTCGGTCAGGTAGGCCAGGCGGGTGCCGCCATCATCCAGGCAGTAACCGAGCGTCGGCTTGCTGTGATTGAGCGGCACCGGGGTCACCGTCAGCCCATCGAAGTCCAGCGGCTTGAACGGCTTGAGCCCCGGCTGGAAGTCGAGGATGCCGCTGTTGCGATAGAGATCGGCGCAGCCGTTGGGATCCTTGGGGCCGTAGACCGGGATCGACGTGCCGGTCCCCCAGCGCAGGTGAAACAGCCCCTGCACATGGTCGGCGTGGTAGTGGGTGACGAAGAAGGCGGCGGGACGCTCCAGCTCGCAGCTATGGGCCAGGTCCATGCGCCCGGCGTCGAGCAGGTAGCGCCGGCCGTCCACGCTCAGCTCGGCGCAGCAGGGGCCACGCTGATGGCTGGTGAACACCCTGGCCCGAGTGCAGGCGCGGCAGTCGCAGCCGAAGCGAGGCACCTGGGCGCTGTCTCCGGTGCCGTTGAAGCGAAACTCCATGGAAGTCTCCGAGCTGAAGCAAGAGGCACAAGCCGCTTGCGCTGATGAGGTGGTACGCACTGCCGCTGTAGTCGACGATCGACACAAGGCCGGCGCCGACAGACTCGACGCCGGCTCCGTCAGAGGCGGGAGGCGATGATCGCCTCCAGCGCCCGGACGCTCTCGTCCAGGCTGCCACCGTTGTCGACGCGATCCAGCGCCGGATGGCAGCGCTCGAGTTCGGCCTCCACCTCGGCGTGGCGCGCAAGGCGCGCCTTGATCTGATCGTCGCTCTCGCGCCCGCGCCTGGCGAGCCGCTCACGCAGCACCCCGGGCGGGGCGGTCACCACCACCGGCGTGAGGCGCTCGCCGAAGCGCGCACGGGCGGCCGCGAGCTCGCGACGACTGCCGTTGAGCAGTACCGTGGCCCCGGCCGCCAGCCAGGCCTCCACCTCGATGCCAACGCCGTAGTGAAGCCCGTGGGCGACCCAGTCAAGGCAGAACAGGCCACGTGCCCGCCGGGCCTCGAACTCGGCCGGCGACAGCGCCACCGAGTCCTCGCCGACGCCGCTTGCCCGGGTGATGTAGCGGTGCGCCACCAGCAGGTCCGGGCGCCGCTTTCGCACGGCGTCGAGCAGGCTGTCCTTGCCCACGCCGCTGGCACCGATCAGGTAGACCAGCATCAGTGCACCTGCCTGCCCGCGCACCACACGCGCTGGACCAGCGGATGGCCATCGACCTCTCGCACCCGCACCAGGTCGGCGCGCAGCCCCTGAGCGATGCGTCCGCGATCATCAAGGCCCACGGCCTCGGCCGGCCTACGCGAGGCCGTGGCCACCGCGCGGGGCAGGTCGTAGCCGTCCTCCATGGCGGCGATACGGAAGACCGCATCGAGCAGCGCCGCCGGGTAGTAGTCGGAGGACAGGATGTCGAGCACGCCCAGGCGCACCAGCTCGGCCGCGGCGATATTGCCGGAGTGGGAGCCGCCGCGGACCACGTTGGGGGCGCCCATCATCACCGCCATGCCGTGACGATGGGAGGCCTCGGCGGCCTCCCGGGTGGTGGGAAACTCCGCTACCCGGGTGCCGTACTCGAGGCTTTCCGCCACGTGGGCGACGGTGGCGTCGTCGTGGCTGGCCAGGGCCAGGCCGCGCTCGCTGCACAGCTCGGCGATGGCGCGACGGTGGGCGCTGGAATAGGCGGTGCTGTTGGCCAGCTGCTTCTCGATAAAGGCCTCGAGACTGGCATCGTCCAGGCCGTACTTGCCCTGGTAGTAGACCCGGTAGGCATCGAGGCTGGCAAACTGGCGCTGGCCCGGCGAGTGATCCATCAGCGACACCAGCCCCAGCAGCGGCGAGTCCATGAAGCTCTTGAAACGCGCCAGGGTATCCGGGTGGCACACCTCACAGCGCAGGTGCAGACGGTGGTCGACCCGGGCCATGCCGTTGTCGTTGATCGCAGCCAAGGACGAGACCATCTCGTCGAGGGCCCCGTGGCGCATGCTCTGCTCGTCGACGTCACCGATCGACACCGCGTCGAACACCGTGGTGATGCCGCTGGCGGCCATCTGGGCGTCGTGGGCCAGCGCCGCCTGGCGGCCCGGCCAGGACACCTTGGGCCTTGGCTGGAAGTACTTTTCCATATTGTCGGTGTGCAGCTCGATCATGCCGGGCATCAGGATATCGCCCTGGCAGTCGATCACCCCCGGCAGCGACACCGGGCCGCGTTCCAGCGCCTTGATCACGCCGTCCTTGATCACCAGGCTGCCGTGCACCACCTCGTCGTCGAGCACCAGTCTGGCGTTGGTCAGAATCTGATCCTGGTTCATGAAAGAGACTCCCCGGAGTCGGTCTGACGGAATGAGGTATGGTCTGACCCGGTGCGGTCAGCGTCGGCGCCACCAAGCAGCATATGCCCTTCCAGCTCCAGCAGGCGATCGGCGACCCGCTCGCGCACCTCCTCGTCGTGGAAGATGCCGAGCATGGCGGTGCCACGGGCCTTGGCCTCCTCGATCAACTGCACCACCACCTCGCGGTTGGCGGCGTCCAGCGACGCCGTGGGCTCGTCGAGCAGCAACAGCGGGTGCTCGGCGATAAAGCCACGGGCGATATTGACCCGCTGCTGCTCACCGCCGGAGAAGGTGCCCGGCGCCAGCTCCCACAGTCGCTCGGGCAGGTTGAGCCGCGCCAGCAGGGCCTCGGCACGGGTGCGGGCCTCGGACACGTCGCAGCCCCGGGCCAGCAGCGGCTCCATCACCACCTCCCGGGCCGAGACCCGGGGCACCACCCGCAGAAACTGGCTGACGTAGCCGATCACGTCGCGCCGCAACAGGTGCCAGGCGTGGGCCGGCAGCGCCGACAGCTCCAGCTCGCCGTCCTCGAAGTGCAGCGTCAGCTGCCCGCCGCTGACCCGGTAGTTGCCGTTGACCATCTTCAACAGGGTGCTCTTGCCGATGCCGCTGCGCCCGGCCAGCACCAGGCACTCGCCCGGCGACAGGGACAGATCGAGACCGCGCATCACCGGCAGCGCCTGGCCGCCCTGGGCGTGCAGCACGAAGGTCTTGTCGAGCCGTCGGGCGGTAAGAAAGGGGGACGTCATCTTGGACTCCTGAGAAAGCGAATTCATGGCGTCAGCACCGAGGACACCAGCAGCTGGGTGTAGGGATGCTGCGGATCGTCGAGGATCTGATCGGTCAGCCCGGCCTCCACCACCCTGCCCCGGCGCATCACCATCAGGCGGTGGGCCAGCAGCCTGGCCACCGCCAGGTCGTGGGTGACCAGGATCACCGACAGGCCGAGCTCCCGGGTCAGGGTGCGCAGCATGTCCAGAAGCCGCGCCTGGACCGAGACGTCGAGGCCGCCGGTGGGCTCGTCCATGAACACCAGCCTCGGCTGGGTCACCAGGGTGCGGGCGATCTGCAGGCGCTGCTGCATGCCGCCGGAAAAGGTCTGGGGCGCGTCGTCGATGCGCGCCGGGTCGAGCTCGACCCGGCCCATCCAGTCCTGGCCGGCGGCGCGCAGCTCGCCATAGTGACGCTGGCCCAGCGCCATCAGCCGCTCGCCGACGTTGGCCCCGGCGGAGACGCCCAGGCGCAGGCCATCCCGGGGGTTCTGGTGGACCAGGCCCCACTCCATGCGCAGCAGGGCGCGACGGCGTGCCTCGCTGATGGCGTAGAGGTCGAGCGCTTCGTCCTTGCCGGGGCTGCCGCCGACCGAGCCGGCCTCCCCGGCGTGATAGACCACCTGACCGCGATCCGGCGCCTCGAGCCCGGAGAGCACCCGCAACAGGGTCGACTTGCCCGAGCCGGACTCGCCGACGATGCCCAGCACCTCGCCCTGGTGCAGGGTAAAGTCGATCTCCTCGCAGCCCTTGCCGGGGCCGTACAGGCGCTGGATGGCGCGGGCCTCGAGCAGGGCGGGACGTTCAAGCTGTGGGCGCTTCATGCCTTCTCCTCGCTGCGGGAGTTGCAGTAGTCGGTATCCGAGCACACGAACATGCGTGCGCCCTGATCATCGATGATGACCTCGTCCAGGTAGCTGTCGGTGGCCCCGCAGATGGCGCAGGGCTCGTCCCAGGCCTGGATCTCGAAGGGGTGGTCCTCGAAGTCGAGGCTCTCCACCCGGGTGTGTGGCGGAATCGCGTAGAGGCGCTTCTCGCGGCCGGCGCCGAACAGCATCAGCGCCTCGCTCATGTGCAGCTTGGGGTTGTCGAACTTGGGAATCGGCGAGGGGTCCATCACGTAGCGCCCGTCGACCTTCACCGGGTAGGCGTAGGTGGTGGCGATATGGCCGTGGTGGGCGATGTCCTCGTAGAGCTTGACGTGCATCACCCCGTATTCCTCGAGGGCGTGCATGACCCGGGTCTCCTCCTCGCTGGGCTCGATAAAGCGCAGCGGCTCGGGGATCGGCACCTGGAAGATCAGGATCTGGTCGGCGCGCAGGGTCTTCTCGGGAATCCGGTGACGGGTCTGGATCACGCTGGCCTCTGCCGTGGCGGTGGTGGTCTCGACCCCAGCGACGCGCTCGAAGAAGGCACGGATGCTGACCGCGTTGGTGGTGTCGTCGGCGCCCTGATCGATCACCTTGAGGGTGTCGTCGGCGCCCAGCACGCTGGCGGTCAGCTGCATGCCGCCGGTGCCCCAGCCGTAGGGCATCGGCATCTCGCGCCCGCCGAAGGGCACCTGGTAGCCGGGGATCGCCACCGCCTTGAGCAGGGCACGGCGAATCATGCGCTTGGTCTGCTCGTCCAGGTAGGCGAAGTTGTAGCCACTGTCGATGGCGGTGTTCATCGGACGTTCTCCTGGACGTTCTTGGCCTGGGCGTTTGCGGTCTGGGCTTTTTCAGAACGGGTACTGTCGCCATCGCCTGGTGCAGGACGTGCGCTGGCGGCTTGGGTGTCAGACACGGCCTCGGCCGTGGCGGCGGTACGCTCGGCGTGCTCTCGACGCAGGCGGCGAATCAGCTCAAGCTCCGACTGGAAGTCGACGTAGTGCGGCAGCTTCAGGTGCGAGACGAAGCCCGAGGCCTCGACGCTGTCGGCGTGGGCCAGCACGAACTCGGCCTGCTGGGCCGGGCTCTGGATCGGCTCGCCAAGCTCCTCGGCGCGCAGGGCGCGGTCGACCAGCGCCATGGCCATGGTCTTGCGCTCGTTGCGGCCGAAGGCCAGGCCGTAGCCCCGGGTGAACTGGGGGGCGGTGTCACCGCTGCCGGCGAACTGGTTGATCATCTGGCACTCGCTCATAGCGATCTCGCCGACGCACACCGGCCCGTCGAAGCCCTCGACCTCGATCTCGACCTCCACCGCACCCTGGCGAATCTCGCCGGCGAAGGGGTGGTTGCGCCCGTAGCCCCGCTGGGTCGAATAGCCCAGCGCCAGCAGGTAGCCCTCGTCGCCACGCGCCAGCATCTGCAGCCGGGTGGCGCGATCCACCGGAAAGTCGGGGGGATCGCGGGTGATGTCGTAGGGCTCGCTGCTGTCGTCCTCTTCCCGCTCGATCAGGCCTTCATGGTTGAGACAGTCGAGGATCTGGGGGCAGGCCTCGAGACCTTCCTCGGCACGCGGAGGCGCCGATGTATCGGTCTCGACCTCCTCGCCGGCCAGCAGCATGAAGTCGAGCAGCCGGTGGGTGTAGTCGTAGGTCGGACCCAGCACCTGGCCGCCGGGCACGTCCTTGAAGGTGGCGCTGATGCGACGCTCGATGCGCATGGCGCCGGTATCCACCGGCAGCGTCTCGGCCAGCCTCGGCAAGGTCGTGCGATAGGCGCGCAGCAGAAACACCGCCTCGACGGTGTCGCCGCTGGCCTGCTTGAGCGCCAGGGCGGCGAGCTCGGGATCGTACAGCGAGGCCTCGGCCATCACCCGGTCCACCGCCAGCCCCAGCTGTTGCTGGACCTGGGACACCTCGAGTTCGCGCTGGTCGCGCTCTCCACGACGACGATCGGCCATCCAGCGATGGGCATTGGCGATGGCCTTCTCGCCTCCTTTCACGGCGACATACATCAGGCGGTCTCCTCTTGATGTTCGGCGTCATCGGTGGTGGCCAATCCAGGTCCGGCCAGGCGGGTGCTGCGGGCGATGGCAGTGAGTCGCGTCCCGCTGCCGATAAAGGCGTCCAGCCCCCGGGGGAAGTGGGCACGATTGGCGGCGAGCACACGCATCAACGGCAGCGCGCGCTCGGCGTTACCCAGCGCAAGGCCGCGCTGACCGGGTACCCCGGGACCGGATAACCACCAGTCCTCGCCCTGCGCCAGCGCCTCGACCATCACGATCAGGGTGGTGCTGCGATCGGGCCAGGCGTCCGAGCCCAGCGCGAAGCCGTCTTCGCGGGACAGGGTGTCAGGGGTCACCAGGGCGAAGTCGGCCTGGGCCGGGTCGTCGGTCAGTCGCGCCCCGGTGTGGAAGGCCAGGGCGGCGGCGAGGTTGGCGCCAGCCAGCCCCTGGTCCACCCACACCCGGGTATCGAGGTCGCACAGCGCCAGCAGCGCGCCCCAGGCGGCGGGCGAGATCGCCGCGCCGGTCGGCAGCTCCGGCAAGACAAGCTCGGTCAGGGTGCCGGGCTCGGACATGGCGCCGAGCAGCTGACGAAACAGCCGCTGACTGTCGTGAACGGGATCGGCGAGTCCCGGCCAGTCGTGGGGCCGGACGGCCTCGGAGGTCTGCTGGGTCATGTTCATTCGCCCCTTACCATGGTGAAGAAGTCGACGCGGGTGGCGGCGGCGGTCTGCGAGGCCTGGTTGCGCTGCTCATCGAGTGCCTGCTCGAGCGGTGCCATCAGTTCGCTGTCGATACGCCTGGCCCAGTGGTCGTGGTGAGCGCAGGCGTCGACCAGGGCGATCAGCTCGGCGTGGGCCTTGTCGCGACCACGCACCCAGCCATGGCCAAGGGTGCCGTCATCGAGGGCGACGCTGGCCCGGGTCAGGGTCATCTCGCCCAGGTTGAAGGCCGAGCCACTGCCGCCCATGCGACCACGGACCATCGCCATGCCGGTCTCGGGGCCACGCACGCAGCGGTGGCTCGCCTGGATGCCCAGGGACTGCCAGCCTTGCGCAAGACGGTCGAAAGGAGTCAACGCGAGCAGGCGATGACGTTGCGTCGGGGTCATGGTCGGTGTCATGAGAAGCCCTCGTCGTCGTGGGACTGCGGACGCTCGTCCGCGGGAAAGTCGAAGTGATAGGCCAGCCGATCGGCCCGTGCCCGACTGACGGAGATCTCCACCAGACGACCATCGGCGTCGACGTTGTCACTGGTCAGCACCACCAGCGGCGCCAGGCGGGCGCACTGCAGCATGCGGCTGTCGTCGGCGTCGGCCTGGACCGCTTCCAGGCGCACCCGGGAGCGCCTCAGGCGCAGCCCGTAGTGCTGGTCCAGCAGCGCCCGGGTCGAACCACCGCGATAGCGATCTAGCCAGCCCGGCACCCGTTCGGGGTCGAACCAGTGGCGCAGCCGCAACAGCGGGGCCCGGTCGACATGGCGCATGGTGTCGACACACAGAAGGCTCTCGCCCGGCCCACGCGCAAAGCGCTGGGCGATGGCCTCCGGCGGCACCGCCAGGCCCTGGGTCAGGCAGCAGGTCTCGGTGGCCAGGCCCAGTTCCGCCAGGTTGTGGGTGACCTTGCTGGCGGCGTTGACCGCATAGTCCAGGCGGCGGTCCACCACCTGGGTGCCACGGCCCTGGTGACGGGTCACCATGCCGGCGGCCACCAGTTCGTCCAGCGCCCGGCGTACGGTGTGGCGGTTGACGCCGAAGCGCCTGGACAGCGCCGCTTCGCTGGGCAGCAGATCGCCGGGAGAGTACTGCGCCCGGACTTCGCGCGAGAGGACATCGGCCAACTGGCGATAGCGCGGCGGGCTGCCTGCCTCGGTCACTTGTCTAGACATCTTCGCTCCAAAAAAGAAGGTATCGGGTGGTGGCCGAAGCCACCGGCAGACCAGCCGTTCTGGTCTGCTTACTCGGCTCTGCTGTGTCAGCCTAGATGAAGCGCTTGCGTACGAACTGCGAGGCCATGTCCAGCGCCGTCACGGCGATGATGATCACCAGCATGATGGTGGCCGTCTCGGCGTACTGGAATCCGCGCATGGTCTCCCACAGCGCCACCCCGATACCGCCGCCACCGACCATGCCGAGCACCGTGGCCGAGCGGATGTTGGACTCGAAGCGATACAGGCTCACCGAGATCCACAGCGGCAGCACCTGGGGAATCAGACCGAACACGATCTCCTCGATGCGCCCTGCTCCGGTGACCCGAATGCCTTCCATGGGCCCGGCCTCGGCGGCTTCCACCGCTTCGGAAAACAGCTTGGCCAGCACCCCGGTGGTGTGGATGAACAGCGCCAGGGTTCCGGCGAAAGGCCCAAGCCCCACCGCCACCACGAACAGCATGGCGAATACCAGCTCGTTGATGGCACGGGTGGCGTCCATCAGTCGGCGCACCGGCTGGTAGACCCACCAGGGCACCAGATTCTCGGAGCACAGAAGGCTCGCAGGAATGGCGACCAGGATGGCCAGCAGGGTGCCCCAGATGGCGATCTGGATGGTCACCAGCATCTGCTCGATGTAGTGGCCGAGGTTGCCGAAGGCCGGGGGAAAGAAGTCGCCGGCCAGGGTCGCCATATTGTCGGCGTTGGTCACCAGCAGGCTCGGGCGCATCTCGACGCCCTGCCAGGACCAGGCCAGCACCGCCAGGCCGACGCCCCACAGCGCCAGGGTGGTCCAGCTACGCTTGGGCGGCAGGCTGATGCCGGAAAGTTGTGTCTGGGTGGTCATGCGTTTTCCTGGGGGAACTTGAGAAAGCGGTGACAGCGTGAGCGGTCCAGGCCGCGCCGGGCCTTCGTCCCGGCGCGGCCTGGCGTCACATCAGCCGGCGTTGGTGGCGGCATCCTCGGGCATCGCCTCGGCGGCCTGCACTTCCTTCATGCGCGCATCGAGATCGTCGAGCTGGCTGTCGATCTCGGCCAGTCGGGCCTCGCGATCGCCTTCGTCCAGGCTTTCGTCCTTGGCCACCTCGGAGCGCTCCTTGAACAGCGCCAGCTGACGGATCGGCAACAGCTGGTCGTTGTCGGAGGCATCGAAGCCAGACCACTGCAGCGGCTCGAGAATCTGCTGCTCTTCGGCGTCATCGCCGTAGTTCAGGAAGAACTCACGCAGCTTTTCCTTGGTGGCGTCGTCTAGGTCGCCGCGCCACACCAGCGGGTCGGACGGGATCAGCGGCGACTTCCAGATCACCCGCAGCTGCTCGGCCTTGTCCGGCGCGGTCACTTCCAGACGCTCCATGCCTTCGGTATTGAAGGTGGCCACGTCGACCTGCTGATTGGCCACCGCCAGGGCGTTGGTCTCGTGGCTCGAGTTCAGGGTGCGCTTGAAGGCTGACGAGGCGTCGACACCGTTCTTGGCGAAGACGTAGTAGCCCGGCACCAGATAGCCGGAGGTGGAGTTGGGATCGCCGTTGCCGAACACCAGCTCGGAGGCGTTGGCCAGGACGTCATCGACGCTTTCGATGTCGCTGTCCTTGTGGGTGATCATCAGACTCCAGTAGCCCGGGGCTCCGTTGGCCGCCACGGTCTGGGCGAAGATCTCGCCGTCGGCACGATCGACGGCTTCCATGGCCGACTTGTTGCCGTACCAGGCCAGGTCGATCTGATCAAAGCGCATGGCCTGGATCACCGCGGCGTAGTCGGTGGCGAAGAAGGGCTCGACCTCCATGCCGATCTGCTCGGACATATCGGCCAGGAACGGGTCCCACAGCGGCGCCAGATTCTGGCTGGCCTCGGTGGAGATGATGCCGAACTTGAGGGTCTCGGTCTCGGCGGCGGCCAGCTGGGCACTGGCGGCGAGGCCGATACCGGCGATCAATGGCAGCGACAGGCGACGAAAGGATGCGAGAGACATGGGATTCTCCTGAAGGTTATCGGTCGTTGTGGGAACAGGTGTCGCAGGATGTGGTGGCTCAGCTATGGACGACCTGCGCCGACACAGCCGTCTGGGCCTGGGTGTAGCTCGGCTCACGCAGCGGTGACGGCAGGTCGGGTTGACTGCCGGCACGCAGCTCGTCGAGGCCGGCGTTCTCGTACAGGGTCTTGAGGCGTGCGTCGGTCAGCTCGGAGGTCTTGCCGTCGAAGTACAGGCGCCCATCCTTGAGCGCGATGGCCCGGTGGCAGTAGCGCCGGGCGATATCGACCTGATGCAGGGTGATGACCACGGTGCGGCCATCCTCGGCGTGAATCCGCTCGAGGATCTCCATCACCTCCCGGGCGCTGCGCGGGTCCAGCGAGGCGATGGGCTCGTCGGCGAGGATGACGTCGGCGTCCTGCATCAGCACCCGGGCGATGGCCACCCGCTGCTGCTGACCGCCGGAAAGGGTGTTGGCACGCTGGTAGGCCATGCCCTCGAGGCCGACCCGAGCCAGGCACTGAAGGGCCCGTTGGCGTTCCTCGTCGCTGAAGCGACCGAGCAGCGCCCGCGCCCGCGGCATGCGCCCGAGCTGGCCGATCAGCACATTGGTCAGCACGCTGAGGCGATTGACCAGGTTGAACTGCTGGAAGATGTAGCCGACCCGGCAACGCTGGCCACGGCTGGCCCGGCGCAGGCGACCGCTGGCCTGGATCTCGCGCCCCAGCAGGCTGACTCGGCCACCGCGATCACGGTTGCAGCAGGTCAGTCCGACCAGATGACGCATCAGGGTGGACTTGCCGGAGCCGGACGGGCCGATCAGCGCAACGATCTCCCCCGGGGTGATCTCGAAACTGACATCCTCGAGCACTCGGCTATGGCCGAAGTTCTTGTTGAGCCGCTCGACGATGATGGTGGGAATGGACATGACGCCTCTCCTCTAGGAATGGCGCCAGTCTGGACATCAAAGATGAAGGCCAGTTGTCTAGACAATGTCATTGAGATGACAAATTTCCCTGCACACGGAGCAAGCGCACCGGCACTACCTCGCCAGAGGTAGAAAAAACAAGGAGTTGGGGGCGACTGTCATGCAGCGGTCACGTCATTGCCGCCGATTCGTCATACTCAGGCAGGGCGACCTATGGACGAAGACGTCGTCCATCTGTACGAAAAGGAAGATGGACAAGACGCCCTGAAAAGTCTTGCAAGGAGGCACCAGCAAGCGGCCAATCGCCACGCCCATAGCGCCAGGCGATAAAGGCCATAAACAGGCTTGAAGGGAAAACCGGCGGCTTCGGCGCCAGACTGAATCCGACACATGATCCCACGGAGGCATGTCATGCAGCATCTCAGTCTGGAGCCGGGCGCCCTGGAGGTCAGCGACCTGGCGGGAATGCGTCGGTTCTTCGAGACGACACTGGGCCTTCGGGTGCTGGTCGCCAGCGACACTGGGGTGACCCTTGAATTGGGAGGCGGCGAGAACACCCAGGTGCTGATGTTGCTGGCGAGCCACACCCCGACGCCGCCGAGAACACTGAATCTCGAGGTCGACGCCGCCAGCTTTCCTGCGCTGCGTCGACGCCTGGAAGACTGCGGACACGAGTGCGGCTTTGTACAGAGCTGGGAGGGAGACAACAGCACCTCGCGTCAGTGCGCCTTTCGGGTGGTGCTGTGCCGGATGCCGGAGGGGCACTGGCTGAGGCTTACCGCCATCGATCCGGCCCGCTGCGCCTCATCGACCCGAGAGGTCCGGGCCTGACGCCGTTGATCAATCGCGACCCTCGCCGTCTCCCGCTTCTTCGTCACCCTCGTCATCACCCAACAGCCGCTGGCGCCGTTCGTCACGGAACTTCTGCAGGCGGTTGTTGCGGTAGCGCCGGACGATCGCTACTACCAGCGCCACCACCAGCATCAGCCCCAAGGTGAGCCCCTGCCACGGGCGCGGGTGGTCCAGGGTGGTGCCGAGCACAAAGATCATCACGAAGCCGAGGGCCTGGCTGCCGATGGCCAGGGCGCGCAGGGGGTCGAAGGTCTTGGGTGGTGACATCACAGATCCTGAATCAGAGAGATGGCTCGAAAACCGATGGCCCGGCAGGCGGCTCGAGATGACAGCGCGCATCGGGCGCAGTAGCCTTGCCGGATCGAGCCCACCAAGTGTACCTGCTCGCCTGCGCATTTTCGTGCTTTCGCGTTTCCCCAATGGAGTTCGCCCCATCCATGGATGCCATCGCCATCGGACCGGTGCTAGTGAGCCTGCCGCGTCTCTACGCCCTCGTCGTCACCCTGTTGCTGCTGGCCGCCAGCGCCTTCCTGCTGGGCCTGCCCCGCCGCCGCCACGGTCGCTGGTTCAACGGCCTGATGCTGGCTTGGCTGGTCGGCGCTCGGCTCGGGCACGTGCTGCCGCACTGGGCCGCCTATCAGGACAACTGGCTGGATATCATCAAGCTGTGGCTACCCGGCTACAGCGGGGTCTGGGGGCTGGTCGCCGCCGCCCTGTGGACCCTGTGGTCACTGCGTGATCGCCTCGGCGCCCTGCTCGGTGCCCTGGGTCTGACGCTGGTCGCCTCGCTTGCCTGGCTGGCGCTGGTCAGCTGGGCGCCGCTGTCGGCAAGTCCGGCGCCGCAACGCGTGCCAGAGCTGACCCTGGAAGACGTCGATGGCGCCCCCATCGAACTGGCCTCGCTGGCAGGCGGCCCCACCGGCAAGCCGCTGATCATCAATCTATGGGCCACCTGGTGCCCGCCTTGCCGGCGCGAGATGCCGTTGCTGGCCGACATCGACCAACGCGACGACGTCACCGTGGTCGTGGCCAATCAGGGCGAGCCGCTGGTTCAGGTCGCGCGCTACCTGGACGAGGCCGGCCTGGACTTTCGCTACCCCCTGCTCGACCCGCGCCAGCAACTGCTGGCCGCGAGTCAATCTCCCGGGCTACCCACGACACTGCTGTTCGACGCCGAAGGGAAGCTGCTCGAGCGCCATGTGGGGGAGCTGACCCTGCCTCTGCTGGACGACTGGCTGGCGCGCTGAAACTTTGCCAACCTGAGCACATACTGCAGGTGAACCGCACCCGCAGTCTCAGGGCCGAGGGGGACACCCCGCCTCGGCCCGCCCAACCTGTCTTTTCCTGCACTGACGTAGCCTGAATCCGCCACCTCACGGCCAAGCTCATCGCTGGCCCGGGCACGGCGGCAAGCGCGGGGGCGTTTCGGGAACGCCTCGATGCGAAGGTTTCAGCCGCCATGCGACATCTGATCACGGGCATGACGATGGCGCTTAAGCCAGACTGAAGATTGCTGTAAGATACCGCGCCCTGTCGGCGGCGGGCCTGGCCCGCGACCACGAACCGTAACGACGCATCTCCCGAGGCATCATGAGCGACTTCTCTCCCGGCCAGCGCTGGATCAGCGACGGCGAGGCCGAACTCGGCCTGGGCACTATCCTGAACTGCGACGCGCGCAGCGTCACCGTGCTCTTCGGCGCCAGCCAGGAAACCCGCACCTACAGTACCCGTCTTGCCCCGTTGACCCGAGTCGCCTTCGGCAGTGGTGATCGCATCCAGTCCGCCGAGGGCTGGCAGATGACGGTGGACGACACCAAGGAAATCGATGGCCTGATCGTCTATATCGGCGAAGACGACAAGGGCGAGCTGTGCGAACTGCCGGAGGCCCGGCTGGCCGACAGCATGCAGTTCGACCAGGCCCGGGATCGTCTGCTGACCGGCCAGGTCGATCGCAACGACTGGTTCGACCTGCGCTTTCGCACCCTGCATCACTACCATCGCATCGAGCAGAACCCGGCGCTGGGTCTGGCCGGCCCACGCATCGATCTGATCCCCCATCAGCTGTACATCGCCGACGAGGTCTCCTCGCGTCAGGCGCCTCGCGTGCTGCTGGCCGATGAAGTCGGCCTCGGCAAGACCATCGAAGCCGGACTGATCCTGCATCGCCTGCTGCTGACCGGACGCGTCGAGCGGGCGCTGATCCTGGTGCCGGCGAGCCTGACTCACCAGTGGCTGGTGGAATTGCTGCGACGCTTCTCGCTGTCGGTGACCCTGCTCGACGAACAGCAGAGCCAGGCCCATGGTGACACCAACCCCTTCGAGGCCGGCCAACTGGTGCTGGCAAGCCAGGACTGGCTGTTCGCCAACACCCACCGTCAGCAACAGGCCGAAGCCTGCGAGTGGGACCTGCTGATCGTCGACGAAGCCCACCACCTGGAGTGGAGCGAGGACGAGGTCGGCCCCGGCTACGCCTGCGTCGAGCGCCTGGCCGGCGCCACCGACGGCGTGCTGCTGCTGACCGCGACGCCGGAACAGATGGGGCTGGCCAGCCACTTTGCCAGGCTGCGCCTGCTCGATCGCGAGCGCTACTCGGACCTGGAGGCCTTCCGCGCCGAAGAGCAGGGCTATGTGGCGGTGGCCGAGGCCATCGACGCCCTGGGCGATGTCGACGGGCCGCTGGATGCCGGCGCCCGGGACACCATCGGCGCGGTCGCCGACGACGGCGACAGCCAGGCGCTGCTGGCGACCCTGTCCAACCCCGAATGCAGCCTGGAACAGCACCAGCAGGCCAGCGCCCAGCTGCGAGACCAGCTGCTCGACCGCCACGGCACCGGCCGCGTGATGTTCCGCAACAGCCGTCGCCACGTCGGCGGCTTCCCTGAACGTCGCCTGCACGTCGACAAGCTGGAGCTGCCGTCGTCCTATCGCCGAGTGCTGCGTCGCCTGGGGCGGGACGAGGACTACCTCGACGAGCTGCTGATCGAGACTGGCCTCGACCACCCCGAAGTGATGGTCTATCTGGACGGCATGTACAGCGCCCTGACCGAGGATCCGCTCAACGCCGAACCCTGGTGGCAGTTCGACCCCCGGGTAACCTGGCTGCTTGAACGGCTGACCGAGATGGGCGACGACAAGGTGCTGGTGATCGCCCACGATCGCGAGACCGCCCAGGGGCTGTCTGACGGCCTGCGCGTGCTCGGCGGGGTACAGGCACCGGTGTTCCACGAGGACCTGTCGCTGGTCGAGCGCGACCGCGCCGCCGCCGCCTTCGCCGATGACGAGGACGGCTGCCAGGTACTGGTGTGCTCCGAGATCGGCTCCGAAGGCCGCAACTTCCAGTTCTGTCGTCATCTGGTGATGTTCGACCTGCCGCTGCACCCGGATCAGCTCGAGCAGCGCATCGGCCGTCTCGACCGCATCGGCCAGCGCCACGCCATCGAGATCCATGTGCCGGTGTTCGAAGGCAGCCCCGGCGAGAAACTGCTGCGCTGGTATCAGGAGGGGATGGACGCCTTCAGTGCGCCGCACGGTATCGGCAATGACCTGTTCGACGCCTTCGGCGACGACCTGGCCGAGAGCCTGCTCGACGACGAGGCCCTGGAAGAAGTCATCGGCGAGACCCGCGCGCTGTTCGACGCCAAGCTGGCGGAACGCGACGCCGGTCGCAATCGCCTGCTGGAGCTCAACGCCTGCCGTCCCGAGCGGGTCGAGTCGGTCAAGCAGGGGATCGTCGAACTCGACGAGGACCGCGCCCTGCCACGCTACCTCGACCAGGCGCTGGACATCTTCGGCGTCGACAGTCGCGAACTTGGCAACGACCTGACCCTGCTGTCACCGGGCTCGCACATGCTCGACGGCCTGCCAGGGCTGGTGAAGGGTGAGGAAGGCTTCACCGTGACCACCTCGCGCTCCCGCGCGCTGGCCCGGGACGACGTCCAGCGGCTGTCCTGGGAACATCCGCTGCTGCGCGAGATGATGGGCCGCATCCTCGACGGCAACATGGGCAACACCGCCCTTGCCCTGCTCAAGCATCCGGCGATCCCTGCCGGCCGGCTGATGGCGGAGCTGGTGTTCCGCACCCATTGTCCGGCACCGAAGCGCCTGCACCTCAATCGCTTCCTGCCGCCCACCGCGGTGCGGGTGCTGCTCGACGAGTCCGGCGCCAACCTCACCGACAAGGTGTCTTTCACCGGTCTTTCGAAGAACCTCAAGAAGGTCAAGAAGGCGGTGGCGCGGGACCTGATCAAGAGTCGTCACGACCAGCTGCGCGACCTGCTCGACAGCGCCGAGGCCGAGGCCCAGCGTGAGCTGCCGACGATTGTCGAGGCCGCCCAGGTGCGCATGCGCCAGACGCTGGACAACGAGCTGACCCGACTCGAGGCCCTGGCACAGCGCAACCCGTCGGTACGCGAGGACGAGATCACCGCCCTGCGCGACGAGCGCCAGGCGCTGGACCAGGCCATCGAAGGCACCCGCCTGCGCCTGGACGCCGTGCGTGTAATCGTGACCATCGACGACGACAGCGCCTAAGGATCGTCTCGGATATGGCGGCCCCGCGCTGCGACCGACAGCGCGGGGCTCCTGCTGTTTGCGAGATGTGTCCGGTGCAAGGCCTTGGCGTAACGTGAGTCGCCTGGGGTATTGACCGGCAGTAGCGACCGCCGGTGTCGAACAGCGGAACTCGCGCCGTCTTAAAGAATGTCGTCCAGCGCCTTGTCCAGGGTCGGGTAGCGAAAGCTGAAGCCCTCTTCCTCGAAGCGCTGCGGCACCATGCGCGCGCCGGTCAGCAGTAGCCGCGACATCTCGCCGAAGGCGGTCTCCAGCACCATCGCCGGCACCGGAAAGGGCGTCGGGCGCTTCAGGTGACGCCCGATCGCTTCGGTGAACTCGCGGTTGGTGACGGGCTCCGGGGCACTGCCGTTGAAGGGCCCGCTCAGGTGCTCCTTCTCGATCAACCATAGGATCATTTCCACCAGATCCTCGCGATGGATCCAGGGCATGTACTGATCGCCCTTGCCGAGCCGCCCCCCCAGCCCCAGCTTGAACGGTGGCAGCAGCTTCTTGAGCATGCCGCCGCCTTCATCCAGCACCAGGCCGGTGCGCAGGATCGCCAGGCGCACGCCGAAGTCCTTCACTCCAGCGGCGGCCTGTTCCCAGCGCTTGCACAGGCGGTGGGCAAATTCATCATGGGGCGCTGTCTGCTCGGTTACCGGCGGCGCATCCTCGCCCCCGCCCTGATCGCCGTAGAAGCCCATGGCCGAACCACTGACCAGCACCCTGGGGGCCTTGGCGGTCTGCGACAGCTGTTCGCACAGCATCACCAGTTCCCTGGTGGCGTTGATGCGCGAATCGATAAGTCTTTCCTTCTGGGTGTCACTCCAGCGCTTGTCGGCGATGGGCTCGCCTGCCAGGTTGACCAGCACCCCGGGCGGCGCGTCGACGAAGTCCAGCGCGCTGACCCGTACATCCGCTCCCTCGGGAAGCACCTTCGCCGCCTGCGCCGGTGAGCGGGAGACCACCTGTACGCGGTGACCGGCGTCCACCAGGCGTCGACACAGACGCTGGCCCACAAAGCCACTGCCACCGGTGATCAGTACTCGCATAGCTTGTCCTCTCGCAATACACAACGATCCCTGGCCCCGACCACATACCGTCGGCCCTCTTTGACGGCAGCGACCACCGCAGCGTGCGACCAGCCTGATTCCAGCCTAGTCGGTTGTGCGCTGGCCGGTCTACGGCTTGTCTGAAAAGTGCCTGCGCTCGGTAATACGGCGTTAAAAATCGGCTGGTGCGCCAGCCCGGTCAAAATGCTCATTTACACCCCGTAAACTGCGCTTTCTCACCGATTTTTGCCTTGTCTAACCTTCGCTCGTCGACTTTTCGGACAGAGCCTAGGACTTCATTTGACTCAAGTTGTACATCACTTATACGCTACATCCAAGATACTGACACCACAGACTCGAGGAGGGCTTCCGTCGATGCTGCAGGTCGCCATCATTGGAGCGGGGTTCAGCGGCCTGGCTTGCGCCGGCCAGCTCCGCCGACACGGTCACCGTGCGGTGCTGTTCGACAAGGGCCGAGGACCCGGTGGGCGCGCCAGTTCTCGCCGGGAGGGAGACGAATCCCTCGACCTGGGTGCTCAATACTTCAGCGTGCGTGACGCTGCCTTCGCCGCCGAGGTCGACCGCTGGGAAGCCGCAGGGGTGGCCACGCCCTGGCCGCCCTCCAGCTATCGGGTCGACGCCTCGGGCGCCTGGCATGAGGAAGGCGACGATCAACATCGTTACTGCGGCACTCCACGCATGAGCGCCATCACCCGCCACCTGGCCGCCCCCCATGAGCTGTTTGCGGCGACTCGCGTCACCCGCTTGACCGATCGCCTGGACGGCTGGTGGCTAGAGGACCCGCAGGGCGACAGCTACGGCCCCTTCGACCGGGTGGTGGTGACCGCGCCGGCGGCCCAGGCCGAACCCCTGCTGCGCCCCCACGACGAGGCGCTGGCGAAGGCCTGTCGTGAGATCCGCATGCTGCCCTGCTGGAGTGCCTGGGTGCGCTTCGACACAGCGCTGACGCTCGAGGGCATCGACGCCGACTGGCCAGTGGTACGCTTTGACCAGGGGCCGCTGCGCCTGGCGGTTCGCCACAATCGCAAGCCCGGGCGCGAGCACCAGAGCGAGACGCTTTCGCTGCTGGCCCGGGACGAATGGAGTCAGCGCCATCTCGAGGACGACGCCGAGGACGTGGCCAGCAGGCTGACGGCAGCCCTGCAGAAGGCCCTCGCAACCCGGTTGCCGACAGGTTCCTCTCTGCCCCAGATCACGGCCAGCGGTGCCCATCGCTGGCGCTACGCCACCGCGGACCTTACGCTGGCGGCGCCCGATCACCGTCTCGGCGAGGATGGCCTGGCACTGGCCGGTGACGGTCTGCGCGGCGGACGTATCGAGGATGCCTGGCTGTCGGGCGTGCACGTCGCCGAGGCCCTGCATCGTACTGCCACCGACGCCTGAAGCGGGCGCCAGTCACAGGCTTACCCATTTTCAGGTCATCAGGAAACCGAACATGTCATACGCACTGGTACTACTTGCACACGGCTCCAGCGATCCCAACTGGCGGGCGCCCTTCGAGCACTTCCGCGACGCCCTGGCGCCACGCCTTGGCACGCCGATCCGGCTGTCCTACATGGAGCTGTGCGAGCCGTCGCTGGAGTCCACCGTGGCCGAACTGAGCGCAGCCGGTGCTACCCGCATCGAGGTGCTGCCGCTGTTCTTCGCCGCCGGTCGTCATCTGCGCAAGGATGTGCCTGCCCAGATCGACGCCCTGCGCAGCGAACACCCGGGGCTCGAGCTGACGCTGCTGGCGCCGGTAGGAGAACACCCCGTGTTCGTCGAGGCGCTGGCAAGCGCAGTGGCCGACCAGGTCGGCGAGACGCTGTCACCCGCCCCCTGATCAGCCCCCTAGGGCTTGTCTGAAAAGTGCCTACGCTCGGTAATACGGCGTTAAAAATCGGATCAACATGCTCATTTACACCCCGTAAACTGCGCTGTCTCACCGATTTTTGCCTTGTCTAACCTTCGCTCGCCGACTTTTCAGACTAAGCCTAGACGTTCAATCAGCGTGAGCGAAAAGCGGTAAAACTGTTGTACACTTTGTAGCGTCTGTACAGCTACGGAAACGTCGAGTCACCTACGCCATCGACAACTTCCAGGGACAGGGCGCAGCTTGCGCCTTCACAATCGCACCAGGACACGCATCGAGGCCCTCATGAGTCATACGGCGCCCCCCACCGAATCTCCTCTCTACCCCATCCGCGAAGTGTCGCGGCTCACCGGGGTCAATTCGGTGACCCTGCGTGCCTGGGAGAGGCGCTACGGACTGATCGAGCCGCGCCGCACGCCCAAGGGGCATCGCCTCTACGCTCGGGAAGACATCGAGCGGGTCGAGCGTATTCTGCAATGGCTCAACCGCGGAGTCCCGGTCAGTCAGGTCAAGGATCTGTTGACCCAGCCCGAGCCCGCCGAGACGGCACCGCCCGCCGCCGGCGACTGGACCTCGCAGCGCCGCCAGATGCTGGGCGCGGTGGATGCCCTCGACATGGATCATCTGGACGGCCTGTATCAGCAGTCCCTGGCCCTTTACCCGGTCGGCACCTGCATCAGTGAGCTATGGCAGCCGGTGGTCCAGGAGCTTGAGGAACGCTGGGAAGGGCAGCTTGGTGCGGCCTTGCAGCGACGCAGCCTGGAGAGCTTCCTGCGCACGCGCATCGGTATTCGCCTGTTTCACGCCAATCGCACCGCCCGTGGTTCCACCCTGCTGCTGGACACCCTGCCAGACGATGACGGTTCGCTATGGACCCTGATGCTGGCGCTCGCCGCCAGTGAACGCGGCTACCGCATCGCCCTGATGGATGCGCCGCTGCCGTTCACCGATCTGCCGCTGGCGCTGGAACGCCTGCGCCCCGGTGCGGTGGTGCTGTGCAGCGGCAAGGCCGAACGCTCCGACGTGGTCCGTCGACTGCTGCCTCGTCTGGCCGAACAGCTCGACACTCCGCTGGCGCTGTGCGGCCCGGTGGCACGCATCCGCGCCGCCGAACTGGCCGACAGCCAGATCGAGGTGCTCGGTGACGACATCCCCATGGCGCTGGACCGGCTGAGGCCGCTGATTCGCCAGCACTGAGCCACGACAAGACAGCCTGATCATCCCCGTCGCGGCGCGATGCCCCCTCTAACCACGACACGATTCGCGGGAGCTCCCCATGCCTGTCACTCTGGTCTGGTTTCGCAGCGATCTGCGTATTCACGACAATACTGCGCTTTACCACGCCGCCCGACGCGGCCCGGTCATCGGGGTCTTTCTGCACGCCGAGCAGCAGTGGCGCGAACACGGCCACGGCGACAACAAGCTCGACTTTCTGTGTCGTGGCGTCGAGGCCCTGGGCGAAGCCCTGGCCGAGCGCAATATCCCGTTGATCCAGCGTCAGGTGCCGCGCTTCGATGACGCTCCCCAGGCACTGATGGCGCTGGCCGAGGAGCTCGGCGCCGACGCCCTCTATTTCAATCGCGAGTACCCTCTCGATGAGGTCAAGCGCGACCAGGCGGTGCTGGCGCAGGCCGAGCACAGCGGCCTCGAGGCACGTGCCCTGCGCGACGCCGTGGCCTTCAGTCCCGGCGAGCTGCTCACCGGCAAGGGCGACTACTACGGCGTCTTCACCCCCTTCGCCAAGGCCTGGCACAAGGCCATCAGCGCCGAGCGACTCGAGGTGCTGGACCCACCGGAGCGCCAGGCGCCGCTGGAGCTGTCCTCCAGCGCCAGCCAGCGCCCCGACTATCCGGACAAGAACGTGGATGGTCGCCACTGGCCGGCCGGCGAGGAGGCCGCCAGTGACCGCCTGTCGCGCTTTCTGCGAGGTTTCCCTGACAGCCCGGCGAAGCGCTACAAGGAGCAGCGGGACTTCCCGGCCAGACGCGGCACCAGCGAGCTATCGCCCTATCTGGCGCTGGGCATGATCTCCTGGCGTCAGTGCATGCAGGCGGTGATGGCGATCAACGACGGTAGCTTGAGCGACGGCGACGCCGGCCTGACCGCCTGGGTCAGCGAACAGGTGTGGCGAGAGTTCTACCAGCACGTGGCCACAGGCTTCCCCAGGGTATGCCGCCATCGGGCCTTTCAACGCCACACCGAGGCCCTGGACTGGCGCGATGCCCCCGAGGATTTTGCCGCCTGGTGCGAAGGACGCACCGGCTATCCGCTGGTCGACGCCGCCATGCGCCAGCTGGTCGCTACCGGCTGGATGCACAATCGCCTGCGCATGGTGACCGCCATGTTCCTGTCCAAGCATCTGTTGATCGACTGGCGACGTGGAGAGCGATTCTTTCTCGAGCACCTGGTCGACGGTGAATTCGCCGCCAACAACGGCGGCTGGCAGTGGGCGGCGTCCACCGGTACCGACGCCGCGCCCTACTTCCGCATCTTCAACCCCACCACCCAATCCGAACGCTTCGATCCCGAAGGCGAATTCATCGCGCGCTGGGTGCCGGAGCTTGCGTCACTGGCGCCGAAGAAGCGACATGCCCCGACCCGGGATCTGCTCACCGACCTCGACTACCCCGCCCCCATCGTCGACCACCGCGCCGCCCGCGAGCGCGCACTCGACGCCTTCAAGAGCCTGTCGAAGGACGCGGGATAAGGACACTGTCTGGCTTGGCCTGGCGTGAGATAGCCCGGCACAAGCCAGCGTCATCCTGTGGTCCCTTTGCTGATCCGCCCCAGCCCGATCCACCTCAGTCCGATCTGCCGACGACAACAACACCGACAAGGAGCCCCCATGATCCAGGACCCTGTGCTGGCGACCTTCTGCGACACCTTCAACAAACTAGACAATACCTGTACAGAAAAGCTATACAGTATATATTCTAGCGACATCGTCTTTATCGACCCCTTGCATCGGGTGGAAGGCATAGAGGCACTGAAGCGCGACTTCGACGCCCTGTACGCCAACGTGATCGACTGCCGCTTCCGCTTTCACCATGGCCTGCGGGACGGCGACCGGGGCTTCGTGTGCTGGACCATGGCGCTGCGCCACCGGCGCCTTTGCAAAGGCCGCCAGATCGACGTGGAAGGCTGCTCGGTATTGCGCTTCGCCTCACCGGACGGCGGCAAGGTGGTCCACCACCAGGACCACTTCGACGCCGGTGCGCTGCTCTACGAGCGCCTGCCGTTGCTCGGCGCGGTGATACGCAGCATCAAGCGACACGCCGCCGGTTGAGGCTGGCAGCGCCGGTCGATGCCCGCGCCTTCGGTAAATATACGCACCGTCGGCTGAAACCATGGACGGCACCGAAACGTAGCTGACAGCAGGCCCAGAATTCTGATCCGACCTTGTACAACAAGAGTGAGTCTCGACAAGCGTGAATCGCAGCGAGCGTGAATCGAGCCCACAGCAAGCTCAGACAGCAAGGCCGCACCGCAAAAGGAGCGACAGTAGATGGCACGCGACCCCAACCCTCAGCGCATCTGGCTGACCGGCGCCACCTCCGGCATCGGCGAGGCACTGGCACGACGCCTGCTCGACGATGGCCATCGCGTCGCCCTGACCTCGCGCGGCAAGGCTGGCCTGGAACGACTGGCCAAGGATCACGAGAATGCCATGCCGGTCCCCGCCGACATCACCGACCGCGCGTCGATGCAGGAGGCCGCCGCACGCATCGACGAGGCCTTCGACGGCCTCGACATGGTGATCTTCAACGCCGGGACCTGCGTCTACCTCGACGGCGGCCGCGTCGACACCACTCTGGTTCGCGACAACTTCGAACCCAACTTCTTCGGCACCATCCATGGCATCGAGGTGGCTCTGCCGCTGTTGCACAAGGCCCGATGCCAGGGTGCCCGCCCGCAGATCGTGGCGACGTCCAGTGCCTCGGCCTATCTGGCGCTTCCGCGTGCCGAAGCCTACGGCGCGTCCAAGGCGGCACTGAGCTACTTTCTCGAGTCGCTGCGACTCGACCTGGCCCATCAAGGCATCGACGTCAGCGTCATCCACCCCGGCTTCGTCAAGACGCCGTTGACCGAACGCAACGACTTCCCCATGCCCATGGCGGTCACGCCGGAACAGGCGGCCAAGGCGATCTTCGAAGGACTGTCGGCACGCCGACGGGACATCCACTTCCCGCGGCGCTTCACCTACCTGGTCAAGTTCATGGGCATCCTGCCCCTGCGGCTGAGGATCGCCCTGGGCAAGCGCCTGGTCAGGCGCGAAGACGATGACGCTTCCACCCCCCACAAGGAACGCAACCAATGACTCGCCTTCAACCGCCGTTCGAGGCCCAGCGCATCGCGGTGATCGGTGGGGGTATCAGCGGCCTGGCCGCCGCCCGCTACTTGAGCGCGCGTCACCAAGTGACGCTGTTCGAGGCCGCCGACCGGCTGGGGGGACACACCGCTACCGTGGATGTCAGCCTGGACGGACGTGACTACGCCATCGACACCGGCTTCATCGTCTTCAACGACCGCACCTATCCGCACTTCCAGCGCCTGCTGGCACACCTCGGGGTGAACGCTCAGGCCACCGAGATGAGCTTCTCGGTGCATCGCACCGACCGCGACTTCGAGTACAACGGCCACACCCTGACCTCGCTGTTTGCCCAGCGTCGCAACCTGCTGCGCCCTGCGTTCTACCGCCTGCTGGGCGAGATCCTGCGCTTCAACCGACTGGCCATCGCCGATCTGGCGCGACCGGGCCAGGATACGTCCAGCGATGCCCTGCTGATGCCCCTTGGCGACTATCTCGATGGCCATGGCTTCAGCGACGACTTTCAGCGCCACTACCTGCTGCCCATGGGGGGCGCCATCTGGTCGGCCAGCCTGGCCGATATCCGCGCCTTTCCCACACGTTTTTTCCTGCGCTTCTTCCACCACCATGGGCTGCTGTCGGTCAACGACAGGCCACAGTGGTACACCGTGGAAGGGGGATCGCGCGGCTATATCGATGCCATGGTGGCGCCCTACGCCGACGCCATCCGCCTGGCGACGCCGGTGCGCGGTATTCGTCGGGAACACGACGGCGTGGTGCTGCGCACCGATGCCGGCGAGGAACGCTTCGACCAACTGGTGCTGGCCTGCCACGCCGACCAGGCGCTCGGGCTGCTCGATGACCCCAGCTACGCCGAACGCGAGGTGCTGTCGGCGTTGCCCTACGCCGACAACGAGGTGGTACTGCACACCGATACTCGCCTGCTGCCGCGCCGTCGGCGCGCCTGGGCCAGCTGGAACTATCGCCTCGACAGCCGCAGCGACGCTGACCGGGTCTCGGTCACCTACGACATGAATATCCTCCAGCGCCTGAGCGCGCCGCACACCTTCTGCGTGACCCTGAACGACGCCGACAGCATCGACCCGGCCAAGGTGCTCGGGCGCTTTCGCTACGCCCATCCCCAGTTCACGGCCCAGGGTAGCCTGGCCCAGGCGCGTCATGCCGAGATCTCCTCTGCGGCGCTGCGTACTCACTTCTGTGGCGCCTACTGGCGCAACGGCTTTCACGAGGATGGCGTATGGAGCGCGCTGCGGGTGGCAAAGGCGCTGGGCTGCGAGGAAAGCGACCATGAGCGGCTGGAGGCGGTGGCACCATGATCGCCAAGCCGCGTTCGCGGATCTACCGCGGCACCCTGCGCCATCGGCGCTTTCTGCCGCGACCCCACGAGTTTGCCTATCGCGTATGGATGGCCTGGCTCGACCTGGAGGAGCTGCCCGAACTGTTCGACCGGGTGCCCGGCTTCAGTGCCCGCAGGCCGGCGCTGGCCCGCTTCAGGCGCGAGGATTACCTGCCGGCACGGGGCAGCGAGATAACCCTGGCCGACGCCGCCCGGGCCGAGGTCCGCGAGCGCCTGGGCGAGGCGCCCCAGGGCCGCGTCTGCCTGCTGACCCAACTTGGCTCTCCTTGGGTGTCGTTCAATCCCATCTCGCTCTACTACCTCTACCACGAACCCGACGCCGAGGGACGCGAGCGTCTGGGCGCGATACTCGGTGAAGTCACCAATACCCCCTGGCGCGAGCGCACCCGTTACGCTGCCGCGGTAGACCCCGAGCGTCACAGCCACCGCGCTGAGTTCGACAAGGACCTGCACGTATCGCCCTTTCTGCCCATGGGCATGACCTACCACTGGCGCTTCAACAGCCCAGGGCGTGAGCTCGCCATGCATATGGAGACCTGGCGGGATGGCCAGCGCCACTTCGATGCCACCCTGACCCTGGCAGGCCGGCCGGCTACCCGACCGGCGCTGCTCGCCGGCCTTGCGCGGCAACCCTGGATGGCCACCAAGACCCTGGCGGCCATCCACTGGGAGGCAATCAAGCTGTGGCTCAAGGGCGTCCCGCTGCACGATCACCCACCGCCGGCCGAAGGCCTCTCATCCAGATCCGAGGAGACTCCGTCTTGACCACACTCAGGAGCGAACAAGGCGTCACCATCAGCCGACGCGGCGACAGGCTCAGCCACTGGCTCAAGCCTCGGGTGCTGGCGCAATTGGGCCAACTGCGCCACGGCAGCATCACCCTTGTCGACGGCCATGAGCGCCATCAGCTTGGGGAACAGGGGGAACTGAGCGTAACCCTGGTGGTACGCCGCAGTCGGGTGTGGAAGCGCATGGCGCTGGGCGGCACCCTGGGGGCGGCAGAAGCCTACATGGACGGTGACTGGGACGTGGACGATCTGGTCGGACTGGTGCGTCTGTTTGCGCGCAACATCGACCGGGTCAATGACGATGTGGAAGGCGGCCTGGCCGGCCTGGGACGCGCCCTGCTGTCCACGCTGCTGCGTCTGCAGCGCAATACCCGCAAGGGCTCCCGGCGCCATATTGCGGCCCACTACGACATCGGCAATGACCTGTTCGCGACCTTTCTGGACCGTGAACACTGGATGTACTCCAGTGCCATCTTCCCCTCCCCGGAGGCTACCCTCGAGCAGGCCTCGACGCACAAGCTCGATGTCATGCTCGACAAGCTGGACGTCAGGCCTCACCACCACCTGCTGGAGATCGGCACCGGCTGGGGCGGGCTCGCGATCCATGCCGCCCGTACCCGCGGCTGCCGGGTGACCACCACCACCATCTCCCGCGAGCAATACGAGCATACCGCTCGCCGCCTGGCCGAGGAGGGACTCGAGGACCAGGTCACCCTGCTCAACAAGGACTACCGCGAACTGAGCGGGCGCTACGACCGGCTGATTTCGGTGGAGATGGTGGAGGCGGTCGGCGCCGACTACCTGCCGCGCTACCTCAAGACCCTGGACCAGTTGCTGGCGCCCCAGGGGCTGGCGTTGCTGCAGGCCATCACCGTACGTGATCAGCGCTATGAAGCCGCGCGCAGAGAGATGGACTTCATCAAGCGCTACATCTTTCCCGGTGGTTTTCTGCCATCGCCCACGGTACTGCTGCAGAACCTGACGAAACACACCTCGATGAACCTTGTCGATCTGGATGATATCGGCCCGCACTACGCCCGTACCCTGCGTGAGTGGCGCCAGCGTTTCGAGGCGAGCCTCGATCAGGTCGGCAAGCTGGGCTACGACGAGCGTTTTGTGCGGATGTGGCGCTACTATCTGTGCTACTGCGAGGCGGGTTTCGCGGAGCGCACCATCAGCACCTGCCACCTGTTGCTGGCCAAGCCCGATGCGCGGCCGCGAACTCGGCTCGGCAAGCCGTGATCAGGGGACCGATGCCCCCCCGCTGGCAGGCCTCGCTGCTCAATGTGGCGGGCTTCCAGCTGGGCTGGTTCGGCTGTGTGCTGATGGGCGCCTGGGCCGGCGGAGCCATTGCCCTGGCGGTGATCGTGGCTCACCTGCGCTGGCTGGCCAAGCCCGGAGAATGGCGCTGGTTGCTGGGGTTTCTGCTGGCTGGGGTCGTGATCGATGGCTCACTGGCGGCGTTGGGCGGCTATCGCTTCGACCCGCAGAACCCGAGCCTCGGTCCGCTGGCGTTGTGGCTACTGTGGCTGTGGCCGCTGTTCGCCACCCTGATTCATCACTCGCTGGAGTGGCTATGGGCGCGCCCCTGGCTCGCCGCCCTCGGCGGCCTGATCGGCGGCCCCTCGTCCTATCTGGGCGGCGCGGCACTGGCGGGCGTCGAGCTGGCCGACTGGCTGCTGCCGACCCAGGCGCTGATCTGGGCCTCGCTGTGCCTGGTCATCGGCATCGGCCTGCGTCGACGCTCAGGCTGAACAAGGGCGGAAGGCGCCATCAGGCCACCGCCTGACGGGTATTGGCCTCTTGACGGGTAGCGCTTTCCCGCCACAGGGCTTCGAGCTCGTGGGCCGGCATCGGCCGGGCGTAGAAGTACCCCTGCACCTCATCACAACCGGCCTGGCGCAAGTAGTCGCGCTGTTCTGCGGTTTCGACGCCCTCGGCCAGTATCTCCAGTGACAACCCTCGGGCCATCGCCGTGACCGCGTTGACGATGGCCGCATCGGCACTGTCACCCGGCAGCGCCTTGATGAAGGCACGATCCAGCTTGAGCTTGTCCAGCGGCAACTCCTTGAGATAGCCCAGCGACGAATAGCCGGTACCGAAGTCGTCGAGGGCGATGCGATGGCCCAGGTCACGCAATCGCTCCAGGCGCGGCACGATATCGCCGCCACGATCGTCCAGCAGCACCGACTCGGTCAGCTCGAGCCCCAGCCACTGGGACGCCACGTCATGGCGCGCGCGGCCGGTGGCCAGGGTCTTCTCCAGGTCGCCCTGGAACAGCTGCATCGCCGAGATGTTGATCCACACCGGCAGCGGCGATAGCCCCCGCGAGCGCCAGTGGGCGAGCTGGGTCAAGGCCTGATGAATCACCCAGTCACCCAGCGGCGCCATCAGTCCATGACGCTCCGCCAGGGGGATGAACTCCGCCGGGGAGATCATCCCGTCGCGGGGATGACGCCAGCGCAGCAAGGCCTCCATGCCGATCATGGCGTCATCGGCGAGGCGATGCTGTGGCTGGTAGTGAAGCTCAAGCTGTCCTCCCTGGGCCAGCGCTTCCCGCAGGTCATTGAGCAGCGTCAGATTGGGACCGTCACCGACGTCCAGGGCAGGCCGAAAGCGCTGGCAGCAATTACCGCCATGGCGGCGGGCGGACGCCAGCGCCGCCTCCATGCGCTGAAACAGCACGCCATCATCGTTGCCGTCTTCCGGGGCACGACAGCTGCCGATGGTAATGCCGAGCCTCAAGGTGCTGCCGTCGATCTCGAACGGCTCCCCCAGATGGCTCCTCAAGCCCTCGACCCAGCGCTCGTGATCGTCGTAGGTAGTGGTACGCAGGACCATGAATTCGTCCCCGCCCAGCCGCCCGACCACACCGCCGGCCACATGCCCGGCCAGGCGCTTGCCGAAACGTGCCAGCAATCGATCACCGGCGCTGACACCGAGGCCGTCGTTGATCTCCTTGAAACCATCGATATCGATCAGCGCCAGATCCAGGCACTCACCGGCACGCAGATGACGCAGACGCGAGGCCAGCAATTCATGAAGACGGAAACGGTTGGGCAGGCCGGTCAGCGGGTCTTCCCGACCGATCCGCCTGAGGTCCTGCTCCCGGGCCTTGCGCAGCGAGATATCGGTAAAGGTGGCGATATGGTGCTCGGCGCGGCCATGGGGGTCGGTGATCACCTGGACCTCCAGCCACATGGGGTACTCGCTGCCATCCTTGCGTCGCTGCCACAGCTCGCCTTCCCAGCGACCGGCGCTGATCAGCGCCTGCCAGAAGCGCTCGAAGAAGGCACTGTCATGGCGCGCCGCCGCCAGGTTGCTGGCGCTGAGGCCGGCCACCTCGGACAGCTCGAACCCCGAGAGCTCGGTAAACGCCGGGTTGACCGCCTGGATACGGTGCTGGTCGTCGGTGATCATCACCGCCTCCCCCGACTGTCGCATCACCTGCTCGGTCAACCGCGAGCGACGCTGCTCGAGCTTCACCTGACGCCAGCCGTCCCACATGGCCACCGCCATCAGCAACAGCGCACCGAGCCTGAGCGAGACGCTCGGCAGCCACAGGACGGCTGACATCGCCGAGAGCCCGAGCCAGATCAGCGGGCGATTGAAAGATAACCGAGGCCACATGGTCGAATTGGACTCCCGCGATAGAGAACGCGAAAAAAGTGTGCTGTCGTTATCGGCGCTTTCCCCCGAATCTGTAGTGTTAAAGCAGACTTTCTGTCTACCACGACCATGATCGAAGGCCCACGGGGTGCATTCAGCCCCCACGAACAGTAGACTAGGCAGGCCGCATGGCGGCAGATTGCCGTGCGCGGCGTACATCACTTCGACTCTCGGAACGCTCCAGTGACCAAGCAACACTCTTTTGATCGCGATGAACTGCTGGCTTGCAGCCGCGGTGAGCTGTTCGGCCCGGGCAATGCCCAGCTGCCGGCCCCCAATATGCTGATGCTCGACCGCATCACGCGCATTTACGAAGAGGGTGGCGAGTACGGAAAGGGCGAACTGATCGCCGAGCTCGATATCCGCCCTGACCTGTGGTTCTTCGATTGCCACTTTCCGGGCGACCCCGTCATGCCCGGCTGCCTCGGCCTCGATGCCATGTGGCAGCTGGTGGGCTTCTACCTCGGTTGGCTCGGTCACCCCGGACGCGGCCGGGCGCTGGGCTGCGGCGAGGTCAAGTTCAGCGGGCAGATCATGCCTGACGCCCAGAAGGTCACCTACCGCATCAATATCAAGCGCGTCATCACCCGCCGCCTGATTCTGGGCATGGCGGACGGCACCGTTTCCGTCGATGGCCGCGATATCTATCAGGCCAACGACCTGCGTGTCGGCCTGTTCACCTCCACCGCGAATTTCTGATCAGGAGGCTCCCATGCGACGAGTGGTAGTCACCGGTCTGGGCATCGTGTCGTGCCTGGGCAATGACCGGCAACAGGTACTCGAGGCACTCAAGAACGGCCAGTCCGGCATTCGTTTCAAGGAAGAATACGCCGAGCGTGGCTTCCGTAGCCACGTCGCCGGCGTGGTCGACATCGACCTGGACGAACTGGTGGACCGCAAGCTGCGCCGCTTCATGGGTGACGCTGCGGCCTACGCCTATGTCTCCATGGCCCAGGCCATCGAGGATTCCGGCCTCACGCCCGAGCAGGTGTCCAACGAACGTACCGGCTTGATCGCCGGGTCCGGCGGCGCCTCCAGCGCCAACCAGGTGGAGGCCGCCGACGTGATGCGCGAGAAGGGTCTGCGCCGTGTGGGCCCCTACCGGGTCACCCGCACCATGGGCAGCACCGTCTCGGCCTGTCTGGCGACCCCGTTCAAGATCAAGGGCGTGAACTACTCCATCTCCTCTGCCTGCGCCACCTCTGCCCACTGTATCGGTTCCGCCATGGAACAGATCCAGCTCGGCAAGCAGGACGTGGTATTCGCCGGCGGCGGCGAGGAGGAGCACTGGACGCTGTCGTGTCTGTTCGACGCCATGGGTGCGCTGTCGACCAGCTACAACGACGACCCGCAGACCGCCTCTCGCCCCTACGACAAGAGCCGCGACGGCTTCGTCATCGCCGGCGGCGGCGGCATGCTGGTGCTTGAAGAGCTCGAGCACGCCAAGGCTCGCGGCGCCAAGATCTACGCCGAGGTGGTCGGCTACGGCGCAACCTCCGACGGCAAGGACATGGTCGCGCCGTCAGGTGAAGGCGCCATTCGCTGCATGCGCCAGGCCATGGCCAGCGTCGACGGCGACATCGACTACATCAACACCCACGGCACCTCCACGCCGGTGGGCGATGTGGCCGAACTCAAGGCGGTGCGCGAGGTCTTCGGCGACAGCACCCCGGCGATGAGTTCCACCAAGTCTCTGACCGGGCATTCGCTGGGCGCCACCGGCGTGCAGGAAGCGATCTACTCGCTGCTGATGATGGAGAACGACTTCATCGCCGCCTCGGCCAACGTCAGCGACCTGGACGACGAGGCCCAGGGCTTCGATATCGTCACCAGCCGCCGTGATGGCGTGAAGCTGGATCGCGTACTGTCCAACAGCTTCGGCTTCGGCGGTACCAATGCCTGTCTGGTGCTGCAGCGCTTCAACGACTGATCAAGCCCGGCCAGGTAGTAACACGACGGCGCCCCTCGGGGCGCCGTCGTTGTTTGTGGATAGCGCTATTCCCACTGCCAGGGAGAGCAAGACGATATTGCTGACAAAGTGTTGTCTGAAAAACACGAAAAATGGGTAGGTTTGTTGCGCTGCAATAGCGCGTGCTACAACTCCGAACACGGTCAGCTTGCGCTCCAGAAACTCCCGTCGCGATCCTGCGCGCGCAACCGCCGATCAGGACCCTGTCCTGCAGGAACCATCCCGACTCCCTCTTTCATCAAGGATGATGAGCATGAACCTACGCCTTACGCTTTCTGTCGCCGTGCTTGGCTGCACCACCCTGCTGACCGGCTGCGAGAACATGTCCACCGACAGCATGATCAACACCGGGCTCGCCGGCTTCAACGCCGCCACCATCAGCGACGCCGAGGTCAAGGCCATGTCTGACCAGAGCTGCCAGCAGATGGACAGCCAATCCGTCCTGGCGTCGCCCGACTCTGAGTATGCACAGCGCCTAAAAAGCATTGCCGACCACCTGGGTCACCAGATCGAAGGCACCCCGGTCAACTACAAGGTCTACATGACCGACGACATCAACGCCTGGGCCATGGCCAACGGCTGCGTGCGTGTCTACAGCGGGCTGATGGACATGATGAACGACAACGAGATCGAGGGCGTACTGGGCCACGAACTCGGCCACGTGGCCCTGGGGCATAGCCGCAAGCGCATGCAGACGGCCTACGCCACCGCGATCGCCCGGGATGCCATGGCGGCATCTGGCAACAGCGCGATGGCGACCCTGTCGGACTCCCAACTGGGTGACCTGAGCGAGCAGTTCATCAACGCCCAGTTCTCCCAGAGTCAGGAAAGCGACGCCGACAACTTCTCTTTCGACCTGCTGACCGAGCGGGGCATCCCGCGCGAGGGGCTGATGACCGGCTTCCAGAAGTTCGCCGATCTCGACGGCGGCGAAAGCAGCCTGATGTCGTCACACCCGGGCTCCATGGAACGCGCCGACAATATTCGCGAGCGCCTGGCCAACGGCTAGGACTGACGATAGGTGGCAGCTTCAGCCCTTTCATGCTCGGAGCTGCCACAC
Source organism: Halomonas sp. DP1Y21-3 (assembly GCF_019801245.1). Taxonomy (NCBI): domain Bacteria; kingdom Pseudomonadati; phylum Pseudomonadota; class Gammaproteobacteria; order Oceanospirillales; family Halomonadaceae; genus Halomonas; species Halomonas sp. DP1Y21-3. The sequence goes on from NZ_JAHVJM010000007.1 coordinate 168,149, forward strand.
TCGCTTTGCCCGCACCAACGACAAAAGGAGAAGACCATGAGCGGCAGCACCTCGAATGAAAGCGTTATCGCAACGCTGAAGCCTTCGATTCTGGCGGGAGTGGGTTCACTGATAGTTGGATTGTTGCTCGCATCAATCGGAACATACTATTTAGTACATGTTGCCGTTTATCTTTATGGGTTTCTCATCAGCCTGCACATTCCAGACAGTTCAATCATCTTGAACCGATCCTGCGCCATCATCACTGTTTGGGTGTTCTGTCTTATTATTCCCATCTGCAAGATCATTGGCTTGGCCACCACCAAGTTTGATATCACACCGCGCCGAGTCTACTACTATCACGGCGTCTTGAATCGCCGCGTGGATCAGTTGGAGATCGCACGCATCCGCGACCTGTCGACATCAGAGCCTTTGCTGCTCAGGCTCTTTGGCTTGGGTAACCTGATACTGCTGACGGCAGACCGGCCCCATCCGCGCCAACTTATTCCCGGCATCAGGGACGTTCACGGCATGCGAGAGCGTGTACACGACCTGAGTGTTGCCGAAAGGCAGCGGACAGGCTATCAGGAGATGGAAAACACCACCGAAGCGACGGCTTGACCGCCTTTGCTCTCGGCGATCGGCGATGATGCCGAGCGCCCCAAGACCGGCCCCAGTGGGGCCGGATCGCGTTCAGCGACTGACACTGCGTGCCAGTTCTTCGGGCGCGGGTCTCGGCACGCTGGAGATCTCTTCCAGGCGCGCCTCGATCCAGGCTTCGGTCTCGACCAGCACCTCTTCAGGGGTGCGTCCTTCGGTGGCGATAGGCTCGCCCACCACCAGCGAGATGCGGCCAGGCCGCTTGATCCAGTCACGCCCCGGCCAGCATTCGCCGGCGTTGTGGGCCACCGGCACCACCGGCACCCCGGCGCGACAGGCGATCACCGCCCCACTCTTGTTGTAGCGGCGACGCTTGCCTGGCTCTACCCGGGTTCCCTCGGGAAAGATCAGCACCGACAACCCCTCCTTGAGCCGCTGGCCTCCCTGGCTCAGTACCTGGCGCATGGCCCGGGCAGGCTTGGAGCGGTCCAGGGCGATGGGGTGCAACAGGCGCAGCCCCCAGCCAAAGATCGGAAAGTTCAACAGTTCCTTCTTGAGCACCGTGCACACCGGAGGCTTGAGCAACTGCAGGTAGACGGTTTCCCACTCGCACTGGTGATTGGACAGGATCACCACCGGCCCATCGGGCAGTTTTTCACGCCCCTTCATCTCGTAGCGCACCCCGCACACCAGGCTGAACCAGGCGATGATGAAGTGGTTGTAGAGGTTGAGCAGCCGATAGCGCGAGCGCAGTGGCAGCAGCGGCGCCGGCGGCAGAAACAGCAAGCCACACACCAGCATCGCGGCAAAATAGCCAATATAGAAGATCACGCTGCGCAGCAGATTCATGCGTCCTTCCCCTGACTCGTCGCCTGGCAGGCCACGTCTTCCCGCGCCCGACACCAGGTGTCGAGCATGCGCCCCACCTCGAGCCGCCAGGGCTTCTGGTGTACCCCGAACACTTCCAGCACCCGGCGACAGTTGAGTACCCGGCGCAGCGGCTGATCATGGTGGTGGCTGAGCGCCTTCACCTCGCCCAGCGCGATGTTTTCGCCCTGGCCTTCCAGACGCGTGCCCAACTGGGTGCGCACCATGCACACGAAGGTATAGGCGCTGACCGGCTCTACCCCGGCCAGATGGTAGCTGCCCCAGGCATTGGCGCCGCAGGACTGCTGCTGCAGCATGCCGATCAGCGCCATGGCCACGGCATCAGCGGACGTCGGGCACAGGGTCACGTCGGTCTCGGCGGGCACGGTGCCGCCATCGATCAGGGTATCGAGCAGTTCGCCGAGCCAGGCGTGGCTACCCTCCAGGGCGAACATGGGACCGACCCGCACGATCAGGTGCTCGGGGCACTCGGCACGGATACGGTCGCCCGTCGCCACCAGCCGGCGCAGCCCCTCATCCCGAGGCGCCGGAATCACGTGCTCGTCGATGGGCGAATCGTGGCCATCCTCGTAGAGCTGGTCACAGACGCACCACACCAGCGGTATGCCGACGTCACGGCACGCCTCCATGCAGGCCTCGACCGCCTCGGCGTGTTCGACCACCGCGGCGGGCGGCACGCTGAAGGGGCGCGACAAGGGGGGAATGATCAGCGCGTCCGGCGCCAGCGTACGCAGCGCTTCAGGATCCACGCGGGTCGCGGGATCGATCACCAGCTCGGTATCACCGCGCCGATTGCTTTCCCGCGCCAGGGCCAGGGACAGACAATGCCCGGCGTCCAGAATCAGCAGCTTCACGACGACTCCTCGTCCATGAGAGCGCCGCACGAGACTCGTACGACGCCCTGGCGTTACGGCCGGTGTCCAGACGCTGCGACAAGAATAGCGGCGAGAACCACCACTCGCACATCACGCCCGAGGACACCAAAGGGCCATATTCTACACCAACTGCTCATCGATCAGCGCCCCTCTTGGAGGTAGCAGACCCTCGCCATCCATCGAGGTGAAACGTCTTGCTGCCGGTTGGCGCGATCAGCCGACGCTGGTCGCAAGGCCCACCAGACTGACCGCCACCAGCACCACCCCGAGCACCCGGAAGAACACCTCGGAGCGAGCACCTAGCAGCGCCTGGTGGACTCGCTCGCCGAGTACATGGCCCACCATGGCGCAGGGCAACAGCCACAGGTGATGCTCGAGCTGCAGGTCCACTCCGGCGATGATGAAGGACACCATCTTGATCACCACCAGGATGAACCACAGCACAAACAGGGTGTCGCGCAACTGGTGCTTGGCCACATGGGAAGCGAATACCGCGACGATCAGCGGAGCGCCGATCAGCGATGCTCCACTGACGTAGCCGCCCAGCGCCAGCAGCACCACGTCCACCGTCTTGCTGCGGCTACGAAAGGGGCGATTGAGGGCGTAGCTGGCGCCGTAGACGATCACGATCACGAAGATCACCGCCGTCATCAGCTCAGCCGGCAGGGTCAAGAGGCCAACCACGCCGATCAGCTTGGGCACGATCATGATCGCCAGCGCGCGCTTCAAGTAGCGCCAGTCGATATTGCTGTCTCCGGTATTGCCGGTCTGCTGGATCTGACGATGGCCGCGCCAGGCGATCCAGCTCGAGAAGATCAACAGATGCACCGCCACCAGCGGCAGGAACACCAGTGGCTCATCGAGCACCAGCAGCAGGAAGGGCAGCGCCAGCACCGCCCCACCGAACCCCAGACTGGAGCGCACGAAACCGCTCCAGCAGAAGATCAGCCCGATCAACGCGTACTGGTACCACAACAGATCCTGCATCCGCCGCTCCCTCCTGGATCACCACTAAATTATTTGTCTGCTTATCACTTTAGCCTGTCTGGCTGCACGGCAACATAAGACATCAGTGGAGATAGAGAGGCATCCGTCTCGCAAGGAGTGGGTTGGAAGACCCGGCCTTCAGCCCCTATGCTGAATTTGCCAAAACGAGCATTTCCCACTCTCATCCTCGCAGGAGAGCACGCCATGGAATGGCTGGAAGATCTTGTCGACTACCTGACCGAGCACGACATCAAGCTGGCCACCGCGGAGTCCTGCACCGCCGGTCTGATCGCCTCGGAACTGGCCCGCGTACCTGGCAGCGGCCAGGTCATCGACAGCGGACTGGCCGTCTACTCGCCTGAGGCCAAGAACCGCTACCTCGGGATCCCCTTCGAGACCATCTCGCGCTACGGCCTGACCGGCGAGGAGATCACCCGGGAGATGGTGCTGGGCACCCTGAACAACTCCAACGCCAAGCTGGCGATCGCCAACACCGGCATCGCCGGCCCAGGCGAACCCGAGGATGGACCGCCCAAGGGCACGGTGTGCCTGGGCTGGGGTTTTCGCTACGAGGACAAGATCTACGTGATCACCACCACCGAGCATTTCGACGGGGATCGCAACGAGGTCCGCCTGGCGGCGGCCCATCATGCCCTCAAACGGGTGTGTGACTGGCACCGCGACATTCGCGACGGCAAGCTCGCGCCCTACTGGCGTGAGCACGACTGACACCCCAATCCCGCAAGGAGGCACGGATGACCCACGACGATATCGACCAGTTGCAGCGCATCATCGCGCGTGAACTCGAAGTCCAGCCCGGGGCGGACATCAGGGATGAAATTCAGCGGCGCCAGGCGTTTCTGATCGACCAGCTTCACACCACCGGCCAGCACTGCCTGGTGCTCGGCATCAGTGGCGGCGTGGACTCGACCAGCGCCGGCCTGCTGGCCCAGCGGGCGGTCGAGGCGGCGCGGGAGCGACTGCCCGAAGCACGCTTCATCGCCATGCGCCTGCCCTATGGCGAGCAGCAGGATGATGACGACGCCAGGCAGGCGCTGGACGCCATCCAGCCGGACGAGTGCCTGACGGTCAATATCAAGCCGGCCAGCGACGCCATGCTGGAAGCGCTGGAGCAGGCAGGCCTTGAGTTTCGCGATCAGGCCCACCGCGACTTCGTGATGGGCAATATCAAGGCGCGCCAGCGGATGATCGCCCAGTACGCCGTGGCCGGCGCTCAAGGAGGCCTGGTCATCGGCACCGACCAGGCCGCCGAGGCAGTGATGGGCTTCTACACCAAGCACGGTGACGGCGCCTGCGACCTGGCGCCACTGGCCGGCCTGACCAAGGGCCAGGTCCGCGACATGGCTGCACAGCTGGGCGCCCCGGACACCCTGGTCAACAAGGTACCAACGGCGGACCTGGAGTCACTGCGCCCGCAGTTGAGTGACGAGGAAGCCCTCGGCGTCAGCTACGCCGCGATCGACCGCTTCCTCACCGGCGAGAGTGTCGCCCCCGAGGACGCCGAGCGCATCATCGCCACCTGGCGACGCACCGCCCACAAGCGTGCCATGCCCAGGACGCCCTGATACCCCGGGCACTTGAGGCGAAGCGCCTTGGCCGAAGAGAGACGCTGCAAGAGAGAGGCACTGGGCGAGAAGAGGCTCTGCACTGAAGAGGTGCTGACCAAAAAAGAAGACCCGAAACGCAAGGAGGCCCTGCCGATGCAGGGCCTCCTTGGTTTGCTAATGACGCCATTTGATGGCATCCACAACGGGACTTAGAACGGGATCTCATCGTCGAAGTCGTCGAAGTTGCCCGGGTCCGGTGCGCCGAAGCCGCCCTTCTGACCACCGCCCTGGTTGGGCGCCTGCTGGGGCGGACGGTTCTGCTGAGCGCCACCCTGCTGACCGCCGCCAAAGTTGCCGCCCTGCTGGGGCTGGCCGCCACCGAAGTTGCCGCCCTGCTGGGGCTGGCCACCACCGAAGTTGCCACCCTGCTGGGGCTGACCACCACCGAAGTTGCCACCGCCCTGCTGGGGCTGACCACCGCCGAAGTTGCCGCCGCCCTGAGGGCCGCCGCCGAAGCCGCCACCCTGGCCGCCTTCACCGCGACCATCGAGCATCTGCATGTCGTTGGCGACGATCTCGGTGGAGTAGCGATCCTGGCCGTTCTGGTCCTGCCACTTGCGAGTCTGCAGGCGACCTTCGATGTACAGCTTCGAGCCCTTCTTGAGGTACTGCTGGGAAATCTCGGCCAGCTTGTTGAACATCACCACCCGGTGCCATTCGGTGCGTTCCTGGCGCTGGCCGCTCTGGCGGTCCATCCAGGTATCGGTGGTCGCGAGGTTCAGGTTGGCCACGGCGGTGCCGGACGGTGTAAAGCGTACCTCCGGATCCTGGCCGAGGTTGCCGATGAGGATGACCTTGTTGACGCCACGGGCCATGGTTGACTCCTTGATGCAGACAATGGGTGCCGGGCCGGCGGGCAGGATAGCTGCCACGCCCCCGGTGACAATCGGTCGGCGTCGATCGGTCGACGCCACAAAAGCGGATGTCGCTACTATACGCGAGATCGAGACGATTCGCCGCCGTGAAGAACGGCTCGGCACTCGAGCGCAGACAGTGTGCGGCGACGTGATGTCGCGACAAGGTGCCGACACTATCTACCGCGACTATCTGCCGCGGCTATCTACCGCAACTATCTACCGCTACCTAGGAGCGCTGGGTCGAAGAACGGGTCAGCCGCGCCAGCGCCTCGGTGTCCAGGGTGGCGCGATCCACCTTCAGGTAAGCCAGCCGCTCTTCCGGCACCACCAGCACGTCCTCGACCCCGGCGACGGCGGCAAAGCGCGCCATCAGGTTGTCCAGGGTATCGCTCTCGTGTTCGTCGGCCAGGGCCACCACCTCGCTGGACAGGTGGCGCGGCGCGCGCATGCCGAGCATCAGCACGAACCAGCCAAGCCCCAGCAGCGCTGCCCCCAGGAACACCGCCGACAGCCCGAACTGCTGCGCCAGGAAGCCGCCCATCACACCACCGAGGAAGGCCCCCAGGAACTGGCTGGTGGAATAGACCCCCATAGCCGTGCCCTTGGCCCCGGCCGGCGCCAGCTTGCTGATCATCGACGGCAGGGTGGCCTCGAGCAGGTTGAAGGCGGTAAAGAAGGCCAACAGCCAGGCGCCCAGGGCTACCAGGCCCGAACCGGCGAGGCCCAGCCCGACCAGACTCAGGGTGATGGTAGCGATGGCACCCAGGCACATAAGCTTCATCTTGCGCTTCTTCTCGGCCACGATCACCAGCGGCACCATGGCGACGAAGGACAGTCCCATCACCACCAGGTAGACCAGGCCATGGCGGGCTTCGACGACGCCGGCATCGACCAGCTTGAACGGCACGGCGGTGAAGATCGCCATCAGGATCAGGTGCAGGCTGAAGATGGAGGCGTCCATGCGCCACAGGTCCATGCGCCCGAGGATACTGGCGAGCTGCCCGCGGTCGAGGCCGACGTCACGATGGCCGCGCCGGCGCGGCGCCGGCGGCACCAGTTTCCACAGCACCAGCATCCCCAGCGCCGCTAGCAGGGCGGTGAAGTAGAACACCCCGGCCAGGCCAAAGTGGCTGGCCACCAGCGGGCCGAGCACCATGGCGACGCCAAAGGCCACGCCGATCGACAGACCGATGGTCGCCATGGCGGCGGTGCGAACCTGCTCGCGGGTCTGGTCGGCCAGAAGCGCCATGATGGCGGCGGCCACCGCACCACTGCCCTGCAGACTGCGACCGACAATCATCATGGCGATGGAGTCCGCCTGAGCGGCGACCACGCTGCCGATCAGAAACAACCCCAGGCCAGCAGCAATCACCGGCTTGCGCCCGATGCGATCCGACAGCAGACCGAAGGGAATCTGCAGTACCGCCTGGGTCAGGCCATAGACGCCGAGCGCCAGCCCCACCAGCAGCGGGGTGGCCCCGACCAGGTGGTCGGCGTTGAGGGCGAGTACGGGCAACACCATGAACAGCCCGAGCATGCGTGTGGCATAGAGCCCCGCCAGACCGACGATGGCGCGCCGCTCGGAGGCTAACAAGAGTCTGGCCTTGGACATGAACGAATTCCGGCTTGAGAGCGGGGAGAGAGCCCCGAAGGTGGACCGCATATTCTAGCGCCTGGGGGCGATCCAGAAAATGCCGACACTCGAGTCATTTCACAAGCGTCTTTTCACCGGTGGCTTTGCCGGCCGGGCGACCGGCCACGTATAATCGACCTTTTGCCGCGTCTTCGAGGTGGGAATGGACAAGATTCTGGTCAGGGGTGCCCGCACCCACAACCTCAAGCAGATCGACGTCGAACTACCCCGTGACAAGCTGATCGTGGTCACCGGGCTGTCTGGCTCCGGCAAGTCGTCGCTGGCCTTCGATACCCTCTACGCCGAGGGGCAGCGCCGCTACGTGGAGTCGCTGTCCACCTATGCGCGCCAGTTCCTGTCGATGATGGAAAAGCCCGACGTGGACCATATCGAGGGGCTGTCGCCGGCGATCTCCATCGAGCAGAAGTCCACCTCCCACAACCCGCGTTCCACCGTCGGCACCATCACCGAGATCTACGATTACCTGCGCCTGTTGTTCGCCCGTGCCGGCACCCCACGCTGCCCGGAACACGGCGAGGACCTCGAGGCCCAGACCATCTCGCAGATGGTCGACCAGGTGATGGCGCTGCCGGAAGGCAGCAAGCTGATGCTGCTGGCCCCGGTGGTCAGCGGACGCAAGGGCGAGCACCTGCAGCTGCTGGCGGAGCTGCGCTCCCAGGGCTTTGTACGCGCCATGGTCGACGGCCAGGTGCTGGAACTCGACGACGTGCGCCCGCTGGACAAGAACCGCAAGCACGACATCAGCGTGGTGGTGGACCGCATCAAGGTGCGCGAAGGCCTCGAGCAGCGCCTGGCGGAATCCTTCGAGACCGCCCTGGGTCTGGCCGACGGTACCGCCATGGTCCACTTCATGGACGGTGAACAGGACGACATGGCGTTCTCGGCACGCTTCGCCTGTCCGGTCTGCGGCTACTCCATCGCCGAACTCGAACCGCGGATGTTCTCGTTCAACAACCCGGCCGGCGCCTGCCCCACCTGCGACGGCCTGGGGGTGCAGCAGTTCTTCGACCCGGAAAAGCTGATCAGCCACCCGGAGCTGTCCCTGGCGGAAGGCGTGATCAAGGGCTGGGACCGGCGCAGCGTCTACTACTTCAACCAGCTGAAGTCGGTGGCCGAGCACTACCGCTTCACCCTGGAGACACCGTGGCAGGATCTGGCCCGCCACGAGCGCGAGGTGATCCTCAACGGCAGCGGCAAGGACGACATCGCCTTCAGCTACGTCAATGATCGTGGCAAGAAGGTCACCCGCGAGCATCCCTTCGAGGGCGTGCTGCCGAACATGCAGCGCCGCTACCGCGAGACCGAGTCGAGCATGGTCCGCGAGGAACTCGCCCGCTATATCGCGGTGCAGCCCTGCCGCACCTGCGAGGGCTCGCGCCTGCGCAAGGAAGCCCGCCACGTGTTCGTCGACGACACCACCCTGCCCGAGGTGGTGCGCCTGCCGATCGGCGACGCCCAGCGCTACTTCAGTGAACTGAGCCTGCCTGGCCGGCGCGGCGAGATCGCCGAGAAGATCCTCAACGAGATCTCGGCGCGGCTCGAGTTTCTGGTCAACGTCGGCCTCGACTACCTCAACCTGGAGCGCAGCGCCGAGACCCTGTCCGGTGGCGAGGCCCAGCGCATCCGCCTGGCCAGCCAGATCGGTGCCGGCCTGGTGGGCGTGATGTACATCCTCGACGAGCCCTCCATCGGCCTGCACCAGCGCGACAACGACCGCCTGCTGCAGACCCTGGAACGCCTGCGCGACCTGGGTAACACGGTGATCGTGGTCGAACACGACGAGGACGCGATTCGTGCCGCCGACCACGTGCTCGACATCGGCCCCGGCGCCGGTGTCCATGGCGGCGAGATCGTCGCCGAAGGCACCCCGGAGGAGGTCATGGCCAACCCGGCCTCGCTGACCGGTCAGTACCTGTCCGGTACCCGCGCCATCGAGGTACCGCCCTGGCGCATCCCCGGCAACCCGGAAAAGATGCTCAAGCTCACCGGCGCCTCGGGCAACAACCTCCAGGACGTCACCCTGGAGCTGCCGCTGGGGCTGTTCGTGTGCGTTACCGGGGTGTCCGGCTCGGGCAAGTCGACCTTGATCAACTCGACCCTGATGCCGATCGCCGCGCGCGAGCTGAACAAGGCCACTACCCTGACGCCGTCACCCTACACCGGCATCGAGGGCCTCGATCAGCTCGACAAGATCATCGACATCGACCAGAGCCCGATCGGCCGCACGCCGCGCTCCAACCCGGCGACCTACACCGGCATCTTCACCCCCATTCGTGAACTGTTCGCCGGCACCCAGGAGGCGCGCTCACGCGGCTACAAGCCCGGCCGCTTCTCGTTCAACGTCAAGGGCGGGCGCTGCGAGGCGTGTCAGGGCGAGGGCATGATCAAGGTCGAGATGCACTTCCTGCCGGATATCTATGTGCCCTGCGACGTGTGCAAGGGCAAGCGCTACAACCGCGAGACCCTGGATATCCACTACAAGGGCAAGACCATCGATGAGGTGCTGGAGATGACCGTGGAGGAGGCGCTGGAGTTCTTCAGCCCGGTGCCCGCCATCGCCCGTCGTCTGCAGACCCTGGTCGACGTGGGCCTGACCTACATCCGCCTGGGCCAGAGCGCTACCACCCTGTCCGGCGGCGAGGCCCAGCGGGTCAAGCTGGCCCGGGAGCTGGCCAAGCGCGATACCGGCAAGACCCTGTACATCCTCGACGAGCCCACCACCGGCCTTCACTTCGAGGACATCCGCCAGCTGCTGACGGTCCTCCACCGGCTGCGCGACCACGGCAACACCGTGGTGGTCATCGAGCACAACCTTGACGTGATCAAGACCGCCGACTGGCTGATCGATCTGGGCCCGGAGGGCGGCTCCGGCGGTGGACGCATCATCGCCGAAGGCACCCCGGAACAGCTCGCCGAGATGGAGGTCTCCCACACCGGACGCTTCCTCAAGCCGCTGCTCAAACGCGCCGCCCCCACCTCGCGCAAGGGCGACAAGGAAACCGCGACCGCCTGAGGACGCCTCGGAACACAACGAGCGGGTGTCGCAACATCGCCAACGCAAGACGCCCGAGATAAGGCAAATGAAAAAAGGGGAAGGCCAAGGCCTTCCCCTTTTATCTTCCAGGCGTCGCGCACTTTTATCACGGGGAACAGGCGCGGCCTCATCCTGCGACTGCCGTTGTCATCTGAATACCAGATATCAACACCAATAGAAGACTGGCACCTGAACTCGATCACTTTTTGTGCCTCCACCTTTCGATATGCTGAGACACACAATCATCGGTTTGCCCACACAGGGAGGTCCGCCATGCCACACGAGAACAAGGAGCCATCACTTGATGATGAGCATCGCGCACTGGAAGCGCTATTCGAAAGGATGGAGCAGATGCCCCCGCCGGCGCCGCCAGAGCCCAACCTTTTTTCCATTTCAGGGCCGGGGCAACACGAGAACCGACTGTCGGACCTGATGGCGATCTTCATGGGTAGCCACGAAGGCGCCCCAAGGTGGCTGGCCAAGGCGCTAGTGGCGTGCCTTCTGAAAAAGGGCGCTTTCCCGGGTGAGCTAGAAGACGACCTGCTCTTGTGCACTGACTGGGACAGCCTCTCGGTCGAGCGCGAAGTCCCGTCGCCGGACGTTCGGGATGGCAACGACAAGCGGCTCGATCTGGTCATCTCGAGCGACAGCTTTGTGATCGGCATCGAACACAAGGTATGGGCGTCGGCGTCATACAACCCCTTCACTACCTACGCCGCCATGATTGACGCCTATCAGCAGCCCTATCAGGTCCGCTGCGTACTGAGCCCCCTGACCCAGCGGGACGATGTCCCCGTCGACTGGGTATGCGTCTCCTACGACGAGTTGATCACCGCCGCTCGAGAGCGATTCGGCGAGGAAGTCGCCACCAGCACCTTTACCAAATGGCAGGTCTTCTATCAGGAACTGCTGCAGCACCTGCACGCCATCGCCCACCAGGACAAGGCCATGATCATGGACGACAAGGAACTCACGTTCGCCCTCAAGCACTTCGCTCAACTCAAGCAGGCGGCGAGGAAACTCGGACTACTGGAAAGCGAACTGGTTCAGCAGTGCACTCGCACGTTGGCGTCCACTCTGGATATTTCGGAAAACGAGATCATCAAGTCGAGCAGCACCTGGCGTGACGAACAGCGGGTACTCCGCTTCTCCTGCCCCCACTGGGAAGGGCATAACAACCAGGCCTGCCTGGTCTATTACCCCACCTCGGAGTCTGACGCTGCCGACAGCGAAAGTATCGGCTTCTACGTCAGAGGCTACATCGACCGGCAGGCTACTTCTGCAGATCTAGAGGACATCGCCGAGGACTTCATGAGCACCGTTCCGGACACCTGCAGCGATGCTTGCTCCTTCTATCGCGATGGCGAACCTAAAGACTTCAGGTTTGAAAGCAACAAGCGCTATCTGGTCCTCGATGCCTGGCCCCACCCCTATACCCGAGAAGGCGCCCTGAACGCGCTGGGCGACCTGGCCCGCTGGATCGATCAGCGCCTCAGTCAAAGCGTCCAGTAAACCACAGGAAGACGCGGCCGCGATCGCTGGGTGGCGGCAAGGCGCACGCCTAAAGACTGCTCTCGTGCAGGATGCCCTTCAAGGTAAGCGCCCGCTGGGCGGTCTGTTCAAGCTGACAGGCGGCGGCGACGACGCTGCGGATGGTGCCATCCTGATAGCGGGCATAGGCGTAGCCGCACTCGGCGTCGCGAAAGGTGATCCAGGCGCGCTGCACGTCTCTTAGCGCGTCCACCCGGGAGATACCCACGTCAGGATTACCCTCGTCCTGCTCGCGCATCAACGCGCGCAGCTCCTGATACTGGGCGTTGAGCAGTTCATCCCAGACCCGGGTCTCCTGGGCCAGGCAATCGACGATGCCCAGGGTCGTGGCCCCGCCCGGGGTCTGCTGGCAGGCGTCGGCGGCGAGTCCGATGCAGTCACCCACCGCCCCCTGGCCCATCTGTACAAAGCAGTCGCGCACCTCGCCTGCGGCGACCGTGGGCGCCGCACTGCCCCCCACCTCGGCCAATGATGACGCCTGGGCAGCCTCCTTGCCCGCTTCTTCTGGATCGCCCGGCGTCTGCGCCACGGCGATGACTGGCGACAGCACCAGCATCGACAACAGCCTCTGCCAGGTCCTTTGCATGCCTTCCCCCGATACCTTGTCCCTGACTGACAGCATAGGGGAAGCCACGCCGTGCGGACACACAGCCCTGGCGCTTATGTCATCGCTGCCCCTGGATGCCAGCCCTCTCGGGCCGGCCCAGCTTCCGACCATCATGCCCAAGAGTCCCGTCGACAAATGACAGACACAAAAAAACCGACACCCGGAGGTGTCGGTTTCGCGTCGTATCGAAGCGCTGTCGAAAGGATTACTCCTCGCCGACGGCCTCTTCTTCAACGACGGGGCGATCGACCAGCTCGACGTAGGCCATGGGGGCGTTATCGCCGGTGCGGAAACCGCACTTGAGAATACGGACGTAACCGCCCGGACGCTCGACGTAACGCGGACCCAGCTCATTGAAGAGCTTGCCGACCGCTTCCTTCGAGCGGGTACGGCTGAAGGCCAGACGCCGGTTGGCGACGCTGTCTTCCTTGGCCAGGGTGATGAGCGGCTCGATATGACGACGCAGCTCCTTGGCCTTGGGAAGGGTTGTCTTGATCACTTCGTGCTCGACCAGCGACACGCTCATGTTGCGAAACATGGCCTGGCGGTGCGAGCTGGTACGATTGAGGTGACGACCACTCTTACGATGACGCATGGTTGTGATTCCTTACCAAACTGGGACTCGAGCCGACGCTTAGGCGGTGGCCTTGTCGTCCTTCAGGCTAGCCGGCGGCCAATTTTCAAGCCGCATGCCAAGGGACAGACCACGAGCAGCCAACACGTCCTTGATCTCGTTCAAGGACTTCTTGCCGAGGTTCGGGGTCTTCAACAGCTCCACCTCGGTGCGCTGAATCAGATCGCCGATGTAGTAGATATTCTCGGCTTTCAGGCAGTTGGCGCTACGAACGGTCAACTCGAGATCGTCTACGGGGCGCAGCAGGATGGGATCGATATGATCCTCTTCCTCGACCACTTCCTGTTCCTTGTCGGCTTCCAGGTCGACGAACGCTGCCAGCTGCTCTTGCAGGATGGTCGCGCTGCGACGGATCGCCTCTTCCGGATCCAGGGTGCCGTCGGTTTCCAGGTTGATGATCAGCTTGTCGAGGTCGGTGCGCTGTTCGACGCGGGCGGCTTCGACGCTGTAGGAAACGCGGCGCACGGGGCTGAAGGTCGCATCCAGCTGCAGACGGCCGATGGCGCGTGTCTCGTCGTCGGCTTCGCTGCGGACATCCGCAGGCTCATAGCCGCGACCACGGGCCACCTTCAGCTGCATCTTGAGCTCGGCGCCTTCATTGACGTGGGCGATGACGTGCTCGGGGTTGACCACTTCGACGTCGTGATCGACGGCGATGTCACCAGCGGTGACGACGGCCGGGCCCTGCTTGTTCAGCGAGAGCATCGCCTCGTCGCGGCTGTGCATCTTGATCGCCACGTCCTTGAGGTTCAGGAGGATTTCGATGACATCTTCCTGGACACCCTCGATCGCGCTGTACTCATGGTCGACGCCGGCGATCTCGGTCTCCACCACGGCGCAGCCGGGCATGGACGAGAGCAGGATACGACGCAGAGCATTGCCCAACGTGTGGCCGAAGCCACGCTCGAACGGCTCGAGCACGATCTTTGCGTGGTGTGCGCTGATCTCTTCGACCTTGATGTCGCGAGGACGGAGAAACTCTGTCACTGAACGCTGCATATGAACACCTTTCAGGCTGCCAAACGAATACTCGGTAATAACCGCCGCCCTCCCGGAGGAGGGCGGCGCGGACGGACCGCTTACTTCGAGTACAGCTCGACGATCAGTTGCTCGTTGATGTCGGCAGTCAGGTCACCGCGCTCAGGCAGGGCCTTGAAGGTGCCTTCCATCTTCTTGGCGTCGAGTTCGATCCAGGCCACGTCGCCACGGTTGGCGGCGATGCTCAGGGCGTTCTGGATACGCGCCTGTTGCTTGGCCTTTTCACGAACGGATACCACGTCGCCGGGCTTGACCTGGTAGGAGGCCACGTTGACGGTCTTGCCGTTGACGGCAATCGCCTTGTGGCTTACCAGCTGACGAGCCTCGGAGCGAGTGGCGCCAAAGCCCATGCGGTAGACGACGTTGTCCAGTCGGGACTCAAGCAGCTGCAGCAACAACTCACCGGTCGCACCCTTCAGGCGGGCGGCTTCCTTGTAGTAGTTGCGGAACTGCTTTTCGAGTACGCCGTACATGCGACGTACTTTCTGCTTCTCGCGAAGCTGCAAGCCGTAGTCGGAAAGACGCTGACGGCGCTGGCCGTGCACACCCGGAATCTGTTCGGATTTGCACTTTTTCTCGAAGGGAGTGACACCGCTCTTGAGGAAGAGGTCGGTACCTTCCCGGCGAGACAGTTTGCACTTCGGTCCAATGTAACGAGCCATGAATCTGTCTCCTTAAACGCGGCGTTTCTTCGGCGGACGGCAGCCATTGTGGGGAATGGGCGTCGCGTCGGTGATGCTTTGCACGCGGAAGCCGGCGGCGTTGAGTGCACGCACGGCGGATTCACGGCCAGGACCGGGGCCCTTGACCAGCACGTCGACGTTTTTCACACCATACTCGGCTGCAGCAGTTGCTGCACGCTCGCTTGCCACTTGAGCAGCGAACGGGGTGCTCTTGCGAGAACCACGAAAACCCGAACCACCGGCTGTCGCCCAGGAAAGAGCGTTGCCCTGGCGGTCTGTGATCGTAATGATCGTGTTGTTAAAAGAGGCATGGATATGCGCAACGGCATCCACTACCTGCTTTTTAACCTTTTTACGGTTGCTACGCGGGTTAGCCATGTTGATGTCAATTCCTGTCTTTACGCCAGAACGTGCGTGTTATTTGCGGATCGGCTTACGCGGTCCCTTACGGGTACGCGCGTTGGTCTTGGTGCGCTGACCGCGCATCGGAAGACCACGACGATGACGCAGACCACGGTAGCAACCCAAGTCCATGAGACGCTTGATGTTCAGCGTCACATCACGACGAAGGTCGCCTTCAACGGTATACTTGCCGACTTCACTACGCAGGCTGTCGATCTCTTCAGATGACAGATCCTGGATCTTGGTGGTCGGCGCGATGCCGGTCGCTTCACAGATTTCCTGTGCGCGAGTACGGCCAATCCCGAAGATGTAGGTCAGCGAGATCGCCGCATGCTTGTTGTCCGGGATATTGACGCCTGCAATACGGGCCATCAGCTTACTCCGAAGTTTGAGCGGCTTGCTCGGTTAATCAACTACAAAAGGCGCAATAGCATACCCCCTTCCCATCATTAGGGCAAGGGGTATGCCAGCACCCGGTTCAATTCAGGCCAGGATCAACCCTGGCGCTGCTTGTGCCGCGGCTCGGTGCAGATGACGCGAACAGCGCCATTGCGACGAATGATCTTGCAATTGCGGCACATTTTCTTCACGGAAGCTCGAACTTTCATCGTTCTCTCCAAAATCGGCTTGCGGCGTGCCAAATCGGCCTGCGGCGCCTTAGCGCATGATGCCGCCGCTACCGTAGCCTTTCAGGTTGGACTTCTTCATCACCGACTCATACTGGTGCGACATGAGGTGCGACTGCACCTGGGCCATGAAGTCCATGATGACCACGACCACGATCAGCAGCGAGGTACCGCCAAAGAAGAACGGCACGTTCCACGCTACGATCAGGAACTGGGGCATCAGGGAAACCGCAGTGATGTAGAGAGCGCCGAACAGGGTCAGACGAGTCATGACCTTGTCGACATAACGAGCGGTCTGCTCGCCAGGACGAATCCCCGGCAGGAAGGCACCCGACTTCTTGAGGTTGTCGGCCACATCCTTGGGGTTGAAGACCAGCGCTGTGTAAAAGAAGCAGAAGAATACCACCGCCGCCGCGAAAAGCAAGATATAAAGGGGCTGACCTGGGGCCAACGCCTGGGACGCGCGCTGCAACCATTCCATGCCGTCGCCCGCACCTACCCACTGACCGAGGGAGGCGGGGAACAACAGGATGCTCGAGGCAAAGATGGCCGGAATGACACCCGCCATGTTGACCTTGAGCGGCAGGTAGCTGCTCTGCCCTGCATACATCTTGTTGCCTACCTGGCGGCGCGGGTAGTTCACCGTGATCCGGCGCTGGCCGCGTTCGATGAACACGACGAACGCCACGGTGGCGATACCCAGAAGGCTAAGCGCCAACAGCGGCAACACATTCCACGCGCCCTCGTTGCGGGCAAGCTCGAAGGCTTGAGCCACAGCTCCGGGCAGGCCGGCGACGATACCCGCGAAGATCAGCAGCGAAATGCCGTTGCCGATGCCCTTCTCGGTGATCTGCTCACCCAGCCACATCAAGAACACCGCGCCACTCACGAAGGTGATGATCGCGGTGAAATAGAAGCTGAGATCGGCCGTATAGGCAATGCCTTGGCTGGCCAGACCCACGGACATGCCGGTGGCCTGAACCAGGGCCAGCACCACCGTGCCGTAGCGCGTGTACTGGCTGATCTTGCGGCGGCCGCTCTCGCCCTCCTTCTTCAACTGCTCGAGGTGGGGCGAGACGGCGGTCAGGAGCTGCATGATGATCGACGCCGAGATGTACGGCATGATGCCGAGGGCGAGGATACTCATGCGCTCCAGGGCACCGCCCGAGAACATGTTGAACATGCCCAGGATGGTGCCCTGCTGCTCCCTGAACAAGGCAGCAAGCTGGTCAGGATTGATACCGGGAACGGGTATGTGGGCACCGATACGGTAGACCACGATGGCGAGGAGCACGAAGCGCAGACGCGCCCACAGTTCACTCAGACCGCTGCCCATCGCCGGCATGTTTCCTGACTTGGCCATTTAGTCCTCTACCTTGCCACCGGCGGCTTCGATCGCTGCGCGGGCACCCTTGGTGACCCGCAGACCGCGAACGGTGACCGCCTTGTTCAGATCGCCGGAAAGGATCACCTTCGCATGCTGCGTGGAATCCTTCAGCACATTGGCTTCCTTGAGGCTTTCCAGAGTGACTTCGTCACCCGCGACCTTGGCCAGCTCGGCCAGGCGGACTTCCTCGGAAACCAAAGACTTGGCGGAGGTGAAACCAAACTTCGGCAGACGACGCTGCAGGGGCATCTGACCGCCCTCGAAGCCGGGCTTCACGCTGCCACCGCTGCGCGACTTCTGGCCCTTGTGGCCACGGCCGCCGGTCTTGCCCAGACCGGAACCGATGCCACGACCGACGCGCTTTTCAGCGTGCTTGGAGCCCGGTGCCGGGCTCAGGCTGTTAAGTTTCATGGATTACTCTCCCTCAACACGCACAAGGTAGTTGACCTTGTGGATCATGCCGCGAACGGCAGGGGTGTCTTCCAGTTCAACCGTGTGACCGATGCGGCGCAGGCCGAGGCCCTTCATGGTGGCCTTGTGCTTGGCCAACGTGCCGATGGTGCTGCGGGTCTGGGTAACCTTGATCGTAGCTGCCATGGTGTATTACCCCGTGATCGCTTCGACTGAGAGACCGCGCTTGGCGGCCACGTCTTCCGGCGACTGCATGGAAGCCAGGCCATTCACGGTCGCGCGGACCACGTTCACCGGATTGGTGGAGCCATAGCACTTGGCCAGCACGTTGTGCACGCCGGCCAATTCCAGCACGGAGCGCATGGCGCCGCCGGCGATGATACCAGTACCGTCAGAGGCCGGCTGCATGTACACCTTGGAGGCGCCATGACGTGCCTTGACCGGATACTGGAGGGTACCGCCGACCAGGTTCACCTTGATCATGTTGCGGCGCGCCTGGTCCATCGCCTTCTGAATCGCGACCGGCACTTCACGTGCCTTGCCACGACCGAAGCCGACGCGACCGTTACCGTCGCCCACGACAGTCAGAGCGGTGAAGCCGAAAATACGGCCACCCTTGACCACCTTGGCGACACGGTTGACCTGCACGAGCTTTTCCTGCAGATCGCCGTTTTGCTGTTCGTTCTTCGCCATCGTAAAACCCTTTAGAATTCCAGGCCGCCTTCACGTGCGGCGTCGGCCAGGGCCTTCACACGACCGTGGTACTTGAAGCCAGCGCGGTCGAAGGCCACCTGGGTGATGCCCGCTTCCTTGGCGCGTTCAGCGATCAGCGCACCAACTTTGGCTGCGGCGTCTGCATTGCCGGTCGAACCCTCGCGCAGGCTCTTGTCCAGCGTGGAAGCGCTGGCCAGGACCTTGCCACCATCCGGCGAGATAATCTGCGCGTAGATGTGACGGGGGGTACGATTGACGCACAGGCGAGACACGCCCAGCTCGCGGATCTTCGCGCGAGCGCGGCGGGCACGACGGAGACGAGATTCTTTCTTCGCGTTCATAACCCTGCCTTACTTCTTCTTGGCTTCTTTACGGCGGACCTGCTCATCCGCGTAACGCACACCCTTGCCCTTGTAGGGTTCAGGCGGACGGAAAGCGCGGATTTCCGCTGCGACCTGGCCGAGCTTCTGCTTGTCCGCGCTCTTCAGCACGATGACGGTGTTCTTCGGCGTTTCCGCCGTGACACCTTCAGGCAGTTGATAGTCGACCGGGTGAGAGAAGCCCAGTGTCAGGTTGAGCGTCTGGCCTTTCGCTTGAGCGCGATAACCGACGCCGATGATTTCGAGAGACTTGGTAAAGCCCTCGGACACGCCGGTGACCAGGTTCTGAACCAGGGCACGGGTGGTGCCGACCATGGCCCAGCTCTTAGCAGATTTGCTCGGCTGGAAGGTCAGCTGGCCATCTTCCTGCGCGACCACGACATCGTCGTGAACGGGCATGGAGAGGGTGCCCTGACCGCCTTTGGCGGTCAGCGTGGCGCCGTCGATCTTGACCTCGACGCCAGCGGGCACTTTAACCGGATATTTGGCTACGCGGGACATTCCAAACTCCTAGAATACGGTGCAGAGGACTTCGCCGCCGACACCAGCCTGACGCGCGGCACGATCGGTCATCACACCCTTGGAGGTGGTGACGATCGCGACACCCAGGCCATCGGCGACCTTCGGCAGCGCATCCTTGCCCTTGTAACTACGCAGGGACGGCTTGGAAACCCGCTGCAGATGCTCGATGACCGGCTTGCCTTCGAAGTACTTGAGGCTGACGGTCAGCTCGGGCTTGGCTGATTCGCTCACGGCGAAGTCAGTGATGTAACCCTCTTCTTTCAGCACGCGGGCCACTTCAACCTTGATCTTGGAGGACGGCATGGTGACCGTCTCCTTGGTGGCCTGCTGCGCATTGCGGATACGGGTAAACATATCCGCCAGAGTGTCTTGCATGCTCATTTAACTTGCGCTCCTGATGATTCTACGTGGCGTTACCAGCTGGACTTCTTCAGTCCGGGCACGTCGCCACGCATGGCGGCTTCACGCAGCTTGTTACGGCCAAGGCCGAACTTGTTGTAGTAGCCGTGCGGACGGCCAGTCACGCGGCAGCGGTTACGCTGACGCACGGGGCTGGAGTCACGCGGCAGCGACTGCAACTTCAGCTGCGCATCGAAGCGCTCCTCATCGGAGCTGTTCACGTCCTGGATGATCGCCTTGAGCTCAGCACGCTTGGCAGCATACTTCTCAACCAGTTGCGTGCGCTTCAGCTCACGCTCAATCATGCTCTTCTTTGCCATGATCCCACCCCTATTTCTTGAACGGGAAGTTCAGTGCACTCAAGAGCGCACGACCTTCGTCATCGGTGTTGGCAGTGGTGGTGATGGTGACATCCAGACCACGAATCCGGTCGATCTTATCATACTCGATCTCCGGGAAGATGATCTGCTCACGCACCCCCATGCTGTAGTTGCCACGACCGTCGAAGGACTTCGGGTTGAGACCACGGAAGTCACGAACGCGGGGGATCGCGATATTCACCAGGCGATCGAGGAAGTCCCACATGCGCTCACTGCGCAGTGTGACCTTCACGCCGATCGGCCAGCCTTCACGCACCTTGAAGCCCGCGATGGACTTACGTGCCTTGGTCACCATCGGCTTCTGACCGGAGAGCTTCTCCAGGTCGCCGACGGCAGCGTCGATCAGCTTTTTATCGCTGGTCGCTTCGCCGATACCCATGTTCAGAGTCACCTTGGTGATCCGGGGTACCTGCATAACGTTGGCGTAGCTGAACTGCTCTTTCAGTTGAGCCACCACCTCGTTTTGATAACGTTCTTTCAAGTTCGCCATTTTGCTACCCGACTCGCGTTAGGCGTCGATCTGCGCTTGCGTCGACTTGTAGATACGTACCTTGGTACCGTCTTCCTTGATCTGGAAGCCGACGCGATCCGCCTTACCGGTCTCCTGATTGAAGATGGCTACGTTGGACGCGTGAATCGGAGCCTCGCGCTCGACGATACCGCCCTGATTGCCGGCCATGGGGTTCGGCTTGGTGTGACGCTTGATCATGTTCACACCCGCTACCACGAACCGCTCGTCCTTGAGGACGCGCTTCACGGTACCGCGCTTACCCTTGTCCTTGCCGGCGATGACGATCACTTCATCATCACGTTTGATCTTTTGCATGTCGCCTCGCTCCCTTACAGCACTTCAGGCGCTAAGGAAATGATCTTCATGAACTTCTCGTTGCGAAGTTCACGCGTCACCGGCCCGAAGATACGGGTACCGATCGGCTGCTCGTTGGTGTTGTTCAACAAGACGGCCGCATTTCCATCGAAGCGAATCAGCGAACCGTCGCTGCGACGGACGCCACTGCGGGTCCGGACAACTACCGCTTTCAGCACCTGGCCTTTCTTGACCTTGCCGCGCGGAATAGCTTCCTTCACCGTGACCTTGATGACGTCACCAACGCGAGCGTAGCGGCGGTGTGAACCACCCAGCACCTTGATGCACTGCACCCGGCGCGCTCCGCTGTTGTCGGCGACATCCAGCATTGTCTGAGTCTGAATCATCGGTTTTCTCCAAACCTAAACTGACTGCACGAGGTTAAGGCCGTGGCCTTAACCCTTGGCCTGTTCGACAACCTCGACCAGGGTCCAGGCCTTCTTCTTGGACAGCGGACGGCATTCCTGGATGGATACCGTGTCACCGGCCTTGGCCTGGTTGGTCTCGTCGTGGGCGTGCAGCTTGGTGGAGCGCTTAACGTATTTGCCGTAGATCGGGTGGCGCTCACGACGCTCGATCATTACAACGATGGACTTGTCCATCTTGTCGCTCACCACCTTGCCGGTGAGCGTACGGGCTTTTTTCTCTTCGGCCATCTCAGACACCTGCCTTCTCGTTGAGCACAGTCTTCACGCGGGCGATATCCCGACGAACCTGCTTGAGCAGATGAGTCTGGCTCAGCTGGCCGGTGGCCTTCTGCATGCGCAGGTTGAACTGCTCGCGGAGGAGTTCGAGGAGCTGCTCATTGAGCTGCTCGGCGGACTTTTCACGAATTTCCTGGGCTTTCATCACATCACCGTCCGTTTCACAAAGGTGGTGGAGACCGGGAATTTCTGGGCGGCCAGTGCGAAAGCTTCGCGGGCCAGTTCCTCGGAAACGCCTTCGATCTCGTAAAGGACACGACCGGGCTGGATCTGTGCGACCCAGTACTCGACGGAGCCCTTACCTTTACCCATCCGGACTTCCAGGGGCTTCTTGGAAATCGGCTTGTCCGGGAAGACACGGATCCAGATCTTGCCGCCACGCTTGACGTGACGGGTGATGGCACGACGGCCAGCTTCGATCTGACGGGCGGTGACACGACCGCGGCCGGTGGCCTTGAGGCCGAACTCGCCGAAGCTCACTTTGCTTCCGCGATGCGCCAGGCCACGGTTGCGGCCCTTCTGCACCTTACGGAATTTTGTACGCTTGGGTTGTAACATCGAATCGCTCTCCCCTTACCTGGAACCTTTCTTCTTGGAGGGCGCTGCCTGGCTCTGCTTCGCCTTGGCGCGGACCTCCTCGATGCCCCCGAGGATTTCACCCTTGAAGACCCAGACCTTGACACCGATGATGCCGTAGGTGGTCTTTGCTTCGTAGGTGGCGTAATCGATGTCCGCACGCAGGGTATGCAGCGGAACACGACCTTCGCGGTACCACTCGGTGCGGGCAATTTCCGCGCCGCCGAGGCGACCGGAGAGCTGCACCTTGATGCCGCCAGCGCCCAGACGCATGGCGTTCTGGACAGCGCGCTTCATGGCGCGACGGAACATCACACGGCGCTCGAGCTGGCCGGCAATGTTCTGTGCGACGAGCTGAGCATCCAGCTCGGGCTTGCGAACTTCCTCGATGTTGACGTGAACAGGCACGCCCATCATCTCGGTGACGTCGCGACGCAGGCGATCGACATCTTCGCCCTTCTTGCCAATCACGATGCCCGGACGGGCAGTGTGAATGGTGATGCGCGCGTTGTTCGCGGGACGCTCGATGGTGATCTTGCTAACGGAGGCGTTTTTCAGACGCTCTTCCAGGAAGCTACGCACCGCGAGGTCGTTGTTGAGCTTATCGGCATAGGCGCCGCGCTCGGCGTACCAGACAGAGGTATGGTCTTTGACGATACCCAGTCGGATGCCTGTCGGATTGACTTTCTGACCCATCTGGTCGACTCCTACTTCTCGGCTACCTTGACGGTGATGTGGCAAGTGCGCTTCAAAATGCGATCCGCACGGCCTTTGGCGCGCGGACGGATGCGCTTGAGCGTCGTACCCTCATCGACACAGATGGTCGAGACGCGCAGCTCGTCGATGTCCATGCCGTTGTTTTCTTCCGCATTCGCGATGGCGGACTGCAGCACCTTCTTGACCAGCTTGGCCGCCTTCTTCGGTGAGAAGGTCAGCAGGTCGATTGCTTCGGCGACAGGCTTACCGCGCACCTGATCAGCCACCAAACGGGCCTTCTGGGCGGATAAACTGGCGCCACGCAGCTTTGCTGTGACTTCCATCTCTTAATCCTCTCTGGCTTACCGTTTGGCTTTCTTATCCGCCGCATGGCCGCGATAGGTGCGGGTAGCAGCGAATTCGCCCAGCTTGTGGCCAACCATTTCCTCGGAGACGTGCACCGGGACGTGTTGGCGACCGTTATGGACTGCAATGGTGAGCCCGACCATGTTGGGCAGGACCATTGAACGACGCGACCAGGTCTTGATCGGTTTGCGATCGTTCTTTTCCGCTGCAGTCTCAACCTTTTTCAGCAGATGAAGGTCTACAAAAGGACCTTTCTTCAGTGAACGTGGCACAGCCGTTACCTCTTAATGTCTTGGCGTGGGATCTTAACCGCGAGCCTTGCGGCGGCGGACGATCAGCTTGTCGGTGCGCTTGTTCTTGCGGGTCTTGTGGCCCTTGGTGGGCATACCCCACGGGGACACCGGATGACGACCACCGCTGGTGCGGCCTTCACCACCACCGTGCGGGTGATCCACCGGGTTCATCGCGACACCGCGAACAGTCGGGCGCACACCTCTCCAGCGCTTTGCACCGGCCTTGCCAAGTTGACGCAGGCTGTGCTCGGAATTGCTCACCTCACCCAGGGTCGCGCGGCACTCGGCCAGCACCTTGCGCATCTCGCCGGAGCGCAGACGCAGGGTGGCGTAGTTGCCTTCACGAGCCACCAGCTGGGCGCTGGTACCGGCGCTGCGTGCGATCTGAGCACCCTTGCCAGGCTTCAGTTCGATGCAGTGCACCGTGGAACCCAGCGGGATGTTGCGCAGCGGCAGTGCGTTGCCCTTCTTGATCGGCGCATTGACGCCGGACTCGAGGCGATCACCGGCACTCACGCCCTTGGGGGCGATGATGTAGCGACGCTCACCGTCGATGTACTTCAGCAGCGCGATGTGGGCGCTACGGTTCGGGTCATGCTCCAGGCGCTCGACGATGGCCGGAACGCCATCCTTGGTGCGCTTGAAGTCGATGATCCGATAGTGGTTGCGATGACCACCGCCGACGTGGCGAGTGGTGATGCGACCCTGGTTGTTACGACCACCGGACTTGGACTGCTTCTCGAGCAACGGCGCGTAAGCGCGGCCCTTGTACAGTTCCTCACCAACAATCTTGACGACGTGGCGACGACCGGCGGATGTGGGTTTTGTCTTGACGATTGCCATGATCCGTACTCCTGCCTTTACTCGGCGCCAGAGAAGTCTTCAAGCGTCTCGCCGGCGGCCAGTGTCACGTACGCCTTGCGATAACCCTTGCGCATACCAACACCATGCGCGGTGCGCTTGGTCTTGCCCTTCACGTTCAGAACAGAAACGCGGTCGACCTTCTTGCCGAACAGCTCCTGGACGGCAGCCTTGATCTCGGGCTTGGTTGCGTCACTCGCCACCTTGAACACGTACTGGTTACGCTCGGCGGCCATGGCGGCCTTCTCGGTCACGTGCGGACCAAGCAGAACCTTGAATACACGCTCCTGGTTCATGCCAGCTTCTCCTCGAATTTGCGCAGTGCGGAGACGGTAGCCAGGACCTTGTCGAAGGCGACCAGGCTGACCGGGTCGGCGGCGGCGACGTCCACCACATCCACGTTGGGGATGTTGCGGGCTGCCAGGTACAGGTTCTCGTCGACTTCTTCGGTGACGATCAGCACCTTCTCCAGGCCCAGGTCGGAAAGCTTGGCGACCAGCTGCTTGGTTTTGGGCGACTCGACAGAGAAGGCATCAACGGCAACAAGACGCTCCTGACGGACCAGCTCGGACAGAATCGAGCGCATGGCCGCACGGTACATCTTGCGGTTGACCTTCTGGGAGTGGTCCTGCGGACGGGCCGCGAAGGTCACACCACCGCTGCGCCAGATCGGCGAGCGAATGGTACCGGCGCGAGCGCGACCGGTGCCCTTCTGGCGCCACGGCTTCTTGCCGCCGCCACGGACGTCGGAGCGGTTCTTCTGGGCGCGAGTGCCCTGACGACCACCAGCCAGATAGGCGGTGACGACCTGGTGCACGAGCGCTTCGTTGAATTCTTTGCCAAAGGTAGCGTCGGACAGCTCAACGGTCCCGGCGCTTGCACCTGCAAGATTCAGATTCATTGGAAAGTTCCCCTTCAGCCAGCTTTGACGGCGCTGCGCACGATGACATCACTGCCGGTAGCACCAGGAACGGCGCCTTTGATCAGCAGCAGGTTGCGCTCGGCATCGACACGGACGATTTCCAGGCTCTGAACGGTGCAACGTGCGTTGCCCATCTGGCCGGCCATCTTCTTGCCCTTGAACACGCGACCCGGGGTCTGGCACATGCCGATGGAACCCGGAGCACGGTGGGACAGAGAGTTACCGTGGCTGTTGTCCTGGGTACGGAAGTTCCAGCGCTTCACTGCGCCCTGGAAGCCCTTACCCTTGGAGGTGCCGGTCACGTCAACGCTTTGACCAGCTTCGAAGAGGGATACGGTGAGTTCGCCGCCCACTTCCGGAGCTTCGTCGCCTTCGCTCAGGCGGAACTCCATCAGGGAACGACCAGCCTCGACACCTGCCTTGGCGTACAGGCCAGCTTGGGCCTTGGACAGATGCTTGGCTTTGCGGGAGCCGGTTGTCACCTGGACCGCGGCGTAGCCGTCGGATTCGACAGACTTCACGCAGGTCACGCGGTTGGGATCAACCTCGATAACGGTTACGGGCACAGACGCGCCGTCTTCGGTGAAGACACGGGTCATGCCGGCCTTCCTACCGACCAAACCGATAGTCATGCTTAGTCTCCTTTAGTGTACGGGGCTATCACCCGCTATGGCTGCCCTTTCCAGAGCATTCCACTAGCACGTTGTGTAACGCCATCCCGGCGTGGCGGCTGCTGAACCTCTACTGGGTGAGAGGAACGCTGGGCCGCGAGTGTCTAGTGATATCAGTCGAGCTTGATTTGCACGTCCACGCCAGCGGCGAGGTCGAGCTTCATCAGGGCATCAACGGTCTTCTCGGTCGGCTCGACGATGTCGAGCACACGCTTGTGGGTACGAATCTCGTACTGATCACGGGCGTCCTTGTTCACGTGCGGGGAAACCAGCACGGTGTAACGCTCGCGATTGGTCGGCAGAGGAATCGGACCACGAACCTGGGCGCCGGTACGCTTGGCGGTTTCAACAATCTCCGCGGCGGACTGGTCGATCAGGCGATGGTCGAAAGCCTTCAACCGAATGCGAATCTTCTGGTTCTGCATTTGCCCTAACTCCAATGGAACTTGACGGCGCGAGCCGTCAACCCACGCATTCAAAGGATGCGCATTATATGCGCCGCGCCATCGAGAGTCAAACCCTCAATGACGATGCGCAGAAAAGGGGGCTCCTTGCGGAGCCCCCTTCGGTGATCACCGGTCTGATTTAGACCAGGATCTTGGCCACGACGCCAGCGCCGACGGTACGGCCGCCTTCGCGGATGGCGAAGCGCAGACCTTCGTCCATGGCGATCGGAGCGATCAGGTTGACGACCATCTGGACGTTGTCGCCCGGCATGACCATCTCGACGCCTTCCGGCAGTTCACAGGTACCGGTGATGTCGGTGGTACGGAAGTAGAACTGCGGACGGTAGCCCTTGAAGAACGGAGTGTGACGACCACCCTCGTCCTTGCTCAGCACGTACACTTCCGCCTCGAACTGGGTGTGCGGAGTGATGGTGCCCGGCTTGGCCAGAACCTGACCACGCTCGACTTCGTCACGCTTGGTACCACGCAGCAGGGCACCGACGTTCTCGCCAGCACGACCTTCGTCGAGCAGCTTACGGAACATCTCGACACCGGTAACGGTAGTCTTGGTGGTGTCCTTGATACCAACGATCTCGATCTCTTCGCCCGGCTTGACGATGCCGCGCTCGACACGACCGGTCACAACGGTACCGCGACCAGAGATGGAGAACACGTCTTCGATCGGCATCAGGAACGGCTGGTCGACAGCACGCTCCGGCTCGGGGATGTAAGCATCCAGAGCCTTGATCAGGTTGGCAACGGCGGTAGTACCCATGCCGTTGTCGTCCTTGCCTTCCAGAGCCATCAGGGCAGAGCCGGTGATGATCGGAGTGTCGTCGCCCGGGAAGTCGTACTCGGACAGAAGTTCACGAACTTCCATCTCGACCAGCTCGAGCAGCTCTTCGTCGTCGACCATGTCGGCCTTGTTCAGGAACACGACGATGAACGGAACGCCAACCTGACGAGACAGCAGGATGTGCTCGCGAGTCTGCGGCATGGGGCCGTCAGCAGCGGAACAGACCAGGATAGCGCCGTCCATCTGGGCAGCACCGGTGATCATGTTCTTGACGTAGTCAGCGTGTCCCGGGCAGTCGACGTGAGCGTAGTGACGCTCCTCGGACTGATACTCGACGTGAGAGGTGGCGATGGTGATACCACGCTCACGCTCTTCCGGAGCATTGTCGATGGTGTCGAACTCACGCCAGTCACCGCCGAACACCTCGGCAGAAACGCGAGTCAGGGCCGCCGTCAGGGTAGTCTTGCCGTGGTCGACGTGACCGATGGTGCCGACGTTGACGTGCGGTTTGGAACGTTCGAATTTTTCCTTAGCCACTGCTATGACCTCTTTCGTTAGCTAACGGTTAACCGTTCTGGTTGATGACGGCTTCAACGACGCTGGACGGCGCCTCTTCGTAGTCCGCAAACTCCATGGTGTAGCTTGCGCGGCCCTGGGTCTGAGAGCGCAGGTCGGTTGCGTAACCGAACATCTCAGCCAGCGGCACGGTGGCGCGAATGACCTTGCCGGAGGAAGAGTCATCCATACCCTGGACCAGGCCCCGGCGGCGGTTCAGGTCGCCCATGACGTCACCCATGAATTCTTCAGGGGTCACGACCTCGACCTTCATCACCGGCTCGAGCAGAACTGCCTTGGCCTTGGGAGCGCCTTGCTTGATCGCCATGGAAGAGGCGACCTTGAACGCGGTCTCGTTGGAGTCCACGTCGTGGTAGGAACCGTCGAACAGCGTTACCTTGACGTCGATCATCGGGTAGCCCGCGATGACACCGTTCTGGAGCTGCTCATAGGCCCCTTTCTCGACGGCCGGCACGTATTCCTTCGGAACCACGCCGCCGACGATCTCGGAAGCGAACTTGAAGTGCATCTCTTCGTCGTCGCCCTTGTCTTCGGCCGTCAACGGCTCGATGCGCAGGTGTACGTGACCGTACTGACCGCGACCACCGGACTGACGAACGAACTTGCCTTCCTGCTCGACGCTCTGACGAATCGTCTCACGGTAGGCCACCTGCGGCTTGCCGATGTTCGCCTCGACCTTGAACTCGCGACGCATGCGGTCAACGATGATGTCGAGGTGAAGCTCGCCCATGCCGGAGATGATGGTCTGGCCAGTCTCTTCGTCGGTCTTGACCTGGAAGGACGGATCTTCCTGGGCCAGCTTGCCCAGTGCAATACCCATCTTTTCCTGGTCAGCCTTGGACTTCGGCTCCACGGCCACGGAGATAACCGGATCCGGAAACTCCATGCGCTCGAGAACGATCTTGTCGTTCAGGTCGCACAGGGTATCACCGGTGGTCACGTCCTTCAGGCCGATACAGGCGGCGATGTCGCCGGCCAGAACTTCCTTGATCTCCTCGCGCGAGTTGGAGTGCATCTGGACGATACGACCGACGCGCTCCTTCTTCTGCTTGACGGAGTTGTAGACGCTGTCGCCTGACTTCAGCACGCCGGAGTAGACGCGGATGAAGGTCAGGGTGCCAACGAAGGGGTCGGTCGCGATCTTGAACGCCAGCGCGGCGAAAGGCGCACTGTCATCGGCCTCACGGGTCGCGATGGTGCCGTCCTTGTCGTCGAGCTCACCTTCGATCGCCTTGACCTCGGTGGGAGACGGCATGTACTCGATGACGCCATCGAGAACGGCCTGAACGCCCTTGTTCTTGAACGCAGAGCCACAAGTGACCAGCACGATCTCGTTGTCGAGGGTACGACGACGCAGACCAGCCTTGATCTCGTCGTTGGTCAGCTCGCCCTCTTCGAGGTACTTGTCCATCAGCTCTTCGGACGCCTCGGCGGCGGCCTCGACCATCTGCTCGCGATACTCTTCGGCGGTCTCCTGGAGCTCCGCCGGGATATCAACGAGGTCGTAGTTCATCCCGAAGTTGTCTTCATCCCACAGGATGGCCTTCATCTGGATGAGGTCGATGACGCCCTTGAACTCGTCCTCGGAGCCCCAGTTGATCTGGATCGGCACGACGTTGGCGCCGAGACGATCCTTCAGCTGGTTGACGACCATGAAGAAGTCAGCGCCGCTGCGGTCCATCTTGTTGACGAACACCATGCGCGGAACTTCGTACTTGTTGGCCTGGCGCCAGACGGTCTCAGTCTGCGGCTGCACACCGGAGGAGCCACACAGCACGACGACGGCACCGTCAAGCACACGCAGGGAACGTTCGACTTCGATGGTGAAGTCAACGTGTCCAGGGGTGTCGATGATGTTGATGCGGTGCTCATCGAACTGCTTGTTCATGCCCTGCCAGAAGCAGGTGGTCGCCGCGGAGGTGATGGTGATACCACGCTCCTGCTCCTGCTCCATCCAGTCCATGGTGGCGGCGCCCTCATGGACCTCACCGACCTTGTGGGACAGACCGGTGTAGAACAGGACACGCTCGGTAGTAGTCGTCTTACCGGCGTCGACGTGGGCCACGATACCGATATTGCGGTAACGCTTAAGCGGAGTCTTGCGAGCCACGATGTAACTCCCGTTGGTTGGCGATGCGCTTTAGAAGCGGTAGTGAGAGAAGGCCTTGTTGGCTTCTGCCATGCGATGCACGTCTTCACGCTTCTTGACTGCCGAACCCTTGCCTTCGGCTGCATCCAGCATTTCGCCAGCCAGACGCTGCACCATGGTCTTCTCGCCACGACGGCGAGCGGCGTCCACCAGCCAGCGCATGGCAAGCGCCTGGCGGCGGGACGGACGGACTTCGACCGGCACCTGATAGGTCGCACCGCCGACGCGGCGAGACTTCACCTCGACCATGGGCTGGATGGTTTCCAGCGCCTTGTCGAAGATTTCCAGCGGCTCTTCATTGGAACGCTCGGCAACCCTGTCCAGCGCACCATAGACGATACGCTCAGCTACGGACTTCTTGCCGCTGATCATCAGGTGGTTCATGAACTTGGCCAGACGCTCGGATCCGAACTTGGGATCCGGCAGAATCTCGCGCTTGGCCGCAACTCTTCTTCTAGGCATGATAAGCCCTCGGTTGAAGGGTCCTTCAGGTAAACCCGAGACTCGCGCTTGGCGGCTCGACCTTACTCTTATCAGACCGGGTCAAACTTGGTAATGGAAAGCGACGGAGCCCTTAGGACTTCGGACGCTTGGTGCCGTACTTGGAACGGCCCTGACGACGGTTCTGGACACCGGAGGTGTCGAGAGCGCCGCGAACGGTGTGATAACGCACACCCGGAAGGTCCTTTACTCGACCGCCACGAATCAGGACCACAGAGTGCTCCTGGAGGTTGTGGCCTTCACCGCCGATGTAAGAGGACACCTCGTAGCCGTTGGTCAGGCGCACACGACAGACCTTCCGCAGTGCGGAGTTCGGCTTCTTCGGGGTGGTGGTGTAGACGCGGGTGCAGACGCCGCGCTTCTGCGGGCAGGCCTGAAGCGCAGGCACGTCGGTCTTCGCGGCCTGACGCTTGCGCGGCTTGCGCACGAGCTGATTAATCGTTGCCATAGCTGTTAGCTGACTCCAATGGGTTGCCTAAGCCTTTTCACAGTGGCGCGGATACACCCACCCCACTGTTAAAGGCTGCGCATTCTACTGGCTGATGCCAAGGCGCGTCAAGCCCGGAGCCGCAAAGGCTCCAGGCTTTTTGCCGACATCAGATCTCGTCGTCGTCCGAGTCCAGCGCGGTGAGCTGGGCGCCCAGCTCCTGCTCGACGTCGTAGGCCGACGGCTGGAGCAGTCGCTCGGTGTCTTCACGCTTGCGACGACGCTCCTCGTGGTGGGTCAGACCGGTACCGGCCGGGATCAGACGTCCCACCACCACGTTTTCCTTCAGGCCGCGCAGGTAGTCGCGCTTGCCGGTGACCGCCGCTTCGGTCAGCACGCGGGTCGTCTCCTGGAAGGAGGCCGCAGAGATGAACGACTCGGTGGCCAGGCTGGCCTTGGTGATACCCAGCAGCAGGCGCTGGTACTTGGCCGGGAACTTGTCATTGGCCTGGAGCACGGCATTCTGCTCCAGCACACGGACCAGCTCGACCTGATCACCCGGAATGAAGTCGGAGTCACCGGCGTCGGTGATCTCGACCTTGCGCAGCATCTGACGCACGATCACTTCGATGTGCTTGTCGTTGATGCCAACGCCCTGCAGACGATAGACGTCCTGTACCTCGGCCACGATGTACTTGGCCAGCTCGGCGATGCCGAGCAGTCGCAGGATGTCGTGCGGGTTGCTCGGACCATCCGAGATCACCTCGCCCTTCTCGACCGTCTCGCCCTCGAACACCGCGATCTGACGCCACTTGGGAATCAGCATCTCGAAGGGGTCGCCTTCGGACGGGGTGATGGTCAGACGACGCTTGCCCTTGGTTTCCTTGCCGAAGCTGATCACACCGCTGATCTCGGCCAGGATGGACGGCTCCTTCGGCTTGCGCGCCTCGAACAGGTCGGCCACGCGCGGCAGACCACCGGTGATGTCCTTGTTGCCGGACGCCTCCACCGGGATACGCGCGACGATCTCACCGATGCCGATGGACGAGCCATTGTCGACGGTGACGATCGCCTTGCCGGGCAGCGGGTACTGCACCGGAGTGTCGCTGCCGGAGACGGTCACCGGCTTGCCGGCGGCGTCGTTGAGCATGATCATCGGGCGCTTGTCGCGACCGGCCATCGGCCGCGCCGCGGACTCGATGATCTCGATCGAGGACAGACCGGTCATCTCGTCGACGCTGCGGTGCATGGTCAGGCCTTCGTCCATGTCGACGTAGTGCACCTGGCCTTCCGCTTCGGCGACGATCGGGTGGGTGTGCGGATCCCACTTGGCCACGGCCTGGCCGGGATCGACCGCATCACCGTCACGCACCGAAAGCTCGGCACCGTAAGGCAGCTTGTAGTACTCACGCTCGCGGCCATGCTCGTCGGCCACCGCCAGGGCGCTGGAGCGCGACACCACGACCAGCTTGCCGTCGGCGCGTTCCACGTACTTGATGTTGTGCAGGCGCACCTTGCCGCCATGCTTGACCTGGACGCTGTCCACCGCAGAGGCCCGCGAGGCGGCACCACCGATGTGGAAGGTACGCATGGTCAGCTGGGTACCCGGCTCACCGATGGACTGGGCGGCGATGACGCCGGCCGACTCACCGATGTTGACCTGGTGGCCGCGGGCCAGATCGCGCCCGTAACAGGACGAACACACACCGTGACTGGTTTCACAGGTGATGGTGCTGCGCACGATGATCTCGTCGACGCCCATGGTGTCGAGTTGCTCGCACCAGGCCTCGTCCAGCAGGGTGCCACGCGGAATCAGCACTTCGTCGGTGCTCGGGTCGATGACGTCCTGAGCGACCACTCGGCCGAGTACACGCTGGGCCAGCGAGACGATGATGTCGCCGCCTTCGATGACCGGGTGCAGGGTCAGGCCACGCTCGGTGCCACAGTCGACCTCGGTGATGACCACGTCCTGGGCGACGTCGACCAGACGACGGGTCAGGTAACCGGAGTTGGCGGTCTTCAGGGCGGTATCCGCCAGACCCTTACGCGCACCGTGGGTCGAGATGAAGTACTGGAGTACGTTCAGACCTTCACGGAAGTTGGCGACGATCGGGGTCTCGATGATCGAGCCATCCGGCTTGGCCATCAGACCACGCATACCCGCCAGCTGGCGGATCTGGGCGGCGCTACCACGGGCACCGGAGTCGGCCATGATGAACACGCTGTTGAAGGAGTCCTGTTCGACTTCCTTGCCTTCGCGGTCGATCACGGTCTCCTTGGAGATGCCCGCCATCATCGCCTTGGCGACCTGGTCGTTGGCACGCGCCCAGATATCGATGACCTTGTTGTACTTCTCGCCCGCGGTCACCAGACCGGAGGAGAACTGGTCCTCGATTTCCTTGACCTCTTCCTCGGCCGCCTCGACGATCTCGGCCTTGGCGTCCGGGATGACGAAGTCGTTGACGCCGATGGAGGCGCCGGACCAGGTGGCCAGACGGAAGCCGGTGTACATCAGCTGGTCGGCGAAGATGACCGCGGCCTTGAGACCGGCGCGACGATACACTTCGTTGATCAGCTTGGAGATGGCCTTCTTCTTCATGGCCTGGTCGACCAGATCGAAGGGCACCCCTTGCGGCAGGATGCGGAACAGCAGCGCACGGCCGACGGTGGTGTCACGCAGACGGCGGTGCTCGGAGCGCTCGCCGGTCTCTTCGTCGATGTCGACCTCGTCCAGGCGCACCTTGACGCGGGCGTGCAGCGACACGTTCTGGGTGCCGAAGGCGCGCTCGACCTCGTTGAGGTCGGAGAACACCATGCCCTCGCCCTTGGCGTTGATGCGCTCGCGGGTCATGTAGTACAGACCCAGCACCACGTCCTGGGACGGCACGATGATCGGCTCGCCGTTGGCCGGTGACAGCACGTTGTTGGTGGCCATCATCAGCGCGCGCGCTTCGAGCTGGGCTTCCAGCGTCAGCGGCACGTGCACGGCCATCTGGTCACCGTCGAAGTCGGCGTTGTAGGCGGCACACACCAGCGGGTGCAGCTGGATCGCCTTGCCTTCGATCAACAGCGGCTCGAACGCCTGGATACCGAGACGGTGCAGGGTCGGGGCGCGGTTCAAAAGCACCGGGTGCTCGCGGATGACGTCGGCGAGGATGTCCCACACCTCCGGCAGCTCGCGCTCGACCATCTTCTTGGCGGCCTTGATGGTGGACGCCTGGCCGCTGGCCTGCAGCTTGGAGTAGATGAACGGCTTGAACAGCTCAAGCGCCATCTTCTTGGGCAGACCGCACTGGTGCAGACGCAGGGTCGGGCCCACGGTGATGACCGAGCGGCCGGAGTAGTCGACGCGCTTGCCCAGCAGGTTCTGACGGAAACGCCCCTGCTTGCCCTTGATCATGTCGGCCAGCGACTTCAACGGACGCTTGTTGGAGCCGGTGATGGCGCGACCGCGACGACCGTTGTCGAGCAGCGCATCGACGGACTCCTGCAGCATGCGCTTCTCGTTGCGCACGATGATGTCCGGCGCATTGAGGTCGAGCAGACGCTTCAAGCGGTTGTTGCGGTTGATCACGCGACGGTACAGATCGTTGAGATCCGAGGTCGCGAAGCGGCCGCCATCCAGCGGTACCAGCGGACGCAGGTCCGGCGGCAGCACGGGCAGCACTTCCATCACCATCCACGCCGGATCGTTGCCGGAGCCCTGGAAGGCTTCGAGCAGCTTCAGACGCTTGGACAGCTTCTTGATCTTGGTCTCGGAGTTGGTCTGCGGGATCTCTTCACGCAGACGCTCGATCTCTTCCTCGAGATCGATATCCTTGAGCATCGCCTGGACGGCCTCGGCACCCATACGGGCGTCGAAGTCATCGCCGAACTCCTCGAGGGCCTCAAAGTACTGCTCGTCGTTGAGCAGCTGGCCACGCTCGAGGGTGGTCATGCCGGGATCGACGACCATGAAGCTCTCGAAATAGAGCACGCGCTCGATGTCGCGCAGGGTCATGTCCATCAGCATGCCGATGCGAGACGGCAGCGACTTCAGAAACCAGATGTGGGCGACCGGACTTGCCAGCTCGATGTGCCCCATGCGCTCGCGGCGCACGGCGGCCTTGGTGACTTCGACGCCGCACTTTTCGCAGATGATGCCGCGGTGCTTCATGCGCTTGTACTTGCCGCACAGGCACTCGTAGTCCTTCACCGGACCGAAGATCTTGGCGCAGAACAGGCCATCACGCTCGGGCTTGAAAGTCCGGTAGTTGATGGTCTCCGGCTTCTTGACCTCGCCAAAGGACCAGGAGCGGATCATGTCCGGCGACGCGAGCGTGATCTTGATCGCGTCGAACTCGTCGGACTGTGACTGCGATTTGAGGACTTTCACCAAATCTTTCATTAGGTCGGCTCCGTTGCGGAGTTGTCATGGGCGGGGAGCTATTGCTCCCCGCGGACCGTCATTCATTGAAGCGCCTTTCGGGCCGCCTCAGCTCTCCAGTTCGATATCGATGCCCAGCGAGCGGATTTCCTTCACCAATACGTTGAAGGATTCCGGCATGCCCGCCTGCATGGTGTGATCGCCATCCACGATGCTCTTGTACATCTTGGTACGACCTTCCACGTCATCGGACTTGACCGTGAGCATTTCCTGCAGAGTGTAAGCGGCGCCGTAGGCCTCCAGGGCCCAGACCTCCATCTCACCAAAGCGCTGACCACCGAACTGCGCCTTGCCGCCCAGCGGCTGCTGGGTGACCAGCGAGTAGGAGCCGGTGGAACGCGCGTGCATCTTGTCGTCGACCAGGTGGTTGAGCTTCAGCATGTACATGTAGCCCACCGTCACCGGACGATCGAACGACTCGCCGGTACGCCCGTCGTACAGGGTCATCTGGCCGGAATCCGGCAGATCGGCTAGCTTCAGCAGGTGCTTGATCTCGTGCTCCTTGGCACCGTCGAACACCGGCGTCGCCATCGGCACGCCCTTCTTCAGGTTCTTGGCCAGCGCGATGATCTCGTCATCGGACAGCGACTCGATCTCCTCGACGCGGGTACCCTGGGTGGAGTTGTAGACCTCTCCGAGGAACTCGCGCAGCTGAGCCAGCTGCTGCTCGCGGGCGTCACGCAGCATGTGCTCGATCTTCACGCCGAGACCGCGGGCCGCCATGCCCAGGTGCGTCTCGAGGATCTGACCGACGTTCATCCGCGACGGTACACCCAGCGGGTTCAGCACCACGTCGATGGGCTCACCGTTGTCGTCGAACGGCATGTCCTCGATCGGCATGATAGCCGAGATGACACCCTTGTTACCGTGACGGCCGGCCATCTTGTCACCCGGCTGCAGGCGACGCTTGATCGCCAGGTAGACCTTGACGATCTTGAGCACGCCCGGTGCCAGATCGTCGCCCTGGGTGAGCTTGCGCTTCTTGTCTTCGAAACGCTCGTCCATTTCCTTGCGACGGTTCTCGAGCTGCTCGTCGGCCTGAGCCAGCAGTTCATTGAGCTTCTCGTCCTGCATGCGCAGCTTGAACCACTGCTGACGCGGCAGCTCCTCGAGATAGTCCTCGGACAGCACATCATCCTTGGACAGGCGCGGACCACCGTTGACCGGCTGACCGGACAGGGTGCGCTTGAGACGCTCGAAGGTGGCGTCCTCGGCGATGCGGTAGGTCTCCTGCAGGTCCTTACGCACCTCGTCGAGCTGCATCTGCTCGATGGACAGAGCGCGCGAGTCCTTCTCGACGCCGTCGCGGGTGAACACCTGAACGTCGATGACGGTGCCCTTCATGCCGGTGGGGGCACGCAGAGAGGTGTCCTTCACGTCGGACGCCTTCTCACCGAAGATCGCACGCAGCAGCTTCTCTTCCGGGGTCAGCTGGGTCTCGCCCTTGGGCGTGACCTTGCCGACCAGGATGTCGCCGGCACCGACCTCGGCACCGATGTACACCACACCGGCCTCATCCAGCTTGCCCAGTGCCGATTCACCGACGTTGGGGATATCGGAGGTGATCTCCTCCGGCCCCAGCTTGGTGTCACGGGACACACAGGTCAGTTCCTGGATGTGGATAGTAGTGAAACGGTCTTCCTGGACCACCCGCTCGGACAGCAGGATGGAGTCCTCGAAGTTGTAGCCGTTCCACGGCATGAAGGCGATGCGCATGTTCTGGCCAAGCGCCAGGTCACCCATGTCGACGGACGGACCGTCGGCCAGGATGTCACCACGCGCGACGTTGTCGCCGGGGCGAACGATCGGACGCTGGTTCTGGCAGGTGTTCTGGTTCGAACGCAGGTACTTGGTCAGGTTGTAGATGTCGACACCGGCCTCACCGCCGATGATCTCGTCTTCGTTGACCCGCACCACGATGCGCTTGGCGTCGACCGAGTCGATCACGCCGCCACGACGGGCCACGGCACAGACACCGGAGTCACGGGCGACGAAGCGCTCCATGCCGGTACCGACCAGCGGCTTGTCGGCACGCAGGGTCGGCACCGCCTGACGCTGCATGTTGGCACCCATCAGGGCGCGGTTGGCGTCATCGTGCTCGAGGAACGGAATCAGTGCGGCGGCGACGGACACCACCTGACGCGGAGACACGTCCATCAGCGTCACCTGTTCGGGACGCATGAAGGTGGTCTCGCCGCGGTGACGCACCTGGACCAGATCGTCGACCAGCTTCTTGTCGGCGTTGACGGTGGCCGAGGCCTGGGCGATGACGAAGTCACCTTCCTCGATGGCCGACAGGTGCACCACCTCGTCGGTGACCACACCATCCACGACCTTACGGTACGGCGTCTCGAGGAAGCCGTAGCTGTTGGTGTGGCTGTAGGTCGCCAGCGAGTTGATCAGGCCGATGTTCGGACCTTCCGGCGTCTCGATCGGGCAAAGACGGCCGTAGTGGGTAGCGTGAACGTCACGCACCTCGAAACCGGCGCGCTCACGGGTCAGGCCACCCGGGCCGAGAGCGGACACACGACGCTTGTGGGTCACCTCGGACAGCGGGTTGTTCTGGTCCATGAACTGGGACAGCTGAGAGGAGCCGAAGAACTCCTTCACCGCAGCGGCCACCGGCTTGGCATTGATCAGGTCCTGAGGCATCAGGCCTTCGCTCTCGGCCATGGACAGACGCTCCTTGACCGCGCGCTCGACACGCACCAGGCCGACACGGAACTGGTTTTCTGCCATTTCGCCGACGCAGCGGATGCGGCGGTTGCCCAGGTGGTCGATGTCGTCGACATCGCCAAAGCCGTTACGAATGTTGATCAGCTCGCGCAGCACGTCGAGGATGTCGGTACGATCCAGCACACCGGAACCGGTGTCGGAATCACGACGCAGACGACGGTTGAACTTCATCCGGCCGACGCCGGACAGGTCATAGCGGTCTTCGCTGAAGAACAGGTTGTTGAACAGCGTCTCGGCGGCTTCCTTGGTGGGCGGCTCGCCGGGGCGCATCATGCGGTAGATCTCGACCAGCGCCTCGAGCTGGGAACCGGTGGTGTCCAGCTTGAGGGTGTCGGAGACGAAGGGACCGCAGTCCAGATCGTTGGTGTAGAGCGTCTCGATGGTGGTGATGCCGGCCTGACCGAGGGCCTCGAGCAGCTCCGGGGTGATCTCGGAGTTGCAGGGGCAGATCAGCTCGCCGGTGGCGGGGTTGATCTGATCCTTGGCCAGGGTCTTGCCGAACAGGTAGTCCATCGGCACTTCCAGACGCTCGAGACCCGCCTTCTCCAACTGGCGGATATGCTTCTGGGTGACACGACGACCCTCTTCGACGATGACCTCACCGTCGGCGCCCTTGATGTCAAAGGTCGCGGTCTCGCCACGCAGGCGAGACGGCACCAGCTCCACCGAGAAGCCGGACTTCTCGATATGGAAGGTGCTGGTGTCGAAGAACTCGTCGAGGATCTCCTCGGCGCTCATGCCCAGCGCGCGCAGCAGCACGGACGCCGGCAGTTTGCGACGACGGTCGATACGCACGAAGACGTTGTCCTTCGGGTCGAACTCGAAGTCCAGCCAGGAGCCGCGGTAAGGAATCACGCGAGCGGAGTACAAAAGCTTACCGGAGCTGTGGCTCTTGCCCTTGTCGTGATCGAAGAACACGCCGGGACTACGGTGAAGCTGAGACACGATGACGCGCTCGGTACCGTTCACCACGAAGGTACCGTTCTCGGTCATCAGGGGGATCTCCCCCATGTAGACTTCCTGCTCCTTGATGTCCTTGATGGCCTTGTTCGACGACTCCTTGTCGTAGATGATCAGGCGAACCTTGACACGCAGAGGAGCGGAGTAGGTGACGCCGCGCAGCTGGCATTCCTTGACGTCGAAGGCCGGAGTGCCGAAACGATAGCTGACGTACTCGAGCGCAGCGTTGCCGGAGAAGCTCTCGATCGGGAACACGGACCTGAAGGCGGCGTGCAGGCCGACTTCCATGCGCTCTTCGGGAGAGCGGTCCTGCTGGAGAAAGTCGTAGTAGGAATCAAGCTGGATGGCCAGCAGGTAAGGCACATCCATCACTTGGGGCAGTTTGCCGAAATCCTTGCGGATGCGTTTTTTCTCAGTGTATGAGTAAGCCATCTGTATTCCCCAGCTTGTTCACCATGGGTGACCGATGCGTGTCGGCGCCACCCGACGGACGGTCTCCGTCAGGCGCTGACGGCAAGTCCTCGGATGAGTGACTCGCCGTCGGAATTCTGCAAGCTACAGGCCCTTGGGGGCAGGCAGCTAGTGACAACAGAAAAAGGCCGGTAGCGGGCGTCCCGCCACCAGCCGTGGAAGCTTACGCAGCGCGTAAAGCCATGGGCACAAGGATTACTTGAGCTCCACGGACGCGCCGGCTTCTTCCAGCTTCTTCTTGGCTTCTTCCGCGTCGTCCTTGCTCATCGCTTCCTTGATGGTCGCCGGCGCGCCGTCGACGGCACCCTTGGCTTCCTTCAGGCCGAGACCAGTGATCTCGCGGACGGCCTTGATGACGTTGACCTTCTTGTCGCCAGCGGAGGTCAGCACCAGGTCGAACTCGGTCTGCTCTTCGGCAGCGGCGGCTTCGCCACCAGCGCCCGGGCCAGCCACGACAGCAGCAGCGGCGCTAACGCCGAACTTCTCTTCCATGGCTTCGATCAGCTCGACGACTTCCATGACGGACATGTCGGAGACGGCGTTGATGATATCTTCTTTGGTCAGTGCCATTGTCTAGATTCCTAACTTTGCGGGCGTCTCGGTCACCCGAGAACGCGAAATGGATCGTGGTCGGTCGACAGGACGACGCCTTAAGCGGCTTCTTCCTGCTTCTGGTCGCGCAGCGCAGCGAGAGTACGAACCAGCTTGCCGGCAGAAGCTTCCTTCATGACGGACATCAGCTTGGCGATCGCCTCATCGTAGGTCGGCAGGGTCGCCAGACGGTCGATATCGCTTGCCGGGATCAGCTCACCTTCATAGGCCAGCGCCTTGACTTCGAAGTTCTTCTCATCCTTGGCGAACTCCTTGAACAGACGAGCGGCAGCGCCCGGATGTTCGTTGGAGAAGGCCAGCAGAGTCGGACCAACGAAGGTCTCTGACAGGCACTCCCAGGGAGTACCGGTCAGGGCGCGGCGTGCCAGGGTGTTGCGCACAACACGCACCTGGACGCCATTCTCGCGAGCCTGCTTACGCAGTTCGGTCATCTTGTGGACCGCGACGCCGCGAGAGTCGGCAACTACGACGGAGAGTGCATCCTTGGCGACTTCACTGACCTCGGCAACAATTGCCTTCTTGCCTTCGAGTGCTAGTGCCACTGTGATCACTCCTTCGTGCCGGAACCCGAGGGCTCCGATGGTTACCATCTCCCCTTCCGTAGAAGAGGGGCTTCAATGATGGTGCTCACCAGATGCCTGGCGGCAACACCATCTGCGCAGGTGCCCGGGGGCGATTAAGCCGCCGGCAGACCCGAAGGTCAGGCGGCGGCGCCTGCGGTCTTTGACGGTGCCCCGCCGGCCGGGTGAATCACCCGGCACGGGGACCGCAAAGTGTCTTGCCTGTTGTGTCGCATCACACCAGCGCGGAGTGATCGACGGTCAGACCCGGGCCCATGGTGGTGGACAGGGTCATCTTCTTGAAGTACACGCCCTTGGAAGTGCTCGGCTTGAGCTTCTTCAGGTCGGCGAGCAGCGCATCCAGGTTGCCCTTGATGGCGTCGGCTTCGAAATCGACCTTGCCCAGGGTGGTGTGGATGATGCCGTTCTTGTCGGTACGGAAACGCACCTGACCGGCCTTGGCGTTCTTGACGGCGGTAGCGACGTCGGGGGTCACGGTGCCGACCTTGGGGTTCGGCATCAGGCCACGCGGACCCAGGATCTGACCCAGCTGGCCGACGACACGCATGGCGTCCGGCGAGGCAATGACCACGTCGAAGTCGAGCTGGCCTTTCTTGACCTGCTCGGCCAGGTCGTCCATACCGACGATGTCGGCACCGGCTTCCTTGGCGGCTTCTTCGTTGGCACCCTGGGTAAAGACGGCAACGCGCACGTCCTTGCCGGTACCGTTGGGCATCACGGTCGCACCGCGAACCACCTGGTCGGATTTACGCGGATCGACGCCCAGGTTGATGGCGACGTCCAGCGACTCCTTGAACTTGACGGTGGACAGCTCGGAGAGCAGAGCCACGGCCTCGTCGATGGAGTAGACCTTGGTGGCGTCAACCTTATCGCGAATCTGCTTTGCGCGCTTGGTAAGCTTTGCCATGATCAGAGACCCTCCACGTTGAGGCCCATGCTGCGGGCGCTACCGGCAATGGTACGCACCGCGGCGTCGAGATCGGCAGCCGTCATGTCCGGCTCCTTGGTCTTGGCGATCTCTTCGAGCTGCTCGCGGGTCACGGTACCGACCTTCTTCTTGTTCGGCTCACCAGAGCCGGACTTGATGCCAGCGGCCTTCTTCAGCAGCACCGCGGCGGGCGGTGTCTTGGTGACGAAGGTGAAGCTGCGGTCGGAGTAGACGGTGATGACCACGGGAGTCGGGAGACCCGGCTCGATGTTCTGCGTCTCGGCGTTGAACGCCTTGCAGAATTCCATGATGTTGACACCGTGCTGACCCAGCGCGGGACCCACGGGGGGACTCGGGTTGGCCTTACCAGCTGCAACCTGCAGCTTGATGTAAGCCTGTACTTTCTTGGCCATGATGGACTCCAGTTGGGTAGTAGCGCCTTGCGGCTCCCCGGACAAAACGGCCGCCTCTCGAGGCGACCCCTACGCACTGAAAACTTTCAGCACATGACGGCGGGCCTGCCTGAGCAGACCCACCGTAAGAAACTT
The DNA here is from genome assembly GCF_019801245.1 of Halomonas sp. DP1Y21-3. NCBI lineage: Bacteria > Pseudomonadati > Pseudomonadota > Gammaproteobacteria > Oceanospirillales > Halomonadaceae > Halomonas > Halomonas sp. DP1Y21-3. Next base: position 210,496 of record NZ_JAHVJM010000007.1, read on the forward strand.
GTCGACCTACTCCTTCTCGACCTGGGAAAACTCCAGCTCGACGGGAGTGGCGCGCCCGAAGATCAGCACGCTGACCTGCAGACGACTCTTGTCGTAGTTGACCTCTTCGACCACGCCGTTGAAATCGGCGAAGGGGCCATCGATGACGCGCACCGACTGACCGGGCTCGAACATGGTCTTGGGACGCGGCTTTTCGGCCCCATCCCTGACGCGACTGAGAATGGCGTCGGCCTCGCGCTGAGTGATCGCCGCCGGCTTCTCCTTGGTCCCGCCGATAAAGCCCATGACACGGGGCGTCTCGTTGACCAGGTGCCAGGTCTCGTCGACCATTTCCATCTCGACCAGCACATAGCCGGGATAGAACTTGCGCTCACTCTTGCGGCGCTTGCCGTCACGCATCTCGACGACTTCTTCGGTCGGCACCAGAATCTCACCAAAAAGATCTTCCATGCCGTGCATCTTCACACGCTCGATCAGCGAGCGCATGACGTGCTTCTCGAAGCCGGAGTAGGCGTGGACGACGTACCAACGCTTGGACATGAAGACTCCTAACCGATGACGCCGGACATCGCCCAGCTGAGCAGCGTGTCGATCAACCAGAGCAGCAGCCCGACCACCAGCACAGCCACCAGCACGATGGCGGTGGTCTGGATGGTCTCGGGGCGCGTCGGCCAGACGACACGTTGAATTTCCTTCCTGGCGCTCTGCGCCAGCTCCACCAATTCACGCCCCTTGGTGGTGGTCAATGCGACCAGGGCAGCAACGACAGACAGGGCAACAACGCCCAGAACACGATACAGAAGCGGCTGGTCGGCAAAGTAGGTGTTGCCAACGACGGCCAGCACCAGAAGAACGACGACAACCGCCCACTTGAGCCCGTCGTGGCGCGACTCCTGCACCTCGGCGTTATGCTTCATGAAAACGAGACTCCTCAGGGCGCGGCAATCGAAACACGAAAGTATATAAAAAACTGCCAGCCTGGGGAAGACTGGCAGGCCAGGAGGGAATCGAACCCCCAACCTGCGGTTTTGGAGACCGCTGCTCTGCCAATTGAGCTACTGGCCTGTACTCGATGCAAACCACCCTTTGCGGGCAGCCTCTGCAACAGCGGGCACCATGATAGCGAAACGGATCTCGCCTGGCAACCCCCTCCGCCCTGCAGACGCGGCGGAGAAAGAAAAAGCGAGCCTAGGCTCGCTTTTCTTAGATGGAGCTCATGGACGGATTTGAACCGTCGACCTCACCCTTACCAAGGGTGTGCTCTACCCCTGAGCTACATGAGCGCACTCTTCGGCAATCCAACTACTTCACATTGCCTGAACTCTGGAGCGGGCAGCGGGGATCGAACCCGCATCATCAGCTTGGAAGGCTGAGGTTCTACCATTGAACTATGCCCGCAAAATCGGTACTAAACCTTCTTTGCTGAAGCAAAGCCCACCGAACCCAAACCAGCCTGGCAGCGTCCGACCGCCTGCTCCACATCAACCAGAAACCACAACTCTGATCGATCAAAATCTGGTGGAGGGGGAAGGATTCGAACCTTCGAAGCTTTCGCGGCAGATTTACAGTCTGCTCCCTTTGGCCACTCGGGAACCCCTCCAACTGGCGACGTATTTTATCGCCCTGCTCCGAGAAGTCAAGTGGTTGTTTTAAAAGAATCAAGCTGTACGCAAAACTCTTACAACCTATCTCGACGGCAGCCTGCAACCCGCGGGTCGCTGTACCTCGGAACGCGGCGCATTGTGTCAAAGCAGAATGGATAACGCAAGGCTTCCATAGGCTTTTTTTACGGCGCACCGGAAAACCACGGTCACAGCAGCATCGAAAACGCCAGGCCCGCGCGGATCTTTTCCAGCGCCACCGGAGCCGGCGGCACCGGCGCCCCCGCCATCTTGCCGGCACGTTCTGCTGCCGTCAGAGGGAAACACGCTTCAAGACCGGCGTAGACCATGTCCGGCCAGATCGCGTGGGGTACGCGAATACCACGAGACACCACCCTGGCATCGCCGCCGGTGACCAGCATGGGTAGCGCCACCCCCTCACGGTCGCAGACCTCGCTGTAGATCCGATTGACCGCGCTGACAGCGGCCATGTAGATGCCGTGATTGACCGCCTCTACCGTGCGCCGCCCAGGAGCGAGCAGCTCGTCTGCCTCGCTGTCCGGGTCGATGGCCACGTTGCGGGTGCCCAGCTTCAGGCTTTCTTTCATCAGACGCAGCCCCGGCAGGATGTACCCCCCGAGATGACGCCCGCCTGGCAGCACGAAGTCGATGGTGATGGCACTGCCACAGTCCACCGTGCAGCTGGCACCGGCGAGCTGATAGCCCGCCAGCACCCCCATCCAGCGATCCACGCCCAGTCGACCCGGCTCGTGATAGCCGTTGGTGACGCCCAGTGCTTCGTGGCAGGAGCGCGCCACGTGCACCGAACGCACCCGGTCCTTGAGCAGCGACTCGGTCTGCGCCAGCACCGAACGCCTCGCTACACTGGAAATGCGCACCGTCTCGACCACGTCGAGGTCGGGAATGTCCGACCCGGGCTTCCACTCCTCCCGGGTCCACACCGCGCCCCTGGAGCGAATCTCGCTGCTGTCAGCGTCCTTCAGGCGCCACTTGGACAGGGTATTGCCGATATCCAGATCAAGAATCATGGGCGAGCCCGCACGCTGATCTCTCCTCCCACCAGGCGCTCTTGCCGCTCTCCGTCAACGCCCTTGCGCACCCAGAGATTGCCACTGCCATCCACGTCTCCTGCCTGGGCCAGCTCGCGCTGCTCCCCTCGAATGATTTCGATGTCCCAACCGGCAAAGGCGTGACGTGCGTTCCAGGCGTCGCGCCAGGCATCGAACCCCTGCTCCTCGAAACCTGCCAGCATGCCCAGCAGACCGTCCAGCAATTCGGCCGCCAGCACGTTACGGGATAGCCCTGGAGCCTGATCATGCACACAAGCGACCGGCTGATCGATCTTCGCCCGGAAGCTCTCCGGCAGATCCACGTTGATGCCCATGCCGAGCACCACCTCGCAGGGGCCGGCGGCGTCACCGCTCATCTCGACCAGAATACCGGCCAGCTTGCCAAAGCCCTGCTGACCCGCCCCCTGCCCGGTCGCTCCCTGCTCATCCAATCCTTGCTGAGCCGACCCTTGCGGGCCCAAGGGCAACAGCACGTCGTTGGGCCACTTCAGCCCGGGCTTGAGCCCATGGCGTTCCAGCACCTGGGCCAGCACCACACCGATGGCCAGGCTGAGGCCTTCCAGGGCAGCGACACCCGAATCGAAGCGCCAGCCCACGGAGCACATCAGCGTGCGCCCCCAGGGGGTCGTCCAGGTGCGCCCGCGCCGCCCACGGCCGGCGCTCTGCTGTTCGACCAGGCAGGCCTCAGCGTGCCCTGCTCCCTGACGAAAACGCTCGCGCAGGAACTCGTTGCTCGAGGGCAGGGTGTCTTCCACGAAGAGGCGCGAGAGGTGTCGACGCGACTCGCGTGACAACGCGGCTACCACCGAGGGCCCATCGAGCAGCTCAAGGGGTTCGGCTAGCCGATACCCCTGCCCCTTGACCGCCTCCATGGGGATGCCGAGATCCTCAAGCTTGCGCAGCTGCTTCCACACCGCCGCCCGCGACACGCCCAGCTTTTCCCCCAGCTGCTGGCCGGAGTGGAACTCGCCGTCACTCAACAGCCGAATCAGCTCACCAATGGTCATCCCTCGCCCCTTCCACGGGAAAAGGGCATAGTCTATCGAATGTCGCCTGTCGCCGGAAATCCACGCGTCTGCAACACTCCTGTGGGTGTGCCTCTGAGCAACTCCTCCAGGTGTTACGAGCACCGGCGGGCGGTGGCGAGCAAAAGGAAAATGGCACCATGCAAGCGTCCGCCACTCTGCTCGATTGTAGCCACGCGGACAATGCCGGAGCCTGGACTCGAAAGTCCTCCACAACGCCAATGCCAGCCGCCTACTGACTGGCCACTGCGTCGCTGCTTGCTGCATCGAAGCAGCAATATCTGATGGGCGAAGCCCGCCCTGTACGCTATTGCTGCAGGCGCAACGAACCAGCCACCAGGCCGGCGTCTTCACGACACCATGGCCTCGACGCTCTTGCGCGTGGCACCGACCAGGTTGTCGAAGGCGGCCAGAGCGGCCTGCTCATCACGCCGCCGCATGGCCTCGAGCAGGTCTTCGTGGTGGGCAAAACTTGCGTCAAAGACTTCATGACGATCGTCCGGCGAGTCCCAGGACAGGTACAGCTCGTCGTGCATCATCTGGATCAGCCCAACCAGCACGCGATTGCCGCAGGCCTGATAGATCGCAAGGTGAAAGGCCGCGTCGGCCTCGCTGACCGCGAGGAAATCCTCCCTCGCCCGAGCACGTCGATAGTCATCCAGGTGGCCGGCCATGGCCTCGAAGGCGGCCTCTTCGGCGTGCCGCACGGCTAACAGAATGGCCTGGGCCTCCAGCGCCTGGCGAACCTCGAGCATCTCCAGCAGATGCGCCCTGGCGTCGTGGATGCCAAGACTGGCCAGCAGTTGAAAGGTCCGCTGTTCGCTGACGAAGATCCCCTTGCCGTTGACCACCTCGATGATGCCCTCGGCCTGGAGCTTCTTGAGGCCCTCCCGGAGGGTAGATCGACCTACCTCCAGGCGCTCCATCCACTCCCCCACCGAAGGTAGGCGCGCCCCCGGCGCCAACTGCTCTTTGGCGATATAGGCGCTGATCTCTCCGGCGACGGTGTCCGATAAGTAGAGTCGTTTCATGACGTTGGCATCCAGGCAGGAAAGGCGTCCAGGGGCCTGATCGACGGTAACGGCAAACCTCTTCTGGATCAATTGTGGGGCCAGCAGGGCCGTGCTAGCTTAGCTATCAGACAGGCTGATAGCTCAATCCACCCTGCTTGCGGAGACCGCACCGTGGACCCACAGGATCGCCATATCTGTAGTCACGCCTTCGAACACAGCCAGGATCATCACGGCGCCGTGGCACCTCCCGTCTACCAGACCAGCATCTTCACCTTCCCGGACCTCGAAAGCTTCAGCCGCGCACAGCTGGCCGAACGCGACCACTTCATCTATAGCCGCGGGCTCAATCCCACCGTCAAGTTGCTGGAAGACAAGCTGGCGGCGCTGGAACGTGGCCAGGCCTGCAAGGCCTTTGCCTCCGGCATGGGCGCCATCTCCGCCACGCTATTCTCGCTGCTGAAGCACGGCGACCACGTCCTGCGCATTAACCAGACCTACGGGCCGAGCGTCGAGTTGCTCGACCATATGGCCCGCTACGGCGTCAGCCACGACGGTATTGGCGGTGATCAGGATGTGAGCGACCACCTGCGGCCCGAGACCCGCCTGATCTACATCGAGAGTCCGTCATCGCTGCGCATGGAGCTGGCTAACCTCGAGGCTATCTCCGCCATCGCCCGGAAACGCGGCATCCTCACGCTGATCGACAACACCTGGGCCACCCCGCTATTCCAGAAGCCGCTTACCCACGGCATCGATATGGTGGTGCACTCGCTGTCGAAGTACATCGGCGGGCACAGCGACGTGGTCGGCGGCGCAGTCATCGCCGACGCCGAGCTGATCGACAGGCTCTTCGCCAACGGTCACCAGTTGCTGGGCGCCGCTCTGTCGCCCCACAGCGCCTCGCTGATCCTGCGCGGTCTACGCACCCTGCCGGTGCGCATGGCCGAGCATCAGCGCAACGCCTTGGCGGTCGCCCGTTTTCTCGCTGACCACCCGCAGGTCGCAGCGGTGCATCACCCGAGCCTCGCCAAAGGCGCCGCCGCCGACTGGGCCGCCCGCCAGCTGCACGGCCATTCGGGCCTGCTCAGCCTTGCGCTTCACCACCCCAGCTACTCGCGCATCGCGAATTTCATCGACGCCCTCGAACTGATGCGTATCGGCGTCAGCTGGGGCGGCTACGAAAGTCTTGCGCTGTCTCCCATGCGCCCCGACGGCAGCGGCCAGCCGCTGATTCGCCTGGCCATCGGGCTTGAACACATCGACGACATCATCGACGACCTCGAGCGGGGGTTCGCCGCGCTCGACCGCTGATCACCACGAGGAGGACATCCCATGCCAGCCATACAACGACAACCTGGACTTGTTCCATCCCTGATCCTGCTGACCGCCATCGCCTTCGCCATCGTCTACGGCATCGTGGTGGCGGGCCTACCCACCGAACTGGTGCTGATCACCCTGGGCGCCGCCGCCACCCTGTTCAGTCTGCTGCACGGCGGGACCTGGGAAGGCGTCATGGACATCATGGGCAACAAGGTACGCACCGCCCTGTCCGCGCTACTGGTGCTCTACAGCATCGGTATCATCATCGGCACCTGGATGATCTCGGGCACCATTCCCTACTTCATCTACCATGGCCTGGAGCTGATCGATCCCCGCTACCTGTACGTCATGGCGTTCTTCGGCACCGCCATCGTCTCCACCTTCACCGGCACCTCCTGGGGCTCCGCCGGGACCCTGGGGGTGGCCATCATGGGCATCGCCGCGGCCATGGACATCAACCTGGCGATCACCGCCGGCGCGGTGCTCTCGGGCGCCTACTTCGGCGACAAGCTGTCGCCGCTGTCGGACACCACCATCATGGCTTCCATGGTGGTAGGCGAAGACCTGTACCGACACATCCGCCACCTGATGTACACCTCACTGCCCGCCAGCGTGGTGGCCGCTGTGGTCTACCTGATACTCGGCCTCAACATGGACCTGGCAGAGGGCACCCCGGAGGCCATCGCCGCCAGCGCCGAGACCATCGGCGGGCTCTATCAGCTGAACCTCCTGTTGCTGCTGCCGGTGGCCATCGTGCTGTTCGGCTCGGTGCGCAAGAAGCCGACCCTGGTGGTACTATTCCTGGCCTCGGCCTGCGCCGCCCTGCTGGCGATACTGCTCCAGGGCGCCAGCCCCGAGGCGGTGGCCAAGGCCGCAGTCTCGGGCTTCAACGTCAGCCTGCTGGCCGGCTTCAACCCGGGCCTGGACGTCGCCACCCTGCCCCCGGCACTGGTCAGCCTGCTGAACCGTGGCGGGCTCTACAGCATGCACGGAGCAGTGCTGTTCGCGCTGTGCGCCTTCTTCTTTGCCTCGGCGCTGGAGGCAGCCGGCATCCTCAAGGTCGTGCTCGATCGCAGCCTGGCCTACGTGCGCTCCGCCCGCGGCACCATCCTGGCCTCGCTGGCGGCCAGCAGTACCATCATCCTGGCCACCGGCAACAGCTATGTGACCTTCTTTTTGACCCGTGAGCTGTTCGCCGAGCAATATCGCAAGCGAGGCCTCCACCAGCTCAATCTGTCGCGCAGCATGGAAGACGGCGGCATGATTCCCGAGCCGCTGGCCCCCTGGACCGTCTCCGCCGTCTACATGGCAGGTACCTTGGGTGTTGCCACACTGGACTACGCTCCCTGGGCGCTGTTCAACTACCTGGGTATCGTCTTCTCGATCCTGCTTGCCATGATCGGGCCCTGGACCGGCTGGTTCGGCGTAAAGCGCATCGAGCCCACTGGCGAGGAACAGACCGATTCGGTCACTCCATCAATGAACGCTTCTTCCACCGTCAAATAGGCCCGTCGAACCAGCCCTTCGAACTAGCCCGTCGAACTGGCTCGGCTACATCACCAGCCAACACCACCTCGACACGCAACAGGCCCCCGGCGACCAAGTCGCCGGGGGCCTGTTGCGTTCCGCCAGGTTGCTGTATCGAACAGCGTCAGGCGTGCTGCTTCTCGTGACGCCCTTCGTGGATTTCCTCGACCAGCTTGTGGCAGAAGATATCCAGATCATCGGGCTTACGGCTGGTCACCAGGCCGTTATCCACCACTACCTGCTCGTCGACCCAATCGGCGCCTGCATTGCGCAGATCCTGTTCGACACTCGGGTAGGAGGTCAGCCTGCGACCTTCAACCACCCCGGCGTTGATCAGGATCCAGGGGGCGTGGCAGATCGCTGCCACCGGCTTGTGAGCCTGGAAGAAAGCCTTGACGAAGCTCAAGGCCTTCTCGTCCTGGCGCAGGGCGTCGGGATTGAACAGGCCGCCAGGCAACACCAGAGCGTGATAGTCATGTTCGCTGACATCATCCAGGGCCACGTCGACGTCGTAGGTGTCGCCCCAGTCGTTTTCTGCCCAGGCCTTGATGCCCTTGGCCTCCGGGGAGACCACGTGCACCACGATGCCCTGCTGCTGAAGCTTCGCCTTGGGTACCGCCAGCTCCGACTCCTCGAAACCGTGAGTGGCGAGAATCGCGACACGTTTGCCTTCCACTTGCTGCGTCATGACATCCTCCATGGATCGATAAATTAGACAATCGACTCTATCTGTCACGTGCTTGTACAAGATGGAGGTCCAGCCGCCGTGCTTCAACCCGCGTATCGCACAAGCCTAAATCAAGTTTGTCGGTCGCCGACTCTCCCCTTCTGGTGGAAGATTCCGGTGATAGCGATGGCTCAGCTGCTCGATGACCAGACTTTACAAAACGAAGGCCCAACTCCTCCTGGAATTGGGCCTTCTTTTGAATCGACACCTGACGATGACACTTAGACAGCAAGGTCGCTCGCATGGGGGTGAGTCACCCCAGCGCTCTTCACAAGGGCTGCAGCGAAGCTGCAAGGGGGGACGAACGACACGAGCCCGCCCTTGAGAAGAGCCAGGCCGGACCGCACCTCGGGGGCGGCGGCGCGGCCCCACATATAAAGAGAGGGGCTGAACTTGTAGAGAGCCATGCATGCGCTCTTTACAAAAAGAAGGCCCGACTGTCTCTCGACAATCGGGCCTACTTCTTAATAAATGCCTGACGATGACGCTAAGACAACAAGGTCGCTCGCATGGGGGTGAGTCACCCCAGGGTTTGCAGCGAAGCTGCAAGGGGGGACGAACGACGCGAGCCTGCCCTTGAGAAGAGCCAGGCCGGACCACACCTCGGGGGCGGCGGCGCGGCCCCACATATAAAAAGCGGGGCTGAACTTGTAGAGAGCCATGCATGCGCTCTTTACAAAAAGAAGGCCCGACTATCTCTCAATAATCGGGCTTACTTCTGAATAAATGCCTGACGATGACGCTTAGACAGCAAGGTCGCTCGCATGGGGGTGAGTCACCCCGAGCTTTTGCGGCAACGCCGCAAGGGGTGACGAACGACGCGAGCTTGCGAGCGGCCGGACCGCACGCAGTGCGGCCCCACATATAAAGAGCGGGGCTGAACTTGTAGAGAGCCATGCATGCGAAAAAGCCCAACTCCTCTCGGAATTGGGCTTCTTCTGAATAAATGCCTGACGATGACCTACTCTCGCATGGGGAGACCCCACACTACCATCGGCGCTGAGCGGTTTCACTTCTGAGTTCGGCAAGGGATCAGGTGGTTCCCACT
>NZ_JAHVJM010000008.1:0-192374 GCF_019801245.1 Halomonas sp. DP1Y21-3
AGTGGGAACCACCTGATCCCTTGCCGAACTCAGAAGTGAAACCGCTCAGCGCCGATGGTAGTGTGGGGTCTCCCCATGCGAGAGTAGGTCATCGTCAGGCATTTATTCAGAAGAAGCCCAATTCCGAGAGGAGTTGGGCTTTTTCGTACGCATGGGGAAGACCCCTCTCTTTATATGTGGGGCCGCGCCGATAACCCCCTCGGCGCGGTCCGGCCGCTCGCAAGCTCGCGTCGTTCGTCACCCCTTGCAGCTTCGCTGCAAAAGCTCGGGGTGACTCACCCCCATGCGAGAGATAAGCTGCCTTGTTTCTAGTACAACTCCGGATACCGGAATTTCCACAAGGTTAAGCTCGCTTTCTATAAGCGGGCGCGGGACGATAACCCCCTCGGCGCGGTCCGGCCTGGCTCTTCTCAAGGAGAAGCTCGCGTCGTTCGTCACCCCTTGCAGCTTCGCAGCAGCCCTTGTAAAGAGCTTCGGGGTGACTCACCCCCATGCGAGGGCGCTGGTGTTTGTGTGACGCCCGGAGGTCGTATACCCCTCCAGTGGCATGCTGGCATGACCGGAAAAAGACTCAAGCGTTGAACCATCGCGCTGTTCAGGGGGTGGTCACGCGGCGTCGACATTGTCATGCTTTTTTTACGATAAGCCTGGAACGGGTTCCAGGCGCGTCGCCGGGTTCGATTCGCGCATGAGGCGCGGTGAATCCTTTCCCTTCAGCCACAGAGCTGTCATGAAATCGCGGAATCCTCCGTGCTTCCTTCATGCCCATCAGGGCGCCATTCATCTTTCCCAAAAGGAGAGTCCGACAGCCTGACCCTAGTCTGCTGTCGCTACCCACCACATGAGTCATACCACCGCTTCCTCCGACTCGCGGGCTTCTTCGGCCGGTTCTCGACTGGGTGATCCCATCGTGCTCATCTTGAGCATCGGCTTCATCATGGGCTTCGTCGCCCTGTCTGTGTACGACATCGAGATGGTTGCCAACGGCATCTCGGCAGGCTTCGCCTGGACCGCCAAGACCCTGGGCAGCTATTTCCAGCTGTTGTTGCTGGCGACCTTCTTCATCGCCATGGGCATCGCCGTGTCTCCCAGCGCCAAGGCGCGTATCGGCAATCTCGAGACGCCAGAGATCAGTACCTTCAAGTGGCTGTCGATGATCATGTGCACGCTGCTCGCGGGCGGCGGTGTGTTCTTCGCCGCCGGTGAGCCGGTCTATCACTTCGTGGTGACGCCGCCGGCCTTCAACAGCGAAGCCGGGACGGCCGAGGCCATTTCAGGGGCTCTGGCCCAGTCGTTCATGCACTGGGGGCTGCTGGCCTGGGCCGTGCTGGGTACGCTGGCGTCGGTGGTGCTGGCTCATGCCCACTACGTCAAGGGACAGCCGCTGCAGCCGCGGACCCTGCTGTATCCGGTGCTGGGCGAAAAGGTCATGAAGGGGCCCTTCGGTGGCCTGGTCGACGCTCTGTGCGTAATCGCCGTGGTGGCGGGTACCGTCGGCCCCATCGGTTTCCTGGCGACTCAGGTCAGCTTCGGTTTTCATGAGCTGTTCGGTGTCAGTGAAGGCTACAGCACCCAATTGATGGTGCTTGCTGCTCTGGGGGTGGTGTACGTGACCTCGGCGGTCACCGGAATCCACAAGGGGATCCAGATCCTCAGCCGCTTCAACGTGTTTCTGGCTCTGGCGATCGCTGCGACGATCTTTATCCTGGGACCGACGCTGTTTCTGACCGATGCCTTTACCCAGGGGGCGGGCGCCTATCTGAGCTCGTTCTTCGAGATGGCGACCATGACCACCCAGACCGCACCGGACTGGTGGATGCAGTGGTGGACGGTGTTCTTCTTTGCCTGGTTTATCGGTTACGGCCCGCTGATGGCGATCTTCGTCGCTCGGATTTCTCGTGGACGCTCCATCCGGCAGATGATTCTGGCGGTGGCGGTGATGGCGCCTGTGGCTACCATGATCTGGTTCACCCTGCTGGGCGGTTCCGGCATCTACTATCAACTGAGTGGTGCCATCGATCTGACCGAGGCGCTGAACAACTTCCAGTTTGATGTCGCGACCCTGACCGTGGCCCAGGCGCTGCCCGGCGGAAGCCTGATGGCCATGGCCATCCTGCTGTTGACCACCATCTTCGTGGCGACGACCGGTGACTCCATGAGCTACGCCATTTCCGTGGTCGGTGCCGGTCACGACGAGCCCAATGCTCTGGTTCGTGCCTTCTGGGGCATCGCCATGGCGCTGATGGCCGCCATTCTGCTGAGAATGGGTGCAGGCCAGATCAGTGCCCTGCAGCAGTTTATCGTGATCACCGCCATCCCGGTGTCGCTGGTGCTGCTGCCGACATTGTGGACGGCCCCTCGGGCGGCTCGTCAGATGGCCAAGGAGCAGGGCATCCTGTAATCGGGACATCGCCTCTGTTGGCCGCGGCCTGATGGCTCTGCAGGTTGAGTCCTGATTGCGGCCTCCGCTCCATTGTCTGCCCCCGACGCTTGCGTCGGGGGCAGTTTCGTATAAGGCACAGCGATCCGGCGGTCGCTACCGGATCGGCAAGTTGTGCGTCTTTCCACGCGAGCTTGTCTCAGCGTACCGGGTGTGTCGCACCTGGTGCGTCAAGCTGACCTTCGAGGCTGGGGGAAGGGCCGCGCGACTCGTCGCCAGGCGCCGTGACTGCTACCATGATCGACTTTCGTCGATCCTCTGGAGTGCCCCCGTGAATCTAACCACGCCGGCCCTGCTGTTTCCCGCCATTTCATTGCTGTTGCTGGCCTATACCAACCGCTTCCTGACCCTGGCCGGACTGATCCGCAAGCTGGCGGAGCAGGTAAAGGAGGGGGAAGAGGATCACGTCACCCAGATCCGACTACTGCGCAGGCGCATCTCGCTGACCAAGCGAATGCAGATCGCCGGGGTCTTCAGCTTCCTGCTGTGTACCCTGTCGATGTTTGCGCTGTTCCTGTCATGGACGCCGCTGGGTATGCTGCTTTTCGGCATCAGCCTGGCATCGCTGTCGATATCCCTGGTGTTTTCGTTGTGGGAGGTGGTGATCTCCACCAACGCCCTGAATGTTCAGTTGAAGGATATCGAACTGACCGCCGAGGGACGCGCCGGACTCGACTGGAGAAAGAGAACCTTTACCCATGACGCCTGATCAAATCCTTCTATTCTGTCGCCCGGGGTTCGAGCCGGACCTGGCCGCCGAGCTTACCGACCGCCTGCACGCTGAGTTCCTGGCCGAAGGCGAGGGCGCCAGCGTCGAGCCCCTGATGGAGGAGGGGCTGGTCAGGGTCAGCATGGACGGCGAGCACCCGGCCAATGACTTGCATCGTCGCCTGCGTCTCGACGAGCTGGTATTTGCCCGCCAGTCGTTGCTGGCCCTGCCGGAGCTCTCGCTGTCCCGGGACGATCGACTCTCGCCCATCTTCGAGCAGCTCAAGGCCTGTGGCTGGAGCTTCGAGTCGATCTGGCAGGAGACCCCGGATACCAACGAGGCCAAGGCGCTGAGTAGCCTGTTGAAGGCGTTGGAACGCCCGCTCAACTCCCAGCTCAAGAAGCGTGGTGCCTTGCGGCGCAAGGCGGGAGGACGACGGCTGCACCTGGTCTGGCGTGACGGTGACCGGGTCCAGCTGGCGATGAGCTTTCCCGGCAATCGCAGTGAATTCCCCGGCGGCATTCGACGTCTGCGCTTCCCCCACGCTGCGCCAAGCCGCTCGACCTTGAAGCTCGAGGAGGCCTGGCATGAATTCGTGCCGCGTGACGAGTGGGACGAGCGGCTCGGGGAGGGCATGCAGGCGGCGGATCTTGGTGCTGCCCCGGGGGGCTGGACCTGGCAGCTGGTGCAGCGGGGGATGCAGGTCTACGCCATCGACAATGGCCCCATGGACAAGGCCCTGATGGCCAGCGGCATGGTCGAGCATCTGCGTGAGGATGGCTTCGTGTGGGAGCCGCCGATGCGCCTGGACTGGCTGGTCTGCGACATCGTCGACAAGCCCTCGCGCGTCATCACCATGATGGAGCGTTGGCTGTTGCAGCGCTGGTGTCGCGAGGCGGTGTTCAACTTGAAGCTGCCGATGAAGAAGCGCTGGGAGGAGGTATCGCTGTGTCTTTCCGGCCTCGCGTCACGCTTGCAGGAGGCCGGGGTTCGGGCCGAAATACGCTGTCGTCACCTCTATCACGACAGGGAAGAGGTCACCGTGCACGTTCGCCTCGATTGAGGCGGCGACACGGGCAGCAGATGGGCGTGGGTCAGTAGGCCGGTTCGAAGATCCGGACGTTCTCTGCCTCGGTCAGCAGCGGCTGGACGTGCTGCATCACTCTTTCTCGGGCCTCGCTGTTGTACCATGCCTTCCAGGCGCGCAGATCGCGCCACTTGGTGATCATCAGACGGCGGTCGGAGCGTCCTTGTTCGACCAGGCTCTCGCCGCCGAAGAAGCCATCGGCGCCCAGCGACTGGCGCATGGCCTCTCGTGCGGCCTGCTCGTATTCTTCTTCCAGGCCCGGCATGATGCGGCGCTCGATGATGATCTTGATCATGCTTTCACTCCAACTCCGAGGTATTGATGGTGGATTCTTCCGATGCGCTGCCCGCAAGCGACAAGGAACTGGATACCAGCGGTCTGTTCTGCCCTGAACCGATCATGATGATGCACAACGCGGTGCGGGACATGAGTCCTGGCCAGGTGCTCAAGGTCACGGCGACAGATCCGGCGACCACCCGAGATGTGCCCAAGTTCTGCCAGTTTCTCGGGCACGAGCTGGTGGAGCATCGCAGTCTTGAAGATGGCTCGCACTTCTACTTTATCCGGCTGGGATGATATTGCCGAGGGAGGGGACTCAACGCTTGAGCCCCCTCCCCGGTGGTGACGCTGATCCTGACGCTCCTTCCGACGCTCCTTCCGACGCTCCTCCCGACGCTCCTTCTTACGTTATGGCGCGGCTTCCTCATCGTCGTCAGGCATGACCATCATGGCCAGAGCTTCCAGCGTCGCCGGGTCTTCCTGGCGAATGCGATTGGCGATCTGGCGCTGGAAGAAGTACACCACCCGGTGTCGGCTGTGGCCCGGGTAGAGACAGGCGTCGCCGGGCAGTACCGGGACGGTTTCGATCAGGTTCTCGTCGGCCAGCAGGGACTCGATGGTGCCATCGCTGTACAGGCGCCAGCCGAAGACCTGCTTGAGCTGCCAGGGCGCGCCTTCCTCGTCCATGCACAGGGCGTGGGTACCCTGATGATCCGGCAGGCTCTGGATCAGGGTGGTTTCGCGGGTATCCTCGTATTCGAAGTAGGCCGCCGCGTGGGCCAGTTCCATTTCCTTGTGTTCCGGGGGCTGGTCGAACAACTCCTCGGTTTCCGGATCACGGTAGCCGACGAAGTGACCGTGGTCCGGATCGTCGAGCTGCTCGCATGGCGTCAGCGACTCCATCCACGGGACCAGCCCGACAATATCGCCGTTCTCACGCATCCCCCAGGCCAGTATCGGCATGCCGTACAGGGTATCCGGGTGCGCGTCGAGTCGGTACACCATCTCCAGTCCATCGAGCTCCGGGGCCAGGCGAACCAGGCGTCTGCGGGCCAGTTGGCGTTGGCGCATGCTCTCCAGGTCGATGACCCGAGCGGGGCGGGGTGACAGTGGAATGCCCATGATCTCCCTCCAGCGGCTGCTTGCTTACGGCATCGCATCTCGGCCCGGGGCCGGACGCTGCGCTCTACGTCCCTGTTCTCATCAATAGCACAGACTCATCAACTAGCGTAAGTCCTCGTGGGTATCACAGCGTTGACGCCATTGCTGACGCAACCACAGGTGATCGTCTCGTACGCGCACGAAACTTGCCAGTGGCGTGGTTTCGCTGTCCAGGTCGAGCCATTGCCGGCGGTAGTCCTGAAAGGCCTGGCTGCCCGCCACATGGGCGTCCAGCAGTCGGTCCATGCCAGCGAACCAGCGTAGCGCCTGCGTCTCGAGGCGCTCAAGTGACGCTAGGGTGTCGCCTTCCTCGGGCAGCGTCGTCGCCTGTGAACATGCCGCATCAGCGCCGGTCCGGTCGTTGTCTGAGCCATGGCGGGAGGCGAGGGCGCTCTCAAGCAGTCGACTGGCTTCCTCGAGGCGTTGGCTTGCCAGCATCAGGGCGCGCATCAGCTCGGCACTCAGTGGACGATCCCGCAGGGTGGCAAGCGCCTGTTCCAGTGGCCCGGACTCTGGCGTCCACTGGCGGTCGAACTGGTGGATGACCGCTTCGTTCAGATAGCCAAGCGCCGCAAGCTGCTCGTCGACCGCCGAGAGTTCGTCGAGAGGCAGGGGAGAGCTTGCCCGCGAGAAGCTGCCGGTCCACTCCTCGGAGGAGACCAGGGCGTTGTAGCTGGCCAGCGGCAGTTGGCGTGTCTTGACGTCAGTCAGGCGAGCCAGGCGCTGGCGGTCACCCTCGGCCAGGGCGTCGGCGGCGTCGGCGTTCCAGCAGGCACTGAGGCGGCGCCACAGACGCAGCTCGTAGAGCCAGCGCTGGCTGGGGGCGGCGGTCTTGCCAAGCTGGTTGTTGCGCTCGGCGACCAGGTTGGCGATATGGCAGCCGCGCAGGGCGAAGACGTCGAGCATGCCTTCCCTGATCGGCGGGATCTCGATCGTCAACTGACGGCGTTCGGGGAAGTCGCCGATGTTGGCCACCGGCGCGGGCTCCGGTGGTGGCTGATCGAGTGCCTCGGCTAGCCGCTCTTGATAGGCCAGCAGATCACGTTCCAGCGCCGAGTCGCCACAGCCCACCAGCAGCGACAGGCAGGAGGTGAGCAGCAGCAGCCGCCACCGGCCAGGACGAAAGCCGTTCATGCTCAGCCGTCCTCCGCGCGCCTGGCAACGCTTCTGGCCTTGCGCCGGAAGCGCTCACCGAGCAGCAGCGCGGCGACGGTCAGCCCCGCGATCAGCCCGATCCAGTAGCCGTGTACCCCCATCGGTTCGATCCAGTCGCCAACCCCGTAGCGTCCCAACAGGTGGCCGCCGCCGAGGCCGACCAGCCAGTACGCCAGCAGGGTGATGAACATGATCACCCGGGTATCCTTGTAGCCGCGCAGGGCGCCGGCGAGGGCCACCTGCAGGGAATCCGATACCTGATAGAGCATCGCCAGTCCCACCAACGACAGGGTCAGTGCCTGGACCTCGACGTTATGGGTGTAGAGTCCGACGATGGTCTCCGCCGTCAGCCACAGCAGCAGGCTGTTGAACAGCGCCACCAGTAGCGCGATCAGGATGCCGTTCCAGGCCACCAGTCGCGCCAGCCGAGGGTCGCCACCGCCGAGGGTGTTGCCGACCCGCACCGTCAAGGCCATACCCAGTGACAGCGGCAGCATGAACAGTACCGAGGTGTAGTTGAGCGCCACCTGGTGAGCGGCCACCACGATCTCGCCGAGGCTTGCGATAAACAGCGCGATCAGGGTGAACAGGGTGACCTCGACAAAGATCGCCACACCGATGGGAACGCCTACGTAGAGCAGTTCGGCGATCATCCGGGGATTCGGACGGGTGGGCGAGTGCCACAGTTCGATACTGCCGTAGGCGCGGCTCTTCTGGGTGTAGCGGATCATCGCCAGGGTCATCACCCACATGGCGATGGCGGTGGCGATGCCGCAACCATAGGCGCCCAGTGCCGGCAGGTCGGCCAACCAGCCGGGGGTGGCGTCGCCCAGCAGGCGAGTGAAACCGTCACCACCGTAGATCAGCACATAGTTGCTGGGAATATTCACGGCCAGCCCGATCAGGCTGATCCACAGCGCCGGTCGGGTATGATTGACCCCGTCGGAGAACGCTCGCAGCGCCAGAAAGATAGCGACGCCGGGCATTCCGAAAGCCACTGCGCCAACATAGTCACGAGCGCGTTCGGCTACCTCGGAGGGGACCTCCATCCAGGCGAATACCGGCGCCACCGCCAGGCGCAGCAGCAGCGCCGAGATCAGCCCCAGCACCAGGCCCACCCACAGCGCCTGGTGCACGTTGGGACGAATGCCCGCCTGGCGCCCGCCTCCCAGCAGTTGGGCGACGATCGGGGTCAGTCCCATCAGGGTGCCGGTCATGAACAGCATCAAGGGCATCCACAGGCTGGCACCGACGGAGACCGCGGCAAGATCGGTGGCGCTCTGGCGGCCAGTCATCATGATATCGACGACGCTCATGCCGGCCTGGGCCAGCTGGGCGCCACAGATGGGCAATGCCAGACGGATCAAGGGCCAGCTCTCGCGGCGGCTGGTGGCGCCGAGGCCGGTGGGGAAAGGACGCACGTTGGTGGGCTCCATGCAGAGAATACGGGCTTCTTGCCCTGGTGCCTTGAGTCAGCGGGCCGCTGTCGGGACAGACGGCCAAGAGGTGATCGCCGGGCAAGCGCCGACTCGGGACACGGGGTACCGTGAGAGTGTACCAGCGATGCACCATCTTGGCGCCGCGCGGCCAGTTGCCAGTGCGCCAAGGCGGAGCGCTGTCATCGGTGTCTGGTCAATCAAACCAGCGATGTCGCCAGAATCGAACGCTTCGAGAGTTTGGCTGTGCGCCAAGCCTTGGTATCCTTGCCGGCTCGCGCCAATCGGCATCGGCCACTGTTCTCGCCAGGCGGGTTCGGCAATCGTTGTCGGCAGGCGCCCTTGGCAAGTGCCCTCGCCAACATCGCTCGGTAGTGGCGTTGGTCAACAACCCGCCGCCGCTTTAGACAAACGCTCGACGTGAAGGAGCCCTTGTGGAGCACCGCCTGGAAGACGTGATCGAACTGTTCGATGGGCTGTTTCTGGGCCCCTGCGATACCCGTCTGGTGCGTGGCGGTGATGAGCCACTGTATCTGCCCGCCGACGAACAGGTGCCCTGGCATCGGGTGATCTTCGCACGGGGCTTTTTTGCCAGCGTTCTGCACGAGGTCAGTCACTGGTGTATCGCCGGGCCGCGCCGGCGACTGCTGGAAGACTACGGCTACTGGTACGAGCCTGACGGTCGCAGCGAGATGCAGCAGCAGGCCTTCGAGAAGGTCGAGGTGGCGCCCCAGGCGCTGGAGCGCATCTTCAGCGAGGCGGCCGGGCTGACCTTTCACGTCAGCGTCGACAACCTCGGCGAGGTGGAGGTCGATCGTGAAGGCTTCGCCCGACGGGTGGCCGAGCGTGCCCGCCGTTACCGTGACGAAGGACTGCCGCGCCGTGCGGCAGCCTTCGAAGCGGCGCTGCGCGGCTTCTATCGGCAAGGGCTGGCGTTGAGCGAGGCGATCGAGCTCGGACGAGAGCAGCTCGAGCCTGCCATCGCCTGATGGTGTCGGTCACTCGATGACGTCAAGATCATCGGGTAGCAGCACCCTGCCATCATAGTCGGCGCGAACCTCGTCAAGCACGCTCTCCCGCGGGGCCGAGTAGTGCAGAACATGGGTCAGCACCAGGGTCCCGGGACGCGCTTCCCGGGCCAACTCTGCCAGTTCATCGCTCAGCGTGTGGGCGTATTGATGGTAGGCCTGCCACTGCGGTGACAGTTGTTCCCACCCCTGACGGCTGATCACCTCGTGGATCAGTACGTCTGCGCCGCTCGCCTGGCGACGCACTTCCTCGGAAAGCGACGTGTCACCCGAGATCACCAGGGTCAGGTCATCGGTGACGACCTTGTAGCCGTAGGCCTGCTCCCAGTCTCCATGAGTTACCCCGAAGGCGTGGATGCTGATGCCGGGTGACTCGTGGACCAGCCCCTCCTTCTCGATTTCGGTCACCAGGGCCCTGGCCGCCGCAGGATTGGTGACAGGACTCTTGTCGGCCAGGCGCGTATTGGTGTCCTCGGCCAGCATGGTGTAGACCCCTTGGCTCATGGCCTCGGAACCCACCGGGCCGACCACCGAGATGGGCTGCTCGCGGCGCCACCAGTAGGTGCCGAGCAGTTCCGGGTAATCCAGTACATGGTCGCTGTGGAGGTGGGTCAGAAACAGCCGCTCGATGTTCACCGGGGCGAGCGCTTCGATGCCCATTCGCTCCTGGGCCTGGCTGGCGCGCTCGACGACGCCGGGGCCAACATCGAAGAGATAGGCCTCGCCATCATGGATGACCGCGACCCCGGAACCGGCCCGCTCCCCGTCGGGTACCGGGGTGCCGGTGCCCAGCATCACGATACTGGTGTCGGCCTGGGCGGAGGTGGACAGGGTTGCGCTGAAAAGGGCTGCGCTGGCCAGGGCAAGGAAGGTGGCGATGGCGCGGGGGGCAGGTCGGGGGCTGGCAAGACGACGGGGCTGGGCAAAAGACGTGGCAATGGTCGTAGTAATGGGCATGGGGTCACTCTCTCGAAGCTTATTGTTCGGATGGCGTACTTAAGTTCGATTTGTTGGGAAGAACAAGCCTGGCCCGAGAGGAGGGAGGAGACCAGTCGACCAAGGTATACCGCGACCACCACGCGGGGGTGACGCCAGCCGCTGCTTTGCTTCGCGCCGGGAGGGGCGGTACTGCTTCGTGACCAAGCGATAGTTCGCGAGAACGCCTGAAGCCCTGGTAACAGGGGATGGAGCTATGGGAGGGCTGACGGGAGGACTGCTGGTAGGACTGACGGCCCGAGTCGCACCGTCAGCGGTCGCATTTCGTTTGCGGTCTCAGTCGCTGTCGCTGAGTCGCTTGTGCAGATGCAACATTACCTCTACCTCCTGCTCCGGACGCATGGGCTCGAGGCCCAGTTCGGCAAACAGCTCGTTGCGGGCGCGCGCCCACTCGCCAGGATCCAGGTCGGGATAGAGGGATTCTGCCGGGGCCAGCTCGACGAAGGGGTCGAGACCGTAGGTGTCGAACAGCCGTGAGATGGCCGCCTCGTCGTCGAATACGCCGGCGGTCAGCAGGGTGGCATTGAAGTGATCGGTCTCCAGTTCACGGATCACGTCCAGCGGACTCACGCCGATGCTGGCCAGTTCCTCGCGGCTGTAGTCGCCGAGGGACACCGTCTCGGCATCGAGCCAGTCCTCGTCGGGCTGGATCAGGGTGTGCTTGATGCGGCCATCGTCGAGGCTCCAGGCGATGGCCAGGGGCAGATCGCCGTCGCCGCCGGTCTCCACGGCGATAAAGGCAGGCATGTCGCCCATGTCAGGACTCCTTGATATCGAAGAAGGCGCGGGCCGTCGCGGTGCTGCTGGCGGCAAGCTCAGCTTCGCTTTCGCCGCGCCAGTGGGCGATCTCTCGCACGATCCAGGGCAGCAGCGCCGGCTCGTGGCGGCGGCCCTTGAGCTTGGCCGGCAGATTACGCGGCAACAGGTAGGGACAGTCGGTCTCCACCATCAGTCGATTGGCGGCGATGTCGCCTACCAGATCACGTAAATGATGGCCCCTGCGCTCGTCGCAGATCCAGCCGGTCAGGCCAATGTGCAGGTCAAGATCCAGGTAGCCGTGGAGCGTCTCGCGATCCGCGGTGAAGCAATGTATCACCGCCCGTGAAATATCATCTCGCCAGGCGCCGAGGATGTCACGCATTCGGGCACCGGCGTCGCGCTCGTGCAGGAACAATGGCAGCCCCGACTCGGCAGCCAGGGCGAGTTGCGCCTCGAAGGCGCGTTCCTGTTCGGCCGGGGTCGAGAAGTTGCGATTGAAGTCGAGGCCACATTCTCCCACCGCGACCACTTGGGGCTTTTGGTGTAGCTCGGCCATGGCGGCTTCGAGCTCCGGACCCCATTCGCTGGCCTGGTGCGGGTGAATGCCGGCGGTGGCGTAAAGGCCTTCGTGGGCCTGGCACAGGGCCACCGCCTGTTCGGCATGCTCACGATCGGTACCGGTGAGAATCAGCGTCTCGACGCCGGCCGCGCGGGCACGGGCGAGGGTGGCATCGATATCGTGGGTAAAGCTCTCGTGGGTCAGGTTGGCGCCGATGTCGACCAGAGGGGCAGGCGAGTGAAAGCGCAGCGGCTCCGGCAGCGGGTTCGGCAGCGTCTCGTCTGGGGCTGGCTTGTCTGGGACGGACAACGCGGTCTCCTTGGGGCGGCTATATCGATGGAGGCGCATTGTACCTGTGTGTCGGCGGCACAACCACGTGGTGCGGTGCTCGAGGTGGCCATGTCGCTGATCGCGTGGTCTCTGATTTTGACTCTCAGGTGGGATCGGTCATGCCAGCAGGAGGGGGGCATGAGGTACACTGTCGCGATGATCAAGCGAAGAGGTGAAGCGTGACCCTGCTACGATTGGAGCAGTTGCAACTGGCCTATGGCCACCATGTGTTGCTCGACGGTGCCGACCTGGTGCTCGAGCGGGGAGAGCGGCTGGCGCTGGTGGGCCGCAATGGCACCGGCAAGTCCACGCTGCTGAGACTGGTGGCGGGCGAGAATCAGGCCGACAGCGGCACCATCTGGCGCGCCCCAGGCCTCAAGATCGGGGTGCTCGAGCAGGACCTGCCCGAGGCCAGCGGCGAGACCATCTTTGATGTGGTGGCCCAGGGCCTGCCCGAGGCCGGCGATCTGCTGTCCGAGTATCACCATCTGGTGCAGTCCGAGGATCCGGACATGAACCGCATGGCCACGCTGCAGACGCGGCTGGAGGCCATCGACGGCTGGTCGTTCCACCAGCGGATCGATGTGGTGCTGACCCGCCTGGGGCTGCCCGAAGACGCCGAGATGTCCTCGCTGTCGGGCGGCTGGCGCCGGCGAGTGGCGCTGGCTCGGGCGCTGGTCGCCGAACCTGATCTGCTGCTGCTCGATGAGCCGACCAACCACCTGGACCTGGACACCATCGCCTGGCTCGAGGAACAGCTTGCCGCCTTTGCCGGCGCGGTGCTGTTCATCACCCACGACCGCGCCTTTCTGTCGCGTCTGGCCACCGGGATCCTCGAGCTGGATCGTGGCAAGCTCGGGCGCTATCCCGGTGACTACGCCACCTACCAGGCCCAGAAGCAGCACGAGCTTGAGGTCGAGGCCCGGGAGAACGCCGAGTTCGACAAGAAACTGGCCCAGGAAGAAGCCTGGATTCGTCAGGGGATCAAGGCCCGACGTACGCGCAACGAAGGACGGGTGAGGGCGCTCGAGCAGTTGCGCCGCGAACGTAGCCAGCGGCGCGAGCGTCAGGGCAATGCTTCGCTGACGGTGGATACCGGCGAACGCAGCGGCAAGCGGGTGGTGGAGCTGTCTCACGTCACCCAGCACTTCGAGGATGCGACGGTCATCCGTGACCTGAATATCGAGATTCAGCGTGGGGATCGTATCGGTCTGATCGGGCGCAATGGCGCCGGCAAGACCACCCTGTTGAAGATCCTGCTGGGCGAACTCGAGCCGAGCGAAGGCACGGTGCGGCTGGGGACCAAGCTTCAGGTCGCCTACTTCGACCAGCTCCGCGCCGGGCTTGAGCCTGAGCGCACCGTCTACGACAACGTGGCCCAGGGCAGTGATCGGGTCACGGTGGGTGGCAAGGACCGCCACGTGATGAGCTACCTGCAGGACTTTCTGTTCTCGCCGGAGCGTGCGCGTCAGCCGGTCAAGGCACTGTCCGGGGGCGAGTCCAACCGCCTGCTGCTGGCCAAGCTGTTCACCCAGCCGGCCAACGTGCTGGTGCTCGATGAGCCGACCAACGACCTGGACGTCGAGACCCTGGAGCTGCTCGAGGAATTGTTGCTCAACTTCGACGGCACCCTGTTGCTGGTATCACACGACCGCGCCTTCATGGACAACGTGGTGACAAGCGTGCTGGCCTTCGAAGGCAGGGGGCAGGTACGCGAGTACGTCGGTGGCTACAGCGACTGGGTCCGCCAGGGCGGCAAGTTGCCGCCGGCGCCCTGGGAGGGTGCGGCGCGCCAGCGGGTGGAGCCGACCGCGGATGACGCGGCACCGGCGCCGGCATCCAGCAAGACGGATACGGCGGACACGGCCGCAGCGCCAGCCAAGGCCAAGCCGGTCAAGCTATCCTACAAGCTGCAGCGGGAGCTCGATGGCCTTCCGGCGGAGATCGAACGGCTGGAGTCTGAGGTGGCCGAGCTCGAGGCGGAGGCGGGCAAGCCCGACTTCTACCAGCAGCCATCCGGTGTGGTCACCGAGCGTCTGGCGTTGCTGCAGGAGACTCAGGAACGCCTCGACGCGGTCATGGAGCGCTGGATGGAACTCGAGGCCATGGCCGCCGGCGAGTAGACACGGACGCGCTCTGGCCCCTTTGCGTGGTACCGAGGAGTCGCTCGATAGGCGCCTTGCGAAAGGAGCCTCGCCCGTCCACCGCTTGGGTGGACGGGCGAGGGCAAGCTCCCGGGAATGAACGGGGCAGTGGGCGCGATGCGGTTGCCGCGAGGTGCGATCCGGTCAACCGCTGGGGTTACTCTTCGCTTTCCTTGCCGACGCGCACGGCCAGTACGTCGCACTGAGCACCATGGAGCACGCCGGTGGAGGTGGAGCCGAGCAGCAGGGCGAAGCCATGACGGCCGTGGGAGCCGACCACAATCAGGTCGACGTCGTGCTCATCGGCGAAGCGATGGATCTCGGTATCGGGCATGCCGACGACCACGTGCTGGTCGTCTCGCGCCACGTGGGCATCGGCGATCTCGGCCAGGCGCTGCTTGGCATGGTCGTCCAACTGGTCCTGGATGCTGGTCAGGTCCATGGGGATGTCGCCCCCGTAGGCAAAGCCGAGGGGCTCCAGCGTATGCATGATCGACAGCTTCGCGTGGTTGCGATCGGCGATCTGCAGGGCGCGTTCGAGGATCTTGTGGGAGTCCTTGGTGAGGTCCACGGCCACCAGCACATGACGATATTCATTGCTCACGGGACTACGCCTCCAGCGGCGGTCGGTTGAGAAAAGGTCTGTGCTTCCACTCTAGGCCGCCAGTCCCGTCAAAACAATGCTGATGATCAACGATTTTTCTGAGGAAACCGTATGTTGTGGCTGCTGATCCTGGGGGTGGTAGGAATGGTCTTCGCCCCGGCCATGTGGCTGCGCCCCACCGCCCGAGAGCGTCGTCAGGGGTCGCTGCGCCAGGTGGCGATCGAGGCGGGGGCCAGCGTCAAGCTGGAGACGCCACCGCTGCACGGCGAGACCGACAAGATGGCGGCCTATCGCTGGGTCTATCCGAGCCAGCGGCCTGGCCCACGTTTTGTGCTGGTACGCACAGAACGTGCCAGCGAGGCGCTCAAGTCGTTCGACTACGACAATGGTTGGCGCTGGCGGATTCAGCCGCTGGAGCCGTTGCCATCGGTGATCAATGCGCGACTGTCGCGACTGCTTACCCAGTTGCCCGAGGACGCCTGCGTGGTCGAATCCAGCGACAAGGCCTTGACGCTGTGGTGGGAAGAGTCGCTGGAGGCCGACGCCTTCGGCAGCCTGGCGGCGCCTGCGACGGCGCTACGCGACGCCCTGCAGGGACGTCCGGATCGTCCCGCCGCCAATCTCCCCAACTCGCCGCCCTGATATTGGCGGCTCGACAATGGACGATGGCGATCGACCACCCAGGATCGAACAGGGCTGCGTCAGGCTGGGTATCCGGCCCAGGTGTCAGGGCGGGCTTTGAAGGCGATCTCGGCGAGGCTCTTGCTGGGCTCGTCGAGCTCAGGTGTCAGCGCTGGCAATCATCCGGCGTCAGCAAGGCCTGACCGTTGGCCTCGATGCGGCTGAGCATGTCGCTGAGTCTTTCCTGTTCCTGCTCGTCCAGCCCCTTGAGCATCTCTTCCCTGGCCTGTTGCACGATGGCATCGATCTTCTCGAGCAGAGGCGTCGCCTGCTTGGTCAGGTGCACGCGTTTGGTGCGGCGATCCTGGTCACAGGGACAGCGCTCGACCAGGCCCTGCTCGCAAAGCTGATCCAGCGTCCTGACCAGCGACGGCGCCTCGACGCCGATGGCCCGCGCCAGGTCGCACTGGGGCTGCCCGTCCGGCATGCGCCACAGGTGATAGAGCGTCACCCACCGCGTCTGGGTCAGTCCCAACGGTGCGAGGCGCTGATCGAGCACCGCACGCCAGATGCGTGGTGCCCGAGACAGTTGAAATCCGATGTTCTCGTTCATAGTGATCAAGATCGCAAGGCTGCAAATGATTTGATTGTCCGAACGCAGCGGCGGTAATGCAAGCCAACTCCCTCCTTTGCTTCGAAACTGCGCCTATTCTTCACTCTTCGGGGGTACAGCCGCTCCCTGGCTGTCGCTCGTTCGCGACTTACGACTCACGCCCTGTCTCACCGTTGTCGTGTTCCCCTTCATCGTCTGCTTGCAGCGCTTGCTCCTCCTTGCCCTCGCGATCACCTTTCTGTTCGGCCGGCTGATCGCCTGCCGAATCGCTCTCCCTCGTCTCGCCGCTTTGTCCCGTGGCATCTTTCGGCTCACCCTCCGCATCCTCTTCAGCAGGGGCTGGCTCCTCGTGATTCGGCGGCTCTTGCTGGCGTGCCTTGTCGGATGCCATGTCCGGTGTCTCCTGCTGTCCTTCGGGGCGGGCGGTCAACCAGCGTAGCCTGAGGCCGGGAATGCCCGCCTGGGTATCGATGCTGGCGTCGGCGGTGGTCGCCGCCCCAGGGTCTTCGGCAACCTCGAAGCGCAATACGCCGATACGTTGGCCGCCGGCGGTCATCACATCGATGCGCCAGCTGCCGCTGCTGGCCTCGGGAAAGTTCTGCTTGCGGGTCCAGGCGCGATAGCCCTCGGCGCGTCCGCCGTAGATATTCAGCGCGATGCGGTCGACGAGTTCTCCCTCGTGGCGCCACTCGTGTACCACCTCTTCCTTCAAGCCGCGTGGCGCATGGATTGCGGTGTAGGCATAGAGCCCTCGGGACGACAGCGCCTCCGGTGTCAGCGCCATGGAGCCCTGCGGCGTGCGTGCGGCCTCGTCGAAGGCCGGCGACAGGGCGCTGCCGGACAGCCACAGGGTCGCCGGCGGCACCCACACCCGGCCCAGCCAGGCGACCCCGGCCAATAACGGCAGCAGCGCGAACATCGCCAGCCAGCGGGCGGGACTCATGGGGCGCAGCAGATGCAACAGACTCGGCAGGCTGAATACCACCATGGCCACGGCGGCCGCCAGCATGCTCTGACCGGTACTCAGGTGCAGTACCAGCGGCAGGGTCACCAGCACCACCAGGAACACGCACTGGGCGTGGAACACGAAGTAGAGCCAGCGCTTGCGTTCGGCCAGTCGGTAGTAGAGCGGATCAACGATGGACAGCACCGCCATGCCAAGCATGAACAGGGTGAACAGCGCCTGACCGCTGCTCCACACCGTGGTGGCGACCAGAAAGGGCAAGGCGAAGAACAGCGTCTCCTGGTGGATCATCTGGGCGATGAAGGTGGTGACGCCACGGGGTAGGGCAGGATAGCCGCGCCGCACCATCAGGCGTCCGATCAGGCTCTCCGACAGCAGCAGGGTCCAGGCCAGCAGCATGCCCCCGGCCAGCAGCACGCCGAGCCACTGCTGGCGCTCGACCAGAAAGAAGCTGGCGACGCCGGCAGCAAAGGCCAGCGGTGGCCACAGCCAGTGCCAGGGCCGCAGACGCGCTACCCAGGTCTCGATGAATCGCTGCGTCGCGTTGAGGGTGGTGCGCTGAGGGGGCGAGGAGGGCATGGCGTGGTCCGCGGCGGCTGGGAGGGGCATGCTATCAGTATGCTTAAACGCTGGTGAAGCGCCGCTGCATGCTTCAACGCCTCGCAAGCCCTCTAAGGTATTGGTAGGGGTTGACGGAAGTGAATCTTTGCACCAAGCTGGCGAAATCAAACGGGCGTATGAATGTCGCCTGGCCCATCGATTGTCGGGCCCTTTCCGGATGACACGGCATGACTTCAGTGGAGATGCGTGGATGATCTATCAAGGCAATGCCATTTCGGTGGCTCGCAATGGCGAAGATATCGCCACTCTGACCTTCGACTTGAAGGATGAATCGGTCAACAAGCTCTCTGGCGCGGTGATCAAGGAGCTGGGCGAAGCGCTGGACGCGGTACGCGGCGAGAGCGGCGTCAAGGGCCTGATGCTGAAAAGCGCCAAGGACGCCTTCATCGTCGGTGCCGACATCACCGAGTTTCACGCCATGTTCGGCAAGGACGAGGCGGAGATCCAGGGCATGCTCGAGCAGGTCCACGGCATCTTCAATGGCCTCGAGGACCTGCCCTTCCCGACGGTCAGCGCGATCAACGGCCTGGCCCTCGGTGGCGGCTGTGAGGTGGTGCTGTCCACCGACTTCCGCGTGATGACGCCTGACGCCAAGATCGGCCTGCCCGAGACCAAGCTCGGTATTGTCCCCGGCTGGGGCGGCTGCGTGCGTCTGCCCAGGGTGATCGGCGCCGACAACGCCATCGAGTGGATCGCCGGCGGCACCGAGAACCGTGCCGACGCCTGCCTCAAGGTCGGCGCCGTGGATGCGGTGGTGCCCGCCGATGACCTCGAGGCAGCGGCGCTCGACATGCTGGCGCGAGCCAACGCCGGCGAACTCGATTTCAAGGCCCGGCGCGAGGAAAAGAACAGCGCGCTGAACCTCAATCCGGTCGAGCAGATGATGGTGTTCGAGACCTCCAAGGGATATGTCGCCGGCAAGGCCGGGCCGCACTATCCGGCGCCGGTGGAAGCGATCAAGGTGATCCAGAAGGGCGCCGGTGAAGGTCGTGCGCGGGCACAGGCGATCGAGGCCAAGGCCTTCTGCAAGATGGCCAAGACCGACGTCTGCTACAACCTGGTCGGGCTGTTCCTCAACGACCAGGTGGTCAAGAAGAAGGGCGGCAAGTACGCCAGCAAGGCGCAACCGGTGCGCCAGGCGGCGGTGCTCGGTGCCGGCATCATGGGCGGCGGAATCGCCTACCAGAGCGCCTCCAAGGGCACCCCGATCCTGATGAAGGACATCAAGGAAGACGCCATCGAGCTGGGCCTCAAGGAGGCGCGCAAGCTGTTCGGCAAGCAGGCCTCCCGCGGCAAGCTGTCCGTCGAAGGGGTGGCCGAGAAGCTCGCCAACATTCGTCCGACGCTGTCCTACGGTGATTTCGACAATGTCGACCTGGTGGTCGAAGCGGTGGTCGAGAACCCCAAGGTCAAGGGTGCGGTGCTCAGCGAGGTCGAGCAGCAGGTAGGCGATAACACCATCCTGGCGTCCAACACCTCGACCATCTCGATCACCCGGCTGGCCGAGAACCTGAAGCGTCCCGAGAACTTCTGCGGCATGCACTTCTTCAACCCGGTGCACCGCATGCCGCTGGTCGAGGTCATCCGTGGCGAGAAGACCAGCGACGCAGCCGTGGCCGCCACCGTGGCCTACGCCAAGGCCATGGGCAAGACGCCGATCGTGGTCAACGACTGCCCGGGCTTCCTGGTCAATCGCGTGCTGTTCCCCTATTTCGGCGGTTTCAGCCTGCTGGTCGAGAAGGGTGCCGACTACCAGCGCGTCGACAAGGTGATGGAGAAGTTCGGCTGGCCGATGGGCCCGGCCTATCTGCTCGACGTGGTCGGCATGGATACCGCGGTGCACGCCAACGAGGTGATGGCCGAAGGCTTCCCCGACCGCATGGCGCGTGACGCCAAGACCGCCATTCAGGTGATGTTCGACAACGATCGCCTGGGGCAGAAGAACGCCAAGGGCTTCTACGCCTACGAAGAGGATCGCAAGGGCAAGCCCAGAAAGGTCAGCGACGAGGCCGCCATCGAGCTGGTCAAGCAGGTGGTCAGCGAGAACCGCGAATTCTCCGACGAGGATATCATCGCGCGGATGATGGTGCCGCTGTGCATGGAGACCGTGCGCTGTCTCGAAGATGACATCGTCGGCACCCCGGCCGAGGCCGACATGGCGCTGATCTACGGCATTGGCTTCCCTCCCTTCCGAGGTGGTGCGCTGCGCTATATCGATGCCATGGGCGTGGCCGAATTCGTCGCCCTGGCCGACAGCCTGGCCGAGGAGCTCGGGCCGCTTTATGCGCCCACCGATGGCCTGCGTGAGATGGCCAACAGTGGCAAGACCTTCTACGCCGACGCCAAGTGACCCCACCAGACAGGAGAAGACAGATGAGCTTGAACCCGAGAGATGTGGTGGTGGTCGATGGTGCCCGTACCGCCATGGCCAAGGCCAAGAACGGTGGCTTCCGCCACGTGCGTGCCGAGAACCTGTCGGCGGCGGTGATGAATGCGTTGCTCGAGCGCAACGCCGCCGTTGATCCCGGCGAAGTGGATGACGTCATCTGGGGCTGCGTCAACCAGACCCTGGAGCAGGGCTTCAACGTCGCACGCAACGCCCAGATCATGACCGCCATGCCGCGCAGCGTGCCGGCCCAGACGGTCAACCGCCTGTGCGGCTCGTCGATGAGCGCACTGCACATCGCCACCGCCAACATCAAGGCCGGCATGGGTGACGTCTACCTGGTCGGTGGCGTCGAGCATATGGAGCACATCCCGCTGACCCACGGCATCGACGTCAACCCCAGCGCCAGCAAGCACGCCGCCAAGGCAGCGATGATGATGGGCATGACCGCCGAATTGCTGGGCAAGCTGCACAGCATTTCCCGCGAGCAGCAGGACAGCTTCGGCGTACGCTCCCATCAGCGTGCCTACGAGGCCCAGCAGAGCGGCGCCTTTGACCGCGAGATCATCGGTGTGGAAGGCCATGACGCCGACGGTCGCCGGATTCTGGTCAAGCGTGACGAGGTGATTCGTCCCGAGGCCAGCCTGGACAGCATGGCGGGCCTCAAGCCGGTGTTCGATCCGCGTGGCGGCACCGTCACCGCCGGCACCTCCTCGGCACTGTCGGTGGGCGCCAGTGGCATGCTGGTGATGAGCTACGAACGCGCCCAGGCCCTTGGTCTTTCGCCGATTGCCCGGGTGCTGTCCACCGGAGTGTCCGGCTGCGACGCCTCGATCATGGGCTATGGCCCGGTACCGGCGTCCCAGAAGGCGCTCAAGGCGGCGGGACTGAGCATCGATGACATCGACACGGTGGAGCTCAACGAAGCCTTTGCCGCCCAGGCGCTGCCGGTACTCAAGGACCTGGGGCTGCTCGACGTGATGGACGAGAAGGTCAACCTGCACGGCGGCGCCATCGCCCTGGGTCACCCGCTGGGCTGCTCCGGCACCCGTATCAGCAACAGCCTGCTGAACGTGATGCGGCGCCAGGACACCCGCCTGGGTCTTGCCACCATGTGTATCGGCATGGGGCAGGGCGTGGCGACCGTGTTCGAACGCCTCGACTGAACTCTTGCCGCCTTCGGGCGGAGCAGAGCGGAAAACGCCGGCACTGTCTGACAGTGCCGGCGTTGTTGCGAGAGTGCAGTGTACACGCGCAAGTCATTCAACCGCTGGATGCTGCCGTGGCCATCATCTGATCGTGGCAGATGCGCACCATGGCGCCTCCTCGTCCCAGTGGCACGATCTGATCGACGTTGTCCGGCGGGTTCTGCTGGTCCGATGGTTCGACCACTTCCTCGAATTCCACCCTGTAGCGATGTCCGGCGAGGTGAGTCAACACGAACCGATGGCCCTCAGGCATCTCGGCGGAGGCCGGGAGGAGCCGGCGTACACGATCCCAGACCTCCTCTGACAATACCTCATCCTGCTTTTTGACCAACATCCAGCCAAGCTGCGTCACGATCCCCGCGACGGTAGCGATGGGGCCCGGGTAGAGCTGCCAGAACTGGGTGAAGGTGGGGCCGTGGGCGATCGATACGCTGACGTACTCGGGGCCGAACATGATGATGAGAACAGCGATGATCAAGACAATCAGCGACACCGCAATGACCAGATAGCCAAAGACAGTATCACCGGTGTAGGAGGGACCTTCGAATTCGATCGGTAGGTCCTCCAGCGTCTGCTGTGCATCCATGCGCATCTCCTGTGGCTCCGTTGGTCGGAGCCGTTGTACTTCCCTGTAGACCCCGACCTCGCCGTGATTTACGGCATCCCTTGAACGGACGAGTATCGAGTGAGTGACGCACAGTCCGGGCGACATCAGGCATCTTGCCAAAGGCCCATCTGTACGTTGGTGAGAGTGTCTCCACAGGGATCGTGGCCTGGCAATGTCGAGGCTTTATGCGACCTATCTAATACGCCATTGGCGATGTGATGGTGCATAGTTGTGAGGTCTTGGCGACATTTCCGTTCGCTGCGGCAAGCAAGGGGGCGGCGAGTCGATCGCGACGTCAGGCCTATTCGAACGTCTCCTCCGGCAGAGCATAGCGCCAAGGCGCTGACCAGACGGCGGCTCGGTAGCGGGGCTTCTCGGCTCTGGGTGGTGATACACGCTACCTGAACTAGCGCTGCTTCTGGAGATGGAAGCTTCATGCTTCCCGCCCGCGGATTACACGATCCCCGCATCAAGTCCCGCCGCCAGGGTCATGGCGAGCTCCTCCACCTGGTCGGTGAAGTCATCCTGCCATTCACCCCGCAGCACCAGTGGCGTCTGGACCCATTTCCAGCGCAGACCGGTGACGATGCCTTCCACCGCCCGCTGCGTGCCGGTGCCGTCGTGACCCGCGCGGATGTACAGTACGCAGGGCAACCCTTGGGTGTGTTCCAGCACGGGGTAGTAGCTACGATCGAAGAAGTCCTTGAGGGCACCGCTCATGTAGCCGAGGTTCTCGGTGGTGCCAAGCAGGATGGCGTCGGCTTTCCTGACATCCTCGGGGCCAGCATCGAGCGGCGCCAGTACCTGGACGTCCACGCCGTCGATGTCCGGGTGGCGGGCGCCACGCTCGGCCGCTTCCCTTAGTGCCAGGGTGTTGGGCGAGGGTGCATGGGCGACGATCAGCAGACGTTTCATGCAGGGCTCCGGCAAGGCTGGTGCGAGGATGGTGGCTAGAGTGGCGAGCGACGGTTCGGTGCGTCGATCTTCCGGCTGCCCCCCTTGAAGCCATGGGGGATCATCATCATGTCAAAGACATGCGGGTTTGACAGCCCGGGGCGACTCGTCAAGGCTGGACATGGCTGCCGCGGTGAAATATCTCCTAGCGGTGGCATGAACATCACGCAGACGCCCTTTGCAGATTGTGAACCATTTCGATCCAGGGAGGATATCACCATGCCCTTTGCGCTTTCTTCGCTAAGAGTGACCAGCACCGCCTTCGACAATGATGGCGCCATCCCCGCACGGCACTCCCAGGAGGCAGAAGACCTGTCTCCGGCGCTGGCCTGGGATGGCCTGCCCGAGGGTACCAAGTCGGTGGCGGTCATCTGTCACGACCCCGACGCGCCGCTGGTCCAGAAGGGATGCTACGGCTTTGTTCACTGGGTGCTCTACAACCTGCCGGCGTCCCTCTCCTCGCTGGAGGAGGCCACCGAGGAAGGCACCCGAGGAATCAACGACGCCGGCAACCTCGGTTTCAATGGTCCGATGCCGCCGGAAGGGCATGGCGTGCACCGCTACTACTTCTGGGTACTGGCGCTGGACACCGAGACGAACCTGCCGGAGGGCCTCGGCATGAATGAACTGCTGTCCGAGGTCGAGCCGCACCTGCTCGGCATGAATCGGCTGGTGGGGAGCTATCAGCGCGACGCCTGAGGCGCTTCGGCCACCATCAGAACATGACGTACTGAAGCCCGTTTTTAACGGGCTTCTCGTTCAAGGATGACGCCCATGTACGAATGGATTTCTGCCCACAAGGACGTATTGCAGACGCTGGCCAGCGTCGGCTCCTTCATGATCTGGCTGATCTACGCGCAGCTTCTGTACTTTGGCTTTCGCCGCCAGCGTCGCCCCCGGCTGATCATCAATCGCGGCAAGCGAAAGAATCTGGATGCGCTGTGCGTGATCAGCAACATGAGCGCCGAGCCCATCTACTTGCAACATATCATGATGACGCTGGAGACCTCGGAAGGAGACTGGACGCTGGATGTCAGTGACCACGAGGCGGATCTTGATGATGATGAAGACCAGCAGGAAGCTGGCCACAACGCCAGTCATTGTACCCACCAGGGTCCGCTGGACAGCGGTGGCTTCGTTCATATCGGTTCGTTCAATGCCTTGAAGGAACGTATTACCACCATCGCCGACATCGACGAGTCGCGGGATGGGCTGGTATTCAAGGCCGTCTGTGTACGGGTGATCGGCACCTACTGTTCGGAGAACCTGCCGATCGGTGCCGAGCGGCGTTTCGTGTTTCACCAGAGCGAGGATTCCTGCACCCTGGTGCCCGAGACCTGGGACACTCTGCAGTTCAGTACACGCCGCCAGCGGCGGGCCCTGAAGGCCGATATCAAGCGTATCCATGAGCGCCAGGCCCAAGGCGAGGGCGAAAAGGCGGAAAAGGAAGATAGGGAGCAATAGGAAGCAATAGGAAGACAGCGCCTGACAAGGCTCTCCTTCCATTGGACGACTGGCAATCCGGCGGGGGGCGGAGTACCGTCTTCGCTTTTCCCACCTGCGAGAGTGTCATGAGCGACCTGCCCCCCTGTCCCGCCTGTGAGTCCCCATACGGCTACGAGGATGGCCATTCCCTGGTCTGTCCCGAGTGCGGCCACGAATGGTCGTTGAACGCCGAGCCCGATGAGAGCGGTGACCAGGTGCGGGACGCCCACGGCAATGTGCTGAGCGACGGCGACAGCGTCACCGTGATCAAGGATCTGAAGGTCAAGGGCTCTTCTTCGGTGGTCAAGGTCGGCACCAAGGTGAAGAACATCCGCCTGCTCGATGGTGACCATGACATCGACTGCAAGATCGATGGCATCGGCGCCATGAAGCTCAAGTCGATGTACGTCAAGAAGGCCTGAATGCGGCCCTTGAGGCGTCATGCAAGGGCAAACGCCAGCGCTTGGAAAGCGCTGGCGTTTTTTTATGCTCGACTTGCGTTGGTTGCCCTGACGCGACCTGTGCTCAGGTGAGGCTGGCGCCCACGAACAATGTCACGGTGGTGACTCCCAGGGTCATCAGGATATAAGGCAGCGCCCACTTGACGAAGCGCTCGTAGGGTATCTTGGCAAGCGCCAGTCCGGCGACCAGATGGGCGGCGGTGGGAGCGAACATGTTGATCCAGCCGCTGGCGGACTGGAAGGCGGTGACCACCAGTTCGCGATCCACGCCCGAGAAGTCGGCCAGTGGCGCCATCAGCGGCATGGACACCGTGGCCAGCCCTGAAGTCGATGGGATGAAGAAGCTCAGCACGATGTGGACCACGTAGGCCACCACCACGAACAGGCCCGAGGACAGGCCGGCTACCGCGCCTTCGGCCCAATTGAGGATGGTGTCGATGATCACGCCGTTGTCCATCACCACATAGATGCCGCGTGCCACGGCCACCACCAGGGCCACGCCGATCAGGTCCTTGGCACCATCGAGGAAGGTCTCGATGAAGTCGGATTCGGACTGTCGATTGATCAGGGCGATCAGGATGGCAGCGCTCAGGAACAGGGTGGAGAGTTCATCGAACCACCACCACAGAGTCGGAAAAGCCGTGATGCCCATGTCTTCCCAGGGCACGACGCCGTAGACCATGATCCCGAAAGTCATGAAAAACACCGTCATGGTCAGCTTGTGGCGCAGGGTGAACGCCTGGGTCGAGGCGGCCTCCTTGGCCTGAGGAGCGGCCGCCAGCTGCAGGTCCGCCAGCACCGAGCGCTGCGGGTCGCGCTTGATCCGCGCGGCGTAGCGCATCACGAACCAGATAGCCAGTGACACCAGGATCACGAACTGCACCAGCCTGAGCGTGATACCGGCGCCGATCGGCAGGCCGGCGAAGCCCGAGGCGATGCCGGTGGCGAAGGGGTTGACGGTGGAGGCCAGCACACCGGTGCCGGAGCCGAGCAGGATGATGCCTGCGGCCACCATGCGGTCGTAGCCGGCGGCGGTGATCACCGGCAGGATGATGGCCCAGAAGGCGACCGTTTCCTCGGCCATGCCGTAGGTGGACCCGCCGAGGGCAAACAGCACCATCAGTACGGGAATCAGGTACTGCTCGCGCCCGCCAAAGCGCTCGACCACCGCGCCGATCCCGGCATCCAGGGCGCCCGAGCGCATCGTCACCGCCAGGAAGCCGCCGATGACCAGCACGAACAGGGCAACGTCCACGGCCTTGTGGAATCCCTGGATCGGTGCCACCAGCACATCTAGCGGCCCTTGGGGGGAGCTTTCCAGCACCTGGTAGGTGCCGGGAATCGGCAACAGGCGGCCGTCACCCTGATAGTCGAGCACGTCGCTGGCAGCAATGACCTGATCGCTGCCTTCCACATGGTAGTCGTACTTGCCGGCGGGCATGACCCAGGTCAGCACCGCCACCAGCGCGGTGATCACAAAGAGCAGGGTATAGACCGTGGGCATGCGCAGGCCGGAGCGCCGTTTGGAGGAGGTCGCTTGCGTTTCCATCTCGGTTTCCTTGTTTCAGAAGGTCATGGTGTAGGCTCTTTTGTTGTCGGTGTAATCAGGGACTGACGGCCCTTGTCTGACCGCCTGCCTTCGAGTCTACGGGCCTCGACGGTCTGTCGGGACTTGGGTCGGCACAATGCTTGATCCGCTGCAAGGACGGCGACGATGCGGCGAGATGAGAGGTAAATTTGCTGGCCTGGCTCAAGAAACGAGACGACCCCAATGTTTCACCGCACGCGGTCTCGCTGCACGACGAGACACGCGCAGGGTTGTCGTGTGCAGGGCAGTAGGAAGTGGCGCTGGGGTCGGCTGAAAGGGCGGCTGAAAGGGCGGCTGAAAGGGCGGCCGGGAGGCCGGGAGGCCGACTGAGCGAGCGGCCGGCCCTGCCGCAAATGAGGGCCTTGGGTCAGGTGATATGGCCAGGGGCCCGGTGTGGCGGCCCCTGGCGAGTTCATCCATAGCCCAGAGATCAGCCTTCGAAGTTCCATGTCAGGCGGGCGTTGATGCGACCCTCGCGGCTATCGGTCTCGAGGTCACGATCGCCGATGGGCTCGGCGTACTCCAGGGTGAGGCCGTACAGACGTCCTTTGCCCAGACTGACGCCGGCCGCCGCCGAGGCCAGGTGGCTATCCGCGTCGCGCTCCTGAAACTCGGTGCGGGCACCATCCAGCACCAGGTAGGGCTCGACGCGGGAAAGCCAGGCACTATTCACAGGCTGCAGATAGCGTAGTTCCAGCGCCCCGGCGAAACCGTAGTCGCCCTCCGCCTGGCCGGCGTCATAGCCGCGCCCGAAGCGTTGGCCACCGTAGTTGCCGCGCTCGGGTTCCGGCAGCGCATCATCGGAGTAGAAACCGTTGGCGCTGGCAGTAAGGCGCCAGTGATCGCCATACAGGCGTCTGTACTGGGCGTCCAGCTGCCAGCGGGTGAAGTGCAGATCTCCGTTGTCGGCAAGCGGTGTACCGTTGAGCCGGCGCTGCTGCTCGTTGGCCCCCAGATCTACGCCCTGGCGCAGGGCCAGCGAGGCAAGCCAGAACTGCCGTCCACGCTGGGTGCGATAGTTCAGGTCCAGATCGGCGGCCGAGTACTCGGACTCCTCGACCAGTTGGTTGAGGGTCTGTTCCTCGAAGCTGAGTGATGTGGTCTTGGTCTCGTCGTGGTGACGCAAGGCGCCGCCCAGGGTCAGGCTCGAGGAGCGTGACAGCAGCAAGGGGTAGGACAGCCCCAGGCGATAGCGTCTACGGTCGGTATCCTGGTCCTGGCGCAGATCGAAGCGCTGTCCGTCGAGCAGGTAGATCAGATTCTCCTCGTCGTCACCGTCATAGCTGTCGGCGGAGGCGGTCAGGGTCAGGCCGTCGTTGCCGATATCGGTACGATAGTCCAACGCGTAGAGCTCGTTGTCGTTGTCGATGGGCCACAGCCAGGAGAAGCCCAGGCTGTCGCCCCAGGTAGTCAGGCTCTGGGTCGAGACCCGGTTGATGAAGACGGCGTCCTGCTCATCGCCGCCGCTGAGGTTGCCCGAATAGTCAAAATGATCGATACGACGTTCTTCGACACGCAGGGTAGTGGCACCGCTGGGTGTGCGCGGCACCGGTGCCTTCAGGGTCAGGCTGGCACCGGGAATTCGCTCGATCAGCCCGCTGACACGCTCAAAGGTGCTGCGCGTCAGAGGGCGTTCTTCCAGCAATGGCTGGACCAGTTTCTCCACCCGGCCCGCCACGGGGTCATCGTCCACCACGATCTCGGTACGGGCGATATGCCCCTCCACCAGTACGATGCGCACGTTGCCGTCACGAAAGTTGTTGGTTGGCAGGTAGGCGAAGGACAGCGGATAGCCGCCATCCTGGTAGGCGTCGGTGATCGCCTGGACTTCGGCCTCGATGGCCTCTCGGCTCACACTCTGCCCGATCATGGCCTGAAGTCCCTGACTCAGTTCGGCCAGATCCAGCACGCTGTCGCCGATGAAGCGCACGTGACGCACGGTGACGCGGGCAGGGATGCCGGCGCTGGCGTCGCTGGGCAGGTCAACCTCGGTTTCCACGCTGCGCTGTTGTGGCGCCAGCCGGCGATTTTCGATGATGTCGTCGACGGTCTCCAGCGTCTGCTGGGCCTGGAGGGGGGACACGGCCAGCAGGCTGCCGGCGGCCATCACTAGTGGAAGGGGACTGTATCGCGAACGTGGCGGGGTAGGCGGCTTGGTGTAGGGCGTTGGTTGCGGCGTAGTGCTTGGCATAGGCTTCCTTGTCGATCCCTGGTAGAGGCCCCTCAAGGGGGCTCGAATATTGTTATGAACAGCGTCTGGACTGGTGTTGGGTTTGACCTCAAGAAAAGGCCCGATACCCGCGGGGGTATCGGGCCTGCGTCTGGCATGGCTGGTCAGGCGAGATCAGTTTCTGCCCAGCAGTCCTCCCAGAACGTTGCTGACCAGGCCGTCATTGCTGCTGGAGTCGTTACTGCTGCCGTCCTGGCTGCTACCCATGTCACCGGTAAGCTTCTCGGTCACGCCACCGACGGCGTCCAGGGTGCCGCCGACCAGGCCACCGCCGCTGTCGCTGTCGCCACCGCCGAGGGTGCTGGTCAGGGTGTCGGAGACGCCAGAGACCAGGCCGCCGCCACTGTCGCCACCGAGGGTGTCGCCAAGCCCTGCGGTCAAGCCGCTGCCGCCGCCCAGCGTATCGTTGAGTCCGGCGATGAGGTTGCTGTCACCACCAAGCTGGTCGCCAAGCCCTGCCTCGAGTCCGCCCCCGAGGCCGCCTTGCTGGCTTCCTCCGAGGTCCGAGAGCAGAGCCCCTTGGCCCAGCAGTCCGGCAGATTCCAGTTGACTGAGTCCCTGACCATCGAGGCGTGAAAGCAGTCGAGCCTCATCACCGCCCAGCAGTCTGCCGGTGTTGGCGGCGATGCCTCCGACACCACTGACAGCACCACCCACGCCAGCGGCGAGGTCATTGCCCTGGCCCAGGCGGCCACCCAGTCCATCTACCGCTACGCCGGCCTGGATCAGCACGTTGCCTACCTCGGGGCCGACCACCAGGGCCTGGCTGAGCTGGGTAACGCCGCTATCCGTCTGGATGACAACGGGGCGCAATACCGCCGACACTTCGCGGGTCAGGCCACCAAGGTGCGAGCCATCGTCGTTGAAGTTCAGGGTCAGCACGTTACCGGCCTGGGTCACGCCGCCACCAAGGGCCGCGACGCTGCTGCCGAGCTGGGTGATGGCGCCGCTGCGGTTGTCGAGCTGCATGACCAGGGGGAGCTGGTTCAGGTTGCCGACGGTGGCGCCGAGGCTGGATACCACCTCTCCGGTTTCGGAGACCGCTACACCGCCGTCGGCCAAGGTGGTTCCCACAGCGTTGGGGTTATTCGAGAAGTTGCCCAGACCATTGTCGAGTCCGTTGCTGAGCCCGGATACGGCTTGGCCGCCATTGCTGATGACATTGCCCAGCCCGTCGGTGACGAACTCTCCACGTCCTCCCAGACTTTGTTGCGAAATGCCATCGCCCAGGGCGGTGACCGCGTCTCCAGCACCGGCGCCGGTCTGTCCTGCGCTGGCGACGGTGCGCTCCAGGTCGGTGCGGCCGTCTTCAGGCGCGCTGGTATCGCCATCGAGCAGTCCGCCGAGGCCGCCGCCTGAGCCATTGTCGCCTTCACCCCCGCCGAGCAGCTCGCCGGTCGCGATGACGATATTACCGCTGCCGGTCACGCTATCGCCGGCGCCGCCAAGCAGAGAGTAGCGTTCACCGATACGCTGACCGAGGTCGGCCAGGGTGCCACCGGTGCGTAGCAGCAGGTTGCCGGCCTGGGCCGGCAACACCAGCGCTTGACCGACGCGTGTGACCTTGCCGTCGGTGCCCAGCAGCACAGGACGAAGGGCAACACCAAGCTTGGTAGTGGTGGCCCCGAGCACCTCGCTGGAATCCTCGAAATTAACGCTGAGTGCGTCGCCTGCGCGCTCCACCTTGCCGCCGAGCCCATTGACGGTGGTACCGAGCTTGGTCACCAGTCCTGTTCGGGCGTCGAGTTCCATCACTACGGGCAGTTCGCCCAGGCCGGCAACGGTGTCTCCTGTCGCCGAAACTGCCTGTCCAAGCTCGCCGACACCGTTGGTCACGCCTGCGGCGGTGGTGCCCAGATAGTTGTCATTGGTACTGAGGCTGCCGACACCATCGCGTATGCCGCTCGAGATGTCGCCGACCGCATCGCCCGTTTCGGAGACGATCGTACCTGCAGGTTCGGTGACGCTGGCCAATTGAGGGACGGCGCTCTGCTGGGAGATGCCGTTCCCGATGTCAGTAAGCGTGGTGTCTACACCGTCGCTGGTATCGGCTGTCGCCAGGAATACACCTTCCAGCGATGAGCGGGCAATGCCATCGCCGCCATCGCCGCCGTCGGATCCATCACCATCGCCGCCATCGCCACCGGAGCCATCGCCACCGGAGCCATCACCACCGGAGCCATCGCCACCGGAGCCGCCATCGCCACCTGAGCCGCCATCGCCACCGGCGCCACCGGAGCCATCGTCGCCACCGCTGGTAATCGGGTCCTGGCTGTTACTGGCCAGGGTGCGAGAGTTGCTGGAATCACCAGAGCAGGCGGTCAGGGTCGCCATCGCGCTGGCGAGAGCAATAACGAGTAGTTTTCGTTGCAAAGTCATCGGTTTATACCTCACCTAGTCCGGATGTAATGGTTATCTTGGTGGAAAGGCAATGAAGCCAGTATGGGCTTTCTAAAACTCTTGTAGTTGAATATTTAGCGTAGATGCATCTTTACGCATGATTCCTTTTTATTAGCTTTTTATGGGTTTTAATTGGTGTTTAAGTGTTATCAAACGTAATGAAAGGTGTTATGAAGTGATTGTGCTGAAGGTTGTTTTGAAAAGGGCGGGGCGCTCGGGCGTACACTGAACTAGCACCGTGCTAGGCTCATGTAGCAGCAAGGAGAGGTGATGATGAGCCCTTGGCGTTTTGTAGTAATGTTGGTCGCAGGAGCCTTGGTTGCCGGGGTGCTGGCGGCCTGTGATGGAGATTCAACAGTGAGTCACCCTTCGGAGCCGAGCGGTGAGCGAGACATCGCGTCCGGTTCTGTCGAAAGGGTGACGTCCCGAGCTGATGAACCTGAACCTGAACCGATGACGGTCGCGGCGCTGGACGAGCCGGTGACGGTATCGCTGGATATCCGGCTGGCGTCGGATCGGCGAATGCATGTGGCGGCCACGACCAACTTGCCGGAAGGCACCAGAGTCCAGCTGCGGGTGGTGCGCGAGGCCAGCAATGTGCGTTGGCAGTCACGCACCGAGGTGCGTGAGGGCAGTGTGGCAGCCGGGCCCTACGGTCCCGGTAGCGGGTTGCCCGATGGCTACTATCGTATCGAACTGGTCACCGCTCCTGCTGACGTGCAGCCCGCCGAGGTCAAGGCGCGGATCGGGCCGAGCGGCGAGTACCTTGATGGGCCGCTGGTTGCCACGTCGGAGCATGGACTGGGCAAGATCATCAAGGCTAGCCAGCGGTTTCTGGTAGGGCAGGAAGTGCGACGAACGCTGGACGATGTCGAAGTGCAGCAGAGCCCCTGAATCAACCTTGAAAGCACCTCTTGATAAGTGTCCCTAAGACGCGAACGCAGCAGGAAGTTGTTACAGACCGCCCGTGGAAGTCGCTTTTGGAAATCGTTTTTGGAAATCGTTCCGGAAACGTGTTCTTGAGAAGTGTTCCTGGCAAAGTTCTTGCGAAAAGTTGTTGAGAAGATGTATCTGAAAAGGCTTTGAGAAGTGTTCTCGGAAAACATGCTTGAGAAAAGTTCTTGGGAAAAGTTCTTGGGAAGAGTTCTCGGGGCAACGTTCTTGAGAAGAGTTCTGGAGAAGTGTTCCAGAAAAGCGTCCTGGAAGATGGCTGGAAGCGGACGTCATGCGTCGAACGCGCCTGGACGCCATCGCCGACTTATAAGTAAGAGGGATAAACGGCGCCAGGGATAAGAAGCTCAAGAGATAAGAAACGCAAGTGATAAGAAGGGCAGAGGATAAGAAGGGCAAGGCACAGAGAGCGGTGGCGACAAGACTGCCGGGCAGGGCAGAGGCGGCAAGGGACGGTCAGGCCGGAGTGACCGACCTGCCCCGTCGGGCTCGCTCTCGGGGCTTGGGCGCCTGGTTGGATGATCTGGGTAGGCGAGAGATGAAACGTCAGGCCCGGCCGACTGCTTTTGGTTTCATCTCTGCTTTTCGTCTCACCTCAGGTCGCTGACTCGCTACGCCATAGCGCTACCACCTTGGCCTTGAGTCGCATGCCGCTGTGATAAGGCATGGTGGTGGTCTGGCCCTGGCGCTGAAAGGTCAGTTGCCCGTTGTTGTCCTGTGCGACCCGGCGCAGGTACAGGGTATCTTCCTCCGCCACAAGATAGAGTCCCGGCTGCCGGAATATCTCGGTCGGAGCCACGGCGGCCAGATCCAGCGGTCCCAGAAAATCGAAGTGCTCATCCGGCGCTGGCGTCACCAGGTGGCAGTCACCGTCCCAACGCTGCTCCGGGATCAGCTCCAGTGGCAGATCGATCCCCTTGTGGGCGACTTCCTGCCAGGGCAGCGGCAGGGTCGATCTCAGGTAGAGGGGAGATGGTCGGCTCGGTTCTCCTTCCAGCAGGTGTGCCAGGGGGCAGTTAAGGGCCTGTGACAGTGCCACCAGGCGTTCATGCCCGATCTGCTTGATGGTGCCGGACTCCCAGTAGGAAATGGTGACGTCAGAGACCCCGACCTGGCGAGCCAGCGCCGCCTTGTTCAAGCCGGCTGCCAACCTCAAAGATTTGATGCGCGGACCCAGCGCGTCCATGGAACCTTCCTGTCGACACATAAAGAGAATTTAGAATACTCATTCATAAGCACCTCTTGTGCAATATCAGGCGTCAACGATATTCGACGGTTCCTATGCCGCACTACCAGGTGATCGGCTCGTTGGACCAGTCGAAGAAGCCGCCGCTGTCGTCGGGGCCACGCTGCTGCACCATGGTCATCAGTCGGTCGGCGACAAAGTCGGCGGTGAACAGCTTGTGCTCAGGGACTCGGGCCTGAAAGGGGCGTGACAGCAAGCTGTCGGTGGTACCCGGGTGGAAGCTCAGCACGCAGGACCGGGGGTTCAATCGCTTGAGTTCGATGGCAGCGGTTTTCATCAGCATGTTGTGGGCGGCCTTGCTGGCGCGGTAGGCGTACCAGCCGCCCAGGCCGTTATCGCCGATCGAGCCGACCCGTGCCGACAGGCTGACCACGGTGGTGGGATGGGAGCCCTTGAGGTGGGGAAGCAGCGTCTGGAGCATCAAGGCCGGCGTGGCGGCGTTGACCTGAAAAAGGGTCGTCAGGGCGGCTTCGTCGAGGTCCTCCAGGCGTTTCTCGGGCTGAATGTTGCTTGCTTCGTCGTGCAACAGGCCAATGGCGTTGACCACAAGGTGAAGAGGAACGGCTTGGCCAGCAGGGCCGTGAAGGGCTCGACCCAGGTCAGCCCGGCCCTGTGCAGTGGTGACATCGCCTTCGATCGCTTCCAGGCGAGAAGAGGAGGCCTGAAAGGAGGTTCGGCTGACGACGGTCGCCTGCCCCAGCCGTGGGTCGGCGAGCAGTCGATCGACGACGGCGCGACCTATGCCTCCATTGCCGCCGATGACGAGGGCGCGATAGCCGTCGGGAAGTCTGTCCATGTCGCTCTCCTGGCCTGGGTGGGGTGGCAACCTGTTCGAGTCCCGCACGGGGTGACGATTTCAGAGTTTCGCGAATCCCGCCGGGTCCTGCGCAATTGCTTCGTCGGTGCGTATAATGCGCCCACGCCGCCAGCTTGGCTTCAACGACTTCAGGATGCAGGACGTTATGACTGTTCGCACGCGTATCGCCCCGTCGCCCACCGGGGACCCCCACGTAGGAACCGCCTACATTGCCTTGTTCAACCTGTGCTTTGCTCGACAGCATGGGGGAGAGTTCATCCTTCGCATCGAGGACACCGATCGTGTTCGTTCCACCGCCGAGTCGGAGCAGATGATCCTCGATTCGTTGCGCTGGTTGGGGCTCGAATGGGACGAAGGACCCGATGTAGGCGGCCCGCATGGTCCGTATCGTCAGAGCGAGCGAGGAGACATCTATGCCGAGCACGCCCAGCGATTGATCGATGCCGGCCATGCCTTCAAGTGTTACCGCACCAGCGAGGAGCTCGACGAGCTGCGTGAGGCGCGCAAGGCCCAGGGGCTGCACCTGGCGCTGAAACCGGCCGATCTGGCGCTTGATCCCGATGAACAGGCCCGTCGCGAGCAAGAGGGCATGCCCTATGTGGTGCGCATGCAGGTGCCGGAAAGCGGCCCCTGCGTCGTTCAGGACATGCTGCGTGGCGCCATCGAGGTGGACTGGGCCCAGGTGGATGCGCAGATCCTGCTCAAGTCCGACGGCATGCCGACCTATCACCTGGCCAATGTGGTGGACGATCACCTGATGGGGATCACCCACGTGCTGCGTGGCGAGGAGTGGATCAATTCGGCGCCCAAGCACCAGTTGCTGTATGAGTACTTTGGCTGGGACATGCCTGAGCTGTGCCA
The DNA here is from genome assembly GCF_019801245.1 of Halomonas sp. DP1Y21-3. NCBI lineage: Bacteria > Pseudomonadati > Pseudomonadota > Gammaproteobacteria > Oceanospirillales > Halomonadaceae > Halomonas > Halomonas sp. DP1Y21-3. The sequence continues at coordinate 34,701 of NZ_JAHVJM010000008.1, forward strand.
TATGCCGCTGCTGCGCAATCCCGACAAGTCCAAGCTGTCCAAGCGCAAGAACCCTACCTCGATCAACTATTATCGGCGTATGGGATTCCTGCCCCAGGCGGTAACCAACTATCTCGGACGCATGGGCTGGTCCATGCCGGACGAACGAGAGAAGTTCTCCCTCGCCGAGATGATGGAAAACTTCGACATTCAGCGGGTATCGCTGGGTGGCCCGGTGTTCGATCTCGAGAAGCTGACCTGGCTCAACGGTGTCTACCTGCGCGAGGACCTGGACGACCGCGCCTTTCTCCAGGCCTTGATGACCTGGGCCTTCAATGAAGACTATGTGGCGCAGATCCTGCCCCAGGTGCGCACGCGGGTCGATACCTTGTCCGACGTGGCGCCTCTGGCGGGGCACTTCTTCTCCGGGCTGCCCGCCATCAGCGAAGCAAGCTTCGACGGGATCAACCTGGAGCGTGAAGATCTCGTCAAGCTGCTGCAGTTCCTGGTCTGGCGGCTCGAAGGTGTGTCCAGCTGGAACAAGGACGCGCTGCTGGCCGAGATCAAGCTGTTGGGCAGCCACTTCGATCTGAAGATGAAGGTACTGCTGGCACCGGTCTTTATCGCCATCACCGGCTCTTCGTCGAGCACCTCGGTGATGGACGCCATGGCGATTCTTGGCTCCGACATGACCCGCGCCCGCCTGCGTCACGCCATCGGCGTGCTGGGTGGCGTCTCCAAGAAGCAGGCCAAGCGCTTCGAGAAGGAATATCGCGAGTTGCCGGCGGAATAGTGACAAGTGATGGCGGTGGGGGAGAGGCGTTATTGCGAGCCCCCATCGCCATGGCGCTTGATACGTTTAGCTCCCCCGCGCCCGCCTGCGTCACGCCATCGGCGTGCTGGGTGGCGTCTCCAGGAGGCAGGCCAAGCGCTTCGAGAAGGCGCGCCGCGAGCTGACCTGAGAAAAAGCGCGAGCTGCCGGCGGCATGATGAAAAAGATGGGGAGGCCTGCTGGCACCCCATCACCTTGGCATCGCCATGGCCGGGACACCGAAAAATTTTGGCGCTTCCGGGGTTGACCAAATCTTATGATATCCGTAAGATACGTCTCGTCTTCACGAGATGGGGCCTTAGCTCAGCTGGGAGAGCGCGACACTGGCAGTGTCGAGGTCAGCGGTTCGATCCCGCTAGGCTCCACCAATCTCGTTTCAGGCTGCGTCCCATTCGTCTAGTGGTCCAGGACACCGCCCTTTCACGGCGGGAACAGGGGTTCGAACCCCCTATGGGACGCCACTTCCTGTGCGTAGCGTCTGCTCCTCATGGATTCATGCTTTCGCATGAATCGTTGTGAACTCCGTGGTCTCTCCTCTTGTTATCACCATTCGCTTTGTGAGCTCTTCGTGATTTGCACGAAGCCTCAGTTTGCTTGTGGATGGTTTGCAAAAACTGTCTTGTACGGCTTGACAGAACCTTCCTCTTGTCCACCAGTGACGCATTTTTCCCCCGGTCAGCCTCTGCTACGGGGATAACGCCCGTGGTTGCGCGATTTATATTTTTTTCCTTCAAAATCAACGTGTTGCGACAGGTTAAAAATTAACCAATCTAAGTCCAATGCCCAGTTCATGGCGATTCGAGGGCGGTTTCGATAGGTTGTGAACAGGGTTATCCACAGAAAGTGTGGAAAACGCTGGGCGGGGTGTAAGGGGCTTGAGAAGAGAGGGGGATGTTGGCCCATGAGCGCATGCCGGCGCCGCGGGAAGGTCGGGCCAGCAGGAGGGCGCTGGCCCGGCAGGTATGGAAAATGTCAGTCCTTGCTGTCAGACCTTTCGCGCAGGCGTCGCAGCAATGAGGACGTGTCCCAGCGTCCACCTCCCATTGCCTGCACGTCGGCGTAGAACTGGTCCACCAGGGCGGTCACCGGCAGGCGAGCCTCCAGCTGGCGCGCCTGGTTCAGACAGATATCCAGATCCTTGCGCATCCAGTTGACGGCGAAGCCATGCTCGTATTCGTCACGGATCATGGTCGCGTGACGGTTCTCCATCTGCCACGATCCGGCGGCTCCCTGGCTGATGACCTCGACCACCCGCTCCTGGTCGAGACCCGCTTGCTCGGCAAAATGAAGGCCTTCAGCGAGGCCCTGGACAAGGCCTGCGATGCAGATCTGGTTGACCATCTTGGTCAGCTGTCCGGCGCCGACGCCGCCCATCAAGGTCACGGCTCTGCCATAGTGCTCGAGTACCGGCCTTGCCCTGGAGAAGTGCTCCTCCTGGCCGCCGCACATGATGGTCAGGGCGCCGTTCTCTGCTCCTTGCTGGCCGCCGGAGACCGGCGCATCGATGAAGCCCACATCCTGCTTCTGGCAGGCCTGGTCGAGCTCCTCGGCGAGGCTCGAGGAGGCGGTGGTATGGTCCACCAGGATGGCGCCCTGGGAGAGCGTCGACAGTGCCCCGTCGGGCCCGGTGGTGACCTCGCGAACGTCGTCGTCATTGCCCACGCACACCAGTACCAGATCGGCGCCGCTGGCGGCCTCGGCGGGTGTCGCATGATGGCTGCCGTCGAAGCGCTCGCACCACTGCTCGGCCTTGCTTTGGGTGCGATTGTAGACGCGTACCGTCAGTCCGGCTTCGGCGAGATGTCCTGCCATGGGAAAACCCATCACGCCAAGGCCGATAAAGGCGACGGTGGAGATGTCTCGACTCATGAAAGCGCTCCTTTGTTATTTCGCTAGAGGGGGTCAGCATAGCGCCGGTAGGCGTGTCCGTTCATCCGTTGGGCAAAAAAGTTGAGCAAAAAAAAGGGCCGCCCCGGAGGGCGGCCCTTTTCATGGCAATGCGACGCGGGATGTTGCGTCTTCTGGCGTGACGGCGATTGCCTTGCATGGGGCAGCGGGCGTCACGCGAATTGCCTGGTTGGCGAATTACTTGGACGGGTAGTCGCGCTTGGGATGCCCGGTGTAGAGCTGGCGCGGACGACCGATCTTGTAGCTTTCGCTGATCATCTCGTTCCAGTGCGAGATCCAGCCGATGGTACGGGATACCGCGAAGATGACCGTGAACATGTTGGTCGGGATGCCCATCGCCTTGAGGATGATGCCGGAATAGAAGTCGACATTCGGGTAGAGCTTGCGCTCGACGAAGTACTCGTCTTCCAGGGCGATCTGCTCCAGGCGCTTGGCGATCTTGAGTTGCGGATCGTCGGCCTTGCCCAGTTCTTCCAGGACCTCGTCGCAGGTCTCCTTCATGACCTTGGCGCGCGGGTCGAAGTTGCGATAGACGCGGTGACCGAAGCCCATCAGCTTGAACGGGTCATCCTTGTCCTTGGCCTTGTCGATGAAGCGCTGGATGTTCTCTTCGGAGTCGTCGCCGATCTCGTCGAGCATGTTGAGCACTGCTTCGTTGGCGCCACCGTGGGCTGGACCCCACAGGGCCGCGATGCCGGCGCTGATGCAGGCAAACGGGTTGGCGCCGGTGGAGCCTGCCAGGCGCACCGTGGAGGTGGAGGCGTTCTGCTCGTGGTCCGCGTGCAGCATGAAGATGCGGTCCATGGCCTTGGCGTAGACCGGGTTGATCTCGTAGGGCTCGCACGGGTTGCTGAACATCATGTAGAGGAAGTTCTCTGCATAGTTCAGGTCGTTGCGCGGGTAGTTGAAAGGCTGGCCGATGTTGTACTTGTAGGACATGGCCGCGATGGTCGGCATCTTGGCGATCAGGCGAATGGCGCTGATCTCGCGGTCCTGCGCCTGGGTGATGTCCAGGTGGTCATGGTAGAAGGCTGCCAGGCCGCCGATCACGCCGCACATGATCGACATCGGGTGGGCGTCGCGGCGAAAGCCCTTGAAGAAGTTGGCGATCTGCTCGTGGACCATGGTGTGGTTGCGCACCCGGTGCTCGAAGTCCTTGTACTGCTCTTCGTCTGGCAGTTCACCGAACAGCAGGGTGTAGCAGAGCTCGACGAAGTTGGAATGCTTGGCCAGTTGCTCGATCGGGTAGCCGCGATGCAGCAGCACGCCGTTGGCGCCATCGATGTAGGTGATGCCGGATTCGCAGGAAGAGGTGGCCAGGAAGCCGGGGTCGAAGGTAAAGAGGCCTTCCGCTCCGAGTCCGCGCACGTCAACGACGTCGGGGCCGAGGGTGCCTGAATGGACGGGAAGTTCGACAGGTTTCTCCAGACCATCCACCGTCAGGGTCGCTTTTCTCTCAGCCATGTCAGGCCTCCTTCGTGTTCGATATGGAGCGATACGTTGTCATTTCTCACTAACGTGCCGACGAATAGGGGGTCGCCCGGCAAAAAAGGTTCGCCCACTATAGAAGCGTTCAGGATATTGTCAATTCTCCCATTGAACGCTTGCTGTTGTACTATGCTCATTTAGAAGTATAGATGTTGTACAGGTTATGATGCTTTGCATCATAGGCTGTCCTTTTGCAGTGCAGCAACTTGACGAAGTCGCATTTTTATGCAGCTTTGCCGCATTTTCCGACGAAGCGTTCGCCAAATTGCATGGTCATGCCATTTGTCATGGTGGGGGCATGTCCCTATAATTCAGGCCGCGACTGGCAGGAACAGGAGGTCGTGTCCAACTTGTCGCAGGTTGGGTCACGACAGCGCCCTTCCCAAAACCACCGCCCGCTCGGGCCTCTGGCCCGTATGTCGTAGAGTGGGCCAAGAGAGTGTGTAGAGAGCCGTGAATAGCAAACGACCCGTAAATCTGGATCTATCCACGATCCACTTCCCCCTTCCCGCCTTGACGTCGATTACCCACCGGGTCACTGGCGTCATTCTCTTCGTCGGTCTGATCTTCGGCTTCTGGGCGCTGGACGCCTCGTTGTCCTCGCCGGCCGGTTTCGACGCCGTACGTGATGCGCTGGCGCACAACTTCTTCGCCAAGCTGGTGGCCTGGGGACTGTTGTCCGCTCTGGCCTTCCACTTCGTCGCCGGCTGCAAGCACTTCATTATGGACGCCAACATCGGCGTGTCATTGGAAGGTGCGGTGAAAAAGGCGCAGATCACCATCGTGGCGAGCGTTGTCCTGATCATTCTGGCGGGAGTCTGGGTATGGTAACCAACATCACGAGCTTCAGCCGCAGCGGCCTGTCCGACTGGATCATCCAGCGCGCCAGTGCGGTTGTCATGGCGCTCTACACGGTCTTTCTGGTGGTCTATCTGCTGGCTCATCCGCAGCTCGACTATGCCACCTGGAGCGGTCTGTTCGAGCAGACCTGGATGCGAATCTTCTCGTTGCTGGCCTTCGTCTCGCTGGCCGCCCATGCCTGGGTGGGCCTGTGGACCGTGACCACCGACTACATCAAGCCGACCGCCATTCGTGTCGGCACCCAGTCCGTCATCATCATTGCCATCTTCGTGTTCCTGGTCTGGGGCATCCAAGTGCTGTGGGGAGCCTGATACATGTCAACCATGCGTAGTTTGACCTTTGACGCCATCATCATCGGTGGCGGTGGTGCCGGCCTTCGTGCGGCGCTGGAGCTGGCCAAGTCCGGCAAGAAGACCGCGGTGCTGTCCAAGGTCTTCCCGACGCGTTCGCACACCGTGTCCGCCCAGGGCGGCATTACCTGTGCCATCGCTTCCTCCGACCCCAACGACGACTGGCGCTGGCACATGTACGACACCGTCAAGGGCGGTGACTACATCACCGACCAGGACGCTGCGGAATACATGTGTTCCGAGGGGCCGAAGGCGGTGTTCGAACTCGAGCACATGGGCCTGCCGTTTTCCCGTTTCGACAATGGGCGGATCTATCAGCGCCCGTTCGGCGGTCAGTCCAAGAACTTTGGCGAAGGCGGCCAGGCGGCCCGTACCTGCGCCGCGGCCGACCGTACCGGACACGCTCTGCTGCACACGCTGTACCAGAACAATCTGAAAAATAACACCACCTTTCTCAATGAATGGTACGCCGTCGACCTGGTGAAGAACGCCAACGGTGACGTGGTCGGCTGTATCGCCATGGATATCGAGACCGGTGAAGTGGTGCACGTAAAGTCCAAGGCTACCGTGCTGGCCACCGGCGGTTCCGGTCGCATCTATGCCTCCACCACCAATGCCCTGATCAACACCGGTGACGGTATCGGCATGGCGCTGCGTGCCGGTGTGCCGATGCAGGACATGGAAATGTGGCAGTTCCACCCGACCGGTATCCACGGTGCCGGTGTGCTGGTGACAGAAGGTTGTCGCGGTGAAGGCGGCTACCTGGTCAACAAGGACGGTGAGCGCTTCATGGAGCGTTATGCGCCGAACGCCAAGGACCTCGCCGGCCGCGATGTGGTTGCGCGCTCCATGGTCATGGAAATCCTCGAAGGTCGTGGTTGCGGCGAAGACGGCGATCACGTCTTCCTCAAGCTCGACCACCTGGGCGAGGAGGTGCTGTCCAAGCGTCTGCCGGGCATCGTCGAGCTGGCCAAGACCTTCGCCCACGTGGATCCGGCCAAGGAGCCGATCCCGGTGGTGCCGACCTGCCACTACATGATGGGTGGTATCGCCACCAACGTGCATGGTCAGGCGATTGCCCAGGATGCCGACGGCAACGACCAGATCATCAATGGTCTCTACGCCTGTGGCGAGGCAGCTTGTGTCTCCGTGCACGGTGCCAACCGCCTGGGCGGCAACTCGCTGCTGGATCTGGTGGTGTTCGGGCGTGCCGCCGGCATGTACATCGAGAGCGCGCTCAATGAAGGCATCGAGTACCTGGATGCCCGCGAGTCCGACATCGAGACCGCGATGAAGCGCATCACTCGCTGGAACGAGTCCGAAGGCGGCGAGAGCGTGCCTGAGCTCAAGCGCGAGCTGCAGAGCATCATGCAGAACTCCTTCGGCGTGTTCCGCGAAGAGAAGAACATGGTCGAGGGCGTCGAGAAGCTGGCCGAACTGCGTGGACGGATCGCCAACGCCCATCTGGCCGACAAGTCCCATGCGTTCAACACTGCCCGGGTCGAGGCGCTCGAGCTCGACAACCTGATGGAAGTGGCCGAGGCCACCGCCATCGCGGCACTGGAGCGCAAGGAGAGTCGCGGTGCGCACTCCCGCTACGACTATCCGGATCGTGACGACGCCAACTGGCTGAAGCACTCCATGTTCTTCCCCGGCGAGAAGCGGGTCGGCCAGCGCGATGTCAATTTCGCGCCGAAGACCGTCGACAAGTTCGAGCCGAAAATCCGTACCTATTAAGGGGGAGTCAACATGTCCAAGCTTCAGGTATCCCTGTACCGCTACAACCCGGAAACCGACTCCGCGCCTTATATGCAGGAGTTCGAGGTCGATACCCAGGGTCGCGACCTGATGGTGCTGAACCTGCTTGAGATGATCAAGGAGGACGACAGTTCCGTGGCCTTCCGTCGCAGCTGCCGTGAAGGCGTCTGCGGTAGTGACGGCATGAACATGAACGGCAAGAACGGCCTGGCTTGTATCACCCCGCTGTCCGAGGTGGTCAAGAACAACAAGCTGGTGCTGCGTCCCTTGCCTGGTCTGCCGGTCATTCGTGATCTGGTGGTCGATATGGCGCTGTTCTACAAGCAGTACGAGAAGATCCAGCCGTACCTGCAGAATGACACGCCGGCGCCGGCCATCGAGCGCCTGCAGTCTCCGGAAGAGCGCGACAAGCTCGACGGTCTGTATGAGTGCATCCTGTGCGCCTGCTGTTCGACCTCGTGCCCGTCGTTCTGGTGGAATCCGGAGAAGTTCGTCGGTCCCGCCGGCCTGCTGCAGTCCTATCGCTTCCTCGCGGATTCCCGCGATACGGCGACCCAGGAGCGTCTGTCGGAGCTGGAGGATCCGTTCTCCGTATTCCGTTGCCGCGGCATCATGAACTGTGTGGCGGTCTGCCCCAAGGGGCTTAACCCGACTCGGGCGATCGGCAAGATCCGTGAGATGTTGCTGGCGAATGCCACTTAAATCGTGGCGCCGGGCTTGTTATCATGGGCTCGGTCCGGGGCGCGGCATCCTGTCGCGCCCCCGGATGACAGCGTCTGGAGCCGGTGCCATGGGCACCGGCTTTTGAGCATGATGCAAGACCGCTAGGCAGATCGACCGCGGCCCCGATGACCGCGGCAGAACCACCAGGGCGCTCGATGATGGTCAGTGCCAAGGGTGACGATGGGCAGGAAGCCTTCCACTGAGGGGCCTGCGCCACGCCCGCGGTAGATCACGAGCATCGAGCCCACTACCACCCCATCAGTGCAGGGTGACCGAGAGATGCAACAAGGCATAATGGAGTTGATGTGGCGCTCCTCTCACGTGACGGGCAGCAACGTCCACTACGTGGAAGCGCTCTATGAGCAGTACCTCGACGACCCTAGCGCCGTCTCCGATGAATGGCGCGATTACTTCGACGAGTTGTCACGCCAGGAAGGCGCCCCGTCCGACGAGACCCCCCTCTCACCGATCCGTGATCAGTTCTATCAGCTTGGCCGCGAACGTCGCACCGCCGTTGCCGGCAGCACGCCTGTCGACAGCGAAGAGAGCCGCAAGCAGGTCAAGGTCCTGCAGCTGATCAACGCCTATCGCTTCCGGGGCCACCAGAAGGCCGACATCGACCCGCTGGGGCTGCGTGATCCGAAGCCGGTGCCTGATCTTGATCTGGCGTTCCACCAGCTGTCCAAGGCCGACCTCGATACCGAGTTCCAGACCGGTTCCTTCTTCCTGGGCAAGGACCAGGCGCCGCTCAAGGAAATCGTCGATGCGCTGGATCGCACCTATTGCCGTTCGATCGGTTGCGAGTTCATGCATATCGTCGACACCGAAGAGAAGCGCTGGCTGCAGCAGCGTTTCGAGTCGGTGCGCTCGGCTCCGGACCATGGTGATGATCGCCGCAAGCAGCTGTTCGAGCGGTTGTCCGCGGCCGAGGGGCTGGAAAGCTATCTGGCCTCCAAGTACCCGGGCACCAAGCGCTTCGGCCTCGAGGGTGGCGAGACCTTCATTCCGATGATGGACGAGCTGATCCAGCGCGCGGGCAGCTACGGCACCAAGGAAGTGGTCATCGGCATGGCCCACCGCGGTCGCCTCAACGTGCTGGTCAACATCCTCGGCAAGAACCCCGGCGAGCTGATCGACGAGTTCGACGGCAAGAAGCTGATCGAGCGCGGTTCCGGTGACGTCAAGTATCACCAGGGCTTCAGCTCCAACGTGATGACGCCGGGCGGTGAGGTTCACCTGGCGATGTCCTTCAACCCCTCGCACCTCGAAATCGTGGCGCCGGTGGTGGAAGGCTCGGTACGCGCACGCCAGGATCGCCGCGACGATGTCGATGGCGGCAAGGTGCTGCCGATCAACGTCCATGGCGATGCCGCCTTCGCTGGTCAGGGCGTGGTCATGGAGACGTTCCAGATGTCCCAGACCCGTGCCTACAAGACCGGTGGCACGGTGCACATCGTCATCAACAACCAGGTCGGCTTCACCACGTCGCATCCCGAGGACGCGCGTTCCACCGAGTACTGCACCGACATCGCCAAGATGGTGCAGGCGCCGATCCTGCACGTGAACGGCGACGATCCCGACGCGGTGCTCCACGTGACCCAGGTGGCCCTGGACTATCGTCAGCAGTTCAAGAAGGACGTGGTCATCGACCTGGTGTGCTACCGCCGCCGCGGCCACAACGAGGCCGACGAGCCCTCCGGCACCCAGCCGATGATGTACCGCAAGATCAAGGACCATCCGTCCTCTCGTGCGATCTACGCCGAGCGCCTGGTCAAGCAGGGCGTGTTGAGCGAAGACGAAGCCAAGGCGGTGGTCGAGAAGTATCGCGATGATCTGGTCGCCGGCAATCACGTGGCCAACGCCCTGGTGCAGGAACCCAACACCTCACTGTTCGTCGACTGGAAGCCGTACCTCGGTCACGAGTGGACCGGGCACGCCGATACCACCTTCGACATGAAGCGGCTCAAGCAGCTTGCCGCCAAGATGTGCGAGATCCCTGACGGGGTGAAGGTGCAGCGTCAGGTCGCCAAGATCTACGATGATCGCCGCAAGATGCAGGGCGGTGGGCTGGCCATGAACTGGGGCTTCGCCGAAACCCTGGCCTACGCCACCTTGCTCGAGCAGGGACACCCGATTCGCCTGACCGGTCAGGATGTCGGACGCGGTACCTTCTCGCACCGCCATGCGGTGATCCACAACCAGGCCGACGGTTCCACCTACGTGCCGCTTCAGCACATGGCGGACGGTCAGCCGCGTTTCACTATCCATGACTCCTTCCTCTCCGAGGAGGCGGTGCTGGCGTTCGAGTACGGCTACTCGACCACCATGCCCAACGCGCTGGTGATCTGGGAAGCGCAGTTCGGTGACTTCTTCAACGGCGCCCAGGTGGTGGTGGACCAGTTCATCTCCTCCGGCGAGACCAAGTGGGGTCGTCTGTGTGGCCTGACCATGCTGCTGCCCCACGGTTTCGAAGGGCAGGGCCCCGAGCACTCCTCGGCGCGTCTCGAGCGCTTCCTGCAGCTGTGCGCCGAGCACAACATGCAGGTGTGCGTGCCGACCACCCCGGCGCAGATCTATCACCTGCTGCGCCGTCAGGTGATTCGCCCGCTGCGCAAGCCGCTGGTGGTGATGTCGCCGAAGAGCCTGCTGCGCCACAAGGAAGCCACCTCGAGCCTCGAGGACCTCGCCAACGGCAGCTTCAACATGGTGCTGCCCGACCAGGGACAGCGTGATGCGTCCAAGGTCGAGCGGATCATCATGTGCTCGGGCAAGGTCTATTACGATCTGGCCAACTGGCGCGAGGAGAACCTGCGTGACGATGTAGCGATCGTGCGCGTCGAGCAGCTCTATCCGTTCCCCAAGGAAGAGCTGATCGAGACGCTCAAGGACTACAGCGGCGTCACCGACATCGTCTGGTGTCAGGAAGAGCCCCTGAACCAGGGCGCCTGGTATTCCATGCAGCACAATCTGCGCATCGTCGCCGATTCGCTCAAGGACGGCCTGGGCGGTCAGCTGAAGTTTGCCGGACGTCCGGCATCGGCGGCTCCCGCGGCGGGCTACATGTCCGTACACACCGAACAGCAGCGCCAACTGGTGGAAGACGCCTTCAATCTCTAAGGCGACCATCGGGAAGAGAGAGAACACTAAGGATACGACATGGCTACCGAGATCAAGGCACCATCCTTTCCGGAATCCGTTGCCGAAGGCACCGTAGGTACCTGGCACAAGAAGCCGGGTGACAGCGTCGAGCGTGACGAACTGATCGTCGAGATCGAGACCGACAAGGTCGTGCTCGAGGTGGTGGCGGTGGAAGCCGGCACCCTGTCAGAGGTGCTGGTGGAAGAAGGCGACACCGTGGAGTCCGAGCAGGTCCTGGGCCGCATCGGTGAAGGCGGCGGCGAGTCCAAGGAAGCGTCCGAGGAGTCGTCCGAGAAAGACGAGGACGACGCCAAGGAAGCCGCTTCCGAAGCGTCCGACGACAAGGCTGAGAAGAAGCCGGCCGAAGCGCCCAAGGGCGGCGGCGAGAAGCGCGACGTCAAGGCACCGAGCTTCCCCGAGTCGGTGCAGGAAGGGACCGTCGCCAGCTGGACCAAGAAGGTCGGCGAAGCGGTCAAGCGTGACGAAGTGCTGGCCGAGATCGAGACCGACAAGGTCGTGCTCGAGGTGGTCGCACCGGAAGATGGCGCCCTGGCCGAGATCAAGATCGAGGAAGGCGACACCGTGGAGTCAGAGGCCGTGCTGGCGGTGTTCGAGGTGGGGGCAGGCGGTGGCTCTGCCGATACCGCCGACCAGGAAGCGCCCAAGGCCAGCGCCGACGATGGCGACAGCGACGAGCAGGTCGGCGACAAGATCGTGGCGCCTGCCGCACGCAAGCTGATCGCCGAGCACGACCTCGACGTCAGTGCCATCAAGGGCACCGGCAAGGACGGTCGCGTCCTCAAGGAAGACGTGCTCAAGGCGGTCAAGGACGGCGGCGCCAAGAAGTCCGCGCCGGCCAAGAAGGCCAGCTCCGGCGCCACCGCAGCCCCGGCCGTGGAAGGCGAGCGCCCCGAGAAGCGCGTGCCGATGACCCGTCTGCGCAAGACCATCGCCAAGCGTCTGGTCCAGGCTCAGCAGACCGCTGCCATGCTGACCACCTACAATGAGGTGGACATGGGTGCGGTGATGGAGCTGCGCTCCCAGTACAAGGACACCTTCCTGAAGGCCCACGACGTCAAGCTCGGTTTCATGGGCTTCTTCGTCAAGGCGGCTTCCGAGGCGCTCAAGCGCTTCCCTGACGTCAACGCCTCCATCGACGGTGACGACATCGTCTACCACGGTTATCAGGACATCGGCGTGGCCGTATCCACCGACCGTGGCCTGGTGGTGCCGGTGCTGCGCGATACCGACAGCATGAAGATCGCCGACGTCGAGAAGGGCATCGTCGACTTCGGCAAGCGCGGACGCGAAGGCAAGCTGGGCATCGAGGACATGCAGGGCGGTACCTTCACCATCACCAACGGCGGCATCTTCGGCTCGCTGATGTCGACCCCGATCCTGAATCCGCCGCAGACCGCGATCCTCGGCATGCACAAGATCCAGGAGCGTCCGATGGCGGTCAACGGCAAGGTCGAGATTCGCCCGATGATGTATCTGGCGCTGTCCTACGACCACCGCATGATCGATGGCAAGGATGCGGTACAGTTCCTGGTCACCATCAAGGAGCTGCTCGAGGATCCGGCGCGTCTGCTGCTGGAAATCTGAGCCTGACCGTGGCAGCGACAGGGATTTACTGCAGAGCCTCTGCACACAGAACGAACAGGAGCCAACATGGCCGACAAGTATGATGTGATCGTCATTGGCGCGGGCCCGGGTGGCTACGTGGCCGCCATCCGTGCTGCTCAGCTGGGTCTGAAGACCGCCTGCGTCGAGAAGTGGATCGGCAAGGAAGGCAAGGTGGTGCACGGCGGTACCTGCCTGAACGTGGGCTGTATCCCGTCCAAGGCACTGCTCGAGGCCTCCCACAAGTTCGTCGAGGCGCAGCACGACTTCGACGACATGGGCATCCAGGCCGGCGACGTCAGCATGGACGTGTCCAAGATGATGGCGCGCAAGGACAAGATCGTTAAGCAGCTGACAGGCGGCATCTCCGGGCTGTTCAAGGCCAATGGCGTCACCGCCATCGAAGGTACCGGCAAGGTCGTGGCCAAGAACAAGGTCGAGGTCACCGACAAGGACGGCGAGTCCAGCACGGTCGAGGCGGACAACATCGTCATCGCCGCTGGCTCGGTGCCGGTGGAGATCCCGCCGACCCCGCTGACCGAGGGTCTGATCGTCGATTCCACCGGCGCCCTCGAGTTCCAGGAGACGCCCAAGCGTCTGGGCGTCATCGGCGCCGGCGTCATCGGCCTTGAGCTTGGCAGCGTGTGGAGCCGCCTGGGCAGCGAAGTGACCGTGCTCGAGGCGCTGGACAGCTTCCTGCCGATGGTCGATTCGGCCATCGCCAAGGAGACCCAGAAGCTGCTCAAGAAGCAGGGTCTGGACATCAAGCTCAACGCCCGCGTGACCGGTTCCGAGGTCAAGGGTGAGGAAGTCGTCGTCAAGTACGAGGACAACGAGGGCGAGAAGGAACTGACCTTCGACAAGCTGATCGTCTGTGTCGGCCGTCGTCCCTACACCAAGGGCGTGGTAGCCGACGGCCTGGGCGTCGAGCTGGATCAGCGCGGCTTCATCCACGTCGATGACCAGTGCCGCACCAGCGTGCCGGGCGTCTACGCCATCGGTGACTGCGTGCGTGGCCCGATGCTGGCCCACAAGGCCTCCGAAGAGGGCGTGATGGTGGCTGACATCATCGCAGGCCACAAGGCGCAGATGAACTATGACGCCATTCCCAGCGTGATCTACACCCACCCCGAGGTGGCCTGGGTCGGCATGAACGAGCAGGACGCCAAGTCCGCCGGTATCAAGGTCAAGACCGGTAGCTTCCCGTTCGCCGCCAGTGGCCGTGCCATGGCCAACAACGCCACCGAAGGCCAGGCCAAGATCATTGCCGACGCCGAGACCGATCGCATCCTGGGGATGCACATCGTCGGTCAGCACGCCGGTGAGCTGATCGCCCAGGGCGTCATCGCCATGGAATTCGGCTCCAGCGCCGAAGATCTGGCGCTTACCTGCTACGCGCACCCGAGCCTGTCCGAGGCGGTGCACGAGGCGGCGCTGGCGGTGGAAGGTCACGCCATCCACGTGGCCAACCGCAAGAAGCGCTAGCAAGACAACAAGCGCCCGGTAATTCTAGGCAAGCCTGTGCAGTTTTGGCAGGCTTGCCGGTGTTTTCCGCGAGCGCATCGCCGCCGACCATGTATCGGTGGCGGTCGGTGGCGACCCGATGACTTTCGTCCCTCGGGGCAGGGTGGGTCGCCGTTCGAGTCACATGCAACCAATGGCATGAATCGATGAACCTTCACGAGTATCAAGGCAAGCAGCTGTTTGCCGACTATGGTCTGCCCGTTTCCAAGGGCTTCGCCTGCGACACCCCCGAAGAAGCCTATGAGGCTTGCAAGAAGATCGGCGGCGACATGTGGGTCGTCAAGGCCCAGGTCCACGCCGGTGGCCGCGGCAAGGCCGGTGGTGTCAAGCTGATCAAGAGCCCGGACGAGGCCAAGGCCTTCGCCGAGCAGTGGCTGGGCAAGAACCTGGTGACCTTCCAGACCGACGAGAACGGTCAGCCGGTCGCCAAGATCCTGGTCGAGAACTGCACCGACATCGCCAATGAGCTGTACCTTGGCGCGGTGGTCGACCGTGGCACCCAGCGTGTGGTCTTCATGGCCTCCACCGAAGGTGGTGTCGAGATCGAGAAGGTCGCCGAAGAGACGCCCGAGAAGATCCTCAAGGCCGAGATCGACCCGCTGGTCGGCGCTCAGCCCTACCAGGCGCGTGAGCTGGCCTTCGCCCTCGGCCTGGAAGGCGCGCAGGTGAAGCAGTTCACCAAGATCTTCCTGGGTCTGTCCAAGATGTTCCACGACAAGGATCTGGCGCTTTTGGAGATCAACCCGCTGGTGATCACCGACGAAGGCAACCTCCACTGCCTCGACGCCAAGATCAACCTGGACGGCAACGCCCTGTACCGTCACCCGGACCTGCAGGAAATGCGTGACCCGTCCCAGGAAGACGAGCGTGAAGCCAACGCTGCCCAGTGGGACCTGAACTACGTCGCCCTGGAAGGCAACATCGGCTGCATGGTCAACGGCGCAGGCCTGGCCATGGGCACCATGGACATCATCAAGCTCCACGGTGGCCAGCCGGCCAACTTCCTTGACGTCGGCGGCGGCGCCACCAAGGAGCGCGTGGCTGAGGCGTTCAAGATCATCCTGTCCGACGACAGCGTGCAGGCCGTGCTGGTCAACATCTTCGGCGGCATCGTGCGTTGCGACATGATCGCCGAAGGCATCATCGGTGCCGTCGAGCAGGTCGGCGTCAATGTGCCGGTCGTGGTGCGTCTGGAAGGTAACAACGCCGAGCTGGGTGCCGAGAAACTGGCCTCCAGCGGTCTGAACATCATCGCTGCCAAGAGCCTCACCGATGCGGCTCAGCAGGTCGTCAAGGCAGCGGAGGGCAAGTAATGAGCATCCTGATCGACAAGAACACCAAGGTCATCTGCCAGGGCTTCACTGGCGGACAGGGGACCTTCCACTCCGAACAGGCCATCGAGTACGGCACCCAGATGGTCGGCGGCGTGACCCCGGGCAAGGGCGGCCAGGAGCACCTGGGCCTGCCGGTGTTCAACACCGTCAAGGAAGCCGTCGAGCAGACCGGCGCCGAGGCCAGCGTGATCTACGTGCCTGCCCCGTTCTGCAAGGATTCCATCCTGGAAGCCGCCAACGCCGGCATCAAGCTGATCGTGTGCATCACCGAAGGCATCCCGACCCTCGACATGCTGGACGTCAAGGTCAAGTGCGATGAGCTGGGCGTGCGTCTGATCGGTCCGAACTGCCCCGGTGTCATCACCCCGGGCGAGACCAAGATCGGCATCATGCCGGGTCACATCCACAAGCCGGGCAAGGTCGGTATCGTGTCGCGCTCCGGCACCCTGACCTACGAAGCGGTCAAGCAGACCACCGACCACGGCTTCGGCCAGTCCACCTGTGTGGGCATCGGCGGTGACCCGATCCCGGGCTCCAACTTCATCGACATCCTCGAGATGTTCGAGAAGGACCCGGCGACCGAGGCCATCGTCATGATCGGTGAGATCGGCGGTACCGCCGAGGAAGAGGCGGCTGCCTACATCAAGGAGCACGTCTCCAAGCCGGTGGTGTCCTACATCGCTGGTGTCACCGCTCCTCCCGGCAAGCGCATGGGCCACGCCGGCGCCATCATCGCCGGTGGCAAGGGCACCGCGGACGAGAAGTTCGCCGCCCTGGAAGCCGCGGGCGTCAAGACCGTGCGCTCCCTGGCCGAGATCGGCGACGCCCTGAAGGAAGCGACCGGCTGGTAAGCGGTCCTACCATCAGAATAAGCGTCAGAATAAAGGCCACCTCCGGGTGGCCTTTTTTTTATGGCTGGAATTCCACAAGATGCGACGAGAGGGCGGGTCGAAGGGGGAAGTACGAGGAAGGTGATCGGGACGGGGCGACTACGATCTGGCCCGCGTGCGCCACCAGCCGACCACCTGTGCCACGAACACCGGCGCGCCTGCCACCAGATAGAGGTGGTAGCTGACCAGGCGCCAGACGATCACCGCCGCCGCGGCCTGCTCTCGGGCCATCAGCGGCAGCAGCAGGGCGCCTACGCTGACCTCCGCGGCGCCGGCGCCGCCCGGCAGCACGCTCAACTGGCTGGCGGCCATGGCCAGCATCTGCACCAGAAAGGTCCAGGCCCAGTCGGCGCCGCCGCCGACCCCCACCACCGCCAGGTACAGGAGGCTGTAGCGCGCCAGCCAGTGCAGGCAGCACAGCGCGAAGATCGCCATCAGCACACCCTTGGGCAGCGCCAGCGTACTCGCCAGGGTCCGGCGACAGCGCAGCAGGCGCCGGACCAGCCAGCGCCTGGGCCCCGGGCCGACAAAGGGAGGAGGAGGGACATGGCGCAGCAGCCAGGGTAGCCACACGATCACCACCGCAAACACCACAAGCGCCAGCAGCAGCGCCGCCAGGGAGGCCTCGACCAGGGTCTGGTGAGGCCAGCTGGCCAGTCCGCTCATCGACAGCGACACCAGTACGCCCAGCATCAGGCTGAAGAACAGCATGTCGGCGAGCTGATCGACCAGAAAGATGGCCGACGCCTGGGCCGGCGGATAGCCCCGGCGTGCCAGCAGCCACAGCAGGGTGGCGACGCCTCCGCCCCCGGCCGGGGTGGCACATAGCGCGAACTTCGACGACATCTCGATCGCCAGGGCACCGCCCTGACCGAGGCGGCCGGCTCGTCCGTCGAGCATCAGCCGCAGGCGCGCCGCGTTGAGGTTCCAGCAGATCACCGCCAGGGCTACCATCAGCGCCAGCAGGGGCAGCGGGAAGGCGATAACCGCAGTGAAGGTGCCGGCGCCCCCCAGCCACCACGGCAGCAGCAGGGTGATGGCCAGGGTCAGGATCAGCAGGGCGGCCTTCCACCACAGGCGTGATCGCATCCCGGCAGGGGCACGCAGGCGCCTGTCCAGCGATGGTGTTGGCCCAAACCTAGCCATGGCGCCGATCGCGCGGGCAGACCGGATCGATGACGGCTTCGTAATGGTTGAGCAGCGAAATCATCACCTTGTCCCAGTCGAACTGGCGCTCGACGAAGCGCCGAGCGTGGCGCCCGGCCGATTGCGGATCATTGGCGAACAGCGCCTCGGTGGCCTCGGCCATGGCGGCTGCCGAATGTGGCTGACATAGCACGCCGCCGCCCAATGGCACGTTCTCGATCAGCGCACCGGCCCTGGCGCCGATCACCGGGATGCCGCTGGCCATGGCTTCCTGGGCGATCAGCCCGAAGGTCTCGCGGGTGCCCGCGTGCAGCAGGGCATCACTGGAGGCGAGCGCACGGGCGACCTCATGCACGCCGACGCAGCGATTGATGACGCTGACGTTGGCGGGCACCTCGGTGGGCATGCCGGGGCCCATCAACAGCAGGTGGTAGGGAGGCCCAAGGCGCCTGGCGGTGTCCAGCAACACCTCGATGTTCTTCTCTCGTGAGTAGCGCCCGACGAACACCAATAGACGGCTGTCATTGTCCAGGCCCAGCTTGCGCCTGAGCTCGGGATCGCGCCTGTCCGGGTGAAAGGTCGCCAGATCGACGCCAAGGGGCTGCACCCGCACCCGTTTGACGCCCCAGGACGTCAGACGGTCGGCCATCGCCTGGCAGGGCGCCAGTACGCTGTCGAAGCGGCGGTAAAGGTCGACCACGTAGCGCTCCAGCCGTCGCTGCACCATCGGCCCGAAGCGATCCCCCATCAACCGAGGAAGGTCCGAGTGGTAGAAGCCCACCACCGGCACGCCGAGACGCTGGCCGGCGTCCAGTGCCGCCCAGGCGGTAACGTAGGGGTCGCCGGCTTCGATCAGATCCGGCGATAGCTCCACCAGGGCGTCGCGCCAGGGTCGGCGGCGCAGCGGAAAGCGGTAGCTCTGGCCCAGCGGGATGCGCAGTGCAGGCAACTGGTGATGGTCGCCGAGGCTGTCTCGCTCGGCCCCCGGCACCAGCAGACTGGTGCGCAGCTGCGGGAAGCGCGAAAACACCCGGTGTTTGGCTTGAAGGTAGGTGCGTACGCCGCCGCTGGCGGGGGCGTGAAACATGGTGACGTCGGCGAGATGCAAAAGGGGCCTCCATGGCGAGCGCGTCATTGCCATGAGCCTACGAGGGAAATAAGTCAGTTCAGCGACAGGCTGTGTCAGTACGGCGGCACCTCGCCATGAGTCGGTCAAGAAGCAGGCGAGGTACGGGGCTGGCACCTGTATCGGGTGTGCCTTTCGTCACCGGCGCCTTGATCTCGATACGCTCCTGAAGCGCGCTGGTCGAACCGGAGTAGTGGTTAGGTGTTCTCGTACAGAAGTTGGAGGTGACGACCCCTTATGCTGAGAGAAACAGCGGCGGCAAAGTCCAAGCCGCGTTTCATCGCCACCAGCACATGGAGCGGGAAGGCGACTTCAGGGAAGGGGGAGAAGTATGGCGGACGTCAGGATCAGCGAGATTGCCGACTGGCTCGAGGCACACTGGACGACAACAGCCCGCTGCCAGGAACGAAGCAGCAGGGCTGCCCTTGCTGCGACAGGGTGGGACTACCCATCCTGCCGGTGCGCTACGCGGTATCGGACCGTCACGTCAGCGACTGGTCGCAAGACCTTCCCAGGTCGATGGCGGTACACGCCAATCGCCACTTTCCTGCCCCGCGTGAGACGCGCTATGTCCTGCGCCTGATGCGCGAGGGCTATCTCTACCTGTTCGACGAGAAGCGCCAGCGCTGGCAAGCCTGGCGCATCACTCACGACTCCCGTTTTGAAGAATTCGACCCCTATGGACGCGGGCCGAGAGAGACGGCCTACGGGGACTCGCACATCGACGCGCCTTGCAATATTCCCGAGAATAATCTCTCTGCGCGCCTGATTTCTCTACCGAAGGCTCAGGAAGCTGGCATCGTTCACGTTGGCTATAGTGACCATCCCTTCACGCAGGCCATGCTGGGGCGGCTGGAGCGCAACGACAGCGGCCTGCGTGATCGCCTGCTTAGTCCTTTCGATGTGGCTGCCTGGCTCGGTAAGGGAGAGGCCGCTGGCGTCATTCCCTCTACGCAACTCGGCACGCATGTCATGGAGTTTAATGACGCCTGTCCCGAGGAACTGCTGGAAAACGATGGTTTTCCTCTTGTTGGCGTCTGCGAGCGATTGCCGTCGACGGTGAGTCAGCTTCGCGATCGGATGAACTGGATGGTCCAGGACGCCCCTCAGTGGATCGACAGGACCCCGATACTGGCGGTGGCTGACCCTATCGGTATGTGCATCTCCGTCAATCATTTTCGTAACCAGGCCAAGGCTCGCCTCGATCGCTATGCCCGCCGCAAGGATGTGGTGGAAAAGAAGGTGACGTCGGAATTGATCGAGGGCATACGAGAAGCGGTGAAAAGCAAGGCCGAGCACCAGGCTGAGAAACATATTGAACGGGCACGTCGAGCCGAGGTATTTGGTGACCAGAGGCTCGCTCAGGAGTTCGATGCGCTGACGGACGCATCAGAAAAGGCAAGGCGCTGGGCGCTGATGGGCGATATCGACAGGCGAAGAGTCGAGCGGGGGCGCCGCGAGCTCGAATTGCTGCGCGCTCAGCAGGCTGATATCGCGCTAGCCTATCAGCGTCGTGCCATCGAGCAGAGCTGGGAAAAGTATCAGGCCTGCTACGACGAGCAGCAGCGTCTGGAGTTCGAGTCGCGCTATAGCGCCCATCTTGAACGTGACAGCCAGGCGGTGGTGAAGCTGGCCGAGATTCACCGTGACTGGCTAATGTCCGACCTGGGCCGTGACGCCATGCTCGGCTACGACGACCAGGACCTGGACAATGGGGCGGCCTATGAGGTGGCCGTGGCCGCCATGACGGTGGGCATGACCACGACAGAGACGGGGCAGGAAACCGTCGCCGAGTTGATCGAGCGATCGATCGACGAGGTGGATTCCTACCTGTGGCGTGCCACCTTCGCCAATCACACCCCGGCCATCGACATGGTCAAGGATCTGGTCTTCGAAAGTGCCTTCTGGGGCAGCAAGATTCTGGGCCCCTTGAGGCGGGTGCTGGGGGCTGACATGGACAACCGCTCCCAGACCGAGCAACTGCTGGCCACCATGGCCAGTCAGATCGCGCAAAAGCTCGGGCTGGTCAGCTACACCAATATCGCCAACGACTCGCTGGCACGACTGTGGCAGGCGGTTGGCTGGTTGCGCTACGGGTTCAAGACGTCCTTGATGGTGTTCGATGCCACTCCCAGACAGCTGTTGTCCATGTACGACCAGGTGCTCTGGCGTGATGAACTGGCCTTCCGCAATATCCGGCATGACCTGCGCCACTTCTTCCCACCCTTGCCGGAAGGGCCTCCTGATGTGCCGATACGTCTGTGGGCCTTTGTTCCCACCTCCGTGGACCCGCTGCAGCGCCCGATCATCCAGGCGGAACTTGCCCAGTCGATCGAGATGCGGCGAATAGCCGTCGCATCGGCAATGACGCCCGGCTCCTGGTTGGGCGTCTTCGCCGCCAGCCTGGAGCTGATCAATTCGGTGTATCTGGGCGAAGCCGTGTTTGACGAGAACTCCGCCAGGAGTCAGGCGGAGCGAAACTGGATGTTTGGCGGTGGGCTGCTGTATCTGGCCAGTAGTCTGGTCGGGGTGGCCAATCAGATGATCCACCCGGTGGCGGCGCCGGAGAGCCGTCTTTACAGAGGGCTGGCCTGGGGCGGAGGAATCACCGCTGCGCTGGGAGCCTGGATTTTTGGCGTATGGCATGCGGTAAAGGCTATGCAGGTTTATCGAGATGGTAGCAAAGGAGTGGCAGCACTCTATTTTTCATCTTCGCTAGTTTTTATTGCCTCTGGTGCATCAGCCCTAGCTGCTGTCGCTCAACAGGTGGGCAAGATATCGAGAACAGAAGCGGCGATGGGTTCCTTGATCATCAGCCGCTCGGGCTGGGCCTTGGTGGCTGCCCGGCTGGGTTGGATTGGCCTGGCGGTGGCGCTATTGATAGTGGCGTTGGAGAAGAACCAGCTCGAGACCTGGCTGACACGCTGCGTCTTTGGCAATGGAGATGCTGACGTTCGCTACCGGGATCTTCAGGCGGCGCTCGATGCGCTGGACGATATGACGCGCTAGAGGATGGCCGCGATGATCAACGAGTACTTTACCCAGATGTTGTATCGCGACCGGGGACTCGACTGGTTTGCCGAGCCGCTGGATATTCCTGTGGACGATGATGTCCCCTTTGACCTCAAGACTCGAGCAACCGAAGCGCCCTATGACGCCGAGTTTATCTACACAAAGAATGATGTTTTTCTGGAAACCGCCAATGCCGATGAATTCTGTCGGCGTGGGTTTTATACCGCAATGTTCGGGTTTCTTTTCGGTGGTATTGTTCCTTTCTTTGTTTTCTTTCTAGCGATTGTCTTGTTAGATATCTTCAGCGGGGATTATGAATTTGCCTCATTTGTTTTGGTTGCTCTTATTGTTGTGGGGATTACTGGGCTTGTTTACTTGGTCACCCATGTTCACTCCGCCTGGGACTGCTTTACCTATCGCCATGCGGCGATTCGCTTTAACCGTCGTACTCGTCAGGTGCATGTGTTCTATACGCCCAAGCTGGGCGGTCCACGCAGCTATGACTGGGACGATATCCTGGCGACCATCACCCCCTTCGACAACGGCGGCTACTTTGTGCTGAACATCATGGCGGCAACGCCGGACGGAACCCGCTACTACGACAGCTTTCCGGTGGGAGGGGAGTTAGTGAAGCACGAGGAGTGCCTGGGCTGGTGGGAGTATATCCGCCGCTATATGGAAGAAGGGCCGGACCAAGTGCAGGAGCCCGGCTGGTACCACACCGACAGGCTGTCGCTGAAGGAGTCCTTTCTGCGCTGGTTCCCGCTGCGGGAGATGAAGCGTGACAAGGCGCGGGGCCATGATATTCGTTACTCCCAATGGCGCATGGTGCTGATGTCGCCGATGCTGGCGCTGTTCTCACTGGGGCACTTTGTCTCGATGCTGACCAGCCGCGAGGTGGTCTGGACGAAGGAGATTCGTGAGGCCTGTGGGGAAGGCGGATGATGGCGTGAAACACCGGGAGCCTTGCCAGTCTTGCCTGGTCTTGCCGCCGTTGGGCCGCAGCAATTGAAGCCATCTAAGAAAACGGCGACCCGAAGGTCGCCGTTTTCTGTACTTCCAGGTCGATAGCGGTGTTACCGCCGCGACCGAGCAGGAAGGATCGTTCAGGCGGCGGGCTGGGCCACCAGTGAGCGGGTCTCTTCCTTGGCTTCGGTCAGGGCGACGCGTACCGCGTCGCCGAGCTTGAAGCGCTCCTCGCCCTCGATCTGGATGCGGCCTTCCTTGTCGTCGACTACCACCTTGTCGCGGTCTGCGTGCATCAGCGGTGCCGGCACGAAGGCGGTGGCGCCGTTGGCGGTCAGGCGCACCCGCATGCCGCCGCGGTTGATGGCGATGATCTCGGCATCGAACACGTCCTGCTGCTTGGCCGCCGGGGTCAGGTAGCGCACGTAGAGCCAGTCCTTGACGTCGCGCTCGGCCAGGCGGTTGAGGCGACGACGCTCGGTGAGCTGCTCTGTCAACTCGACGCTGGCCTCCTTCGGCGCCTGCTCGCCCTTGAGCACACGCTTGATCAGGCGGTGGTTGACCATGTCGCCGTACTTGCGGATCGGCGAGGTCCAGGTGGCGTAGGCGGCCAGTCCCAGGCCAAAGTGCGGGCCCGGCTGGGCGGACATGGCGGTAAAGCCCTGGAACTTGCGCAGGCGGGCGTCGAGCCAGGCATCGTCGCGGCTTTCCAGCGCACGCTTGAGCTCCTTGTAGCGCGACAGGTCGGTCAGCGCCTCACGCTCGACGGCGATGTCCTGGGTCGCCAGGAAGCTCTGGGCGGCCTCGGCCTTGTCGTCCTCGAAGGCACGATGGACGTTGAAGATGCCGTGACCGACCTTGTCGGCCAGCAGCGCCGCACAGCAGGCATTGGCGGCGATCATCGACTCTTCGATCATGCGGTTGGCGATGCGCCGCTCTTCGGTGCGGATCGCCAGCACGTTGCCGGCCTCGTCCAGGTCGAAGACATAGTCGGGACGGTCCTTGAACACCAGGGCGTGCTCCTGACGCCAGGCGGTGCGTGCCTCGGTCAGATCGCGGAGAGCCTTGAGCTGTTCACCGATGGTGTCGTCGGGTACCCAGTCGCCCTGGCCCTCGAGCCAGTCAGAGACGTTGTCGTAGACCAGGCGAGCCTGTGAACGCGCGGTGGCAGCGAAGAACTGATAGTCACCGAGGCTGCCATCGGCGTTGACGTCCAGGCGACAGGCCAGCACCGGGCGCTCCTGGCCCTCGTGCAGCGAGCACAGATCGTCGGCCAGCTGCTCGGGCAGCATGGTGACGTTCTGGCCCGGCAGGTAGACGGTGAAGGCGCGGGTGCGGGCCTCGAGGTCGGCGGCGTGGCCTTCCTCGACGTAGGCGGTAGGGTCGGCGATGGCCACCGACAGGCGCCAGCCGCCGTCCTCGCGGACCTCGACGCGCAAGGCGTCGTCCATGTCCCGGGTCTTCTCGCCATCGATGGTGAAGAAGGGCTCGGCGGTCAGGTCCTCTCGCTCCAGGCCCTCGTCGCGCAGCGGCCAGTCGTTGCCGGCGTCGGGGCATTCCTGCTCGAGGGCGTGGCGGGCCAGGGTGACGCGCCAGGGTACTGCGGGATCATCGGTCTTGGCCACCAGCTCGTCGATCTGGGTAAAGAAGGCGCGATCGTCGGGCTTGAGCGGGTGGCGCACCAGACGTGCCACTACCCAGTCGCCGTCACCGATGGCGTCTTCCTCGAGGCTGCGCTTGATGCGTGCCTTCATGGCGGTCTTGATCGACGGGTGATCAGGCACCACCGCCAGGCGTCCATCACGCTTCTGCACCCGGGCAACGAAGCGCTGCATGTTGCTCTCGATCAGGGTGTCGGGTTCCACCGACTTGCGCTCGCCTTCCTCGTGCAGCACTGCCTCGACGCGGTCGCCGTGCAGCACCTTCTTCATGGCGGGGGGCGGCACGAAATAGGACGCACCGTCCTCGCACTCGAGGAAGCCGAAGCCCTTTTCGGTGGCTTTGATGACACCCGTGACGCGGGGGGTGTTATCGCGGATCTGTTGCTTGAGCTGAGCCAGCAAGGCGTTGTTCTGCAGCATGGTCACGATCGAGTGGCGGGAATAAGGGGGCCACTATACGGATTGTTGCAGCCCCGGCCAAACCCCGTGGAGCCCGAGGCCACAAATCAAGGGGTTGGAAACGGTATCCGGCAAAATTTCACCGCTTCCTGTGCGGCATCCTTGCCACGCCTCCTTTCGCTCCCGTGGGAATACCTCGGTAGAGGAGTTGAGGGGGCGTGCGGGGCGCCGTGAAATGCACAGTCAGGGTTCGACCAATGTGGTATTAGATTGGTATTCAATTGGTCTCTATGTGGAGCTATAGTGGTTATCACCAAGCTCCCAGGGACCACGCCGCCATGGATTCACGATTCGAGCACCTGCACCTCGACGCCTCGCTTGCCACGCCACTGTACCGCCAGCTGGCCAACGGCCTGGAGGCGGCCATCCGCAGTGGCAGCTGGCGCGCCGGAGAGGCGCTGCCGTCGGAACGCAACCTGGCCGAGGCGTTGGCGGTGTCACGCATCACGGCGCGCAAGGCCCTCGACCAGCTGGAGGAAAGCGGCCTGATCCGACGCGACCGCGGCTCCGGCACTTTTATTCGCCCCAGCATGGATCAACCGCTGACCCGACTGGCGAGTTTCAGCGACATGCTGATCCAGCGGGGGTTTTCGCCGCGCTCCGAGTGGCTGAGGCGCGAGCGCTGCCAGCCGAGCTCCGAGGAGAATCTACGCCTGGGATTGTCGAGCAATGCCCAGGTGTCGCGACTCAAGCGTCTGCGTCTGGCCGATGACGTGGTGATGGCGGTGGAGGAGAGCTGCCTGCCGGTCACGGTGCTGCCGGACCCCATGGCGGTCGACGTCTCGCTGTATCAATGGCTCGAGCAGGCTGGTCGCCCCATCGTGCGTGCCCGTCAGCAGGTCACCGCGGTCAATGCCGACGCCGAACTCGCCGGGCTTGCCCAGGTGGCCGAAGGCCAGGCTCTGCTCAAGGTGACGCGGCTGGGCTACCTGGCCGACGACACCCCGGCGGAGCTGACCATCACCTACTGCCGTACCGACTACTACGACTTCACCGTCGAACTCGCCCGCTAGGAGACCGCCATGAGTACCGCTCCCACCCGCCTTGCCGGCAACGTGCTGACCCCCGAGGGCTGGCGCCTGGGTGAGATTCGGCTGGAACAGGGCCGGATCGCCGCCATCAAGGGCTCCCCCGTAGACCCCTCTACCAATGATGCCCCTCGGCTGATACCCGGCTTCGTCGACCTGCACGTACATGGTGGTGGCGGAGCCGACGCCATGGAGGGGCGCGAGGCCGTTTCGACGCTCGCCCGCACTCACCTGCGGTTTGGCACCACCAGCCTGCTGGCGACCACCATGACCGCGCGCCCGGAAGAGGTGCGTGCGGTGCTGGGCGAGATCTCAGGCTATATGGAAGCCCCGGACCCCGCGGCTTCCCGGGTGCTAGGCGTACACCTCGAAGGGCCCTTCATCAATCCTGGCAAGCTCGGCGCCCAGCCGGCCCACGCCCAGGTCGCCAGCGTCGCCGAAATGGATGAACTGATGGCGTTGGCGCCCATCCTGCTGATCACCCTGGCACCGGAAATCAGCGGGCATGGCGAGGTGATCCGTCACCTCACCGACAAGGGCGTGCGCGTCCAGCTGGGCCATACCCTGGGTAGCTACGAAGAAGGTGTCGAGGCGCTGTCCCACGGCGCCTGCGGCTTTACCCACCTGTTCAACGCCATGACCGCGCTGCACCACCGCAAGCCGGGCATGGTCGGGGCGGCGCTGGCCCACGCCGAGTACGCCGAGATCATTCCCGATCTGCTGCATGTACATCCCGGCGCCATTCTCACCGCGCTGCGCTGCATTCCGCGGCTCTATGCGGTGACCGATTCCACCGCGGCGGCTGGCATGCCCGACGGTGACTACCGCCTTGGCGAGCAGAAGGTGACCAAGTGCCTGGGCGGCGTGCGTCTGGCCGACGGCACCCTGGCCGGCAGCACCCTGACCATGGACCAGGCGCTGCGCAACTTCGTCAGTGTCGGGCTCAGTCTGGCCGAGGCCTCGGATCGGCTGTCGCGCTTTCCCGCGGACTTCCTCGGGCGCCGTGACATCGGCCGCCTGGAGGCCGGGGCCCGCGCCGATATCGTGACCCTCGACCCCGAACTCACCCTTACCTCTGTCCATCTGGACGGTCGTCTTGTCTCTGGAGAATCCCATGTCACTCATGCTTGAAGAGGCGCTGAACGCGCCGGAACGCCTGCGCGGTCAGTTGACGCGTAACCAGACAGTGCTGCGGGAACTGGGTGATCGCCTGCGTGCCGAGCCGCCGACAGGCGCCGTCACCGTGGCCAGGGGCAGCTCTGATCACGCCGCCAGCTATCTCGCCTACCTGTGCATGCAGAATCGCGGCATTCCGGTGGCTTCGCTGCCGCCGTCACTGTCGACCCTGTCGCGTACGCCCTGGCGATTGGCCGGCCAGCTGTCCATCGCCATCTCCCAGTCGGGCCAGAGTCCCGACCTGGTGGCGAGCCAGGAGGCGCTGAAGCAGGGTGGCGCCACCACCATCGCGCTGGTCAATACGCCGGAGTCACCACTGGGCCGGGCGAGCGATCTGGAAGTGCCGCTGTTTGCCGGTGAAGAGAAGAGTGTGGCGGCCACCAAGAGCTTCCTGGCGACCCTGTCCGCCGGTGCCCAGCTGATGGCGCACTGGAACGAGAGCGCCATGCTGCTGGGGGCGCTCAATGAGCTGCCCGACCGCCTCACCGACGCCGCCGCCCAGGACTGGAGCCCGGCGGTAGAAGCGCTCAAGGACGCCGATCGGCTGATGGTCATCGGCCGGGGTACCGGGCTTGGCATCGCCCAAGAGGCGGCGCTCAAGTTCAAGGAAACCTGCGCCATTCAGGCAGAGCCCTTCAGTGGCGCCGAGGTCAAGCACGGCCCCATGGCGCTGATCGAGCCAGGCTATCCGGTACTGGTGTTCGCCCCCCCCGGCGCCGAACAGCAGGGCTTGCTGGAGCTGGCCGAGTGGCTCGAGAGCGTGGGTGCCAAGGTGCTGCTGGCCGCCGACGACCGTGTGCCCAAGCGCCATCTGACATTGACCTCGGCGGGTCACGAGGCGCTGGAACCGGTGTCGGTGATCCAGAGCTTCTATCCGATGGTGGCCCGCCTGGCCGAGGCTCGCGGTATCGATCCGGATCAACCGAGGCACCTGCGCAAGGTGACCTGCACGCTCTAATCACTACGACAATCATACGGAGCCGATCATGACTTCCAGCAATGTCACTCTGGTGGCGCCGGTCAAGGGGGTGGTAGTCCCCCTGGCCGACGTGCCGGACCCGGTTTTTGCCGAGGGTACCCTCGGCCAGGGCATCGCCCTGGATCCCCTGGGCGGTTGCCTGCACGCGCCCTGCGCCGGCGAGGTGATTCAGTGTGCCCGTACCCATCACGCCTTCACCATCAAGAGCGACGAGGGCGTCGAGGTACTGGTTCATCTTGGCCTCGACACCGTCGCCCTCGAAGGCAAGGGCATCGAGCCCTGCGTCAGCCTGGGCCAGCGCATCGAGGCGGGCGAGCCGCTGTGCTACTTCGATGTAGATCAACTGGTATGCGAGGCGGTATCGCTGGTGACACCACTGGTGGTGCTGGATGCCGGAGGTCGTGAGTGGGTGTCGCTGGACCTGCGTGCCGGCGATATCGTCCAGCGCGGTGATCCGCTGGTGGTGCTGGGCCCCGAAAGGCTTGCCGATGATGTCACCGATGAAGAAGGCGGCGATGACCAGGCGCTGGAGCGCTCTCTGGTACTGGCGATCGAGTCAGGGTTGCACGCCCGGCCGGCGGCACGCCTGCGTGCCATCGCGCGTGATCACCAGGTGAGCCTGAGCCTGCTGCGCGACGCTCGCACGGCCAGTTCGGATAGTGTCAGCGCCCTGATGAACCTGGGGCTCGAGTGCGGTGACGAGGTGGTCATCAGAGTAAAGGGGCGTCAGGCCGACGCGGCCCTGGCGGCAGCGATGGCGCTGTTGACCACCCCGGAAGGGCATGGCCCAGGACAGGCGGAGGCCGCCACATCATCGGCAGCGCCCAGCGTCGATCTGCCCGCCGGACAGCTCGCAGGTCTTGTGGCCAGCGCCGGGATCGCGACCGGTCCGCTGGCGACACTGTCGGTCAAGTTACCCGAGGTACCGCTGGAAGGGCTGGGGCGCAAGCTGGAAAGTCCGCGTCTGAAAGAGGCGCTCGAACGCGTCGGGCGCCAGCTGGAGGCCGCCCGAGAGCGCGCCGAGCGCAGTGGCCAGACCGCCGAGGCGGAGGTGTTCGAGGCGCACCAGGCGTGGCTTGAAGACCCTGATCTGGTGGCCTCGTCGATCAGCCGCCTGGAAGAGGGACTAAGCCCTGGCCAGGCCTGGCGCGAGGCGCTGGATGCCGAGGCCGATCGGCTGCGGGCCACTGGTAACCCCATCCTGATCGGGCGGATCGCCGACCTGCGTGATCTGCAACGCCAGGTGATGCTGGAATTCAGCGAAGGCGAGGGCAGCGGGTTCGGTGATATCACCCCCGGCGCCATCGTCGTCGCAGAGGATCTGACACCGTCCACCTTCGTCGATCTCTGCGCCCTGGCGCCGGCAGGGATATGCCTGGCCGCCGGAGGCACCACCTCCCACGTGGCCATCATGGCCAGGGCCAGGGGATTGCCGTGCCTGGTCGCCATGGGCGGCGGCCTGATGGAAGCGACCGAGTCGTGTCTGGATCGGGCGGTGGTGCTGGATGCCGACAACGGCCGGCTGGAACTCGAGCCCGACCAGGCGCGTCGCGACCAGGTGGTGGCGGACATCGCCGCCCGCCAGGCGCGCGCCGAGGAAGAACGCGCCGAGGCTCACCTGGAGGTGGTCACCCGGGACAACCACATGGTCGAGGTGGCGGCCAATATCGGCAGCGCCGAGGAAGCCCGCCAGGCCAGCGACTGTGGTGCCGATGGCGTCGGCCTGATGCGCTCCGAGTTTCTTTTTCTGGGGCGTGACGCAGCGCCGGACGAGGACGCCCAGCGTCAGGAGTACCAGGCAAGCGTCGATGCGCTGGGTTCCAGGCCGGTGATCATCCGTACTCTGGATATCGGTGCCGACAAGCAGTTGCCGTACCTCACCCTGCCCACCGTCCCCAACCCGGCGCTGGGCGTGCGCGGCATGCGTTTGTGGCAGACCCAGCCGGCCCTGCTGGATACCCAGTTGAAGGCCTTGCTCGGGGTCAAGCCGTTGCGTCATCTGCGCATCATGGTGCCGATGGTCAGCGATGCCAGCGAACTCGAGTGGGTGCGCGAACGCATGGAGGCGCTGGCCGCCGAGATGCGGCTGACCGAACTGCCGCTGCTCGGCGCCATGATCGAGGTGCCCAGCGCAGCGCTGTGCTCCGCCGCCATGGCCAAGGTCGCGGACTTCCTGTCGATCGGCACCAATGACCTGACCCAGTATGGCCTGGCGATGGACCGCGAGGATCCTCAGCTGGCGGCCCAGGCCGACGTGCTGCATCCCGGAGTGCTGCGGCTGATCCAGGCGACCCTGTCGGGCACCGCCAACCGCTGCCCGGTGGGGGTGTGTGGCGCAGCGGCGGGTGACGACCTGGCCGGCCCGCTGCTGGTGGCCATGGGCGTGTCGGAATTGTCGGTGGAGCCGTCGCGTATCGCTTCGGTCAAGGCCCGCCTGCGCAGACTTGATGCCGCCGTGATCGCGCGTGAAATCGACACCCTGCTGGCGATGCCCGATGCAGCCTCGGTGCGCAAGGCACTGGCACCGCTGGTGGACGCCGCCCTCGACGTCGAACCCACTCCCGAGAGGATCCTGACATGACCACCTCCTTTGGTTCACGCCTGATGGCGGCACTTCAGCTGCTCGGGCGCTCCTTGATGCTGCCGATCGCGGTACTGCCGGTGGCCGGCCTGCTGCTGCGCCTGGGCCAGCCGGACCTGCTGGACATCGCCTTCGTCGCCAGCGCCGGTCAGGCGATCTTCGCCAACCTGGCGTTGATCTTCGCCATCGGGCTCGCCGTCGGCTTTGCCGACGACAGCAACGGCGCGGCGGGGCTCGCCGGGGTGATCGGCTATCTGGTGCTGGACGCGGTGCTGCAAAGCCTCAATCCCGAGATCGACATGGGGGTGCTGGCCGGCATCATCATGGGTACCGTGGCCGGGCTTCTGTACAACCGCTTCAAGGCGATAAAACTGCCCGACTATCTGGCCTTCTTCGGCGGACGGCGCTTCGTGCCCATCGCCACCGGCCTTGCCGGGGTGGTGCTGGGGATCGCCTTCGGCTGGGGCTGGCCGCCGATCCAGCACGCCATCGACACCCTGGGACACTGGCTGATCGACGCCGGCGCCTTTGGCAAGTTCGTCTACGGTGCGCTCAATCGACTGCTGATCGTCACCGGCCTGCACCACGTGCTCAACAGCTTTGTGTGGTTCGTGTTCGGCAGCTTCGGTGACGCCACCGGTGACCTCAATCGCTTCTTCGCCGGTGACCCGGCGGCGGGTGGTTTCATGGCCGGCTTCTTCCCGGTGATGATGTTCGGTCTGCCGGCGGCGGCACTGGCCATGTACCACACCGCAGACAAGGGCCGTCGCGCCCAGGTCGGCGGGCTCTTGATGTCGCTGGCGCTGACCGCCTTCCTGACCGGGGTGACCGAACCGATCGAGTTCACCTTCATGTTCCTGGCGCCGCTGTTGTACGCCTTCCACGCGCTGATGACCGGGCTGAGCATGGCGATCATGCAGTGGCTCGACGTCAAGCTTGGCTTCACCTTCTCGGCCGGGGCCTTCGACTACGCCCTGTCCTACGGTCTGTCCACCAACGGCTGGCTGATGCTGCCGGTGGGGCTGGCCATCGGTAGCGTCTACTACGTGCTGTTCCGGTGGGCGATCGTGCGCTTCGATCTGCCGACGCCAGGGCGTGAGCCGATGGACGAGGGCGCCAAGGTACAAGCCGAGGACCTGGGCGAGCGGGGGCCGGCCTTCGTCACGGCGCTCGGCGGTGCCGCCAACCTCGAGGCCGTCGGTGCCTGCACCACACGCCTGCGGCTGGTGCTCAAGGAGCCGGAGCAGATCGACGAGCCGGCACTCAAGGCGCTGGGCTCGCGTGGCATCATGCGCTTAGGCGGAGGTGGCATCCAGGTCATCCTGGGCCCCATCGCCGACAGCGTGTCCGATGAGATTCGCGCCGCCATGGCCGCCGAGGGCCAGACCCCGCCGGTGGGCGCCGACCCCGCACCTATCGCCACCGGCGTCCCCAAGGTGGTGAGCGCCAAGAGTCTCAATGACGAGCAGATAGACGCCTGGACCCGAGCGCTGGGTGGCTCGGACAACGTTCGCGCGCTGGAAGCCCGGGCGGCGACCCGTCTGCGCCTGGAGGTCGGCAGCGACGGTGCGCTGGACGAGCAGGCGCTGGCGCAGCTGGGTTGTCACGGCGTGATGCGAGTAGCCGATGGCGTCTGGCACCTGGTGGTGGGCAAGGACGCCGAGGCCCTGGCCGGTGGTCTGCACCAGGCAGGGCTGGCAGCCCGCTGAGTGGTAGCCCGCTGAGTGGTAGCCCGCTGGGTGGCAGGTGGCGAGTGTGATGCGCCCGCCACCTGCGGTCATCTCGCCTTACCGCCAGCGGCGGCACACTTCAGGGTGTGCCGCCGCTGGCGTTCTACGCCTGGCCATCTGGTGTAGACTTCCCCGTTCCCCCTGAAGACCCGGAGTCGCCATGCTGCCTCACCTGATCGTGTCCGACCTCGACGGTACCCTGCTGGGTGCCAACCATGACCTGGCCGAGCTGACCGTCGAGACCCTGCGTCGACTGGCCGCCGATGGCCACCGTATCGCCCTGGCCTCGGGCCGCCATCATCGCGACATGATCGGCTTTCGCGATCGCCTGGGGGTGGACGCCCATATCATCTCCAGCAACGGCGCCTGGACGCTGGACCCGAGCGACCGCTGCGTGCGGTCGGCACACCTCGCCCCGGAGCTGGTCGAGGCGCTGATCCAGCTGCCGCGTCATCCCGACGTACGCCTCAACATGTACCGCGACGAGGCCTGGGTGATCGATGATCACGCCCCGGGTCTGTTGTCGCTGCACGAGGCCACCGGCTTTGGCTACCGGGTGGAGGGACCGGGAGAGATGGACGTCCAGGGGGTCGGCAAGGTGCTCTATATCGGTGACCCCAGTCTGCTCGCCGACATCGAAGCCGGCGCCCGGGAGGCGGCAGGCGAGGCGCTTCACATCACCTACTCGATGAGTCATTCGCTGGAGATCATGGCCGCCGGGGTCAACAAGGGCACCGCCGTCTCGGCACTACTTGACGACCTCGGCATCCCCGCCACCCGTTGCCTGGCCTTCGGCGACAACCTCAATGATCTGGAGATGCTGGCGCTGGCCGGCGAGGCCCAGGTGATGGCCAACGCGCATCCCAGGCTGGCCGAGGACCTGCCCGAGGCCCGCGTGATCGGTCACCACGCCGAGGCAGCGGTGGCCCAGCACCTGCGGCAGCGCTTTGGGCTGGACGGCTGACGGGCGGCCGAGGCAAAGGCAGCGCGCTACACTGAGGCCACACTTGGGGCAGTGGTGGGGCGGCGGGCTAGCGCCGTCATACCGAGGTCTTGCATCCCCTGTAACAGGAGGCAGTGATGAACGGATTTGACCCGATGTTTCTCGATCGCCATGTGCGCGACACCATGGCGTTCTATCATCCGCGGGCGATCGATCCGCACGGCGGTTTCTTCCAGTATTTTCGTGACGATGGCCACATCGTCGACGCCGGACATCGGCACCTGGTCTCCAGTACGCGTTTCGTGGTGACCTATGCACGCTTTGCTCGCCAGACCGGCAATCCCGAGTATCTGCACTGGGCCCGCCATGGTCTGGCCTATCTCGAAAAGGCCCACTTCCAGACGCGCCATCAGGGCTACGCCTGGACCCTGCGCGATGGAAAGGTCGAAGACCCCACCCATCACTGTTACGGCCTGGCCTTCGTGTTGCTGGCCTACGCCGAGGCCTATAGCGCCGGCATCGATGAAGCCTACGAGGGTATCGGTCGGGTACACGCCATGCTCGACAAGCGCTTCTGGGAACCCCAGTGGCAGCGCTTCGCCGATGAGGCAGATGAGCACTGGAATCTCAGCGACTATCGCGGCCAGAACGCCAACATGCATGGTTGTGAGGCGCTGATCGCCGCCTTCGAGGCCACCGGCGAGACCCCCTATCTGGACCAGGCCATGGCCATCGCCCGCGCGATCACCAAGGCCAGCGATGACCATCCCCATGGCTGGATCTGGGAGCACTACAACCGCCAGTGGCAGCGCGACTTCGACTATAACCGCGACGATCCCAAGCATCTGTTCCGTCCCTGGGGCTATCAGGTGGGCCACCAGACCGAATGGGCCAAGCTGCTGGTGCTGCTGGCACGCTATCGCGATGATGCCTGGTTGATCCCCACCGCCGAGCGGTTGTTCTCGAGCGCCTGCGAAGCGGGCTGGGACAGGACCCATGGCGGCCTGGTCTATGGCCTGGATCTCGACGGGCAGGTATGTGACGGCGACAAATACTTCTGGGTCCAGGCGGAGAGCTTCGCCGCGGCCGCCGTGCTCTGGGAGGTCACCGGCAAGGCCAGCTATCGACGCTGGTACCAGCGGCTGTGGGACTACAGTTGGCAGCACATGATCGACCACCACCATGGCGCCTGGGTGCGTATCCTGACGCCGGACAATCGTCGTTACGACAACCTGAAGAGCCCTGCCGGCAAGGTCGACTACCACACCATGGGCGCCTGTCAGGACGTCATGGAAGTGCTCGAGCGGCTGGATCGCTAGGCATCTGTCTTCGGCGCCGGCCGATGCCATGCCACGGCCGGCGCTCCACACCGTCCTGGGCCGTCAGGCGTCCTTCTTTGGCGCCTCCATGCGCCTGAGCTGGCGCCACAGATCGCGGCGCAGGTCCGCCACTCGGGGGCGCTCGTCAGGGTCGAAGGCCAGCGGGCGCACCAGACGCTGGGTGCGCAGCCCCAGACGTGCCCCCAGCAGCCCCACGCCGAGGCCCTGGGCGGCGCGGGTGGACAGCCGCCCGGCCAGGTCCAGCGACAGCATCTGCATGCTGGCGTCGGCGGCAAGCTCGGTGGCGCCGGCGAAGGCCATCTGATAGAGCACGCTGCGTAGCAGGCGTACCCGGGCGGCGTAGCCCAGCTCCAATCCGTAGAGTCGGCACAGGCGATCGATCATCGCCAGGTGGCGCCAGGCCACCAGTGCCATGTCGACCAGGGTCAGCGGGCTGACTGCCACCATCACGGCGGTCTCTCCGCTCATGCGCGAGATCAGCCGGCGCGCCTCTCGGTCACGGGGGGCGAGCAGATGGTGGGCCACCAGCGCCTGCAGGTCACGGCCGTCATGGTGGTCTTCACGGGCGGCCTCGAAGGCCAGCCAATGGGGATCGTCGTCGCCGAGGGCCAGCTGATGCTTGAGCCGTCTGACCATGGACAGTGCGTCCCTGGGGGAGCGCGACGGCAATTCGGCCAGGGATTCACGCAACTGGTCGTGGCGCTTGAGGCGCCTAAGGCGAAACAGCTCCCGACTCAGGGCGAGCCCGCCAAGACCGATGGTGGCAAGTCCCAGCAGTTGCCAGCCGGTGGCGATCAGGTCACCGCCTGCCAGGGTAGCGGGGACCCCGGTCACCAGTTCGGCGCCGCCTAGTCCCACCGCCGCTCCCAGTACTGCCATCAGGCCCCAGCGGCGCTTGCGTGGGCGTCCCAGAGAGCCCTCCAGATCTACCTTGGTATCGGTTTCCGGCGCCTCGGCTGGGGTCAGCGCTCGGCTATCCAGGTGATCGTCGAAGCGCAGGCCCGGACGCGGGTCACTGAAGGTGGTGTTGTCGACGCCGGCAGCGGAGGGCGCATCGTCGTCATCGGCG
The DNA here is from genome assembly GCF_019801245.1 of Halomonas sp. DP1Y21-3. Classification (NCBI taxonomy): domain Bacteria; kingdom Pseudomonadati; phylum Pseudomonadota; class Gammaproteobacteria; order Oceanospirillales; family Halomonadaceae; genus Halomonas; species Halomonas sp. DP1Y21-3. The sequence continues at coordinate 70,325 of NZ_JAHVJM010000008.1, forward strand.
AAGCGTACCGCAGGGCGCGGGTCGTCACGGCTATCTCGAGTCATGCGAGCTTGTCTCCAATCAGCCAGTCCAGCGCCAGGTCCATGCGAATATGGGGCAGCGCACCGGTGGTCGAGGGCTGAGGGCGGAAGGCGGTGAAATCGAACCCCTGGCGATCCCAGAAGGCTGGGTCAGGCAGGCGGCTGGGCACCTCGCCGGGGAAGGCCAGCAAGGGCTCGCCTTCCAGGGTGACGCCCTTGAGCGCAGGGGATTTCCTGCCCTGGTGGGTGACCTCGCGGGCCTCGGTGGCGCGAATGGCCGCCAGCGACATGGCCTTGACCGGAATATTGGCGTACTTGAGGTTCTTCAGTGGTTCGGCCAGCAGCGCCTCGAGCAGCCCGACCAGGCGGGCATGCTGTTCCGGGGTCACGTGGTCGGCCTTGGTGGCGGCGATGGCGAGGCGGTCGATGCGTGGCGTGAACAGCCGCGAGAACAGGCTGCGCTGGCCGTAGTTGAAGCTCTGCATCAGACGATGGAGCGCCTTGGACAGATCCTCGAAGCGTTCCGGCCCGGCATTCAGTGCCCCCAGCACGTCCACCAGCACGATCTGGCGATCGAAGCGCCGGAAGTGCTCGCGGTAGAACGGCTTGACGATATGTTGCTGGTAGTAGCTGAAACGTCGGGCCAGGGTACGGTAGACGCTGGTCTCGGGCAGCCGTTCGAGCTCGTCGGGCGATGCCTGCTCCAGCCCCGGCAGGGGGAAGAACTGCAGCACCGGGGCGCCGGACAGCTCCCCCGGCAGCAGAAAACGGCCGGGCTGAAGGTCGGAGAAGCCGGCCTCCCTGGCGGCGCGCAGGCCTTCGGCGTAGCGCTCGCTGATCTCCGCCAGGCGGGCCTCGTCGGCCTCGTCGTCGAGCCGAAGTTCACGCACCGCGCTTTCCCAGTCGGCCAGCATGGCGCGCCTTGCTGGCCCCGCCGCGTCCCACTGGGCGAGGCTCCAGCTCAGGAAGTCGTGGTCCAGCAGCGGCAGGTCGAGCAGCCACTCGCCAGGATAGTCGAACAGGTCCAGGGTCAACTCGGCGGTATCGGGTCGCAACCACTGCTGGCGACCGGGGCGATAGCGAATCTTCAGGCGTAACTCGCTGATGCCACGGGTGGGCTGGGGCCACTCGGGAGGAGTGCTCTCGAGGCTGGCGCGGGCTCGGTCGAAGGGAAACCTGGGGACCGCGAGATCCTGCTGGGAAACGCGCTGGGCGCCCAGCAGGCGCCCCTCGCGGCTGGCCGAAAGCAGGTCGAGCCGCGCCTCGAGCCCGGCGTGACGCAACTGGTCCACCAGGGAGGTCAAGAATGCCGTCTTGCCGGCCCGAGATAGCCCGGTCACCGCCAGACGCAGCTGGCGGTCTCGGCCGCGCTCGATCAGGTCCATCAGATCACGGGTCAGGTCCGTTGGCATTGCCACTCCGTCGGTAATAGTTATTCCTTAATCTGGGGGCGACCGGCGTCAAAGGCAAGACGCTGCGCCGCGATCAGTATCAGCGGCAGGGCAGCCATCGGCAACAGCCACAGATTGAGCGTCTGCCAGCCCAGCCACTGGATCAGCGGGCCGGCCGCCAGGGCGGTGATCGCCGCAGTAGAAAACACCAGGAACTCGTTGGCGGCCTGGACGCGGGCCTTTTCTGCAGGCAGGTGACACTCGGTCAGAAGGCCAGTGGCCGGCAGAAAGGTAAAGTTCCAGCCCAGTCCCAGCAGGATCAAGGTGACATTGAAGCCCGCCAGGCTGGAGGGTGCCAGGGCGCTGAGGGCACTGGCGCAAAGCAGCACACAACCCAGCGCGATCATGCGTGTCGTGCCGAACCGCTGGGTCAGTTGGCCGGTGAAGAACGAGGGCGCGAACATCGCCAGCACATGCCACTGAATCGTCATCGAGACGTGGTGAAAGGCGTGGCCATCGGAGGCCATGGCCAGGGGGGTGGCGGTCATGGCCAGGTTCATCACGCCGTAGCCGATCATGGCGGCGAGTACCGCAAGCCAAAGCTTGGGCTGTGCCAGCAGCTCCCCAAGCGGACGTCTCTTGCCATGACGGGTGCTCGGGTCCAGCGGTGGCAAAGGTACCACCAGCAACAGGGCCAGGGCGATGAGGTAGAGCGCTGCCAGGCCGATGAAGCTTCCGAGAAAGGGCGTCGTGACGGCGTCCTGACTGATACGCGCAAGCCAGGGGCCGAAGAAGGCGGCCAGCACACCACCGCCCATGACCAGACCGATGGCCCTGTCCCTGGCGCCGCTCGGGGCCAGCTCGATCGCCGCGAAGCGATAGAGCTGACCGAAGCCGATGCCCACGCCGATCGCCATGGTCGCCACGGCGAAGGCGGCGAAGTGATTGGCCAGCAGCGCCAGGTAGGCGGCCACCGTGCCGGCGAAGCCGATCAGGTTGCCGATCACGAAGCCTCGCTTGCGCCCCAATCGGCCCATGATCAAGGAGGCCGGCAGGGTGGCGAGCATCAACCCCAGCCACTGAGTCGCCACCGGCAGGGTGGACAGCCAGGGCGAGGGCGCCAGGCTCTGGCCGATCAGCGGCGAGACGGCGATCAACAGAATGTTGCCGCTCACCAGCAGCGCCTGACACAGCGACAGCAGAAGCACACCGCCGGGGAGGCGGGATGAAGTCACAGGGGGCATGGCGGAGTCTCCGGTAACGAAGGTCGTGGATAAAAAAGACTGAGGCGGTGACTCAGCGATGGTTCGCTGAATCGGCGCCGAAGCGCGCGCGGTAGATCGACGGCGAAACGCCATAGTGGCGATGGAACTGGCGTCTCAATTGTTCGCTGGTGCCCAGGCGCCAGCGTGAAGCGAGGCGTTCCAGCGAGGTTTCGCCACGCACCAGCTCGCGCCGAGCCGCCTCCAGGCGCAGTCCGGTGAGATACTCGCCGGGACTGGTGTCCAGGTGGTGGCGAAACAGCCGGGTCAGGTGGCGTGGGGTGATCTTCAGGCTGTCGGCCATGCTCTCCAGGTCGAAGGCGCCGCCGGGGTCGGCGTGCAGTCGATCGATCAAGGGGCGCAGGCGGGGGCCGCAACGATGCTGGCGAGACAGCAGTTCGCTGAACTGGGACTGGCCGCCGGGGCGATGGAGGAACATCACCAGTTCGCGGGCCACCGCTGCGGCGGCTTCTGCGCCCAGATCACTCTCGACCAGCGACAGTGCCAGGTCGATGCCGGCGGTGACCCCGGCGCTGGTGTAGCGCCCGCCGTCATGGACGTAGAGCGCATCGGCCTGGACCCTTACCTGCGGAAAGTCGTCGGCAAGCTGTCGACAGTGGCGCCAGTGGGTGGTGGCGCTGCGTCCGTCGAGCAGGCCCGCATCGGCCAGCAGGAAGGCGCCGGTGCAGACGGCGCCCAGGCGCCCGAGGTGCGGCGCCACCCGCGTCAGTCGTTCGCGCCAGCGCTGTTGCTGGCACTGGACGAAGACGCCGTGGCCTCCGGCGATGAGCAGGGTGGTCAGGTCGCGGCCGTTGCCGCCAGCATCGGGGGGCTTGTCGAGTTCGCTCTCCCACCCTTCCCAGTCAAGATCCGGCAGGAGTCGCAGACCGCCGTTGGTGACCAGTTCGCTCGCACTTCGGCCGATCAGACGTAGCCGGTAGGCAGGCTTGCCCAGCACGTCGTTGGCGCTGGCGAAGACCTGCCAGGGGCCGCTGACGTCGAGCATCTGACAGTCGGGGTAGGCCAGCAGGGCGACGTCTCGAGTCGTGGTCACGATGGGGGCTCCAGAGAAGGGGGGGCGCACCTGACAACGGCGCGACAGCGAATCTCTGGAGTCTGGGGGAGGTCAGGAATGTCGGCAAGGACCAATACCCCACCGATATGGACATACGGTGTCCACAACGACGACGCCCCGCCTTGACAGGGCGGGGCGTCGCGGTCAGAGCAGACCGTGGTGACGGTCAGGTTCTGGTCCGTCGGAGATCGGGAGCATCAGCCGGCAAAGGCCAGGTAGATGGCGATGACCAGGATCACCAGCACGATGCCCGCCGGCACGGCGCCCTTCCAGGGCGTCAGGTCGACGGCGCCCACGTCCTCCTGCTTCCAGGCCTCAGCGCGCGGGCGCAGCTTGCCGATCACCAGCATCAATGCCACCAGCAGCACGAACACCAGGGCGACGAAGTGGAACTCGTGCATGATCACCGGCAGCTTGTTGAAGGGCGGGATGAAGTAGCCACAGAAGATGGCCAGACAGCCACCCACCAGGGCGATCTTGGCCGCCATGGGGGGCACCCGCCGGGTCAGCAGGCCGACCACCACCACCGCCAGGATGGGGATGAAGTAGATGGCGTTCATCTTCTGCAGATAACCGAACAGGCTTTCCTGGCCGGCCAGCAGTGGCGCGATGATCATCGCGGAGATGGCCATGATCCAGCCGAACACCTGGCTCGACTTGACCACCTGAGCCTCGGTGGCGTCCTTCTTCAGGACCGCCTTGTAGAGGCCCAGACTGAACAGGGTGGTGGTGGAGTTCAGCGCCGAGTTGAAGGAAGACAGGATGGCGCCGACCATCACCGCGGCGAAGAAGCCGGTGAGTGGCGCCGGCAGCACGTTGAACACCAGGTGGCCGTAGGCCGCGTCAGCCTTGACGCCCTGATCGGCGTACAGGTGGTAGGCGATGATGCCCGGCAGGACCAGGTACAGGGGCCCCAGCAGCTTGAAGAAGCCGGTCAGCAGCACGCCCTTCTGGCCCTCGGCCAGGTTCTTGGCGGCGAAGGTCCGCTGGATGATCTGCTGGTTGGTGGTCCAGTAGAAGACGTTGATCAGGAAGACGCCGGTGAACAGGGTGAAGAAGGGGACGCTCTGCTCGCTGCCACCGATGGAGTTCATCTTGTCGGGGTTGGATTCCTTGAGGATCTCCCAGCCGGCGAGCACACCGCCATTGTCGCTGACCGCCTGAAGGCCGAAGTAGACGATCACGAAGCCACCGATCAACAGGCCGACGCCATTGAGGGTATCCGACACGGCAACGGTGCGCAGGCCCCCGAACAGGGCATAGATGGAGCCGATGATGCCGACGATCCACACCGTCAGCCACAGCAGGGTGGTGCTGGATTCGATGCCGGTGAGCCCGGACAGGTCGAGCATGCCCTGCAGGCCGATGGCGCCGGAGTAGAGGATGATCGGCAGCAGTACCACCGCGTAGGCGATCAGGAAGATCACGTTGGTGATCAGTTGGGTGCCCTTGTCGAAGCGAATCTCGAGCAGCTGGGGCAGGGTGGCGATGCCGCTTTTCAGAAAGCGCGGCAGGAAGAACAGCGCCAGCGCCACCAGCGCCATGACCGCCACCACCTCCCAGGCCATCACGCTGAGGCCATCGGTGAAGGCGGAGCCGTTGAGGCCGACCATCTGCTCGGTGGACAGGTTGGTCATCAACAGCGAGCCGGCGATCAGCGGGAAGGTCAGGCTGCGTCCCGCCAGGAAGAAGCCGCTGGTGCTTGAATGGTCGTCACGGCGGGTGATGCGCCAGGTGATGAAGGCGACCAGTCCTGTAAAGAACAGGAAGGACGCGAAGGTGAGTAGGGGCATGGTGTCATCCTTGCGGTCGTTGTCCGGTGCGGCGTGGTCGTGAGCCACCTCCCAAAGGGGGCATGGCGATTACCGCACTTGGGTCGATGTCCGTGCCGAGCGCCAGCTGGCAGGCCAGTGGCGCCGACACCCAGGAAGTATCTTTGCAGCGCTTGCGTCATCCTGCCCGCTGCAGTGCATCTTTTGGCGCTGAAGCAGCGCGGGTTCGCGCAGTGTCGCATTGACGTCAAGTCGGTGGAAATTCCGAAAGTCTTCGTCTTTTTCCAGAAAGACGTCGAACTTAAAGGATTAAGTTAACCGACGGTTGCGTATTCCAACTACGTGATCGCAAGTCTAATCGGCTCGCCGTGGCGAGCCATACGTCTTTTGTCGCAGCGGGTCAGTTTGGCGGAGCTGCTGAAATCGGCACAGGCTCGATGATGCCGAACAGTTGCAGCAGTGTCGGCGTTGCCGCGATGATAAAGCCGCACAGGGCCAGTGCACGACCGGGCCATCGGCGCTGCGGGTGGCGTGCCAGGTGAAGGCCGAGCAGGCAGACCAGCAAGCCCGTGAGATGAAACACCACGGCGAGCGATCGAAGCAGTTCAAACGAGGTCATGGGCTGTCCCTGGGCATCCTGTGGCAGAGGGGCGACGTGGCGGAATCCGCGAGCGAAAGGGCGCGGCCGCCTGGGTCACAAGCGAGCGAAGGGGAGTCTGCCATGACCGACAGGGTGGTGCGAGCCGACGAAGTGATCGAGTTCTGGTTTCAGACGCTGACACCAAAACAGTGGTTTGCCAAGGATGATGCGCTGGATGGCCGTATCCGCCATGACTTCGGTGCGACCCTGGCGGCGGCGGCCGCCGGCGAGACCTGGCAGTGGCGTACCTCGGCCCGCGGGCGGCTGGCGGAAATCCTGGTGCTCGATCAGTTCTCTCGCAACATCTACCGCGGCGAGCCGCGAGCCTTCGCCTGTGACGGTCAGGCCCTGGTACTGGCCCAGGAGGCGGTGTCCCAGCGCGCAGATCGGGTGCTCGATCCTCCCTGGCGAGCCTTCCTGTACATGCCCTATATGCACAGCGAGTCGTTGCGTGTGCACGACGAGGCGCTGCGCCTGTTCGACCAACCGGGACTCGAGCACAACCTGCACCACGAACATCGCCACCGCGAGGTACTGGTGCGTTTTGGTCGTTATCCTCAGCGCAATGAGGCGCTGGGACGAGCGTCCACCGCCGAGGAGCTGGCCTTTCTTGCCCAGCCCGGCAACCGATTCTAGTCGCGACGAAGGGGCTGTCATCGGCGCTGACCCAGCGTCACCGGACGGCATTCGTGCTGTCGCGTCTCACATTACGTGACATATCCCTACTTTCGTATGCATTGATGTAATGGTATAGCTGTGAGCGGTGAAGATCGTCCGCGGGCGATCGACGCGGCACCTCGCGCCCTGGTCAAGGGATTTGGTCGAAGGAGCGAGGGTGAATGATTCGCAAGTTTCCATTCAGTGACGAAAGGAGAACGCAATGAGCTTTATCGCGTGGTTGATCATCGGTGGTCTGGCGGGCTGGATCGCGGGCAACATCATGCGTGGCGGCGGCTTCGGCCTGCTCGGCAACATCGGCGTCGGCGTGGTAGGTGCCCTGATTGGCGGCCTGCTGTTCAGCCTGGTGGGGCTGTCCAGCGGCGGCTTTATCGGTTCACTGGTCACAGCGGTGGTGGGTGCCGTGGTGCTGCTGTGGGGTGTGGGCAAGCTACGCGGTTAGCGCGCTCTGATCAGCGACCGAATGGCGGCGACTCGCCGTCATCGCAAGGGGCCCGGTGCACTGCACCGGGCCCTTGTCGTAGGTGGCCCCTGCCAGGGGCCTGATGCACCGCTCAGCCGGCGCGCTGGGCCGGGTCCGGCAGGGTCGGGAAGCGCGGCGGATGTGCCTCGAGAAAGGCGTGGCAGGCGCGCAGTACCCGGGCGTCGTCGAACTTGCCGCCGGCCAGCTGGAAACCCACCGGCAGGCCACGGTCGGTGAAACCGCAGGGTACCGAGGCGGCCGGCTGCTGGCTCAGGTTGAAGGGGTAGGAGAATGGCGCCCACTCCTCCCAGTCGCGCATCTGGCTACCCGGCGGCACCTGGTGGTTGATCTCGAAGGGGCTGATCGGCACCGAGGGCGTCATCAGCAGGTGGTAGTCCTGGTTGAACTGCTCAAGACGCATGGTCAGCTCGGCTCGGGCCGCCTGGGCGCGAAACAGCTCCACGGCCTTCCACTCTTCTGCACGCAGGGCGTTCTCGTAGAGGCCGGGGTCCAGCTTGGCGCGTTCGCTGTCGCTGAGCTGCGAGACCATCTCCAGCGAGGCGGTGAACCACAGCCGCTGAAAGATCCATAGCGGCGAGGGCAGCTCTGGATCCACCTCGCAGATCTCCGCGCCCAGATCGCGCATGCGATCCGCCGCTTCTCTGACCCGTGTGGCGACCTGAGGGTCCACCTCGGCGAAGCCCAGATCGGTGGAAAAGGCGATGCGCAGTCCCTCGAGCCCCTTGCCGATATCCTGGCCCCAGTCCTCCGGCTGGCCCCGGGTGGCGTAGGGATCGACATAGTCGTAGCGGCCAATGACATTGAGCATCGCCACGGCGTCGTCGACGCTGCGGGCGATGGGTCCGATATGGGACAGCGTCGGTTCTTCCGCCGGCGGCCACTGGGGCGTCCAGCCGAAGGTCGGCTTGAAGCCGAACACCCCGCAGAAGGCGGCGGGAATGCGGATCGAGCCGCCGGAGTCGCCGCCCTGGTGCAACACCCCCATGTTGAGGGCCGCTGCGGCGGCAGCACCGCCGGACGAACCTCCTGCGGTCAGGCGGGTATCCCAGGGGTTGCAGGTGGCGCCGAACACCCGATTGTCGGTGACCGCCTTCCAGCCGTCTTCCGGCGTGTTGGTCTTGCCCAGCAGGATGGCGCCGGCCTCTCTCAGGCGTTTCGCCGGTGGCGCGTCGGCATCGCAGGGCTCGCTTGAACCCAGCAGCGAGCCGTTGGACGTCGGCATGCCGGCCACGTTGGTCAGATCCTTGAGCGAGACCGGAACACCGTCGATCGGACTCAGCGGCTTGCCCCGGCCCCAGCGACGTGCCGACGCCTTGGCCGCCTTTTCGGCACCCTCGGCGTCGACGTAGGTGTAGGCATTGACGGCGTCGTTGAAGCGCTCGATGCGCGCAAGCGCCGCCCGTGTAGCTTCCAGGGGGGAGGCGTCGCCGCTGCGATAGTGCTCCGTCAGCGCGGCAACGCCCAGAATGCCCAGTTCGTCCTCTTGCATGGTCGGGTCCCTCGCGTCCATGGATGGACCCTTACCCTAGCTTGATTCGGCATAGTGTTGCCAACCCCCACAAACGATGACGCCACCGGCGGGACCGGTGGCGTCATCGGCTGACGGCTCAGGCCGTCAAGGCTTCACGATCAGGCGGTGGCGGCGGCTTCGCTGCCGACCAGGGCCTTGAGGTTCTGCTCGACGATGTCCAGGCCTTCCTCGAGTACCTTGTCCTCGATGGTGACCGGCATCAAGAAGCGGATGGTGTTGCCGAACATGCCGCAGGACAGCAGGATCAGGCCCTGCTCCCGGGCACGCTTGCACAGGGCGGCGGCGAGATCCGGAGCCGGCTGACCGTCCTTGCCGTTGAGTTCGAAGGCGGCCATGGAACCCAGGTTGCGCGGGTGGACCACGGCGTCGAAGTCGCTCGCCCACTGGGCAAAACGCTTGGCCAGCTTGTCGCCCAGCGCCTGGCTCTTGGCCAGGATGTCCTCTTCCTCGAACACCTCCATCACCGCCAGGGTCGCGGCGCAGGACACCGGGCTGCCGGAGTAGGTGCCGCCCAGCGAGTTGCCGCCGGAGGCGTCCATGTGCTCGGCGGTGCCGACCACGGCGGAGATCGGCATGCCTGCGGCCATGCTCTTGGCCATGGTCATCAGGTCCGGCTTCACGCCGCTGTGTTCGATGGCGAACATCTTGCCGGTACGACCGAAGCCGCTCTGGACCTCGTCGACGATCATCAGGATGCCGTGTTCGTCACAGATCTCGCGGATCTTCTCGAGGAAGCTCTGCGGCGCGGGGTAGAAGCCGCCTTCACCCAGTACCGGCTCGAGCACGATGGCGGCGGTATCCTTGGGGTTGGCGTCGGTCTTCAGCACCATCTTGAGGCGACGCACCGCCTCTTCCTCGCTGATGCCGTGCTCGGCCACCGGGTAGCCGGCGCGGAACACACAACCCGGCATGGTGCCGAAGTCGCTGGCGTAGGGGGCAACCTTGCCGTTCATCGCCATGGTCATGAAGGTACGGCCGTGGTAGCCGCCGTCGAAGCAGATGACGTTGTTGCGACCGGTGGCGGCGCGGGCGATCTTGACCGCGTTTTCCAGCGCCTCGGCGCCGGAGTTGGCCAGCATCACCTTGGCCTCACCGCGCACCGGGGTGATCGCAGCAAGCTTTTCGGCGACCTTCACGTAGCCCTCGTAGGGCATCACGGTCTGGCAGGTGTGCATCACCTTGTCGAGCTGGTCCTTGACCGCCTGCACCACCTTGGGGTGGCAGTGACCGATGTTGAGCACGCCGATACCGCCGGCGAAGTCGATGAAGCGGTTGCCATCGGCATCCCACAGTTCAGCGTTCTTGGCGCGATCGGCGAAGGCGGTGGCGGGGCTGGCCGCGCCCTTGGCGACGTACTTGTCTTTGAGTTCGTTCAGCTGAGCGTTATTCATGTCGTGACTCCTTTGAGGGCACTGAATGTATAGGGTAGACGCTAGGTCCGGGACACGCAGGGCGTGCCCCGGGGAGACGGGGCTGGCCCTTAGAGGCCGCCGACACAGGCGTACTTCAGCTCTGTGTACTCATCGAGGCCATGGCGTGAACCTTCGCGACCGAGACCCGATTCCTTGACGCCGCCGAAGGGGGCGAGCTCGGTAGAGAGGATGCCCTCATTGATGGCGACCATGCCGTACTCGAGTTGTTCCATGGTGCGCCAGATACGGCGATAGTCGGTGGCATAGAAGTAGGCGGCCAGACCGAATTCGGTGTCGTTGGCCATGGCGATGGCTTCGTCGTCGCTGGAGAAGCGGAACACCGGGGCCAGCGGCCCGAAGGTCTCTTCCCGGGCGACACGCATGTCGGTGGTCACGTCGGCCAGTACCGTGGGCTGGAAGAAGGTGCCCTCCAGGGCCTCACCGCCGGCGACCAGGCGGGCACCGTTGTCGAGGGCGTCAGCGATGTGCGACTGCACCTTGTCCACCGCTGCCGAGTTGATCAGGGGACCCTGAACCACACCGTCCTCGAGGCCGTTGCCGACCTTCAGCTCGCCCACGCGCTTGGCCAGCTTCCCGACAAAGGCATCGTAGACGCCGTCCTGAACCAGGAAGCGGTTGGTGCATACGCAGGTCTGGCCGGAGTTGCGGTACTTGGAGGCGATGGCACCCTCGACGGCGGCGTCCAGGTCGGCGTCATCGAAGACGATAAAGGGCGCGTTGCCGCCAAGCTCCATGGAGGCCTTCTTCACGGTGTCGGCGCACTGGGCCAGCAGGATCTTGCCCACCGGGGTGGAGCCGGTGAAGGACACCTTGCGTACTCGGGCATCGCCGGTCAGTACCGGGCCGACTTCGCGCGGGGAGCTCGAGGTCACCACGTTGAGCACGCCGGCGGGGATGCCCACGTCTTCAGCGAGCTTGGCCAGCGCCAGGGCGGTCAGCGGGGTGGCCTCGGCCGGCTTGACCACCACGGTGCAGCCGGCGGCCATGGCCGGGGCGCACTTGCGGGTGATCATCGCCAGCGGGAAGTTCCAGGGGGTGATGGCGGCGACCACACCGACCGGCTCGCGGAACACCAGGATACGCTTGTCGGGTCCGTGGCCCGGCAGGGTCTCGCCAGCCACACGCTTGGCTTCCTCGGCGTAGAACTCGACGAAGGCAGCGCCGTAGGCGACCTCGCCACGGGACTCGGCCAGCGGCTTGCCCTGTTCACGGGTCATCAGTTCGGCCAGGGCTTCCTGGTGGTCCATGATGCTGTTGAACCAGGCGCGCAGCAGGGCCGAGCGCTCCTTGGCGGTCTTGCGCTTCCAGCCGGCCCAGGCCGCATCGGCGGCACCGATGGCTTCGCGGACTTCCTCGGCGTTCAAGTCCGGCACCTCGGCCAGGGTCTCGCCGGTGGCGGGATTGGTGACGCTGAAGTGGCGATCGGCGTCACGCCACTGGCCGCCGATGTACGCCTTGTCGATGATCAGGTCCTGAACGTGGGACATGCGGGAGCTCCGGAAAGGGTCAGAGAAGAGGGGTGTTATGTCATGATTGACGAGTGTGCATTATTTGAAACATCTCGCCAAGGGCTGTGATCGGAATTTTTTACGCCCGTTCGAAGAATGCATCGATGAGGCTTGCCGGGCCCTCGAGGCCCAGGTCTGGAAGATCTATCGGCAACAATCGCCATCGGCGTGGCGAACAGTTTCCGGTACACTGTGTCGCCGACTTCTAGCTGCCCGAAGCGATGGTCCTTGGCGCCTTGTGTCAGGCCGGACCGGGCTGGCCTGACTCCGTGTTTCTGCGAGGTGAGACTTGGTTGATCCGCTCAATGCCTGGTGGGCTCAGCAACTGGTGCTGTGCGACTGGGCCTTTATGCCTGACCCCTTGATGCTGCCTGAAGAGGCGGCACGTGAGCGATTGGCCGCCCTCGAGATCCCCGACCGGGGCGAACTGGGGTGGCGCCTGCTCGAGCTCAATGCTGCGAACACGGTGCCTGCCTCCCACCTGCTGGGAGCGCTTGAGCTGGTGGCCCTGGCAGGGGCGTCGGGATGGATGTCGGCCGAGGTAAGTCGTGGCTGGGCAGCACGCCTGTGCAGCGACATCCACCATCGTCACGCAAGCCTGGATGAATGGCTGGAGGCACTCTGCGCCTCCCGCAGCGGCGAAGGCTGGCTTCGCGGCGATGAGGGCTTGCTCGATACCTGCCGGGCGCTGTCGAAGCTGGAAGGCGAGGGCGCCGGCATCACCTGGCCGTTGCTCGGCACTGCGCTGAGTCGCGAGCCTGCCGCCGCCCTCTGGCCCGACAGCCCGGAAGATCGTGTCTGGCGATTGCGGGCGGCCTTCTCGCCGGTACTGATGACGCCGGCCAGCATCGATGACTGGGACGGGGTCGAGGCCTGGCTGGGGGAAGTCTGGCAGATTCACGGCGCCGAGGATCTCAAGCGCGCCTTGCTGTGGCTGACCAGTCAGGGGGATCGCCAGGGCTGGGATATCGACGCCGCGCGGTTGATGGCGGTCAGTGCCGGCGAACGCCAGGCCTGGTGTGAGGGGCTGGCGCCTCAGGAGCGCCCATACGGCCGCCTTCTGTGCCGCTACGTGGATCAGGGGGAGCCGCTGGAGTGGGCCGCCTGGGACTGGCTGAGGGCGGTGGATCTGGCCTGGGCCGGCAGCTGCATCGGCTGGCTGACACCCCAGGAAGCGTCGCTGCTGGCGCATCACGCAGGCGATCTGGTCCAGCGTCGCTACAGTGACTGGAGCGCCCTGGCGCGCTCCTATCAGCGCGGCCGTGGTCTGTTCGAAGGTCAGGACCGGCTGCCGACCCTGGCAGCCGACTGGCAGTTGCTGATGGGCTCGCCGGTGAGCCCTTGGCATGGCTCGTTGCAGGAGTTGCTCGACCAGGAGCAGGTCGAGGCATCACGCCAGGCGGCCAGGCAGTGGCGCGCCTCACCTCGCCACTGGGTGCTGGCGCTGGCCTCGGTGCGTGAACCCGAGCTGGCGGCACGTCAGGGGCCGATTCCGCCGCTGCCCCAGGCACGTCGTGACGAGGCGCGCAAGTACCTGGCGGAGACCCTCGATCTGCACCCCGACGAGGGCGCCCGCTCACTGGTGCGCTACTGGCTGCCGGCCCAGGCCCATCATCTCAATCAGCTGGCGGCTGACGCGGCGCATCGAGCGCTGCCATCGGCCAGAACCCCCTTTGGTGATGCGCCCCAGGCGGATCTGGCAGGTCGTGATGGCCTGGCCAGGGCGACCCGCCATTCGGCGACCATCCATATGGCCGAGAAGTACGCCTTCTACTTGCTGATGAGCATGGACAGTGAGCAGTTCGACGAGGACAGCCTGACCGATATGGCGGCGTCCCTGCGCGATGTGCTGTGTCGGTTCTACAGCACCCCCAAGCGCCTGCTCGAGGCCTGGGCGACCTGGGATGCGCTGTTGCCGGAACCGGATCAGCCTTCCTTGACCTACGAGATTCGCTGGCACCTGGACGATCCGGGTAGCCTGTTCCACTGGCTCGAGTGGCGCAGCGGCGATTGGCGCGAGCCTGGCGAGCGTCCGAGCCTGATGCACTTTACCGCGCTGTCGCTGGTGGGACCCTTGAACACCGCCGCCTGGAGCCTGCCGCAGCCGGAAAGCGACCGGGAAGGGGCTTCGATCCTGGAGTGGATCGATGGACACTACGGCCTGCACTCCGCCACCGAGCTGATCGATTTCGTGCGCTTTCTGTTGGACGCCGGTGATCGCCAGGAATATCAGATCAACTACGCGCCCTACACCCTCAACAGCGCGCGCCTGAATTCCGAGATTGCGACCCTGGAGTCCGGTGAGTGCAACGAGGAAGAGCGCAACCACCTGGAGCGCCTGCTGCGGGTACGTGACAACGCCGACCAGTGCAATGACGTCGACATGTGTGCCTGGGACCTGGCCCAGGCGGTCGACCTGGCGATCGCCGGTCGCCAGCTGGGCTGGCTGGCTCAGCAGGACTTCCTGGCACTGCTGGAGCGTGCGCACCAGTTGGCGTCGGAGCACTACGCCGGTTGGCAGGAGTATGCCCGGGGTCTCTATGCAGGATTTTCGTTCTTCATGGGGGAAACCCCTGAGCGCGAAGCGTTTCTGGCCAGCTTCCGCCAGGCGCTGGTGGCCTGGCTGTCGGGCGCTCCGCCCCTCGCCGGCACCTGGGCCAGCCTGGATTTCCCGGGTGCGCGTCCCCGCCATTGGGCACCGCTTCACATCGATACCTTGCCGGGAGATGGACGAACCCTGCACTGATCGTCGCGAAACAGCAGAAAAAAACGCCAAAAAATTGTCCTGATCTATCGTCAGATCGGATAATTTTGGCTAGTATCGTATTGATCTTTCGTCAGGCCTCCCATCAAGAAGGAGGCCGAATTGTCAAACTTGCAGCTGAGGGGCGTTATGGTAGTGACACGAGTGCGTCACTTCCACAGCGGCTCTTGGGCGCCGGCAGGCCGTCAGCCAGGCCGGTTCAGGGAATGAGGTGTGTGTCGCATGAGCGTCGCCCAGACAAGCCGCGTGACAGCGGCGATGGTGTTGCTTGGCCTGCTGTCAGGCTGTGCGGCATCGAACTACCAGAATACCGCCGATAACGACTACTTTTCCCGTGATATGCCGAGCCTGGCCGAACGCGCCGCCTCGCGCATGTCCCCGCTGGAGGACCCAGCGGCAGGGGGAAGCTTCCTTGAAGATCCCGCCGCTGCCATCCGCGAGGCGCTGATGGCGGAGCACGATCGCTGGGCGGGTACGCCCTATCGTTTCGGCGGCACCGGCATGAGCGGCATCGACTGCTCGGCGCTGGTGCAGAACATCTTCAGCGACGCCTTCCAGGTGCAACTGCCGCGCACCACCGGCAGCCAGGTGCATACCGGCGAACCGATCACGCGTGATCAGCTGTCTCCCGGCGATCTGGTGTTCTTTCGTCCTCCGGGCAACCGCCACGTCGGCATCTACGTCGGCCAGGGGCGCTTTCTGCACGCCTCATCGTCGCGCGGTGTGATGATCTCCAAGCTGGATAACAGCTACTGGCGCCGCTACTACTGGCAGGCGCGTCGACCGCTGGAACCCACCCGGTTGAGCATGCGCCAGTTCGCCTACAGCCCGGCGGGCATGGGCGGCTGAAGCGTCCTCGGCGCCATCGACGTCGCCACCACAACGGGGCGAGCCTTGTACTGGGCTCGCCCCGTTTGCGTTCGCAGGCCCTGGCTAGCCCTCGACGACTCCTGGTTACAGGGAGTCGCGTTGCGACAGGGCGTAGTCGATAAAGGCGCGCTCGGCGCGTGACAGGTAGCCCTGTGGCTGCCAGGCCAGCGACAGGGTCAGCCAGGCGGCGGGGTCAAAGGACACCGCCGACAGGTCATCTTCCTCGATCACCCGACGCAGAAAGGTGGTGATGCCAAAGCCCTGGCGGACGATGGCCTTGGTCAGCGGGATCAGATTCGACTGGAACGTCAGGCGGGGCTGGATATCCAGCCGTCGGGCCATGGCGTCGACAAACTCGCG
Source organism: Halomonas sp. DP1Y21-3 (assembly GCF_019801245.1). NCBI lineage: Bacteria > Pseudomonadati > Pseudomonadota > Gammaproteobacteria > Oceanospirillales > Halomonadaceae > Halomonas > Halomonas sp. DP1Y21-3. The sequence goes on from NZ_JAHVJM010000008.1 coordinate 86,113, forward strand.
GTGAAAATAGCCGTCCTGAAACAGCACCAGGGGCTCGCTCAGAAAGGCTTCCGGGGTCACGCTGTGGCGTGCCGTGAAGGGATGGTCCCGGGGCGTGCAGACCACCATCTCGGCACGCAGCAGGGCCTCGGTTTCCAGTTCGCAGGTACTGCCATCCTCGACCACGATTCCCAGGTCCAGCTCGCGAGCCTTGATCATTGCCTGCAGTCGGCGGGCGCCCGCCTCGATCACCGTCATGCGGATGCCAGGGTGGCGTGCGGCAAAGCCCATCAGCAGCGGCGGCAGATAGTAGGAGCCCAGCATCGAGGGGATGCCGATGCGCACTTCGCCCTTTACCAGGCCGTTGAGTTCCTTCAGCGCCAGTTCGGTGGCACTGGCGTCGGCGAGTAGCCGTCGGGCATGTTCCAGCAGCACCTCACCTTCTGGTGTCAGTCGAACACGCCGATCGTGGCGTTCGAACAGACGAGTGTCGAGGCGTCGCTCCAGGCCCGCGATGGTCTGGCTGACGGCGGACTGGGCGATGTGACGGACGCGGGCGGCGGCGCTGAAGCCGCCGTGCTCCACCACCGCGACAAACAGCGACAGCGAGCGCAGGTCAAAGGGTAGCGACATAAGCGAATGTGATGGATAGCATCATTTTCTTCTGTTGGTGTGATGGTAGTGAAGCATGGAAGATGGGCGAGGCCAACCGGAGACCACCATGATTCACGCCAATACCCCTGCCTGGCGCAGGGCGACCCTCGCCCTGTGTCTGGGCTCGATGCTGGTGTTCATCAACCTCTACGCCCCCCAGCCATTGCTGCCGCTGCTGCGCGATACCCATGAGGCTTCGACCCTGAAGGTGGGCCTGGTGATGTCGCTTGCCACCCTGACCCTGGCGCTCTCGTTGCTGGTCTACGGGCCCTTGTCCGACGCCATCGGGCGGGGCGGTATCATGCGTGCGAGCCTGTCGGTGGCAGCTCTCGCGACACTGTTGGCGGCATTTGCGCCTGGGCTCGACTGGCTGCTGGTCGCGCGCGTGCTGCAGGGGGTCGCCCTGGGAGGGCTGCCGGCGGTGGCGATCGCCTGGATGGGCGACGAGTTCTCGCCGGAGGCGATGAGTCGAGCCGTGGGGCTCTATATCGCGGCCAATACCCTGGGCGGTATCGGTGGTCGCGTGCTGGGAGGCGTCATCGGTGAATGGTATGGCGTCCAGGCGAGCTTCGTGGCGGTTGGCGGTTTGACCCTGGTGGGCGTGGCGGTGTTCTGGTGGCTGTTGCCGGCGGCCAGCGCCTTTGCCCCTCAACCCTTTCGAGTGGGGCACGCCTGCCGCCAGATGCGTGGCCACCTGGCCAACCCATGGCTGCTGTCGGCCTATCTGATCGGTGGTCTCAACTTCCTGGTGTTCATCAACCAGTACAGCTACATGACCTTTCGTCTGGCCGAGGCACCCTTTGCTCTCGGGCCCCGCTGGCTGGGCCTGCTGTTTCTGACCTACCTGGGCGGCACTCTGGGCTCGACGTTATCTGCCAGGGTCGTCGCCAGAGCGGGAGCGCCCGCCACCATGGGGTTGGGCGTTGTCATCATGATGCTGGCGCTGGGTCTGTCCCTGATACCGATGCTCGCCGTCATCATTGCCGCCTTGACCCTCAGCGCCTTCGGCTTCTTTCTGTGCCACGCCACCGCTTCGGGCTGGGTCGGTCGCCAGGCCCGCGAAGGACGAGGCGGCGCATCGGCGCTCTATCTGGTGTTCTACTACCTGGGGGCGAGTCTCGGGCCGCTGTGGCTCGAGCCGTTCTGGCTGTGGCGGGGCTGGCCAGGGGTGGTGGCGGCCAGCTTGCTGGTGCTGGCGACCACGGGCTGGTTGTCCTGGCGGCTAGGAAAGCGGCTGCGGCGTATGCAGCACGAGTGCGTCGTCGAGCGTCGACTCCAACACGTATGAGTCCGCTACAGCGACGCTGTTGCTGATAGGTTGCAGATGCGTTGCAGAGACCGATCGACCTTGGCTCGCACCAGGGTCGATCGGTGTGTCATGACGTTGCTGTCAGCGCCGCGCCGTCAGGATGCTGCGGACGAGGCAGGCACGTCGTGGGGCATGGCTTCGTCTCCCCAGATTTCCTCGAGTCGATCAGGACGGCCGCAGGCATTCTTGTAGAAGGTGTAGCGCACCTTGTTCTTCTGGTAGTAGTTCTGGTGATAGTCCTCGGCCGGATAGAAGGTGCCGGGATCTTCGATGGTGGTCTCGATCGGCTGGTCGAAGCGCTCGGCGATGTCCGCCTTGCTGGCCTCGGCCAGTTCGCGCTGTTCATCGTTGAGTGGCAGCAGGGCGGAGCGATAGGAATCACCTTCATCGCAGAACTGACGGTTGGCGACGAAGGGATCGATATTGCGCCAGAAGACGTAGAGCAGATCCTGGTAGCTCACCGTGTCGCTGTCGAAGGTGACTTCCACCACTTCGGCGTGTCCGGTGCCTCCCGCGCTGACGGTTTCGTAGGTGGGGTTATCGGTGTTGCCCGCCGCATAGCCAGAGACGGTAGCCTCGACGCCATCGATCTTGTCGAAGGCGTCCTCGACACACCAGAAGCAGCCTCCGGCGAAGATGGCCTTTTCTTCGGCGGCGAGGGCGGGGGTCGTGGAAAGCACGGCACCAGTCAGCAGGCCGGCCAGCAGGAAGGTACGCTGATTGAAGGGATATCGCATTCGTAGGCTCCGTCAGGATGGCGTCATTGTAAGGTTCGAGTAGGGCAGTTCCCGGTTGGTTCAGTCATTGTGGCAGGCGCATCCTTACATGCGCTGTCGATAAGGGGATGATTTTTTGCATTTTCGGTCGTAAGGCTCGGTCGCCTGTGCGCGACTCAGGCAGACTGCTAATCTCGATTGCATCCCGATAGCCGGCCGCACAGCTCCTGGTAACGTCATCGTCTCGTCGCAAGACGGGCGCAGGACAACGGGCGCCGCTGCTGCTGGCCACGGCTACCTATCGATCATCGACCCGATCATCGACACCAGTTGACCTAGAAGGAGACGCGGGTGACCCGTAACAAATGGATCTTGCTGGCACTGATTGCCGTCGCCGTGGTGGCGTTCTTTGTCACCGGCGCCAACGAGGCCTTTACGCTGGACGCGATCAAGGCCCAGCAGGCGCAATTTCAACAGTGGTTCCACGAGGACCCCTGGACCGTGGCCGGTGGCTTCTTCGCGGTCTATATCCTGATGGCGGCGCTGTCGCTGCCTGGGGCGGGGTTGCTGACGCTGCTGGCGGGGGCCTTGTTCGGCTTCTGGATCGGTCTGGTGCTGGTGTCCTTTGCCAGTTCGCTGGGCGCGACCCTGGCCGCGGTGATCGCCCGAACCCTGCTGCGCGAGACGCTGGAGACGCGCTTCTCGCGCCAGCTGGCGCGAATCAACGGCGGCATCGAGCGCGAAGGGGCCTTCTACCTGTTCACGCTGCGGCTGATTCCGATCTTCCCCTTCTTCGTGATCAACCTGGTGGTCGGCCTGACCCGCATGCGTCTGTCCACCTTCTATTGGGTCAGCCAGCTCGGCATGCTGCCGGGTACCATGGTGTTCGTGAATGCTGGTCGGGAACTGGGTGAACTCGAGTCGCTGGCGGGCATCCTGTCGCCAGGGCTGATCCTGTCCTTTGTGTTGATCGGCTTGTTTCCCTGGATCGCCAAGGCGGTGGTGGCGGTGCTCAAGCGTCGCCGGCTCGCCGCCGAATACCAGCGCCCGTCGCGTTTTGACCGGGATATCGTGGTGATCGGTGCGGGCTCGGCGGGCCTGGTGGCAAGCTATATTGCCGCGGCGGTGAAGGCCAAGGTGACCCTGGTGGAGCGCCACCGCATGGGCGGCGACTGCCTCAATACCGGCTGTGTGCCGTCCAAGGCATTGATTCGCGCCGCTCGCGCAGCCGAGGATATTCGTCGGGCGCCGTCCTATGGTGTCAGCGCCGGTGAGCCAAGCGTCGACTTCGCCGCTGTGATGGGCCACGTCCACGGCGCCATCGCCGAGGTCGAGCCCCATGATAGTCCGGAACGTTATCGGGGCCTGGGCGTCGATGTGGTCGAAGGAGAAGCCAGGCTGCTCGATCCCTGGCGGGTGCAGGTTGGTGAACAGGTGCTGACCACCCGTCACGTGATCATCGCCAGCGGTGCCCGCCCCAGAGTCCCGCCGTTGCCGGGAATCGAGGATATCGAGGTGCTGACCTCCGACAATCTGTGGGAGCTAAAGGCATTGCCGAAGCGACTGGTGGTGCTTGGTGGTGGTCCGATCGGCAGTGAACTGGGCCAGAGCTTCGCCCGGCTGGGTAGCCAGGTCACCCTGGTGGAGATGGGCCCGCAACTCTTGCCACGCGAAGACGAGGACGTCGCCAGGGAGGCGGCTCAGGGGCTCGAGGCCAGCGGCGTGACGCTGTGCCTGTCGACCCGGGCGCTCAAGGTGGTGGCCGGTGACGGCGATCTCCATCGACTCGAGATCGAGGTCAACGAGGCAGGCGAGACACGTATCGAGCAACTGGAATTCGATCAGTTGCTGGTGGCGGTGGGTCGACAGGCCAACGTCGAGGGGCTCGGGCTTGAAGAACTGGGCGTGGGCACTCGCGACAACGGCACCCTGGACGTGGATGGCGGGCTGCAGTCAGTGCTGCCCAATGTCTGGGCCTGTGGCGATGTGGTCGGGCCCTTCCAGCTGACCCATGCCAGCGCCCACCAGGCCTGGCACGCCACCGTCAATGCCCTGTTTGGCGAGTTCAAGCGCTTCAATGTGAGCTATCGGGCGCTGCCGGCGGTCACCTTCTGTGACCCGGAGGTGGCGCGAGTGGGGCTCAACGAGCGCGAAGCCAAGGAGCAAAAGGTGCCCTTCGAGGTCACCCGCTATTCCTTGTCCGAGCTCGACCGGGCCATCGCCGAGGGCGATACCACCGGATTCGTCAAGGTGCTGACCGTGCCGGGCAAGGATCGCATTCTCGGTGCCACCATCGTCGGTGCTGGCGCTGGCGAGATGCTGGCGGAGTTCACCCTGGCAATGACCCGCGGTATCGGACTGAACAAGCTGTTGGGGACCATCCACCCGTACCCGACCCACTCGGAAGCCGTAAAGGCCGCCGCCGGGGTGTGGAAGAACGCGAACAAGCCCGAGCGGGTCCTGGGGTATCTGGAGCGTTACTTCAATTGGCGGCGAGGCGGGGGAGGCGACGCCGATTCCTCAAGCCAGCCGGTGACGGGAGACAGAGCCGGTGCGAGCCCCGAGCGACACGAAGCATCGTCGCTGTCCTCTGCCCAGTCCAGCGACTGAGCGAACCGCCCAGGCAGTAGCCTGGACCTGAAGACACAAGCGGTGGGCCCTGGCCCGCCGCTTGTGCTTTCCTTCTACCGAATCGACGTTTTACTGCTGACGAGACTTTTATGCTGGATCGCTGGACCATGCCCAGAACCCAGGCGCCCCTGGCGCCTCTGGTCAAGATGCTGGAGCGCTGCAAGGTGACGCCTGATCAGGTGACTCTGGCGGGATTTCTTATCGGCTTGCTGGCGCTGCCGCTGCTGGCCGTTCAGGCCTATGGATGGGCGCTGGCGGCGATCCTCCTCAATCGACTCGCCGATGGCCTGGACGGGGCGCTGGCGCGCCGTCGGGGTACGCCCAGCGATGCCGGGGGATTTCTCGATATCGGGCTGGACTTCGTCTTCTACGCCGCGGTGGTGCTCGGCTTTGCCCTGGCCGACAGCGAGCGCAACGCCTTGCCGGCAGCGCTGCTGCTGTTTGCCTTTATCGGCACCGGGACGTCCTTTCTGGCCTTCGCCATCATGGCGGCGCGCCATGATCTCGAGCGCCCACGCTTCCAGCGCAAGGCCTTCTACTATCTGCACGGCCTGACCGAAGGTACCGAGACCGTGCTGGCGCTGGTGGCCTTTTGTCTGTGGCCGGCGCACTTTCCTGTGCTGGCAGGGCTGTTCGCCGCGGCCTGTCTGCTGACCACCGCCACTCGGCTATGGGGCGGCTATCATACCCTCAGGGCAATCGAGCGAGGCGCTGGCGTCGAGGACAGAAGCTGATCCCCGGTCGTGGCTTGCGAGGCGAGGGGTCTTTCATCAGACGTGATACTCAGACACGCGAAAGGGCAGCCTGGGCTGCCCTTTCTTTTGACCATGCCGGCACTTGATCATGCATGCTCGTGGTGCTTCCAACGAGCGTAGCGCTGATCAGTGCTCGTGGCCGCCTTCGCCGTGCACGTGGCCGTGCTCGATTTCTTCCTGGCTGGCTTCACGGACTTCGGCGATCTCGACGTCGAAGTTCAGGTTCTGGCCGGCCAGCGGGTGGTTGCCGTCGACGGTGACGGTGTCGCCTTCGACCTGGGTCACGGTGACCATCAGCGGACCGCCCTGGGTCTGCGCCTGGAACTGCATGCCCGGCTCGATGCTCTCGACACCCTGGAAGGCGTCACGCGGCACTTCCTGGACCAGCTGCTCCTGTACTTCGCCGTAACCTTCGGCGGGGGCAACCTTGGCGTTGACCTTGTCGCCGGCGGCCTTGCCTTCGAGTTCCTTTTCCAGACCCGGAATGATGTTGCCGGCGCCGTGGAGGTAGGTCAGCGGCTCGCGGCCTTCCGAGCTGTCCAGCACTTCACCTGCATCATTGGTCAGGGTGTAGTGGAACGCGACAACGGAATTTTGCGCAATTTGCATTGATGAACCTTTGGTGAGTGCGTGTGAGGACGCATGGTAACGCGTGGGTGCTGGGGCTGTCAGGGGCGTGGGACATTTTTCACCTTGTGTGGTCATATCCTGAACGGTATTCACGCGCGCCCTCTGCCACCTTCGGGTTGTTGCGCAGTATCGGTGGTGGGGATACCCTCTTGTGAGATTTTTCGATTCTGCCTTTCACGCTTTTCTTGCGGAGCTGAACATGACGCTATTTGTGATCTGGGTGCTGGCCTTTGCGGTACTGCTGGCGGTGATGATCAAGGCCTGGGACAAGGGCCTGAGCTGTGCCCTGGGCAGCCTGCTGCCGGCGGTGCTGCGCAGTGACGATGACCAGTGGATCTGGTGCCCCGCCCTTGCCGTGCTGGGGGCCACCTTCATCGTCTTCCCCATCGATATGCTGATGACACTGCTGGTGATCGGCATCATCGCCCTGGTGGGCTGCAAGCTGGGCTGCTGGGTGATGGGCAAGGTCCACTAGTCGGTGGTGACGTGAATCACCTGGCGTTCACCTGGTGATCACCGAAAGGGCCCTGAGGCGGATACGCCTCAGGGCCCTTTGCATATCACGCAGAGATGTTTGCGGGGGAGCGAAGTGCTGTTGTCGCTTACAAGTACAAGCCCCTTTCGCGAGCGCCTTCGTCAAGCCCTCAGTAGGGGGCAACACTCTGACGTGAACCGCTGCCGATCAGGCGAACACGCTGCCCCACCTGGAAGGCCTGGTCTGCCTTCTGCACGACGACCACGGTCTGGCCGCTGTCCTTGCGAATCTCCATCTCCCAGGCGTCGGTGCGGTTGACGCCTTTCTCGATCTGGTTGCCGGCCACGGCGCCACCGATGGCACCTGCGGCGGTGGCGATGGTGCGACCGGAACCGCCGCCGACCTGGTTGCCGAGCAGGCCACCGATCACCGCGCCACCCCCTGTGCCGAGGATGCCGCCGGCGGAGCTTTCACCCTGGATCTGGACGCGACGCAGGGCGGTGATGGTGCCGAACTGCACGTTCTGGGCGGTCTGAGCCTGGTTGCCGGAATAGACGTTGCCCGAGTACTGATTGGTGGCGGTGCAGCCGGCAAGCACCACGACGCTCAGCGCCAGGACAGGAAGGATGGAAGTTTTCATGGCGATTCTCCTTGAATGTCTTCTGCGCCGCATTCTGAACGCATCGGTTCGGGTCACATTCGCTTGTAGTGGTACCGCACCAAAGTTCGCAAACGCTGTTCGAAAATAGTGTAACGCCTGTTTGGAGGCTTTGACAGGGCGATGGTTCCCCGGATCCAGCGATGATCGGTCTCGTCCGTCCCATGGTGGCCGTCCGCCGTCCGCCGTCCGCCGTCCGCCGTCCGCCTGTCGCCCTAGTCGCCCCGCGACTGCCACTGAGTCGCGCCGACAGCGCTTTCCTGACATTCATCATATGCCGAACCGGGCCTGCCAGGCCAATGGGTATCGGAGGGAGTCGCATGGCTGCAGTTGTCGGACTCGCTGGAGCCAGACGTGCTAGTTCGAGAGTAGGCCCTTGCCAGGGAAGAAGGAAAGGCTGGCTTGGCAGGGCAAGATCACGGACAGCAAAAAGGGAGGCCAACGGCCTCCCTTTCTCACAGTCACAGGGCTCAGTGTCTGGGCTCAGTGACTGGGTGCCGCCGGCCCGCGATCCTTAGCCGAACTGGTTCATGGTGTTGTCCTTGCCGCCGGCCTTGAGCGCCGCATCGCCGTGGAAGAACTCCTTGTGGTCGTCACCGATATTGGAGCCGGCCATGTCCTGGTGGCGAACGGTGGCGATACCCTCGCGGATCTCGCGGCGTTGCACACCCGCCACGTAGGCCAGCATGCCCTCGTCGCCGAAGTAGCCCTTGGCCAGGTTGTCGGTAGACAGGGCGGCCGTGTGGTAGGTCGGCAGGGTGATCAGGTGGTGGAAGATGCCTGCCTCGCGGGCGGCGTCACGCTGGAAGTTGCGCGTCCACTCGTCGGCCAGTTGGCCAAGCTCAGTGTCGTCGTAGCGTGCGTTCATCAGGTCGGCACGCTCGTAGGCGGAGACGTCCTTGCCTTCGGCTTCCCAGGCGTCGAACACCTGCTGGCGGAAGTTCAGCGTCCAGTTGAACGACGGCGAGTTGTTGTAGACCAGCTTGGCGTTGGGCACCGCCTCGCGGATGCGGTTGACCATGCCGGCGATCTGGCCGACGTGGGGCTTTTCGGTCTCGATCCACAAAAGATCGGCACCGTTCTGCAGGCTGGTGATGCAGTCCAGCACCACCCGGTCTTCGCCGGTGCCAGGCTTGAACTGATAGAGGCCGGAGGCGAGACGCTTGACCTTGACCAGCTTGCCGTTCTGCTTGATCACCACGTCGCCGTTGTCGATATCGGAGGCCGAGGAAATCTCTTCACCGTCGAGGAAGCTGTTGTACTGATCGCCCAGGTCGCCTGGCTCGTTGGTGACCGCGATCTTCTGGGTCAGGCCGGCACCCAGGGAATCGGTACGGGCCACGATCACCCCATCATCCACGCCCAGTTCAAGGAAGGCGTAACGTACGGCGTTGATCTTGGCGATGAAGTCCTCGTGGGGCACGGTGACCTTGCCGTCCTGGTGGCCGCACTGCTTCTCGTCGGACACCTGGTTCTCGAGCTGGATACAGCAGGCACCGGCCTCGATCATCTTCTTGGCCAGCAGGTAGGTGGCCTCGGCGTTGCCGAAACCGGCGTCGATGTCGGCGATGATCGGCACGATGTGCGTTTCGTGGTTGTCGATCTGGTTGGTCAGATCGTCGACCTTGGCGCTGTCACCGGCTTCCTTGGCTTCTTCTCGGGCACGGAACAGGTGGTTGAGCTCCCAGGTGTCGGCCTGGCGCAGGAAGGTGTAGAGCTCTTCGATCAGCGATGCCACGCTGGTCTTCTCGTGCATGGACTGGTCGGGCAGCGGACCGAACTCGCTGCGCAGGGCGGCGACCATCCAGCCGGACAGGTAGAGGTAGCGGCGCTTGGTGTTGCCAAAGTGCTTCTTGATGGAAATCAGCTTCTGCTGACCGATGAAGCCGTGCCAGCAGCCCAGTGACTGGGTGTAGTTGGCGGTGTCGGCGTCGTAGGCGGCCATGTCCTCGCGCATGATGGCGGCGGTGTAGCGAGCGATGTCGAGACCAGTGCGGAAACGGTTCTGCACGCGCATGCGGGCGGCGCTTTCCGGATCGATGTTGTCCCACTTGCCGCGCTGGGCTTCACGAAGCTGGGTCAGGGTCTTCAGTTCTTCACGAAAGGTCATGATCGGGCCGTCCTGATGTTGAATCGACTGTTTGGTTCGACGTTCTGATACGACTTGCCTGGCATCCATGGTGAGGGGCGGTGTCGGGGCGGTCGTTTTCGACCGGCCTTTGGCTCCAGTGGCTTGCAGGCTCTTGCGGTTGGCGTCATTGCAAGAGGATCGACTGCTCGCCATGCCATGCTGCACCTGCGAAGTGTAGTCAGGTTCCTGCACCTTGGCCGAGAAGTCTTTACGGCCTTGGTCGAATCTTGGCGGAACGGTAGAGGTCGACTACAAAGTGAGCGATCTGACTCGCCATCGAGGTCTGTCCGCTGCGCCATGGTTGTGACTATGGCCCACAGCGGCGGGGGTTCGCCATTGGTACTTGGGGGAACAAGGCGTTGTAGTCCGACTACAGGAAAGCGCCGTAGAGGCACATTCCTGTAGTCGAGTTTCCTGAACGGAGGAGTTGACGGAGAGGTCAGTCGTTCAGGGAGAGGGTCATATTGCGATGCGGAATGCCGGCGTCGAGGAAGATATCTCCCTCGGCGCGGAAGCCCAGGGCTTCGTAGAAACCGAGCGCATGGGTCTGGGCGGCGAGCTCGACGCTCGAGTGACCACGCTGTCGCGCAGCCTCGATGGTGGCGCGCATCAGCGCCACGCCGACGCCGAGTCCCCGGGCTTCGGCAAGCACCGCCACGCGACCGATATGGCCATCGGGCAGCAGTCTCGCCGTACCCAGTACACGCTCGTCCTGGCGCGCCAGGAAATGCAGGCAGTCAGGATCGAGGCCGTCCCACTCTTCCTCGATCGGCACCTGTTGTTCGATGACGAAGACGCGATAGCGAATGTCACCGGCCGCTTCGCCAAGTTGTTCCCAGCTTCCCTGTTCGATCACCACCTCAGGCATCGTCGTCCTCCATGTCGTCGACCGGCCAGCCAAGGCTGCCGGCGTCGAACAGCCGTGTCAGCACCTCGGCGGCGCCGGGGTAGTCGAGCAGCGAGGCGTCGAACTCGCCGCGGTTGGCGATCTCGCGGGCCAGCGCCAGATCGCAGTCGATGCCGTCGCCGTCGGCAAACAGGGTGGCCCGGTCGTCCGCCAGAGCGTGCCAGGCGAAGCGAGAGCCCGGCGCGGCCACCAGCACCTCGCCTTCCTGTAGTGCAGCAACAAGCTCGTCTGGCGCTGTCGGTGTCTCGCTGGGTTCGAGCTGGTCCACGTACTTGGGCTGGGTCATCACCCGGCCGAACCACTGGGCCATCTGGGCCGGATCGTCCAGGGTCTCGAGGATCAACTGGCGCATGCGTGACAGCGCCGCCTGATCGAGTTCGCCCGGGTCCTCGGCCGGGGTCATTCCGGCATCGCCGTAGCGGCGAGAGGGGGGTTGCTGCTCACCCAGGTAGTCGGCGAAGGAGGTGATCGCCTCGTCCGCCGAGGGGGCGCGAAAGCCCACCGAGTAGGTCATGCAGTCATCGCTCTGACTGACCCCATGGTGCGCCCAGCCGGGGGGCAGGTAGAGCATGTCGCCGGGCTCCAGCACCCAGTCCTGTTCGGCGTTGACCTCGAAGGTCTCGAGGATACGCAGGTCGATGCCGCGCACGATGGGTGCGTCATCGGCCACCTTGCCGCCAAGCTGCCAGCGGCGCTGACCGCTGCCCTGGAGCAGGAAGACATCGTACTGGTCCAGGTGCGGGCCGACACTGCCCCCCGGAGGCGCGTAGCTGACCATGATGTCATCCAGGCGCCAGCGCGGCAGGAAGGTGAAGTCCTCCAGCAGGGCGGCGACCTCCGGCACATAGTGATCCACCGCCTGTACCAGCAGGGTCCAGTCGTGCTCCGGCAGGCGGGCGAAGGTGGCCTCGTCGAAGGGGCCGTGGCTGACCTGCCAGGGTCCGTCGGGGCCCTGTTCCTCGACCAGGCGTGCCTCGATATTGTCCTCGCAGGCGAGCCCGGCCAGTTCGTCTGGCGTCAGCGGGTTGTCGAAGTCGGGAAAGGCGCCACGGATCAGCAGAGGTTGCTGCTGCCAGACATCGCGCAGGAACTCTGCCGATGTCAGGCCGCCCAGCAGGGTGAGGGGGGTATCAGTTGACATGAGGAATCCTGATGGTGATTGGGAGTAGCGGGCTCGGTATCGGCCCCGGCCCCGAAGAGAGGGCTCCAGAAACGCCTCACCCCACCGATTGGCGGGGTGAAGCGGGGTTCTGTCAGCGGCTCCGGCTCAGTGCTGCGGCAGGGCGCGAGCCTGCTCGACGGCATTGCCGATGTAGTTGCCGGGGGTCAGCTGCTTGAGCTCTGCCTTGACCTCGTCGGGCAGTTCCAGGCCATCGATGAAGGCGGCGAAACCGGCCTGGTCGATGCGCTTGCCGCGGGTCAGCTCCTTCAACTTTTCGTAGGGCTTCTCGATGCCGTAGCGACGCATCACCGTCTGGATTGGCTCGGCCAGTACTTCCCAGCTGGCGTCCAGGTCCTCGGCCAGACGCTGGGGGTTGGCCTCGAGCTTGCCGATACCCTTCAGCGAGGCCTGGTAGGCGATCAGGCCGTAGGCCAGGCCGACGCCCAGGTTGCGCAGCACGGTGGAGTCGGTCAGGTCACGCTGCCAGCGGGAGATCGGCAGCTTCTGGGCCAGGTGGGCGAGGATGGCATTGGCCAGGCCCAGATTACCCTCGGAGTTCTCGAAGTCGATCGGGTTGACCTTGTGCGGCATGGTCGAGGAGCCGATCTCGCCGGCCACGGTGCGCTGCTTGAAGTATCCCAGCGAGATGTAGCCCCAGACGTCACGATCGAAGTCGATCAGGATGGTGTTGAAGCGACACACAGCATCGAACAGCTCTGCGATATAGTCGTGGGGTTCGATCTGGGTGGTATAGGGATTGAAGGTCAGGCCCAGGCCTTCGACGAAGGTGCGAGCGTTGGCCTCCCAGTCGATGTCCGGGTAGGTGGCCAGGTGGGCGTTGTAGTTGCCCACGGCGCCGTTGATCTTGCCCAGTACCTCGGCGCTTTCGATCTGCTTGAGCTGGCGGCGCAGACGGTAGGCCACGTTGGCCATTTCCTTGCCCAGGGTGGTGGGGCTGGCGGTCTGGCCATGGGTGCGCGACAGCATTGGCACGGCAGCGTGTTCTTCGGCCAGACGGGCGATCTCGTCGGCCACCTGGCGCATGGTCGGCAGCAGGCTGTCGAGGCCATCGCGCAGCATCACGCCGTAGGACAGGTTGTTGATGTCCTCGCTGGTGCAGGCGAAGTGCACGAACTCGGTGACGGCATGCAGCTCTGCATTCTCGGCAATGGCTTCCTTGATCCAGTACTCGACCGCCTTGACGTCGTGGTTGGTGGTGCGCTCGATGTCCTTGATGCGCGCCGCGTCGGCTTCGCTGAAGTTCTTGACCAGGCCATCCAGGAAGGCTGTGGCGGTGGCCGACAGCTCCGGCACCTCGGTGATCTGCGGGTGCGCGGCCAGGCGCTCCAGCCAGCGGATCTCGACGATGACGCGGGCGCGGATCAGCCCAAATTCGCTGAAGTGTTCGCGCAGTGATTCGGCCTTGCTGCCGTAGCGACCGTCGACGGGAGAGAGGGCGGTGAGAGCGGAGAGTTGCATGGCGGTTTTCCGGTACGGGTAGGAAAGGAAGATCGAGCGATCAGAGGGTGTCCAGGGCGCGCTTGAGGCTGCCCCGCTGGAAGATCAGCTTCCAGCGACGTCCGCCCTGCTGGTGCCACAGCAGGCCGAAGCGAATGCCGGAGAGCAGGCAGGCGCGGACCCGCTCCGGCATCATCCGGCTTTGCAGCAGCGAAGGGTCGCCCTGGACCACGATTCGGTTCTTGAAGGTGGAAAGCGTCTGCTGGTAGGCCTCGCCGAGGCTCGCCACGACGTTCTCGTGGGTCGGTCCGAAGTGTTCGGCCTGGCCCTGGATGCGGGTCAGGTGGGTGCCGAGCGCGTCCATCATGTCGGGCTGGGTGCGCAGCTTGTTCATCAGCAGCATCAGGCTGAAGCCGTAGCGCATCACCACCGGGTTGGCCTGGCGTCGGCCGAGCACTGCCTCCAGGGTCTCGAGCCCCAGGCGCAGATTGTTGGGATGCCCGCCATAGATGGATTCGAAGGTTGGCGGGTTGGTTTCCAGGGTGGCGGTGATCTGGGTGTCCCAGGCGCGGCTGTCGACCTGGCCGGTGCGCGCCAGCTCGTCGACCAGATGGGCGGCCTGAAATACGCCGGCCAGGGCGATCGCCTGGCGAGCCGCCGGGGACTCGGGGGCGCGGTGGATAGGTACCGAATCGGTCATGCCGCTCGCTCCTCGGCGTTCCAGGTGGACCGGATGACGCCGCCGCCGAGGCAGACGTCACCGTCGTAGATGACCAGCGATTGGCCCGGTGTCACGGCCCGCTGTGGGTCGTCGAAGTGTACCGCGACGCCGCCATCGGCCCGGGTCGTCAGCGTGCATGGCACGTCGTCCTGACGATAGCGGGTCTTGGCGCTGAAGCGCCCCTCGGCGCAAGGCGGCTCACCGGCGACCCAATCCATCGCCTCGGTGGCCAGGCTGTCGGTGTACAACAGAGGGTGATGCTTGCCTTGAACCGCGATCAGCACGTTGCGCTCGAGGTCCTTGCCGGCCACGTACCAGGGGTCTTCCGAATAGTTGGCGAGACCGCCGATGCCGAGGCCCTGGCGCTGGCCCAGGGTGTAGTACATCAGGCCCATGTGATCGCCGATGACGTCGCCGTCCGGTGTCTCGATGGTCCCCGGCTGGGCCGGCAGGTACTGCTTGAGAAAGTCGCTGAAGCGGCGCTCGCCGATGAAGCAGATACCGGTGGAGTCCTTCTTCTTTGCGGTAACCAGATCGTGCTGTTCGGCGATGGCGCGAACCTCGGGCTTTTCGATCTCGCCCACCGGGAACAGGGTGCGCGCGATGGCGGCTTCCGGCACGGCGTGCAGGAAGTAGCTCTGGTCCTTGTTGCCGTCGAGTCCCTTGAGCAGTCGCGGGCGGCCGTCGCGCTCGCCGCGGCGAACATAGTGACCGGTGGCGATCATCTCGGCGCCGAGCATCTCGGCGTAGTCGAGGAACACCTTGAACTTGATTTCGCGGTTGCAAAGGATATCGGGATTCGGTGTGCGTCCGGCCTTGTACTCGGCGAGGAAGTGCTCGAACACGTTGTCCCAGTACTCGGCGGCAAAGTTGGCCGTGTGCAGGGGAATGCCGAGCTTCTTGCACACCGCTTCGGCGTCCGCCAGGTCTTCCATGGCGGTGCAGTATTCGGTGCCGTCGTCCTCATCCCAGTTCTTCATGAACAGCCCTTCCACCTGATAGCCCTGTTGGATCAGGCGGAGGGCGGAAACGGAGGAATCGACGCCGCCGGACATGCCGACGATGACTTTGCCGGTGGACGCTGACATAACGACTCTCGGAGTGGTGGGGCAAATGGGCGGTGATTATACACGAATTGCACCCGTCAACCGAAGCCTCAGCGTTCGTGCAGCACCTCCATCGGGAAGGTCTTGCCGGCCAGGGCGTCGCGGATGCGCTTGATCACCAGTGGGCTGCGCAGGCGGCCCTCGCGCTCCAGCGCCTCGACGTCCTCCAGGGTCAGCCAATGGATGGCCATGATATCCCGGTCCAGTTCGGTGCCCAGGTGGGCCAGCGCCATGCCGAAGAAGGCGTGGCTGTGGAAGGTCTTGCCGTCCGGGGCCTCGTACACGTACATGCCCAGGTAGTCGGTGATGCCGACCCGCCAGGCAGTCTCTTCGGCGACCTCGCGCAGGGCGCCGTCGCGGATGCGCTCACCGGGTTCCAGGTGGCCGGCGGGCTGGTTGAACAGGGTATGGGGGCCGCCACGGTCTTCTTCCACCAGCAGGAAACGACCGGCTCGTTCGACCACCGTGGCCACGGTCACGTAGGGGGTCCAGCGCATTATCGGCGTCTCCTTGTTGTAGGGGCTGAGCCCCGGGGGCGCTTTGGCGCGTGCAGCGTCTGGCGCTGCCATTGTCCCGGGGCCAGGCCGTCGAGCCGCCAGGGGCCGATGGCGACGCGTACCAGCCTCAGCGTCGGGTGGCCCACATGGGCGGTCATCCTGCGCACCTGGCGATTACGCCCCTCGCTGATGGTCAGCTCCAGCCAGCAGGTAACGGGATGGCGCTTCGGGTCCAGGGGCGGCGTGCGCTCGGGCAGCCCGCTGGTCGTCAGTCGCCGGACCTTGGCCGGCCGGGTGGGTCCATCCTTGAGAGTGACCCCTTCGGCGAGCGCCTTCAAGGCCCGATCGTCCGGCTGTCCCTCGACGAGCACTCGATACGTCTTCGGCTGCTTGTGGCGCGGGTGGCTGATACGATGAATCAACTCGCCATCGTCACTGAGCAACAACAGGCCTTCGGAATCGTAGTCGAGGCGGCCGGCCGGATAGATGTCCGGCACGTCGATCAGCGAGGCCAGGGTATTGCGTCCCTGGTCATCGGTGAACTGGGACAGCACCCGATAGGGCTTGTGCAGCAGATAAAGTTGACTCATGGGCGGGCTCGATGATCTGGCTCGGAAGGCGTGGCGGCGGGCCGTTTAGGCCTTTTCCAAAGATTGTCGACAAAGCCTACTCCGGGCGCGGGGGGTAATGCTATACTCCGCGCTCCACTGAATAGACCTGACAGGGGAGTTCTCAATGGGTTTCCAGAAAATTGTCGTCCCTGAGGGCGGCGAAAAGATCACCGCCAACGCCGACAACAGCCTGAACGTACCGAATAATCCGATCATTCCCTTCATCGAGGGTGACGGTATCGGTGTCGACGTGACCCCGGCGATGAAGATCGCCATCGACGCCGCTGTGCAGAAGGCTTACAACGGCGAGCGCAAGATCCACTGGATGGAAGTCTACGCCGGCGAGAAGGCCACCCACGTCTATGACGCGGACACCTGGCTGCCGGAAGAGACCCTGGAAGCGGTCAAGGACTACATCGTTTCCATCAAGGGCCCGCTGACCACGCCGGTCGGTGGCGGCATCCGTTCACTGAACGTGGCGCTGCGCCAGAAGCTGGACCTGTACGTCTGTCAGCGCCCGGTGCGCTGGTTCGAAGGCGTGCCGAGCCCGGTCAAGAAGCCTGCCGACGTCGACATGGTCATCTTCCGCGAGAACTCCGAAGATATCTACGCCGGCATCGAATGGAAGGCCGGTACCGCGGAAGCCGACAAGGTCATCAAGTTCCTGCGTGAAGAGATGGGTGTCACCAACATCCGCTTCCCCGAGAACTGTGGCATCGGCGTCAAGCCGGTCTCCATCGAAGGCACCAAGCGTCTGGTCCGTCAGGCCCTGCAGTACACCATCGACAACGACCGCGAGTCGCTGACCCTGGTGCACAAGGGCAACATCATGAAGTTCACCGAAGGCTCCTTCAAGGATTGGGGCTACGAGCTGGCCAAGGAAGAGTTCGGCGCCGAACTCCTCGATGGCGGCCCCTGGATGACCTTCAAGAACCCGAAGACCGGCAAGGACATCGTGGTCAAGGACGTCATCGCCGACGCCATGCTGCAGCAGATCCTGCTGCGTCCGGCCGAATACGACGTCATCGCCACCCTGAACCTGAACGGTGACTACCTGTCCGACGCACTGGCGGCGGAAGTGGGCGGCATCGGCATCGCGCCGGGCGCCAACATCTCCGACACCACCGCCATGTTCGAGGCGACCCACGGCACCGCGCCGAAGTACGCCGGCCAGGACAAGGTCAACCCGGGCTCGCTGATCCTCTCCGCCGAGATGATGCTGCGCCACATGGGTTGGGTCGAGGCCGCCGATCTGGTGCTCAAGGGCGTGGAGAAGGCCATCAGCAAGGGCGAGGTCACCTACGACTTCCATCGCCTGATGGAAAACGCCACGCTGTTCAAGTGCTCCGAGTTCGGTCAGGCCGTCGCCGACAACATGTAAGCGACGTACCGATCGTCCGATGACAGCGTCTGGTGCAGGTGATCGCTATCGCCCGTACCGGCTGTTCATCGCGGCGCTCTGAAAAGGCCCTCGCCCGCTCGGGCGGGGGCTTTTTGCTTTGTACGTTTTTTGCGTGAAAGCGTCCGTCGGATTTCCGATAATGGGAGACGGAACGGAACCCTGCCGCGCCGCCGACGTCCAATGCTCGACGCGGGTGGGCGCAGGCACCCGATTGACAGTGTGAGGCCTATGTTCAACGCAAGAGAGGAGGATCCTGTCTGGATCCGTGCCCCCTTCGCCGGAATGACCCGTCCGCCCAGTGAGCCGGGCGAGCAGGATGACGGTGACCTGGCGACCCAGGAGGCTGACCCCGAGGTGGCCAGGCCACCCATGTATAAGGTTGTCTTGCATAACGACGACTTCACCCCCATGGAGTTTGTGGTGGAGGTGCTGCAGACCTTCTTCCATCTGGACAGCGAGACCGCCGTGCAGATCATGCTGACGGTCCACAGCCACGGAAAGGCAACCTGCGGTGTCTTTACCCATGACATCGCCGAGACCAAGAGCCATCAGGTCAACGAGTATGCGAGAGAGTGCCAGCATCCGCTGTTGAGCGATATCGAGGCAGCGGACTGAGACGGGTCGATATCGGATCGCCCTGACAGTGCTGCCGCTGGCGGCGACGAGTGGTCACAGATCCGCACAAGCCGGCCCCGCGTTAACGAGAGACGGCTGCTGCGTTGACGAAGAACTTGCAACGGCGCCATTTGTACCCGATGTTGATGGTGCCGGACCACAAAAGATCCGATGCAAGCCCTATGCGGCGAGAAGGGGACTGCCATGCTGAGCAAAGAACTTGAACTGACCCTGAACACGGCCTTCACCGTGGCGCGTTCCAAGCGCCATGAGTTCATGACCGTGGAGCACTTGTTGCTGGCGCTTCTGGATAATGCTTCAGCATCAGATGTGCTGCGTGCCTGTGGGGCCAATCTCGACAAGCTGCGGTCCGACCTGCAGGATTTCATCAATTCCACCACCCCGCTGATTCCGGAAGACCAGACCGAGCGCGAGACCCAGCCGACGCTGGGCTTCCAGCGAGTGCTTCAGCGGGCCGTGTTCCACGTGCAGTCTTCTGGCAAGAGCGAAGTGACCGGTGCCAACGTACTGGTTGCGATCTTCTCCGAGCAGGAGAGCCAGGCGGTCTACTTCCTCAAGCAGCAGAACGTGGCACGGGTCGATGCGGTCAATTACATCGCCCACGGGATCTCCAAGGTCACCGGCCACGGCCAGAGCCCGTCTTCGGCGGCTCCCGAGGCCGAGGACGCCGAGGAAGCCGGCAGCGAGGCCGGCGGCAATCCGTTGACCGGTTTTGCCACCAACCTCAACGAGCAGGCCCGCATGGGCAAGATCGACCCCCTGATCGGGCGTGATCACGAGCTCGAGCGGGTGGTGCAGATTCTGGCACGGCGGCGCAAGAACAACCCCTTGCTGGTCGGTGAGGCCGGCGTCGGCAAGACCGCCATCGCCGAGGGCCTGGCCAAGCGCATCGTCGAGGAAGACGTGCCCGATGTGATCGGCGACGCCGTGGTGTACTCGCTGGACATGGGCGCGCTGCTGGCGGGTACCAAGTATCGTGGTGACTTCGAGAAGCGCTTGAAGAGCCTGCTGGCGGAACTGCGCAAGCTGCCCAACGCCATCCTGTTCATCGATGAGATCCATACGGTGATCGGCGCCGGTGCGGCGTCCGGTGGAGTGATGGACGCATCGAACCTGCTCAAGCCGCTGCTGTCCTCCGGCGAGCTGCGCTGTATCGGCTCCACCACCTTCCAGGAATTCCGCGGTATCTTCGAGAAGGATCGTGCCCTGGCACGTCGTTTCCAGAAGGTCGATGTGATGGCCCCCTCGGTCGAGGACTCCATCAAGATCCTCAAGGGGCTGCGTTCACGCTTCGAGGAGCACCACCAGCTCAAGTACACCGACGCCGCGCTGGACAGCGCCGCGCGGCTGGCGGATCGCTACATCAACGACCGCTTCCTGCCGGACAAGGCCATCGATGTCATCGATGAGGCCGGTGCCCACCAGCGCCTGTTGCCGCCGGAAATGCGCGTGGACACCATCGACGTCGATCAGGTCGAGGCGGTGGTCGCTTCCATCGCGCGGATTCCGCCGAAGAGCGTATCCAGCTCCGATCGCAAGCTGCTCGAGAACCTGGATCGCGATCTCAAGATGCTGGTGTTCGGTCAGGATGAGGCCATCGACAGCCTGGCGGCGGCGATCAAGCTGTCCCGCGCCGGGCTCAAGTCGCCGGACAAGCCGGTCGGCAGCTTCCTGTTCGCCGGCCCCACCGGCGTCGGCAAGACCGAGGTGGCGCGTCAGCTGGCCCATATCATGGGGGTCGAACTGCTGCGCTTCGACATGTCCGAGTACATGGAACGGCACACGGTATCGCGGCTGATCGGCGCACCTCCTGGCTATGTCGGCTATGACCAGGGTGGTCTGCTGACCGAGGCGGTCACCAAGCAGCCCCACTGCGTGCTGCTGCTCGACGAGATCGAGAAGGCGCACCCCGAGGTCTTCAACCTGCTGCTGCAGGTCATGGACCACGGTCGTCTGACCGACAACAACGGGCGCGAGGCGGATTTCCGTCACGTCATTCTGATCATGACCTCCAACGCCGGGGTCGAGATCGCGACGCGTCGCTCGATCGGTTTCCAGACCCAGGACCACTCCACCGATGCCATGGAGGCGATTCGCAAGACCTTCACGCCGGAGTTCCGCAACCGTCTGGATGGCATCATCCAGTTCGCGTCGCTGGCCAAGCCTGTCGTACGCAATGTGGTCGACAAGTTCCTGGTGGAACTGCAGGCCCAGCTCGACGAGAAGCGGGTGCAGCTCGAGGTGGACGACGAGGCGCGCGATTGGCTGGCGACCATGGGTTACGACCCGGACATGGGCGCCCGCCCCATGGCTCGACTGATCCAGGAAAAGCTGAAGAAGCCCCTGGCCGAGATGATCCTGTTTGGGGATCTGGCCGAGCACGGTGGGCTGGTGCACGTCAGTCTGGAGGACGGAGAGCTTCACCTGTCCACCGACGTGGAAATGGCCGACGCGCCTTGAGCGTCGAGGCAGGCTTTGTGGGGTGTGGCCAAGCCTGAAGCCTGCCTGTTGGTCCTGCCTGCTGAGACTATCAGCAAGTTGGTTGCTTCGACTGGTCAGGAAGTGAAACTACGCGACGCCCCGTCAACGACGGGGCGTCGTCGTTTGTATCCAGCAGGGTCTGGACGGCAACAGCCGTGCGAGTCCCCGGTAGCGGGTCGTTGCCCGGCTTTTGGACGAGGCAGTGCCGCCCTGCTGCGTCAGGCAAAGCAGGGCTGGTGCTGCACCAGAGTCTTGCTGTCTTGCGAAAGGGGGCTGCGCTTGCCGGTGGGGTGGGGCGCGCCGCTAAGGCGCGTTACCGGCAAGTAGCGTCGGCGCTGAAGCGCTGACGCCGGCCGTTCTCAACGGGAACGGTAGACGATGCGACCCTTGGACAGGTCGTAGGGAGTCAGCTCGACCTTGACCTTGTCACCGGTCAGGATGCGGATGTAGTTCTTGCGCATCTTGCCCGAGATGTGGGCGGTCACCACGTGGCCGTTTTCCAGTTCGACCCGGAACATGGTGTTGGGAAGGGTGTCGACGACCACGCCTTCCATTTCGATATGGTCTTCGCGTGCCATATAGGCGAATCCTCGCTGGTGAAATCGAAAAGATGCCTGACCTTGAGGCGTCACTGCCGTTACTGTGGTCAGGATAGCGCGATATTCTGCCGGATGCAGAAGCAGATGGCAAAGGCAGATGGCAGGTTAGCTCTCAAGGATAAGCAAAGTTCACGATATTCTGCCGCTTTCCAGTATCCCCGGAAGCAGATGGCAAAGGCAGATGGCAGGTTAGCTCTCAAGGATAAGCAAAGTTCACGATATTCTGCCGCTTTCCAGTATCCCCGGAAGCAGATGGCAAAGGCAGATGGCAGGTTAGCTCTCAAGGATAAGCAAAGTTCACGATATTCTGCCGCTTTCCAGTATCCCCGGAAGCAGATGGCAAAGGCAGATGGCAGGTTAGCTCTCAAGGATAGGCAAAGTTCACGATATTCTGCCGCTTTCCAGTATCCCCGGAAGCAGATGGCAAAGGCAGGTGGCTGATCGGCCCTCAAAGCTCACGATATTCTGCCGCTTTCCAGTATCCCCGGAGTCAGAGGGCAAAGGCAGATGGCCATTGATAGCAGGCTAGCCCCTCAAAGTGCGCGATATTCTGCCGCTTTCCAGTATCCCCGGAGGCAGATGGCAAAGGCAGATGGCAGGTTAGCTCTCAAGGATCAGCAAGGTGAGCGATATTTTGCCGCTCTCTAGAGAGCAGAGAACGTGCTTGAGCTATCGGGTTGGGCGGTTACTCGCTGTCGATCGGTACCAGTCGTCGCCAGAGCCGGCCATCCAGGCGCTCGAGGGGCGAGAAGCTGCTCTTGTAGCTCATCTTGCGGCACTCCTCGATCCAGTAGCCCAGGTAGACATGGGGAAGTCCCTTCAGGGATGCCATCTGGATCAGCGCCAGCACCGCCTGGGTGCCAAGAGAACGGCGCTCGAGGCTGTGGTCCGGGTCGAAGAAGGTGTAGATGGCGGACAAGCCGTGGCGCAGCTCGTCGAAGGCCGATACCGCTACCAGCTTTCCGTCCAGGCGCATCTCCAGCAGTCTCGCGTAGGGCTGATCGAGGCTCAGGAAGGTACGGTACTGCTCGTGACTCGGTGGGAACATGTCGCCGTCATGGTGGCGCGTGCAGATATAGCGGGCGTAGAGGTCGTAGTGGCGGGAGTCGAACTGCGCCGGCACCACCTCGATGGTCAGGTCGGCATTGCGCCGCATCAGGCGTCGCTGGGTGCGATTGGGGCTAAAGTCCGCTACCGGGATTCGCACGGAGATGCAGGCGTGGCAGCCTTCACAGTGAGGGCGGTAAAGATGCAGACCGCTGCGACGGAAGCCAAGTAGCGTAAGCGCGTCATATACGCCCTGTCCCGGGGATTCCTTGGGATCCAGGAACAGGGTGGTCGCTTCCTTGCCCGGCAGATAGCTGCAGGCGTGCGGCACAGTAAGAAAGAACCGCAGGTCGCGTACGGGTTGACGCGGTGTATTGCTGCTCAAGGCTGCCGTCTCCCTGTCGGATGGCATCGAGTGATGGATCAGGCGTTGGTATGGGTCGTGTCAATGGTGGTCGTCATACATGGCCTTCTGATACCAGGTCATTCACCGATGCCGGTGAATGACCATGCCGGCGTCGTCAGGCTGTCTCGGTCCAGATCATCCAGCCACCTCTCAAGATAGCCGATGAAGGCTGATCGAGCGATACCTCGAGCGCCGAGGCTGGCCAGGTGGGGCGTGTGCATCTGGCAGTCGATCAGACGCCCGCCGCCGGCCGCCATGGCGCGGGCCAGATGCACCAGGGCGATCTTGGAGGCATCGGCCTCGCGGCTGAACATCGATTCGCCGAAAAACACCGGTCCCAGGGCGACACCATAGAGCCCGCCGACCAGCCGGTCGTCACGCCAGATTTCCACCGAGTGAGCGACCCCCTCCCGGTGCAGGTCGCAGTAGGCATCACGCATTTCATCGGTGATCCAGGTGCCTGACGCATGACCATCGTTGCGCGGTGCAGCACAAGCGTCGATAACGGCGTCGAACGCCTGGTCGGCGGTGGCGCGAAAGCCCCCGTTGCGTAGCCGCTTGGCGAGGCTTCGGCGCACGCGTAGCTCTTCGGGGTGCAACACCATGCGCGGATCGGGGCTCCACCAGAGAATCGGCTGGTCGTCGCTGTACCAGGGGAAGATCCCGCGGCGGTAGGCCTCTATCAGCCATTCGGGAGATAGCCCGCCGCCAGCGGCCAGCAGGCCGTCCGGGTCGTCGAGGGCAATATCGACCGAAGGAAAGGTCACAGGATGTTCGTTGAGCCAGGGCAGCATGGGGCTCCCTTTGCAATACCGGGTGGAAGATGGGGCAGTGTGCCCCCAGCCCGCGCTTCGCTCAAGGTATGCTGGGCCTATTCGCTCACCGGCTGGCTCGGTATCATGACCTCCAGTCAGAAGGATGGAAGACGCCGTTATGGCGCAAGGGGAAGGCCGTTTGAGTGCCAACAAGAAGTCCATGTCGTCGCGCGCGACGGCGGCAGCCGCCAAGGAGACCGCCCGCAAGGTCGGGTTGCGTCTGCATGGCTCTGCCAGGGAAGGTGTGATCATCGTACTGCTGGCTGCCTGCGTATTCCTGCTGCTGGCACTGTTCAGCTTCGAGCCGGCGGACCCCGGCTGGTCGAGCAGTGGCCCCGAGACCGCGGTGGCCAACTGGATGGGCCCCATCGGGGCCTGGCTCGCCGACGTGCTGTATTCGTTGTTTGGCATCAGCGCCCTGTGGTGGCCAGGCATGCTGGCGTTTGCCGCCTGGTATCTGATCCGTTCCCGTCGAGTGGAGTTCGAGTGGGATGCGACCGCCCTGGCCGTGCGCTGCGGCGGGCTGATTCTGCTGCTGCTGGGGTGCACCACCCTGGGGGCGCTCTACTTCCATCAGCCCGACAGCGTGTTGCCATACTCCACCGGTGGCATCCTCGGAGTCGGGCTGGTCGGCGCCCTGCGGCCACTGGTGGGCGTCGGCGGAACAGGTCTGCTCGCCGTTGTCGCTATCCTGGGCGGAATGCCGCTGTTTACCGGGTTGTCCTGGCTCAATGTCATGGACGAGGCGGGCCACCGTTGTCTGTTGCTGGGACGCTGGCTCAAGTCCCGCTTCGCATCGTCTAAAGACGAGGACGACGCAGGGCAGAGCGCCGACCAGCACAGTGCACCTGAGCCCAGGGCCAAGGCGTCATCGCCGATCGACAGCGAAGATGGCGAGGAAAGCGATACGACGCCCCGGCCCTCCTTGTGGCAGCGCCTGCGCGGCAAGGGGACACCGACCGACCTGAATGAGGCCGCGGGGTCGTCCATGGGCGACGACGGCAACACCGATATTCCCTGGGACGTGGCGGAATCCACGCCGTCGGCCAAGGAGCCTGGCGCTGCCTATACCGAACGCTTTGCCGAGGCCGCGCCTCGCCGCCGCCATGAAGGTAGCGTTCAGGACGGCACCACAACGCCGCGGGACACCCGTCCCACCGAACCTGAGGGCGGGCGGCGAGAGCCGACCCTGGCCCCGGAGCCCACGGCTTCCAGAGAGCGGCGAGAGCCGACCCTGGGCGGCAGTTTTGCGGCAGAGGCACCTTCGGCGGCAAGGGCAGAAGAGCCGATGTCGCTGCGTGCAGAGAGGGATGCGCCGGTGCCTTCGCCTGAACGTGCAAGCGAGCCGAGCTCTTTAGAGGCCCCCGAAGCCGGGCCTACTGCTCAGGCGCGCTCTCCACAGGCGCGCTCTTCACAGGCGCCCGGGGCCGCGCCAGCCGCGCAGGGTTCTCAACAGGCGCCCGAAACCGCGCCTGGCTCTCCACAGGCGCGCTCTCCACAGGCGCGCTCTTCACAGGCGCCCGAAGCCGCGCCAGCCGCGCCTAGCTCTTCTCAGGCGCCCGAAGCCGCGCCAGCCGCGCAGGGCTCTCAACAGGCGCGCTCTCCACAGGCGCCCGGGGCCGCGCCCGCCGCGCCCGCCGCGCCCGCCGCGCCTGGCTCGTCTCAGGAGTCCGAATCTGCGCCGTCCGCGCCGGCGACTGGCGCTCCACAGGAGCCGCGTCGGGAAGAGCCCGCTCGCGGGGAGGAGCCGTCGAGCCACCAGACGCAGCCTCGTCGAGAGGAGCGTCGTGCCGAGGAAATCCCCGAGCCGGTGCTGCCTGATGATGGTGGCGCCCTGGCTGGCGGCGCCATCGCTGCAGGGGCGGGTGCCGGTCTGTTGGCGGCCACCCATGAGGCGCCGCGTAGTGTCTCGAGCCAGGCTCCCAGTTCTTCTCCCCGTCCGTCTTCTGCTGAGGACGCTGGTCAGCGCGTGCAGCAGGAAGCGACCCGCAGCGACGCCGGCACGCCGGCCGAGCCTCCCCGGGCTGAGCCAGGTCACGACGCCGCGGGCGCGAATGTTGGCGGAGGCCACGACAGCGTGGGCGAAGGACGTGTGGCTACCGCCGAGCAAGCCCGTGAGGCCGCCGACAACGACGGCCCGACGCTGTGGACGGTAGAGCACCTGCAAAGCCAGCGTCCCGGTTTCGACGACCTGCCGGAACCCGACGGCGAGCTGCCAAGCCTCAGGCTATTGACCCCGCCGGAGCCGCATCAGCCCAACTACACCGAGCAGCAACTGGCCGATATGGCGGAGTTGCTCGAGATGCGCCTGCGCGAATACGGCGTCAAGGCCGAGGTCGTCGATACCTGGCCGGGTCCGGTCATCACCCGCTTCGAGATCAAGCCTGCGGCGGGGGTGAAGGTCTCCAAGATCAGCAACCTGGCCAAGGACCTGGCGCGTTCGCTGATGGTCAAGAGCGTACGGGTGGTGGAGGTGATACCCGGGCGTCCCACCGTGGGTATCGAGATCCCCAACCCCAATCGCGCGATGATCCGCCTGCGCGAGGTGATCGACTCGGACCGCTACCAGCACGAGGCCTCTGGTCTCACCATGGCGCTGGGTCAGGACATCGGCGGCGCCGCGGTGGTGGCCAACCTGGGCAAGATGCCCCACGTGCTGGTCGCCGGTACCACCGGCTCGGGCAAGTCGGTCGGGGTCAACGCCATGCTGATCTCGATGCTGCTCAAGGCGACCCCCGACGAGCTTCGGCTGATCATGGTCGACCCCAAGATGCTGGAGCTGTCGGTCTATGACGGTATCCCGCACCTGCTGGCGCCGGTGGTCACCGACATGAAGGAGGCCGCCAACGCCCTGCGCTGGTGCGTGGCCGAAATGGAGCGTCGCTACAAGCTGATGGCCGCCATGGGAGTGCGCAACATCGCCGGCTTCAACAGCAAGCTCGATGAGGCCGAGCGGGCCGGTGCCCAGGTTGCCGATCCGTTATGGGAGCCCCAGCCCTGGGAGATGCACCAGACCCCGCCGGTGCTGGAAAAACTGCCCTACATCGTGGTGGTGATCGACGAATTTGCCGACATGTTCATGATCGTCGGCAAGAAGGTCGAGGAGCTGATCGCCCGACTGGCGCAGAAGGCCCGCGCCGCCGGTATCCATCTGGTGCTGGCGACCCAGCGTCCCTCGGTGGACGTGGTCACCGGCCTGATCAAGGCCAACATCCCCACCCGCATGGCCTTCCAGGTGTCGTCGCGGGTCGACTCCCGCACCATCCTCGATCAGGGCGGCGCCGAGAACCTGCTGGGCCATGGTGACATGCTCTACTTGCCGGCGGGCTCCGGTCAGCCGACCCGCGTGCACGGCGCCTTCGTCGACGACGATGAGGTGCACCGGGTGGTGGAAGACTGGAAGCGGCGCGGCGAGCCCGAGTACATCGACGAGATCCTCTCCGGTGGTGTCTCCGCCGATGCCCTGACCGGGCTCGAGGCCGAAGGCACCGGCGACGACAGCGACGCCGAGCAGGACGCCCTCTATGACGAGGCCGTGGCCTTCGTCACCGAGACGCGCCGGGCCTCGATCTCGGCGGTCCAGCGGCGCTTCAAGATCGGCTACAACCGCGCCGCACGCCTGGTCGAGGCCATGGAGATGGCCGGGGTGGTATCGTCCATGGGCAGCAACGGCGGGCGAGAGGTGCTGGCACCGCCGCCCACCGCAGGCTAACCCGATCGGCGCGACACTGTCTCCATTTGGGGACAGTGTCGCGTCAGGATGTAATCACCATGCAAGAGGGTGTCACGACCGGGTTCAGCGGCAACTTGCCAGGCATACTGGACTCAAACGGACATCCTCCCGGCGCCGGAGCCGCTCCGGCGCGACAAGGATTTCGACGATTTCGACGGAGAGACGCTATGCCCGCACGCCTTACCTTGAGTTCCGGTCTTGCCACGCTGGCCCTGGCGCTGGCGATTCCCGCCACCGCCCTGGCCGACGGCGCTGAGCGCCTGACCCGCATGCTGGAGCCGTTGAACACCTATTCCGCCGACTTCGAGCAGCAGATCCTCGACGGCAGTGGCCAGCGCCTGCAGCAGACCGAAGGGCACATGTGGCTGTCGCGCCCCGGCAAGTTCCGCTGGGAGGTCAAGGCACCTTACGAGCAGATCGTGGTGTCGGACGGCGATGAGGTCACCCTCTATGACCCCGATCTCGAGCAGGCCACCATTCAGCCGCTGGATGAGCGCATCACCCACACCCCGGCTCTGCTGCTGTCCGGCAGCGCCAACGAGCTCACCGACAGCTACGAGGTCAAGAGCTCTCAGCAAGGCACCGCCGAGACCTTCACCCTGGAGCCCAAGGCCTCGGACACCCTGTTCGAAAGCCTGCGCCTGACCTTCTACAGCGAGCGGCTGGCGGCGCTGGAGATGACCGACAGCACCGGTCAGCGTACCGCCATCGCCTTCGATAATGCCGAGCAGAACGGCAACATCGATGACCAGCGCTACCGCTTCGAGGTGCCTGAGGGTACCGACGTGATTCGCCAGACCCGCTGATCACACCTGCCGCCGCCGATCACGCTCGGCGGCGGCCTCCCTTCCGCACCTTTTCCACGGCCTCCCATTTTCTGTCCGTTCCCTCCTTACCGTGCGCTATCGAGCACGCCGCTTGTCCCCGATCAACCCTGAAGTCTACTGCGACCTTGGCCCAATAGTGTGAGCCGACTAGGGAAACTACTATCCCGGGTATCGTTTTCACGAGGTGCCCCATGTATCCCTACGCCGCTCCCCTGCGAGACCTGTCCTTCGTGCTGTCGGAAATGCTCGAGCACGAGTCCTTGAACCTGGCCCCCTTTGCCGAGGTTGGCCCCGAGCTGGTCGACGCTGTGCTCGAGGAGGCCGCCAAGCTCGCCTCTGATGTTTGGGCGCCGCTCAATGCCAGTGGTGATCGCCAGGGCTGCAGCCGGCTGGAAGACGGCAGCGTGACACTGCCCGACGGCTTCGCCGAGGCCTACCAGGCCTACGCTGAGGGCGGCTGGAACGGGATCGGTGTGTCCGAGGAGCGTGGCGGCCAGGGGCTGCCCGAGGTGGTGGCCAGCAGCGTGCAGGAGATGCTGCATGGCGCCAACATGGCGCTGGGCCTGTGTCCGATGCTGACCGCGGGTGCCATCGAGGCGTTGGCTCACCATGGCAGCGACGAACTCCAGCAGCTTTACCTGGCGCGTCTGGTAGAAGGCAGCTGGACCGGCACCATGAACCTGACCGAGCCTCAGGCCGGCTCGGACCTGTCTCGGGTGCGCACCCGCGCGGTGCCGGAAGGCTATCACTACCGGCTGTTCGGCCAGAAGATCTTCATCACCTGGGGCGAACACGAGGCCGCCGAGAACATCATCCACCTGGTGCTGGCGCGCACCCCCGACGCCCCCGAGGGCAACAAGGGCATCTCGCTGTTTCTGGTGCCCAAGTTCCTGGTCAATGAGGACGGCTCGCTTGGCGAGCGCAACGACGTGGTATGTGCCTCCATCGAACACAAGATGGGCATCCACGGCAGTCCCACCTGCACCCTCAGCTTCGGCGAGAAGGACGGCGCCGTCGGCTATCTGGTGGGGGAGGCCGGGCGCGGCCTCAACCACATGTTCACGATGATGAACGAGGCTCGCCACAAGGTCGGTATCCAGGGTATCGGTGTCGCCGAGCGTGCCTGCCAGCACGCCCTGGCCTACGCCAACGATCGCTCCCAGGGACGCACACCACCGTCCCGCGGAGGCGAGCCCTGCACCATCGGCGAGCACCTGGACGTGCGCCGCATGCTGCTGTCGATGCGGGCGCGCACCGACGCCCTGAGGGCGCTGGCGCTGCTGTGCGCTCAGCAACTCGACGTGGCTCGTCACCATGAGGACGAACCGCGCCGTCGCGAGGCCCAGGCGCGGGCCGAGGTGCTGATCCCGGTGGTCAAGGGCTTCTCCACCGACCAGGCGGTGGACATCGCCTCGTTGGGTGTTCAGGTCCACGGCGGCATGGGCTTCATCGAGGAGACCGGCGCCGCGCAACTGTTGCGGGACGTGCGTATCGCACCGATCTACGAGGGCACCAACGGCATCCAGGCGCTCGATCTGGCGGGGCGCAAGCTCCAGCGCGATGGCGGCGCGGCCTTGTCACTGCTGATCGACGAAGTGCAGGCCACCGCCGAAGCGCTGTCAGCCCATTCTTCTCTTGCTCCGCTGGGGGCAGAGCTTGCCGCCGGTGCCGAGGATCTGCGTGCCTGTGCGGCCCTGGTGCTGGAGGCGGGGGCAGACGCCGAACGCGGCGCCGACGCCATCCAGGCCTACGCCACACCGCTTCTGTCGCTGACCGGCCACGTACTGTGCGCCTGGCAGATGGGTCGCGCGGCGATCATCGCCCGGGCCGCGCTGGACGCCGGTAACGACGACTTCTACCGGCGCAAGCTGGCCTGTGCCGACTTCGCCGTGCGCCAGTGGCTCCCCGAGGGGCGCGCCCAGCGTCGCGTCATCGAGGCTGGCTTCGACGAACTGCTTTCCGTATCGCTTGGCTGAACCGATTGGCCGTCGGTGTCCACCGGCGGCTATCTTCTGTTCAGGATCGGCCATCGTCATTTTCCTCGTAGCGAGGCGCAGGCCGCCAGTGGCTACGCATGCGACCTTCAATCAGGAGTGTCTAATGAGCAACATCTACGACCAGGGCATGCCGCGCAACGCGGCCAACCACGTGGCGATCTCGCCGTTGACCTTCATCGAACGCGCGGCCAGCGTCTATCCGGACCTGCCGGCGGTGGTCCACGGCCAGACGCGCCGCGACTGGGCCACCACCTGGCAGCGCTGCCGGCGACTGGCCTCGGCGCTGGAGCGTCGTGGGCTCGGCAAGGGGGATACGGTGTCGGTGATGCTGCCCAATGTGCCGGCGATGTTCGAGGCTCACTTTGGCGTGCCCCTGGCCGGTTGCGTGCTCAACACCCTGAATATCCGTCTCGATGCCTCGGCGATTGCCTACATGCTGGAACACGCCGAGACCCGGGCGATCCTGGTGGACCCTGAGTTTGTCGAGGTGGTGCGTGAGGCGATCAAGGGCCTCGATAGGCCGCCACTGGTCATCGACGTGCTGGATCCCGAGTTCGAGGGCCAGGCCGAGCGCCTGGGCGAGATCGAGTACGAGGACCTGCTGGCCGAAGGTGACGCCGACTACCCCTACCGCCTGCCCGAAGACGAGTGGGACGCCATCTCGCTGAACTACACCTCCGGTACCACCGGCAAGCCCAAGGGCGTGGTCTATCACCATCGCGGCGCCTACCTCAACGCCGTGAGCAACATCCTCGAGTGGGCGATGCCGCATCACCCGGTGTACCTGTGGACGCTGCCGATGTTCCACTGCAACGGCTGGTGTTTCCCTTGGACCATCGCCGCCAACGCCGGGGTCAACGTCTGCCTGCGCAAGGTCGACCCGAAGAAGATCATGGAACTGATCGCCGACGAGAAGGTGACCCACTTCAGCGGCGCGCCGATCGTGCTCAACGGACTGGTCAATCTGGACGAGTCCCAGCGTCGTGCCATCGACCACCCGGTCAAGGCCACCACCGCCGGGGCGGCGCCGCCTGCTGCGGTGATCGCCGGGGTGGAGTCACTCGGTATCGATGTGACCCACGTCTATGGTCTGACCGAGGTCTATGGTCCGGTGACGGTGTGCGCCTGGCGCGAGGCCTGGGACGAGCTGCCGCTGGAGGAGCGTGCCCGCATCAAGGCCCGCCAGGGCGTGCGTGGGCACATGCTGGAGGCGCTTTGCGTGGCCGACCCGGTGACCCTGGAGCCATTGCCCAAGGACGGCGAGAGCATCGGCGAGATCATGATGCGTGGCAACAATGTGATGAAGGGCTACCTGAAGAACGAGGCCGCCACCCGGGAAGCGCTGGATGGTGGCTGGTACCACACCGGCGACCTGGCAGTATGGCACGCCGATGGCTACATCGAGATCAAGGATCGTTCCAAGGACATCATCATCTCCGGCGGCGAGAACATCTCCACCATCGAACTCGAGGATGCGCTCTACGCCCACCCGGCGGTGGAAGAGGCCGCAGTGGTGGCGCAGCCTGACGAGAAGTGGGGCGAAAGCCCCTGCGCCTTCGTCAAGCTCAAGGCCACCAGCGGTGAGGTGACCGAAGAGGACATCATCGAGCACTGTCGGGGCAAGCTTGCGCGCTTCAAGGTGCCCAAGCGCGTCGTCTTCACCGAACTGCCGAAGACCTCGACCGGCAAGATCCAGAAGTTCGTGCTGCGTCAGCAGGCCAAGGAGAGCTGATCGCCGCCTGCCATCCGCTGATGGCAGGGTAAGCCCGCCCGAGACAGAGCGGGGAGCAGATCATCAGACGCCGCCGTCGGGGTGACCGGGGGCGGCGTGGTTGTGTCATGATCGAGGGAAATATCCATCAAGGGAGAAAGCAAGTGAGCGAGACGCGGATCGGTGTGGTCGGTGGTGGAACCATGGGTCAGGGCATCGCCCAGGTGCTGGTGCAAAGCGGCTTCGAGGTGAGCCTTTATGATGTTGCCGAGGCCGCCCTGGAGCGGGCCAGCGCGGCGATCGACAAGGGCCTTGCCAAGCTGGTGGAAAAGCAACGGCTGAGTGCCGAACAGCGGGACGAGGCCCGCGCGCGCCTGACCACGGTCAACTCGCTTCAGGCCCTGGCCGACTGCGGGGTGATCATCGAGGCGGCGCCGGAAGCGCCGGAGCTCAAGGAACGCCTGTTCCGGGAGCTCGATGAGCTCAACCCCGAGGCGGTGCTGGCCTCCAACACCTCCTCGCTGTCGCTGACCCGTCTGGCGGCGGTGTGCCAGCGGCCAGAGCGAGTCGTCGGCATGCACTTCTTCAACCCTGTGCCGGTGCTCAAGCTGGTCGAGGTCATCCGCGCCGAGCAGACCAGCGACGCGACCGTGGCCCGTGTCGAAGCCCTGGCCGAGTCCATGGGCAAGACCGCCGTGGCGATCGGCGACGCCCCAGGCTTCGCGGTCAACCGCCTGCTGGTGCCGATGATCAACGAGGCGGCCTTCCTGGTGCAGGAAGGGGTAGCCAGCGCCGAAGACATCGACACCGCCATGAAGCTTGGCGCCGCCCACCCGATGGGCCCGCTGGCGCTGGCCGACCTGATCGGCCTGGACGTCTGCCTGGCGATCATGAATGTGCTGGCCGATGGTTTCGGCGATCCCAAGTATCGTCCCTGCCCGCTGCTCAAGCGGATGGTCGACGCCGGCTATCTGGGACGCAAGAGCGGCCGCGGCTTTCACGACTACAGCGGTTGAGGCGGTGGCATGCGCCGAAAGGATGGCTTGTGAGCCTACCAAGCGTTCGCTAGGGTTGGGCCAAAGGTGACGAACGCGCCAGGCTCCGCCGACGCCAGGCGGGCCTCGCCGACAACTGACAACTCTGACAAGGAGCATTTCGTGAGCGAACAACTGGTCGAGATGGTGGACAACGATGGCGTGGTACGCCTCACCATCAACCGTCCCAAGGCGTTGAACGCCCTGAATCGCGAGGTCATCGAGGCGCTGGCCGAGATCCTTGATGGGCTCGAAGGTCGCGAGGGCCTGCGCGCGGTGCTGATCACCGGCGCCGGCGAGAAGTCCTTCGTGGCCGGTGCCGACATCACCGCGATGCGCGAGATGAACCCGCTCGAGGCGCGCGACTTCGCCGGTCAGGCGCTGAAGACCATCAAGCGCCTCGAGACGCTGCCGGTGCCGGTGGTGGCGCTGGTCAACGGCTTCTGCCTCGGTGGCGGCTGCGAGCTGGCGCTGGCCTGTGACTGGGCGGTGGCCAGCGACAACGCGGTGTTTGGCCAGCCCGAGGTACTGCTTGGGGTCATTCCCGGCTTCGGTGGCTCCCAGCGTCTGCCGCGTCGGGTCGGCCCGGCCATGGCGCTTGACCTTTGCACCACCGGTCGCAAGATCGACGCCCAGGAGGCCCTGCGCATCGGCCTGGTCAATCAGGTGATGTCCCAGGCCGAGCTCGAGGACTACGCCGCCACCCTGACCAAGCAGTTGTCCGGCAATGGCCCCGGCGCGGTGCGCAGTGCCAAGCAGGTGATCCACGACGGCATGGACCAGGACTTGGACAGCGCCCTGGCGCTGGAGACCAGCCTGTTTGCCCTGTGCTTCGCCTCCGACGAGCAGCGCGAAGGCATGAGCGCCTTCGTCGAGAAGCGCAAGCCCAACTTCTGAGTCCCTTTCACAAGCCTTCAGCTAGGGCTTGTCTGAAAAGTGCCTGCGCTCGGTAATACGGCGTTAAAAATCGGATCAACATGCTCATTTACACCCCGTAAACTGCGCTGTCTCACCGATTTTTGCCTTGTCTAACCTTCGCTCGTCGACTTTTCGGACAGCGCCTAGCACTGAAGCGGCCATGGCGAACGCCATGGCCGCTTCGTCATTCAGGCGCGAAGGTTCTGGGGGCGCCTAGCGGGGCAATGGTCGCGTGGCTTTGTCCCGGCCCGGCGACAGCATGCCGGTGGCCACAGCGGTGCCTGCCAGGGTGATGGCCATGCCCACCAGGGTGCGCAGCCCCAGGGTCTCGTCGAGCAGTAGATAGCCCCACAGCAGGGCGCTGACCGGTACCAGAAAGGTCACGGTGGAGGCGGCGGTAGCCCCGGCGCTGGCCAGCAGGCTGAAGAACAGCAGAAAGGCGACAGTGGTGGACAGCACCGCCATGGCCAGGGCGCTGCCCCAGGCCTCGATGCTGACGGCTTGCTGCGGCCACATCAGGAGCCCAGGTACCAGCAGCATCAGCCCGGACATCGAGCAGCTGCCTGCGGCCAGCACGCGTACCGGCAGATGGCCGAGGTGGGTCTTTGAGTAGTTGCCGGCGATGCCATAGCAGAAGGTGGCCCCGAGTATCGCCAGGATGTACCAGCCATCGCCGCCCAGCTGGAAGTCCAGCCGATCGGCGGACAGCACGTAGACACCGACGAAGGCCAGCGCCAGACCCAGGTACTGACGGCGGCGAATCGGCGTGGCGAACCAGGCGGCGCCGATAAGCGCGGTGAAGATCGGAGTGGTGGCGTTGATCAGCGAGGTGAAGCCTGCCTCGAGCTGGGTGGTCGCCAGGGCCAGCAGCGAAAACGGCACCACGTGGTTGATGAAGCCGAGTAGCGCCAGGCGTCCGATATTGTCGCGCACCTGGCGCAGGTAGTGCAGTGAGGCCAGCAGGGGCAGCAGCAGCAGGGCGCCGACCCCCATGCGGATCATCACCACCGGGACGGCGCCGAACTCCGGCGAGGCCACCCGCATGAAGATGAAGGACAGTCCCCACAGGCTCGACAGCAGGACCAGCTTGAGGGTGTCTGAGGCCGTCATCGAGATTCCTTGTCGTGGGACGGTGGAGGTAGTGGTAGCACTTTTGCTAGCCCGCTAAGAGTATGCGAGATGCGCGAAACAGGAAAGCCGTTGAGGGTGAGGGTGCTGTGAGCCACCGATGACTCTTGTATGCTGAAGTAGACGGTACCGCAACACTGACTGGGCCAGGGAAGTCCTCGGGAGGGCGCTATGAAGACCATCGGGCTGTTGGGCGGCATGAGTTGGGAGTCCACGGTGAGCTACTACCAGGTCATCAATCGGGATGTGAACCACGCACTTGGTGGACATCATTCGGCCAAGATTGCCTTGATCAGTCTGGACTTCGCCGAGGTCGAGGCCTTTCAGCATCAGGGCCGCTGGGAGGATGCCGCCGGGCTGCTCGCCGACGCCGCCTGGCGCGTTCAGGAGGCGGGCGCGGACCTTATCGTGCTGTGTACCAATACCATGCACAAGGTGGCCCGAGACATCGAAAAGGCGGTGGATATCCCTCTGTTGCACATTGCCGACGCCACCGCCGATGCCCTGATCGCCGACGGGGTCAAGCGGGTGGGGCTGCTCGGCACCTGTTTTACCATGGAGCAGGGCTTCTACAAGGACCGGCTCGAGGCCTACGGTATCGAGGTACAGGTACCCGAGAAGGCCCAGCGCGATCAGGTCCACCGGATCATCTACGATGAACTTTGCCATGGTGAAATCGAGCAGGCGTCACGCCAGGTGATGCTGTCGATCATGGAAGAGCTCAAGGCCGGTGGTGCGGAAGCGGTGATACTGGGCTGCACCGAGATCGCCTTGCTGGTCGCTCAGGCCGACACCGAGATTCCGCTGTATGATACGACGGCCATTCACGCCCGCAGGGCCGTCGAACTGGCGCTAGGCTGATACTGGTACTGGTTATTAGCACTGGTACTGGCTCCGTGCAGTGCCCGTGCCACCAACTTGATACGATGGCCCCTGGCAAGGATGCCCATGAAGCTTTCCACTCTCGCCTGTTACCCCGTCAAGTCGCTGCGCGGCATCGCGCTGTCCAGGGCTGAACTCACCGAGCGCGGGCTCGCCTTCGATCGGCGCTGGATGCTGGTCGACGACGACGGGCGTTTCGTCACCCAGCGTGAGATCCCCGCCCTGGCGACCATCGGTGTCGAACTGTCGTCCGACACGCTGCGCCTGGTCCACGACAGGATGGCGCCGCTCGTCCTGTCATTGGACGAGCCGAAGGCGGCGGTGCGCCGGGTGCGGGTCTGGCAGAGCGAATGCCAGGCGTTGGACGAAGGCGACGGTGCGGCGAATTGGCTGGCAGAAGCGCTGGCAAAGTCCTTGCCAGAGTCCTTGCCAGCACCCCGGGGCGAAGCGGGACGTTTCCGGCGGTTGCGGCTGGTGCGCCTGCCCCACGAGCAGCGCCGTTGGGTAGAGACCGAGTTTCTGCCGCCGGCGGAGCGCGGTGTGGTGCATACCGCCTTTGCCGACGGCTACCCCCTGCTGATCGCCTCCGAGGCCTCGCTGGCGGCGCTCAACCAGCGGCTGGAAGCCAAGGGGGAGGCGCCGGTGCCGATGGAGCGCTTCCGCCCCAACCTGGTGGTGTCGGGCGGTGATCCCTTCGCCGAACGGGATTGGGCCTCGTTGGCCGGGCCCGGCTATCGCCTCGGCCTGCGCAAGCCATGCAAGCGCTGCAAGATCATCACCCTGGATCAGCGCAGCGGTGAGGCGCCCTCGGCCAAGGAACCGTTGAAGACCCTGGTGGAAATGGATACCCAGCCCGGTTGGAAGGGCGCCTTCTTTGGCCAGAATGCCGTCGTCGAGCAGGGCGTGGGGGCCATCCTGCGTGTGGGCGACGTGCTCGAGAGCCTGAGCTGACGGTTGATCACCGGCGTTGCCGGCCAACGACTCGACGCCGCTGTCCGACTTCTCGATGCTCTCACGTTCTTCCCGTCCTTCCCGTCCTCCATCACGACGTCACTTCCGGTAGAGCCGCCGGTGCAGCTCGCGAATCTCGTCGGCAAACTCCTCAACCGGCCCCTCCACCTCGGCACTCGGCACGATGGTCTGGATCGGCAGCGGGGCGATCGGGGCAGGTGCCACCTGCCACTCGCCTAGCCAGCGGCCGAGCTGTTCTGAGGAGCTGGCGTAGACGATGCGTCCGAGTCCGACCCAGCCATGCGCCGCGGCGCACATGGGGCAGTGTTCACCGGAGGTATAGACGGTCGAGTGCGCGCGCTCTTCGACGCTGAGGTGCTCGGCCGCCCAGCGGGCGATGGCGAATTCGGGGTGGCGGGTCGCGTCACCGCCGGCGACGCGGTTGCGATCCTCGAAGCGAACCTGCCCTTGCGGATCCACCAGCAGCGAGCCGAACGGCTCATCACCAGCCTCGAGGGCCTCCCTGGCCAGGTCAACGCAGCGGCGCAGGTGCTGACGATCGGTCGAATTCATTCAGTATTCCTCATAAAGATGATCCGCGGGCGGCCTCCTGCCTGGGGAAGGATGCCTCCGGGGAGGGATATCTGTGGCCTTGGCTTGACTCTAGCATGGACCAAAGTTGTCCGATGACGGACAGCCAGATACGTGATTCTTCACTGAAATATGCTTCTGGCGTCGGCATTTTCCTACGCAGCGCCCGGCGGATCGACTATTGATGCCGAAGGGTAACCCTAGGACGCTGTAGGTTGTCGGCAAGCTGGCCTGCAAATGAGGTGCGTTGCATGAACACGAGGAATACCATGTTGGCCCAGCAGATGGTGGCGCTGGCCGAGCAGGATAGAGCGTTGCTGGATGAACTCGCGGCCTCGGGGGAGATCCCCTCCGCCGACTATCATCCGCGAGTGCGTGCGCTGCATCAGGCCAACGCCGAGCGCCTGTCTGCGGTCATCGATCGTCACGGCTGGCCGGGCAAGGACACCGTCGGGGAAGACGGCAGCGAAGCAGCCTGGTACATCGCGATGCACGCGGTTTTCGACGTGGATTTCATGCAACGCTGCTGTTCTGCACTGATTCAGGCGGTTGCCGCCGGCCAGGCGCCCGGGTGGCAGCTGGCCTTTCTCGAGGATCGCATAAGGGTCCTGACCGGTCGGCCCCAGCGCTATGGCACCCAATTCGAGATCGGCGACGACGGCTGGCCCGTGCCCAGCGTCATCGAACGGCCGGATGACGTCGATCGACGTCGTCAGGCGCTCGGGCTGGAGCCGCTGTCCAGTCGTCTGGCACGGCTGAGGGGACCGGGGTTAGCGGGTCCGGATGACTGGCTACAGCGTTCGGCCTGAACCGCTTTGCATCACTTCCTGCTGCATGTCGAACTGAGCCGGCTGCCAGTTGGTGGCCTCTCACTCTGCCCTTATCACCAGACTCATGACGGTGCGCCGGCATCTCGGCCGACGTCGCTATCCTGCCTGGGCAGTGCTGCCACCAGTCCCAGCGCCACGGCCAGCCTGACCAGATGCGCCAGGCTATCGGCGCCGAGTGTCTTCATGATGCGCTGACGGTAGACCTCCACGGTCTTGGCGCTCAGCGTCAGCTTCTCGGCGATCTCTCGACTGGTAAGCCCGCGGGCCACCTCGACCAGAATGGCCTGTTCGTTGGCCCTCAGCCCTTCGTATCGCTGTCGCAGCTCTTCGAGATCGGCCTGGGCCCGCTGCCGGTGCTGGTGGTGGGCCAGCGCCTGCTGGATGACATCGATCAATTGCTGCTGATTGAAGGGCTTTTCGATGAAGTCGAAGGCTCCCGCCTTCAACGCGGCGACCGCCATGGGCACGTCACCGTGACCGGTCATCATGATCAGGGGAGGACAACGGTCTCGCTCGGCCAGCCGCTGCTGGACCTGCAGACCGCTGAGGCCGGGCATGCGCACGTCCAGCAACAGCACCTCATGGTGCCGCGACGAGGCGAGAAAGGCGTCGCCGCTGGCGTAGCCCTGACTGCCAAGTCCCACCGACTGCAATAGCCAGGCGAGCGACTCGCGCAGGTCATCGTCGTCGTCGATGATGGCGATGGTTGGCTGGTCAGCAGTGTCGACAGGCATGATGGTCACTTCGCTGGTTGGGCGAGTCTCGCGGGCAGGCCCCTATGCTAGCCGATCCCCCGGCCAAAGGGGACCGTGCCAGGCGATGCCTGGTCGCCGGGTTTTCGTACAAAGCCTGGTGCCTGATCTCCGCCTGGCTGGCGCTTGGCGCCTCAAGTCAGGGGACGCGCCGAGGTATCAGCTGTTCAAGCCCTCAGGCGGAGGGCAGGGTAATGCGAAAGCGCGCACCCTGTGGCGCGTCAGGATCTTCTGGCCGCCTCGCACCGGGACCGGGGGGAAGAGCGTCTGCGCTCGGTGGGTCGCCGTCATCGATCAGCACCAGGTTGCCGCCCATGGCCTCGATCAACGACAGGCTGATCGATAGCCCCATGCCGAGACCGTCCTTGCGGCCGCTGACGAAGGGCGTAAACAGGCCCTGGCGTTGCTCTGGTGCCACGCCGGGGCCGCCGTCGACGATGTCCACGCAGCATTCGCGGGAGCCAAGCGGGTAGGCTTCCAGGCGAATGCACGGAGGCCTGGGCGGAGTGGCGATGTCGCGACAGGCGTCGAGAGCGTTGCGGATCAGGTTGACCAGTACCTGTTCCAGGCCGATGGCGTCGGCCATGACGAGGTCGAGGCCAGGGGCCAGGCGTGACGCCAGATGCACGCCTTCGTGCCGACACTGGGGCTCGCACAGGTCGCAGGCCTGGCCAATGATCTCGGCGAGATCCTGGGGCGCGAGGTGAAGACTGCCGCGGCGAACGAAGCGACGGATATGCTTGAAGCGTTCGGATAGGCGCTGAATCTGATCGTTGATGCGGTTGAGGGGCAGCGCCAGTTGGTGGGCGGGTTGGTCGGGGTCGCGCTCGAGCTGCATCAGCGCGCCGCTGGCGTAGTTGCCCATAGCCGCCAGCGGCTGATTGCATTCGTGGGCGATATTGGTGGCCAGTTCACCCAGGCTCGCCAGGCGATTGGCGTGGGTGATCTGCTCCTGATGGCGGCGTGCCTGGGCCTCCGCCTCCAGGCGCAGACTGAGATCTCGATTGAGGATCGACAGTCGCGTCTGCCCTCCCTGTTCACGGTGCAGCTGGACCACGCTGAGCACTGGGATCTCGCCTGAGGGTGAGGCCAGGGCCAGCTCGCCACTCCAGCGCCCCTCCAGGGTGACGGCAGGCAGCACCTGTTCACGCCATCTTTGTGCCGACGTTGGCACCAACAGTTCGGCAATGGTCGTGCTTGCGCCTTCGTCGTCGAGCCTGAACAGGCTGCGTGCGGCCTGATTGCAGTAGACCACGTGTTCGTCCTGGTCGCAGAACAGCACAAAATCGGTGGTCGATTCCACCACCCTTGCCAGACGCTCGCGGCGTGCCTCGGACTCGACCCGCCGACTGACGTCGCGGGAGACGCACAGCACGTCGGTGAGTTCGCCGGTAGCGGGGTCGCGACGGGTACGGCTGGTGGTCTC
Organism: Halomonas sp. DP1Y21-3; assembly: GCF_019801245.1. NCBI lineage: Bacteria > Pseudomonadati > Pseudomonadota > Gammaproteobacteria > Oceanospirillales > Halomonadaceae > Halomonas > Halomonas sp. DP1Y21-3. The sequence goes on from NZ_JAHVJM010000008.1 coordinate 126,679, forward strand.
GAACCAGATGTAGTGGCCGCTGCGGGTGCGAAAACGGTAGGTCTGCTCGTAGAAGCCCTCGTGGTAGTAGATACGAGGGGACTTGGACAGCAGCGCCGCCAGATCGTCCGGGTGGAAGAGGTCGTAGGCCGATACACCGATCAAGTCGTCAGGATCATAGCCCAGCAGGGTCCTGGCGGCCTGGGAGGCGTAGAGGAAGACGCCGTTGTGGTCGTGGCGCGAGATCAGATCCGTGGTGCTCTCGGCCAGCCACTGATAGTGGCGCTTCTCCTGTTCGAGCTGCTGTACCCGTTCGCTGAGCGCCTCTACCTGCTGGCGCAAGCGTGCCTCTTCGGTTCGCGGTTCGGCGCTGGAGGCTTTAGCGTCGTTGCTGTCGTGGCGCATGGTCATCAGGCCCTAGCGAGCCGGGTCTACCACGCCACCCAGCGAGGCATTGCGTCTGAACCAGCCGGCGATGCTGGCGCGGGGCAGGCGGGTCGGCAGTACTTCATGCGGCACCTGCTCGGACAGGAAGCACACCAGGGTGCCGGCCCTGGGGGCGACCCTGGTGAGCTCCCTCTGCGGGTCCTGTTCAGCGTAGATGACCATCTCGCCTCCGCCATCTTCCGGCCAGTCGGGATTGAGATAGCCTACCGTGGAGACCACGCGGTTGGCGCGGCCTCGGAAACTGTCGAGATGGCGACGGTAGAAGGCTCCGGCAGGGTAGCGGGCCAGATGCGCCTCGTACTCGAACAGGCCGAGAAACAGGCTCTCGTTGAGTCTCTGCTGGAGTTCGCCCATGGCGTCCAGATAGCGGCGCTGGGCCAGGGTTTCCCGATCGAGCCAGTGGATGGCGTCGCCACGAATGTCTTCGCGGGTATCGAAGTCGGATCCGCGGCCGATGCCGGCCCGGGCCAGGGCCTGCTGGTGCGCTCGGCCCTCGACCTCGGCGTGCAAGGCCTGGCACAGCTCGGCGTCGATCATCGCTTCACCGACATAGAAGCCGCGTTCCACCAGGGCGTCCACCAGCTCCTCCATCCGTTGCGGCGGCAGGGGGCAGGGATCGGGGTAGCTCATGAAATCGGTGCTCGTCTTGTCATCGCGGGGCCGTGCCTGGTCATCTTGGCGCTCTTCTCGGAGGCAGATGGCGTAGTCTACCCTCCGGGCGGCGAGAAAGGCTCATGTCCAGGTCGCATCCCTTGGCCAGCAGCTCCACCAGCATCATGGCGGACAGCCCCCAGATCACGTAGTCGTCGCCCTGGTCGGCGGGGATCAGGTAGCTCGGTACATAGATGTCGTTGCCGTCCACCGGGATCACGTCGGTGTGGGTACGCTGGTCATCGATAAAGTGCGACAGCGGCACCTCGAAGATCGCGTCCAGCTCGCCCAGGTCCGGGACCAGCGGCAGATCCGGCGGAATCAGTCCGACGAAAGGGGTGACCTTGAGACCATGCAGCGACAGCACATCAGAGAGCTGGCCGAGCACCTCTACCTGGCCGGGGGGCAGGCCTATCTCTTCTTCGGACTCGCGCAGGGCGGTGGCCAGCAGGTCGGCGTCATGAGGCTCCCGCTTGCCGCCCGGAAAGGCGACCTGGCCGCTGTGGGTCGACAGGTGGCTTGCGCGGCGGGTGAACAGCAGGCCGGGCTCGGGCCGATCGACCAACGGAATGAGTACCGCCGCCTCGGGCAGCTTCAGCGTCAGGCGGCGGGGGGAATGCGCTTGCAGGCGTTTGCGAAGTTTCTCTAACATGGGGGATCCGCAGGGTTTCACTCCTTGTACCCAGCCCCGTGCAGTGGCGTCAAGCCCGTCCTCCATTCCCGAGCCGGGAGCGACATGAACGATTGCAGCCCATGAATTTTTGCAGCCATTGCGGGCAGACCGTCCGTTTCGTCATCCCCGAGGGGGACGACCGTCCGCGTTACCTGTGTGACGACTGCGGCACGATCCACTACCAGAACCCGCGCATCGTGGCCGGCACGCTGCCGGTTTGCGGGTCACGGGTGCTGCTGTGTCGTCGCGCCATCGCACCGCGTGAAGGCTACTGGACGCTGCCGGCGGGATTCATGGAAAACGGCGAGACCACCCCGGACGCAGCACGGCGCGAGACCCGCGAGGAGGCCTGCGCCGAGGTAGCGCTGTCGGGGCTCTACACCATGATCGACCTGCCCCATATCAATCAGGTGTTCATGATCTTTCTCGCCGAGCTCGATGGAGGTTACGCCGCCGGCCCCGAGAGTCTTGAGGTCGCGCTGTTCGAGGAGCACGAGGTGCCCTGGGACGAACTGGCCTTTCCCACCATCGAGCGTACCCTGCGTCACTTCTTCGAGGACCGCGCAAGCGCGACCTTCCCGCTGCACATCAGCGATATCACACCGGATCAGCGCAGGCGCTTCTTCGGCAGCGCCTGACGGCACTCTTTCAAGGCTTGCCGGGGGCGGGGCCAGGTCTGCCCCCGGTGGCCCGACGCAGATTCGAAAGGCCCCTGGCCGGCTCGTCCGCTTTCGTTCGCGTTATAGATCTGCCAGCCGCCAGACGTCGTAGGCTACCTCCTCGTAGGGGTGGGCCAGCTTGAGCGCGGAGATGGCGGCGCCGATCAGCTCGTCCTCGCACACCAGCTCCACCTTGTATTCTTCTACCCGCTCAAGCTCACCCACCTGCCCGATGTGCGGGTCGGCGCCGTCCAGCGGGCGAAACTGGCCCTGACCGGCGGTCTGGAAGCAGCAGGCCTCGTAGTCACCGATGCGTCCGGCACCGGTGGCAAACACGGCTTCCTTGACCGCCTCGGCGTCGTCTCTAGGCACGAAGAAGGCAAGCTTGTACATGGGGTCTCCTTGCGTAAGCTGGGGGATGGTCGAGCCGGGTGTACCACCCGAGGGTGGCGACGCGCAACCTGCGCCCGGCGAATCTGCCAGCAGCCAGCAGGAGCCAGCATGAAACTGAATGACGCCCTCGAGACGCTGGGGCTAGCCGCCACGGCACCGCCACGTGCCCTGTCGGGGGGTGATATGGCCGAGGTGTGGCGGATCGAGACAGCGCAGGGCGCGGTGGTGGCCAAGCGCGACGATCCTGAACGCCTGGCAGGAGAGGCCGAGGGCCTTGCCGCACTCGGCGATGCCGGTAGCTCGCTGGTGATACCCGCAGTGATGGGCCAGGTCGGCTCCTGGCTGGTGATGGAAGCACTGGAGCCGGGGCCCGCCGACTGGACGGCGCTGGGGCGAGGGCTGGCGGAGCTGCACGCGCCTTGCGAGGCCGCCCACGGCTGGGCGCACGACAACGCCTGCGGGGCGACGCCCCAGCCCAATGCGCCGCTTCACGACGGACGCGCCTTCCAGCGTGAGCGCCGATTGATGCCTCTGGGCGAGGCCTGCCACGGCCGCGGCTTGCTGTCGCGCAGCGAACTTGCCCGCCTGGGGCAGGTGGCCGACCAGCTCGAGGCGTGGCTGCCTGACCAGGCGCCGAGTCTGGTGCACGGGGACCTGTGGTCCGGCAATGTCATCCACAGTTCGCGGGGCCCGGCATTGATCGACCCGGCGGTCTATCGCCACTACCCGGAGGTGGATCTGGCCATGCTGACGCTGTTCGGCGCGCCGGGCGAGGCCTTTTTCGAGGCCTACTGGCAGGCGCAGGGGCGGGAGCGCGCCCCCGCCGACTGGCCCCGGCGCGAAGCCGCCTTCCAGCTCTATCCGTTGCTCAATCACCTGCTGCTGTTCGGCCGTGGCTATCACGCGGCAGTGCTGCGAACGATCACGCGGCTGGAGCAGGACTCCAACGACTAGGGCTTGTCTGAAAAGTGCCTGCGCTCGGTAATACGGCGTTAAAAATCGGATCAAAATGCTCATTTACACCCCGTAAACTGCGCTTTCTCACCGATTTTTGCCTTGTCTAACCTTCGCTCGTCGACTTTTCGGACAGCGCCTAGACAGAGCGGGCTTCAGGAGGCGCCGAGCCCCAGCAGGCGCCGCCACCAGGGACGCGTGATCGCCCTGGACGGCTCGTGAGGCTGCTCGGCGAGGCTTTTCTCGAGAAAGGCCTTGATCGGTGCAACCTGGCTCGGGCGATCGAGCATCGGGGCGTGGCCGCAGCCCGGGACCGCCAGCGTCTCGAGCTGTGGCTGGGCCTCGCCCATGCGGGTGACGATATCCTCGGACAGCAAAGGTGAGTCTTCGCCACGCACGACCATCAAGGGGCAGCGGATGGCCTTCCAGTCGGCCCAGGTGTCCCTGGGCGTGTCGTGGACGAATTGCTCGCCGATGCGCGGGTCGTAGTGGTAGGTCCAGCTACCGTCCGGCAGGCGGCGAGCGCTCTCCAGGGTAAGCTGGCGCCAGGCGTCCTCGTCATCGATGCCGAAGCCGGCGTAGTGGCGGCGAAGCTCCGCCTCCAGTTGGCTCAAGCGGGAAAAACGGTGGGGGACGGTGAAGTAGGTGGCCAGTTCGGCCAGGCCTTGTGGCACCAGTTCCGGACCGACATCGTTGAGCACCAGTCGCTCGATGCGGCCTGCACTGGATGGATCGGCGGCCAGCAGCATGCCGAGCAGCCCTCCCATGGAGGTACCCACCCAGGCTGCCCGGTCGAGTTCGAAGTGGTCCATGACCGCCAACGCGACTGTCATGTAGTGGGAGTACAAGTAGTCATTGGCAGGATACAGCGACCAGCTCGACAGCCCTCGCCCCGGTGTGTCGGGTGCCAGGACTCGCCATTCGGGGCCAAGTTCCCGGGCCAGGGCAGCGAAGTCACCGCCGTGGCGTGCCAGTCCGTGCCAGGCGATGACGGTTCTGGGGGCCTCGGGATGAAACACGCGTACCGCGATCTCGAGCTCTCGGAAGGTGACCAGTCTCAGAGTGTCCATGGTGGCTCCTGGTGATGGTCCTGCAGGGGAGGGCGATCTTGGCTGTGTTGCAGTGCAGCATTATGGTTTAGCCAGCAATATAGTGCGGAATTGCGAATTTTTCACCATCCTTGCATGAAGGGCGGTAGAATACGACGCCAAACATGCGACAATGTATGTATATCGAATACCCCTAGATTCGAACGCCACCCGGTGCTTTCCAGGAAGTCGAGGCGCCCAGGAAATGGCAAGGACAGTGTGTCAGGGAGGTCGTGCTCGCGTCGCGCGGCGTCCCTGGTGTGATGTCTCTGTGGCCTGGTCAAAGGGACTTGTGGACAACGCCGAGCAACAGATCCGAGGATGCTATCAATGACGCCTTCCCGACCAGTCCCCGTCACTCTGACCTCGCGGGTTCCTTCTCGCCGCCGCCTTCTGTGTGCCGCTGTCGCCGCCCTGATGATGGGCCAGGTCCAGGCCGCCGATCTGTTGACCATTACCCGCGACGCGCTGGACAACAACTCCGAGTTGGCCTCCGAGCGGTCCACCACCAGTAGTGCGGAAGAAGGCATCAACGTCGAACAGGCGGATCTCAATCCTCAGGTGACCGCCTCCGGCGAGGCGGCCTACAACCATATCTTCGAGACCCAGTCGCAGTCAGGCTTCAGCGGCACCGGCAGCGATGACGACTACCTCAGCTACGGCCTCAACCTGCAGGCGACCCAGAAGCTCTACGACGCCCTGAACAGCCGCGAAGTGAACGTGGCCGAGGCCCAGCTGGAGCAGCAGACCTACACCCTGGCGGCTACCGAGCAGCAGGTGTTGATCGACACCTCGTCGGCCTACTTCGATATTCTGCGTGCCTACGAGATCCTCGAAGCTCGCAGGGCCCAGGAGCGCGCCATCGGGCGTCAGCTCGAGCAGGCCCAGGAGCAGTTCGACGTCGGTTTGATCGCGATCACCGAGGTCGAGGAAGCGCGGGCGACCTTCGACCAGTCACGGGCCGACCGGATCGTCGCCGAGAGCGACCTCCAGGTGGCCTTCGAGGCGCTGGAGCGCTTGACCGGCAAGCGCTACGACAGCATCGAGATGCTCCAGGACGATCTGCCTATTGCGCTGCCCGAGCCGTCCAGTCGTGATGCCTGGATCGAGCTTGCCATCGAGCGCAATCCGGAACTGCTGGCGCAGCAGGCGGGCGTCGATGTGGCGCGTGAGCGGATCGATGTGGCCAGGGCCGCCGATCTGCCGGTGGTGGAGGCCTTCGCCAACTACGCCTACAGCGACGACGAGCGTGACAACTTCGAGGACTACAACTCCAACAGCCAGGTGGGCGTGAGCGCCAGCATGCCGCTGTACACCGGCGGTCGGACCAGCGCCTCGGTGCGCCAGACCACCTACGACCTGGAGTCCAGCCAGTACGACTTCGAGTCCCAGCGCCGCGAGACGGTGCTGCAGGTGCGCTCGCTGTACACCCAGGTCAGCAATGACGTCTCCACGGTGGCGGCGCGCAAGCAGTCCATCGTCTCCAACCAGAGTGCCCTGGATGCCACCCGCGCGGGCTACGAGGTGGGTACCCGCAACATCGTCGACGTGCTCAACGCCGAGCAGAACCTGTATAACGCCATCGCTGACTACGCCGATGCCCGTTTCAACTACGTGATCAACCTGCTCAGTCTGCACCGTCAGGCGGGGGTGCTCGACGCCCAGGATATCGCCGAGCTCAACGCCTTCCTGGTCGAGGAAGGGCAGGTGAACTTCACCCTGCCGGAGCAGGGCGAGGCCGACGAATACGACGCGGTTCTCGATATCGGTGCACCGCCGAGTCAGGACGGCTGACGCACGCCTTGGCGTCCAGACTGACCGCCTCCTCCCTCGAGGCGGTCAGCGCCCGGCATCTGACGATCCAATTACCCCGAAGGAATCAAGGGATGAAAACCACCATCTATCGCGGCCGCCTCTGGGCCGCCCTGGCGGCGGCATTGCTGCTGGTCGGCTGTGGTCAGGAAGAAGACCCGTCCGCCGGCCAGGCCGGTGGTCAGCCACCCGCCAAGGCCATCGAGGTGGCCGAGCTGGCCTATCAGGACATTCCTCTGGACAAGTCCTACCCCTCCAAGCTGATGAGCGAGCAGGAAGTCACCCTGGTCGCACGTGTCACCGGTGTGCTCGAGGAGCGCAAGTTCGAACCCGGCGATCAGGTCGAGCAGGGTGAGAGCCTCTACACCATCGAGCCGGACCTGTACGAGGCCACCGTGGCCCAGCGCGAGGCCGACCTGGCCAGCGCCCAGGCCGAGCTGTCGCGGGCCGAGCGTGACGCCAATCGTTTCCAGCAACTGGCAGCCCAGAACTCGGTGAGCCGTCAGCAGGTCGACCAGGCCTTGGCCGACGCGCGCGTCGCGCGGGCCAGCGTGGCCCAGGCCGAGGCGGCGCTGAAGAGCGCCCAGCTCGATCTGGACTACGCCGAGGTCACGGCGCCGGTGTCTGGCGTGATCGGTCTCAGTGAGGTCAATGTCGGCAACCTGGTGTCACCCAATACCGAACTTGCCACCATCACTCCGCTGGACCCGCTGGAGGTCCGTTTCCAGATGCCTCAGAACGACGCCTTCGAGCTGCGTCGTCAGTTGAAGGACATGAGCATCGAGGACATCGCCGCCTCGCTCGAAGCGTTCTCTTCGCGTGGGGATGAGCCTGCCGTGCTCAGCGGCCACCTGGATTTCCTTGGCTCCCGTGTCGATCCCGAGACCAGCACCGTCCAGGCGGAGGCCACCTTTGCCAACCCGGACGGCGCGGTGCTGCCGGGTCAGTACGTGCGCGTGAAGATCGAGGGGCTGGCTCGCTTCGGCGTGCTGGCGGTGCCGGAGCTGGCGTTGACCCAGGGCCTGATGGGCCCGCAGGTCTACGTGCTCGATGAAGACAACGTCGCCAGGGCGCGTCCGGTGCAGCTCGGCGAGCTGGCGGGCGCCTGGCAGATCATCCTCGACGGCGTCGAACCCGGCGAGCGTGTGGTGGTCGGTGATCCGGGCAGCCTGAAGCCGGGTACCCCGATCGATCCCCAGCCGTTCGACGGCGACGCCGAGGCACTGATGCAAGAAGCCCAGTACGAGCAACAGGGGCAGGGCGCCGGCCAGGCCGCGCCCGAGCAAGCTGAGCAGGGCGCAGCGGCGTCACCGGGCGAGCCAGCGGCCGAACAGAGCGGGCAGGGCACTGCCGAGAGCGCTGGTCAGGGCGAGGATGCCGCGAGTGCCACCCAGGCCGCCCAGCAGGCGCCGATGAACGCGCCGCAGGGCGATCAGGAGGCCGAGGAGGCTCGAGGAGAGGGTAACGAATGAATTTCGCCAACTTCTTCATCAAGCGGCCGATCTTCGCCTCGGTCCTGGCGATCATCCTGACCATCATCGGGGCGATGAGCATGCGGGTACTGCCGATCGAGCAGTATCCCAGCGTGGTGCCGCCCACGGTGTCGGTCAGCGCCACCTTCCCGGGTGCCGATGCCGAGACCGTGGCGCAGACGGTGGCCGCGCCACTGGCGGAGGCGATCAACGGCGTCGAGAACATGCTCTATATGAACTCGACCAGCTCCGACAACGGCTCCATGAGCCTGAGCGTGGCCTTCGACATCGGGACCGACGGTGATATCAACACCATCAACGTCAACAACCGGGTCCAGGGCGCGCTGTCCCAGTTGCCCGAGGCGGTGCAGGAGCAGGGCGTCCAGGTCGAGCTGCGTTCCAGCTCGATCCTGATGCTGGTGTCGTTGATCTCGCCCCAGGACGACTACGACAACATCTACATGCAGAACTACGCCACCCTGAACATTCTCGACGAGCTGCGCCAGATTCCCGGCGTCGGTGAGGCCGAGGTGCTGGGCGGTGGCGAGTTCGCCATGCGCATCTGGATGGACCCCAACAAGCTGGCCGAGTACGACCTGACCCCCACCGAGGTGGCGGCGGCGATTCGTGCCCAGAACACCGAGGTACCGGCGGGTAGCCTGGCGTCCACGCCGATCGACAGCCCGCGAGCATTCACCTACACCATCACCGCCGGCGGACGTCTGTCCAGCGCCGACGACTTCCGCGACATCCTGCTGCGCACCAACGAGGACGGCTCTGCGCTGCGCCTGGATGATGTGGCGCGGATCGAGCTGGGCGCCTCCTTCTACGGCGTCGAGGCACGCCTCAACGGCGCCATCATGACGCCGATCATGATCCAGCAGCAGCCGGGCGCCAATGCCCTGCAGACGGCAGACATGGTCAAGGAAAAGATGAACGAGCTGGAGGTGCGCTTCCCGCCGGGCCTCGAGTACGTGGTGCCCTACGACACCACCCTGTTCATCGACGCCTCGGTGGAAACCGTCTTCCACACCTTTATCGAAGCCTTCCTGATCGTCGGCGTCATCCTGTTCATCTTCCTGCAGAACTGGCGCTTTACCGTGATCGCCATGTCGGTGGTGCCGGTATCGGTACTGGCCACCTTCGCAGGCTTCTACGTGTTCGGCTTCTCGATCAACCTTTTGACGCTGTTCGCTCTGGTGCTGTCCATCGGCATCGTGGTGGATGACGCCATCCTGGTGGTGGAGAACGTCGAAAGGGTGCTGTCGGAGGACGAGGAGATCACGGTTCGCCAGGCCACCATCCAGGCCATGAAGGAGGTCGGTGGGCCGGTCATCGCCACCTCGCTGATCATGGCGGCGGTGTTCGTGCCGGTGGCCTTCCTCGGCGGTTTTACCGGGCAGATCTATCAGCAGTTCGCCCTGACCATCGCCATCTCGGTGGCGTTCTCGGCGCTGATGGCGCTGACCTTCACCCCGGCGCTGTCGGCGATCTTCATCAAGCACGACCTGCACAAGAAGGAATCCTCCTTCATGCGGGCGGTGCGCACCCCGCTGCGCCTGTTCGACCGCTTCTTCGACGGCGTCACCAGGGTGTTCATGGTGGCGGTCAAGGCGCTGGTCAAGGCCTGGGTGCTGACCCTGCTGCTGGTGGGGCTGGTCGGGGCCGGTTCCTTCTGGCTCTACGAGAACACGCCCTCGACGCTGGTGCCGGAAACCGACCAGGGCATCGCCCTGGCGGCGGTCAGCCTGCCGGACTCGGCATCGCTCAGCCGCACCAAGGCCTACATGGCCGAGGTCAGCAAGCGCATCGAGGAAGTGCCCGGTGTGCGCTATTCCTCGGCCATCGCCGGCTACGACATGCTGACCAGCTCGGTCAACACCGCGCGCGGCATCATCTTCATCAACATGGACAACTGGGACGAGCGCGAGACCACGGTGGATGACCTGATCGGCCGGATCTTCCAGATCGGTGCCGAGGTCGACGGCGGCAACGTCATGGCCTTCAACATGCCGCCGATCATCGGCCTGTCCACCACCGGCGGCTTCACCGGTTACCTGCAGTCGTTCTCCGGTGCCACCCCCGAGGAGATCTACCAGGCCTCGCTCAAGGTGATGCAGGCGGCCAACCAGGACCCGGCGCTCAACCAGGTATTCTCGACCTTCAGCGTCAACGTGCCGTCCTTCCGCGCCGAGATCGACCAGCAAAAGGCGCTGAGCTACGGCGTGTCGCTGACCGACCTCAACGCCACCCTGTCGAACACCTTCGGCAACGGCTTCGTCAACTTCTTCAGCTACCAGAACCGCAACTTCCAGGTCTACCTGCAGAACGAGGCGGAGTACCGCGACACGCCAGACGATATCAACAACGTCTATGTGCGCGGCGGCAACGGTGAGCGGATTCCGCTGTCGGAGTTCGTGACCCTCGAGCGCACGGCCGCACCTGCAGTGGTGACGCGTTTCGGTGTCTACTCGGCGGCCCAGTTCCAGGGTGGCCCGGCGGAAGGCTACTCCTCGACCCAGGCGCTCCAGGCCATGGAGCGGATCGTCCAGGATACGCTTGGCAGCGACTGGGGCATGGGCTGGACCGGTACCGCCTACCAGGAGAGTGAAGCGGGTAACGCCGGCACCATCGCCATCATCTTCGGCATGGTCATGGTGTTCCTGATCCTGGCGGCGCAGTACGAGAGCTGGTCATTGCCGCTGGCGGTACTGACCGCCACGCCGTTCGCCTTCCTCGGGGGCATCGCCGGTATCGCCATGCGTGGCCTGGATACCAGCGTCTATGTCCAGATCGGGGTATTGGTGGTCATCGGCCTGGCGGCAAAGAACGCCATCCTGATCGTCGAGTTCGCCGAGTTGCAGCGCAAGGAGATGGGCAAGACCATCCGCGAGGCGGCGATCACCGCGGCGGAGCTGCGTTTCCGGCCCATCGTGATGACCTCCATGGCATTCATCTTCGGCACCCTGCCGCTGGCCATGGCCACCGGCGCCAGTGACACCAGCAGCCACCACATCGGTACCACGGTGGCCATGGGCATGGCCTCGGTGGCGATACTGGGTAGCTGTTTCGTGCCGTCGTTCTACGCCATGATCGCGTCGCTCTCCCTGCGCTTGTTCGGAGAGCGTGGTTCCGACGACGATGAGGACGAGAACGCCTCAGAAGCCAAGGGCACTGCCACCGATCATTGAACCAGTGGGCGGGTCAACATGACCGCCCCTCATCGGTAGAATGGTTGATGCAGGTCAAAGCGCCGCCTTTCCAGGCGGCGCTTTTTTTATGCTGCAGAGGCGGTGAGTCGCTGGTGACAGGGAGCTTTTTATTTCGTATTACAAGCTTGTGGCGGGCCTGGGGGAAGTGTGCAGTGCAGCATATTGTGCGTTGCAACATGCTGTCGCCAAAGGAAAAATTGGGATGTGCGGGTCGAGGTTTGTGGCCTATGGCGCTATGCTGCGGGTAGCAAGTACGCAAGTGGCAACGCCACGGGAGGTGGTATGGACATAACGCTGATCAGGGACATTGCCCTGAGTTTTCCGCTGATTCTGTTCACGGTGCTGCTTCCACTCGTCGCGCTCTACTGGATCCTGGTGGCATTGAAGCTGGTGCCGCTGCAGCTGTTCGAACGTGACAGCCTGCGTGACGATCATATGGCCAGCACGATGGTATCGCTGGGGTTTGCCGGGGTGCCGGTGACGGTGGCCTTGACCGCGCTGATCCTGTTCGCTGCTGTCTTCACGCTAGTGGCGGAACTGCTGATTCTGCAGTGGGTCAACTTGGCGATCGTGATCGTGCCGCTGGGCATCGTGGTGCTGTGGGGAGCCTTTGCGCTGTCGTCCCCGCTGGCATCCCGCTTCTGTCGGGTACTGTTGAAGCGCTATCGCGATCGGCCCTCGTTCAACCGCCGTTGCCTGCTGGGCGAGCGTGTTCAGGTGGTCGGCTTCATCGATGGCCAGGGGTGCTGCCGTGCGGTGCTCTGCTCGGACGGAACCCGGGAGATCTGCCTGAGGGGCAAGCCGGGGGCGATGCCGCGGGAAGGGGAAGTACGGGTGCTGGTCAAGTACCTGGAAGAGCACGACAGCTTCCGCTCGGTGGCCGAGCAGGAGTTTCTCGATGCGCGTACCCGGCTGGTAAGGCTCAAGCTGATCGAGCGCCATGAACCGGTACCACCCCATGAGGCGCCGACGCACGGGCACCACTACCACGGCCATCGTCACTCCCACGGCCATCAGCATTGAAGCGTGTCGAGCCCTTCCCGAGTCGATCGAGTGCCGGTTCGCGACGACGGGTCAGTCGCGACCGATCAGGCTGATCAGGTCATCGACCAGGGCAGGGCCTCGTTCACTTAGAGTGAAGGCCTGGGGCGCGCGCAGCCACTCCCAGAACAGCCCGCTCAGGGCATAGTGAAACAGGTCGGTGGCACGCTCCGGGCTAAGCCCGGGGCGTAGCTGCTGCTTGAGATCAGCCTGCTTGAACTGGCGCAGCAAGGCCTGGCAGGTTTCTCGGGCGATCTCGGCCTTGGCCTCCAGCGGGTCGAAATCGTCGGTACGCTCGCAGTGGTGCAGCAGGATACCGTGAACCCGGCGGTGGCGCGGAGTATCGGCCTGACGCAACCCGACATGACAGCTCAAGCGAATGGCCTCCAGCGGGTGGTGATCGACCGAGGAGTCGTCGAGCTCATTGAGCAGGTCCTCGAACGGCAGATGGACACGCTCCAGCATGGCCCGGAACAGATCGCCCTTGTTGCGAAAATGCCAGTACAGGGCGCCCCGGGTAACGCCGGCCCGTCGCGAGATGACCTCGAGCGAGGCGCGCGAGACGCCGCGCTCGAGGAACACTTCCTCGGCGGCATCGAGCAATGCGGCTCGGGTGGCGGCGGCTTCTTGCTTGGTACGGCGGGGCATGGGGGCGGGGCGCTCCGGCGGTGGGTCAGTCCGCGTATTCTACCGGACTGGCCCCGCGAGATCAGCGGCATCGATACGCGCACTGAGGTAAATTGGGCTCGTTTTGGCGACGTCACAAAGGTATAAGGACGACAGGTGCTGTCGTGTTGTCGACGGCGCGGCATGGCGACTAAGGAACTTCCATGGCAAGAGCCCCCTTCGAACTGGCCGGCATTACCGTCAAGCCGGGCACGCGTGCCCAGATCGACGTGCCGGTGGCCAAACTTTACACCCATGCACCGCTGGATATCCCGGTGGAGGTCGTTCACGGACGCCAGCCCGGTCCCACCTTGCTGGTGTGCAGCGCCATCCACGGCGACGAGATAAACGGCGTCGAGATCGTCAGGCGTCTTTTGCGTTCGCGCCAGATCAACCGTCTGCGCGGCACCCTGATCGCGGTGCCGATCGTCAATATCTTCGGCTTCGTTCAGCACTCTCGCTATCTGCCGGATCGGCGCGATCTCAATCGCTGCTTTCCCGGCAGTGAATCAGGCTCGCTCGGGGGGCGTATCGCGGCGCTGTTTCGCGAGCAGATCGTCGACCACGCGACCCACATCATCGACCTTCATACCGGCGCCATCCACCGCACCAACCTGCCGCAGATCCGCGCCCAGCTGGGTGACGCCGGCGAGGAGACCCGGCGCATGGCCGACGCCTTCGGCGCCCCGGTGATTCTCAACGCCGAGCTGCGCGAAGGCAGCCTTCGCCACTACGCCCAGACTCGCGGTACGCCAGTGCTCACTTACGAGGCCGGCGAGGCGCTGCGCTTCGACGAGTGGGCGATCACCGCTGGTGTCCGAGGGGTGCTGCGGGTGATGCGCCGGCTCGACATGCTCACCGGCGAGCAACGCCGGCGCAAGCCGCCGGCAGCGGAGGTCGCCAATGGGTCGAGCTGGGCGCGTGCGCCCATCGACGGCATCCTGAGGCCCAAGGTGCGCCTGGGAGCCCGGGTCGCCAAGGGGCAGGTGCTGGGCAAGGTCGCCGATCCCTTCGGCGAGACCGAAGGCGAGATCCTGTCCATGGCCGACGGCATCGTCATCGGCATGAGCCGGCTGCCCCTGGCCAACGAAGGCGAGGCGCTGTTCCATATCGCCCGCTTCGACGCCATCGAAGAAGCCGAAAGTGCCATCGAGACCTTCCATTCGAGCCTGGAGCCGCCGCCCGATTCACTCTACTAGGCCTCAAGGCGTGAAGCGGTTCACCCAAGAGCCAAGGTTGCACATGCAGGTGAGCACTCGCTTATCTTAAGGCATGAGGGTGGCGGCAGAGGTAGCGGTAGGGCTAGCGAGACAGATGTCCAGAGGGCTTGATGAATATCGAGTCCCCAACCCCGGACCCAATAAAGAACGGCCGAGTAGATCGCTCGGCCGTTGTCTTTTTTGCAGGGCAGGTTTGCCCGTGCAGCGGAGTGTCGTGCAGCTGTTGTCAGGCGCTGGCGGGCTCCGGCACCAGGCCCAGGGCATCGTCGAACACCGCCAGGCCCGCGCCGTCGCGATGAGCGTTCTCCGACAGATGTCGACGGAAGCGGCGCCCGCCGGGGCAGCCCTGGAACAGGCCAAGCAGATGGCGGGTGATATGGTTGAGCTTGGCACCTTCTTCCAGGCGGCGCTGGATGTAAGGGCGTAGCGCCATGGCGGCGGCGTGGCGACTGTCAGCAGGCCCCGGCTCGCCGTAGATCGCCTGGTCCACCTGGGCCAGCAGCCAGGGATTCTGGTAGGCCTCGCGACCCACCATCACGCTGTCGACGTGATTAAGCTGCGTCTGGCACTCCTCGAGGCTCTTGATGCCGCCGTTGATGCCGATATGCAGATCGGGGCGACTGGCCTTCAAGCGATGCACCCGCGGATAATTCAGCGGCGGCACGTCGCGGTTTTCCTTGGGGGACAGCCCCTGCAGCCAGGCCTTGCGCGCGTGCACGATAAACACCTCGCAGCCGGCGTCGGCCACCTGGGTGATAAAGCGCTCGAGATCGGCGTCCTCGTCCTGATCGTCGATCCCGATACGGCACTTCACCGTCACCGGAATCGACACCGCCTCGCGCATCGTCGCCACCGCCAGCGCCACCTTGTCCGGATGACCCATCAGGCAGGCCCCGATCAGGTTGTTCTGGACCCTGTCGCTGGGGCAACCCACGTTGAGATTGACCTCGTCGTAGCCCCACTCCTCGGCGATCGCCGCGCACTCGGCGAGTTCTCCTGGATCGCTGCCACCTAACTGCAGCGCCAGCGGATGCTCCACCTCGTCGTAGCCGAGGAAGCGCTCGCGCGGACGCCCGTGAAGGATCGCACCAGTGGTCACCATCTCGGTGTACAAGAGCGTCCGGCGCGTCAGGGTGCGCGCGAATACGCGGTAGTCGCGTGTCGTCCAGTCCATCATGGGGGCCACGGAAAAGCGGCGGGCCTGGGCCAGGGGATCTCGGTCAGTCATCGGCATCAAGAGGTCGGGCAGGAGAGGGCGCGTAGTGTACCAGCCCCAAGGGGGCGTTTTCATTGTTGGTGTGGTGACTGTGCGGCGGGTACGAGTCGGAGCAGAGGTGCTTCGCAGTCTGCCCCTGGCCTTGCGTTCTACCGCCAAATTGGAGCAGCGAGGAAAACTTTGCAGATGGAGGACTGCTGGCGCTGGCCTTCCGGCGACGCGAGTATCGTGGTACCGACGAGGGATTGCGCCTTACCTCGGCGCGACGGGCCACCAGGCGAGAGGAGGCGATTTATGCTCAATGAGACCTTGAAAAGGCGATATGTCAGGGGAAGGTCAGCGGGGCCGCCTCTAATGCGCACGTATGCTTTCGTCACATCCATGCTCGCGCCTGTCTCACCGACAAGCGCAACTTCAGCGGTAGGATCCGTGCCACTGTTTCTTGCTGGTGCATTTTTGGCGCACGATACCGGGAAAGCCCGTGACTGTGGGCTTTACCTCCGACCGATCGTCGGCGCCACGGAAAAGCGGAGGGCCTGGGCCAGGGGATCTCGGTCAGTCATCGGCATCAAGAGGTCGGGCAGGAGAGGGCGCGTAGTGTACCAGCCCCAAGGGGGCGTTTAGGTCATTGGGATAAGGCCGTGGTACGCCGAGCAAAAATCTTGTCAAGGTGTTAACTATGGTTAACACTTGATGGTATGAATATGATCCGCGAGACGCAGTCCTATGCTGCCTGGTTCGCCAAGCTGCGAGATCCCAGGGCCAAGGCCAGGATACTGGCTCGGCTACGGCGCGTTGAACTGGGTAACGTCGGTGACTGTGAGGCTGTCGGTGAGGGAGTCTCGGAACTGAGGATCCATTACGGGCCTGGTTACCGAGTGTATTTCGTCCAGAAGGGGCACGAACTGATCATTTTGCTGGCAGGCGGCGACAAGTCCAGCCAGGCCAGAGATATCGAACTCGCCAAGCGATTGGCGAGGGAGTTGACGGAGGCACCATGAGCACACTTCAGAAATGGGATGTCGTTGACCATCTGCAGACGGAAGAAGACATGGCCTTGTATCTTGAGGCCTGCCTTGAAGAAGGTGATCCCGCTCTCGTCGTGGCGGCGCTTGGCGATATCGCTCGAGCGCGAGGCATGACGCAACTGGCGCGCGATACCGGCCTGACCCGCGAAGGGCTTTACAAGGCGCTTTCGGCCGATGGGAACCCAAGTTTTGCGACAGTCATGAAGGTCATGAATGCCCTTGGCTTCACGCTGCGAGCCGACGCTCCCTGACGCTTTCTGCGATTCAGACAAGCTATCGTCTTTTCCAAGCGCTTCCCCCCGGTGCTTGTGCTGCGGCTTTCAGGGCCTGAGGGCTGGAGAATTCAGCGCCCAGGCCGTCTGGTTTCATTGGTTGGCTCGGTTAGTGCCTACCACCGGTCGTAGACGCTTCTCTGCCCCATGTATTGCCTTTGCACAGCCCCGTGCTTCGCCCTTGCTTCGCTCCTTGTTTCATTGCTCCGGGCGGCACCGGGTTCAAGCACTTTTCGTTCTTACTGCTCCAGCGCCTCCAGTATCCGCCAGGCGGCTTCGACGCGCTCGCCGTTGGGGTAGCGCTTGTTGGCGAGGATGACGATGCCCAGTTCATGCGCCGGCATAAAGGCGGCGTAGGCGCCGAAGCCGCCGGTGGAGCCGGTCTTGTGGTACCAGCGCTGGGGCTGTGGCTCGCCTGACGGCTCGAGCATGGTGACAGGCTGGGGCTCCAGCGCCATCTCTGCGGTGGTGCCGTTTTGCAGCGTATCGAGGGTCGTCGGCAGGGCGTAGCTTTCCCAGGCGAGTCCCTGCTGCATCTCGCCGACGGTGGCGTAGCCCTGGTGGGTGGCCAGCAGGGCTTGTGCCATGCGCTGGTCGTCCTGGCTGCCTTGATAGGCGTCGATATTGGCCTGAACGAAGCGTGCCAGGTCCCGTGCCGTGGTCTTGATGCCGTAGGCCTGGGTGTCCAGCGGGCCCGGATTGACGCGCACGGGCTGGTCATCGCCGTTGTAGCCCTGGGCGTAGTGGCGGGCCTGGTCGTCGGGCACCGTAAGCCAGGTGGCATCGAGGCCAAGTGTGGGCAGCACGCTGTCCTGAATCAGCTCAGCGAAGCTTGAGCCTTCGCTCTGGGCCGCGAGCAGGCCGAACAGGCCGATGCTGGGGTTCGAGTACAGGCGCTTGGTGCCGGCGGCAAAGTCCGGCTGCCAGTTCACGAAGTAGTCGTGGAGGGTGGCGTCTTCGACGCCCGCGGGAAACTGCAGCGGGAAGCCGCCGGCGGTGTAGGTGGCAAGCTCTACCATGCTGACCTCGCCTACTGGACGACCCTCGAAGTCGGGCTCGATGCTGGCCGCACTGTCGCTCAGGGAGAAGGCTCCGCCTTGCTGCACCCAGGCGCCCAGCGCCGCGGTGAAGGTCTTGCTGACCGAGCCGATCTCGAACAGGGTGTCGTCGTTCACGGCGGCGCCGGTCGAGGACTCCCGGCTGGCGACGCCGTAGTGGCTCAGGCAGATGTTGCCGTGGTCGATCAGTGCCACCGACACCCCCGGGATGCCGTGGTGATCCATCAGTGCCTCGATCTGCTGGTCCATGGTCGGGTTTTCGCAGGATCGGCTACTCTGCTGCTCGACGGTAGTCCGGTCGGCGTCTTTAGGCGCGGAGGCCGCCTGGGCGGAGGTGGTCCCCACGGCGAAGACGAGGGGCAGAAGATGAACGGGGCGAACGGGCATGAGCGGTGATTCCGTCGTGTGGGGGTGTTGCCCGGGGCCGTGGGGCCACGGGGCAGGCGGACAGGCACAGGACGGCGCGCCTTGAAGGCTCACGGAGTCTGCTGTGCCGGCACAATCATCGCCTGAACCCGGCGGCGAGTCACCCGTGGGATGAGGTTCGATCGTGCGGCTCTCACCTCATTTCGTCTCGCTCTACCTCTACGGTCGCCACATTCACCGATCGCCACCTTCACCCTGGTAGCGCCTGCTGTATCGCCTCAGGCCAGGACCTTGAGGCCTCGTTGCACGGCGGGACGCTCGAGAAACGCCTGGAGGGTGCGGTCGACGTGGGGGAAGTTGGCAAACTCGACCAGATCCCCGGCGTCGTAGCGGTAGACCAGGTTGCGTATCCAGGGAAGGATGGCGATATCCACCACCGAGTAGTCCTCGCCCATGATCCACTCGCGCTGTTCCAGGCGCTTGTCCAGCACCCCAAGCAGGCGTTTGGCCTCGTCCACGTAGCGCTGAAGAGGGCGCTTGTCCTCGAATTCCTTGCCGGCGAAGAAGTGGAAGTAGCCGATCTGGCCAAACATCGGGCCCACGCCGCCGACCTGGAACATCAGCCATTGCAGGGCCTGGTAGTAGGCCTGGGGCGTCTGGGGCACCAGCTGGCCGGTCTTGTCGGCCAGGTACAGCAGAATCGTGCCTGACTCGAACAGTCCGATCGGCTGGCCTTCAGGGCCGTCGGGGTCGAGGATCGCGGGAATCTTGTTGTTGGGGCTGAGCGAGAGAAACTCCGGAGAGTGCTGGTCCCTGGTATCGAAGTTGACCCGGTGCGCTTCGTAGTCCAGCCCGACTTCCTCCAGCATGATCGAGACCTTGACCCCGTTGGGGGTCGGCAGCGAATAGAGCTGCAGGCGCTCGGGGTGTGTCGCCGGCCACTTGGCAGTGATGGGGAAGCGGGAAAGGTCGGTCATGGGGACATTCCTTGTGGTGAAGAACGAAGGGAGCGTGACGCTGACATCTGGTGGCTGGAAGTACGAACTGACGGTGCGAGCAAGGAGCGATCGAGACAGGCGTCGCCCTTGACCTGAACCGGGGAAAGCCGTCAGCCAACGTCTGGAGGGTAGCACCCGACGACGGATTCGAGCGTCGCCAGGCGCAGAAAGGCGCAGCTCTGGTGCATTTGGCGCTGCTGCCAAAGCGGGTTCGGGCGCCTATCAGCGGGTTCGGGCGCCAATTGTCGGGTTGGGGCGCCTATTAGCAGGTTCGGGCGCCTATCAGCGGGGTCTGCCCAGGGCTGACTCAGGTCCTGGGTCTTGTACAAAAAGCCACCGAGCGCAGGCACTTTTCCTACAAGTCTTACTCAGGGCGGTTGGGCCAGACGCTCTCCAGGGTGGCAAGCGCGGCCTGCAGCGGCGGCTCGCGGGTGCGTTCCTTCTTCCATACAAAGCACAGGGCGCAGTCCAGCGTCACCCCCTCGACGATGGTCAGGCCGCTGCGCTGGCGCTCGGTCAAGGCCAGCGAGTCCCGGGCCAGGCTCAACCCCACCCCGGCGCGTACCAGGTCGAGCATGCAGGCCTCCTGGTCGACCTGGGCGACCCGCCGGGGCGTCTCGCCGCTGTCCTGCATGGCGCGCTTGAGCAGGCGATGGTGGACCGAGTCGGGGGGCGTGACGATCCAGGGCAGGGTGGCCAGCGTCGACCAGCGGGTGTCCTCGACCCGCGATTCCCAGCCGGAGGGCGCCACCACGTAGTAGCGAAAGTGGGTCAGCTCGACAAACGCAAGTTCGCCGGCGCCGTCGGCGTGGGTGCTGCCTGTTCCGGGGGGCGCCAGATAGAAACCTGCATCCAGCTCGCCGCGCTCCACTCGCGACAGGGCGTAGCCGCTCATGCCGTGGTGCAGCTCGGTCTCGAGTTCCGGGGCGCGCTCGACCAGCACCTTGAGAAAGCTGCCCAGACGGATGAACTCGGGGTCGATGATGGTGCCAATCCTCAACAGCCCACGCACCGTCGAGTGCAGCGAGCGGGCCATCAGATCGAACACCCGGGCGCTCTCCAGGGCCTTTTCGGCGGTGGGCAGCAGTGCCTGACCGTGGGCCGTCAGCTCCAGTCCCTGGGGGCGGCGGTGGAACAGCGTCAGTCCTAGCGTTGCCTGCAGCTGCTTCAACTTTAGGCTAACCGCCGGCTGGGTGAGATGCAGCGCCTCGGCGGCGCGGGAGACGCTGCCGAGGTGCGCCACCGTGACGAATGCTCGCAGCGTGGGGTAGTCCTGCATGGCGCCTTCCTTCAACAGAGTGCGTTATTTGAGAACTTTATATCTGGGTTTCAAATAACTCAATTGCTCAGATCACCTGCAGAGATAGGCTGTACAGCGACAAGACGAGCAGGCTGGGCACCTTTCCTCATACGGCCACGCTCGAATGACTTAAACAACACTTATAAAGGAGCACCCCATGACCTCGACGATTCCTCACTTCATCGGCGGCCAGATCGACGAAAGCGCCTCCCTGGGTCATCAGGACGTCTACAACCCGGCGACCGGCCAGGTCAGTGGCCGCGTGGCGCTGGCCTCCGCCAGCGAGATCGACAAGGCGGTAGAGGTGGCCAAGGCGGCCTTCCCGAGCTGGGCCGACACCCCGCCCATCCGCCGCGCCCGGGTGATGTTCCGCTTTCTCGAATTGCTCAACGCCAACAAGGATGCCCTGGCCGAGGCGATCACCCGTGAGCATGGCAAGGTCTTCACCGACGCCCAGGGCGAGGTGGCACGGGGTATCGATATCGTCGAGTTTGCCTGCGGTATCCCGCAGCTGCTCAAGGGCGATTTCACCGACCAGGTCAGCACCGGCATCGACAACTGGACCCTGCGTCAGCCGCTTGGTGTGGTCGCCGGCATCACCCCGTTCAACTTCCCGGCCATGGTGCCGATGTGGATGTTCCCGGTCGCCATCGCCGCCGGCAACAGCTTCATCCTCAAGCCCAGCCCCACCGATCCCAGCGCCTCGCTGATGATGGCGGACCTGCTCAAGCAGGCCGGGCTGCCCGACGGCGTGTTCAACGTGGTCCAGGGTGGCAAGGAAACGGTGGACGCGCTGATCGACCACCCCGACGTCAAGGCGCTGTCCTTCGTCGGCTCCACCCCCATCGCCAACCTGATCTACCAGCGTGGCGCGGCGCTGGGCAAGCGTGTGCAAGCCCTCGGCGGTGCCAAGAACCACATGGTGGTGATGCCCGACGCCGACCTCGACAAGGCGGTGGACGCGCTGATCGGTGCCGCCTACGGCTCCGCCGGCGAGCGTTGCATGGCCATCAGTGTGGCGGTGCTGGTCGGCGACGTGGCCGATGACGTGGTGGCCCGGATCGCCGAGCGCGCACGCAACCTCAAGGTCAAGGACGGCATGCAGCTGGACGCCGAGATGGGGCCGATCGTCACCGCCCAGGCCCATCAGCGTATTACCGGCTACATCGACAAGGGCGTCGAGGAGGGGGCCGAACTGGTGGTCGATGGCCGTGGCTTCGACAGCAGCAATACCGGCGAAGGCTGCAGCGAGGGCTTCTGGATGGGCGGCACCCTGTTCGATCACGTCACCCCGGAGATGACGATCTACCGCGAGGAGATCTTCGGCCCGGTGCTGGCCTGCGTGCGCGTGCCGGATGTGGCCACCGCCATCGAGCTGATCAATGACCACGAGTTCGGCAACGGTGTCAGCTGCTTCACTGAGAGCGGCAAGGTGGCCCGCGAGTTCGGCCGTCGCATCCAGGTGGGCATGGTCGGCATCAACGTGCCGATTCCGGTGCCCATGGCGTGGCATGGCTTCGGTGGCTGGAAGCGCTCGCTGTTCGGCGACATGCACGCCTACGGCGAAGAGGGCGTGCGCTTCTACACCAAGCAGAAGTCGATCATGCAGCGCTGGTCCGACTCCATCGAGGCGGGCGCGGAGTTCGTGATGCCGACCGCCAAATAACGCCCTGAATCGAGGGATCTGCGATGACAACCGCACAACAATACGACAGCGAGTTTGACTACATCGTGGTCGGAGCAGGCACCGCCGGGTGCCTGCTGGCCAATCGCTTGAGCGCCGACCCCAACAACCGGGTGCTGCTGATCGAAGCCGGTGGTCGCGACAACTACCACTGGATCCACGTGCCGGTGGGCTACCTGTACTGCATCGACAACCCGCGCACCGACTGGCGCTTTCGCACCGATCCGGACGCGGGCCTCAACGGGCGCTCGCTGCTTTACCCGCGTGGCAAGACCCTCGGCGGCTGCTCGAGCATCAACGGCATGATCTACATGCGCGGCCAGGCCCGGGACTACAACCACTGGGCCGAGGTCACCGGTGACGACCAGTGGCGCTGGGAGCACTGCCTGCCGGCCTTCATCCAGCACGAGGATCACTATCGTCTGGACGAGGGCGGCGACGCCGACGCCGCCCACCGGGACTTTCACGGTCACGGCGGCGAGTGGCGCATCGAGAAGCAGCGGCTCAAGTGGGAGGTGCTGGACGACTTCGCCGAGGCGGCGGTCCAGGCGGGTATTCCACGGACCAAGGACTTCAACCGTGGCAGCAACGAGGGCGTCGACTACTTCGAGGTCAACCAGCGCTCCGGCTGGCGCTGGAACACCGCCAAGGCGTTCCTGCGCCCGGCGCTCAAGCGGCCGAACCTGACGCTGTGGCACTCGACCCAGGTCAATCGGCTGATCGTCGCCGGCGGCGAGCCCGACGGCGAGAAGCGCTGTGAAGGGGTCGAGGTCAAGCGCGAGGGCACCACCCAGCTGGCCAGGGCGCGCCGTGAGGTGGTGCTGTCCGCCGGCGCCATCGGCTCACCCCAGATCCTGCAGCTCTCCGGCATCGGACCTGGTGAGCTGCTCAAGCAGCACGGCATCGACGTCGTCCACGAACTGCCGGGGGTCGGTGAGAACCTGCAGGACCATCTGCAGATACGCTCGGTGTACAAGGTCAAGGGCGCCAAGACCCTCAACACCATGGCCAGCACCCTGTGGGGCAAGGCCGGCATCGGTCTGGAATACGTGTTCAAGCGCACAGGCCCGATGAGCATGGCGCCGTCTCAGCTCGGTATCTTCACCCGCAGCAGCGACGAGCATGAGCACCCCAACATCCAGTACCACGTCCAGCCCCTGAGTCTGGAGGCCTTCGGCCAGCCGCTGCATCCCTATCCGGCGGTCACCGCCAGCGTCTGCAACCTGAATCCGACCAGTCGCGGCAGCGTCAGGATTCAGAGCGCCGATCCGGCCCAGGCGCCGTCCATCGCCCCCAACTACCTGAGCACCGACGAGGACCGGCGGGTGGCGGCGGACTCGCTGCGCGTCACCCGCAGGATCGCCGAGCAGAAGGCGTTCGCCAGGTACGAACCGGAGGAGGTCAAGCCCGGCGTCCAGTACCAGACCGATGAAGAGCTGTGGCGACTGGCCGGTGACATCGGCACCACCATCTTCCACCCGGTCGGAACCACCCGGATGGGGCAGGCCGACGATCCCATGGCGGTGGTCGACTCACGCCTGCGGGTGAGGGGAATCCAGGGACTGCGGGTGGCGGACGCCGGCGTCATGCCGACCATCACCAGTGGCAATACCAACTCGCCGACCTTGATGATCGCCGAGCGAGCGGCGGGCTGGATGCTCGAGGCCGCCGGCTGAGCGCCGGCGTCCTGCGCAGCAAGCGTCACAACAACAAACGATAAAGGTATCCCTGATGAACGCGCCAGAGTCCCATTCCGATCGGCTCGACCTGCGGGTCTTCGTGCCCGCCGTGCTGGTCATCGCAGGCCTGATCCTGCCCATCATCGTGTTCCCGGAGTCGGGGGCCGCACTGGTCAATGCGGCCTTTGCCTTTGCCACCGGGCGATTCGGCTGGCTGTATCTGCTCGCCGGCATCGCCGTGGTGGTCTTTCTGGTGGGTCTGGCCATCAGTCGCTACGGCAACGTGCGGCTCGGCGGCCCCGATGACAAGCCGGAGTTTTCCTACTTCAGCTGGGTGGCGATGATCTTTGCCGGTGGTATCGGCATCGCCATCGTCAACTGGGCCTGGGTCGAACCCATCTACTATTTCACCGGGCCTCCCTTCGGCGTCGAGCCGAGCTCACAGGAAGCAGCCGAGTGGGCCTTGACCTACGGTCAGTTCCACTGGGGCTTCACGCCCTGGGCCTTCTATTGCCTGCCGGCTATCCCGATCGCCTACTCCATGTTCGTCCATAACCGCCCGGGCGTCAGGCTGTCCGTGGCCGCCCGCGGGGTGATGGGGCGTCATGCCGACGGCTGGTGGGGCGCGCTTCTCGATGCGGTGGTGGTCTTCGGCATCGTCGGTGGCGTCGGTACCTCGCTGGGGCTGGCGGTGCCGCTGGTATCGCAGCTGCTGAGCGGTCTGCTCGGGGTGTCACCGTCGTTCATGCTGGATATCGCGGTGCTGCTGATCTGGACCGCCATCTTCTCCGCCAGTGTGTGGTTCGGCCTGGCCAAGGGCATCAAGATCCTGTCGGACATCAACGTGCTGCTGGCGGGGGTACTGCTGGTGTTCACCCTGGTGGTGGGCGACACCCTGTTCATGGTGGAGGGCTGGGTCAACAGCCTCGGCAAGATGGTCTCCAACTTCGTGCCCATGAGCATGTGGACCGACCCGGTGGGGGACTCCAGCTTCTGGCGCGACTGGACGGTGTTCTACTGGGCCTGGTGGATCGCTTACGCCCCGATGATGGGCCTGTTCGTCGCCCGCATCTCGCGCGGTCGCACCATCCGTGAGCTGATCATCGCCGAAATGGTGTTCGGTTCCTTGGGCTGCTGGGTGTTCTTCGCGGTGTGGGGCGGCTATGCGCTGGACCTGCAGATCTCCGGCACCCTGGACGTGGCGGCCATTCTTTCGGCCGAAGGCATCCCCGCTGCGGTCGAGGCGATCCTCGGCACCCTGCCGATGTCCGGTGTGATTACCACCCTGTTCGTGCTGCTGTGCTTCATCTTCCTGGCGACGACCCTGGACAGCTCCGCCTACGTGCTGGCGTCGGTGACCTCGCGCAAGTTGTCTGGCTATCAGGAACCGCAGCGCAAGATCCGCCTGATCTGGGCGTTTCTGATCGCCGGCGTCGGGGTAGCGTTGATCCAGCTTGGCGGGCTCAAGCCGGTGCAGACCTCCACCATCGTGGTGGCGCTGCCGATGATTCCCGTGCTGGCGATCCTGGCATGGTCACTGGTGCGCTGGCTGCGCCAGGACTTCGCCAAGAAGGTCCTTGAACCCCACCTGGTTATCGAAGACGGAAAACACTGATTCACCGGGGAGGCTTCGGCCTCCTCACGTTGCCGCGCTGGCTGCGCCAGGACTTCGCCAAGAAGGTCCTTGAACCCCACCTGGTTATCGAAGACGGCAAACACTGACGTCACCGAGGAGGCTTCGGCCTCCTCACGTTGCCACCCTTGCTCTACAGGAAGACCCCGATGTCACCGAATCCTCATTCCCAACTGCCGCTCAAGGACGTCAAGGTCATCGACTTCGGTCAGTACATGGCCGGCCCTGCGGTGGCGATGATCCTCGCCGACCTGGGCGCCACGGTCATTCACGTGGACCCGCCCACGGGGCCCATGTGGGAGTCACCGGCCAACGCCACCTTGCAGCGCAACAAGCTGATCGTGACGATCGACCTCAAGACCGAAGAGGGCCTCGAGCAGGCGCTGGCGCTGATCGAGGAGGCCGATATCGTGATTGAAAGCTTCCGGCCCGGTGTCATGCAGCGCCTGGGCATCGACTTCAGCGCGCTGCGCGAAGAGCGTCCGGAGCTGATCACCCTGTCGATGCCGGGCTTTGCCTCCAACGACGAGCTGCGCCGTGACTGGCGGGCCTTCGAGAGCGTCATCGCCGCCCACTCGGGGGTGTTTACCGACATGGGGCTCAACCGGGTGCTGATGGGCATCAATCCGTCCTTCTCGCCGCTGCCGCTGGGCTCGGCCTACGGCACCATGCTGGCGGCCACCGCCGTCACCCTGGCGCTGCAGGCGCGTGAGCGCACCGGCCTCGGCGATGAGATCGAAGTGCCCATCGCCTGCGCCCTGATGGAAGGCCTCTGCTACAACTCGATCAAGATCGAGGGCCTGCCGGAGCGCTACAAGACCCAGCGCGAAAAGGAGATCGAGCGACGCCGCATCGAAGGCGCGCCGATGAACCTGGACTACGACGAACTGCAGGAGCTGCTCGACCCCTTCTATCGCAGCTACAAGTGCAAGGACGGGCGCATGTTCTACGTGGTCTGCCCGAGTCACAAGGAGCACGCCAAGCGTTGCCTCAAGGTGCTCGGTCTCTATGACGAGCTGGTGGAGGAAGGGCTGGTGGAAGAGCCCGACACCTATGCGCCCACCAGCCAGTGGCAGAGTGACGTGTCGCTTGGCGTCTACCCGCTGCCCAAGCGTTGGGCGGATCATATCGCCGCGCGCATGAAGGAGGTGTTCCTGACCCGCACCTCCAAGGAGTGGGAGAAGATCTTCGGCCGTGGCAAGTTCCCCGGCGCGCCGCAGCGCTGGCTGCAGGAGTGGATCCACGACGACCACGCCGAGACCGCCGGGCTGATGATCGAAGTGGACGATCCCGAATTCGGCCTGATGACCCAGCCCGGCCCGATGGTCTGGCTGCACGACAGCGGCCACGAGATGCTCACCCCGACGCCGCGCCGCTGGGTGTCGTTCGACCAGGCGCTGGCAGTGCTGCATCGCATCGAGACCAAGCTGCCCCGGGTTCGCGCGCGCAACGCCAAGGACGGTTGGCTCGAAGGCGTCAAGGTGCTGGATCTGTGCAACGTCATCGCCGGTCCCCACTCGGTGGCCTTTTTGGCACGCTTCGGCGCCGACATCATCAAGGTGGACCCCGCCAAGCCGTTCTACGACTGCTGGAACACGGTCATCTTCGGCCTGTCGCATATGCGCTCCAAGCGCTCCTTGCTGACCGATATCCAGGTGCCTCGGGGGCGTGAAATCCTCGACGAGCTGATCCGCCAGAGCGACGTGGTGGTGTGGAATGCCACCGACAGGCAGGTGGAGCGGATGGGGCTGACCGAGGCGGAAATGCAGCGCATCAATCCCGAGGCGATCTTCTGCCAGCTCGACTGCTTCAGCGGGGTCAAGCCGGGCCCTCGGACCAACTACCTGGGCTACGACGACCTGGTGCAGGCCACCACCGGCATCATGCTGCGCTTCGGGGGCAGCATGGACACGCCAGAAGAGCACGCCCACGTCGGCACCATCGACGTGATGTGCGGCTTCGGTGCCTCTCTTGGTGTCGCCACCGCCCTGTACCAGAAGCTGCGTACCCGCCGGGTCAGCCGGGTCAAGACCTCGCTGTCGGCGCTCAGTGGCCTGGCCCAGATGCCGTTCTGCTACGACTACGAGCGGCGCGGTCTGTTCGACGAGCCCTCGGGCCGTGAACTCAACGGCTACGACGATCTGTCACGCTTCTATTTCACCGCCGACGGGGTGGTGCTGATCAGCGCCTACGAGCGGGACCTGCACAAGTTCGCCCAGGTGCCGGGGATCGAAGGGGTGGTCGATGTTCCGCCGGAGGAGCGGGCGGCCTATCTGGCACCTCGCTTTATCAATGCGGTGGCCACCGACTGGGTGGAACGGCTGCAGAAGGCGGGCATCGCCGCGGCGGTGTGCGAGAACATCGAGGCCCTGCGCTCCTACAACTCGCGGCGCTGGGACAACACCCCGGGCATCGATCGTGGCAGCTACTCCTTCACCGTCTACGACGAGCACCCCAGCGGTCACGTCATTACGCAGCTCGATCCGTACGCCATCCGTCCCAAGCGAGGTCGCATCTATCCGCTGGCGCCGTCGGAGAAGTACGGCAGCTCGAGCCGTCAGGTGCTCGAAGAGCTGGGACACAGCCCTGAGGAGATCGATCGGTTGATCGCCGAAGGCGTCGTGTCGGAGAGTTGGAGCGAGGAGTATCTGCCGACCTAGGGGTGCTCTGCGCAGGGTTTGGCGCTGAGCCGACCAGGCGGGGAGTGCGCCTCCCCGCCTGGTCGTTTTCGTTGTGAAGGGCCACTCCCGCTGCGCTGGGCCATAGCCGCTGCGACGGGCGTCGCCAGCGCAGCGGCTGGTAGAACGCCAGGGCGTCAGGTGAGCTGGCGTACCGCGGTCTCGACGCCACGCAGTTCGGCCAGAC
Organism: Halomonas sp. DP1Y21-3; assembly: GCF_019801245.1. NCBI lineage: Bacteria > Pseudomonadati > Pseudomonadota > Gammaproteobacteria > Oceanospirillales > Halomonadaceae > Halomonas > Halomonas sp. DP1Y21-3. The sequence continues at coordinate 155,045 of NZ_JAHVJM010000008.1, forward strand.
CGCGCAGCCTGCCGTACAGCGGATAGCCCGGGGCGGTGGCGCGGTGCTGATCGTCGAGAATGTGGTGGCCGTGGTCGGGGCGTAGCGGTAAGCGTCGGCCGCCTTCGCGCTCGCGACGGCGTTCCTCGGCGACCAGCGCGCTGATGACCGCGACCATGTCGACATCACCGTCCAGGTGAGGCGCCTCGTGGAAGGAGCGAGAGTCGGGGGACTCGCGCCGGGTCGAGCGCAGATGCACGAAGTGGATGCTGGGACCAAAGCGCTGAACCATGGCGGCCAGGTCATTGGCGGCGAGCACGCCGTAGGACCCGGTGCACAGCGTCAGGCCATTGGCGGGGCTGTCGACGGCCGCAAGGATCCACTCGGCGTCCGCCGCCGTCGAGACCACCCGGGGCAGGCCGAGCAGCGGCCGGGGCGGGTCATCGGGGTGGATCGCCATCTTGATGCCGAGTTCTTCGGCGACCGGGATGACCGCTTTCAGAAAGTAGCCGAGGTGCTCGCGCAGCCGCGCGGCGTCGATCTCGGCGTATCCGGCCAGTACCTCGCGAAAGCGCTCCAGGGTGTAGTGCTCTTCGGCGCCGGGCAGGCCGGCGATCAGGGTGTCGACCAGTGACTGGCGGGCTTCGGCGTCCAGGCTATCGAGGTAGCTCCTGGCTTCGGTCTTCTCGTCGTCGCTGTACTCGTTCTCGGCGCCTGGTCTGGCGAGCAGGTACAGGTCGAAGGCGGCGAAGGCTGTCTGGTCAAAGCGCAGCGCAAGGGCGCCGTCCGGCATCGCCCAGCGCAGGTCGGTGCGGGTCCAGTCGAGCACCGGCATGAAGTTGTAGCACACGGTATCGATGCCGCAGGCCGCCAGGTTGCGCAGGGTGTCGCAGTAGCGGGTGATCAGGGCGTTGCGCTCCGGCAGTCCTTTCTTGATCGCCTCGTGCACCGGCACGCTTTCCACCACCGACCATTCGAGGCCAGCGTCCTCGATCATCTGCTTGCGCTCGGCGATGGCCTGCCGGGACCAGACCTCATCGTTGGGCACCTCGTGCAGCGCGGTGACGATGCCGGTCGCGCCGGTCTGGCGAATCTCCTCGAGTCGGATCGGGTCCTTGGGGCCGAACCAGCGCCAGGTGTGTTGCATGGAAATCTCCTTTTCTCGGGTCCGGCTAGAGGGTGCTCAGTGACGCCGCAAGCCCGGTATTGATCAGTCGGCGGTAGCCATCGGTGACAGCATCGGCAAATCCCTGCTGCGCCGCCAGGGCCGCAGGGACGATGTCTTGCTGGGCCAGAAAGGCCGCCACCAGCGCTTCAGGGGCTTCGCCGTGACGTTCATGCAGCTCGATGAAGCGCGATGCCAGCGGGTCGCTCACCTCATGTGGCTGGCCGTCGAGCGAGACGCCGGAGGTGTAGCGTACCCAGGCGGCCAGCCCCAGTGCGGTGCAGTCGACCTGGTCGCTGGTCCAGTCTGCCAGTTCGCTCGCTGCGCGCGGGGCGATTAAGGTGATCGATGGCCTTGCAGGTGCGTTTGCCGTTGTGCTCAATATTGTCACAGGGCGGAACGGTGATGGCCGCAGGGCAGGGGGCGGGTGGCCCTTGCCCATGAGAGACGTTTGCCGGGTAGATAACTATCAGCCGTTGGTGTCCTCGAAGATCGACGAAAAGCGCTGCACCATCTGGGGCAGGGAGATCAGGATCTCGCTTTGATGCACCAGCATGGCTTGGCGGGCCTTGTCTTCGTCTCTCTGTTCGATGGCATCGACAATGTCGGCGTGCTGCTGGACCAGCTTTTCGAAGGGCGTGGTGTCAGGCACGCTGAGGTAGCGCACCCGGTCGAGCTGTGCCTTGACCTCTTCGATGACGCGCCAGGCTGTCTCGTGTCCGGCGCCAAGGGCGAGCACGCGGTGGAAGTCTTCGTCGAGGATGAAGAACTGGTCATACTGGCCGCTGCGGGCGCAGCGAATCTGGCGTTCGATCAGATCCCGCAGCTCGTAGATCACCTTGTCGGCGAGCCCTTGCCTGGCGGCGGAGGCGCTGACGGCGGTTTCGACTGCCTCCCTGACGAAGCGCGCTTCGCGCACCGACTTCTGCGAGATGCCCACGACATAGGTGCCGCGTTGTGGGCGAACGTCGACCAGGCCTGCCTCGGACAGGCGGATAAAGGCTTCGCGCACCGGCTGGCGGCTGACCGAGAAGGCGTCGGAAATCTCTTTCTCGGACAGTGCCTGGCCGGGGGCGAACTGCATTCGGATGATGGCGAGTCTGAGGACTCGGTAGAGCCGCTGACGCACCGATCCTCCGGTAGCATCCTGTTCCCAGAGTTCAGCGATTGCGGGGGTCAGCATGGGGGCACCTACCTTTCGTTGAGCTTTTTAGCTCTTGTACTGTTGAGCCTTTGGGCTCCGGTCTGGTATGGCTTGTATGGTAGTCATACTAGCATAGCTGTCGGGTGCTGTCCGGCCTGGGCGTATAGCACTTTGGTCTCGCCTCGCCACCATCATCGTCACCCCGGGGGGCGCCATGCCGCACTCCGCCAACTTCGCTGCACCGGATGACTGTGTGTTGCGCAAGGACGATCATCGACGCCGGCTCGGCGGACATCTATCACGCCTTTCAGGCGACCCAGCTGCCGCTGGCGCCGACGCCGGCCAGCGCTCTGGCCCATTCGCCCTGGGGAGATTTGGCATAGGCAGCACGGCAGTAGGCAGCGCCTCGATAGCCGGGGTTATCCTGGTGGAAAGGGTGACCCTTGCACGCCGGCGGCGCTGTGATGATGTTGTAAGGGGCGCGGCTTCTCAGGGCATATGGTCAGCGCGGGAGCCGGCGAGGGCGTGGCCGTCGACGGTGGGGTGGCCGGGACTGCGGTCGGTGTCTGTGCCGGCGGTTGGCGAGTCGGCAGGTGTGTCGCCTGCGAGCGGGCCTTCGCGCCCGGGTACCGGCACCACCATCATCCAGTCGAGCCCGGCGGCGATCGGCGCAAGGCGCATGCCGTCGCCCAGTGCGACCACGGCGTCTCCCAGTTCGCTTAACGGGCGACTGGACATCGGCGCCTGGACCACGGCGTCCGCCAGGCGGTTGACGCCGTCCTGCTGGGCGCTGGTGACGGGGTCAAGCGTGCCTCCCAGGCGATCGGCCAGCGTCTCGATGCGGGTATCGGCCTGCGCCAGCCCGTCTGCCAGGGTGTCGGCCAGGGGCAGCAGCCGGTTGCCGGTCCTGTCGAGGCCCTGATCGAAGCGCCCAAGGGTCGTGACACCACTGTCCAGGCTGTCCGCCAGCACCAGACCCTGCAAACGCCCGGACAGGTCCTGGCCGGCATCGACCAGCCGTCCGACCTCCTCGAGGGTGGTGCGAGTGTCGCCTACCAGCGATGACAGATTGGCCGACATGTCGCCCAGTTGCTGGGCCGGGGCCAGGGCGAGTGTCACCCGGTTGTCGAGCATGTCGCCGGGACGTGTGACCATGACGCCGAACTCACCGGTCAGGCCCACTGCCTCGGTGGCCAGCATCTGACTCAGGCTGCCTCGGCCCAGGTCCGTCGCTGCCGTGAGCGTGCTGCGCTCATCGTTTCCGATACTCTCGACCAGTCCGACGACGGCCTGCTCATCCAGCCGCGGAATGCCGCTGTGGCTGATCCCGCCATGGCGCAGCGCCGTGCGCGCCGCCACCCCTTGCAGGCTGGTCTCATCACGCCTGCCGCCCAGCACCTGACCGGCCAGGGCGACCCACTGGCCGGCACGACTGAGCCCGCTGGCGGAGGCGTCGACCAGGGCGTTGCCGGTGGTGGCGCTGACGTCTGACAGCGCATCGCCTCCGGCGACGATCAGGTCCGCCGCCAGGCTTGGCCACAGCAAGGAGTCGGAGGTGATCAGGATCGGTTCCAGGCCGAGCTGGATAGCGCTAGCCACTCGGGTGGTCAGTGACTGCTCAAGATCGCCCCATGGCTCCTCGAGATCGAGTTCCTGCTGTCCGATGCCCAGCGTGCTGGTCAGGCGACGTCGATAGCGGTCCAGTGACAGCACCCGCTGCAGCCGGTCATCGAAGCGATGCAGTAACGGCAGAGCAGCGACGCTGTCGAGCACACCCTCAACCGCTTCCAGAGATCCCCCCAGTGGTCCCTCAAGGTAGGCCCCGGTGCTTGCCAGGGCGGACTCGGTAGCGCTGGCCCATCCGTTGGCACCGACAGCACGGGCCACGGCGGTTCCTTGAGTCGTGAGCTGGTTGGCGGTCATCCGTCCGATCCCCCCGGCCACCAGCTCGGCGGAACGGGAGGCGCTGGGCAGCGCCGGGCTGGCCGAAAGGTGCTGTCGGTCGCCGGAAATCTGATCACGCTGAACGATCTGTACCGACGACTGGAAGCCGTGACCCGCAAGGGGGGCTGACGTCATCTCGGTGGCTGGTCTGGTGGCGGATGCTGCTGGCGAGAAAGGGGAGTGCTCAGCGCAGCCGGTCAGCAGAACGGCCAGAACGGTTACCGCTATCCATCGTGGCAATCGAGCCGCCTGTGCGCTGGGCTTGAGGATCATGAGGTGTCCAGCCGTCTGATACCGGCAGTAGTGCACCAGACTATCGACAAAACGGGCGAGATCGTGGACGAACTTTGCTAGAGCAGGCGTGTTGCCGGCATGGATGAGCGCTAGGAGCGAGTCATTGGCAGTTAACCTGCCCGGGATCGCGACAGGGTCGACCGGGCAAGAGGATCAGGCGAGCAGGTGGTGATACAGAGTGGTGGCGCCGATGGCGATCAAGACCAGCCCCCCGAGGATCTCGGCACGCGGCCCCACCGTCTTGCCGAGCCGGCGTCCCAGCAGCATGCCCAGGGTCGCCATCAGGGTGGTGGCGCCACCGATCGCCAGTGCCGTCACCCAGATGTTGGCGTTCATGAACGCCAGACCTACGCCCACCGCCATGGCGTCCAGGCTGGTGGTGATCGCGGTGGCGATGATCAGCCACCAGCGGGTGCGATCGCTGGTCGTGCCGCAATCGCAGCTGGCGCAGTCCTTGGGGGCGGGAGCGAGGCCACTGTGGATCATCTTGCCGCCCAGGGCGAGCAGCAGGAAGAAGATGATCCAGTGATCCCAGTGGGCAATGGTGTCATAGGCGCTGGTGCCGAGCAGCCAGCCGATAATTGGCGTCGTGGCTTCCACCAGACCAAACAGCAGGCCGGTCTGCAGGGCCACCACGAAACGCAGCCGACGCACGCAGGCACCCTTGCTGACCGAGGCGGCAAAGGCATCGGAAGATAGCGAGAAGGCGAGCAGCAGGGTCGAAGTGGGCGTCATGAAGGTGCGAATCCGGCGGTTGCCTGTTGAAAATACGTGATGTCGCTGAAAGAGCCTCGTGCGCAGCGTTACGACCGATATTCCGGGCATTGGCTATGGACACGATAGCGAATTTGCATGGCGATATTAGCGCGCAGGCTGACAGATGCAACTCTTTACCAAGGCTGCAAGTTTAAGCCAAAACAAAGACATATAGCCGTGACTATACCTTATGGCAGCGGCAAGAAAAGGAGAGGCCAGAGGCGCACTATTGCCCGCTGGCGGGTAATCCCGAGGCGCGACAAAGCGGCAAGGTCGTCGAGGCCCTTTCCCCGATAAACGAGCAAGAAGATGCATTGGCAGCGGCAAGAATTTTGGTTCTCGGGAAGAGAAGACGGTCAGGATTTCAAGGCGTCTTCCAGCATCTTTACGATGACGAGGCCGGCCTTGGCGGGCAGGTTGTCGCCGGCATAGTGGCGAATGGCTGCGACCTCTTCGCGAAGCTTTAGATGCCGAGCTCTGAGGTGTTCGAGTTCCTGTTCAAGGAGCTCCATTCCATCCATTCCAACCGATGAAAACTGGGAAGCCCGAGGTTCGAGGGAGTCGTCAAATGGCGTGGTCACTGTCATCTCCGGACCAGGACAAGGGCACCGCCGGGCAGGCGAGACCATCGGAGAATCCTGGTTATTGAAGTGTGGCGTATCTCTCCTTGTGGCGATATAGGGATCAGGGGGTAGTTCGCCTGTAATGACGAGGTAATCAAACCATTAATCCGTCACGATCATGATATTGCGACTCAGGCATTCGACCGACACGCGGTCGAGCCAGGCTTAGGCCTGGTCCTGAAACTCGGGCACGGCGACTGCGTCGTTGTGGGTGACGACCTCCTCGAGCTGTTGGCAGAAGGTGTTGAAGGCGTCGCTCGCATGTCCGGGGCGCCGGTGCATCTCGATTTCCACCTGGCCGAGCGCCGGCAGGCCCTGCTCCTCGCCGAGAATCCGACAGCCCGCCGGTACGCTGCGGGGTGTCTTGACGGTGATCGCGAGCCCCGCCTGGACCGGCAGGTTGATGCCGGTGGGGGACTGGCTCGAGTAACGCAGTTCCCAGGCGCGTTCCTGACGCCCCAGGGCGGCGAGGGCATGGGCGCGAAAGATGCAGCCTTCGGGGTTCAGTGCCAGGGGCAGTCGGCTGCCACGGGTAGGATCGGCATCTTCTGCCGCGACCCACACCATGGGTTCCCAGCCGAGCAACTGGCCCGATTGCGTCGGTCCGTGGCGGATCGACAGGACCACGTCGAGCAGGCCCTGCTGGAAGCTGTCCACCAGGTCGGCACTGATGCCACAGATGACCTCGATGCGGGTATGCGGATAGGCCTCGGCGAAGCGGGGCAGCAGTTCCGGCAGGTAGGCGCTGGCCTGTTCCTCGGAGGTGCCGATACGAATCTTCTCGCCGTGCTGGCGGTCGCCGAGTGCCGCCCTGGCCTCGTCCTCCAGCGTCAGCATGTGTCGCGCATAGGGCAGCAGCCGTTCACCGTCGGACGTCAGCAGCACGCTGCGGCTGGTGCGCTCGAACAGCGACTTGTGCATCTGGTCCTCCAGTCGCTTGATCTGCAGGCTGACGGCGGACTGGGTGCGGTGCAGCACGCGGCCGGCGGCGCTGAAGCCCTGGCACTCGGCCACGGTGACGAAGGCGCGGAGCAGGTCGGTATCCATAATCGATGAGCCTTTGAAATAAGTGATATCTCAACCATTCATTTCTATTATGAAGAGGCGCTCTCTATCCTGTCCAACATCACTTGAGACAGGCAGGAGTTCCTCATGCAGGCCACCGATGCGCCCACCACTTCCTCGCTGGACGGTCTGATCGACCTTGAGCACTACCCGATTCATGACCTGGACGGCGAGTCCGGACGGGCGCTGATCCAGCGCTGTCACGAACAGCTGGCCGACGATGGCTGTGTGGTACTCAAGAACTTTGTCCCCGAGGAGGCGTTGGCGCGGCTGGAGCGCGAGACCGAGCGGCTGTCGCCCGAGGCGCACTACAACCAGACCGAGACCAACCCCTACAACAATGCCGGCGATCCCGAGCGCCCGGCCCGCCATCCGCTCAATCGCTTCGACGATCGCACCAACGGCTTTGTCGCCGGTGATCGCATCGATGACGACACCATCATTCGCCAGGTCTACCAGCACCCGGACTTCCAGCGCTTTATCGCCACTGTCGTGGGCATGGAAGAGATTCATCAGTACGCCGACCCATTGGCGGACCTGGTGGTCAACGTGCTGAGAGAGGGCTGCCAGCATCCTTGGCACTACGACACCAACGAGTTCATCGTCACCATGATGACCCGCCAGTCCCACGGCGGTGGCCGGTTCGAGTATGCCCCGGGCATCCGCAGCCCCGAGGGTGAGAACTTCGACGAGGTCGAGCAGGTGCTGGACGGCGATCGTTCGCGGCTCAAGGCGCTGGACCTTCAACCGGGTGACCTGCAGGTGTTCTTCGGCCGCTATTCGCTGCACCGGGTGACGCCGGTGGAAGGCCAGAAGGAGCGTCACACCGTGATCTTCGCCTACGCCAAGGAACCCGGCTTCATCGGTCGCCCCGAGCGTGCCCAGCGCATCTTCGGGCGCATGGCGCCGATTCACGAGACCCTGTTGAAGGAAGGCATGAATCGCAGCGATTCGCTGGCCGACTGAGCCCACGCCGATGACATCGAAGCCGAGCACGTAGAGGCTCGGCCTGTGCCCCTTGCGACCCCGCCATATTCGAACAGGACCCTGACATGAGCATCGTCGATTTCGACAACCTGACCGACAACGAGCCGGACCATATTCCGGTCGTGCCCTCTGCGCCGATGGCCAACGGCGACAGCATCCCCACCGCCTTCGATCCCAGGCAGCTGCGCGCCGGGCGCCTGGCGCGGCTGCGCGCGACGATGGCGGAGCAAGGCTACGCCGCCATGGTGCTGTTCGACCCCAACAACCAGCGCTATGCCACCGGTTCGCGCAACATGTTCGGCTACTTCCTGCGCAACTCGACCCGCTACATCTATGTGCCCCTGGAAGGGCCGGTGATCCTGTTCGAGTACCCGGGCAGCGCCCACGTCTCTACCTGGCTCGAGACCATCGATGAATCGCGCACCTCCAAGGTGGTGTGGTCCGCCGTCAACCAGCGCGACAACCTCTCTTCGGACCCCTTCGGTGTGGAGATCGCCGAACTGATCGAAGAGCACGGACGCGGCAACCGCAAGATCGGGCTGGATCGCTGTGCGCTCAACCTGGCGCGCTCACTCGAGGCCCAGGGCCTCGAGGTCTTCGACTGCATGCAGGACACCCTGCACTGCCGGCGCATCAAGACCCCCGAGGAGATCGCCTGTCTGGCCCAGTCCATGGCCGGCAGCGAGGCTGCGGTGGCCGAGGTCGAGGCGGCGATCAAGCCGGGCATCACCGAGAACGAGCTGTTCGCGATCATGTACGGCAACGTCATCCGCCAGGGCGGCGAGTTCATCGAGACTCGTCTGCTGTCGTCCGGCCCGCGCACCAATCCCTGGTTCAATGAGGCCAGTGACCGGGTCATTCGTCCGGGCGAGCTGGTGGCGCTGGACACCGATACCATCGGTTGTCACGGCTACTATTCGGACTTCTCGCGTACCTTCCACGTCGGCCCGAATCGCCCCAGCGCCTACCAGAAGGAGCTGTATCGCATGGCCTACGACCAGGTGCACCACAACATGGGCATCTTGAAGCCGGGCATGAGCTATCGCGAGATCGCTGAGCAGGCCTGGAAGATCCCCGAGCGCTTCCTCGACCGTCGCTATCCCTCCATCATCCACGGCGTCGGCATGCACGGTGAAACCCCGCTGGTCGCTCACCATATGGACTTCGATCGCTTCTCCAAGGATGGCGTTCTCGAACCCGGCATGGTGGTGTCCGTGGAGAGCTACATCGGCGAGGTGGGGGCCGCCGACGGGGTCAAGCTGGAAGAAGAAGTGCTGATCACCGACAGCGGTGTGGAAAAGCTGTCCCGCTATCCCTTCGACGAGGCGCTGCTCGACCGCCAGTTCTGAGGCGTCACGCTGCCCTGTCATTGTGCGCTGGGCCCATGTGAGATGGTCGCCCGGCGCTGACGCCTTTTCAGCAAGTCATATCGAGAGTTTTGATGAAAGACGTGAATCATTGGATCGGCGGTGAGTCACAGCCGTCGCAGCGCCACCTGGATGTCATCAACCCGGCCACCGCCGAGCCGGTCGGTCGTGTCGCCCTGGGGGACGCTGCTACCGTCGAGCGTGCCATCGAGGCGGCCCGCCGTGCCCAGCCGGCCTGGCGCGACACGCCGCCGGCCAAGCGCGCCCAGGTGATGTACCGCTTCAAGGCGCTGCTCGAGCGTGACGCCGACGAGATCTGCGCACTGGTCAGCGAAGAGCACGGCAAGGTGCTTGAAGATGCCATGGGCGAACTCAAGCGCGGTATCGAGAACGTCGAGTACGCCTGCGGCGTGCCGGAGCTGCTCAAGGGCGAGTACTCCCACAACGCCGGGCCGGCCATCGACACCTGGTCCAATCATCAGCCGCTGGGCATCGTGGCCGGGATCACGCCGTTCAACTTCCCGGCCATGGTGCCGCTGTGGATGTATCCGATGGCGCTGGCCTGCGGCAACGCCTTTATTCTCAAGCCCTCCGAGCAGGTGCCGTCGGCGGCGCTCAAGATGGCCGAGCTGCTCACCGAAGCCGGTCTGCCCGACGGCCTGTTCAGCGTGGTCCACGGCGACCGTGAGGTGGCCGAGGCGCTGATCGATGCGCCCGATGTGAAGGCGGTGTCCTTCGTCGGATCGACCCCGGTGGCCAAGGCGATCTACCAGCGTGGCGCCGAGAACGGCAAGCGCGTGCAGGCGCTCGGTGGCGCCAAGAACCACGCCGTGGTACTGCCCGATGCCGATCTGGACAACGCCGCCAGCACCCTGATCGGGGCCGCCTACGGCAGCGCCGGTGAGCGCTGCATGGCGATCAGCGTGGCGGTGTGTGTCGGCGATGACACCGCCGATGCCCTGGTCGAACGGCTTTCGCAGGAGGCCCGGGAACTCAAGATCGGTGCCGGCACCGAGCGCGGCCTGGATATGGGCGCGCTGGTCAACGCCGGGCACCGTGACAAGGTGGCGGGCTATCTCCAGCAGGGCGTCGACGCCGGGGCCGAGCTGGTGGTGGATGGGCGCGAGCATCCGCTGGTCGCGTCGTCACCGGGCTACTTCCTCGGTGCGAGCCTGCTCGACCGGGTCACGCCCGAGATGAGCGTCTATCGCGACGAGATCTTCGGGCCGGTGCTGTGCGTCGTGCGTGTCGCCAGCTTCGATGAGGCCATTGCGCTGATCAACGCCCACCAGTACGGCAACGGCACCTGCGTGTTCACCCGGGATGGCGAGGCCGCGCGTCGCTTCGCCGACGCCATCGAGGTCGGCATGGTCGGCATCAACGTACCTCTGCCTGTACCGGTGGCCTTCCACAGCTTCGGCGGCTGGAAGGAGTCGCTGTTCGGCGATCTGCATGCCTATGGCCCCGACGCCGTGCGCTTCTACACCCGGCGCAAGGCCATCTCCCAGCGCTGGCCGAGGAGCCAGGACAGGGAAAGCGCGCAGTTCAACTTCCCCTCGAACTAGCGCGCTCTCGAGGCCAGACTCGTCCAGCAAGCGCAGCGCCGGCCTCGGACCTCCGACGAGGGAGAGCGCCTCAGGCCACCGACAACGCCCACTCCTTGCGAGTGGGCGTTGTCGTATCCGTGGCAGGCGCTCGCGCCATCACTCGGGGGCTGTCAGTGTCTAGGCGCTGTCCGAAAAGTCGACGAGCGAAGGTTAGACAAGGCAAAAATCGGTGAGAAAGCGCAGTTTACGGGGTGTAAATGAGCATGTTGATCCGATTTTTAACGCCGTATTACCGAGCGCAGGCACTTTTCAGACAAGCCCTAAGTGGATGGCGGCGTCGCCGCAAGACGCGGGTGGATAGGGTTGGCGGGGCGATAGCCGGGCAGGGCAATACGACGGGTGGCGACGCTCGGGTGCAGCGTCTCGTTGCCGAAGGAGGCAAAGCCGATGCGCCGCAGATAACGCCGGGGCGAGATCAGCCGATAGAGGCGCGAAAGAAACCTCTGGTAGGAGTCGACGATGTCGTCCTCGCGCGGTGGTGAACCAAGCAAGGGGCGGCTGTCAGGCAGCAGCGGCAGCCCCTGTTCGCAGGCGCGGCCCATCATCCAGTCCAGGCTGACGTCCGACAGCACGCGGTCCCGGTAGCCTCCGCCGACGTTGGAGTGGGCGCCGGGAAACCATACCTGCTCGAGGGTGGAGGTGGTGGTCTGCGGCGACCACAGAGTGGGGGCGAAGGCCTTGCGGTGCTCGTCGATCGCCAGCGCCTGGTAGGCGTGGCGCACCAGCGGGCTCAGGCGGGTGTCATGGAACTCGAATCGGCGGCGGTTGAAGGCGGCAAAGCTCCTGAGTGGAATCCCCAGGCTGCCCACGGTGTCCCACACACCGATCATGTGGATCTCCGGCACCCAGGCGTAGCGCGAGGCGAAGCGTCGAGCCTCGGCGGATTGCGGGCCACGCCTTCGATCGCGGTAAAGCGCGTAGGCGCGTCCCGCCAACTGCCGGTGTTCGGGGTGCAGCAGTCCGCTGGTGTGAAGCATCCCGCTCAGGCTGCGCGCGGTGTAGGCGCCTCGGCTGAAGCCGAACAGGAACAGCCGGTCGTCCGGGCGCAACAGTTCGACCAGCTCGACGTACGCCTCGATCAGAATTTCCGATAGCCCGAGTCCGGTGGCGCCTGCCACCAGGCGGTCGTACCAGTGCAGGTCACTGCCGACGCCATGGTAGTAGCGCTTGACGGTGCCGCCCTCTGCCATGGGGTTGTCGGCCACCGCCTGGTAGAGCCGGCTGACGTTGGTGTTGGTGTCACCGTCTTCCAGGTCCATGTCCGGCACCTGCCAGGTGCCATCGAAGAACAGCGCGACATTCTTGGCCATCGGCTTCCCTTGCTGTCAGCCCTCTTGATCCGAGCGATGCTCGGTGGTCGCTGTCAGTGTATGTCGTGGGCGTGGCCAGAAAATTGAGCGCAGAAGCGAAGGGCGTCGTTCGGTCGTGCCGTCAGCGCTGCGGCAAAGATTGCAGGAGCGGGGCGGGTGGATGGTTTCCGCCCGCCCCTTGGTCGTTCGCTTGTCGGAGAGTCTAGAAGCGCGTCGCCCAGGTATCGACGACCCTGAGCGCGTCATCGACCAGATGGAGCTGGCGCCACTTGTCGAAGGTCATGCAGGGGTGCGAGGCGCCGAAGGCCAGGACGTCACCGATGCGCACGTCGCGGGCGCTGTCCGGTAGCTGGATAAAGGTGTGCTGATCCATCTGCTTGACGACTTGCCAGCCTTCCACCGACAGCTGCTCGCTGGCCTGTCCGCCTTCGCGATAGCGCCTGAGCACCTCGGGCGCCAGGTCGAAGCCGATATCGCGCTTGCCCAGTGCCACGATGGCCAGCCCCGGCTCGGGCAGCGACTGCACCTGTGCGAACACCTCCAGCGCCGGCTCAAGCCCTTGGTGCAGGTCCTGGCGCCGGGACAGCACGCCGGCCTGGGCCTCGCGGTAGATGCCATGGTCGTGGACCACGTAGCAGCCCGGGCGCAGCACCGGGGTAAAGCGGCCCTCGAGTCCACCGTCGCGGAATTCTTCTGCGATCAGGTCGTACCAGGCCGAACCCGAGGCTGTGACGATGGGCTTGTCGCGCTCGACCAGCCCTTCGTCGGCCAGTCGCTTGACGCCGTCGACGAGGCGCTGGGCGTAGCGACGGATACCGGCCACCGGATCGTCGCCATGGACCACACCCTCATACCCCTCCAGACCCGCCAGGGCTATGCCGGGCAGGGTAGCCGCCCGGCGCGCCAGCGCCATTACCTCGTCATCATCGCGAAGTCCGCACCTTCCCCCTTCGACGCCTACCTCGATCAGGATATTCAGGGAGATGCCGGCTGCCCCGAAAAAGGCGCCTAATTGGTCCAGGTTCTCGGCGCTGTCGACGGTGACATAGAGCTCGGCGCCGGCACGGATCAGGTCGGCGGCGATGGCCATGTTGGCCTGACCGACCATCTGGTTGGCCACCAGTAGTCGCTGGGCGCCCTCGGCGAAGGCCGCGCGGCACTGGGGCAGGGTAGCCAGGGTGATGCCCCAGGCGCCGGCCTCGAGCTGCCGCCGGAACAGTGCCGGGGTCATGGTGGTCTTGCCGTGGGGGGCAAGCTCGGCGCCGTGGCGGCGGGCGAAGTCCTGCATCCATGCCAGATTGTGGGCGAGCGGGGCCTGGTGGATCACCGCTGCCGGCAGGCTGACGTCGGCCAGCAGCCGGTTGCCGGTTTCCAGGGTGCCCTTGTGGCAACCCTTGGCATCGAAGGAGGAGGAAGCGGGGGAGTGGGCCATGGAAGTTCTCCTGAAGGCGGAACGCGGCTCATGTTACGCCGCGCTGGACGATTGGCAATGTTCGAAGATTGATCTGACTACGACCATTGTCGGAAATTTTCAAAAAACGGTGGATGGTTGTTAGAAACTAACATAGCGTAAGGATACCGCAGATGACGAGGGCCCTGGACAGGCTTCGTGATCTGGCAACGTCGCAACGGAGGGAGGCAAGCCGTGAGTCAACAGATCGATATCCTGTCGCGCATCACCGCGGTGGTTCGCTCGCTGAGCGAGTCGGAGCGCAAGGTGGCGGAGCTGATCTTCGACGACATCGACTTCGTGGCAGAGGCCAGCATCAGCGAGATCGCCCGGCGATCAGGCGTCAGTGATGCCACCGTGACCCGCTTCGCCCGCTCGGTGGACTGCGACAACGTGCGTGACCTCAAGCTGCGCCTGACCCGTGCCCTGGCCGCCGGTCGTCGCTTTATCGAGGACGCCGATCCCGCCCGGGGATCGAGCATCGTCTACGACGTTGCCGCCCAGACCCTGGCGCTCAACCGTGAGTTGCTGTTCGAGGCCGATATCGAAGGCGCGGTGGAGCGACTCGACAATGCCCGCCAGATCCTGACCTTCGGCAGTGGCGGCGGCTCCAGCGTGATGTGCCAGGAGCTGCAGTTTCGCCTGATGCGCCTGGGCTATGCGGTCAGCGCCTATCCTCACGGTCTGCTGCCGAGGATGGTGGCCGCCACCCTGGAGCCCGAGGACGTAGTGGTGGTGCTGTCGGTGTCCGGCTATACGCCGGAGATGGTCGAGTCGGCCCAGATCGCCAGTCAGTACGGAGCCCAGGTGATCGCCATCACCGCCGTGGGGTCTCCGCTTGCCGCCGCCGCCAACGTGGTGCTGCCGATCGCCGCCCGGGAGACCGATTTCATTCTTCACCCTTCGGCGTCGCGCTATGCGTTGATGGCCGCCATCGACGTGCTGGCGCTGGAGCTGGCCATGCGTCATCGCGACCAGGCGCGCACCAAGCTCAGGCGTTTGAAGATTGCACTTGATGACCATCGCGGCGGTGACAATCGCCAGCCGCTGGGAGACTGACATGCACCATGACCTCTTGATTCGTCGCGCCACGCTGCTGGATGGCACCGGCGCAGATCCTCGTATCGCGGATGTCGCGATCAAGGGGGATCGTATCGTGGCGGTGGGGGATCTCGCCGGGCACGAGGCCAGCGAGGTGGTGCAGGCCGAGGGGCTGGTGCTGACCCCGGGATTCATCGACGTTCACACCCACGACGACACCAATGTGGTGCGCACCCCCGAGATGCTGCCGAAGCTGAGTCAGGGGGTGACCACGGTGGTGGTCGGCAACTGCGGCATCAGCGCCTCGCCGGTCAGGCTGCGCGGCAGCGAGGTGCCCGATCCGATGAACCTGCTGGGCGACGCCGAGGATTTCGCCTACCCCAGCTTCTCCGCCTACGCCGATGCCGTGGCGACGGCCTGCCCGGCGGTCAATGTGGCGGCGCTGGTGGGGCATACCAGCCTGCGCTCACTGGTGATGGATGACTTCGAGCGGCCGGCCCGCGACGACGAGATCGCCGCCATGCGCCTTGCTCTGGAACAGGCGCTGGCCGAGGGGGCCATCGGCATGAGCACCGGGCTTGCCTATCGCAACGCCCGTCAGGCGCCAAGCGCCGAGGTCGGTGCCCTGGTGCGCGCGGTCAGCGAGGCGGGCGGCATCTACACCACCCACCTGCGTGACGAGTTCGCCGGACAGGCCGAGGCGATGGACGAGGCCTTTGCCACCGCCGCCGAAGCCCGTGCACCGCTGGTGATCTCGCACCTGAAGTGCGCCGGTGCCGGTAACTGGGGCCAGGCGCCACGGGCCCTGGCGCAGTTGACCGAGGCCGCCAGCCGCCAGCGTGTCCACTGCGACTGCTACCCCTATACCGCCGGTTCCTCGACCCTGGATCTGGGGCAGGTCACCGACGAGATCGACATCACCATCACCTGGTCGAAGCCGCATCCGGAGCAGGCGCGTCGGCCGCTGGCCGACATCGCCGCCGACTGGGGGCTGTCACTGATGGACGCGGCCAGGCGCCTGCAGCCCGCCGGCGCGGTCTATCACAACATGAGCGAGGACGACATGCGCCAGGTGCTGGCGCACCCCTTGACCATGGTCGGCTCCGACGGCCTACCCAATGACCCGCATCCGCACCCGCGCCTGTGGGGCGCCTTTCCCCGCGTGCTGGCCCACTACAGCCGCGACCTGGCACTGATGCCGCCGGCCGAGGCGGTACGCAAGATGACCGGTCTTTCCGCCGCCACCTTTGGCCTGGAAGACCGCGGTGTGATTCGTCCAGGCGCCTTCGCCGATCTGGTCCTTCTGGATCTCGAGCGCCTGGAAGATAGCGCCACCTATGACCAGCCGAAGACGCCCGCCAGCGGCATCCTTCGGGTGCTGGTCAACGGCACGACGGCCTACGCCAACGGTCAGGCGTCGGGCCAACGATCCGGGCGCATGTTGCGCCGAAGCGTGCGCCTTGCGGCCACGCCACTCTAGCCACGTTTATTGCATCAGCCTTTATCAGGAGACATTGACATGACGATCAAGCGTTATGGCGCCGAAGGCGGCGTCGGTACCGGCGGTCAGAAACTTCCCTTCTCCCGCGCGGTGGAAGCCGGCGGCTGGCTGAAGGTGTCCGGTCAGACCCCGATGACCGATGGTGAAGTGGTGGAAGGCGGCATTATCGAGCAGAGCCGACTGGCCTTCGAGAATGCCCTGACCATCGCCCGCGAGGCGGGCTACGACATCGAGGACGTGGTCCACGTCACCGCCGTGCTGACCGACTCGCGCTACTTCCAGTCGTTCAACAAGGTGTTCGCCGAGTACTTCAAGGATCACCCGCCGGCGCGCATCTGCAGCGTTCAGGATCTGGTGGTGGACTGCAAGGTCGAGGTGGACCTGACCTGCTACCGCGCCGACCGCGCTTAAACCAGGGATATTGCGTCGAGCGGCAACTCGACCGGGGCAGGGATGCCCGCATCGTAGCGACAGGAAGGCGCCGGATCCCGGCAAGGACCCGACGCCAGGCACAGCAAACGTTCACGTTCACTGTCTCGATCGCGGCAACGACCGAGACGACAAGTATAAGAGGTCTGTATGAACAGTCATCTTTTCCTTGCTACCTTTTGCGTCTACATCGTCCTGATGATCGGCTTCGGCTGGTGGATGTCGCGGAACGATCGCGGCACCGGCGATGACTTCCTCCTTGGCGGGCGCAGCGTACCGATATTCCTGACCATCGGTACCACCGTGGCCACCATGGTGGGAACAGGTTCCAGCATGGGGGCGGTGGGCTTCGGCTACGCCAACGGCTGGGGCGGCGCACTCTATGGTCTGGGTGGTTCGATCGGGGTGCTGCTGCTGGCGCTGTGTTTCGCCGGTGTGCGCCGCTACCGCTTCATGACCATGAGCGAAGAGTTGTCGTTCTACGTCGGGGCCAACCGCCTGGTGCGCAATGTCGTGGCATTGTTCATCTACGTCGCCTGCATCGGCTGGCTCGGCGCCCATATCCTCGGTGGCGGCCTGTATCTGGCCTGGATGGCGGATATCCCCGCCTGGCAGGCCAAGATGGTGGTGGCGCTGGGCTTCGGTGTCTACTGCGTCATCGGCGGCTACATGGCGGTGGTCTGGACCGACACCGTGCAGGCCATCGTGCTGTTTGTCGGCTTCTTTTTGATGGCGGCGGTGGCCGTGGTCGAGGTGGGCGGCTTCTCCGAGATGACCGCCTCCATGGACGCCGCGGCGACCAGCTTCCTGGCCATCGACAAGGTCGGCCTGGTGCCCGCCCTGTCGCTGATCACGGTGATCGCCGTCGGCGTGCTGGCAACCCCGTCCTTCCGCCAGCGCATCTACTCCGGCGCCTCGGTGGGCTCGGTACGCCGCTCCTTCCTGGTGACTGGCTGCCTTTACATGCTGTTCTCTATCGTGCCGGCGATCATCGGCATGGCCACCTACGCCCTCAATCCCAACCTGGAAAACAGCAACTTCGCCTTCCCGTATCTGGCCACCGAGGTGCTGCCGCTGTGGCTGGGCCTGCTGCTGCTGGTGGCCGGTCTGTCGGCGACCATGTCCAGCGCCAGCAGTGACGCCATCGCCGGTGTCACCACCCTGATCCGCGATCTCTACGTGCTGGTCAAGGGCCGTGCGCCGTCGGCCAAGAGTGTGGTCATGCTGTCGCGGGTCGGCCTGGTCGGCACCATCAGCCTGGCGCTGGCCTTCGCCCTGACCTCCGACAACGTGATCGCCTACATCACCAAGATGGTGGCGACCGTGCTGGCGGGCATGTTCGTGTGCGGCGTGCTGGGCCGCTTCTGGCCGCGCTACAACTGGCAGGGCGCGATTGCCTCGCTGGTGGTGGCGTCCGCCACCTCGCTGACGGTCATCTCGGTGGAGAGCTGGAGTGAGTACTGGGGCAACCCGAGCATCCCGGCGGTGGGCCTGGCCATGGCCGCCGGTATTGTGGTCAGTCTGTTTACCCCGGCTTCCGAGCTCAGCGAAGACCAGGCACTCGAGCTGATCACCGAAGAGCGCGAGCGCATGGAGGCGGTGCCGGACGTGCCGCTGCGCAAGGGGCCCGCCAAGGCCTGAAGACCGCTCTCCAGGTCGAAGCACAAAAGCCCGCGCAGGTGACTGCGCGGGCTTCTTCGCATGTCTGCCGCGGTGGCGAGGAGCATGGGGCGCCGCTCAACGGCGCAGCGACCATATTCGGCCAAGAGCGCCGTCCTTCAACACAAGATGGTGAAACAGGGCCGCCGCGATATGGCCACCGAGCAAAAAGGGCAGCAGCAGATCGGCGCCCCAGTCCCGATGAAAGCGGCCAAATGGCTCCATCAGGGTGATCAGCGGCACCTCGAACAAGGCTGCGAGCGACGCCGCCAATGGCAGGCGCTGAAACGAGGGCAGTGTCCACTGGCCCAGCACCCTGAGGTCGAAGCCGGTACCGATATACGCCGCCACGGGCAGCGCCAGGAGCACGGCGAGCAGGCCACGGTGGGCGAGGCGAGTCACCCGTGGCAGACCCAGGGGTGGCGGCTGCGGCAGCCACAGGTGGGCCACCAGTAGCCCGAGCGACAGCGCCACACTCAAAAGCCCCAGGTTGACGTGGACCACCAGCAGGTACCAGTTGGCCGACTCGAGCTGGGTGGTTGCCCACTTGCGCCCGTAGGCAGTGAGGTAGAGAAGACCGATGGTCAACGCCAGCGAGGCGTGCAGGGCGCGGCTGGTCAGGGCATGACGGGCAGGGTGGACATCGGGGGCGTGGGTGACGTCGTGGGCTCGGCTCGCTGGCATGAAGGAAACCTCGGGGATGCGGTATTGCCCGGTGTCAGGCAACTACCGCCATGCTGACGCCTGGCCCTTCGCCTGTCAGCCATTCCCTGTGCCATGCTGGGGGCAATTCGCCCTCGGAGCCTTCCATGTCGATCTTTCTCGTCACCCTCTTTGTTGCCTCCCTGCTGCCGATCCTCCTTGCCTGGATCGGCGCCGCCTGGCGCGTGCGCCAGTTCGGCCATCTGGACAATCGCCACCCGCGTGCCCAGCAGGCGCGTCTTGAAGGCGTCGGTGCGCGGCTGCAGGCGGCCCAGTCCAACGCCTGGGAGGCGCTGATCGTCTACGCCACCACCGCGGTGGTGGCGATCGGCGCCGGGGTGGAGCTGGATAGCCTCGACGTGCCGGCGCTGGTCTTTCTCACCTCACGTCTGCTCCACCCGCTGGCCTACGCCCTGAACTGGCAGTGGACCCGCTCCATCGTCTTCGCCGTCGGCATGCTGGCGTGTCTGACGATCATGATCGGGGCGCTGTGGTAGCCGCCCTGAAACGAGACCGGTGGCGGGCGGGTTGTCCGCCGGCGTTCAGCCCTTTGACCGTCAGGAGCCAACGGCCGTCATTGTGACGACCGCGCCAGGGTGGTGACCAGCCGCTGGCAAATGTTGTCCAGCGCCTTGGCCTTGCCTTCGTCGGCCAGGCTGCCGTCTTCATGGAAGGCGCTACCGGCGCCGCCCACGGCAAGCTGGTCAGGCAGTACGGTGACGCCGATATTGCTCAAGAGCTGACGCAGCAGCGGCAGGGCGCGTAGCCCGCCCAGCCCGCCGGGTGAGGCGCCGACGATGGCCGCCACCTTGTGCTGGTAGGGCTCGAGGGCGCCCAGGTCGCCGTCGGGGCGCGAGACCCAGTCGATGGTGTTCTTCAGAAGCGGTGTGATGAAGCCGTTGTACTCAGGGGAGGCGATGGCGAGACCTTGATGCTCCATGAACATCCGCTTGAGGCGGCTGGCGTGCTCGGGAAGACCCTCGCCGGCCTCCAGGTCACCGTCGTAGATCGGCATGGGAAAGTCGCGCAGGTCGACGAAGGTGGCCTGTCCGCCAAGGGCGTCGATGCGTTGTGCCATCAGCTTAGCCAGACGCTTGTTGAAGGAATCCTCCCGGGCGCTGCCGGCAAAGACCAGGATACGGGGACGGGTATCGCTCATGGGGTTCTCCTGCGGTGTGAACGGAAGCGCAAAAGGGCAAGGCATGGACCAATAGCCAATGGAGCACGCTCTGTCAGCCATTGCCAGCGCCGATCTTGTGCATTCATCCTGCAACATATTGGATCAAGATGGCAGAAGGAGGACGATGTGAAGTACCCCACAACGCCGGATGGGCGCTACTTTGTTGCCCGCAATCGCCTCTGGCGCTGCACCGATCCCGGCCTGGACGAGGACACCCGCAAGCGCCACGTCAAGGCGCTGATGGCGGCCCGACGCGCGGTCAAGGAGGCCAACAAGGTCGACGATGACGACGCGCTCAAGGCCACACGCCGCCAGGTCCAGGCGGCCAAGGAGGCGCTGGGCGAGCGTGGCCCGGTGTGGTGGTCCGACGGCGCCGAGGATGAGTCCGGACGCGCGCCCCACAACAGCTCCTACGCCGACTGGTGGGCCAGCCTGAACGCGCAGGAGGACAAGGCGTCTGGATGAATGCCTTGCGTGTCGGCAAGGCGGCCTTCAGGAAGACCAGGGCAGCGGTGGCGCCTCCAGGCGTGCTCCCTGCCACTGGGGGATGTCACCAAAGCGCTCGCTGGCGGCTTCCCAGTCGTGCTGGGCCTGGATGATCGCTTCCCGCGAATGGCCAACGAAGTTCCACCAGATCAGGATCTCGTCCTGCATCGGCTCGCCGCCGATCAACAGGATCCGGCTGCCCGCCGACAGCGACATCTCGAGGCTGTCTCGCCCACGTCCGAGATACCCCAGCTCGTCCACCGCGAAGGCCTCGTCATCCAGCTCGAGGCCGCCTTCCAGCACCAGCACGCCGTATTCGAAGTCAGGACGCAGGGGCACCGCCAGCTTCGTGGTGTCACTGGCCTGAACGTCGAGTCCCACCAGCGGCGAAAAGCTCAGGGTGGGGGCGTGGTGGCCTTCGGCTTCACCGATCAGCAGGGTGAAGTCGGCGCCGTCGCGGCGCCAGCGCGGCAGCTCGGCGTAGTGATCAAAGCGTGGCGCGGTGTCGGCCTTGTCCTGGGGCAGGGCGATCCATAGCTGGGCGGCGTGCAGGCTGTCGGTTTCCGCCAGGCTCTCTTCGGTATGGCTGATGCCGTGGCCGGCGGTCATCAGGTTGACCTCACCCGGGCGAATCACCTGGTCGCTGCCCAGGCTATCCCGGTGGTGGACCTCGCCGGAAAGCATCCAGGTAAAGGTCTGCAGGCTGGTGTGGGGATGGGGGCCGACCCGCATGGCCTGGCCCTCGCGCAGGATGCTGGGGCCGGCGTGGTCGAGAAAGCACCAGGCGCCGATCAGGCGGCGCTCGCGGGTGGGCAGTACGCGGTGGATCGGCAGGCCGCCGACGTCGGCCTCCCGGGAACCGATGCGCTGGATACAACGGCGTCCATCGACCACCGGGCAGTCCAAAGAAGATGATGGGCGATGGGGCGTTTCGTGCAGGCTCATGGTGGCCTCCTGGGCGGTTATGGCTAGACCTGGTTTGGCTGTACCTGGCTGGGATCGACAGAAAGAACAAGACCTGGGCGCAGTACGCCCAGGCCTGAAGCTCACCCTTGGGTCTGCTGCGAATAGCTCTGCATCAGGTTGGAGTAGGCCGGCAGGTGGGACGCCAACAGGCCACCGAAGCCTTCGATGTCGTTGCGCCAGTCGCGATGCAGCTCGCCACCCACCCCGAACCAGGTCATCAACTGGGCGCCGGCCTGGCTCATGCGATCCCAGGCGGCCTCGCGGGTCACCGGGTTGAAGGTGCCGGAGGCGTCGGTGACGACGAAGACGTCGTAGCCGGCCTCGATGGCCGACAGCACCGGAAAGGCCACGCAGACCTCGGTGACCACTCCGGCGATCAGCAGCTGCTTGCGTCCCGTCTTCTCGATGGCGGCGACGAATTCCTCGTTGTCCCAGGCGTTGATCTGGCCGGGGCGAGCGATATAGGGGGCGTCCGGGAACATCTCCTTGAGTTCGGGGACCATGGGGCCGTTGGGGCCGTCCTCGAAGCTGGTAGTCAGGATGGTCGGCAGCTCGAAGAACTTCGCCATGTCGGCCAGGGCCAGCACGTTGTTCTTGAAGGCGTCGGGCTCGAAGTCGCGCACCAGCGACAAGAGGCCGGCCTGGTGGTCGACCAATAGTACGGTGACGTCATCCTTGTCGAGACGAACATAGGGGCGAGTCATGGGTTTTCTCCTCCTGTCAGGGGAAACCTTCCTTAAGAGATGCCTCCGGCATCCAGCCTGGAGGTGGGGTCCCGGCGGCGACTGCCGCCGGGAAGTTGCCAAGCATTGAGAAGGGGGGAGTCGGCAGGGGCAGACGCCTAGCCGCCGGCAACCTGTTTCTAGCTGCCGACACTCTGGGTATCGAGTCGGCCAAACCGGCCACGCCGAAATGCGTCGATGGAGGCGTGGATCTCGGCCTCGCTGTTCATCACGAAGGGGCCATGACCCACCACCGGCTCGTCGATCGGTTCACCGGTCAGCACCAGCAGCCGGGCGGCGGTGTTGGCGGCCAGGGCCAGCGTCTCGCCATCGCGGGACAGCTCGACCACGCTGCCACCGCGCACGACCTCCTGATCCTGTACCAGCAGGGTGCCGTCGAGCACTACCAGAAGGCTAGTGTGCCCGTTGGGTAGCGACAAGGTCGTTTCAGCGTCCTCGTTCAATGCCAGCTCCCAGGCGTTGATCGGGGTAAAGGTCCGCGCCGGGCCACGTGCCTCCAGGTACTCGCCGGCCACCACCCTGAGCTGGCCCGCCTCGCCCGGTAGTGTCACCACCGGGATCTCGTCACGGGTCAGGTTCTGGTAGGCCGCCGGGGTCGTCTTGTGGCGCGCCGGCAGATTGACCCATAGCTGGACCATCTCCAGGTCGCCGCCCTGGCGAGTGAAGTCCTCGGAGTGAAACTCCTCGTGGAGGATGCCGTCGCCGGCGGTCATCCACTGAACGTCGCCCGGGCCGATGGTGCCGCCCCCGCCAGAGGAATCGCGGTGGCTGACCTCGCCTCGATGCACGAAGGTCACCGTCTCGAAGCCCCGATGGGGGTGCACGCCGACGCCACGCTTTTGCTCGCTGGGCGCGAAGTGGTGAGGCCCTGCGTGGTCCAGCAGCAGGAAGGGGCTAAGGCGCTCGGCGCCAAGGCGGTCGTAGCTGAACAGCGAGCGCACCGGGAAGCCGTCGCCCACCCAGTGACCGCGAGGGGCAGCGTGTACGGCGTTGATGGTCTTCATGGGACACCTCCTGTCATGGAAGGATCGCTGGCGATCCGTGATGGTGACAGCATAGAATCGAGACGATGGAGGCGGTAGTAGGCAAAATTCGGACGCATCGTTGCATACATGAAACGATGGTGCGCTCAATCACCCTCGACAGGACCCGAGCCGTGCAGGATCTCAACGACTTCTTCTATTTCGTCAAGGTGGTGGACCACGGCGGTTTTGCTCCGGCGGGCCGCGCCCTGGGGCTGCCCAAGTCACGGCTCAGCCGACGTATCGCGGCGCTGGAGGCACGCCTCGATACCCGCCTGATTCAGCGTTCCACCCGTCAGTTTGTGGTCACGGAACTGGGCCAGGCCTTCTATCAGCACTGCCAGGCCATGCTGTGGCAGGCCGAGGCGGCGGTGGAGGTGGTCGAGCGCCACCAGGCCGAACCGCGCGGGCGCATTCGCCTGAGCTGTCCGCCGAGCCTTCTCGCCACCTTGTTCACGCCGCTGTTTTCCGAGTTCCTGCGTCGCTGCCCCCGCATCGACCTGGACGTGGTGGCGACCAGTCGCCGCGTCGACGTGGTGCGAGAAGGCTTCGACCTGGCGATCCGGGTACGCTATCCGCCGCTGGAAGACAGCGAACTGGTGATGCGCAGGCTGTCGCGCAGCCCCCAGCGGCTGCTGGCATCACCGGATCTGGTGGCGCGCCTGGGGATGCCGGAAGCGCCACAAGCCTTGAGCGATTGGCCCAGTCTCGACTTCGAGGAACCGGACCGGCGCCATCGCTGGCGCCTGGACGGTCCCGGCGGCGAGGAGCGAATCATCGAGCATCGGCCTCGGCTGGTGACCGACGACGTGGGGCTCTTGCACCGGGCGGTGCTCGATGGCCAGGGGGTGGCACGCTTGCCGTTGGTGGCCGCGGGCGCCGATCTGTGCGCCGGGCGCCTGGTGGACGTGGTGCCGGGCTGGGAGCCTCGGGCCGGACTGATCCACGCGGTCTACCCCAGCCGCCGCGGACAGTTGCCGTCGGTACGGGCACTGCTCGACTTTCTCGACGGTGCCCTGGACGAGGAGGACGCGCCACTGCCCAGGGCGTAGGGACGATCGGGGTGCGACGGTGCCTGGCCTGACGAGACGGCCCGTGTCCGGCCGTCGGAAACGACAACGCCACGGCATTGGCCGTGGCGTTGTTGGCGCTGGGGCTTGAGCGGCCCCTGCTGTCCTGCTTGTTCAACCCCTGGTCAGGCGTCCTTTCCGCTGCCCTTGGGCGCCTCAGAGGAGGAGGCCTGCGAGGCCTTGTTGCTCAGGCTCGGCCAGGCGCTCGGGTCCACCTTGCCCTTGAGCTTGGGGAACTCGTCCGGGTTGAAGGTCGGCTCCTGGCCGGCCTTGAGCTGACGCTCGTAGTCGCGGAACAGGGCGAAGGCCAGCGGCGAGAGCAGCAGGATGGCGGTCAGGTTGATCAGTGCCATCATGCCCATGGACAGGTCGGCGAAGTTCCAGATGGTGCCGAGCTGGGCGATCGAGCCGATCATGATCATCGCCAGCACCGCCAGGCGATAGATGAACACCGCGCCCGCAGAGCGACGCGAGCCCGCCAGGTACTCGATGTTGGATTCACCGTAGGAGTAGTTGGCGATCAGCGAGGTGAAGGCGAACAGCAGAATGGCGATGGCCACGAACATGCCGCCCCAGTCACCGACGTGCTCGGACAGCGCGACCTGGGTCAGCTGGATGCCGTTGGGTGCGTCGCCGCTCTGCAGCGCCGGCTCCGACAGGATGATCACCGCGGCGGTGGCGGTACAGATCACCAGGGTGTCGAAGAACACGCCGAGCATCTGGATAAAGCCCTGGGCCGCCGGATGGTTCGGTCGGGTGCTGGCGGTGGCGGCCACGTTGGGGGCGGAACCCATGCCGGCCTCGTTGGAGAACAGGCCGCGCTTGATGCCCTGCATCATGGCCTGGGCCACGGCGTAGCCGACGGCACCGCCGGCGGCTTCTTCAAGGCCAAAGGCACTGTTGAAGATCAACGCGATGGCGCTCGGCAGCTCATCGATATTCAGCGCCACCACCACCAGAGCGAGGATCAGGTAGAGCAGTGCCATCAGCGGCACGATCAGCTCCGCCACCTTGGCGATGGAGCGCAGGCCGCCGAAGATGATCGGGGTAACCCCCACCAGCAGGGCGATGCCGACGATCCAGGTCGGGATGTTGAATGCCTGCTCCATGGCCTGGGCGATGGAGTTGGCCTGGACGCTGTTGAAGGCGAGGCCGAAGGCGATGATCAGACAGATCGAGAAGGCGATGGCCATCCAGCGCTGACCGAGCCCGCGCTCGATGTAGCGGGCCGGGCCGCCGCGGAAGGTCTTGTCGCCGTGGTCGACCTTGTAGGCCTGGGCCAGGGTGGACTCGACGAAGCTGGTGGCCATGCCGACCAGCGCGGTCATCCACATCCAGAAGATGGCGCCGGGGCCGCCCAGATAGATGGCCACGGCGACACCCGCCAGATTGCCGGTACCCACGCGGGCCGCCAGGCTGGTGGACAGGGCCTGGAAGGAGGAAATGCCCTCGCCGCCATCACGGGATCCCTTGAGCAGGGCGAACATATGGCCGAAGAAGCGGAACTGGATGCCGCGGGTCATGACGGTGAAGTAGAGACCGGCGCCGATCAACAGGTAAACGAGCAGTTTACCCCAGATCAGGCCGTTGCCGACGGAGACGGCATCGTTGAACCAGGTGGCGATGGAATCCATGTCAAATTGTCCATTGGGTAGGAATGCGGAGGCCATTCTTCACGAATTGCCGCGTATGACAAGGAGCGTAGAGAAAAGATTGAGATAAGGCGTAGTTTTCGAGAAAAAAGATATAGACTTTAGTCGCATCAAGAAGGGTGCTGTTCTCAATGGCACCTCAGGCCAGACATGTGAGGCCGAACGAGGTGTCGGTGAGCCCCTTTACCCGGCGCCGTTTCAGTTTATGCCCAGCGATGCCCGAGACAGGCGCTCGACAGCGGGTTGGGCGGCATTCTGTTGGGCGGCATTCCCCTGGATGGCATTCTGCTGGTGGATGGCGCAGGCCACCCGCAACAGCGATGCCAGGTTAGGCACCTCACCACGGATCTCGATCACCTCCTGATGCAGCTCGCTGATGAACTGAACCGTGGTCAGGTTCTGGCCGGCGGCGATCTCGTTGAGGATATCCCAGAACTCGTTTTCCAGTCTGACGCTGGTCACCGAGCCCTGCAGGCGGATGGAACGGGTGGTGCACTCGTACTTGGCAGGGTCGGTGGAGGCGTACATATGGCACATGGCGTGGTCCTCTCGCTGGCGTCCGGTCGTTATCGATGATGCCGTCTTCTGACCCTGCCTGGCTCTTGCGTCAAGGAGCATTAGACCATGGTCGACGTAGTACCCCAGTGTTACCCGCCGTAGGCGGAGGCGACATAGGCTTTGGAGAGACGCAGTGTCGCATGTGGCGCCTGTCGAATCTGAATTCTAAGGCCTGGGGCAAGGAGTCCTGCTATGAAGGGTAGCGCTTTTTCTCGTCGTGTCTTTCTCAAGGCCAGCGGTGGTGTGCTGATGGGCACACTGGCGATGGCCTCCGGTCCCATCGCCCTGCTGGCGCCCAGTCGTAGCTGGGCCATGTCCCTTGAAACCCTGACCAGTCGCCAGGGCCAGGTGCTGCTGGCGATGACGCGTCACATCTTCCCTCACCCAGACCTTGAAGACGCGGTCTACGCCCTGGTGGTCAAGAGTCTGGACACCAAGGCCGCCGATCCCCAGGTCGCGGCGCTGGTGGCTGAAGGTATCGATGCACTCGATCGCGAGGCGGGGGGGGACTGGCTATCGCTGACGTCGAGCGAACGTCTGACCTTGCTGGAAGCTCGGGCCGGCTCGCCATTCTTCGAACTGGTACGCGGTGACGCCGTGGTCTCGCTCTATGACAACGATCTGGCCTACGCCCACTTCGGCTACGAGGGTGAGGCGGGCAATCCCGGCTACCTGACCAAGGGCTTCAATGATCTGGACTGGCTGCCGGATCCGCCCCGGCCCGAGGGCGGCTACCTGCCCCACGAAGTCCCGGGCTGACCGTCCCATCGGCGCCGGGTGAGGCGAGCGTCGATGACCGCTGGCGACAGCCACGGACAACAACAGACAACAACGAACAGTACGGACCAATGAGGAGGCGTCGTCATGGCCATGACCGACAGTCAGAAGACCTTTGCGCTGGACGATGACAGTGTGGTGGTAGTGATCGGCTCGGGGGCCGGTGGAGGCACCCTGGCGAACGAACTGGCCCAGCAGGGCATCGACGTGGTGGTACTGGAAGCGGGCAAGCTGCACACCACCTCGGACTTTCTGGCCGACGAGTGGGGCGCCTTCAACCAGCTTTCTTGGCTGGACCCGAGGACCACCTCGGGAAGCTGGCGGCTGGCACGGGACTTTCCCAATCTGCCGGCCTGGATCGTCAAGTCGGTGGGCGGCACCACGGTGCACTGGGCCGGTGCCAGCCTACGCATCCAGCCCCACGAGTTCGAGGCCCTGAGTCACTATGGCGCGGTGGACGGCGCTGACCTGCTCGACTGGCCGCTGTCCTACGAGGAACTGGCACCCTGGTACGATCGTGCCGAGGCGCGCATGGGGGTGACCCGCACCCACGACAACAAGGGGCTGCCGGGCAACAACAATTTCAAGGTGATGTACGCCGGGGCGCAGAAGCTCGGCTATTCCTGCAACACCGGCCATATGGCCATCAACAGCGAGATCCGCGATGGCCGGGCGCCCTGCCAGCAGCGCGGCTTCTGCTTCCAGGGCTGCAAGACCCAGGCCAAGTGGTCGACGCTCTATACCGAGCTGCCCAGAGGCATCGCCACGGGACACCTGGAGTTGCGGCCCGAGTCGCATGTGGCGCGTATCGAGCATGACGACGAGGGTCGTGCCAAGGCGGTGGTCTACTTTGATAGCGAGGGCCGCGAACAGCGACAGAAGGCCCGGGTGGTGGCGGTGGCCGGCAATTCCATCGAGACGCCGCGGCTGTTGTTGAATTCCACGAGCAGTCGTTTCCCCAAGGGGCTTGCCAATGGCGCGGACAAGGTCGGGCGCTACTACATGCGCCATATGACGGGTTCGGTCTACGCCACCTTCGATGAACCGGTGCACATGTATCGCGGCACCACCATGGCCGGCATCATCTCCGATGAGGCGCGCCATGATCCGTCGCGGGGCTTTGTCGGCGGCTACGAGATGGAGACGCTGTCGCTGGGGCTGCCGTTCATGGCTGCCTTCCTCGACCCCGGCGCCTGGGGCGAGCGTTTCGCCGGCGCGATGGACCAGTATGATCATATGGCCGGGATGTGGCTGGTGGGGGAGGATCTGCCCCAGGCCAGCAACCGCATCACCCTGAACCCGGAGGTGACCGATCGTTTCGGCCTGCCGGTGGCCAACGTGCACTACGACGATCACCCCAACGACGTGGCCATGAGGCAGCACGGGTATCAGCAGGGCAAGGCGCTGTACGAATCGGTGGGGGCGCGGGATGTCTACGAGGTGCCGCCCTATCCCTCGACCCACAACCTGGGTACCTGCCGCATGAGCGAGCGCCCCGAGGACGGCGTCTGCAACGGCTACGGCCAGACCCACGAGGTGGCGAACCTGTTCATCTCCGATGGCAGTCAGTTCACCACCTCGGCGTCGGAAAACCCGACCCTGACCATCGTCTCGCTGGCCCTGCGTCAGGCAGAATATATCGCGCAGCAGATGGCCGAGCAGGCGATCTGACGCCACCTGAACGACAATCGACCCCTCATCCAAGGAGACCGAGATGCACGACAATTTCCAAGGCGAACAGCACCCCGGCGTGGAGCCGGCCCCCGAGGCCACGCGCGGTTTTCGCCTCAATCACAGCATGCTGAGGGTCAAGGATCCCGAGGTGTCCCTGGCGTTCTATTCACGGGTCTTCGGCATGAGCGTTCTGAGGCGCCTGGACTTCGAGGAAATGCAGTTCTCGCTGTACTTTCTCGCCAACCTCGAGGCGGATGATCAGGTTCCCGAGGACGCCGCCGCCCGCTCCACCTGGACCTTTCAGCAGCGCGGACTGCTCGAGTTTACCCACAACTGGGGCAGCGAGGAGCAGGAAGGGCGGATCTACCACGACGGCAACGCCGAGCCCCAGGGCTTTGGTCATATCTGCTTTGCGGTGCCGGATCTGCACGCGGCGGTGGCCTGGTTCGATGAAAACGACGTCGAGTTCATCAAGCGCCCCGAGCAGGGCAAGCTGAAGGACGTGGTCTTCGTCAAGGACCCGGACGGCTACTGGATCGAGGTGGTGCAGCCGAGCCTGATGGCGAACATGGGCGACGCCTGAAGCGGTTATCTAACGCCAAGCCCCGGCGGCATAGGGCCGGGGGCCATCGAGGCCCGTCCGTCGGACTCAGCCCGCCTGCGTTGGCAGGCAGTGCGGCAGGCTGTCGCGCAGGCTGCGCGGATTGAGGCCCAGGTCGGCGAAGCTGCCGACGCCGTTGGCGACCAGATTGTCTTCGCTGATCAGCCACAGGGTATCGCGGGTCAGCGGCGGCGAGGGCAAGGGCGAAAGGGCCAGTGCCAGGGCGCGCCACAGGGGCAGGGGGACCTTGATGAACCTGGGCTCTCTGCCGAGGTGTCGCGCCACCTGGGTGACCAGATCGCGGTAGCGCAGCGGGTCGGGCCCGCCCAGTTCGTAAAGCGCCCTGGGCAGGCTCGCCCGGGTGGCCAGGCGTGCCAGGGCGCTGGCCAGATCACCCACGTGGAGTGGTTGCAGGCGCATCTCTCCGGCGCCAAACAGCGGCACCAGCGGCATCTTCACCAGCCTTGCCAGGGTCGCCACCAGGCCTGACTGCTGGCCATAGAGGGCGCTGGGGCGAACGATGACCGCGCGAGGTATCTCGCCCATCACCGCCTGTTCGCCTCTCGCCCTGGCGCGCACGTAGGGCGAGGGCGAATCGAGCCGGGCGCCGATGCCGGACAGCAGCACATAGCGATCGATGCCCGCCTCCCGGGCGAGCCGCGCCAGCCTGGCGGCGCCCTCGACATGCACCTGCTCGAAGCTGCGCTTGCCACTCTCGCGGTAGAGGCTGACCGCGTTGATCACCGCGCTGGCCCCCTCAAGGGCCGCCTTGAGGCTCTCCGGATCCTCGATATCCGCCTGGATCGCCTCGACCGGATCGCCGTCTTCCACCTCTTCCGGAAGTCTCGGGTGGCGGGCCACCACGCGGACCGCATGGCCCGCGAAGTAGAGCTCGCGCACCACGGCAGCACCGACAAGGCCGGTGCCACCGATCACCACCACCGGACGTGTGCGGTCACTCATGACGTCCTTTTGCCCTCATGCTGGCGCAGGGCATCCTGCAGGCGTTCCACCGCAAGAAAGAGCTGGCGCCTGGGTTGGGCGCCGGACAGGATGCCGGCGTGTTCGCCGTCGACCAGAAAGCGCAGCGCCGGAACACCGTGAACCCCCTGCGCCTGACCTTCCTCGCGGGAAGCTTGTACCGCCTCGCGGTTTTCACCGGCGGCAAGACTCGCTTCGAGTGCCGCGCCGTCCAGCCCCAGTTGATTGGCGATCTCGGCCAGGGCGCGGGGATCCGACAGGTCCAGGCTATCTTCGAAGAAGCCGCTGAACAGGGCCTTTCGCAGCGCAGCGACCTGGCTGGCTGACGGGGTGTCGCGATAGCGGCGCTCGGCCCAGGCCAGCGTTTCCAGCGCCAGACGCGAGCGTGGTTGGATGTTCGGCTGGCGCATGCTCAGACCTCGCTCCTGAGCCATCGGCAGCACCGCGTCTCGCCACAGTTCGTTCAGGTAGTCGCAGTGGGGATCGAGGGCAGGTTCCGGCTCGGGGCGCAGCTCGAAGGGGCGCCAGACGACGCGGATGTCATGACCGAACCTGTCTTCCAGCGCCTCCAGTTCGGGCAACTCCAGGTAGCAGAACGGGCAGCGCAGATCGCTGAAGACCTCCAGGGTCAGGCGTGGGGGAGCGGGCGGGGTCGGCATGCAACTCTCCTGGGTGGCGGTACGTGGGCCCGGACGGCAATGGGATCGACCCTAGCTTGACGATTGATGACGCCGAAGTGAAGCGCCGACGTCAGCTAGGCTCGATGCTGGCGAAGCTGCGTCAGCCGTGATCACCGGCTGAGGCGACGTCTGCCTGGTGGGGCTGTGCAGCGGATCCTCGTGTGGAGCCTTACGAATCGTTGTCAGTTGGACGGGCGTTGCGCAGATTCAGGGCGCCGGCGCGCTTGACGGCACGGATGGCAAAGCTCGAATCCACGGTATTGACCATGGGCAGGGTCTGCAGCTGTCGCACCCAGCGCTCGTAGCCTTTCAGGTCGGCGCTGACGATCTGCAGCAGATAGTCGAAGGCACCGGACACGGTGTGGCACTCGATGACTTCGGGCATGTCTGCCACGGCGGCTTCGAAGGCTTCCACCAGGGCGTCCTGGTGGCGGCTGAGCTTGACGTGGACGAACACCGTCAGCCCCAGCCCCAGGCGTTCGCGGTCCAGCTCGGCGCGGTAGCGCTGGATCAGCCGCTGTTGCTCCAGCCGGCGTATGCGCCTGGCGCAGGGTGACGGCGACAGCCCCACCCGCTCGGCCAGTTGGTGGCTGGTGAGTCGCGCGTCCTGCTGGAGCAGGGCGAGCAGATGGCGATCGATACGGTCCAGTTTTTTCAACGGATTGGCTCAATCAGGCGGGTTTAGGCGAAATATTGGCATGCCCTGCCAATATGGGTCCAGCGCGTCGGAGTCTTTGCCTGCATTTGCCCGACCGTTGGCGGCAGACTGAGGGTCAGCAGGGTGCTCGTTCAGGCACCCGCCGAACCTCACGGAGTCCTGTCATGTCATCTTCACTGACCCAGGTGGCACCGCTTGTCGCCTCTCCCCGGCGCGCCCTGTTGGGGGTCGCCGCTGCGCTGGGGGCGGTGCTGATCTGGTCGTGCTACTTCCTGTCGCTGCGCCAAGGGGCGCTGTCACCACTGGGAACGCTCGACCTGACCCTGTTTCGCTACGCCGTGCCTGGTCTGGCGCTGCTGCCGTTGGCGCTGCGTCGGCGCCAGCGTCTGCTGGCGGTCAACCCGGTGTGGCTGGTCGGCATGATGGCAGGCGCCGGCATACCCTTCTTCCTGCTGGGGGCGGTGGGCATGGGGCTGGCCCCGGTGGCCCACGGCAGCACCCTGATCCCCGGGGCGGCGCCGCTGTTCGTCAGCACCCTGGCGGTATGGGTCTTCGCTCAGCCGTTGTCGCGGGGGCGTGCCGCCGGCCTGGTCGCCATCGGACTCGGCGTCGTCTGCCTGCTGGCGTCCGGGGGACAGGGCTCGCAGAGCCTGCTGCTGGGGCAGGGCATGTTCCTGCTGTCCAGCGTGATGTGGGCGGTGTTCACCCTCAGCGTGCGTCAGAGCGGTCTGTCGGCGCTCGAGGCCACGGCGGTGGTCACCGTGCCCAGTGGACTGGTCATTGTGCTGACGGTGATCGGGCTCGAGGCGAGCGGGGCGGGGGGGCTGTCCCTGCATCTGGTGCCCACGAAGGAGTGGCTGGTGCAGTTGGTGGTGCAGGGCATCCTGGTGGGGCTGGGGTCTGGCCTGCTGATGGGCGTGGCGATTCGACGGCTGGGGGCCGAGGCGACCTCGGCGCTGGGCTCGCTCACCCCGGTGGCCGCCACGGCGCTGGCCTGGTGGGCGCTGGACGAGACGATCGGCGGGGTCACGGCGGTGGGCATGCTGATGGTGGTGTCCGGCGTGATGATTGCCAGCCGTGGCCGTTGATGGCGCGGCTGTCATTCGAGCAGTGCTGAACCACAGACACCGCCCGTAGGCGGTGTCTGGGTCAATCGTCCAGCAAGGGCAATCAGCAATCAGCCCAGGCGCACCAGCATCTTGCCGGTGTTGGCCCCCTTGAACAGATCGAGGAAGGCTTCCGGCGTGGCCTCGAGGCCCTCGCGCACGGTCTCCTGGTAGTCGATCTCGCCGGCCGCGACCTTGGGGCCGACGTCCTTGAGAAAGGCCGGGTAGTTGTCCCAGTGCTCGAACACGATAAAGCCCTGCATACGCGCTCGGCGAATCAGGATCATCGCCAGGTTGGCCGGTCCCGGTGCCGGGCCTTCATCGTTGTAGCGGGAAATCATGCCGCACACGGCGATGCGGGCGCCGACCCTGAGGTTGTTCAGCGCGGCTTCCAGGCAGACACCGCCGACGTTCTCGTAGTAGACATTGAAACCGTCCGGGCAGGCCTTGGCCAGATCCTCGCTGAGGGTGGCGGCGTCCTTGTCGCGGTAGTCCACCGCGATCACGCCCTGGGACTCGAGCCAGTCGCGCTTCTTCTGGCTGCCGGCCAGGCCGACCACAACACCACCCTTGGCCTTCGCCAGCTGTACCGCCAGAGAGCCCACCGCGCCGCTGGCGGCGCTGACCAGCACATTGTCACCCTGCTGCATCTCGGCGATGGCATTCAGGCCGGTCCAGGCGGTCATCCCCGGCATGCCCAGCACGCCCAGGTAGGCCTGTTCCGGCACGTCCAGATCGGGCAGGGCGGTCACGCCGTCGGCGGGCAGCTGGGCCACGTCTCGCCAGCCACCCATGTGGCTGACCTTGTCACCCACCTTGAAACGATCGTCACGGGATTCGATGACCTCGCCGACGGCGGCTCCTTCCAGCGGTGCCTCGAGCTCGAAGGGTTCGATATAGGTGGTGACACCGCTCATGCGTCCACGCATGTAGGGGTCCACCGACAGCCAGCGATTGCGGATGCGCACTTCACCGTCAGCCAGCGCCGGCAGGTCCTGCTGCTTGAGCTTGAAGACGTCCTGGCTGGGGGTGCCGGTGGGATACTCGCTGATGGTGTAGTAGTTCGACTGCATCATGCCTCCTTTGCGTGATGAACCGGAAGTCGATTGGCTGTCGCTCCGGAGAGGGCGAAGCGTGGCCGAGGATCACTCGGATTCACGCCTCGCTCCGTGATCATCGATAGGTGTACGGTCGCCACAATAGACCAGTCGGTCTGTTTCGTAAAGGGGGCGATTGTCTTCCTGGGTCCGAGGTCTATTCACTACGACTGTGCCGAATCAGCGAGGTTCCCCGAGGAGCGCCATGGACAGGGCGTGGCGGCAGGGCGCTACCCAATCATGACTAAAGTCTAAAGGCGTTTGAAACACGTTTTCGTCAAGCTATGTCGGACATAGCCTGTAGCACCGTCCGACACACGGCGCTACATGTCCGATTTCTCTCGTTCCCTGTATGGATTGCTCCATGTCGGCAAGTTCCACTTCCACGCGTCGCGCGCGCCCGGACATCGCCGATGCCCTGGCCGAGGCGATCTTCGCCGGTGAGTATGCGCCGGGGGACTTCCTGCCCAGGGAAGTGGATCTGTGCGAGCGCTTCGAAGTCAGTCGCTCCACCGTGCGCAGTGCGCTGCAGGTGCTGGTGGCGGCGGGCATGATCACGCGAATCTCGGGCCAGGGATCTCGGGTACAACCGCTGGAGGGCTGGCACCTGCTGGACCCCAGGGTCAGTGGCTGGCTGGCGCGCTTTGCCCATCCCAATCCGGTGATCCAGCGCGAAGTCTTCGCCTTTCGCGTGGCGGTGGAGCCCTTTGTCGCCCGTCTCGCCGCCGAGCACGCCACCGCCGCCGACCTGCTGGCCATCGAGACGGCCTATGAAGGCATGATCGAAGCGCTGGCCAACGATGATCTACGCTTTGATGGCAAGAGCCACGACGAGTATGACGTGGCCTTTCACGAGGCGATCTTTACCGCATCGCACAATCTGGTGTGGGCCCAGATCAGCCACGTTCTCAAACCCGCCATCGCGCTGCTGGTTGAACGCTCCAACCACAGCGCCGACAGGCTCAACGACAGCATGGATCGTCACCGCCGGGTGATGGAGGCGATCCGGCTTCGCCAGCCGCAGGAAGCCGCCCGAGCGGCTCTCGCGGTACTGGAGCGCACCGGGCAGGACCTGGGTCTCGAAGGGGTGACAAGGTCGCCCGCCACGATCGAGACCACCTTCGACGCTCCCGAATTCCCTGCAACTCGCCAACAAGAAGGATGAGATTCCCATGATGGCAAGCACCAAGCTCAAGTTCTCTGGTTCCGCGCTCACGACGTTGGGCGCGGCGATCCTCGCGGCAACGGCGACCTCTGCCCAGGCGGCCGAGTACGAGTGGACCTTCCAGACCTCCGAGACTGCGGGTGAGCCGCAGTTCGAGATGAAGAAGGCCTGGGCCGACAACGTCGAGACCATGTCCAACGGCCGCATCTCCATCGAGATCCTGCCGGTCAACGCCGTGGTCCAGGCCAACCAGACCCTGCAGGCCGTGCAGTCCGGCATTCTTCAGGGCCACCTGACCGACCCGAGCTACTTCACCGGCCAGAACCCGGCCTTCGGCATGATCGGCAACCTGGTAGGCGCCTGGAGCGATCCCTACGACTTCCTCGACTACATGAACAACGCCGGTGGCGAAGAGCTCTACAACAAGCTGGTCGAACCTTACGGCGTCCACCTGATCGGCGCCGCCGCCACTGGCCTCGAGTCGCTGCCGTCGACCAAGCCGGTGCGCTCCATCGACGACATGCAGGGCCTCAAGCTGCGTGCACCCGAGGGCATGGTCTACAACATCTTCGAGGCCGCCGGCGCGACTCCGGTCAACCTTCCGGGCTCCGAGGTCTATACCGGCCTCGAGAAGGGCGTCATCGACGCTGCCGACTACACCGTGTTCGCCACCAACCAGGCCCAGGGGCTGCACGAGTTCGCGCCGTACCCGCTGTACCCGGGCTTCCACTCGCTGCCGATGGTGGCGGTGTCGCTCAACAAGGACGTCTGGGACAGCCTCTCCGATGACCTGAAGGGCATCCTCGAGACCTCGGTCGACGCCCTGGCCTACGAGATGGTGGCCGAGCTCAAGACCCGCGACATGGAAGCCGTGCGCGAGGCTCGCCAGAACCCGGATATCGAGATCATCGACCTGCCGCAGGAGGAGCGCGTGGCGTTCCGCAATATCGCCAAGCAGGAGTGGGAGAACTGGGCCGAGAAGAACGAGATCACCCAGGAATTCTACGAGTCCGTGGTGGCCTACCTCGAGAACCACAACCTGCTGTAATCCTCGCTGGCGTGCGCCAGTGGAACCCGGGGCGGTGCCGAGGCACCGCCCCCTCCTTTTCATCTTGCGATGTCCGCGCCCGTTGGGGCGATAGATCACGGGCGTCGCGATACATCAATGTCGAGGATGTCTCATGAGTGACGAGACACGTGCAGGGCCTGGGCCCGACCCATCACCCGATCCGTCAATGGACAAGACGCCCGAGCGTGCCCCCGATGTGGTGCGCAGTCGGTTCGACCGTGGCGTGGTTCGGGTGGCCCAGTTCGCCGCCTGGCTGGTGTTCATCGCCATGGCCATCAGCGTCTATGAGGTGATCATGCGCTATGGCTTCGGCGCGCCCACCTCCTGGGTCCACGAGACCGTGGTCATGCTGGTGGCGGTCAGCTTCTGTCTCGGCGGCCCGGCCGCGCTGGCCTCCAACCGCCATATCCGGGTCAAGGTGCTCTACGACGCCGTGGGCCCGAGGTTCCGGCTGTGGCTCGATCGCTTCAATGACCTGGTCACCTTCGGCTTCTGCCTGGGCATGACCTACGCCGCCTGGGTGATGTTCTATGGCGCCTCCCACAACCCCCTCGGCGAGTGGCAACTGGAGCGCTCCGGCACCTCCTGGAACCCGCCGTTCCCCGCCCTGGTCAAGGGCATGATCCTCGCCGCGGTGGCGATCATGTGCGTCCAGGCGCTGATTCACCTGATCCAGTCGATCAAGGGCAAGCCCGCCCCCGACGCACCCGAAGGAGGCGCTGACTGATGAGCATCGCAGACGGAACCCTGCTGCTGGTCGGCGCCATCTTCGCGCTGCTGGTCACCGGCCTGCCGCTGGCCTTTATCACCGGCCTGGTGGCG
>NZ_JAHVJM010000009.1:0-72655 GCF_019801245.1 Halomonas sp. DP1Y21-3
CCACCCGCACACCGAAGGTCTCCGGCACGCTATCGTCCAGACCCGTTTTGTCCTTGTCGTCCTGACTCGCGCTGCTTGTCAGGGTGTACGACCAGCTGCCGTCGGTGTTCACCGTCAGGGTGCCGTAATCACCGCTGACCGTGGTGCCATCGGCGGTGATCGGGACCCAGTCGCCGTCCTTGTCCTTCACCTCGTAGCGCACCAGGTCATCGTTGCCGGTGCTACTCTTGAACTGGCCGTCGGTGGTCTCGCTGTTGCTGGCGGCGTTACTGCCCGGGGACTGACCTGCACCGCCATCAAGCCCTGCTT
Source organism: Halomonas sp. DP1Y21-3 (assembly GCF_019801245.1). NCBI lineage: Bacteria > Pseudomonadati > Pseudomonadota > Gammaproteobacteria > Oceanospirillales > Halomonadaceae > Halomonas > Halomonas sp. DP1Y21-3. Next base: position 310 of record NZ_JAHVJM010000009.1, read on the forward strand.
CCTTCACGCTGTAGGCGCCATCGGCGGTCGCCGGATCGCCGTCCGGGCCACTCGGGTCGATGGTCGGTGTGGAGTCCGCCGCCACCGTCACGGTCAGGGTCGAGGACGCGGTATCACCGTCGCCATCGGTGAGGGTGTAGTCGATGACCGCCTTACCTTCGAAGCCCGCCGCCGGGGTGAAGGTGACATTGCCATCGCTGGTAAAGCTCACGCTGCCCTGGCTCGGATTGCGCAGAGTGGCGGTGGTCAGGGAGGCACCATCGGCACCCTGGGTGTCGCTGGTGCCGTCGTCATTATTCAGCACGTTGTAGCTGACCGGGGTGTCTTCGCCGGTGCTGGTAGTGTCGGCCACCGCACTCGGGCCATCGTCACCGATGGCGATAGTGAGGTCGGCCGGGGCGGAGGTATCGCCATCGCTGTCCACCACCCGCACACCGAAGGTCTCGGCCAGGCTATCGTCCAGACCCGTTTTGTCCTTGTCGTCCTGACTCGCGCTGCTTGTCAGGGTGTACGACCAGTTGCCGTCGGTGTTCACCGTCAGGCTGCCGTAATCGCCGGTGACCGTGGTGCCATCGGTATTGATCGGGACCCAGTCGCCGTCGCTGTTCTTCACCTCGTAGCGCACCAGGTCATCGTTGCCGGTGCTGCTCTTGAACTGGCCGTCGGTGGTCTCGCTGTTGCTGGCGGCGTTACTGCCCGGGGACTGACCTGCACCGCCATCCAGTCCTGCTTCCTGCACGCTGTAGGCGCCATCGGCGGTCGTCGGATCGCCGTCCGGGCCGCTCGGGTCGATGGTCGGTGTGGAGTCGGCCGCCACCGTCACGGTCAGCGTCGAGGACGCGGTATCACCGTCGCCATCGGTGAGGGTGTAGTCGATCACCGCCTTACCTTCGAAGCCCGCCGCCGGGGTGAAGGTGACATTGCCATCGCTGGTAAAGCTCACGCTGCCCTGGCTCGGATTGCGCAGAGTGGCGGTGGTCAGGGAGGCACCATCGGCACCCTGGGTGTCGCTGGTGCCGTCGTCATTATTCAGCACGTTGTAGGTGACCGGGGTGTCTTCGCCGGTACTGGTGGTGTCGGCCACGGCCTCGGGCTCGGTATCGAGGATGTTGATGTCCAGACTGTCGGAACGGCTTTCACCGGCGGTGTCTGTGACTACTACCTCGAAGCGATCGACAACACTGTCATCGCCGGCGCTGTGATCCGCGCCTTGCGAGTTCTCGGTATAGCGATAATCAACGGCACCATTGTCAAAGCCGATGATCTCAAGCTTGCCCTGGTCGGTTTCTATTACCACCGGATTGTCGGCGGTAGCCTTTGTAATATCCGACCCGGCGATGGTCGCAGTGCCGATCCCGGCGCTGGCTGTCAGCAGCATCTTGCCGGAGACCGTCTCGCCACTGCCCTCCACTACGCTGTTGTCGCCGGCCGTAACGTCACCATCGCTGTCCTGAATCACCACATCGGGATCGCCATCCGTGCTGCCGTCGATCAGCACGGTCAAGGTCGCAGTGCTGATATCACCATCGGCGTCCTTGACGGTGTAGCTGAAGGTCTCTAACAGATGCTCACCATCATCAAGGGCCTGCACCGCCGCATTCACCGTATTGACGGAGTAGCTCCAGGTGCCATCACCGTGATCGGTGAAGGTGCCATATTTTGCTGAAGTGTCGTCGAAACCTTCGAAACTCAGTCCATCGGCCCTGGCGAGATCATTATCCAGCAGGTCACCGGAAACCGGCGCACTGCTGTCTTCTCCGACCCGGGCAGCGTCATCTTCAGCCACCGGCACCGTATCGAGGATGTTGATGTCCAGGCTGTCGCTGGCTTGCGCCCCCCGGTTGTCCGTCACCACCACCTCGAAGCGATCAAACACGCTGTCGTCGCCAGCAGAGTGGTCGGCTGGCTGGCCGTCTTCGGTATAGACGTAGTCGATCGTCCCGGTATCAGGATCGAAGCCGGTGATCGCAAGGGTACCGTGCTGTCCATCGATCAGAACCGGCGATGCGGCCGAAGCGCCCGATACATCGACGCCCGAGACAGCAACACGCGCCACACCGGCAGGAGCCGTCACTGTCACGCTGCCGGTGACAGATTGGCCACTTCCTTCAACGACGCTGTTGTCTCCGGCCGCAACGGAGCCCTCTCCCTCTTCGACCGGCGGTAGATCGGGCTCACCTTCCGCCAGGAAAACTTCTTCGTCGTCGGCGACGGGAGTTCCACCGCTCTCTACCGGCTCCAGCGACTCCACTGCTCCCGCCCCACCAAAGGAGTAGCTCTGGGGATCAACAGACTCGGAGATGCGCAACAGGCGCACGAAATCGAAGCCCTCTTCCGCGCCACCGCCACTTTCCCCCAGGCCAGGCGCCTCTATCGCCTCGAGCAGATCGGGCACCTCCGACTCAAGCAGCCGCAACAGCTCCGTGACCTGCTCCTGATCCAACACCTCAACCGAGGAAGCGTCGCCCTGCCCCATCTCCTCGGGCAACGAAACCTGCTGCGCATCGACCAGAGTGACACCGGGCCTGCCGTCCGCAAACTGCAGCGTCACGAGGGTGCCGTCCGCCGTAATGACGATATCGCCGACCTCCAGACGATCCCCTTCTTCCAGAGCGATGACGTCGCCATTCGGCCGTTTGACCCAGGCGTTTCCTTGCAATGAGCTGACAATAGCGATGGTAACAGGCACGGGGACCTCGAGTTTTTCGTAACGGGGCGTAAGACAATGGCTAGTAAACTGGTACGAAGAATACTACTTACGTTACACGTCGTTACACACTGTACCAATGGCCAATAGTCGCTACGATCAAGTAATGCACCTTCCGAGATACTGCTTTCTTCCTAGTCACCATAGAAAGCCATGCTTTTTGCTGCCACTTTTGTACGTTTTCTCGTCTGTTTCATGCTGATTTCGGAACAGCGTGGTGCGAAATTGGCCCTTGCCAGGAGCGCTGGCGGCGAGAACAGACAGACTGGGGACGCCTGGAGCTGACGGCTCGAGGCGCCTGGGAGAAACAAACAGAAACGCCCGACTGGCAAAGCCAGTCGGGCGTCGTCCTGTCGCTGAGACGTCAGTGAATGGGTAGCTAGCGCATCAAGCGTCGGTGGTCTGCGATACCCGACGATCAAGCAGGCTTCGCCAGCGCATCAACACCGGCGCATCGCTCAGGCTGACCTGGGACAGCAGGCGGCGAAACTCGCTTCGAACCGCATCGTCGTCGGGATCGACACACGTCAGCCAGACTTCCAGGGCCCCGAGCAATTGATGAAGGTTGCCGTCCCGCTCCGCCTGGGTGCGCGCCTGCTCGGCGAGGGTCCGTACCGCTTCGGCGTCGCGACCCAGGCGGTGGCGTACCAGCGCCAACTGGGTGGCAAGCTCCGGGACAAACAACGTCGTGCGCTCTCGGGCCATCAGCAGACACTGATCCAGATAGTCTTCGGCCTGCTCCAGCTCCCCCATGGCAAGACAGGCGTCCACGTACCACAGGTTCGGACGCTGACTCGGGTCCCGGCCGGTCACTTCCGCCAGTTCCTCGTGGGCCGCCTGAAGCTGCTGCAGGCCTTCACGACTCCCCGCCAACGCCTGCTGCCATCCCAGTACCGCACGGGAGGCGACCTGCCATAGGTGCAGATCGGAGCTGCCGGTGAGCTCATACGCTCGCTGGGCCCGATTGGCCGCCTCGTGGACATGCCCAAGCTGGCGGTACAACGCAGAGGCGTACATCAGCGCCATCGCCAGACTGCCGGGATGATGGATCTCTTCCGCCAGGCGGATGGCCGATTCCACATGGCGTTCCGCCCGCTGGTAGTCGCCACGCAGACACAGCGCCCATCCCTGGAAGCAGGCAGCCGCCACCTGCGGGTGGTCAGAGAACGGCAACCACTCGATCATCATCGGCTTGTTCAGCGGATCCAGCTCTTCCAGATGGTCATAGGCCTGGCGAATTCTGCCAGCCCAGTACTCACAGCTTGCCCCGGCGTAGTCGGCCAGGCGCTGGTAGCGCGGGTCCTCAAGGCGCAAGGCGAGATCGTTCAGCCGCGAGGCCAGCAGAAAGGCGTCGGCGTGGGCGTTGCGCTGACTGCAGCCAACCCATAGTCCCCACTTGACCAGGAACGCCTGCTCGAGATCGTCCTCATCCTCGAGGTCGGTGGTACACTCAGCCAGCAGCTCGCGTGCCTTGACGAAGCTCTCGTGGGCGGTAGGCGAACCATGCCCCTCCAGAGCGAAAGCGGCCTGACCACGCACCGTCAGCAGGCTGATTTCACGCTCAGCCTGAGGCTCGACCTGGCGCAGACTGGCGAGGCCGGCGTCGGCCATCTTCAGCGCCGTGCGATTGGCACTGACCTTGAGCGCCTCCCGGGCGGCAAGCTCGAAGTAGCGCGCGCCTCGAGCGTAGTGACCGCTGCGCCGCAGGTGCATGGCGAAGTCACCGGGATGACGACTGATCCACACCGGGAAACGTTCTTCGATCAACTGAACCACGCGGCGATGCATGTCGACCCGCACGTCACGCGGACAGGAAAGATAGGCTGCCTCATGCAGAAGCTGGTGGGTGAACTGAAATTCTCGCGCGCCCACATCACCATCGGACGGCTCGATGATCTCGAGTCGACGCATTTCTTCCAGCGCCCGGCTCAGCCGTTCCGGCTCCCAACCACTGCACTCGGCCAGAAAGTCGAAGCGGAAGTGGCGACCCAGCACCGCCGCGATGTGCGCCACTTCGCGATCGCCATCCAGTTGATCGATGCGACTGGTCAACAGGCCAAGCAGGCCGTGGGGCAGTTCGTCGAGCTGGACGCTACGCCCTTCCCGCCGGTCCATGTCGAGACGACGACAGATCTCCTGCAGGTAGAGCGGGACGCCATCGCAGCGCTCGATGATCTGGCCTCGCAGGCGCGGCGACAGATGCAGCCGATAGCGCCGAGCCAGCTGGGTCAACAGCCGCGATGACTGCATGGCATCGAGCCTGCCAAGCGCAATCTGCTGATCCCAGTGCAGTCGGGTGGGCAAGGATTCACGACCATGATGGCTGGCGATCAACAACAGCGGACAGTTGATCGGCAGCCGCGCTTGGAGGCCGGCCAGCACCTTGAACGATGGCTCGTCGACCCACTGCAGGTCGTCGATCATCAGTACCAGCGGACGTTCCTGTGACAGCTCATGAATCAGCCCATGCAGAAGCGCCACCACCGCTTCCACCGCCTCGCTGCTCTGCGCCAGCAGCGAGACTTCGTGAGGTTCGCGAATACCCATGGCCTCTTCGAGCCAACGAATATCGTCGTCATCCAGCTCGCTTAGCCCCAGGCGCTCGACCAACGCGGCCAGGCCCTCGCTGTCGATCTCGCCCCCCAGATGCCAGCGCACCAGGTGGCGCGCCACACCATAGGATTCCTGCACCGACATGCGGGTGTTGGGCTGCCAGCAGATGGTGGCGTCGCGACTCTGCTCAAGGTGACGAAACCCCACCAGCAGTGCCGACTTGCCAAGCCCCGATGGCCCCTTCACCAGCACGCTCTGACGCAGACCGATACCGGCCCGCGCCAGGGCGTCGCGCAGCATGCGCAAAGCGTTCTCGCGCCCCACCAGGCTTGGTGGCGTCGCGTCACGGCCGCCCTCATTGGTGCCCAGCACCAGGGCACGCAGGCGGACTCGGCCGTCGCTTGCCACCAACCGGGAAAACAACCTCGGTTGCAGGTCCAGCGCCGGCGGCATGTGCTGGCTGGCCTCCTGAGAAATGACGAGTTCGCTGCCCTCGGCGGCGCTCATCAGGTCGAGTGCCCGCTGGGTCACCTGACCCAGCGGATCCACCAGGTGGCGCGACGGCAGATAGACCACCTGGCCGCTGTTCAGGCCCGCCGCCAGGGTCATGCGGGGCAGGCTCCCTTCACCGGTCCAGTGTCGCTGCGACTCTTCCGCCAACAGACGTCGACAGTGTTCGTACAGGGCCACCAGTTCGGCCAGCTGATGCGCCGGCCCATGGGTACCGAAACAGGCAAGCCCCAGCCCGCCCGTGGCACCGGGCAACCAGAAGCCACCCAGATGGTGGCACTGCTTCTCAAGCCAGCGCATCAGTTCAATCTGCAATGCCAGACAGGCCCGTGTCTCGGCCCGGCTGCCCATGTCGCCGTCCAGTGTCAGGCGAATCGCCATGACCGACAGCTGCCGGTGCTCGACCTCCTCTTCGCCGAGCGGCGGACTGTCCATCGCCAGGGTCCGCGAGAAGGCGCCCTTGGGCGACAAGGACGGGTTTTCGGGCTGCCCGTCGGACCAATAGCAAGCCAACTGCAGGAAACTGGGGTCTGGCTGTTGCCCGGACAGCGCCAGCAACTGCAGGAAGGCGTTGTACTGCTCATGCGCCGCCGCCATCTGGCCTTGCTCGGCCAGTTGGCGCACCAGCTTTTCATGAAAGGGGGCGTAGCCGGAAAATCGGCTGACCAGCTCCTGCAACAGCGCATCGGGGATGCTGCCTTCCTGATCGAGCACGTCTTCAGCGAAGCGAATGACTCGCTGGCGCCACTCGTTGCGCACCTGAATCAGCCAACGCTGGAAGTCGGGACAGGCCGGCAGCTGCAGTTCCTCCACCAGGTCGCCTCGATACAACCCCAGCAATTCTTCCAGGGTGTCGATGTCACGACTACCCTCCAGCAGCCGCTGCAGGTCATGAACATCGAACCCCCATTGCGCCGGCAGTTGAAAGGCGATGGTCTGGCGCGACACCGTCAACACCTTGTCGGCCTCATCCCCCAGCGACTGGCGCAGACAGTGAAGGGCATGTCTCAGGTTGGTGCGACCGGAGGACAACCCCTGGTCGGGCCACAGCAATTCTGCCAGGGTCGCGCGGTTGACCGGCTGCTGATGCAGCAGCAGGTAGATCAGCAGCGCCTTGACCTTGTCGTAGCTGAATTGAACGAGGACATCGTCTCCCAGGTTGAGGGAAAAGTGCCCAAAGAGTGCCAGGTGGTCCTGGTCCGTTATCTGGGAAGCATCGTGTTGGGCGTCCCGCATGATGGTGTCCCTGCGTGGCGGTGCTATCGGCCTCAGGCCGGCACACCGCTGTGAAATCGAAAGGCGACGTCCGGGGTCGTCACAAGTTGCTCTTCGCGGGCCTTGAAGACCGCAATGCGCGCTTCTATCGGCGCGTCTGAAAGCTGGCTCGCCAGTGTGATGTAGTCCTCGAAGTGGCGTCCTTCCGACTTAACCAGACCTCGGTAGAACTTGGCAAGTTCGTCGTCGAGATGTGGAATAAGTCGCGCAAAGCGTTCACAACTGCGCGCCTCGATCAAGGCACCGACGATCAGCACATCCACCAGACGCTCCGGCTCATCGCGCCTGACCAGTTCCCTCAGTCCTTCAGCATAGCGCGATGCGCTGAGATGGCGGTACTCAATCCCCCTGGCGCGCATGATTTTCACGACCTGCTCGAAGTGCAGAAGTTCTTCACGGGCCAATTGCGACATCTTGGTCAGCAGGTCGACGTGATCCACGTAGCGATACATCAGACTCATGGCCGTGGACGCCGCTTTCTTCTCGCACTGGGCGTGATCGATCAACAACAGGGTTTCATTCTCCAGCGCCCACTCGACCCATGCATTCGGCGTCGCACACGGCAGGAAATCGAGAAGCTCCTCAGGCAGCGAGGTGTCATGGTCGGGGCTGATGGTGACATTCATGAAAGCGGTTTCCATTGCTGGGCCCCATCGGGCCCGGACTCGAGATGAAGTGTCCGACGTTCTTCGGCGGCCTGCTGAAGGGCCTGGCTGATGGCGGCGTACAACTGCTGAGGCTGGCCAGGAACGCCTGGGCGCAGCACGATACCGTAGGCTGCCAGGTCGCCGATACGATCACGCCCCACCCGCAGCAGCTCTATCACCCGTGACGCCGCCGGCTGGGACGAACGAAAACGCACGCGATGACGTCGCATCTGGCGCTCCAGCAGGTCTTCGTCGATCACCTCGACGAAATTCGCGGCCACCTCGATACGCAGGGCGTCCAGTTCCCCGATCCGCCTCTCGCGCTCATCGCCATCCAGCGAGAACCAGCGCAGAATTTCCTGATCATGGCGCTGACAGCCGCGGCAGACGTTATCGCCCACCGTGGTCGAACACAGCCCGACGCAGGGCGACACCACAACTTGGGTCATCGTCGGACACCTCATCGTGCTAAAAATTGAATCGGCACATGGTAACGCCTGCCTCGAGCGGACACACCCCTACCCCAGTCGAATAGGCACGAACCGGCCTCGGCGACCAAAGTTCAAAGCCCGTCATGACGGGCTCTCTTAACATTGTCGACAGTTTATTCTAGAATCCCGGCCACCGTTGACAGCGTGTCCCTCACGTTCGAGCGAGACGCGTTCGAGCGTGACCACCACAAACCAATGAGGGCCCCCACGTGCTTGAAGCCTATCGCCAACATGTCGAAGAGCGTGCCCAGGAAGGCATTCCCCCCAAGCCGCTGAACGCCGAACAGGTCGCCGAACTGGTCGAACTGCTCAAGGCGCCGCCCGCCGGAGAAGAAGAGACTGTCCTCGATCTGCTGACCAACCGCGTTCCGCCCGGGGTGGACGAGGCCGCCTACGTCAAGGCCGGTTTCCTGACCGCCCTGGCCAAGGGCGAAGCCGAATCTCCGCTCATCGACAAGGTGCATGCCGTCAAGCTGCTGGGCACCATGCAGGGTGGTTACAACATCGCGACCCTGGTCGAACTGCTCGATGATGCCGAGCTTGCCAAGGAAGCCGGCGAGCAGCTCAAGCACACCCTGCTGATGTTCGACGCCTTCCACGACGTCGCCGACCGCGCCAAGGCCGGCAACGAGGTGGCCAAGGACGTGATGCAGTCCTGGGCCGACGCCGAATGGTTCCTGTCCAAGCCGGCACTGGCCGACAAGATCACCCTGACCGTGTTCAAGGTGCCCGGCGAGACCAACACCGACGACCTCTCCCCGGCCCCCGACGCCTGGTCACGTCCGGATATTCCGCTGCATGCCAACGCCATGCTCAAGAACGAGCGTGACGGCATCGAGCCCGAAGTCCCCGGTACCAAGGGCCCCATGGCGCAAATCGAAGCGGTCAAGGCCAAGGGCTTCCCGGTGGCCTACGTCGGCGATGTGGTGGGTACCGGTTCCTCGCGCAAGTCCGCCACCAACTCGGTGCTGTGGTTCTTCGGCGACGACATCCCCAACGTGCCCAACAAGCGCGCCGGTGGCTTCTGCTTCGGCGGCAAGATCGCCCCGATCTTCTTCAACACCATGGAAGACGCCGGCGCCCTGCCGGTCGAGATGGATGTGTCGAAGATGGAAATGGGCGACGTCATCGACGTCTACCCTTATGAAGGCAAGGTCTGCCGTCACGACACCGACGAAGTGATCTCCACCTTCGAGCTGAAGACTCAGGTCATCCTCGACGAGGTCCGCGCAGGCGGCCGTATCCCGCTGATCATCGGTCGCGGTCTCACCGACAACGCCCGCAAGGCGCTGGGTCTGGAGCAGTCCGACGTCTTCCGTCTGCCCGAGCAGCCCAAGGACACCGGCAAGGGCTTCACCCTGGCCCAGAAGATGGTCGGCAAGGCCTGCGGCCTGGAAGGCGTGCGTCCCGGCATGTACTGCGAGCCGAAGATGACCACCGTCGGCTCTCAGGACACCACCGGTCCGATGACCCGTGACGAGCTCAAGGATCTGGCCTGCCTGGGCTTCCAGGCGGATCTGGTCATGCAGTCGTTCTGCCACACCAGTGCCTACCCGAAGCCGGTGGACGTGGAAACCCACCACACCCTGCCGGACTTCATCATGAACCGTGGCGGCGTATCGCTGCGCCCGGGCGACGGCATCATCCACTCCTGGCTGAACCGCATGCTGCTGCCGGACACCGTCGGCACCGGCGGTGACTCCCACACGCGTTTCCCGATGGGCATCTCCTTCCCGGCGGGCTCTGGCCTGGTGGCCTTCGCCGCTGCCACCGGTGTGATGCCGCTGGACATGCCGGAGTCCATCCTGGTGCGCTTCAAGGGCAAGCGTCAGCCTGGTGTCACCCTGCGTGACCTGGTCCATGCCATTCCCTACTACGCCATCCAGAAGGGGCTTCTGACCGTCGAGAAGTCCGGCAAGAAGAACGCCTTCTCTGGTCGCGTGCTGGAGATCGAGGGCCTCGAGGATCTTACCGTCGAGCAGGCCTTCGAGCTGTCCGATGCCAGTGCCGAGCGCTCCGCGGCAGGCTGCACCATCACCCTGTCCGAAGACTCTGTCTCCGAGTACCTGAAGTCGAACATCACCCTGCTCAAGTGGATGATCGCCAATGGCTACGGTGACAAGCGCACCATCGAGCGTCGCATCCTGGCCATGGAAGAGTGGCTGGCCGACCCGAGCCTGATGCGCGCCGACGCCGACGCCGAGTATGCCGAGGTCATCGAGATCGACCTGGAGCAGCTCAAGGAGCCGGTGCTGTGTGCCCCCAACGACCCGGACGACGCCCGTCTGCTGTCCGAGGTGGCAGGTCAGAGCATCGACGAGGTGTTCATCGGTTCGTGCATGACCAACATCGGCCACTTCCGCGCCGCCGGCAAGCTGCTCGAGAAGCAGCCCGCCGGCAGCCTGAAGACCAAGCTGTGGCTCGCCCCGCCGACCAAGATGGACCAGCACCAGCTGACCGAGGAAGGCTACTACGGCATCTACGGCCGCGCCGGCGCACGCATGGAAATGCCGGGTTGCTCGCTGTGCATGGGTAACCAGGCCCGCGTCGCCGCCAAGAGCACGGTGGTATCCACCTCCACCCGCAACTTCCCCAACCGTCTGGGTGATGGCGCCGACGTCTTCCTGGCCTCCGCCGAACTGGCCGCCGTGGCCGCCGTGGAAGGTCGCCTGCCGAGCGTCGATGAGTACCGTCGCTACATGGGCGAGTTCGACGCCATGGCCGGCGAGATCTATCGCTACATGAACTTCCACGAGATCGAGGAGTACCAGAAGGCCGCCTCGAACGTGATTCCGGTGGCCCAGGAAGCCTGAATCATCTGACGGTCAACGGCTCGAGCCTGTCGCCAGACCGACTCGAGCCTTGAATCACAAGGAAGCGCCCCGGGGAGCGAGTTGCGTTCAACTCCCCGGGGCGCTTTTTCATGCCTTATCAGCAAAGGCCGTGTCACTGGGTGGGCGGCTGACCGCCCACCCCACCTTCCCTGGCCTGCTTTACTCGCCTGCTTTACTCGACCCTCAACTGACCATCGTCGAGCAGGTTCTGCATGAAGGCGTCACCGTCTGCGCCCATCTGCACGCCCTGAAGCACAACGACCTGATCGGCGTTGGCACCTCCAGCCGCCAGGTTGCCTTCGCTGCTGATGGACAACAGGGTATCGTCCCCGTCCTGACTGGCCTGAAGGTAGTCCGCCAGATTGTCCTCGTCGGCGCCCTGAAGAAGATCGGTAAGATCGAGCCGGTCGGCCTCGGCCTCAACGCCATACTCACCGACGGTGAAGTCGGCCACGGTATCCTGCGCCGGTGCCGTTGTGCTGCCCGCGTCACCAAACTCCCAGGCGAAGACATCGGCCCCGGCACCACCGACCAACAGATCATCATCGGCACCGCCGACCAGCAGGTCGCCGCCGCCGCCACCGATCAGGGTGTCATCACCGGCACCGCCGGACAGGCTGTCGTTGCCACCGTCAGACCGATCCGCGATAGCCAGGGTCTCGACGTTGTCCCTGACGTAGTCGATGATCTGCTGATCCGTCGGCTCCGCCCCACCATTCACGCCCCACCTCAGGAACTCGACAAGGCCGAGATAACCCAAGCCATCGTGTTCTCCCGCCTGGAAACTCTCGCCACTGTCGCCATCCACCCAGGACAGTCCATCGCTGTTGACGGTATCGCCGAACAGGACATCGTCTCCCTCGTTGCCTGCCAGGACATCATCGCCCAGCGCGGCCAACTCGGCCTGGCTGCCTCCGCCAAACAGGGCCGCTTCCAGTTCTTCGGCGGTATTGACCACCTCCACCTGCCCGGTCTCGAGAATGTCTCCATCGTCGAGCAGGCGCTGCTCCAGTCGGATCTGATCGATATCGAGACTGTCGTTGGTGCGGTTGCCGCTGTCGACCAGGAACCGGAGACGATACTCCCCCGTCTCGAGAAAGCCGGTATCGACCGTCGTCCAGTTCGGGGCGTAGGTCAGTGAACTGCTGGCGTACTCCTGCCATTGGCCACCTTCCCGCACCTCGACCACATAACCCATCGAATCGTTCGACTGACTGAACACACTGGTGCTGTAGCGAAACAGCAGCGAGGTGTACAGCTGGTCATCGGGATCGTCATCGACGAAGAAAGAGGTACTGACCACTTCCGCCGCCTGGTCGTCATTGGCGTTGTCCCTGATCCGCAACTTGCCCCCGAACTGGGCCGCCACCGTGTTGGCGTCGGAGACCTTGGTCCAGGTCTCTACCCTCAGCGCGTCCGTCGAACCGCGCGTGAAATTGGCAAGCCTGACACCATCGACCACGGTGCCCTGGTAAGACAGCGCCCCGGTGCCCGACACATCCGTATTGTCGAAAAACTCGAGAACATCTTCCCTGGTCGCGTCACCGATGCCGACCGCTCGCACGCTACTGAGCGCGGCCAGCTCGGTATAGGCGTCGGCGGCCTCCTTGATGGCGGTGGCGTCGATCGCTGTGGCGCTCACCGTGCGTCCGGCATCATCCGTGTAGTGTGTGGGCCCACCATCGGTCAGGATGAAGCTCAGGTCCTCGAAATCGGCGAATTGGGGATCGGCGTCCTGCGCCGCCAGCCACCCAGATGCAGTGCGAATGCCGGCTTCCAGATTGGTGCCGCCCTCCGCCCTGAAACCGTCGATGAAGCTCACCACATTGGCGATATCGTCAGCGCTGCTGAGGTCGATGACGATATGATCGACGGCATTGGTGGCGAAATCGACGATCTGCAGATTGATCTGGCCGTCATGGGCCACCAGGTCGGTCAACAGGTTCTTGAGCGCCGCCTGAACCAGCTCGAGTCGACTCAGGCCTGGCGTCCCCGACGGCACCACCATGCTGCCGGTGGTATCGACAATCAGCGAAATGTTGTAGTTGGTGGCCGGCGTCAGCACCGCCTCCAGGCCACCTCGATCACCGATCAGCACGTCGCCACCGGCCCCTGTCGCTTCGTTATCGTCGTCGTTGTCCCCCACCACCAGTTCGTCCGCAGGACCTTCGACGCTGACCGTCGCTTCGGCCTCGGCGCTATCCCCATCGTTGTCGGTCAGGGTGTAATCGATCACCGCCTGCCCGCCAAAGGTCGGGTTGGGGACGAAGGTCAGCGATCCGTCGGTGTTCACGCTTACCGTACCGACGCTGTCTCCTCCACGCACCGCAGCCGCCGTCACGCTTGCCCCATCAGCACCCGCTTGATCATTGTCGAGCACCTCGATGACCACCGGCGCGCCGCCGCTCGCGCTTGCCGCGTCGTCCGCCGCCAGCGGCGAATCGTCGTCGACCACGACATTCAAGCTGCCCTGGGCTTCGTCGCCGTCACTATCGCTGACGACGTAGTTCAGGGTCAGATCAATGTCATCCTCGGAGCCAGGGTCGCTGTGGTCCAGCGGACCGGCCAGGGTGACCTGATAGGCACCCGTGAGCAGATTGGTCAGTACCGCCGTCAAGACGACACTGCCGCCTGCGCTGCCCACCAGCTGGCGACCATCGCCGCTGACCGAGAACATGACCGGCATGCCCCCGGAGGTCAGCCCACTCGGACTCGGGGCCAACCAGCGGAAGTCGCCGGCGCCATCCGTGCCGGCATCGTAGCCAAGTACTCCGGCCACCTGAGTCGCTTCACCCGCGACATCGTCGATACCCCCCGCGATACCTCCCGCCAGGCCATCCTCATCGACCACTGCCACGGGCACGTCATCACCACTCGGCGTCGTCGGGGTACCGTCGGCGTCCACGATGATCGTCCACTCGGCAAAGCGAGGGTCGCCATCGCCGTCGGTCAGGGTGTAACGCACGGTGGCCACACCACTCTGGCCGGGGTCGGGGGTAAAGGTCAGGGTGCCATCCTGGTTGAGCACTACCGAGCCGGTAACCTCGCTGTCTCCCACCACATTGGCGGCTGTCACGCGGCCACCATCGGCGCCGACGGCATCATTGGCCAGCACGTCCAGGGTCACCGCAGCACCATTGTCGGATACCGAGCTGTCATCCTCGGTCTCTGCGGTGTCGTCATCGATGAGCAGCTCGAGCTGCCCCTGAGCGGTGTCACCGTCGGCGTCGGTGACCGTGTAGGACAGACCAAGGAAGATATTGTCCTCGCTGAACGGCCGCAGATGATCGATGGGCCGATGCAGAACGGCGCGAGCCACGTCCGAGCCGTCTTCCAGACTCACCGTAATGACACTCTCGCCGGCCTCGTTGCGGCCGATCAGGCCGCGCCCCCCATCGACCACCTCAAAGCTCACCTCGCTACCCTGGGAGGTGAGGCCATCGAGATCACTGCGAGGATTGTCGTCGGTAGGGCTCTGGGGGCCTGCGGTCAGCGCGATGTCCGCACTCCAGGCGAAGCCGCCTCCCGCCGCCGGTCCATCGGCACCAAAGTCAATCTGGAGGTCCCTCACGGCGCTGATCGGCTCACCGACCACGTCGCCATTGCCGCCGGCATTACCCCCTGGCAATCCATCCTCATCGAGCACGATGCGATGCACATCACTGGTCACCGGCTTGCCATCGGTGTCCTCGACCTTGACGGTCCAGTGGCCGACCATCGGGTCTCCGTCGCAGTCCAGCACCTTGTACTTGATGCGGGCGGTGCCGCTGAAATCATCAGCGGGGGTGAAGGTCAGCGTCTGGTCGTCATTGATCACCACCTGCCCCTGGCCCGATACCACTTCGGCACTGACCAGGTGCCCCAGATCTGCGCCCGGGCTGTCATTGGCCAGCACATCCGCGTTCACCGACTCGCCGGACCCGGCGCTGGAATAGTCGTCGACGACCACTGGGGTGTCGTCGTCGACGGTGACCGCCAGATAGCCCTTGGCCTCGCTGCCATCGGCATCCTTCACCACGTAGCCGAAAGACAGATCGATGTCGTCCTCGGTGCCGGTGGCGAAGTGATCCAGCGGGCGCAGCAGGGACACCGTTACCAGATCCGAGTCATCTGCGCGCACCACCGTGAACACGGCTTCGCCGCTCACCTCGTCACGGCCGGTCAGGCTGAGGCCGTCGGCCGACACCTCGTAGACGACGGCGCTGCCCTGGCTCTGCAGATTGGTCGGCAGGCCGTCCGTGGTCCAGTAGAAGGCCCCGCTGGCGGCAGGTCCATCGGCACCAAAGTCATAGCCAAGCCGCGCGCTGGCGCTGGTGGCCTCACCGGCCACGTCCTCAGGGCCTCCGGGGTTGCCCCCAGCCAGGCCGTCCTCGTCGACCACCACCGAGGGAGACCGGGTGTAGGGGTCATCATCGCTCGTTGGCGTCGTGGGGACATTGGCGTCGGTGATCTCTACCGTGACCTTCGCCCGTCCGCGGTCCCCATCGTTATCGATGGGCCTGAGGGTGAACTCGAGCTCCGGATGGGTGGTCTGGTCGAGCCCGTCCCTGGCCTCGAACTCCCAGCTACCGTCGGAGTTCACGATCAGGGTGCCCACCGACAACTCGATGGGTGTGTCCAGACGGTAGAAGCCGATCTCCTCCGACACGTAGACGCGCATTTCACGCAGACCATCGGCGCCAGCATTGACCGACCAGGTACCGCGCGCCACCTCCCCTTCGGCCACCGAACTCGGTGCCGTGGCGGTGGCATCGGGCACGTCATCCTTGACGAAAATCCGCAGATTGTCGGTCTGCACCCCTTGGCTTCCGCCGTTCACTTCCACCTTGAACGGATCGTTGATGCCCTCGTCGCCGCGCCCCTGGGAACGGTGATCGTCAGAGTTGTCGGTCAACTGGTAGTCCCAGCGATAGTTGCCCTGGGCGTCCACCGCCACCGTCAGGGTGCCAAAGTCACCGCTGAGGCTGCCGCCACCGGTCAGGTCGACACCGTTGACGACAAAGCCCTCGATCTGTCCTCCGGGCGGCCGCTCATAGACGCCCCCTACCGAGGTCGCAACGGATCCCGCCCGGGTGCCGTCATCCAGCCCCGCCTCATCCACCCTGAAATCACTGCTCTGGTTCGCCATGACGCCATCCCCTGTGTCGATGCCAAGAAGGAAAGACGCCGGGTCCGCGGCGTGCACGATCAACGCACGACTGGAGCTTGGCCGAGTGACGCCTTTCACCTGGCCAAAGATATGCGGACGGCTGGCATTGCGACGGCCGAACTTGGTCATCGCCGATGGCTTATGCGGAAATCGGCAATGGCCTCAAGATCCCCTTATCCGCAACGGATCTTTGGATTCGAGGGGCGAGCCTGGCCACACCGCTATCGCGCTGGCGTCTCCGGCTTCCCCCGTGGCTTGCAGCGCTGCATAGTACCGGCCTTGCACGACCGACCCTCGGCCCGGCCCGCTATCGATTCGCCAGCACCACGAAAGATCAGCGCCGGTCTGATGCCGGAATCATGAGAGCAACTCACCAACAGCGAACGGAGGCCAACGACATGCACTCGCACTCGGGTGCCAGGCAAATCATCGTACCTTCAGTGGAAAAAGATCAGGCGGATTGCCAGGGCGTTTCGCCAAGGCATCGATCACATCTCTGGGCTGAACGTGGACAAGCCGGTGAAACGACGCCACTTTTCAACGACCGATTTGACGACTCGCGCACAATTTATCAGAGATCACCGAAATCCATTCCCACGCTCGACCTCCTCAGCCCGTCATCCCCCGGGGGCTGGATAACATCGACACCTGTGGCATCATGCCAGGACTAGCCACGGAGACGCTCCAATGACCCAGATTGTCACGCCCGATATCTGCGACGCCTACCCAGAGGTGGCGGTGTGCGACCCGATCTTCGTCAACTACGGGGGCCAGGAGGCCTTCTTCGGCCCGGTGAAAACGGTCAAGTGCTTCGAAGACAACTCGCTGGTCAAGCAGGCGGTCGCCGAACCAGGAGACGGCGCAGTGCTGGTGGTGGACGCAGGCGGGTCAACCCGCTGCGCCATGCTCGGCGACATGCTCGCGGAACAGGCGGCCGGCAATGGCTGGGCCGGGGTGATCATGTATGGCTGCGTGCGCGACGTGGACATCCTGGCGGAGACCGATCTGGGCATCCAGGCCCTCGGCGCCCACCCACGCAAGAGCGAGAAGCGCGGCGAAGGCCAGCGTGATGTTCCCGTCGCCTTCGCCGGTGTCGACTTCGCACCGGGCCAATGGGTCTACGCCGACAACAACGGCATTCTGGTCGCCGAGTCCCGCCTCGAACTCGATTGACGGGCCATCGCTCTTCCTTGGTCCACCGACCGTCGGGGGTCCTGTGACCCCCACCACTGACGCCATCGCCCACTCGGTGGGTCCTCGGCGCGCAGCGCCCCCTGCTCCTGCTACCCACGTCCAACGGCACACTTTAGACTCATGACGCTTGCCAGGGATGTCTACACCAGCCTGCATGACCACCTGCGTCCTCTGCTGGCCTACCATCTACTGTTCACGCTGTTCGCCTCGGCTGCATTGCTGCCGGCCATGGGCTGGCTGCTGGCCGGCTGGCTATCGCGGGTTGGCCGCCCCCTGGTCACCACGGTGGATGCGGTCGAACTGCTGCTGTCGCCGCTCGGCTTCAGCTGGATCCTCGCCTTTGCCGTCATCCTGCTGACGCTGCTTTACCTGCAGCAGGCCGGGATGATGCTGGTGGCGGTGGAGCGCCAGGGCTCCCACGCGCGCCAGGCCTTGATCGCCCTGTGGCAGAGCCTGCATCGTCTTCCCAGGCTGTTGGGCCTCGCCAGCCTGCAGGTGTCGATTCACCTGCTGGCCCTGACCCTCGTCGCCGCCTGTGCCAGCCTGGTCCACGATTCCCTGCTCGGTCACCTGGATCCCTACTATGTGCGGCGGGTGCGCCCACCGGCCTTCTGGCTCTACGCCTCGACCCTGCTTCCGCTGGTCGGACTCTGGGCCGCGCTGGCGGCGCGACTCTACATCCGATGGTGGCTGGCGCTGCCCTGCGTGGTACTGGAGGGTCTCTCGCCTGTCGCAGCGATGCGCCGAAGCTACCAGTTGACCCGGCACCGCCAGGGGGGACTTGCTCGGGTCATCTTTTCGATGCTGGCGGTACTGCTGGTGCTGCCATCGGCGGTGTCGATCGCCTTCAGCGCCTGGGTCGCCCCCCTCTTGTCGACACTGCCCGAGATCGGCGCGGTGGTGATCACGACCATGCTGCTGGTGGTCACCGCCGCAACCCTGCTGACGCTCAGTGTCGCCTTCGCGGTGATCGTGCTCAACGCCCTGCTGGCGACCTGCCTGTACCTGCGCCGCGCCCATCGACTGCCGCGCCCCGCCCCCCCACCGGCTGACGCCCACCCGGGGCGGCTGGCCTGGGCGGTGGAGGTCGGCATCCTGGTATTCGCCGTCTCCCAGGCGTGGCTGATGGTGGAGCGACAGGAGCTCAATGACGAGGTCGAGGTGATCGCCCACCGAGGTAGTTCGGAAGTAGCGCCGGAGAACAGCCTGTCGGCTATCCGTCAGGCCCTGGAAGACGGCGCCGATCAGATCGAGATCGATGTGCGCCTGAGTGCCGACGGCAGCGTGGTGCTGAGCCACGATGCCACGCTACAGCGTCTTGCGGGAGACCCGCGGCGGGTCACCGACCTGAACTGGCAGGAGTTGGCAACGCTGGATGTCGGATCAGGCTTCGGTCATGCCTTCGCCGGCGAACGCCTGGCCAGGCTCGACCAGGCTTTGGCTGCGGTGCGTGGCCGCGCCGACCTGATCATCGAGCTCAAGCCGAGCCGTGGCCAGGAACAAGCGCTGATCGAGGCGGTCGTGGCAGAGCTCGACGCCGAACGCCGCTGGCGCCTGCACTGCCGAGACCAGGCAGAAGACCGCCTGGCGCGCATGATCTGTGGCGATCCCAGACTATTCGAGACCACTTGGCTTGCGTCCTTGTCGTACCGTCAGATCCATCTGATCGACGCCCAGGAACCTCGCGCCAGGACACTGCTGCTGGCAGAGTGGGCCCTGCCCGGCAGCCTGCCGCAGCGTCGCTTCGACGGGCTCGGCCTGCGCAACAGCCAGATCGACGATGATCAACTGCGACGCGCCCACCTCAACCAGACGCCGCTCTACGCCTGGACGGTCAACGATCCTGGCCGCATGGCCAGACTTATCGACATGGGCGTGGACGGCATCATCACCGACCGCCCCGAAAGACTCAGCGCGCTGCTGCGCGAACGACGCAGGATGAGCGACGCCGAGCTACTGCTGACCAAGCTGCGCCACTGGCTGGCCGACGACTGAACGAAGAACCCCCGCCCCGGCGGTAGCCGGGAGCGGGGGCAACATCAGTCCGTGGAGCGAATGGCGCGTCTCAGTCGCCCATGACCACGCCTTCACGGCGGGGGTCGGCACCCCCATAGAAGCCGTCTTCGGTGACCTTCAGCGCCTGCAGACCGCTGGTCAACTCGCGGGTCTCGACCTCGTGGCCAAGCCCCCGCAGATCGCGCAGCGTGGCCTCGGGGAAGCGGCCCTGCTCCAGATAGACGGTGCCACCGGTGGTGATCGCATGGGGCAGATCGAGCGCCTGCTGGGCGTCCACACCACGCGTAAGCATGGCATCCAGTGTCTGGGCGGTGTAGTGGATGATCGCCGCGCCTCCGGGAGACCCGAGACTCGCTACCAGCTCGCCGCTCTCACGCTCGAACACCAGCGTCGGACTCATGCTCGAACGCGGCCGCTTGCCGGGCTGCACCCGGTTGGCGATCGGTGTGCCCTGCTCATCTGTCGGGGTGAAGGAAAAGTCGGTCAACTCATTGTTGAGCAGATAGCCGCCATCAAGCTCGCCGCCACCATTGGCCATGATGCGCGAACCAAACGCCTGCTCGATGCTCGAGGTCATGGCGACCGCCTGACCCCGGGGGTCGACGATGCTAATATGGCTGGTGCCGTGCTCGGGCTGCTGGGGCTGAGAGGCGTAGGCGGTCTCCAGCGAACCGGGGTTGCCGGGGCGCGCCTCGCCGCTTCCCATGCTCTGCTGCTTGATCAGCTCGGCGCGCTTGGCCAGATAGTCCGGTGCCAGCAGCGTGTTCCAGTCACCGCCGGGGGGTTCGACGAAATCGCTGTCACCGATATAGCGGCCGCGATCGGCAAAGGCCAGACGCGAGGCCTCGAGAAACGGATGCAGCCAATCCACCGTGGGCACACCCTCGTGGATGGCGGTCTCGATCTCCGGCAACGCCTCCATCATGCCGAGTATCTGCATCACGGTCAGGTGTCCCGATGAGGGTGGCGGGAAACCGCAGACCTCCCAGTCACGCCAGGGGGTGCACAGCGGCTCACGCTCGAGTGCTGCGTAACCCGCCATGTCCTCGAGACTCAGGGTACCGGGCAGCTCCGGGTGATTCCGCACCCGGGACACCAGATCCTCGGCAAACTCGCCGGTGTGCAACGCAGAGCTGCCCTCCTCGGCCACCTTCGTCAGAATCGCCGCCAGGGCGGGATTGCGCAGGGTCGCTCCCACCTCAAGCGGCTCGCCCTGGTCATCGAAGAAGTAGGCCCCGGCGATCTCGTCCTCGGCAAGGCTTGGCGTCGACACCAGGCTCTGATGCAGACGCGGGCTGATCTCGAAACCCTCCGTGGCCAGAGTGATGGCCGGCGCAAACAGTGACTTCCACGGCAGCTCGCCGTATTCGTCGTGCGCCAGCTCCAGCATCCTCAAGGTACCGGGCACCCCCACCGAACGCCCGCTCTCGACCGCGGTCATGAAGTCGATCGGATCGCCGTCGGCATTCAGAAACAGGGACTCGTCGGCGCCCAACGGGGCCTTTTCACGGCCATCGAAGGCGTGGACATCTTCCCCGTCGAACAGCATCAGAAAGGAACCACCGCCGATGCCGCTGGACTGGGGTTCCACCAGCGTCAGCACCATCTGCACCGCGATGGCGGCATCGATGGCCGAGCCTCCGGCCTTGATCACCTGATAGCCGGCGTCGGTGGCCAGAGGGTTCGCGGCCGCCACCGCAAAGGACGAGGTCGACCAGCCGGGCTTCTCCTGATAGCCGGAACTCGATTCCGGCGAGATGTCCGGACGAGCGTATTCAAACCCCTCCTGGGCAAGTGCCGGTGTCGTCAGCAGGCCGGCCAGCAGCAGATTGCCGCAAACGATGGAAGACGCCAGACGCGCCAACCGTGGCGAAGTACGCGATGTCATCACCGCTCCTTTTGTGATGAGTAATACGGGAGAGTCTTTATTGCTTGATTCAGCATAGGCCCTGAGCGTCGAGACGGCACGCAGGCTCGCTGTCATGTGCGTGTTTCACCGGCATCCTTTACCGCCGACGAGCAGCGCTGACTCATTGCCGGCGCTCGTAGCGATCGACACGCCAGCGGCAGAACCGCGAGACCAGTGCCAGCGCCAGCAGCGCCACGGCGGTCACACCGAGCACCGACACCAACTGGTGATAACCCTCAGGGGTGCTTTCGGCCCTGGCCGCCATGCCCTTCTCGGCCAGGCGTACCACACCGTATATCAACGCCACCAGCAGGCCCAGCGGCAGCGCCGAGCCAAAGCGTGACAGGCCCCGAGTCAATGCCCAGGGAGGCGTAGGCTCCTTGTTCTTGACCGCCTTTGCCGGAGCAGCCTTGCCCCGTGAGGCCCTGGGTTCCTGCCTGGGTTCTGACTTGACCTGGGCCTTGTTCGCGGCCTTGGTCGAGGCATCGCTGCGACTGCGGCCCCTGGGTCCTGGCTTCGCCTTTGGTGTTGCCGTGCCCGATGACTGACGCCCCCCAGGCAGCAGCCGCCCGAGAGTCCAGCGCCCCAGCGACCAGCAGGCCCAACCCAGGCACACCCCGATGGACAGCAGCACGCTGCCCATGACCAACAGATACGCCATCACAAGATCCTGAAAAGAAAAGCTTCCCATGGTGCCAAGTTAGCGGGCACTTGGGGAGCCCCTCGAGGCGATTGAGCGAGTTTCGCACACCCGCACAACGCAACGACGCCGCGGAAGGTCCGCGGCGTCGACAGGCGGGCGATCGCGTCGCCGTCTCACAGCATGGTGATGCTCAGCCGATGGTCTCGCCGGCCAGCATGAACCAGGTTTCCAGCACCGCGTCCGGGTTCAGTGACACCGAGTCAATGCCCTGTTCCATCAGCCACTTGGCCAGTTCCGGATGGTCAGACGGCCCCTGGCCGCAGATCCCGACGTACTTGCCCTTGGCCTTGCAGGCCTGGATCGCCATGGCCAGCAGCTTCTTGACCGCCGGGTTCCGCTCATCGAACAGGTGCGCAACGATACCGGAGTCGCGATCGAGACCGAGGGTCAACTGGGTCAGATCGTTGGAGCCAATGGAGAAGCCGTCGAAGTACTCGAGGAACTCATCGGCCAGCAGGGCGTTGGCCGGCAGCTCGCACATCATGATGACCTTGAGCCCGTTGTCGCCGCGCTTGAGGCCATTGGCCGCCAGCAGGTCGACCACTTCACTGGCTTCTTCGGTGGTACGCACGAAGGGAATCATCAGCTCGACGTTGTCGAGGCCCATCTCGTCGCGCACCCGCTTCATCGCGCGACACTCAAGCTCGAAGCACGGCCGGAAGTTCTCGGAGATGTAGCGCGAGGCGCCGCGGAAACCGAGCATCGGGTTCTCTTCACCGGGCTCGTAGAGCTTGCCGCCGATCAGGTTCTCGTACTCGTTGGACTTGAAGTCCGACATTCGCACGATGACCCGCTCCGGATAGAACGCCGCCGCCAGGGTCGAGATACCCTCCACCAGCTTGTCGACGTAGAAGCTGACCGGATCGTCGTAGCCGGCGATACGCAGATCGATGGTCTGCTGCAGTTCGCTGGGCAGGGTGTCGTATTCCAGCAGCGCCTTGGGGTGAACGCCGATCATGCGGTTGATGATGAACTCCAGACGCGCCAGGCCGACACCGGCGTTGGGCAGGGTGGAGAAGCTGAAGGCGCGATCCGGGTTGCCCACGTTCATCATGATCTTGAACGGGATGTCCGGCATGGCATCGACGCTGGTGACGTTGCGGTCGAACTCCAGCAGACCATCGTAGACGTGGCCGGCATCGCCCTCGGCGCAGGACACGGTGACTTCACGGCCATCGCACAGCACGTCGGTGGCGTCACCACAGCCCACCACCGCCGGGATACCCAGTTCGCGGGCGATGATCGCCGCGTGACAGGTGCGCCCGCCACGGTTGGTGACGATGGCAGAAGCGCGCTTCATGATCGGTTCCCAGTCCGGGTCGGTCATGTCGGTGACCAGCACGTCCCCGGCGTTGACCTTGTCCATCTCGTCCGGGCTCAGGATGACCTTGACCGCACCACGACCGATGCGCTGACCGATGGCGCGACCGGTGACCAGGGTGCGCCCCTTCTCCTTGAGCTGGAAGCGCTCCAGCGAGCCGCCCTCCTGCTGGGACACCACGGTCTCGGGACGCGCCTGAACGATGTAGAGCTGTTGATCGTCACCGTCCAGTGCCCACTCGATGTCCATGGGACGGCCGTAGTGCTCTTCGATGGTCATCGCCTGACGCGCCAGCGCCATCACCTGTTCGTCGTTGATGCTGAAACGGCCACGATCGGACAGCGGCACATCCACGGTCTCCACCGACTTGCCGGCGCTGGCATCACCGGTGTAGACCATCTTGATCAGCTTGGAGCCGAGGTTACGCCGCAGCACCGCCGGGCGGCCTGCCGCCAGGGTGGTCTTGTGGACGTAGAACTCATCAGGGTTCACCGCGCCCTGCACCACGGTCTCGCCAAGACCCCATGACGAGGTCACGAATACCGCATCACGGAAGCCGGACTCGGTGTCCAGGGTAAACATCACGCCGCTGGCCCCGGTCTCGGAGCGCACCATCTTCTGCACGCCGGCGGACAGCGCCACGTTCTCGTGGGCATAGCCACGGTGCACCCGGTAGGAAATCGCGCGGTCGTTGAACAAGGACGCGAACACCTCGTGCACCGCCCGCTTGATGTTGTCGTAGCCTTCGATATTGAGGAAGGTTTCCTGCTGTCCGGCGAAGGACGCGTCGGGAAGATCCTCGGCGGTAGCGGAGCTGCGCACCGCCACCTTGAGGTTGGGATGCTTGCCGAGCATCAGCTCGTAGGCTTCACGCAGGGCGGCCTCGAAGGCCGGCGGCAGCGGGGTATCGATGACCCACTGGCGAATCTTGCTGCCGGCCTCGGCAAGGGCATTGACGTCATCGACGTCGAGACGCGCAAGCTCCTGGTTGATTCGATCGTTGAGCCCCTCGTGGGAGAGGAACTCGCGATAGGCCTCGGCGGTGGTGGCGAAACCGCCAGGCACCGTGACGCCGGCGCCGGACAGGTTGGAAATCATCTCGCCCAGGGAAGCATTCTTGCCCCCGACTCGCTCGACGTCGTTCATGCCCAGCTGATCAAACCACAGAATGTACTTGTCCACGTGACCCCCTTGGATGTCGACGACCTCGTCCGTGACGCGCCGTCATGACTGGATGCTGGCGACTCTATCAGCGCCTCGCCATATTCGCCATTGGTCTAAGAGCGAAGTCACTGGAGGATTTTTACAACACCCGGGGGAAATCGACGATTCCTGTAGTCAGCGCCCTGACGCCGCTATCGAGGTCTCCGCCAGGGCGCGCAAATCATGACGTCGGATGCTGGCGTCAAAGTATCTGAAAGGCGCGCGAATGCTTGGCTCGGCCCCGCCGCCAGGACTTTTTTCAGAGGCTGATCGAAAGCCAGCCTATCTTGTAGTCGGGCACGCCTGTGCCGCCTTAGGTTTACTTTGGAACAGCGACAACTTGTCTCACCGCAGCGGTAAACGGACAATGCCATCACTGTCTTCAAGGGAATCGTCATGACCCGAACCGCCTTCTTCATTTCCGACGGCACCGGCATCACCGCCGAGAGCCTGGGCCGCAGCCTGCTGGCCCAGTTCGAGAACGTCGACATCCGCAAGCTGACCAAGCCCTACATCGACACCATCGAGAAGGCGCGCTCGCTGGTCAGCATCATCGAGGCCACCGCCGTGCGCGACGGCGTGCAGCCGATCATCATCGACACCATCGTCGACGAGAAGATCCGCGCGGTGATTCGCCAGGCACCGGGCTTCAAGGTCGACATATTCTCCACCTTCCTCGAGCCGCTGGAGCGCGAGCTGGACACCCACTCCTCCTACAGCGTCGGGCGTACCCACGCCATCTCCAGCGACGATGTCTATATGGACCGCATCCACTCGGTACACTTCGCCCTCGACAACGACGACGGCGCCCGTACCCACCAGTACGACCAGGCGGATGTCATCCTGGTCGGGGTGTCACGCTGCGGCAAGACGCCGACCTCACTGTACCTGGCGCTGCAGTTCGGGGTGCGCGCGGCCAACTACCCGCTGACCGAAGACGACCAGGACGACAGCGGCACCCTGAAGTTGCCGCCGGTACTGGCCAAGCAGCGCCACAAGCTGTTCGGCCTGACCATCGACCCGCGCCGGCTTGCCGCCATCCGCCACGAACGTCGCCCCAACAGCCGTTACAGCAGCATGGACCAGTGCATGCAGGAGGTCGCCCAGGCCGAATCCATGTTCCGCCAGCTGCATATCCCCTTTATCGATGCCACCCGCTTCTCGGTGGAAGAAATCTCCACCCGCATGATCGCCGAGACCGGCATCAACCGCCGCTTCTCACCGCGCTGACACCCGCCTGCGTCCGCCGGTCCATGGCGGGAAGGTGCCTCCTTTCCGCCATCTCCCGGTCGAGTCGCTGCCCTGCTCGGCTGCATCACAGCGCAGTGTCCGTGGGCTTGGGCATAGGGCTGAGTCACCAGGCTCCGGACCGTTCCAGCGCACCCAGCGACTTGCAATGATAGTCAATCTCGTTACTATTTCTTTCCGTAGTGGACTCCCCGGCGCAGCCATCCCTTACCTGTCGTCGCCGCGCAAGAATAACCGTCCTGAGAAAAGGTAACGCCCCATGATCTCCCGTCTCGTCCGCCGTCCCCTGGCGCTTGCCATTGCCGCCAGTGCCCTTGTCGTGTCTAGCCACGTCGCTGCCGAAGACGTTACCGCCGAGGCGGTGGTCAGCCACTACACCGATCTCGCCCACACCACCTACAGCGACGCGCTGAAGACGGCCAAGGCACTGGACGAGGCCATCGACAGCCTGCTGGCCGCGCCGACCCCCGAGACCCTGGCCGCCGCCAAGAAGGCCTGGCGTGAGGCGCGGGTACCCTACCAGCAGAGTGAAGTCTTCCGCTTCGGCAACGCCATCGTCGACGACTGGGAAGGCCAGCTCAACGCCTGGCCGCTGGACGAAGGCATGATCGACTACGTCGCTCAGGACGGCTACCAGCACGAGCTGGGCAACGCCGGCGCTACCGCCAACATCATTGCCTCCGAGCGCATCAACGTCGGCGGCGAAGAGATCGACGTCAGTACCCTGAGCCCGGAGCTGCTGGCCGAGCTCAACGAGATCGGCGGCTCCGAGGCCAACGTGGCCACCGGCTACCACGCCATCGAGTTTCTGCTGTGGGGCCAGGATCAGCACGGCTACGAGGCCGGCGCCGGCGAGCGCCCCGCCAGCGACTTCGCCCAGGGCGAAGACTGTAGCAACGGCCACTGCGACCGCCGCCGGGCCTATCTGAAGGCAGCCAGTCAGCTGTTGATCAACGATCTGGAATGGATGGTCGCCCAGTGGGCGCCGGTAGACGGCGACAACTACCGCAGCGAACTGACCGCGCAACCGGCTGAAGAAGGCCTGCGCCGCATCCTCTTCGGCATGGGCTCACTGTCACTGGGGGAGCTCGCCGGTGAGCGCATGAAGGTCGCGCTGGAGGCCAACTCCTACGAGGACGAGCACGACTGCTTCAGCGACAACACTCACAACTCGCACTACTACAACGGTCAGGGCATCCAGAACGTCTACACCGGCAGCTACCAGCGCATCGACGGCACCACCCTGGAAGGTCCGGGCGTGGAAGCCCTGCTGGCCCAGCGCGACAGCGAGCTGGCCCAGACCCTGGAGCAGCAGATCGAGGCCTCCATGGACGCGCTCGGCACCCTCAAGGAGACCGCCGAGCGCAGCGACTCGCCGATGACCTTCGACATGATGATCGCACCGAGCAATGATCAAGGCGCCGCCATCGTCAACGATGCCATCCTGGCGCTGGTCACCCAGACCGGCTCCATCGAGCAGGCCGCAGGCGAACTGGGTGTCACCTCGCTGCAGCCCGACGACGCCGGTCATACTTTCTGACCCCGTCACTGGACCCCGCTTGATCCAGATCAGGTGATAACGCCTTGGCGGATGATGCAATGAGAGTCATTCGCCCCAAGAAGCCGCACGGCCCGCGTGCGGCTCACCTGTTTCAAGGAAACGCCTGATGCGTCAATTTCCGTCGCTCCCCCCTGCTCTGTCAGCGTTGCTTACGGCCCTCGTCATCAGCGCGCCGGTCAGCGCAAACGACGCGCCGCCCATCCAGAACGACCCACGCTCGGGTGGCGAAGGCTCGGTCAGCCAGTTCGACCACAACGCCTACTCGCTGCCCCTTGGCAACATGAGCATGACCAAGCGCCTGGACTTCAGCGTCGGCAACAGTTTTTTCCGCAACCCCTGGGTGGTGGCACCGGCCAGCACCGATGCCCGTGACGGCCTCGGACCGCTGATCAACACCAATAGCTGCCAGGGCTGCCATATCAAGGACGGCCGCGGTCACCCTCCGGCCCCTGGCGAGGCGCCGGTGTCACTGTTCCTGCGCCTGTCGCTGCCCGCCGAAAGCGACGAGGATCATGACATCGTAAGGCGCACCGGCGCCGTTCCGGTGCCCCACTACGGGCGCCAGCTTCAGACTGCGGCGATTCCCGGCGCCACGCCGGAAGCCGACATGGTACGCACCCTCGAGGATCGCGAGATCAGCTTCGACGACGGACACCACGTGGTGCTCGCGGCGCCCGTCTATTCCATCGAGAACCCCGCTTACGGGGAGCTGCCCGAGAATCTGCTGACCTCCCCCCGGGTCGCCCCGCCGATGATCGGCCTGGGCCTGCTCGAGGTGGTCGACGAGGCGCAGATCCTGGCCTGGGCGGATGAGCAGGACGCCGACGGCGATGGCATCTCGGGCCGGCCAAACCGAGTGTGGGACGTGCGCCAGCAGACCACCGTGCTGGGACGGTTCGGCTGGAAGGCCGGTGAGCCCACGGTGGAGCAGCAGAGCCTGCACGCCTTTGCCGGCGACATGGGCCTGACCTCGCGCCTGGCCGCGAGCACCGACTGTATGCCGGGCCAGGGCTGCGAGAACTTCCCCGATGGCGGCGATCCCGAAGTCAGTGACGAGGTCGCCGACTTCATCACCTTCTACGCCTCGAGCCTGGCCGTACCCGAGCGGCGCGACATGGATTCGCCAGACGTCCAGGCCGGCGCCCGTCACTTCAACACCCTGGGTTGCGCCAGCTGTCATCGCCCGTCGCTGACCACGCCGGAAGACACCGAGCGCGCCGAATTGGCCGGACAGACCCTGTGGGCCTACACCGACATGCTGCTGCACGACATGGGCGAAGGCCTCGCCGACGGTCGCCCCGAGTACCAGGCCGACGGCAATGAGTGGCGCACCCCGCCACTGTGGGGGCTAGGCCTGGCCCAGAGCGTCAATCCCCAGGCTGGCTTCCTGCACGACGGACGGGCTCGCACCCTGGAAGAGGCGATCCTGTGGCACGCCGGTGAAGCCGAAGCTTCACGAGATGCCTACAAGGCGCTCGAGGCCCACGAGAGCCAACGACTACTGGACTTCCTGAACTCCCTATGACGACTTTTCCACGACACTCGGGTAGCGCCCTGGCAGCCGCCCTGCTGCTGGCGACCGCCGGCTTGACGCTAGGTGGGCCCGGGACGGCCCTGGCCCAGGGGTCCTCTGACGCCAGCGCTGACACCGCGCACGATGCAGGGAACGAAAGTCCCCCGCGCAGCGTCTGGCATCACGATATCGGGCTTGGCTATCGGCAACTGGCGAGCCGGACTCAGGCACTGGCCGAACGCCTGAAGGCCAGCTGCGGCGAGGCCGGGATCGACCGCCCGGCGCTGCGCAGTGAGTGGCTTGCGGCCTACCAGGCCTGGCAAGCGGTGCGCTTTGTCGACTTTGGGCCGATCGAGGTGGACAGCCGTGCCTGGCAGCTCCAGTTCTGGCCCGACGCCAAGAATCTTGTGGGCACCCGCGTTGGTGCCAGGCTACGCCAGGACGCCCCCGTCAGCGCCGACGACATCGCCGAGGCCGGTGTTGCCGAGCAGGGCTTCCCGGCGCTGGAAGTGCTGCTCTACGACGACGTCATGGCCAGCCGCTCGCTGGGCGACCCCCTGCCCTGCGCCCTGGCTGGGGCCATCGGCAGCCACCTGGTCGCCGTCAGCGACGCCGTGGTTGCCGACTGGCAGGCCTTTGCGCCGCACTACCTGGCCACCGACAGCTACAACGAGGCGACCCTGCACGGTGCGATGCAGTCTCTCGAGATTCTGGAGGACAAGCGCCTCGGCGAGCCGCTCGGCTTGATGGGCGCCGCACCCAACGCCTATCGCGCAGAAGCCTGGCGCAGTGGCCAGTCGGTGGCCCTGGCGGCCGCCAGCCTGGCGGGCCTGCAGCAGTACTTCCAGCCGGGCCTTGCGACCTGGCTGGATCAGGCCGGCCATGCCGAGCTGGGCGACGCCTTTGCTCGCCAGCTGGAGGACACGCTCGATCAGGCCGAGGCGATCGACACCGGTATCGTCGACGCGCTGGACGAACATGCCGATGGCGATTCCAGCTCCCCGGCTGCACAACAAGAACTGGCGACCCTCTATCTGGAGGTGGCCCAGCTGCGGGCGCTGCTCGATGATCAGATCGCCCCCGCCCTGGGGGTGGTCAAGGGCTTCAATTCCAGCGACGGAGACTGACCCGGTGGCGTCACTTCCTTCTCTGTCCCGGCGGCGCCTGCTCAAGGCGTCGCTGCTGGGACTGGCCGCCACCGGCCTGCCGGCCAGTCTGTGGGCGCTGGACGATGATGGCCGCCGGCAGTGGTACTTCAGCGCGGTGGACGACAGCGACGGTGGACACCACCTGGCAGGGCTGCGCCGCAACGGCGCTGGTCACTTTCTGCTGCCGAGCCCGGAGCGCTGCCACGGCGGCTGCCTCAGACCGGGCCGGGACGAGGTAGTACTGTTCGCTCGACGGCCAGGCCAATGCTTCCATGTGCTCGACGCCAGGCGCCAGGCATCGACACTCGAGATCAGCGCAGGACAGGGCCGGCACTTCTACGGCCACGGCGTGTTCGACCCGAGCGGGCGCTGGCTCTACGTCACCGCCAATCGCATCGACGACGCCATGGGGCTGGTTCAGGTGCACGACGCCGAGCAAGGCTACCGGCATGTGGGCGACCACCTTTTCGACGGCATCGGCCCCCACGAGGTCGGCCTGATGCCCGATGGCGAGACCCTGGTGGTGGCGCTGGGCGGTATCCACACCCATCCCGACAGCGGGCGGGCCAAGCTCAACCTCTCGGACATGGACCCCGCCCTGCTGCTGCTCGATCGCCATAGCGGCGAAATCCTCGAACGCCATCGGCCATCCCACCACCAGCTGAGCTGTCGCCATCTGGACATCGCTCCCGACGGCACCGTCGTCGCCGGCTACCAGTTCCAGGGTCCCGAGTGGGAGACCGACCACCCACTGATCGCCAGGCGCGCGCCGGACGGCAGCTTCAGCGAGCAGGTGCTGCCTTCGCCCCTGCAAGGGCGTCTGGCCCAGTACACCGCCAGCGTGGCGGCCAGCCAGGTGCGCCCGAGTGCGGCGATTTCCGCCCCACGAGGCAACAAGGTGCTGGTGCTGGGCAGGAACAGCGGCGAGCTGCTGGCACAGTTCGATATCGAGGACGCGGCAGGCGTTCGCTGCGACGGCGCCGGAGGCTATCTGGTCACCACCGGCGGTGGCGAGGTCCACCGCATCGACGATGGCGGCCGCCATTACCAACTGGCCGCCTTGCCGCTGCGCTGGGACAACCACCTGACCTGATCACCACCCGCGGGTTATCGGCCATCGGGCCGTCGACCAAGACATCGCTCCTGGCATCAATCCTGTCATCGCCCCTGGCATCGACGACCGCGCCAACAACACGGCCAGGCCCCTTCGGGCCTGGCCGTTGTGCACTCAAGTACTGCTGGGGGGCTTAGCGGATGATGCCTTCCCTGCGCAGCCGCTCGATGTCCGCTGAAGACAGCCCCATCTCGGTCAGCACCCTGTCGCTGTGCTCTCCAAGGCGTGGTGGCGCGGAATCGGCGGTGGCACTGGCCCCATCGAAGCGCAGCGGGTTGGCGACCTGGGGCACGCCGTCGATTTCCCGGGCCATGCCACGGTGACGCACCTGAGGATCGGCGAACACTTCCGGCAAGGTATGGATGGGCCCCGCCGGAATCCCCCGGGCCTCGCATTCGGCGAGCCAGTGATCGCGCTCGCCGCCGCTCAGAATGCCCTGGATCAAGGCCACCAGATCCTGGCGATGGGCGACCCGTCCTTCGTTGGTGGCGTAGTCGCCCTCGGCCCATTCGGGGTGCCCGAGCAACTCAGCCAGGCGGGCGAACTGGGCGTCGTTGCCCACGGTGAGCACCAGATGACCATCGCGGCAGGCGAACGCCTGGTAGGGCACGATATTCGGATGAGCATTGCCGAAGCGCTGCGGTGCCACACCGCTGACCAGGGTGTTGAGCGCCTGGTTGGCCAGGGTCGCCACCTGAACGTCGAGCAGCGCCAGGTCCACGTGGCTGCCCTCACCGGTCTCGCGCCGGCGATGCAATGCCGCCAGCACCCCGACGGTGGCGTAAAGCCCGGTCATCACGTCGGTGATCGCCACTCCGGTCTTCATCGGCATGCCGTCGGCGTCGCCGGTCAGACTCATCAAGCCGCCCATGGCCTGAATCATGAAGTCGTAGCCTGCCCGGTGGGCGTAGGGGCCGGTCTGGCCAAAGCCGGTGATGGAACACACCACCAGCGCCGGATTGATCTCTCGCAGCGAGGCAGCGTCGAGGCCATAGCGAGCGAGCCCGCCGACCTTGAAATTCTCGAGCACGATGTCGGCGCCCTTGGCCAACGCCTTGATCAGGCGCTGGCCATCCGCGCTTGCGATGTCCACCGCCAGCGACTGCTTGGCACGATTGGCACAGAGGTAATAGGCGGCCTGGCGTTCGACCGCATCACCGTCGATCGGCTCGCCCTGATGCCAGGGCGGCCCCCAGCCGCGGGTGTCATCGCCACGACCGGGGTGCTCGATCTTGATCACCCGAGCGCCGAGGTCGCCGAGCAGCTGGCCGCACCAGGGGCCGGCCAGCACCCGCGACATGTCCAGCACCGTAACCCCCTCGAGCGGCCTGGCGGCGCTGGCAGCTTGCGCGCTCTTGCCTGGACCGCTACCGCCTGCCGTATTGCCGGCGCCGGCCTCCGCTGAGCTGTCTGCCTGGTGCATGGCGGTGTCACTCACCCGGTGAAGGCCTGCAGGCCGGTCTGGGCACGCCCGAGGATCAGGGCATGCACATCATGGGTGCCTTCGTAGGTGTTGACCGCCTCGAGGTTCATGACGTGACGGATGACGTGGTACTCGTCGCTGATGCCGTTGCCGCCGTGCATGTCCCGGGCGACCCGGGCGATATCCAGCGCCTTGCCACAGTTGTTGCGCTTGATCAGCGAAATCGCCTCGGGCACCAGTTGGCCGTCGTCGATCATCCGCCCCACCCGCAGCGACGCCTGCAGGCCCAGGGCGATCTCGGTCTGCATGTCGGCGAGCTTCTTCTGGATCAGCTGATTGGCGGCCAGCGGACGGCCGAACTGCTTGCGCTCTATGGTGTAGTCACGTGCGGCGTGCCAGCAGGCCTCGGCGGCGCCCATGGCACCCCAGCTGATGCCATAGCGGGCGCGGTTGAGACAGGAGAAAGGCCCCTTCAGGCCCTGCACGCCAGGCAGACGCTGGTCGTCGGAGACCTCGACGTCCTGGATCGCGATCTGGCCGGTGATGGAGGCGCGCAGGCTGAACTTGCCCTCGATCTTGGGCGCACTGAGGCCAGGCATGTCCTTCTCGAGCACGAAGCCGCGGACCACCCCCTCCTCGTCCCGCGCCCAGACCACGAAGACGTCGGCGATCGGCGAGTTGGTGATCCAGGTCTTGGTGCCGTTCAGGCGCCAGCCGGAGTCGGTGCGATAGGCCCGGGTCGACATGCTGCCGGGATCGGAGCCGTGGTCCGGCTCGGTCAGACCGAAGCAGCCCACCCACTCACCGCTGGCAAGCTTCGGCAGGTAGCGATCGCGCTGGGCGTCGCTGCCGAAGGCGTGAATCGGGTACATGACCAGGCTCGACTGCACGCTCATGGCGCTGCGATAGCCGGAATCGACCCGCTCGACCTCACGGGCGATCAGACCGTAGCTGACGTAGTTCATGCCAGCACAGCCGTAGCCATCGATGGTGGCGCCGAGCAGTCCAAGCTCCCCCATCTCGTTCATGATCTCGCGATCGAAGCGCTCGTGACGGTTGGCCTCGAGCACCCGGGGAAGCAGCTTTTCCTGGCAGTAGTCGTGGGCGGTCTGCTGGACCATACGCTCTTCCTCGTCGAGTTGATCGACGAGGCGGAAGGGATCTTCCCAGGTAACGGGGGTGATGCTGGTCATGGCGGGGGCTCCAGAATTTCTACATTTTCACCAAATGTAGACCTAATGGTCGATCTTGCCAACCCCCACCTTGGTCGAGCGATGACGAATCACGGACCTCGACGTCGAACGACGAGGCCCGAACGTCGTCAGCCCGGCTATTGGCCGGACGACTCGCCGGCCCGGTACAGCGACTGGATGCTGGAAAAATCCAGACCGCCGTTGCCCTGGGCGCTGTGCAGCGCGAACAGGTTGCGCGCCTGGGAACCCATCGGCACGCTGGCGCGGGACTCAAGCGCCAGCTCCCAGGCAAGCCCCAGGTCCTTGGCCATCAGGTCGGTCAAGAAGCCACCCTGATAGTCACGTGAGGCGGCGGAACCCTCCATCACCCCGGGCCAGGGGTTGTAGACGTTCAATGCCCAGTTGCCGCCGCTGCTCTGCTTCATGATCTCCGACAGCACAGCCGGATCCATGCCGTTCTTGACCCCGAGAGACAGCGCCTCGGCGGTACCGCTCATCAGGATGCCAAGCAGCATGTTGTTGCAGATCTTGGCCACCTGGCCGCTGCCACTGGGGCCTGCGTGGAACAGGTTCTTGCCCATGGCCTCGAGTACCGGACGGGCCTGCTCGTAGGCGTCGGCGTCGCCACCGACGATGAAGGTCAGGGTGCCGGCCTTGGCGCCCCCGATGCCGCCAGACACCGGCGCATCGAGATAGGCCAGGCCGCGATTGGCGGCCTCGCCCGCCACCAGCCGGGCATCGTCCGGCGAAATGGTGGAGGCATCGAGCAGCAAGGGCCGCGACGAGAGCTGGTCAAGCAGTCCCTCGGCACCGTCACGGCCGAGGTACAGCGCCTTGACGTGCGCCCCCGCCGGCAGCATCGAGACCACCACCTCGGCGCCTTCGGCGGCCTCCAGGGCGGAACTCGCCCGACTCGCGCCCTGCTCTTCAAGCGTCGCCATGGCCGATTCGACCAGGTCGAAGACCCGCACCTGGTGGCCCGCGCCGACCAGATTGGCGGCCATCGGCGCGCCCATGTTGCCAAGGCCGATAAAGGCGATTTGCATAAGATGTCTCCTGGCTATCTAACGAATTGTGATTGTTGTGCTGTCGCGTTTCGCGGCGATCAAAGGTCGTCCAGTGGCCCGGGACCGTTGCCCCAGGGGGCACCGAACATCGCCGCCAGATCAGCGCTGCCTACGCTTGCGACGTCTCGATGCCGCCACTGCGGTGACTTGTCCTTGTCGATCAACAGCGCGCGCACACCCTCGGCGAAGTCGCCCAGCACGTTGCACTGGATCGACACCACCAGCTCGTCGCGGAAGGCGTCGGCCAGCGAGGAGTGGCGATGTCGCTCGAGCATCCGCCAGGCCAGGTGCGCGG
Source organism: Halomonas sp. DP1Y21-3 (assembly GCF_019801245.1). Lineage (NCBI taxonomy): Bacteria > Pseudomonadati > Pseudomonadota > Gammaproteobacteria > Oceanospirillales > Halomonadaceae > Halomonas > Halomonas sp. DP1Y21-3. The sequence goes on from NZ_JAHVJM010000009.1 coordinate 35,384, forward strand.
TCAGTGGACAGCCCTTCTCGAGTCGTGCGCGATTGGCCGAAAGCCAGTCATCGTCGCGATCATCGCCCAGGATGGCAGCCACGGCGTCCTCCACGCGGCCCTTGAGGGTCAGCGAGGTGATGTGATCCAGATGCGGCCAGACCTGCGCCCCGGGGGCCTTCTCCGGCGCCTCGAATTCACCGAGTACGTCGCACACCAGCGCCTCGGCGTCATCCACGTGGCCGGGGGCGAAGTGGCAGTCGCAGAGTCGCGCGAGCAGCTCGTCGCGCCGCTCGCGCGGCACGAAACGATCCGCCATGCCCAGGTCGAGGGCGTCCCTGGCGTTGATGCTGGCACCGGTCAGGCCCAGGTAGAGCCCGACCCCCGGCGGCATCTTGTTGAGAAACCAGCTGGCCCCGATATCCGGATACAGACCGATGGTGATCTCCGGCATGGCAATCCGAGTGGTCTCGGTCACCAGGCGATGCCGACCACCGGCGGTCAGGCCGAGCCCACCGCCCATGACGATGCCGTCTGCCCACACCAGCAGTGGCTTGGGATAGGTATGCAGCCGATAGTCGAGGCGATACTCGGCGGAAAAGTAGTGGCTGGCATAGCTGCCGACACCGCGCCCGGACTCCTGCTCGCGCTTGAGCTCTCGCACCAGCGCCACCACATCGCCACCGGCGCAGAAGGCCTTGTCCCCCTCACCGTCAAGCCATACCGCGTGAACATCGGGGTCCTGGGCCCACTCCTCGAGTTTTTCGTCGAGCAGCTCGATCATCTCGAGCGACAAGGCGTTCAAGGCCTTGGGCGCGTTCAGGGTGGCGATACCGATGCAACCGCCGCCGGCCGCCGGGCGGCGTTCGAATCTGACCAGGTCGTGACTCATTGTTTGGCTCCTTGCACTCTTTTCCATGCGCTGTCTGTTCAACCCAACGTCACTGCAGCGATTCGACCACGCCGTCGGCGAGCAGGCGACGACCGACGATCAGGCGCATGATCTCGTTGGTCCCCTCGAGAATCTGGTGCACCCGGGTATCGCGGACCAGGCGCTCCAGCGGGTACTCACGAATGTAACCGTAGCCCCCGTGGAGTTGCAGTGCCTCGTTGCAGACCTTGAAGCCGATGTCCGTGGCAAAGCGCTTGGCCATGGCGCAGTGGGCGGTCGCCTCGGGATCGCCCTGGTCCAGTCGCCAGGCGGCCTGGCGCACCATCAGACGGGCCGCCATCAATTCCGTGGCCATGTCGGCGAGACGGAACTGCAGCGCCTGAAAGGACGACAGCTCGCGACCGAATTGCTTGCGCTCGCCGAGGTAGTCGCGCGCCAGGGTCAGCGCATGCTGGGCCGCCCCCAGCGAACAGCTGGCGATATTGAGACGGCCACCGTCCAGCCCCTTCATGGCAAACCGGAACCCCTCGCCCTCTTCACCCAGACGATGGTCGGCGGTCACCCGCACACCATCGAAGCTGACCAGCCGAGTCGGCTGGCTCTTCCAGCCCATCTTGTCCTCGTTCTTGCCATAGCTGACGCCCTCGGCGTCCGCCGGTACTACAAAGGCCGAGACGCCACGGGCGCCGCTGTCCGGCTCACCGGTGCGCGCCATCACCACCAGCACCTCGGTGGAACCGGCACCGGAGATAAACATCTTGGCCCCATCGATGACATAATCATCACCGTCTCGCACGGCCTTGGTACGCAGATTGGCGGCATCCGAACCGGCACCGGGTTCGGTCAGGCAATAGGAACCGAGCCACTCACCACTGACCATGGCTTCGACGTAGCGATCACGGACGCCGTCGGTGGCCCAGTTGGCAATCATCCAGGTGACCATGTTGTGGATGGTCAGGTAGGCGGTGGTGGCGATACAGCCCTGTGACAGCTGCTCGAAGATCAGCGACGCATCCAGGCGCGAGAGCCCCAGACCGCCGTGTTCTTCCGGGGTATAGATCCCCAGAAAGCCCGCTTCGCCGGCACGCCGGATGACGTCCAGCGGAAAGTGCGACGTGGCGTCCCACTCGGCGGCGTGATCCTTGAGTTCGACTCGGGCAAAGTCGGCGGCGGCGTCGACCAGGGCCTTCTGATCGTCGGTAAGGGAAAAGTCCATGGTGGCATCCTCATGTTCAAGACGTCGATGGCGAGCCAGACAGCGAGTCGGACAGCGAGTCGGACAGCGAACCGTTCGGCTGGCCATTCAGCCGGCCGGGCGGCTTCCCCGCCATGCAATGGGACCCAACCTAGCACTTGCTCGGTTTTCGACCTATCAACCCATAGTCGTACACGGCGCTGCGGCCCTGAATACCGGGGCGCCTTGCCCGGGCGAGGGTCAATTTCGCTACATCCACTTTACGTTAACGTAAACTTTGACTAGTGTCTTTTCCAAGGACCCCGCCGCGTCGGGTCCTCCCAACAGGACAGAGCATCATGAGCAAAACCGCCAGCGCCAACCGCGCCTCAGGCTCCTCCAGCGAAGCTCGCCAGCCCACCGCGATCTCCCGCACCTACAGTATCGGAGAGCTGGCCAAGATGTTCGAGGTGACGCCTCGGACTATCCGCTTCTATGAGCAGGAGGGGCTGTTGGCGCCCCGACGCCAGGGTCAGAAGCGCATCTATCGCGAGAAGGATCGGGTGCGCCTGAAACTGACGCTCAGAGGCAAGCGGCTCGGATTCTCGCTGGCCGAGATACGCGAGGTGGTGATGATGTACGACGCCATGCCGGACGGAAACGCCCGCCAGCTCAAGCGTCTACTCGAGATCATCGCCGAGAAGCGTGCCGAGCTAGACCGCCAGCTCGAGGATATCCGCCTGATGCGCCTCGAGATGGACGATGTCGACCGGCGAGCCCGGGACGCCCTGGGACAGCTCGGCGAGAAGGGCTAGCTCCCGTCCTCCACGACTGGCTCTGGTCCCTCGCCTGCTGCGACACCCTGACTGCCAATGCTCTGCCCCGAACAATGACAACACCCTGCCCCACGGCAATCACCAGACGACAAGACGAGAGCCACGATGACACGCCAGTCTGCTTCCTCTCCCGATCTCGCTCCCTCGACCGCGCCCTCACCCTCGAGCGTGAGCTACGTCAGCGGCATCAGTGACCTGCCCCTGAAGGGCCAGACCATCGGTGACTGCTTCGACGAAACGGTATCCCGCTTCCCCGACCAGGACGCCTTGATCAGCCGCCACCAGGGGCTACGCTATCGCTGGCGCGAGCTCCAGGACGAGGTGAACCAGGCGGCCCGCGCGCTGCTGGCCATGGGCGTCAAGAAAGGCGACCGGGTGGGCATCTGGTCACCCAACTGCGCTGAATGGACGATCACCCAGTTCGCCACCGCCAAGATCGGCGCCATCCTGGTCAACATCAATCCGAGTTACCGCACCCATGAGCTCGACTACGCGCTCAAGCAGTCGGGCACCTCGACGCTGATACTTCAGGGCAGCTTCAAGACCTCGGACTACGTGGCCACCCTGGCCGAGCTTGCCCCGGAGCTCAACGACGTCCAGGGGGCTGGCCCGCTCAAACTGGCCGGACTGCCCGAGCTCAAGCGTGTCATCTGCCTCGACTCGACCAGGACCCTGCCAGGCATGCTGGCCTGGGAGCGCATCTTCGAGCGCAGCGACGAAGTCAGCGCCGAGGAATTGGCCGAGGTGCAGTCAGGTCTGCAGTTCGACGAACCGATCAACATCCAGTACACCTCCGGCACCACCGGTGCGCCCAAGGGCGCCACCCTGTCCCACCACAACATCCTCAACAACGGCATGTTCGTGGCCAGAGCGATGAACCTGACCGATCAGGACCGCATGGTGATTCCGGTACCGCTTTACCATTGCTTCGGCATGGTGATGGGCAACCTGGGCTGCGTGACCCACGGCGCCACCATGATCTACCCCGCCGACGGCTTCGACCCCGAGACCACCCTGGCGGCGGTGGCGGAAGAAAAGGCCACCACGCTGTACGGTGTCCCCACCATGTTCATCGCAGAGCTCGAGCATCCGGACTTCGAACGCTACGACCTGTCGTCGCTACGTACCGGGATCATGGCAGGCTCCATCTGCCCGATCGAGGTGATGCGACGGGTCATCGACCAGATGAACATGCAGGACGTGACCATCTGCTACGGCATGACCGAAACCAGCCCGGTCAGCTTCCAGACCACCACCGATGCCCCGCTGGACAAGCGCGTCACCACGGTGGGCACCATCCACCCGCATCTGGAGGTCAAGCTGGTGCATCCGGAAAGCGGCGCGGTGGTCCCGAAGGGCGAGACCGGCGAGCTGTGCACCCGTGGCTACAGCGTGATGCTCGGCTACTGGAACAACGAGGAAGCCACCGCCAAGGCCATCGACAACGCCGGCTGGATGCATACCGGCGATCTGGCAACCATGGACGATGAAGGCTATGTGGCCATCGTCGGGCGTATCAAGGACATGATCATTCGCGGTGGCGAGAACATCTACCCCCGCGAGATCGAGGACTTCCTCTACACCCATCCCGCCATCTCCGACGTTCAGGTCATCGGTGTACCCGACCAGAAGTACGGTGAGGAGGTCATGGCCTGGGTCAAGCTCAGCGAAGGCGAACAGCTCGACGAGGAAGGACTCAAGGCCTTCTGCAAGGGCAAGATCGCGCACTACAAGGTGCCGCGCTACGTCAAGTTCGTCGACGAGTTCCCGATGACCGTCACCGGCAAGGTGCAGAAGTTCAAGATGCGCGAGGAAGCCACCCACGAACTTGGACTGGCCTGAGTCCTGAATAGCAGGACCTGAAGGCCAAGGTCCTGAAAGCCAAGGTCCTGAAAGCCAAGCTCCTGGCTTACCAGGCACCCCAAAACAGAAGCGCCCCGGAGGGTATCCCCGGGGCGCTTCTTGTATTGCTGACGCCGGACACTGGCGGTCGGTCTTGCCCTTGCCTTTTCACATCCCCTTCGGCGCGAAGATGCCGGAGGCGTTACGCCAATAGCCTTTGCAGACCTTATATCAGCATACCGAAACCAAAGACGTAGCGGTCGGTCTTGCCCTTACCCTACATCCCCTTCGGCGCGAAGATACCAGGGGCGTTGCGCCAGTAACCTTTACCGACCTTATATCAGCATTCCGAAACCAAAGACGTAGCGGTCGGTCTTGCCCTTACCCTACATCCCCTTGGGGGCAAAGATCCCCGGGGCGTTGCGCCAATAGCCCTTTATGTCCATCCCGAAACCAAAGACATAGCGGTCGGCGACCTCCAGGCTGCAGTAATCGGCCTTGAGGCCAGGCACTGCCTTGCGGTCGTGATTCTTGTCCACCAGTACCGCGGTGGAGATGCTCTTGGCGCCGGCCTCGCGGCAATAGTCGAGGATGGCCGCCAGGGTGGCACCTTCGTCGAGGATATCGTCGACGATCACCACATGACGTCCGGCCATGGGAATCTCCGGCGAGACACGCCAGAACAGCTCGCCCCCTCGGGTCTTGCCGCGATAGCGAGTGGCGTGCAGGTAGTCCACCTCCAGCGGAAAGCCCAGACGCGGCAGCAGGTGACCGGTCGTGATCAAGCCACCGTTCATTACGCAGTAGAACACCGGCAGTTCATCGCCGAGATCCCGGGTAATCTCCTCGGCCATGCGATCGAGCGCACGCTCGACTTCATCATGGCTGATCAGGCAATCCGCGGTGTCCATCACCTCACGCATATCGTCACGTGAAGCGCTATGGGCAGGGTCCAGTTTCGGCATAACAGTCAACTCGTTTCAAACATCAATCGGAAGTCATCGCCTCGAGGCGAGCGTGTACCCGGCGCCAGCGAGACAGGGCCGGCAAGGCGTCCAGGTCAGGACGAGCGCGGCCATAGCGCAAGCGTGAAGCCCGGCGAACGGTCCGCTCGGCACAGGCATCGAGCACCGCCTTGGCAGCGGCTCGGTCATTGCACACCAGCACCATGTCACAGCCGGCGTCGAGGGCCGCCTGGGCGCGCTCCACCGGCCCACCGGCGACCTGAGCGCCGGCCATGGTCAGGTCATCGGAAAAGATCAGGCCCTTGAAACCCAGGCTCTCACGCAGCATGCCAAGCCAGGGGCGCGAGAATCCTGCAGGCCTTGGGTCAAAGGCGGGATACACCACATGAGCCGGCATCATGCCATCGAGCTTGGGTGCCAGAGACTGAAACGGCACCAGGTCGTGCTGTCGGAGTTCGTCGAGGCTACGTTCGTCACGCGCGACTTCATGGTGGGTATCGGCCTTCACCCCGCCATGCCCCGGAAAGTGCTTGCCGATCGCCGCCATCCCTGCGTCGTGCAGTCCCTCGACGAAGGCACCCGCCAGCAGCGCCACGGTCTCGGGGTCACCGGCAAAGCTGCGATCACCGATCACCGATGACAGCCCGACGTCGACATCCAGCACCGGCGCGAAGCTCAGATCGAGACCACAGGCGGCCATTTCCATACCCAGTAGCCAGCCGGCGTCCTGGCACAGCCGTACGGCCGTCTCGGGTGAGTCCAGGTACTCCTGCCCCAGGCGGGACATCGGCGGCAGCCGGGTGACTCCGTCTTTCAGGCGCTGGACACGCCCTCCTTCCTGGTCGATGCCCAGCAGAAGATCAGGACGCACCTCTCGAATCGACCGGCACAGTTCGCGCACCTGGTGCGCATCTCGAGTGTTGCGTCCAAACAGGATGACACCACCGGTGGCGGGATGCTCGAGGAGCGATCGCTCCTCTGCCGATAGCTCATGGCCATCGAGATCCAGCATCACGGGTCCGAACGTCTGGGTCATGTCGCTTACCTGATCGGAAAAAGGGAACAATTTTAGACTAATGGCTGAGCAGGTGACACCCCAAGGGAGACGCAGGAAGCCCGGCAAGGGACGTCCGGGCCCCTGACATCACCCGCTGCCTTGCCGTATCACCAGACAATCGCCTCTTGCCAACGGTAGAATAGCCTCCTTTGACCGCCCCCGAACCACGGAGCTCCTTTTGCTTTTTTCGGATGTCACTTTCGCTTCTCTTGCTCTTGTTGCTCTGCTGGGGTTATGCCTCGGCAGCTTTCTCAATGTCGTCATCACTCGCCTTCCGGTCATGTTGATGCAACAGTGGCGCACCGAGGCCCGCGCGGCTCTCGAATTGTCAGACGACATCGAGGAGCCACTGTCACTGGCTCGCCCCCGCTCTCGCTGTCCGCGCTGTCTCACCCCCATCGCCTGGCACGACAACCTGCCGTTGCTGGGATGGCTCAAGCGTCGCGGACGCTGCGCCAACTGCCAGGGACGCATCAGCATCCAGTATCCGCTGGTGGAACTGGCCAGCGCCCTGCTCGCGGTCTGCTTCTGCATCCTCCACGGGCCCACCTGGCCTGCCCTGTGGCTTTACGGCGCCAGCCTGACGCTGCTGGCCCTGGCGGTGATCGATCTGCGCACCCAACTGCTTCCCGACGCCCTTACCCTGCCCCTTTTATGGTGTGGCCTGCTTTACCAGCTACTGTTCAGCCCCACCAGTCTGGATGATGCGGTGATCGGGGCCACGGCCGGCTACGCCGTGCTGTGGGCCATCGGCAAGGCCTTTCACGCCCTCACCGGACGCGACGGCATGGGGCTTGGCGACGTCAAGCTGATTGCCGCACTTGGCGCCTGGCTCGGCTGGCAACTGTTGCCACTGGTGATATTGATCGCCGCCTTGCTAGGTGCAATTTCGGGTCTGCTGATACAGTGGAGGTCCCGACACCTGAAGGGCCAGCCCTTGCCGTTCGGTCCTTCGCTGGTATTGGCCGGCGGTCTTGGCCTGCTCGCCGGCAATGAACTGCTCACCGGATATCAGGCGCTGTCGGGACTGACATGAAGACACGCTGCGCTCGGTGACACGGGGTGAATGGCGTCTCGAAATGCAGGGTTGCACCTCGTAAACTGCGTTCTCTCAGCGCTGCAACCTTTGATCGTCGCTTGCCGACGTTGCACTCAAGGCCCAGGCTACTGCACCACACAAGCACTACGCTGAACACACGAAGGGAGTACGGGTGGCATGATAATTGGACTGACTGGTGGCATCGCTTCAGGCAAATCGACGGTGGCCCGTCTGTTTGGCGATCACGGCGCTCGCTGGGTCGATGCCGACGATATCGCGCGAGAGGTGGTCGCCCCGGGCGAGCCGGCCCTCAAGGCCATCGTCGACCGATATGGAGATGCCATACTGACCAGGGAAGGTCGCCTCGACCGTGCTGCCTTGCGCGCCCTCGTCTTCGCCGACGAAAAGGAACGCCGCTGGCTTGAAGCGACCACCCATCCACGCGTGCGCGAACGGCTGGTCACTAGACTGTCGCTGCTGCGGCAGCAAGACGCCCCCTATGTGCTGCTGGTTTCCCCGTTGCTGTTTGAATCCGGGCAGGTGGACATGGTCCAGCGCACCCTGGTGGTGGACGTACCAGAAGCGCTGCAGATCGAACGCACTACCCAGCGCGATGATGTCGACCTGGCCCAGGCCAAGGCTATCGTGGCCGCGCAGATGGGTCGTGACGAGCGGTTGTCACTGGCCGACGATGTCATCACCAATGACGGTGATCTAGCGGCGCTCTCCGAGGCCGTCAAGGCACTGGATGCCACCTATCGCAGGCTCGCCGCCAAGGCCTGAGCCTGTCACTTCCGCTATCGACGTTTACGTCTTGCATCAGGAGCCCCACATGTCACACAGCACTCGTCAGGGCACCTTGAAGGTTGCCTGCCCACAATGTCGCAAGGAAGTACTCTGGACGCCCGAGAACAGCTATCGCCCCTTCTGCAGCAAGCGCTGTCGTCTGATTGACCTGGGGGCCTGGGCCGATGGCAGCCATCGCATTGCCGGCGAACCCGCCATGGACGAAACCAGCATCGATGAATGGGTCGCCAGAGCCGAACGCGACCTGCACAACCAGGACTGAACGATGGACCGGCCAGGCAATGCCAGCGCCCCGTCACGGCCCGCCTACCAGCTATTGGCAGAGCTCGACGCAGGGTTCGATCGGATCATCGCGTGCGCCAGAGCGGTCGTCGACCGCTGGCAGGCATCACGCCTTCCTGCCTGGTCCTTCGATCGCGAGACAGCCGATGCGGACTGGCTGCGCCAGGCGTTACTGGATCTGTGGTATGTCGACGGCCAGGACGGCCGTGTCACCCGCAGCTATATCGGACTGGTGGCCGCGGACCCGGTCACCTGCGAGGCGGCTCTGGCGCTGAACCAGGCCAAGGCGGAGTTTTCTGAACGGCTGAGTGTCATTCGCCAGCAATCGCCCCAACTGATACCCGAGATCAAGGCCAGGCTGCCGATACGCCACCCGGAACTCAATGATCACCTGGGGGGCGCTGGCCTCGCCCGCCTCCATCTGAAACAGACCTGGCGCGCCCTGCCCATTGCCGAGGCGCCGGTGGAGCGGGTTCGTCTGGCCTGGTACGCCAGCGGACGCTCCATCACCCGCTTGAGCGTGGCCGAAGTCGAGCGCAAGTTGATGGCCTTCGACACCGAGTCACCGCACATTCGCATTCAACTCGAGCGCCTCGCCGGCATTCCTTCCAGCGAGCCCCTGGCCCAGGTGCAACGACAGGCACCGCTGATGCGAGCCAACCTCTTTTACCGGGACCCTCTGCCGGACGGTCGCCTCAGGCGTGCCATGAATGCGGCGCTACCCCTGCTTGTGCCCCAGGCGCAGCTCCCCCATCACAACCTTCCGCCGGCACAACCGCCAGCCGAACGCCAACGCGCCCGGAGAAGCGACGAACGCCTCGAGGACACCCCCTTCCTGCCAAGCTTGAGAGTCTTTCGCTACCGCTGAAGGGCCCGGCGCGGCGCACGCCAAAGCGTCCGCTCAACAAGGCTTGCCCCTGACCTGCCAAAGCACCTGCACCCCACCTTAGACGCCTGCGTTCCGGCAACCGCCGAAAGCAGCGCGCGCCTGTCGGCAAGCGCTGACATCAGCAATTGCTGACATCATTTTGCAGTATTTGCGCAAAGACGCCACGGCCTTTACCCACAGAGCCGTCGGAAAATCCCTGTCAAAATCGCACAGGTTGAAGTTCGGCAAGACCCATCTCGATGCCCCCTGACAAAGGCAGAGGTCATGCGGTCAGGCGATGCGCCCCATCGATTGCAGCGTGGCAACCAATTCCCGCACCGATTCAGGGGTCTGGGCATATTCCTGGATCAAGCCCAGCAGCCGCCGCTCGAAGTCCTCTTCCTTTCGACGCTGCTCTTCTTCTTCCAGGCTGTCGATGGAGCGGACCGGAGGGCCGGTGGGGATCTCGGCGGCCTTGTTCGGGTTGTCCAGGCTGCGCAGCGCTTCCGCGAAGGCGTCATCCAATTCACGAAAGCGGCGAAGCTTCTCGCGTTCGTCCATAGGCTTTTGGGAACTCTGAGATTTCATTTGTTACCAGTCGTTAACGTCGATGGAGGTGCGACAGATTCAGTATCCTGCGGCACCACCTTATCAAGAAAGGCTCGGAAATAACGCCTTTTTTACTTTCACAACAGCATGTTAGATATGCAATCCATCACTGACGTTTTGTGCACAAACGATCAAAACGGCACATTGCACTTGCCAGACAGGCGCGCTAGACTGCATAACTACGTAACAGGATGTATCCTAACGCTACAAACCTACACCATCATACCTCGGGACAGGCGGATGTTCCGACTACAACGACCAGCGATACGGACGCTCGGATTCGCTCTCCGAGGACCCAGGGAGGGTCGGGTCCGCGCCGATGGTTCAGGGAGGCAAGACCATGTTCAACGAGATGATGCGCGCCGAAATCTGGCTCCAGGAAACCCTGGACAGTCAGCTGAGTATCGAAGATCTTGCCACGCGTATGGGGTACTCCTCATCCCAGGTGCGTCGGCGCTTCCGCCAGTCGTTCGGCATTTCGCCAAGTGCCTACCGCGACATGCTGCGACTCGAGAAGGCCGCCAGGCTGCTGATCCATACGCCCCACGGCGTGCATGACATCGCCAAACGCTGCGGCTATCGCAATCACTCGGCGTTCACCCGCGCCTTCCAGCGCCGCTACCGTGTCGCTCCCCGGGAGTACCGCCAGAACCAGCGCCTGGAACTCTATCGCCAGCGCCACAATCTGCCCCACTTCTCGGTGAAGATGGCCGACCTGCCGCTGCGGCGTGCCGCAGTCACCCGCCTCTATCAGCCGCCCGAAATCATCGAGAACCTGGACAACTGGCAGCGTAACGCCGAAGGCGCCTACGATCTTCCGGCACGCCTCACCAACGCGGCACCGATCGCCATTCTTCACGATCACCCGCTGGCCAGCGAGGCGCCCCGTATCGACCTGGGTGTCCACGTCGACGAAGAACACGCACACCGCCTGGCGCTGCCACTGCCGTTCCGCCTGGTCATGCTGCCGGCCCAGCGACACGCCTGCATCACCCTCGAGGACAGCTCACACCTGACCAGCGCCATGCTGTTCATGGCCTGTCGCGGCCTGTCTGAACACGGCGTCTACCTGAGCGGCGAAGCGCCTCAGCTGGTCAAAGGCAAGTATGGGCTGGAACTGCGACTGCCGCTACTCGAAGAGGACTGATCGCTTAGCCTCTCCGAGCCCGCAAGCCTCCCTTCTGGTGGCCACTTCGGTGGCCACCTTTTGCGTTCCATCATACCAGAATTCAAGCAGAGTACCGGCAACGACAAGGCCACAGCCCCGCCTCGCCTGGATCACACTGTTCCTGCATCACACTGTTGCAGTGGGAGGCCACGCTTCGCCCCCTCCCCGGAAACCAGAAACATCGCTATCAGAAACATCGCAAGGGGCAGTCGAAGCTACGGGCTTCGGGCTTCGCCTCCAACGAGACGCAACCGATCAAGGAATACCGTGCAAAAAGAAACCGTCCCGAACAATACGACGACGTCACTGTCATGTCGATGGTTCAAGACGGTTTCTGGCACCGCAAGCCTGAAGATCGAAACAGTGTCGGACCGATGCAACGTCCAAGGCACTGCCTCATCTGCGGCTCAAACAATCATCAGTCTTCTACACGTACCAGCCAGGACTCGACGGTGTCATTACCGTGCTCTTCCTTCCAGGCCTTCAACGTCTTCTGATTGCCACCACGAGTTTCGACGACTTCGCCGGTATTCGGGTTCTTGTAGATCTTGAGCTTGCGCTTGCGACGACCGCCAGCGGCCGGGGCAGCGGCCTTTGCCGGGGAAGCAGCGGCCTTCGGATCCAGGATGGCGATGACGTCAGATGCGCTCTTGTCGAACTCTTTCATCAGCTCTTCGAGCTTTCCCTTGAACTCGAGTTCGGACTTGAGACGGTCATCGTTCTGGAGCTGACCAAGTCTTTCCTGCAGTTGCTGGAGCTGCTGCTCCATCTGCATATAGTCATTCAAAAGTGAAGACATTAAGGTACGCCTATAGTAGTTGCTTTCGGATGCAGGGGCATTATCACTCCTGCATGAGTATATGACAACCAGCCAAACGACGTTATTCAAACGTTATTGGCCAAAAGCAAAGTCAAAATCCTGTCTAACAAACGGTAGATGCTTACAACAAGGGCATCAACCCGAAAACACGTCCCCTCAAGCATATGTGGTAAAAACTCGCCCCACTCACCAATAATATTGAGGCAGCGCCGCCACGAGGGGCATTTCAGCCCTCTACAATTTCTTACATATAAAAAAAGAGCGCTCCCCGAAGGAAGCGCTCTTGACCATTACCAGTCCCGAACAGTGTCGGGGTCCGGCTTAGTCCTGACCCATCTGCTGCTTGATCAGGTCGCCGATGGTGGTCGGGCCACCGGTCTCGACTTCCTGGTCGCGCAGCTTGCTCATGTTGCGACGGGTGTCGTCCTGGTCCTTGGCCTTGACGGACAGGGCGATCTGACGGTTCTTGCGATCGACACCGACGATACGGGCCTCGACGCTGTCGCCTTCGTTCAGCACGTTGCGCGCGTCTTCGACACGGTCAGCGCTGATCTCGGACGCCTTGAGCACGGCAACGACGTCAGTCGCCAGCTCGACGTGAGCTTCCTTGGCGTCAACCTCGACGACACGGCCGGTAACGATGGTGCCCTTGTCGTTGACGGACAGGAACTCGGCGACCGGGTCGGTATCGAGCTGCTTGATACCCAGGGAGATGCGCTCACGCTCCGGATCGATGGACAGGATGACGGCTTCGGCCTCATCGCCCTTCTTGAAGGAACGCACGGCTTCTTCGCCAGTCTCGGTCCAGGAGATGTCGGACAGGTGAACCAGGCCGTCGATGCCGCCGTCCAGACCGATGAAGATACCGAAGTCGGTGATGGACTTGATGGTACCAGCAACGCGGTCGCCCTTGTTGAACTGGGCGTTGAAGGTTTCCCACGGGTTGGCGGTGCACTGCTTGATACCCAGGGAGATACGACGACGCTCTTCGTCGATATCCAGCACCATGACGTCAACATCGTCACCGACCTGAACCACCTTAGACGGATGGATGTTCTTGTTGGTCCAGTCCATTTCGGAGACGTGAACCAGACCCTCGACACCCTCTTCCAGCTCGGCGAAGCAGCCGTAGTCGGTGAGGTTGGTGACACGGGCGTGCACCTTGGTGCCTTCCGGGTAACGATCCTTGATGTTGACCCACGGATCTTCGCCCAGCTGCTTCAGACCCAGGGAGACGCGATTGCGCTCGCGGTCGAACTTCAGCACCTTGACGGTGATCTCGTCGCCGACGGCCACGATCTCGCTCGGATGCTTGATGCGCTTCCAGGCCATGTCGGTGATGTGGAGCAGGCCGTCAACGCCGCCCAGATCAACGAAGGCACCGTAGTCGGTCAGGTTCTTGACGATACCGATGATCTGCTGGCCTTCCTGCAGGGTGGCGAGCAGCGCTTCACGCTCGGCGCTGTTCTCGGCTTCGAGAACGGCACGACGGGAAACGACAACGTTGTTGCGCTTCGGATCGAGCTTGATGACCTTGAAGTCGAGCTCTTTGTTCTCCAGGTGCGTGGTATCGCGCACCGGACGAACGTCGACCAGAGAGCCGGGCAGGAAGGCACGGATGGAGTCGACGTCGACAGTGAAGCCGCCCTTGACCTTGCCGTTGATCACGCCCTTGACGATCTCTTCCTTCTCGAAGGCAGCTTCCAGCACCTTCCACGCTTCGGCACGCTTGGCCTTCTCGCGGGACAGGCGGGTTTCGCCGAAGCCGTCTTCCACAGCTTCGAGGGCCACGTGGACCTCGTCACCGACGGCAATGGTCAGTTCGCCGCTGTCGTCGCGGAATTGCGCGGCAGGGATCTGACCTTCGGACTTCAGGCCGGCATTGACGGTGACCCAGTCACCTTCGATGTCGACGACAGTAGCCGCGACGATCGCGCCCGGCTCCATGTTGATGTCCTGGAGAGACTGTTCAAACAGTTCAGCAAAGCTTTCGCTCATGATGTTCCTACGTGATCAACGTTGAGTGCGGCAGGGCCGCTTCTCCGCACCACCAGCAAGTGCGGGCCATATTCAAAAACCCCCGGGGATGTTGGCACTGGTTGGACCTGACCGAGTTTTCCGTTTCCTGTACTCGGGCACGTCGTGACATCTGGCCGGGGACGCCGCAAGGGAGTTCAGGTGCCGGACAGGAGCCCCTTTCGGGACAACAGTTCGGACAGCCGATCAACCACTTCCGGTATGCTCAGGCGGGTCGTGTCGAGCTCGATGGCATCATCGGCCGGCACCAACGGCGCCACGCTACGCTGCGTATCGCGGTCGTCGCGCGCCTGAATCTCCTTCAAAAGACTCGATAGACTAGCATCCACCCCGGCCTCCCGCAACTGCAGGTGACGCCGGCGCGCCCTTTCCTCGGCGCTGGCGGTCAGAAATATCTTCAGGGGCGCATCGACGAACACCACGGTGCCCATGTCACGGCCATCGGCGACCAGGCCGGGCGCCTGGCGGAAGTCCCGCTGGCGCTCGAGCAGCGCCTGGCGCACCTCCGGCAACGCCGCCACCAGAGAGGCACTGTTGCCCACCTGCTCGGTGCGAATCTCGCGAGTCACGTCACGCCCTTCGAGCTCGACCACCGCCTCGCCATTCTCGGCGCGAAACACGACATCGAGGGCCGAGGCCAGTGCCGCCAGCGCCGGCTCATCGTCCAGCGCGATGCCCTTGCCGATAGCCGACAGCGCGGTCAGTCGGTAGAGGCTGCCGCTATCCAGCAGATGCCAGCCCAGTCGCTCGGCAATCAGCCGGCTGATGGTGCCCTTGCCGGCGCCGCCGGGGCCATCGATGGTCAGCACCGGGGCCGAATGCTCGTCATGATCGCTCATGCCTGCTCCTCGCGTACCTCTTCGAGTTCAAGGCCGACACCTCGTGCCAGCTCCACAAAGCCGGGGAAGGACGTAGCCACGTTGGCGCAGTCGTTGACCTCGATCGGGCTTGATGCGCGCAGGGCCGCGATGGTGAAGGCCATGGCGATGCGATGATCCTCATGACTGTCCACGCGCCCGCCGCCATAGTTAGCGCCATCGCCGCCCTTGCCGACGATGTCGATGCCATCGTCATAAAGGGTGTTGTCGATACCCAGCACACTCATGCCGTCGGCCATGGACTGCAGGCGATCGGACTCCTTGACCCGGAGCTCCTCGGCGCCGCGCAGTCGCGTGGTGCCTTCGGCGTTGGCCGCGGCAATGAACAGCGCCGGGAACTCGTCGATGGCCAGCGGCACCTGGTCCTCGGGAATGTCGATGCCCTTTAGCGGCCGATAGCGGATATGCAGGTCGGCGACCGGCTCGCCCCCCACCTCTCGCTCGTTCTCGAGGCGCAGATCCGCCCCCATGGCGGTCAGGATATTGATCACCCCGATCCGGGTCGGATTGATGCCGACGTGCTCCAGCACCAGATCCGACCCCGGGGTGATGGCCGCCGCCACCAGGAAGAAGGTCGCCGAGGAGATATCCGACGGCACATCGATCGGACCAGCGGCCAGCTTGCCGCCGCCCTGCAGCCAGCAGGTATCGCCCTCGCGCTCGACGGCGTAGCCAAAGCCATTGAGCATGCGCTCGGTGTGATCGCGGGTCGGTGCGGGTTCACGCACTCGGGTCTCGCCCTCGGCAAACATCCCCGCCAGCAGCAGACAGGACTTCACCTGGGCGCTGGCCATGGGCATATCGTAGTGGATGCCCTTCAGCGCCTGGCCGCCCTTGATCCTGAGCGGAGGACGCCCGCCTTCGGCGGTGTCGATCACCGCACCCATCTGGCGCAGCGGATCTGCCACCCGCCCCATGGGACGACGTGTCAGCGAGGTATCACCGGTCAACTCAGTGTCGAAGGCCTGCCCCGCCAACAGCCCGGCAAACAGCCGCATGGCGGTGCCAGCATTGCCGACGTAGAGCGGACCTGCCGGCTTCTTCAGGCCGTGCATGCCGACCCCGTGGATGGTCACGCGGCCCTGGTGCGGACCCTCGATGGCGACCCCCATCTCGCGGAAGGCCTGGAGCGTGGCGAGGCTGTCCTCGCCCTCGAGGAATCCGGACACCTCGGTAACGCCCTCGGACAGCGCGCCCAGCATGATCGAGCGATGGGAAATCGACTTGTCGCCGGGAACCCGAATGCGACCGGTGACGCTTCCGCCCGGGGCCACCCGGTAGCGCAGCATGGCTGATTCTTGCATCTGATATTCCGCCTGATAACTGGTCTGATTCAACAGAGTATCGAAATAGTGGCGCGCATGACTGGCGCGGTCGAAGGTGGCCAGCAGACCGTCGCCATCACCACGGTTCACCGCGTCCCTGAGTCGGGCCAGACCTGACTCGAAGTCGTCCAGGGCTTCGAGCACGGCGCCCCGGTTGGCCTGAAAGATATCTCGCCACATCACCGGATCACTACCGGCGATGCGGGTGAAGTCGCGAAAGCCGCCGGCGGCGTAGCGGAAGATCTCGAGGCGCTCATCCTGGCGCGCCAGGGTATCAACCAGCGAGAAAGCCAGCAGATGCGGCAGATGGCTGGTGCGCGCCAGCACCTGATCGTGGCGAGCCACGTCCATCTCCAGCACCTCGGCACCGGTCAACTGCCACAGGGCCCGCACAAGCTCAAGCGCACCGGGGTCGGTGGCGCAGGTCGGCGTCAGGATCACCTTGTGGGCCTGGTACAGCTCCGGATTGGCCGCCGCCACGCCGCTCTTTTCCGAGCCGGCGATGGGATGCCCCAGCACAAAGCGCGCGGGAAGCTCACCGAAGGCCTCGATGGCAGCCGCCTCGATCGCTGCCTTGGTGCTGCCGACGTCGGTGATCACCAGATCGCCGGCAGCGCGGCTACGCAACGTACCTAGCTCGCCCATGACCTGGCCCATGGCCAGCACCGGTACAGCCAGCACCACCAGGGTAGCACCCTCGATAACCTCGGAGAGTTGTGTCGAACCTGCGTCGATCAACCCCATGCGACGTCCACACTCAAGCTCCTTCGGGTCTGGGTCACAGGCCAGGATGAGACTGTCATCCCCCTGCCCCACCCCCGCCTTGCGCAAGGCAGCGGCCAGCGACCCTCCGATCAAGCCAAGTCCAACGATGACGATGCGTGAAGCCCGAGGCAAGGATGCGGGTACTGCGCCACGCGTTGCCACTTCCCGCATTGCGACGTCCTGCATTCCTTCTTGCTGCATTCCTTCTTCCTGCATTACTACAGGACCCCCTGGGGGTAGGAGCCGAGCACCTTGACCTCGGAGACACGCAGGCGCACCTCCTCGAGCAGCGCCGACACCCGAGGTTCCTCGACGTGGCCACAGAAGTCGATGAAGAACACATAGTTCCAGGCACCGGTGCGCGAGGGTCGCGTCTCCAGACGCGTCAGATCGATCTGGTGGCGGTGGAACGGCTCGAGCAGGTCGTGCAAGGCACCCGGCTGGTTGCGGGTCGCCACCACCAGCGACGTCTTGTCGACTCCGGACATGGGCACGTCCTGGTTGCCGATGATCAGGAAGCGCGTGGAGTTGTCCGGACGATCCTCGATCTTCTCGGCCACGTGGCTAAGGCCGTAGAGCTTGGCCGCCATGTCGCCGGCGATGGCCGCACTGTGCCACTCGCTCTTGACCAGCCTGGCCGCCTCGGCGTTGGACGACACCGGTACCCGCTCGGCGTGGGGGAAGTGGGCATCTAGCCATTTGCGACACTGAGCGAAGGACTGGGGATGCGAGTAGATACGCGACACCTTGTCCTTGAGGGTAGTGTCGGCCACCAGCAGGTGATGATGGATGCGCAGCACCACCTCTCCGCTGATGCGCAGCCCCGAATCGATGAAGGAATCCAGGGTATGGTTGATCACGCCTTCGGTGGAGTTTTCCACCGGCACCACGCCGTAGTTCACCGCGCCGGCCTCGACCTCACGGAAGACCTCGTCGATGGCCGCCATGGGCAGGCTGATGGCGCTGTCGCCGAAGTGCTTGAGCGCGGCCTGCTGGGTAAAGGTGCCCTCGGGGCCGAGATAGGCCACCTTGATCGGCTGTTCCAGCGCCAGGCAGGCCGACATGATCTCGCGAAACAGCCGTGCCATTTCTTCGCTGTCCAGCGGCCCCTGGTTGAGCTCCATTACCCGGCGCAGCACCTGGGCCTCGCGCTCGGGGCGATAGAACACCGCCTGGGGGTCGCTTGCGGTCTTGGTCTCCGCCACCTGGCGAGCACACTCGGCACGCTCGCTGATCAGGCGCAGGATCTCGGTGTCGATATGGTCGATGCGCTGACGCAGCGACGAGAGGTTCGGCTCTTGCGAATCACTCATGGGTTGTCTCCTTGTAACGCCCCGTGACCGGGCGTTGACGCATGGCTGGCGAAACCTGGCCCCGCCACCTCTTTACTGGGTGCGCCAGCTCTCGCACGAACCTCAGCCGCGCCGCTTCTCGAAATCGCCCATGAACGCCACCAGGGCGTCCACCGCGGCCTCAGGCACCGCGTTATAGAGGCTTGCGCGCATACCGCCGACGCTGCGATGGCCCTTGAGATTCAAAAGCCCCGCCGCTTCCGCCTCTTCCAGGAAGGCGTTGTCCAGGGCGCTGTCGGCCAGCACGAAGGGCACGTTCATCTTCGAGCGATTACGCACCGCGATGGGGTTGGAATAGAAGTCGCTGCGGTCGATGGCCTCGTAGAGCTTGGCCGCCTTGCGGTCATTGATCTCGGCCATCGCCTCGAGACCACCGACGTCGCGCTTGAGCCAGTCGAACACCAGGCCTGCCAGGTACCAGCTGTAGGTAGCCGGCGTGTTGATCATCGATCCTGCCTCGGCCAACTGACGATAGCCGAACAATGACGGCATCTCGCTCACCGCCTGGTCGAGCAGATCATCGCGCACGATCACCAGTACCAGACCGGCCGGCCCGATGTTCTTCTGGGCGCCAGCGTAGATCACACCAAAGCGCGAGACGTCCAGCGGCTCAGACAGGATGGTCGAGGAAAGATCCGCCACCAGCGGCACCTCTACCCCGTCGCCGCGCCGCGCCACGGGCACAAAGTCCAGTGCCAGACCACCGATGGTCTCGTTGGGGGTCACGTGGAGGTAGGCGGCGTCGTCGGACAGCGCGATATCAGCCTGCTGCGGTGCTTCGACATGGCCATTCTCGGCGCTGGAGGCGGCAATGTGGGCGCTGCCGAATAGATGCCGCGCCTCCTTGATCGCCTTGTTGCCCCAGATACCGGTTTCGATGAAGTTGGCCCGGCCGCCGTGGCCAAGCAGGTTCATGGGCACCGCGGCAAACTGCTGGGTGGCACCACCCTGGGTGAACAGCACCCGATAGTTGTCGGGCACTGCGAGCAGTTCACGCAGGTCGGCCTCGGCGCGCTCGGCGATGGCCACGTACTCGCTGGAGCGGTGGCTCATCTCCATCACCGAGAGCCCACGGCCCTGATAGTCCAGCATCTCGCGCTGGGCACGTTCGAGTACTGCGGTAGGCAGCGCGGCGGGCCCCGCGCAGAAATTGTAGTGGCGTGTCATGGTGTCCTGGCGATTGATCGTCAAGGGCAGGCGTCCGGCGACGCCCGCCAGTCACTATATAGGTGGGCCACGGCGTCCATCGCGGACACCGTGGCACCCCGGATCAGTCGTTATTGTCGGTGTTGCTGTCGTCGGCCGCGCTGTCGTCGCCCGGTTCGGCGCTGCCACCCTCGGCGGCGTCCTCACTACCTTCTTCGCCCTCGGCATCGAGCTCGTCGTCGCCTTCAAGCTCCTGGATACGCACGGTCTTGACCAGCGCCTCGGCCTCGCCGAGGCGGATCAGGGTGACGCCCTGGGTGTTGCGCGAACTGATCGAGACTTCCTCGACCCGGGTGCGCACCAGGGTGCCGCGATCGGTGATCAGCATCATCTCGTCGCTGGAACAGACCTGCATCGCCGCCACCATGGCGCCATTGCGGGCGCTGGTCTGCATCGCGATCACGCCCTGGCCGCCACGACCGCGCAGCGGGAACTCCTCGAGACGGGTACGCTTGCCGTAGCCGTTTTCGCTGCCGGTGAGGATATAGATCTGGCCGTCGTCACCGCTGGCGTCGACATCACCGGCCTCGCCACGCTCACCGCCCTCGGCGTCGGCATCGATCTCGAGGCTCTGCGGGATGATCAGGCTGATCACCTCGGCGCCATCGAGCAGCCGCATGCCGCGCACACCGCGCGCGGTACGGCCCATGGCACGGACCTGGGACTCCTCGAAGCGGATCGCCTTGCCGTTGGACGACAGCAGCATGGCGTGGTCGCTGCCGGAAGTAATGGCGGCGCCCACCAGGCGATCGCCCTCCTCCAGGTCGATGGCGATCAGGCCAACGCTGCGCGGACGCGAGAACTGCTCAAGGCTGGTGCGCTTGACCGTGCCCCGGGCGGTGGCAAAGAAGATGTAGCAGTCCGGATCATAGTCCTTGACCGGCATGATGGCGTTGATCGACTCGCCTTCTTCCAGCGGCAGCAGGTTGACCAGCGGTTTGCCGCGGGACCCGCGACTGGCCGCAGGCATCTCGTAGACCTTGAGCCAGTAGACCTTGCCGCGATTGGAGAACAGCAGCACGGTGTCGTGGGTCGAGGCCACCAGCAGGTGCTCGATGACGTCCTCGTCCTTCATCGCGGTGGCCGACTTACCACGACCACCACGACGCTGGGCCTGATAGTCCGACAACGGCTGGGTCTTGGCGTAACCGGAACGGGACACCGTGACCACCATGTCTTCCTCGGCGATCAGGTCCTCGATGGACAGGTCCAGGTGGCTTGCCTGAATGTCGGTACGACGCTCGTCGGCGAACTGATCGCGCACCGCGATCAGCTCTTCGCGAATCACCTCGAGCAAGCGATCGGCGGAGGCCAGGATGGCCATCAGCTCGGCGATCTTCTCGAGGATCGACAGATACTCGTCGAGCAGCTTCTCGGTCTCGAGGCCGGTCAAGCGGTGCAGGCGCAGCTCGAGGATGGCCTGGGCCTGGGCCGGCGACAGACGGTACTCGCCTCCGGCCTGGTCCAGACCAAAGCCTTCTTCCAGGTCTTCGGGCTTGCACGAGGTGGCGCCGGCGCGCTCCAGCATGCCGGTGACCTGACCGGGCTGCCAGGACTTGGCCAACAGCTTTTCCTTGGCTTCGGCAGCATTCGGCGAGGCCTTGATCAGTTCGATCACCTCGTCAATGTTGGAGATCGCCACCGCCAGGCCTTCGAGAATGTGGCCGCGCTCACGCGCCTTCTTCAGTTCGAACAGGGTGCGCCGGGTGACCACCTCACGACGGTGGCGAATGAAGGCCTCGAGCACCTGCTTGAGGTTCATGGTCTTCGGCTCGCCGTCTTCCAGCGCCACCATGTTGATGCCGAAGACATTCTGCAGCTGGGTCTGGGCGAACAGGTTGTTCACCACCACCTCGCCGCTCTCGCCGCGCTTGACCTCGATCACCACCCGCAGACCGTCCTTGTCGGACTCGTCGCGCAGCTCGGCGATACCCTCGATCTTCTTGTCCTTGACCAGCTCGGCGATCTTCTCGATCAGCCGCGCCTTGTTCACCTGGTAAGGCAGCTCGGTGACGATGATGTGGTCACGGCCGGACTTGTCGTCGTGTTCGATGGTGTGCTTGGCGCGAATGTAGATGCGCCCGCGGCCGGTACGATAGGCCTCGAGAATGCCCGCGCGGCCGTTGATGATACCGCCGGTGGGGAAGTCGGGCCCCGGCACATGCTCCATCAGATCATCGACGCTCAGGGTGTAGTCGTCGACCAGCGCCAGGCAGGCGTTGATGATCTCGTTCATGTTGTGGGGCGGGATATTGGTCGCCATGCCCACGGCGATGCCCGAGGAGCCGTTGACCAGCAGGTTCGGCACCTTGGTCGGCAGCACGTCGGGGATACGCTCGGTACCGTCGTAGTTGTCGACCCAGTCGACAGTATCCTTCTCGAGATCGGCCAGCAGCTCGTGGGCCAGGCGCGCCATGCGCACCTCGGTGTAACGCATGGCGGCGGCGTTGTCGCCGTCGATGGAGCCGAAGTTGCCCTGGCCATCGACCAGCACGTGGCGCATCGAGAAGTCCTGGGCCATACGCACGATGGTGTCGTACACCGCACTGTCGCCGTGGGGGTGGTACTTACCGATCACGTCACCCACCACACGGGCGGACTTCTTGTATGGCTTGTTCCAGTCGTTACCCAGCTCGTGCATCGCAAACAGCACACGCCGATGAACCGGCTTCAGGCCATCGCGCACGTCCGGCAGCGCTCGGCCGATGATCACGCTCATCGCGTAATCGAGGTACGACTGCTTCAGCTCGTCCTCGATATTGACTGGCAGAATCTCTCTGGCGATGTCACCCATGGGTCGTCAAGTCCTTTGCACAGCAACAGGTAGGCGCGTCACGCAGCCGTGACAAGGCGCACAAATACAGCGACCTAGCATACCACCCTTGGGGCCTTCCGCGCAGCGTCTGTCGTTGTGTGCGGCGCCTTGACCGCTACGTCATGACACCACCAGCGGCGCCAGGGCATCACGCAGCTCACCCTCGATCGCCACCGCACTGTTGCTGGCCACGTCCAGCAGCACGAAGGTCAGCTCGGCGCGAGCCACCAGAGCTCCATCGCGGCGGCGCAGGATCTCGTGGCGCATCTTGGCGCTGCGCCCGCCCAGGGCCGACAGACGGGTGGAAATGTCCAGCTCGTCACCGGCCACCGCCGCCTGGCGATAGTCGATATTGAGATTGACCGCGACGAAAGCGACATCTCCCTTTCCCAGGCGAGACATCAGCGCCGGATGCTTGTCGAAATAGTCCCAGCGCCCTTCCTCCATGAACTCCAGGTAACGGGCGTGATTGACGTGGCCATAACCGTCCAGGTGGTAGCCACGAACCTTCAGCGAAGTGGTGCTGATAGCGCCTTCCATATCATTGCTCCTCATTTAAACTACTGTTTGATTCTGACCTCGAGCAGGCAAAGTGGCAACACTGTCACCAAAGAGGGACGGGCACGGGCGACGCAGCCTGATAGGCTTGCCGCAACCCTGTTCAATCGACCATTGCGATGGCTGGCAACTGGCACCCGAAGGGACCATTCGCCATAATGTGCCTCCTTTTTGACCCGAGAATTGCTCCATGTGGTTCAAGCACTTGCACCTCTATCGTCTGCACGACGCCAGCACCCTGGACAGCGAGCAGCTGGAGACGGCCCTCGCCGAACAGGCTTTCCGCCCGCTCGGTGGCACCGAAGCCCGCCGCATCGGCTGGACGACGCCTGCCGGACGGGGTAGCGATCGCTATCTCCACGAGCTGCAGGGCCAGCGCCTGATGACCGCCCTGCGCCAGGAGCGCATCCTGCCCGCTTCGGTGGTCCGCGAAGAAGTCGACGAGCGCGTCGAGGTCATCGAGACCCAGGAAAGCCGCAAGCTACGCCGCCAGGAAAAGCAGGCAATCAAGGAGCAGGTCTACGAGGAACTGTTGCCCAGGGCCTTCGTACGCAGCCAGAAGACTGACCTATGGTGGGATACCCGGCGAAACTTGATCGCCGTCAACAGCTCCAGCCGAAAGCGCGCCGAAGAGCTGCTGGATCTGTTGCGCGAGTCCCTGGGAAGCCTCAAGGTAACGCCGCTCTCGGCCCAGACACTGCCGATTCGCGCCATGACCACCTGGCTCAACGACGCCTCCTCGCGCCCCGCCGACATGCTGCTCGGCGACCAGGTCGAACTCAAGGCCAAAGGCGACGACGGCGTGCTCAAGGCGCGCCAGGTGGACCTGGACGGCGACGACATTCAGCAACTGCTCGAAAGCGGCCGACAGGCCAGCAAGCTGGCGCTGGGCATGGAGGGGCGCCTGCGTTTCGTGCTCCACGACGACCTGGCGGTCAAGTCACTGGCCTTCGATGACGCCCTGATCGACGAAGCCAACCAGGCAGATGACGGCGACGATGCCGTGCTGCGCATGGAAACCGACTTCATTCTGATGGCCCAGACCCTGGGTGAAAGCGTCGACCGCCTGATCGATTGGCTGGGCGGCGAAGCCCAGAGTTCTTCTGTTTCGGCTACTGACCTCACTGCGACGACACCATGACTTCGACATCCGATGCCCCGCAGGATCCCTGGCACGATATTCGCCCCTATCAGGACGACGAGGTGGCGACGACCCTGACTCGCCTGGCAGAGGACCCGGAGCTGTTGAGCGCCCTGACCCGCTACCGGCTGCCGCGCCTTTCCCGCATGATGCCCCGCCTGTCACGCACGCTGGCCAGCTGGGCGATCAAGCGCGAGACCCGCGACGTCACCAGCGTGACGGCGTTTCAGCAACGCATCGCGGCCTACATGCAGCGCATGCTGAAGACCTCCACCGACGACTTTCGCGTCGACGGCCTCGATCGTCTGGACCCCGATACCGCCTACCTGTTTATCGGCAACCATCGCGATATCTCGCTGGATCCGGCCTTCGTCAACTATGCGCTGTACCTCGCCGGCCGCAACACCGTGCGCATTGCCATCGGTGACAACCTGCTCAAGAAGCCCTACGTCACCGATTTGATGCGGCTCAACAAGAGCTTCATCGTGCCGCGCAGTGCTCGCGGCAAGCGCGCCATGCTGCAGGCCTACCACAAGCTGTCGAGCTACATCCGCCACTCCATTCAGGACGACAATCACTCCATCTGGATGGCCCAGCGCGAAGGCCGGGCCAAGGACGGCATCGATCGTACCGACCCCGCGATCATCAAGATGATGACCATGGCCCACCGTGCCGACAACCGTCATGCGCCGCTCGGGGAAGGCATTGAAGCCCTGCGCCTGGTACCGGTATCGATCAGCTACGAGTACGATCCCTGCGACGTGCAGAAGGCCAGGGAGCTGAAAGCCGTCAGTGAAGACGGCAGCTACAACAAGAGCGAGTTCGAGGACATCAGCTCCATCGTCGCCGGCATCACCGGCCACAAGGGGCGTGTTCATCTGCGCTTCGGCACGCCGATCGATCGCAGCTTCGATACGCCGGAAGCGGTCGCTGCCGAGATCGACCGCCAGGTGCTGAGCGGCTATCACCTCTTTCCCAGCCACCATCTGGCGCTGGAGGCCTTGGGCAGCCATCCTGAGCTGGTAGACCTGTCCGAGGTGTCAGAGGCCGACCGCGATCGGTTCGCGCAACGGCTTTCCGAAGTCCCGGAAGACCTCAGATCCTGGTGGCTGGCCCAGTACGCCAACCCTGTCATCAACTGCGCGCGGAGCGAGCCTTCGTCGTGAGCCAGAAAAGCCAGCCGGGGCGCTCCAGACACCCCTTTGCCTGGACGGCCCAGGGCGTCACCCTGATCGGCGCCGGCGTGGACCTTGTCGTCGGCGTGCTCAAACTGGTGACCGGTGTGATCGTCGGGTCGGCCGCCCTGATTGCCGACGGCATCCACTCCTTTTCGGATATCGTCACCGACGCCTTCGTGCTGGCGGCCACCCACTACGGCCGCCAGGAACCCGACCGCGACCATCCCTACGGCCACGGCCGAATCGAGACCCTGGCAACGCTGTGGCTCGGCAGTGTGCTGATCTTCGTCGCTGGTGCCATCG
The DNA here is from genome assembly GCF_019801245.1 of Halomonas sp. DP1Y21-3. Taxonomy (NCBI): domain Bacteria; kingdom Pseudomonadati; phylum Pseudomonadota; class Gammaproteobacteria; order Oceanospirillales; family Halomonadaceae; genus Halomonas; species Halomonas sp. DP1Y21-3. The sequence goes on from NZ_JAHVJM010000009.1 coordinate 61,280, forward strand.
CCTGGTCGAGTGTCGAGCGCCTGCTCGATCGGTCTCCGAGCGCCGCACCCGGCCTCGTTGCCATCGCCGTGGCCGTGGTCTCGCTGCTGGCCAAAGAGGCGATCTACCACTACACCTTGCGCGCCGCCCGCCGCTTCGACTCACCGCTGCTCGAGGCCAATGCCTGGCACTCACGCACCGATGCCATGTCCACCCTGGTGGTGCTGGTCGGCCTGGTGGCGGGGCAGTTCGGCGTCGGCTGGATGGACGCGGTGGCCGCCATCGTGGTCGGCCTGATGGTGGGTTGGGTCGGCGGACGGCTGATGTGGCAGTCTTCGAGGGAGTTGATCGACACCGCCCTGCCGGTCGAAGAACAGCGTGCGATGCGCCGACTGGCGGAGTCGGTGCCGGGCGTCAAGAGCGTGCATGATCTGCGCACTCGCCAGCTCGGAAGCGACGTCGTGCTCGATCTGCATATCGTGGTCGCTCCCAGGGTCACGGTGTCCGAAGCCCACGAGATCGGCAATGCAGTCAGTCGACAACTACGCGAAGCGCACACCCGCCTGAAGGATGTCACCTTCCACATCGACCCCGAGGACGACGAAGGACAGACCGAACACAGCCTGCGCCCGGGCTTGCCGCTGCGCGAGGAGATCGAGCAACTGCTGGATGAACGCTGGTCGCATCAGCGTGCCTGGCAACACCGTACGGCGCTGAATCTGCACTATTTGGATGACCGCATCGACATTTCGTTGTACGTTGACTCTGATATCCATCATGGGGATCTCGATGACTTGGCTCATCAATTGTGCCGAGACCTCGACACCCTGCCCTGGGTAGGCCAACTGAAGCTGTGGCAAGGGCCCGGCAAGGCCTGACCTCCGCCCGGCTTGGAACTCGCCATGAGCCCAGATGCCGTCTTGTCTCGCCCGTCTCGCCGCCGTCCCCCTTCCTGGCTCGCCTGGGGGTCTGCGAGCCTGTTGGGCGCCTTCCTGGCGCTGGCACCCGCACCGGTGGACGCGACGCTCGACCATGCGCGAATGCGCGCGGCCATGAGCGCCGAGTACGGCAGTCAGGGGGTAAGAGCCCTGGACGAATGGCTCAACCTGATCGATCGCCTGAGAGGCGCCGACCTTCGTACTCAGCTTCGCGACGTCAACGACTTCTTCAATCGCAAGATGCAGTGGCTCGAGGATCGCACCATCTGGCGCCAGAGCGACTATTGGGCCACCCCCATCGAAGCCCTGGGGCGCGGCGCAGGCGACTGCGAGGACTACTCCATCGCCAAGTACGTGACCCTCAAGGAGCTCGGCATTCCCATCAGCAAGTTGCGCATGATCTATGTGCGTGCTCGACTGGGACGTAGCCAGATCACCCAGGCCCATATGGTGCTCGGCTACTACGAGACGCCAGGCGCCGAGCCCCTGATTCTCGACAACATTGCCGCCGGCATTTCCCGTGCCAGCCTGCGCACCGATCTGGACCCGCTGTTCAGCTTCAACAGCAGTGGCCTGTGGGCGGGTGGCACCACCCAATCACGGGCGGATCCCCTGGCGCGCCTGTCGCGCTGGCGAAACGCGCTGGATCGCATGCGCCAACAGGGAATCCAGTGACATCATGCCAATCCTTCATCTAGAGACGCCGCCATGTCGTTGATCAAACAACTCTGGCTCGCCATCATTGCCATCCTGCTGATTGCCCTGATCGGCAGTCTGGTGGTGGCCGTATCAGGCAGCCGCGCCTACATCGAAAAAGAAATACTGATCAAGAACGCGGACAACGCCAATGCCCTGGCGCTGAGCATGAGCCAGATGCCTGACAAGGATGAAGTAACGCTGGAGCTTTTGATCTCGGCGCAGTTCGATACTGGCCACTACCGCAAGATCCAGCTGCTCGACACCCAGGACAGACCGATCATTCGTCGCGTCTCATCAGCCCCCGAAGAGACTGGCGTACCGGGATGGTTCCGTGAGCTGGTCGCCTTCGAGGTCCCCGCCGGCACTGCGGTCATCCAGGATGGCTGGCAGCAGCTTGGCACCTTGCAGCTCGAAAGCGCACATGGCTTCGCCTACCAGTCGCTGTGGCAGAGCACCCTGCGCATGGCCGCCTGGTTCGTGGCAGCAGGTGCACTCAGCCTGCTGATTGCCTACCTGCTGGTACGCCAGATCCGCACCCCGCTGAAGACCCTGACGCGCCAGGCCAACGATATCGGCCAGCGTCGCTTCACCGTCGCCCCGCTGCCCCGCACACTGGAACTGCGCGAAGTGTCCGACGCCATGAACCGGCTGTCGGAAAGCGTGCGCGAGATGCTCCAGCGCGAGAGCGAGCAGATCGACCGGCTTCGCCGCCAGTTGCTGCATGACACGGTGACCGGGGCCTTGACCCGGGAAGCCTTTATCGACCGCCTCAACTACAGCCTCGAGCAACAGGGTGAATCCAGCTACGGCGTGGTGGCGATGATCCGTGCCACCGACCTGGCCGCGCTCAACGAACGCCGCGGCCACTTGCACACCAACGGCGTGCTCAGCGACCTTTGCCAACGCCTGACCGCCATCGCCGAGGCCCATGGCGAAGGCTATGTGGGTCGCCTCAACGGCAGTGACTTCGCCCTGATGCTGTGCGGCAACGTCGACGAAAGCTGGGCCCGCGAACGGCTGGACGACAATCTGTCGACCCTGGCCGAACAGAACGCACCGGTTCTGCGGCTCCCCGCTGCCCTGGCGGTCTACCACCACGGCCAGGAGCGCACCACCCTGATGGCCGCACTGGATGGCGCCCTGTCACTGGCCGAGAGCCGTCCTGGACGGGCGATCGAGTCCTGCCACAACGTGGAGCAGGAAACGCTCTACCGCAGCCGCGCCGAGTGGCGCTCATCGCTGGTCGAAGCGATGGAGCACGGCGTCCTGCTGGGACAGTATCCGGTGCTGGATCGACGCGGACAGTTGCTGCATCACGAGGCCCCAGCACGCCTCAACATCAAGGGCGAATGGCGTCAGGCGGGTGTCTTCATGCCCTGGATCGCCCGTCTGCGCCTCCACGACAGCCTGGATATCAAGGTGATCGATGCCGCCCTCGACACCATCCATCACCACCGGCAGCCGCTTGGCATCAATTTGTCCCATGCAGCGATTACCCAGCCGAATGTCGTGATCGCCCTGCAGCAACGACTCAGCGCCCGCCCGGACTCGGCCCCCTTCCTGTGGATCGAGGTGCCGGAGTCGATCGCCCGAAGCGATCTCGAGAGCTTCCGATATCTCTGCCAGTCGCTGGCCCCCTTCGGCTGTCATCTGGGCATGGAGCACGTCGGTGCGGCCTTCCGCCAGCTGGGAGATCTGCAGGACCTTGGGCTGTCCTACATCAAGATCGACGCAACCCTGTGTCGTGGCGTGTCGGAGCGGCCGGAGCAGCAGACCATTCTCAGGGGCATGGCGACCCTATGCCATTCGCTGGCGATCCAGGCCATCGCCGAGGGCATCGACGAGGATCGCGATATCGACACCCTGTTCGAGCTGGGCCTGGACGGTGTCACCGGCCCCGCCGTGTCCGCCAGGATGGAAACCGACAGGCACTCGTGAACGTCGATGACATGAAGGGTACACAACAAAGGGCCACCCGAAGGTGGCCCTTTGTCTTGCCCAGGTCGACGCATGCGACTTGAGAGGTGCAGATGCTCAGCGCTTAGATGAGGGGGTCGTCGTCCCCTACCAGATCCACATCATTGTAGCGACGACGCAATGACTGGCGGTCCATGATCTTGCGGCGCGCCGCGTCAGGCAGATCGGTGAAGCTGATCACGCCCTTGTCCATCAGCAGATCAAGCACGTCCTCGAGCACCCGCACGAAGGCCAGGTCGGAGGCATGGAACTGGGACTGTTCGTTGCGCTCGTTACCGTCTGACAGGAAGAACAACAGCTCCTGATCATCCGGCGCCATGAATTCGTCGCAGGTCGCTGTAGGCTCCCGGCTGACACAGACAAGCTTTCCTTCCCCGTCACGCTGGACGTACATGTCACGTTCTCCGCAATCTTAGTTGGTCGAGCATATATCAAGTTTCCCTTGATCAGTAGCCCTCGGCGTTTACCGCCGAGGGCCTTGCCCGTTTCGCGCTATACGACTGGACCGAGCGCCTGTCTACACATCCAGCTGGCCCTGGTTGAGCAACTGCGTCAGGAAATCATCGGGGCTTGGGGCCGCGTTGGCCACGCCTTCCAGGGTAATGACCTGATCAGCGTTGCCATTGTCGTCCGCCAGATTTCCATCGCTCTTGACGTACAGCACAATATCATCCCCTTCCTGTTCGGCGTGGATATAGTCATTCAGCGACTGCTGGTCGTCGTCCTTGTCGTAGCCTTGCAGCAACTCGCTGAGATCCAGCACATCGGCCTCTGGGTCCTGGCTGGCGTCGACACCGGCAGGCGCGACGTGGAAGTCGGTGATGACGTCGTCGGCGGGATCTCCGACCACTCCCTCATCACCCAGCACCCAGGCGAAGGTATCCGCACCGAGTCCTCCGACCAGGGTGTCATCGCCGGCACCGCCGAGCAGCAGGTCATCGCCTTCCTCACCATATAGCGTGTCGCTACCACCGCCGCCGATCAGGGTGTCGTCACCGTCACCGCCCTTGAGGGTGTCGGCGCCGCCATCCTTGCGCTCGGTGTCCATCAAGGATTCATAGTTTCCTCGAATGTACTCGAGCACCTGGGTTTCGTCGGGATCTGCTCCGCCATTTTCCGACCACTTGAGGAACTCGAACAGCCCGGCAAAACCAAGGCCATCATGCTCGCCTGCCCTGAATTCCTCTCCATCGCCATTGGTCCATTCGAGATGGTCGGTATTGATGGTGTCGCCGAAGATGATGTCACCGCGATCCGTCCCATCGAGTACATCGTCGCCGAGTTCCGCCAGCTTGTCGAAGGACGAGCCGCCCTTGAGCACCGCCTCGAGCTCCTCGGCGGTGTTGACGACAGATGCCTCGCCGACCGGCGCAGTGGGATACCCGAAGTCGTTGATGGTGATGCTGTCGAGCTGGACCAGATCCTGCTGCCCACCCCCGTTGACGACCTCGATGACGATACGATAGACACCGCTGTCAAGCTGATCGGTTTCGAAGGAGGAACCCCGTTGGCTTTCGCGGGGATAACCGGAGTCGACCGTCACCCAGTCACCGCTGCCATTGGATTTCTGAACCTCCCAGCCGAAGTAGTCAGCCCCGCCGTAGGCATCGGTACTGTAGCTAAATTCGAGTGTCGAGTAGCCGGTATCAGGCGTGTCAAGAACGAAGGCGGCACTGGTCGCCACGGTACTACCCGAGAAACGGCTGATATCCGTCAACGTTAGCGAACCATTTCCCACGACTAGCGTACCGGTGGCGTCCCCGGACTTGGTCCAGCTAGTCGCCGAGTCTAGCGGACTATCCAGGCCGGTGAAGTCGGCAAGTTGGCGACTTCCCGTCTGTGCAACCGACGAGTAGGGAATGATCTCACTCGCGCCGGTGACATCGGTGTTGTCGAAGAACTTCAGCACGTCTTCGTTGATGCCGGAGCCGATACCGATCGCTTCGACGCGACTGATTGCCGACAGGCCTTCGAAGGACTCGATCGCGTTGTTGACCTCATCAAAGCCGGTATCCCGACCGTTACCACCGGTACCGCCACTGTCGTTGACGTAGAACGTCGGCAGCCCATCGGTAAGGAAGTAGGTCAGATTCTCGTAGCCGTTACTGCTCGACTGTTCCTCCAACCAGCCTTTCGATGCCTCGAATGCCGCCTCATAGTTGGTGCCGCCCCCGCTATTGCTGCTGCCATCGACGGAGTTGATATAGGTGACGATCCGTTCGACTTCACTGTCGACCGAGCCCAGATCCATGGTCTGGGTAAACCGCGCTCCCGTATCGAAATCGACGACCTGGAGATTGATTACCCCGTCGAAATCGGCCAGTTGCTCGACCAGATTAGCCAGAGCCTGCTTGGCCAATTCCATGCGGGACAGGCCAGCGGTACCGGAGCCTCTACTCATGCTGCCCGAGGAATCGAGAATCAGGGAGATATTATAGTTCTGCGCAGGATTCACCACGGTGAAGTTGCCACCACCATCACCCACCATGACATCACTGCCGCCACCGCCGGAGACAGTATTGTCGGAGTTGTCACCGACGTATAACTGATCCGGAGCGCTGACTTCGACGGTCAGGCTGCCCGCAGCGTTGTCGCCGTCACCGTCAATACCGGTCAATCCGAGCTCGATGTCAAAGGCATCCCCCGCCTCACCAAGCCGATAGTCCATATCGCCCAGGGTAAAGGGCGTATTGCTACCGCCCACCACCTCGATACCCTGGAGCCCACCATCCGGACTGAGTTCGAACGACCATCCATCCTCCACACCATCCAGAATCAGACGGCCGGCCCCATCGACGCTGATGGACACCTTGTTGGTAACATCGGTGCCTGTCTGATCGAGAATGCGGACGTCATCGGCGCTCAGACGAATATCGTTGTCCACCGTCTGGCTGGGAGACCCAGAACCCGGCACATCACTTGCGTAGTTGAAGGCAGCCACGGTGACCACTGCCTTGGCACCGTCACCTTCAACATGGATGGTCTGGGTCACCTCGGACACACTTTCGTGCCCCTGCCAGCTCGGCTCACCGGTGACAGAGAACCCCAGGCTATCGAGGAAACTGATGCGGATGACTTCGTTAAGCTCGATACCGGGACTTACACCACCGAAGACACCGAGCGTGCCGTCCAGCGGCACCATGCCAACGCCATTGGGCGTCGAGTAGAGAACGTCGTTGTCACCCTCATCGTCCTGGTAGTTAATGCCGTGGTACTGCACGACACCATCGAGACTCAGTTCAGAGATATCGGCACGCTCGACACGCCCGTTGCTGATCTCGCCATCGGCAACGTTGATCTGATAGCCGTCTCCGGCCGGATCCAGGGTGACCGTAAAGCCGACAACCCCATCCGCAGTCACCGCCTGCAACTGATGACCGTCGGTGGATACCTGATAGGTCAGCGCCTCGCTGTCAAAGTAGAGGGGGTTGCCGTCCGCGTCAGTGGCTGGCTGCCCCTGCACATCGGTGAAGGTCACGTCCTTGACCCCATCGGCACCAGACACGCCAGCAAAGTTCAGCTGACCGCCTCGACCATCGACGAGAGCAGCCGAATCCGAGGTAAAGGCCTCCGGGCTGTCGTCGTTGACCAGCACCTGCAACTGACCACTGGCCGGGCTGCCATCGGAATCGACGATGGTGTAGCCGACATTGAACGCCAGAGAGTCCTCCGTACCCTGCTCACCATGGTCCAGAGGCTGGTGCAGTGTCACCTTGTAGGCGCCGTTCGCCACCCCGGTCAGGGCAACGGTCAACACCAGTGCGTTGGAGGCGTCACGCCCCGTGACCGTGCGGCCGTCGTCGCTCAACGTGTAGGACACCGCCTGGCCACTGGCCGTTACCGTGGGCAGGCCATCAAGACTCCAGCTGAAGGCACTTGAGCTCGCTGCCCCATCGTTGCCAAAGGAATAGCCAAGCGTCCCGGTGACGACGGTCGCCTCACCGGCCGCATCACCCGGGCCACCGGCATTGCCACCCGACAGGCCATCTTCGTCCACGCGAGCGACACCATTGGTGGCCTCCGGCGTGGAGTCAGCCGCCACATTGACCGTCAAGGTGGCGTTGCTGGTGTCGCCGTCGGCATCGGTGATGGTGTAGTCGATGACCGCGGCGCCCTCGAAGCCCGCCGCCGGAGTGAAGGTCACCTCACCGCTGTCGCTATCGATGGTCACCCTGCCAGCACTCTCGTAGCCCGACGCCATGCTCGCCGACACCAGAGTGGCGCCATCGGCTCCGCCCTCGTCGTTGGCCAGTACGTCGACGGTGACCTCAGTGTCCTCGGCGGTGCTCACAACGTCATCGACCGCCGTTGGCACGTCATCGACAATATTGATGCTGATGCTGGCAGTCGAGCTATTGCCGTGGGCATCGATCACGGTATAGCTGAATACGTCCTGGCCATTCAGGGTGTTCTGACCGTTATCCGCCTCAGCGCCGGTCACGGCGGTATCGAGGGTATAGGTGTAGGACCCATTCTCCTCGATGACCAGAGTGCCGTAGCTGCCGCGCAGGGTCGTGGCGGTGAACGTCAGTGCATCGCCCTGGGCATCACTTGCCTGAAGCTGGCCTTCCGCCACTTCGCTATTGCTGGCGGCATCGCTGCCCGTGGCAAGCCCGGCCTCGCTGACGGTAGCTGCGCTGGCATTGGCCGTGGGCGAGCCGTCGTTCACCACAAACTTGATGGTCGCCTGGCTGGTATCGCCATCGGCGTCCCTGATGGTGTAGCTCACTACCTCTTCATAACTATCGTTGGCGTCGGCGGTGTAGGTGTAACTGCCGTCGGCGTTCCAGCTGAGCTGACCACGCAGCCCGCTGTCATCGACGGAGATGACCGTGGCCCCGTCCGCACCCTGGACGTCATTGGCCAGCATTCCGTTGCCCGCTGTGGTGGTCAACGAGGTACCGGACTGCAGCGCGGCGGGGGTGTCATTGACGGCCTGAGGCACATCATCGATGACATCGACGGTAATGGTGCCGGTGGCGGAATTGCCGTGACTGTCGGTCACCGTATAGACAAAGCTCTCGGCGTCATCGACGGGGTTATCCGACGAGGTGACCGGTTTGGTCAGGGTGTAGGTAAAGGAACCATCGGCGCGGATGTCGATCTCGCCATAGTTGCCCTTGATAGTCTCCGCCTTGAAGGTCAAGTCGTCGCCCTGGGCATCGGTCGCCACCAATTGCCCATTCACTTGCTCTGAATTGGTCGCCGACTGGGACCCCTCGTCAAGCCCGGCCTCGTTGACCTGCACGTTGGTCGGCTGAGTCGTCGGCGTACCGTTTTCGACATTGATGGTCAGGGTGGCCTGACTGGTATCACCGTCGGCGTCGGTAATGGTGTAGTTGACCACCTCGGTGTAGCTGGCGTTGTCCTTGGCCGTATAGTCAAAGCTGCCATCGGCGTTCCACGTCAGGGAACCCTGCAGGGAAGACTCATCGACGAAGGTCACGGTGGCGCCGTCGGCGCCCTGGGTGTCATTGGCCAGCAGACCAACATCGGCACCCTTGCTGATCACCTGCGAAGACTGCACGCCATCGAGCTGATCATTCACCGCCTCCGGCGCGTCATCGACCACCGAAACCTTGACGGTCGCCGTCGTACTATCCCCATCAGCCTGGCTCGCCACCACACTCACGCCCTCGATAGACAGTGAGTTCTTCAGCGTCGCTGCCACCTCATGGGGCAGACTGTCGCTGAGCGTGGCCGTGACACTGACATCGCCACTGTTCTGAGCCGCCACCGAGGCCGGCGCCTGCAGGCTCAGGGTCAGCACCAGGTCGTCGCTGCCAGCGAGTCGAGCCTCCAGTTCACCCTCGTCGTTTGCGCTCCAGACCAAAGACTCACCAGCCGCCAGACCCTGGACGCTGATGCCGGTGACGCTGTCATCGGCACCGATATTGCCAAAGCCGAAGTTCACCAGGCTGTCGCTACCCGCGTTAAACGTCAGTACGCCACTGTCCTGATCCGCAGAGACTCCGGTGTCGGCGTCCTGCAGTGTCAGATCCAGCGCCTCGGTAGTAGCATCATCGTCGCCTTCCTTGATGCTGACACTCGGGCCGCTGCCGTCGGTGATGGTGACGGTGTGGCTATCGGTGGCGGTATCGCCATCGCTGTCTTCGGTGGTGATGGTAAAGTCGATCGACGGACTGTTGGCCTGGTCGAGGTTGTCCTTGGCCTCGAAGGTCCAGTTGCCGTCGCCAGTGACGGTCAGAGTGCCTTCGGCGAGCTTGAAGCTGACGAAATCGGTATCGCCATCGCCCAGCGGCTTGGTTTCGCCTGCCGCTGTCACGCTGACGGTGGCACCATCGGCACCGGCGTCGGTGCTCCAGGTGCCGTCTACACTCTCGCCTTCGACCACGCTGGCAGGCGCTTCGACGAACTCGATGGACGGGCTGTCATCGGCGATCGCGATGCTGAGGCTTCCGTTGGCCGCACTGCCGTCATCGTCGGTGACCACCAGGGCCACCGTCTCGGTGAAGCCGGCATCCGTGGCACCTGCCTGACTGTCGTTATCGACGCTGGTGTCCAGCGTGTAGCTGTAGCTCACGGTGCCGCCGGCTGCCGGGTTGGCACTATCCGACGGTGTAAAGCCGGTCAGGCTAAGGCTGCCGTATTCGGTATCGACCACCACCGGGCTATCGGCAGTCAGGTCCTGCAGATCGCCCAGGCTCAGCGACTGGTTGCCCACCTGCACGCTTTGCACGCCATCGGCGCTGGTAAAGGTGAAATTACCGGGCTTGGTCAGCGCGTCCTCGCTCGGGGCAGAACCTTGCTCCAGATTGGCTTCACTCACCGATACGTCACTGCCCCCGGTAGCCAGCCCCGAGAGGCTGACGCCGTCGTCGGTACCGGTCACGGTGATGGTCAGCGTCGCCGGTGAGGTGTCCCCGTCGGCGTCGGTCAGGGTGTAGGCAAAGGTCTCGATCAGCTCTTCCTCGCCGCTGAGCGCCTGCACCCGCGGATCGTCGTTGTCGAGCTGGTAGGTGTAGCTGCCGTCGCTGTTGAGCGTCAGGGTGCCGTAATTGCCTGCGCCCGTCGGTGCGTCCAGCGCTACGCTGGCCGGATCGGCATCGGTGGTGTCAGCACCGGTGGTGTCGTTGGCCAGCACATTGCCGGAAACAGAAGCGGTCTCCTCGGCAATGGTGTCGCTGTCGTCACGTGCCGTCGGCACATCGTCATTGACGTCGATGGTCAGGCGGGTCGAAGCCGTATCGCCATCGCTATCGGTAACGACAATGGCGAACTGATCCGCCAGATCGTCGCTGCCGGTGCCCTGGCTGGTGTGGTCCTGGGTGCTGCCATCCAGGGTGTAGCTCCAGCTGTACTCGCCGTCAGAGACACTGACGCTCAGGGTGCCGTAGTCGCCTTCGACCGTGCCGCCGCCCGTCACGTTCTGGCCGTTGATCACCAGCGAGGCCAGGCTATCGCCCCCGGTGGTGATCGGCAGACTGCCATTGGTGCTCTGGCTGTCGTCGCCTGCCGCGCTACCGCCCGGCAGTCCGGCTTCGCTGACGCTGAACTGACCACCTTCGGCATCGGGCGATGCGTCCGGCACGCTGACGGTCGGCGTGGAGTCCGCCGCCACCGTCACGGTGAACACCGCGTCGCTGGTGTCGCCATCGGCATCGCGAATGGTGTAGTCGATGACCGCATCGCCCTCGAAGCCCGCCGCCGGGGTGAAGGTCACCTCACCGGTGTCGCTGTCGAAGGACACACTGCCCTGGCTCGGATTTCGCAGGGTGGCGTCGGTGACACTGGCACCGTCCGCGCCCTGGGTGTCGCTGGT
>NZ_JAHVJM010000010.1:0-39739 GCF_019801245.1 Halomonas sp. DP1Y21-3
GGCGAGCGACTCACGACCCGAGAAACCATGCGACGGCAGGTGTTCGAGGACATTGAGTTGGACTACAACCGGCAACGCCGGCACAGCGCGATCGGGATGATCAGCCCAGAGGCCTTCGAGGCTCGAATGATCGCTTAGACCTGTGTCCACCAGTGCTGGGTAAGATCAAGACCGCTGAGGCCGCTCTGGAGAAGGCGCTGATCTATCGACTGGGAGTGCTGGGACGCGTTCAGCATCCGCTGGCTCTACGCTCCGACAACGGCCTGATCTTCAGCAGCCGGCACTATACGGGCACGGTGAAGGCCTATGGTCTCACCCAGGAGTTCACGACGCCGTATCGAGCACTTCTTCCGATCCTTGAAGTAGGAGTGCATCTGGCAGCATCGCTTCGAGTCGCTGGACAAAGCCAGAGTCGTGATCGATCGCTGGATCCGGTACTACAAAGAAGAGCGTCCACATCAGCCTCTGGGCTATGTGGTACCCCGAGCACAACTCGCATTGACTGGATGAGGTGTGCAGAAACTAGGGAGGCATTGCACTGGGAAGGCGACCTGATCAAAGGCAAGGGCAATGCATCGGCTGTCGGCACCCTCGTCGAATTGAAAAGCGGTTACCTGATTCTGGCGAAGATGAACGATGCAACCGTCACCGCTGCCGTGGAAGGCTTTAGCGCTGCGCTGAACCGAATGCCATTGGCTGCGCGGAAGAGCATCACGTATGATCAGGGGCGCGAGATGACACAGCATGCCCTGATTACCCAGAATACCGGGATTGCCATCTTTTTTTGCGATCCGCATAGTCTGTGGCAGAGACGTGCCAACGAAAATATCAATGGGCTCATCCGGCAACCTCTGCCCAAGGGAACGGACCCATCGGTCTATAGCCAGCAAGAACTGAATGAAATCGCGCTTGAGCTGAACATACGCCCAAGCAAGTGCTTCGATTTCAAGTTCCTCATTAAAATGATGAGCGAACTGATGGCCCAGTCCCATGAGGCTCCGTCATCAACGAATTGACGGTGTCGCACTCAGAAACTGCATCCGCCCTTTAATTTTTTACACTAGTTAATTCCACCGCAAATTTCAAGAAAGAGATATAATTAAGGTTTTCTTGTGAAAAAAACATACGAACGTCGTCATTCTCGCTGGTATGAAATGGCCCTGCTGGCTTTACCACTACAAATTATAGCTGGGTTGGCTGTAGTAGCTTTACTTCCGGCACTTGAAAGGTGGGGGTGGGGTTTTTGGTCCTCACTAAATACCGTAAGAATAAATACTATTACGGCTATCGTCCTGTCTTTTATTTTTGTTGTGGTTACTCAAAGACGGCTTCTTAGACATCCGGGGGTTCAGATAGTAGCATACATTATACCTACGGTGACAAGTGCATTCGTATTTGCAATTGCAGTTTTGTTTTTCTCTCGAGAAGGATATTCAAGGCAAGTGCTTTTTTCAGGATATCTCTTGACCTTGTGTTGGTGTTTTATTGGTTATTTTGTTGGTACTCGATTTCGAAGGATAAAGCTCGCCATCGTGCCACTCGGAAATGTTAGAGTCCTTCTTGATAATGACACAAATGAAAGTGAAGTTAGAGAACTAAAGAAACCAGATCTTCAAGGTGTGCGCTATGATGGGATTGTTGCTGACTTGAGATCGGACGAGCTTACTCCTGAGTGGGAGCGATTTCTTGCGGAATGTACTCTTAATCATATTCCTGTTTACCATGTGAAGCAAATCAGTGAGTCTGTTACAGGTCGAGTGCAGATTGAGCACCTTGCCGAAAATGAAATAGGATCTTTGCTCCCCTCAAGGGCTTATAGTACATTTAAGCGAGTATGCGATTTTTTTGCAGTGTTGTTAACTTTTCCGGTTACATTGCCTATAATGGCGCTCACTGCTATAGCGGTAAAACTGGATAGCCCAGGTCCAGTTCTTTTTATACAGAACCGTGTTGGGCAGGGAAACAAAACGTATAAGATTTATAAGTTTCGCAGCATGTCCCTTGACTCAGAAAAGGACGGTGCTAGGTTAGCCCAATCAGGTGATATAAGGGTTACAAGAGTAGGTAAAATTATTAGAAAGACACGACTCGATGAGCTCCCGCAGTTCTTTAACGTAATAAAAGGTGAGATGAGTTTAATAGGTCCGCGGCCTGAGCAAAGAGCGTTTGTTGAAAAATTTGAAGATGAAATTCCGTTTTATATATATAGGCATGTTGTGAAGCCCGGCATAACAGGGTGGGCTCAAGTGGTCCAAGGTTATGCTAGTGATGCAGATGATACACGTATCAAGATTCAGCATGATTTCTATTACATTAAACATTTTTCCTTATGGCTAGACATTCTTATCGTTTTTAAAACTCTTAAAACTATCTTCACAGGCTTTGGCGCAAAGTAATTTCAAGAGGTGATAGCATGACTGTACTCGTGACGGGTGGGGCCGGTTATATCGGGTCGCACATGGTCCTATCTTTACTAGAAAAAAATTTTGACGTGGTGGTTTTGGATAATTTTTCTAACTCATCAAACACGTCTATTAGGCGAGTTTCTGAAATTTCTGGAAGAAGATGTGAGCTTGTTGCTGGCGATATAAGGGATAAAGAACTCGTCAAGAAAGTGTTGATGGAGTATGAAGTCAGCGATGTATTGCATTTCGCGGGCTTGAAAGCCGTTGGGGAAAGTGTGGAGAAGCCGATAGAGTACTATGAAAACAATGTTGGTGGAACTTTATCACTTTGTGAGGCGATGAAAGAGGTTGGTGTAAAACGCCTTGTTTTTAGCTCATCTGCTACTGTTTATGGTGATGTGGAAAAAATGCCGATAGATGAGGATACTCCAACTGGGAACCCGTCGAATCCATATGGGCGCTCTAAACTTATGGTCGAGGAGATCTTAAAGGATCTGGTAATTTCTGATTCCAGTTGGTCTATTGCACTACTAAGGTATTTTAATCCAGTAGGCGCTCATGTAAGTGGCAGAATCGGAGAAGATCCGCAAGGTATTCCAAACAACTTGGTACCTTATATCGCGCAGGTGGCTGTCGGTCGGCTCGACTTTCTTTCCATTTACGGACACGATTATCCTACAAAAGATGGAACCGGTGTACGAGACTATATCCATGTTAGTGACCTTGTAGAAGGTCACCTTGCTGCGATGAAAAAAATCAGCGAGTCGCCCGGAGTCGGTGTTTGGAACTTGGGAACGGGACGCGGAGTGTCAGTTCTGGAAATGATCAAAGCATTTGAGAAAACTTCGGGGAGAAAAATTCCTTATCGCTTTGTCAATCGGAGGAAAGGCGACGTGGCTGAATGTTGGGCAAACCCATCTAAAGCTGAATCAGATCTCAGCTGGAAGGCAAAAAGGAATATATGTGATATGGTCAAAGATACTTGGAATTGGCAAGTGAAAAATCCTAATGGGTACTCTTGAGATTTATATTGATTGTCTATGAAAAGTTAGTTTCTGTGGGGGGGTGGGTTAGGTTGGTTTTTTTAATGGAAGAATGTTTTTAAATGTTTTCATGATCACTTTTTATAGTGGATCAGGTTTGTAGTAATTCTAAATTTGGTTTTTCAAGTGATAACAGAAAAGAAAAGAAAGTTTTTATTTGGTTTTTCGGTAGGGTTTTGTCCGAAATGGATGGCCGGTATGTTTCTGGTGCTGTCTTTTGTTTATAGTTCTTTGCGAATATGTCTGCCGGACATAGGGCAGAAGTCAGGTACGGCAATAGCCTTGGTTGCTTTGTTCGTCATTTTGTGGACACGTTCGTCACTCAGGACGAGCACTATTTTTTCGTGCTTGTTGGGAGTGGTCTTTGTTCAGTTAGTAAGTTGGATGGCTGGATATTTTCATCACCCAGATTGGCTGCCAGATAATCCTGAACTAGATAGGCTAGGAAAGTGGTTTCTTTTTGTCGGCGTGGCTTTTTGGCTTGGTGGAATGAGACGAAACGCAGAGGCCCTTTTGCTGTTCGCACTACTTGGTTTTTTGGCCGCTTGCTTCTTATTTCAAGGCGCACCTGATGAGTGGTTGAGAGGCCTGAAGGGGCAGCGAGTCGACTTGGGAATACGAAATGCACAGCATACATCCATGTTCTTTGGTGTGGCTGTCCTTGGCCTTCTATGCTTTTCTAGGCGATTTTTCTTGACGGGTAACCGTCCGTGGGTCATGGGGCCCATTTGGATAATCTTTTTCTGTATTTGTTTGCTTGGTGTTCTGGTGTCGCAAACTCGTGCCGTATGGTTGTCTTTGGTAGTCACATTACTTCTTTCCATTGCTGTTTTTCTTATCGCTGTTTTCACAGGAAGGGTTTCACGGAGCTTAAAAA
This sequence comes from Halomonas sp. DP1Y21-3, assembly GCF_019801245.1. Taxonomy (NCBI): domain Bacteria; kingdom Pseudomonadati; phylum Pseudomonadota; class Gammaproteobacteria; order Oceanospirillales; family Halomonadaceae; genus Halomonas; species Halomonas sp. DP1Y21-3. The sequence goes on from NZ_JAHVJM010000010.1 coordinate 4,326, forward strand.
GGCAAGGAGTAATAGTGCTGCTTTGTGTGTTAGTCGTTTCTGGCACGGGCGGTGTGGCTTTCAAGGACACCCTCGGTCAACGTCTTGCAGCGGAGAACTCCGAAATTGAAAATGCCTGGCATGGGAAATGGGAAGAAATCCCTTATAGCAGTATTGGCAATAGGCTCCATACTTGGCGTGCCGGTCTTGAGTGGTTTTCAGAACGCCCAATCGTCGGATGGGGAGGAGAGGGCCGAGGGTTGGTGATAGACCACACGGATTGGCTTCCCCAGTCGGTCAAAGATCAGTACGGTCACCTTCACAATACTCTTCTTGACTTTGTCGTGAGCTACGGATTGCTGGGATTGTCCGTCATTATTGTTCTTGTTATTTGGACTGGGTTAGGAAGCTGGAAGGCTTGGCGGGCAGGTGTCATGCCGCCGGAAGTTTTTGCGTTTGGTTGGACATTTTTTGTCTACTACTTCATCGTCAGCCTATTTGAATCTTATAGCTTCTTCTGGACGGGATCCTACATTCAGAATGTCGTGATGGGGGTGGTGGTCACTTTTATCTGGCGCTGGCAGCTGGAGACTGGTAGATCCGTTTTCTCATTTCGAAAGAGGCTGACTTCCTGATAGTGGCTCAAGGCCGCGAGATTTGGTTTGATCTATCTTCCGTAGCACGAAATTTTCGTGTGCCTTGATATGGGTCTGGAAGAAGTCATGACCGCTGTAGTCACTCCAGTCTTTACAGGGGATTCCGCTCAATAACCTCTTCAGCTTTCGTTTCAGTTGTCGCTCAAGCCCTGGCGTGCCTCCAAGATCGTGCATGGAGTGCAGTGCCAGGGCTTTTTGTTTCTGGACTTCGATGCTTATTGGAAAGCTCGCGATCTTGTCGTTTCGAGGTGCTTGTGTGCTGGCTTGAGTTGGCCACACTCCCGCAGCGGCGTGGGCGGGCCCCCTAGGGAAGCCGCGGGTGCTCTTCAAATGGTTGGCGTAGAGCATTAGGTTTTCCGGGTAGTGCCCGCTTTGCTCGGTGGCTGCCTGCAGGTGTCGGGTGCTGGCGATATGGTCGGCGTGAGGGTCGAGGTCCGGGTGGGGCGTAATGATGGTTTTCGGTTTGATACTGGCCAGGAGCGCTGCGAGGTCGCTCTGAAGATTTTGGCCAGTGTTGCGTGACTGTCCGTCCGTGGGTAGAGACAACTTGTTCCAGGTACGATAAGCATCTGGCTTGAGTGTCGGTACTGAGTGCGAGGGCGCGACAGTACCTGGCTTTTCATACAGCGTTGTCAGCGTGTCGTTGAAGTAACCCAGCATGACGAGACGCTCTGCCGGTACACCGGCAAGCAGTGGGGTGGTGGCGCTATTCCAGGCGCGAATAAAGCCCTTTCGATGTGAGGCCTCCTCGAGAGAAACATCGAGCCCTGACCAATATTGCTTGTCGAGGCGTTTGAGGCGCTCGCCCGCGGTGATGGTGACGATCCAGGTATTTTCGGGGTACTGGCTGTAGACACCAAAGGCAGCGAGTTCGGCGTCATCAGGGTGGGGCGCGATGATGAGGATCGCTCCGCTCGCGAGGTTTGGGTTGTGAAAGCCCAGAAGGGTGGCGTCTCCCTCTAGCGTCAGATGTTTCAGCGTTAACTGGAGTTGGTGGAGCGACTCTATGCCTGTGAGATTGATCAAGCGCTTGCCGGTCTCATTGGGCTCGAGATACTGGGTAAAGCGTTCCGTAGCTTGGCTTTTACTTCGGTCGATGATTGTGACTGCAGGCAACTTCCAGCGAGACGTTGCCCGGTAGCGTACCTCCAGCATCCAGGTGTTGGGCCGAACGTCGCCCGTGCTCAGTGAGGCAATGGCTGGGTCTGCCAACTGAATGATGCCATTGTCGTCGATGGTGGCCTTGCATTCCCAGTCGGGAGCAAGCGGCAAGTGGTGGTCACGCAGGATGGGCATAGAGGCGTTCCGAAGGGGCTTCTGTCAGTGCCATAAGTTGCGCGATAACGCTTTGCGATTCAAATGCTTTGATCATCTTATCATCGACGATGACAGGGTCTTGAACAGCTTCCAGAAGCTTTTCAGCAAGGCCAGCATCGCTGGGCTCGGCCAGCAATCTAGCCTGTGGGCCCGTCAACACCTCGCTGATGCCGCCTGGCACTTTGCAGGCGACGCACTGGGTTCCGAGGGCCAGGGCTTCGACCAATACGATACCGAGCCCCTCGAAGTCGGAGCTGAGCACCAGGGCGGTTGCGTCTTTCATCCAAGGGTAGGGGTTGTCCCGTTGGCCCAGAAAGTGGATTCGGGCGGCAAGACCGAGCGCCAGGGTCATCTCTTCCAGATGGCGACGTTCGGAGCCATCGCCGATGATCACCAGATCGTGGTCGAGGCCTTGATTCACTGCCTGGTGGTAGGCCTTGAGCAGCCGTTGCTGGTTCTTCACTGGAACGAGTCGTGCAACATGTACAAGGTATGGGCTGGGGATGGCCGGTTCTGCCGGTTCTGTTGCCTTGCGGCGTATGTCTTCGATCGGTACTGCATTGAAGAGAAGCTCGCTTCTGCTGACCTCGACGCCTTGGCGATCCAGATATTCACCGACTTCCTGCTGGACCCCTCTGGAGACGTGAAGTAGCTGCTTGCCCTGGTACATGGTTCTCGTTAGCCAGCGGCCTCTTGCGGTGTTTGGAAATCGCCCTGTCACGGCTTCGACGACGCGCCAGGTACGTTCGTCATCGAACGCCCAGAGGTTCTCAAAGGCGCCCTGGCCTCGAATCAGGATAAGGTCGAAACGCCCATATTGAGCTTCCAGTGTTGCCACATAGCCTTTGAAGGCGGTTGAGCAGCGCCTGCCGCGCCAGACGAACCCCGACTGCTTGATAAGAGGAGACAACAGCGCCTTGTCGGCAAGATGGATGAAGCGACCTAGGCCTTGGCGGCTCTCACGATCAACATCGTATTGGTGGAGCAAGCAGGTTGCTCGGTCGGCTGACGGCACCGCACCCTTGAGGACCAGCAGGTGAGCCTCATGGCCGGCGTTTTGCAACGCCCTTGCCAGGGTTCTTGTAGCCTGCTCTATCCCGCCCATGCCCATTCGTCTTAGCACGAGCAATACGCGCTTTTTGTCCTTCATGCTCCCGGTCCCAGCTTTTTCTTTGATTTTTCGTTAGTTTAGCAGGTGATTGATCGGTGCGAATGGCCGAAACAGCGCAGTTTATGATTCGGCATAGCCGGCCCAATAGTGCGCGAGCGCCCATGGAGCGAAGGGTAGAGGGGGAGAGGAAGAATCGCCGTTGATGTTTCGCGAGTAGCCGGCTCGAACCGGCATAGCATTGTGTGGTCTCATTGTTCACTTTTGCGATGGCAGGATACAAGGGCGCCTATCATGAGAACGCTGGTGGTGGTCAGATCCCTTAAGATGGGCGGGATGGAGCGGGTGGCGGTCAATCTTGCAGATGCCTTCCATGAAGCAGGCTATGAAAGCCACCTGGTGTATTTTCGCAAGGTGAAGCGTCCCCTGAGGCCTGAGCATTCCGGGGTCAAGGTGTATCACCTGCCGCTACAGCAGCGTAATCGATTGACGCTGGTCGGCTATGGCTTTGAGGTGTTGGCCCGCCTGTTACTCAACCCGCTGATGGGCAGGGCATTGTTCCTGGGGCTTGGCGTAATGGGCGGCGTCGTGTTTCGACACTGGTTGAAGCGCTTCGAGCAAGAGCACGGCAAGGTAGACCGCATCGTGTTTCGGGGCATCGGCACGTTCGAATTGGTCTGGAGCTTTCGTGACAAGCGTGCTCGCTACGTGCTGGAAAATATCTTTCACTTCGATGGCGCTTGTCGCCGCAAGGCGCTGTTTGCGCGCTGCCTCTATCATCGCCGGGATCTGGTGGCTGTGTCTCAGGGGGTTGCAGACAGCTTGCGCAAGGCGCAGACACTCTGGAAGTTTCGCGCTCGCTCTCTCACGGTGATTCCCAATCCTTGCCCGCTGCGCTCGATCCGCGAGGCGATGCTGAAAGCCAATGACGCCATACCTTCTGAACCGTACCTGTTGAATGTGGCGCGTCTGGTGCCAGCCAAGGGACAAGACCTGCTGCTGCGTGCCTACGCGCGATCCGGTACTAGCCTGCCGCTGGTGCTGGTAGGGGATGGTCAGGAACGAGATAGCCTGGTGGCTTTGGCGAATGAGCTTGGCATCGCTGACAAGGTCATCTTCGCTGGCAATCAGCACAACCCGTACCCCTGGATGGGTCACGCTCGGTTGTTTGTGCTCAGCTCGCGTTTTGAAGGCATGGGCATTGTGCTATTCGAGGCGCTCGCCTGCGGTACGCCGGTATTGTCGGTGGACTGCCCGGGAGGCGTGCGAGAGATTCTCAAGGGTGAGCTCGAGACCAGCCTGGTTGAGCGTAGCGAGGAAGCCCTCGCTGCCGGGATCACCGCTGCGCTCGAAGGGCCCAAGCCTGAAGTACGTGAGCAATGGCTTGACGACTTCAGACCTGAGCGAGTGGCGCAGGCCTTTGTTGCGCGCTGACGGGGACGCTGTCGTTTGTCTCGTGTCTGTGATTCAGTCACTTCACAGGGCTACGGCATGCTAGTGCTTTCTCGCTGGCTGGCGTAGCGAACGGCTGCGACTTCCGTCAAATGCTGTAAAAAGCTGCGCTAGAACGCTTGTTTTGTGTTTAAGCACATCAGCCATGCGCGGTAGGGCCAAATATCTGTTCTGGTGAACGTAAGAAGCCGCTGATGATAGGGAACTCCTTCCTTGGTCGGATGCTTCCTGCATGCCTTCTCGCAGCGGATTACGCGTTCTTTTTATCGTGGATCACCTGGATTCAGGCGGAGCGCCGGTGGTGGTCAGGGATCTGATCGCTGGCATGGTCACCGCCGGTGCAGAGGTCACTCTGTTGATCCTGAGTGACCGAAAAAGTCATCGTCTGCCTGCTGAGGTGCACCTGGTGACCATGCCCTATGTGGTGAAGGGGAACTTCAGCAAATGGATTCGCTATCGGGCCCACGCCAAGATGCTGGATCGCTGGTTGAAGGAGCAAGAGCACGCCTTTGATCTGGTGTACGCGCACCTGCACCATGCCCATCAGGTGGTATCGCGCTCAGGGCTCAGGGACGTCGCCTGGTATTGCCTGCATGCCGACCCGGTGATTGGCTTTCTTGGTAACAAGCGTGGTTTCTCGCGGTTGCTGAAGGCGCGCAAGGTGCGCGCCTTGTACCAGGGCCGCAAGCTGGTCACCGTATCTCAGGCGATGCTGGATCGATTGTGTCTGCACTTTGGTGTGACACCCACTCGTGGCGTGGCCATCCATAATCCGGTCGCCATCGACAACATTCGTCGGTTGGCGGGTTGTGACGTCGATGACGTACCTGACGACTACCTCCTCTATGTGGGACGAATGGATATTCGCCAGAAGCGGCTGGACCGGCTGCTCGACGCCTACCTGGACAGTGGCACTGCGTTGCCCTTGGTCATGGTGGGAGGCGGGGCGGGGCTCGACGAGGTGAGGTCGATGGTAAAACAGCGCCAGTTGGAGGGGCGAGTCCTCACCCTGGGGCCCCGGGAAAATCCCTATCCGTATATCGATCGGGCGCGTGCGCTACTCCTGAGTTCCGACTATGAGGGGTTTCCACTTGTTCTGCTGGAAGCTTTGGCCTGCCAGACCCCTGTGATCAGCGTCGATTGTCCCACCGGCCCGGCAGAGATACTGACAGGCGCTTTGACGCCTTGGCTCGTGCCCCTCGAAAGCATCGAGACCTTTGGCGCCTGTATTGCTCGCCTGGTGAATGACACGCCGCAGATTGATGCCACCCAGTGCGAGCACTATCGGCTGGAGAACGTCGTCGAGCGTTACCTGGTACTTCATGATGACGATTAGCGCACAGCCGCATTTGGGCGGCCCGCTAGCCTAGGAAAGCATTGCCAACATTGGCTTTGTCAGGGAGAGCTGTCGCCGAGCTCGCGTTGGCTGAAACGCTACCTGCTGTCCTGGCTGAGATCCCCGTCGAACTGATCCAGGTAGTGGTGGAGGCGGGCGGAGACTTCCTTGAGGTTGTCGTGGCCACGAAGCTTGTTGGGTGTCAGCGAGTCTTCCAGCAGGCGCCATCGCTTGGCCGTCTGGCGTGGCAGGGGCCTGACGTGGGCGTCGACCCAGGTGAAGTCACCCTGCTTGTCGATCAGCAGGTTGTTGAAGTGAAGGTCCCGGTGGACAAAGCCTGTCCGGGCTAGTTGCGCCACCTCTTTGCTGAACTTGTCGAGAAAGCTTTTCTGCTGAGGGCGGGGGAGTTGATCAAACACATCGCCGGCCGTTGTTGCACCGCTGACCCGCTCCATCAACAGCAGTGATGCGTTTCTGTTAAGCGGATTGAGGCTCAAACCCCAGCCGTGGAAACGCGGCGTGCGCAGTCCCGCCCGCTCGAGGATGCGCATGCTGAGATATTCCTTGCGCGCATCCGACTGGCCCAGCCAGCGTTTTTCGAGGTAGTCCCGGGTCAACCACTTGAAGGGCTCGAGCGTCTTCGAGAACTTGTCCGGCACCACCTTGGCCAGAATCCTGCCGTCCTGGGAGACAAAAAAGCGGCTGGAGCCCACCGCCTCGAAGGCGGCGGTGGTCGTGGTCTGAGACAGCGCAAGACGCTCCGGCAGGTCCCGGGTGTGGAACATCAGGTAGCGTCGGCGCCGGTCGTTGAAGGGAATATCCAGTAGCTGCATGGTTCAGGCTGACCCTGACTGCAGGGCTTCGAACTTCGGCAGCACGTTCTGTGTGAGAAACTGCTGATAGTGGCGCGGTTCGATGGTAACAGGCGCCTTGGCCATGCGCGCCATGGCGCTGGCAAGCCCTGCCTCGTCGTCGCGTGCCACCAGAAAGTCCTTAAGCTCCTGGGTAAGGATTTCCTTCGGGCCACTGGGACAGTCGACGCTGATCACCGGTGTGTGCAGCAGCAGCGCCTCGATCAACACCCGTGGCAGGCCTTCGGCGTCCGAGGTCAGTACCATGGCCAGGGCGTCTTGTATGTAGGGGTAGGGGTTGGCGGTATAGCCAAGCCAGTGGATGTGATCATCGAGCCCCAGCTCGCCGATCATGTCCCTTAGACGTTGTTCATTCTCTGGCTTGCCCTTGCCAAGCAGCACTAGGGGGATATCGAGGCCATGCTCGTTCCGGGCCTGGCGATAGGCCCGCAGCAGGCGGTCCTGGCGCTTGCGCGGCTCGATGGCGGCAACCGACAACAGGTAGCGGCCTTTTTCGCCCCCTGGTGGCAGGCTCAGGGGCTCATCTGCCATCGCGACGAAGGGCTCCCGCTCGTAGGGGTTATAGATCGCGATGATCGTCTCGGCTTCAAGTCCTACCACCTGCTCGAGGTTTTCCTTGACGCCCTCGGACACCGCGATCACCTTGCGCCCGCCGTAGAAGCGGCGCACCTTGGCAAAGGCCTTTTCCCGGGCAGCCGGGTCGCTGAACTTGGCGCTGACGTCGGACTTGATCCAGAAGTAGAGGTTGGGCCAGTCCAGGTGGCGGGTGATCTTGTCGCAGGAGCAGGAGATCACCACCTCTGGCCGCCAGGTTTCAAGGGCCTTCTGGACCTTGCGGGCCTGCCACTTTTCGGTCAGCACCGTGGAGGTCGCCTTGGTCAGGCGCGTGACCACCGCCAGGTTCTCGATATCGAGGCCGTCCGGCAGGCGGTGCTCCACCTTGTCGCGCAGGGTGAAGACCTTGACGGCGTGACCACGCTGGCGTAATTGATCCGCCGTGTACAAAAGTGACTTCTGGGCGCCGCCTCCGTAGAGGTCTTCGATAACAAAGGCGATTCGCTGATGGTTCACGGCGGCTCCGGTTGAGTTTCAGTGGCGGCTGCGGACGCCAAAGTTTACCACAGAGCCTTGGTTGGTCTCGTTGCACCTGGAATCTGTTTGTTGCTCAAGAGGGCAGCTCGTACGCTGCGAAGGTTCGTTACGTGAGCTTTCCTGATTTCAGTGGTATCGCGTTACAATTGGCCCAGTTTTGGAACAGGTGTACATATGAAGATTCTGATTACCGGGATGGCGGGTTTTATCGGTCACGCGGTTGCCAAGCGGTTGAGTGGTCAGGGACACGAACTGGTCGGTGTCGACAACTTGAATGACTACTACGATGTGTCCTTGAAGGAGGCGCGCCTTGCCGATCTTAAGAAGTGTGAGGATGTCCGCTTCGAGCGTCTGGATATCGCTGATCGTGAGCACGTAGAGCGTCTGTTCAAAGAGGAAGGTTTTGACAGGGTTATCCATCTGGCGGCGCAGGCTGGCGTGCGTTATTCGCTCGAGAACCCTCACGCTTACGCGGATGCCAACCTGGTGGGGCACCTCAATGTGCTGGAGGGCTGTCGCCATGGCAAGGTAGAGCATCTGGTCTACGCCTCCTCCAGCTCGGTCTACGGGGCCAACGACAAGGTGCCCTTTGCTACCGACGATGACGTCGACCACCCCATCAGCCTCTATGCGGCCACCAAGAAGGCCAACGAGCTGATGGCCCATACCTACTCCCACCTGTATGACCTGCCTACCACCGGGCTCAGATTCTTTACCGTCTATGGCCCCTGGGGGCGTCCTGACATGGCGCTGTTCAAGTTTACCCGGGCGGTGCTGGAAGGTCGGCCCATGGACGTCTACAACCATGGCGACATGTCCCGGGACTTCACCTACATCGACGATATCGTCGAGGGCGTCGTACGCGTGCTGGACGTGGTGCCGACCCCTCGTGGCAGCACCGAGGTCACCACCGATACGGCCTCTGCCCCCTACGCGCTCTACAACATTGGCTGTGGTAGTCCGGTGTCGCTGATGGACTTCGTTCGTGCCATTGAGAAGGCGGTAGGGCGAGAGGCGATCTGCCACTACAAGGACATGCAGCCGGGTGACGTGCCGCGTACCTGGGCGGACACCGAGGCGCTGTATCAGGCAACCGGGTATCGCCCGCAGATGCCGGTGGAGGAAGGCGTCAAGCGCTTTGTCGATTGGTATCGCCAGTTCTACGCGGTGTAAGCCATGTGTCAGACATGTGTCAGCCCAGGGGGGGCAAAGGGCGATAGGTTGTGCCTGCAGGTGCTCTCGCTATCCCATTTGACCCATGCAAGGAAACGGCTGTGCCATTTGCAGGGCGGGATTGCTATCCTTTGCCGATCAAAAATTTCAGTGAGTGAGTGACAAGGGATGAAGATCACCATTTTTGGCACCGGCTACGTGGGTCTGGTCACCGGGACCTGCCTGGCGGACGTCGGTCACGATGTCATCTGCATGGACGTGGATGAGAACAAGATTGCACGCCTCGAAGGCGGGGAGATCCCGATCTTCGAGCCGGGCCTTGAGCCCATGGTCAAGGCCAATGTGGCGGCGGGGCGGCTCAAGTTTACTACCGATGCCGCCAAGGCGGTCAACCATGGTGTGCTGCAGTTTATCGCCGTGGGCACTCCACCGGATGAGGACGGCAGCGCAGATCTGCAGTACGTGCTGGCGGTGGCCAAGGCCATCGGTGAGCATATGCAGGACGACAAGGTGGTGGTCGACAAGTCCACCGTGCCGGTGGGCACCGCCGATCGGGTCAAGGCGATGGTGGAGTCCCAGCTAGAGCAGCGTGGTGTCAGCCTGAACGTTGACGTCTGCTCCAACCCTGAGTTTCTCAAGGAAGGCGCGGCCATCGAGGACTTTGCCCACGGTGCGCGTATCGTGGTCGGTACCGACTCCGACAAGGTCAAGCAGCTGATGCGGGAGTGCTACGCGCCCTATATCCGTCTGCAGGAAAAGCTGATGTTCATGGACGTGCGGGCGGCGGAGCTGACCAAGTACGCAGCCAACGCCATGCTGGCCACCAAGATCAGCTTTATGAACGAGATCGCCAACCTGGCCGAGCGTCTTGGCGCCGACGTGGAGCAGGTGCGTCGCGGAATCGGCAGCGACCCGCGGATCGGCTACCACTTCATCTACCCTGGCTGTGGCTACGGCGGCTCCTGCTTCCCCAAGGATGTCCAGGCTCTGGCTCGCACCGCCCGAGAGGTGGACTACGAGGCCGAACTGCTGGGGGCGGTGGAAGCGGTAAACCAGCGCCAGAAGCAGACACTATTTGCCAAGCTAGCCAACGCCTTCGACGGCGACCTCAAGGGCCGCACCATCGCCATCTGGGGGCTGTCGTTCAAGCCCAATACCGATGATATGCGTGACGCCCCCAGCCGTACCCTGATGGAGGCCCTGTGGGAAGCCGGCGCGAGGGTCCAGGCCTATGACCCTGAGGCCATGGGCGAGACTCGCCGCATCTACGGTGAGCGTGAAGACCTTATGCTGGCGGGGGATCGCATCCAGGCGGTCAAGGGGGCTGACGCCCTGGTGATCTGCACCGAGTGGAAGGAGTTCCGCTCGCTGGACTTCCCCTGGCTCAAGGACCAGCTGTCGATGCCGGTGGTGGTGGATGGCCGTAACCTCTACGACCCCGAAAGCGTGCGCCAGGCCGGGCTGATGTACTACGCCGTCGGTCGTGGTGATTCGCTTGAGGGCGTTGCGTAAAGAACGCTGTAGAAGAAGGCGCCATCCGGAAAGCGTTTTACAGCAGGCGAAGCGTAACCCGCGTTGCCTGCTAGCTCGAAGAAAATAGCCCGAAAGAAAAACGCCCCGAAGGCCTTGGCCTTCGGGGCGTTTTGCTATTGGCGCTGGTGTCCGCCTGGCGGGAGCGAAAGGACTTTAGTCCTTGTAGGCTGACGCCTTGCGTACCGTGCCGGCAAATTCGGCCAGGAAGGCGGCCATCACCGCCAGCATGCCACCCAGCACGATGGCGAGAGCCATGATCAGGGCCTTGCTGGTTCCTACAGGCTCGCGACTCTGGGCTGCTACGCGCTGAATATTGCCTTCGGCGAGGTAAGCCAGCTGTTCTTCGAGGTCGACCACATTTCCGGTGTAGGTGGCCACCAGTTCGGCGGCACTCTCCGAAGTTGACTGCTTCGCGGCCTCGAGGCTCTCGTTGGCGCTGGCGAGCTGCTGCTCCAGTGTCTCGCGACGCTTGGCGACAAGCTCATCCTGGTCGGCCTTTACCGTGTCCAGAAGCCTCTGGTGATATTCGGTAACCAGTTCGGCGCGATCCTCTCCAGCCTCCGAGGAGAGGGTCAGGAAAGCCACGTTTTCCGGCGACTTGGCGGTGGTCTCGAAACCAAGGCTGTCGAGGGATTTTTCCTCCAGCAACTGGCTTGTCACCATGTCGAAGTAGTAGTTGTCGATCTTGGCGACCACACTTTCTGGGGATTCCAGCAACCCGACACCGGCGTCACCGCTGGGGTGGCGTTCGGCCACGTGGTAGACCGACACGTAGCGGTAGCTGTCGGCCTTGGTCAGCGCAAAGGCGAGCGCCAGCAGCACGATGACCACAAACACCCCAGCCATCATCTTCCAGCGCCTGACCAGGATCAGGGTGATATCGACCAGCGATATCTCGTCATCCGCCGGTGGCCTTGGATAGTAGTGCTCCGGAGGTTGGGTGGGGGTGTTTGCCATTGCAGTGGGGTCCTTGCTCGCGCTTCGCCGTGTCCGAGAAGTCGGTGGCGGAGTGTTCAATGTTATGTAGAAAGTTGATGGCACAATTCATTGCGAGGTGCCTTGCAGAGGATACAGAAGCCGCTGTATCGCGCAAGCGCCTGCGTGCAAGATGAGGCTATGAAAGGGCTGGTGCGCAATGGTTGGTGAGAAGTGGGGCATCCTGACGAGGGCGCGCCTAGTGACTCATTTTGCCTGTTGGTGAAAGTGCCGACTTGTCGGCACGCAACAACCTCGCCGCCAGTTCGGCATCCATGGGGCGGTGGTAGTAGAAGCCCTGGAGCAGGTCGCAGCGCATTTCCTGCAATAACGCCTGCTGCTCGTCGGTTTCCACGCCTTCGGCGACGACCTCGAGACCGAGGCGGTGGCCAAGAAAGATGCTGGCTTCCATGATCGCCCTGTCCCTTGGGTCCTGGGTGCACTCGGCGACGAAGGTGCGGTCGATCTTGAGCGCGGTGATCGGCAGCACCTTGAGGTAACTCATGGATGAGAAGCCGGTACCGAAGTCGTCGATGGCGATCTTGTAACCCTGGTCATAAAGTCTGCGCAGGCTGTCCAGCACGTCCTGGCCGGCCTCGATCAGCACATTCTCGGTGAGCTCGATGCCGATCTCGCGAGGCCCCAGGCCGTATGACGCGACGCAGGAGGCGAAGGCCTCGAACATGCCGGGCATGACCGCGTGACGCCCGGAGACGTTGACGTCCACCCGCACTTGGCGGTCGCCCTCGGCGCGCCATTGGCGCTGCTGCTCGCACACCTTGTGCAGCACCCAGTTCTCCAGGCGTTTGATCAGTTCGCTTCGCTCGGCTACCGGGATGAACTCCGCGGGGGAGATGGCTTCATCGTCCCGGGTCGTCCAGCGTAGCAGCGCCTCGAGGGAGTCGATATGGCCGCTGGCGGCAGCCACCTGGGGTTGGTAGACCAGGGCCAGCTCGCCGCCGCCGTCCTGGTCGAGCAGGCGCTGCAGGCGTTCGGCGATGGTGTGCTGGCGCACCATCGCCGCGTGGGCCTCGGGGCTGAAGAACTGGTAGGTGTTGCGGCCGGTGAGCTTGGCCCTGGTCTTGGCGGCGTCGGCACTGCCCACCAATTCCTGCACCTCGCTGCCATTGTCGGGAAAGGTGCTGATGCCGATCGAGGCGTGGATTCTCAGTTCGCGGCCGTCCACCCGCATCGGGCGGGAGAGGCTTTCCAGCAGGCGCTCTGCCACCTGTATGGCGTCTGTGGCCATGTCCACCTGGGGCAGGGCCAGCACGAACTCATCGGTACCGAAGCGGCAGAGCAGGTCATCGCTGCGCCGGAAGGCCTGCAGGCGGTTGGCGGCCTGGCGGATGACCTTGTCGCCGCAGTCGTAGCCATGGGTGTCGTTGATCTCGTTGAAGTGGTCGAGGTCGACAAACAGGATCAACAGGCTGTCGTTGTGGCGCCGACATTCTGCCAGGGTCCGCTTGAGCTCGATTTCGAAGGCGTGGCGGTTGGGCAGGCCGGTCAGGCGGTCGAAGCGCGTCATGTAGTCCAGATCACGACGCGCCTTGCGCTCACCCGCCAGATCGATGTCGATACAGAACATCAGCGGATTGTCGGTCTCCCGGCCCAGCATCACGTGGTGGGAGAAGACCGGTACGCTGGCGCCGGAACGGTGCTTGAGCTCGAGCTCTTCGGCGGGGATCTCCACGCCCCGGTAGACCCACGCCTGGTGAGCATCGATCACCGCGTCCACCATGGCCTCCGGTATCAACAGCTGTTCCAGACGCTTGCCCAGGGCTTCCTGCTCGCTGTAGCCATACAGCGCCTTACTGGCGCCATTCCAGTAGATGACGCGCCTGTCCCTGTCATACCCCTGCACCGCGACGCGCGAAAGGCTCATCAGCAGTTCACGAAAGCGCCAGTCGCTGAGCGTCAGGGACGGCAGCGGGAGGGCGTTCTCTGCGCCGCTACCGGCATCGGCAGCGGTCGAGCGCGGTGCGTGGAATCTGTCACCGATGTGCAATGGCGTCATTTCCTGAGCAAGGGCAGCGAGGTGTGCCAGAGGGTGTGCCCGAACAAAAGTAACGAATCCGCATATATCGGCAGTGTCGTACAAATTGTCGCTAGCAGCGAGTACCAAACGCCGGAATGAGTTTTTCCATTATCGGAATAAACGTCGCAGATACTCTCTTTTGGCAGCAAGTTGGTCAACGAAGTTTCTTCGTTCGCGGTATTTGACCGCTGTGTGGGCGCTCCACATGATCCTCGGTGTTGCATATGCAACATCCATGAAGTGCACATGTTTGTGCAAAAAACCGAGGTTAATGACATGAAAATAGCGCAGAAAGTCGCACAAGATAGGCATCTTGCCGCCATCGAGACGATCAACGTTGGGCTCCGGATTCCTGAATCCGGGTACTGGGATTTCTCTGTCCTAGAGGAGGTTGCCTCTCAGTCCTGGAGCAAGACGCGCCTGTCGCATATTGATCTGTCCGCCTGGCAGTCATTTCTCGGCGACCTGCCGCGGGACCCCTACGTCAATCGCCGCTGGAAGCGCATGTCCTGGCTGCACCTGAACGACGAGGGAGAGGTCGAAACCCTGGGCGAGTGCCCCATGGCCCAGGGGGGACGCTTCAATGACGCTGCCAGCATGGCGGATCGGCTGCGCTACTACGAGCCGCTGTTGCCCGAGTTTACCGAGCGCGAGGACGTCAAGGCGTTCGTCAAGGCCTGGGCGGAGCTATGGGGGCTCGAGCGCCGCGCGCCCATTCTGATGCAGATCACGGGTGTACGTGGTGACGGCACCGTGGATCCGTTGCAGGGGCAGGGCATCCACGCCGACGGCTGCAAGTACCTGAGCATCGTGGTGCTCAACCGCGACAACGTGAGCGGGGCGGTGAACACCCTGTATCGGGACAAGAGCGGCCAGCAGGAAGTCAGCCGGGTGACGCTGGCGCCGGGGGAGGTGCTGCACCTGCGTGACGATCGCCTGTTCCATAGCGTCGATGCGATTACCCAGTGCGAGCCAAGCGCCCCTTTCGAGCGCTTTATCATCATCATCAACGCATGCTTCGTGGACGAGTTCCAGAATCGCATGTTGCGCCGCCACTTCCCCCAGGCGGTGTTGAACGAAGCGATACTGGAGAGCGCCAGCTGAAGGCCGGCGTCCACCAGGCAAGGTGGTGGCGTCGGTGGCGTTTCACCGACCTTAAGGGTCCGTGGCGAGGTTCGGGTCGAGGGCCCGGGCCAGCCGCTTGCTATGCTGGCATGCGATAGGGCTTAAGGCGCTTACATCACCCCAGCATTACCGCCAGGCGACCTCGGTCGCCTGGCGGTACTTTTTGTTGAGATATTCTCTGCTATTGAGAGCTCGCCTGCCGTTAATATCCTGTCTGGCATCGAGGTCTCGCCTGCCATCGAAACCTTGCCTGGAAACTGACTTTCCATCGCCTCAGTCTTGGGCTCAGACTCCTTCACGCACCGCCTGCTCCAGGCGGGCAAGTCGCCCGGGCTCAAGGGCGTCGGCCACGGCGGTGATGCGCAGCACATGGCCGAGGGCCGGGTGAGCCGGGCGTGCGATCAGTTTGCCTTCGTCCAGCAGGTCGGCGTTGACTCGTTTGGCCAGTTCCGCGTCGGCCAGACGAATGCCGATAAAGTTGGTACCGCTCTCCAGCACGTCGGCGCCCAGCGCCTTGAAGTGCTCGGCCAGGCGCGCCCGGCGCTCCAGCACCGCCTGGATGTGGGCGTCGGTCTCGTCCTGGTGGTCCAGCACCACCTCGGCGGCGGCCAGGCTCAGGGTCGACACCGCGTAATGGATGCGCACCTTCATCAGCATCGCCAGGGTGTCGGGCTCGGCGATGGCGTAGCCGACGCGCAGCCCGGCCAGGCCGTGGGCCTTGGACAGGGTGCGACAGCGAATTACCCCCGGCAGGGCGCGGGTAAAGCTCGGCTTGGTGGCGTCGTCGCGGAAGTCGTGATAGGCCTCGTCCAGCAGAAGCCAGCAGTCATCAGGCAGGGCGTCACGCAACCGCGTGACCGTAGCCTCGTCATGGACGAAGCCGGTGGGGTTGTCCGGGTTGGCCAGGTAGACGAGCCGAGCGTGGTGGCGGTGGGCGGCGTCGATCAGGGCGTCGATGTCCGGCGCCAGGTGGTCGCTGGTCTCCTCGTAGTCGACCTCGATCAGGCGGCAGCCCTGGCCCTTGGCGAAGTAGCCGAAGGTGGGGTAGGTGCCGGCGGAGCTGACCACGCTGGTACCGGCGGGGGCGGTGGCCCGCAGCACCAGCGCCAGCAGGCTGTCGCAGCCGGCGTCCACCAGCAGGGTGTCCAGGTCGAAGCCGTGCAGCTGGACGAGACGTTCGCGCACGCCCAGGGCCTCGGAGTCACCGTAGCAGTAGACGTGCTCGACCATGGCGTCACCGAAGTGCTCGCGCAGGGCGCGATGGGGCATGTCCAGGCCTTCGTTGGAGCCCAGACGGTGGGGGATCTCCTTGCCGATACGGCGCTTCAGCACCCAGATGCCAGGGAAGGGGTTGTCCGGTCCCGGGGAGTAGAGGTGGTCGGCGAAGGTGGGGGTATCGGATGCCATGGGATGTCCTGTGGGAGTTGGCTTGAAGGGTGCGGAGGCGTGTCAGAGGGTGGTCCGAGAGCGTTACGACAGCGGCTCATGCAATAGGTCAGGTCCGGTCAGGTCTGTGGCGCGGTCCAGGGCACCACCTTGTGGCGGTTGAGCAGGCCATGGGGGTCGAGGGTGCGCTTGAGCGTCGCCATCAATGCGAGTTCCTCGGGGCTTCGCGAGATCGACAGCCAGTCGCGCTTTTCCAGGCCGATGCCGTGCTCGGCGGAGATCGATCCCTTGACCCGGGCCAGCGGCTCGTAGAGGCAGGCCTCGACCTCGTGGCGGGTGTCCGGATCGTCGCTGCCCACACCCACCGACAGGTGCAGGTTGCCGTCGCCCAGATGGCC
Organism: Halomonas sp. DP1Y21-3; assembly: GCF_019801245.1. Taxonomy (NCBI): domain Bacteria; kingdom Pseudomonadati; phylum Pseudomonadota; class Gammaproteobacteria; order Oceanospirillales; family Halomonadaceae; genus Halomonas; species Halomonas sp. DP1Y21-3. Next base: position 20,766 of record NZ_JAHVJM010000010.1, read on the forward strand.
GAACACCGCCAGGCGCACCTGTGGCCACCGGGCCTCGAGGCGTGCCTGAACCTCGGCGACATAGTCCTGCATCTCGCCGATCGGCAGACTGACGTCGAAGGCCATGATCGGCGAGAGCGCCTCCACCAGTCCTTCGATATCATCGCGAATCGCCCAGAGCTTGTCTCGCTGGCTTTCCGACTGGGCGATCACGGCGTCGACCACCCAGCCCTGTTCGACGGACGCTTCGAGTGCCGCCTCGAACTGCTGGCGGTGGTGATCCTCGTCGTTGGCCAGGGACTCGACCAGGGCGTAGTAGGGCGCGTCGGTGTCCAGCGGCGGCTGATGACGTTCCTGTTCGGTGATCAGGGCGAAGTGGTTCTGCCACATGGCCTCGAAGGCGGCGAGGCTTCCGCCAAGGCCGTCACGCAGGTGGGCAAGCAACGACGTCATTGAAGTGAAGTCGGGGCAAGCGACCAGCGCGGTGCGGGTGTCGCCAAGCGCCGGCTGCAGCTTGAGCACCGCCCGGGTGACCACGCCCAGGGTGCCTTCGCTGCCGATGAACAGCTGCTTGAGGTCGTAGCCGGCGTTGTTCTTGAGCATCGGGCTCATGGCGCTGATTACCTGGCCATCGGCCAGCACCGCCTCGAGCCCCAGCACCTGCTGGCGCATCATGCCGTAGCGGATCACCCGGTTGCCGCCGGCGTTGGTGGAGATATTGCCACCGATGCTGCAGCTGCCCCGGGCGCCCAGGTCGAGCGCAAACTGCATGCCGACCTCGCGGGCGGCCTCCTGGACCTTCTGCAGCGGCGCGCCGGCCTGCACGGTGATGGTGCCGGCCACCGGATCGATCTCCTCGATGGCGGCAAGACGCTCGAGTGACAGCGCGAGCTCGTCCGGGGCCGCCTCGGCGCCGTGGACCAGCCCGGTCAGGCCGCCGTGGGTGACGATCGGCTGGCGGGCCTGGTGGCACAGGGCGAGCACCTCTGCTACCTGCTCGGGGGTGCCGGGCCGCACGATGGCCGCGGCGCGACAGGGCGCACCGCTCAGCCAGTCCACCTGGCGGCTTGCCACGTCGTCGCCGGTCAACACCTGGGCGGCGCCCAGGCGCTCGCGCAGTGTCTCGATCAGCGTGGCAAGTGACGGCGATAATTGCTGGGAGGTGACGGCCATCAGAGGGTGGTCTCCTCTTTGCTGGTCTTGTCATCGGTGGTCTTGTCGCGGCCGGGAATGGCGGCGAGCAATTCGCGGGTGTAGTCGGCCTGAGGTCGGGTGAAGACCTCCTGGGCGCTGCCCTGTTCGACGATGCGGCCCTTCTGCATGACGATGATGCGATCACAGATCTGGGCGGCGACGCGCAGGTCGTGGGTGATGAACAGCAGCGACAGCGAGAAGCGTTGCTTCAGATCCTCGAGCAGCTCCAGCACCTGGGCCTGGATCGATACGTCCAGCGCCGACACCGCTTCATCGGCGACGATCAACTCCGGGTCCAGTGCCAGGGCACGGGCGATGCCGATGCGCTGGCGCTGACCGCCGGAGAACTCATGAGGGAAGCGGTCGGCGCTGCCGCCAAGCCCCACCAGTTCGAGCAGCTCGTCGGCCTTGGCCAATGCCCGGTCGCGGGGCACGCCGTTGGCGATGGGGCCCTGGGCGATGGCCATGCCCACCCGGGTGCGCGGGTTGAGCGAGGCGTAGGGGTCCTGGAATACCATCTGCACCCGGTGGCGCTGGCGCCTCAGGGCGTCGCCCTTGAGCGCGGACAGGTCTTCGCCGCCGAGCAGGATCTCGCCGCTGTCGGGGCGCTCTAGACGCACGACGCAGCGCCCCAGGGTCGACTTGCCGGAGCCCGACTCGCCGACGATGCCGATGGTCTCGCCGCGTGACAGCGTGAAGCTGACCTCGTCCAGGGCGCGTACCTCACGGGAGGGCTTGAACAGCCCGCCGCGGGAGCGGAACACCCGGTTCAGGTCGCGTACCTCGAGGATCGGCGTCGGCGCCATCGGCTCGCGCTCGGGCGGTGCGGCGTCGCTGGGAATGGCCTCGATCAGCGCCCGGGTATAGTCGTGACGGGGGTTGTCGAGCACCTCGTCACGGCGACCGATCTCGACGATCCGGCCGTGGCGCATCACGCACACTCGGTTGGCGATCTCGGCGACCACGCCGAAGTCGTGGGTGATGAACATCACCGCCATATGGTGGCGACGTTGCAGGTCGGCGATCAGCTCGAGGATCTGCGCCTGGGTGGTGACGTCCAGCGCGGTGGTGGGCTCATCGGCGATCAACAGCTTCGGTTCCAGCGCCAGCGCCATGGCGATCATCACCCGCTGGCGCTGGCCGCCGGAGAGCTCGAAGGGGTAGGCGCGGATGGCCCGCTCGGGCTGGGGCAGGCGGACTTCCTTGAGCAGCTCCAGCGCCCGGGCCTGACGTTCGGCGCCCTTGAGTTCGCCGTGGGCCTCGAACACCTCGGCGATCTGGTCGCCGATACGCATCAGCGGGTTGAGGGCGGTCATCGGCTCCTGGAAGATCATGCCGATCTTCTTGCCGCGCAGCGCCCGGTGGCGCTTCTCGTCGAGGGTCAGCACGTCCTCGCCCTCGAACATCACCCGCCCGGCCACCGGGCGCACGCCCTTGGGCAGAAGGCCCATGACGGTGTTGGCGGCCATGGACTTGCCGGAGCCGGATTCGCCCACCACGCACAGGATCTCGCCTGGGCTGACTTCGTAGGACAGCTCTTCCACGGCGTATTCGCGATCGGCGCCGGCGGGCAATGCGACGCTCAGGCCCTCGATGCGCAGGATCGGTTCCGGGGCTGGATCGCCGCTGAGATCGCCACAGAGATCGCCACAGAGATCGCCGGCGGTGGCGCCCTTCGGCACCTTCACCGGTTCGCTGCGCGATGCAGTGGAAGCGCTGGTGCCGGTGGTGCTGTTGTCAAAGGTGTTCATGGCTCAGCGCTCCCGTGCGAGTTTGGGGTTGAGGGCGTCATCGAGCCCTTCGCCGACCAGGTTCAGCGCCAGCACGGTCAACAGGATCGCAAGGCCGGGGAAGAACGACAGCCACCAGGCCTGGCGAATCACGGTGCGCGCAGCGCCGATCATGTAGCCCCAGGACATCACGTTGGGGTCACCGAGGCCGAGAAACGACAGCGCCGACTCCAGCAGGATGGCGGTGGCCACCATCAGCGAGGCCAGCACGATGATCGGCGACAGGGTGTTGGGCAGGATCTGGCGCAGGATGATCTGGGTGTTGGTCTGGCCGACCAGGCGCGCCGCCTCGACGTATTCGCGATGGCGCAGCGACATGAACTCGGCACGCACCAGGCGGGCCACCGGCGGCCAGCTGACGATGGCGATGGCCAGCACGATGGAGGTCACGCTGGGCTGCATGATCGCCACCAGCACGATGGCCAGGGCGAAGTTGGGGATGGTCTGGAAGAACTCGGTGAAGCGCATCAGGGCGTCGTCCACCAGGCCGCCGTAGTAGCCGGCGATGGCGCCAAGCGGCACGCCGATGGCCAGCGCCACGGCGGTGGATACCAGGCCGATCAGCAGCGATACCCAGGCGCCGTGCATCAGCCCGGCGGCGACGTTGCGCCCCATGGTGTCGGTGCCGAGCCAGAAGCCGTCCTGGGCCAGCGGCGGCAGGAAGGGGCGTTGCACCATGCGCCAGGGGGATTCGGGGAACAGCACCGGGGCCAGCACGGCCATCAGGATGATCGCCCACAGGATGATCAGTCCCACCAGGGCGCCGCGGTTCTGGGCGAAACGGGCGAAGAAACTCATGCGGCGGCCCCCTTGATGCGTGGATCGGCCAGTCGATAGACCAGGTCGGTGGCGATGTTGAACAGGATCACCAGGGCGGCGGAGAAGAAGAAGATGCCGAGCAGCAGGTTGTAGTCACGCTGCATCAGCGCCTCGTACATCAGTCGGCCGATACCCGGCCAGGCGAACACCGTCTCGGTGAGGATGGCGCCGCCGACCATCTGGCCGGCCTGCAGCCCCGCCAGGGTGATGATCGGCAACAGGGCGTTGCGCAGGATATGGCGGCGCTGGATGACCCTCGGCGCCAGGCCCTTGGCCTTGGCGGTCTTGACGAAGTCCTGCTGGGCGGCGTCGAGCATCGAGGCGCGGGTCATGCGCGTATAGATGGCCATGAAGAACAGGCCCAGGGTGGTGGCCGGCAGTACCAGGTGCTTGGCCACGTCCAGGGCGTAGGCCAGGCCTTCCAGGTTGGCGCCGACGGTGAACATGCCGTAGGCGGGCAGCCAGTCCAGGTACACCGAGAACAGCACCACCGCCATCAGCGCCACCCAGAACAACGGGGTGGCGTAGAACAGCAGGGCCAGCGCCATGATCAGCGAGCCAGAGGCTTTCTTGACGCGCATCGCGGCCATGGAGCCGGCGAGGATGCCGAGCACCAGCGACAGCACGAAGGCGGTGCCGGTCAGCAGCAGGGTCGCGGGCAGGCGGTCGAGGATCAGGTCCAGCACCGGCATCTGCTGGCGGTAGGAGTAGCCGAAGTCAAGGGTCAGGATGCCGGACACGTAGTGCCACAGCTGGACATACATGGGCTGGTCCAGCCCGAACTGCTCGCGCAGCTGGGCGATGAAGGCTTCATCGGCGGCGCCGGCTTCCCCGGCCAGGATGGCCGCCGGGTCGCCGGGGGCGAGCTGGATCAGCACGAAGTTGAACACGACGATCAGCAGCAGCACGATGGCGGCCTTCAACAGTCGTGAAATGATCAGGCGGGCGTAGAGCATGGTGAGGTCCCGGGCAGTAAGCCTGTGGTGATGGCAGCAGCAAAATCAGGGCTGGCGCGGCCCGTGGTGGGCCGCGCCGTATCGCCGTTTTTGGCTCAGTCGGCGATCCAGGCGTCCTTGAAGCCGTCGTTGACGCCCACCGCAGAGGTCACCAGATTGTTGACGTTGCAGCGGTAGATGGTCGGGAAGCCGAGCTCCAGCAGCCAGCCGAGCGGTGCGTCCTCGAGCAGGATCTGCTGCACCTCGTGGTAGAGACGCTCACGCTCGCTGTCCGGATAGGCCGTGGCGGCGGCGTTGAACAGCTCATCCACCTCGGGGTTCTGGTAGCCCTCGACGTTGTTCCAGGGCGAGCCCTTCTCGGTGTTGGTGGACAGGTAGGTCCGCGAGATGCCGAGCGCCGGATCGCCGTACTGGTACAGGTAGGTGAACGCCAGGTCGTAGTCGCGCTCACCCAGGCGCTGGTTCCAGCCGCCCACGTCGGTGGCCTCGGTGCGCACGTTGATGCCCACCTCCTTGAGGTTCTGCTGTACTGCCTCGGCCCAGCGGCTCCAGGTTTCACCGTAGGGCATCGGCAACAGACGCACCTCTTCGCCGTCGTATCCCATCTCGTCGAGCAGTTCCTCGGCCTTGTCCGGGTCGTAGCTGTAGCCCTCGAGGTCCGGGTCATTGAACTTGGCGTTGGAACCGAAGGCCCCTGCCGGCACCTTGCCGGTGCCGTTCCACAGCACGTCCCGGGCGAACTCGCGGTCCATGGCGTACATCACCGCCTGGCGGAAGCGCTTGTCGGCGGTCGGCCCTTCACGATTGTTCATCCACAGCATGGCGAAGGGGCTGAAGTACTCGTGGCCCTTCTCGGTCACGCAGGTGTTGTCCATGGCGGTCAGCCGGGGAACGTCGAAGTTCTCCACGGTGCCGTAGGGCAGCACGTCGACGGTACCGTTCTCGTAGGCCACCGCGCGGGAGGCGCCGTCCGGGATGACGTGCCAGTTGATGCCATCGAGGTAGGGCAGGCCTTCCTCGTAGTAGTCATCGAAGCGGGTCAGCTTGATGACGGTGCCGCGGTCCCAGCTGTCGAACTGGAACGGGCCGGTGCCGATGGGATGGTTGTTGGCCTCGTTGTTGCGGAAGTCGGTGCCGGCGTAGATGTGCTCGGGCACCATGGTGAAGGTGCCGGCCTCGAACGAGATCAGGAAGGGGCCGAAGGGCTTCTTCAGGGTGAATACCACGGTGTGGTCGTCGGTCGCCTCGATGCTCTCGACGTGCTCGAGCACCGCACGGGCACTGGGATTCAAGTCACGGTGGAAGACGTCGGCGGAGAACACCACGTCTTCGGCGGTGAAGGCCTCGCCGTCATGCCACTTGGCGTTTTCCTGAAGGTGGAAGGTGTAGGTCAGGCCGTCTTCGCTGACCTCCCAGCTCTTGGCCAGTTGCGGCATCGGCTCCATGTCGGTGGAGTAGCGCAGCAGGCCCTCGTAGATGTTGCCGGCCACCGTGCGGGTGGGGGCGTTCTGGATCATGCCCAGCACCAGGCCCGGCGGCTCCGGCTGGATGATGGTGTCGATGACACCGCCCCGCTGGGGTTCCTGGGTGGCCTCTTGCTGGGCGTCCTGGCCGTCGTCCTGGGCCAGCGCCGGGGTGGCCGCCAGCGGCAGCAGGGCGGTGAGCCCCAGCGTCAGCAGGGAGGCGTTGAAGCGAGAGGCGCGTGCCTGAGTCGAGCTTGCCCGGGGCGAGGGGGACAGCGGCGAGCAAGATGGCAGAAAGGCGACGCGGGGGTGGCGGGAGTTCGAGGTCATATCAGGGCACCTTGGTGGCCCGGAGGTGTTGCCAGAGGTGCGTGAAGCCAGGGGCAGAAAGCGCCGCCAGTGCGCTGTTGCCGGGCTTTCGCGTCGCTGAGGCCAGCTCCGGGACTGTTGTTGTTGGGGATTTCCGTAAGCCCTTTAGAACCTAGCAGCCTCGGCACAAACTGTCGACAGTCGGCAATCGACTGTTGTTCGACGCAGGATGCGGTCATACTGGGGTATGACCCTTCAGGCCAACTACGGGAGTCGAGCATGGCCAATCCTCGGGACCCCTCAGCCGCGCCCTTCGTGGTTCAGCGCAACCTGGTGGACCAGGTGGTCGACTACTTGACCGAGGCGATCCTGGCCTCGCGCTTCGCACCGGGCGAGCGGTTGTCGGAGGCGGGGCTGGCGGCGGAGCTCGGCATCAGCCGGGCCCCGGTACGCGAGGCCGCCAGGCTGATGGAGAGCCGTGGCCTGCTGGTATCGCGACCGCGGCGCGGGTTCTTCGTGCGTACCCTGGATGTGGCCGAGCTGAGCGATGTCTTCGATCTACGCATCGGTCTGGAACGCCACGCCTTCGAGCGAGTGATGACGCGCTTCGACGCGGATACCGAGCAGCGTCTGCATCGGCAGATCAGTCGTCTGTGCGAGGTCGCCGCCGGTGATGACGAGGGGCTCAAGATCGAGGAGGACCTGGCCTTTCATCGCCTTGTGTTCGAGCTGGCCGACAACGCCCGCCTGGCACGTGCCTTCGACGACCTGAGCTTCGAGCTGCGGTTGTGCATCACCCTGATCACCCGTACCCACGAGACCCCCGAAAGCATCGCCGCCTCCCACTGGCGGCTGCTGGAGGCACTAAAGAGCGGTGATCCTCAGCGCTGCCGGGACGAGGTGGACTACCATATTGGCGTGGCCAGGGACTCGGTGATCGAGCGGTTGGCCGATCACGCCGGGGTGGCGCGTGGCTGAACGAGTGGGCGGCGTCGGGAGTGACGTCGTGGCTCAAATATAGTGAGGGAAGTCCTGGTCGAACGGTGGGCCCAGGGCCGCGGCTAGAGCCTGTATCGGGTGCGGTGGGCTTGTGCTGCAGGTGCTCGAAGGTGCATAACTAGTAAGCGTAAAACACATTTAACATGCGGAATTTGCCGTCAATGACGACACCACAACTATCCACCGATGCCCTGGACGCCAACGAACGGCGGCTGCTCGATGCCTGCGACGAACTGATGCCGGAGACCCTTGCCCTGACCAGCGCTCTGGTGCGCGAGTACAGCGTACTGGGGGCGGAGGCCGGGGTACTTGAGGTGATGGAAAGCCATCTGCTGGACATGGGGCTGCCTGTCGAGCGCGTACCACTGCCCGAGAAAGGCGCAGATGCCGAGCAGGCACCGGTGGCCAGGGGCGTCGACCGACACAACCTGATCTCGGTGATCAACGGCACCTCGTCCCGGCCGCACCTGATCTTCAACGGCCACCTGGACGTGGTGCCGGCGGAGCCGCTGTCGATGTGGTCTCGTCCGCCCTGGGAAGCCTGGCAGGAGGATGGCTGGCTTTACGGGCGCGGCGCCGGTGACATGAAGGCCGGTATCGCCGCCATGGTGACGGCGGTGGCGGCGATGAAGCGGGCAGGGCTCGAGATCGATTTTCCGCTGACGCTGCAGACGGTGATCGAGGAAGAATGCACCGGCCATGGTGCGCTGGCCTGCCTGGCACGAGACGGCCGCGGCGACTTTGCGCTGATTCCAGAGCCTTTCGGGGCGACCCTGACCACGGCCCAGATCGGCACCCTGTGGTTCAAGGTGTCGCTGGATGGGGTGCCGGCCCACGTGCTGGATACCGCCGCCGGGGCCAATGCCATCGAGGCGATCCAGTCGGTGGTGGCGCCGCTCAAGGCACTGGAGGCGGAACTGAACGCCGGGCGCGAGCCGCCCTATGACGAGATCGAGCACCCTTTCAACCTGAATATCGGCAAGATCGAAGGGGGCAACTGGGCGTCCAGCGTGCCGTCCCGGGCGACCCTGGAGGGGCGTATCGGCTTCGCGCCTGAAGTCCGGGTGGAAGACATCATGGAAAAGGTGCGGCGCTGCGTCGAGGCGGCCAGCGCCTCGCTGGGCCCGGGCATCTCCGGGCTGGACGTCGAGTTTCACGGCTTTCGCTCCGAGGGCCACCACGTCGACACCGACAGCCCCGGGGTCGCCCTGCTGGCAGATTGTCATCGTGCCCTGACCGGTGAGGAGCTGCCCTCGGTGGCGTTGACCTGCACCACGGATCTGCGCGCGCTCAATCGACACGGCATCGCCGGGACCTGCTACGGGCCCGTGGCCGAACGCATCCATGGCATCGATGAGCGGGTCGAGATTGCTTCTATCCAGCACACCCTCAAGGCCTACGCGCTATTTCTGTATCGCTGGGGGCGCTGGGCCGAGGGCCAGGTCGCTTCCGATACCTGTCCGCAGTGATACCCATAGTCCGGCCAGCGCTGGCCCGGCCAGCCCTGGCCGGGCCCTCACGTTCGCCGTGCAAGCCCGGCCTTCTCGCTCGGTCCACAAGCAAAGCCTGCACGCTCAGCGCGAAAGCCTGACCCGCGGGCCTGTCTGCAAGACCCGCCCGCAAGACCCGCCCGCCAAATTCCTCGCCTCAAGCTCGACCCATTAAGGTTGACTGGGTCGAGCACTTTCGTCTGTGACCGCCGAACGACTCGGTTTCTGTTGTCCTGAGTCGGGGTTTTGCCGTCAGCAGGCTGCCACTCTAAAAGCGTTGTTCCATGGAGTGGAGCGGCGGGTGCTGCACGAGCGGGCTCAGGAATGTCGACCTTTCATGCAGAGCCCGCGTCAATTGGCAGGGAGGGTGGCATGGCAACACAAGTGGGCGGGAAGGATGACCCCGAGGAGAATCCCGCAGCCAGCGGGACAAGGCGTACAGGGCCGAGACCGGTTTCGCTCTACGATGCGATCGACGCGGAGGTCAGTCCTCCGCCCGGTCGCCTGAGCCCGAGAGGGCGACGATGGTTGATCAACGCCGAGGGCTGCCGGCTGATGCCCTATCTCGACCTGAGCGGAGCGCCCATCCATCACTGGCAGAAGGGGGCGACGATCGGTGTGGGGCATCTGATCATTCGGCAGCAGTGGCCGTGGTTTGCCAATGGCATCGACAAGCAGTGGGCGGAGTCACTGTTGCGCCAGGACCTGCAGCACGTGGAGCTTGGGGTGCTCGATCGCCTCGAGGCCTGTCGTCCCTGGGTGGGCGCGCGAGGTCTTCGTCAGCACCAGTTCGATGCCCTGGTGTTGCTGGCCTTCAATATCGGACTGGCGGCATTTTCGAACTCTTCACTGGTGGCCATGCTGTGTGATTCCCGTACCGTGACCCCCTACGCGACGCTTGAACAGGCGTGGCTTGCCTGGAAGTACGCTGGCGGCGAGGTGATGCCAGGGCTGGAGCGGCGTCGCGCCGAGGAGTGGCGCATCTTTAAAGAGGGTGACTACGGGCCTGACATCTAGGCAAGTTTTCTTGTAGGGAGCCCGCTAGAAGAGGTGCCCGAAGCGGGGTGGGGCAAGGAGTCAGCCCTATCTTCAAGTCGGTGCATGCCCCGCCAGAAAAAGCTCGGTCGCGTAGCGTGCGCGGTGGTCTCTCGCCTCCAGTGTCAGCGAGGGTGGGCGCCCGACCAGCGAATCGAGCATCCATTCCCCGAGCACCATGCCGGTAAACAAGCCGGCCGAGGTGCGCGGGTCCTTTACCACCAGCTTGCCGCGGGCATGCTGGTCGCGCAGGTAGTCGGCCAGTTCACGGCGGGTACGATCCGGGCCGTGATCGAGAAACAGTGCTCCCAGCTCCGGGGCACGCTCGGCCTCGGCGGCGATGCCGCGAATCAGGCGGATGTTGGCGTTTGGCAGCGCCAGGTCGATCAGGTCTCGGGCAAGCTCCTCCAGCACCTCTTGCGGCGGTCGCTCGCCGGCCTGTCCCAGTCGACACCAGACACTGGACGCCTGGGCTTCCAGGGCCGCGGTGAACAGCCCCTCCTTGTTGCCGAACAGCTTGTAGAGGGTGCTTAGCGAGCCGCCCGCGCGGGCGACGATGTCATTGACGCTGGCGCCGGCGTAGCCCTTGTCCAGGAATACCTCGCGGGCGGCGGCCAGCAGCCGCTGGCGGCGGGCCTCGCCCTTCGGTGTAGAGCATGAATCTGCGGACGTCATCGTGGCTTTCCATCAATCCAGGAGGGGGCGATATCAGGCTGTCGGGACGATTGTAGTCTGCATTACACATCCATGTTTCAACGCCAGGTTGTACGGGGGCTGGCGACAGCGAGTGGGCGTGAGGCGTGATTCAGGTCTTGAACGAGAACAGTGCGAAGGCGCCGAGGCTTGCCACCAGCAGGAAACCCGCTAGGCCGATGCGGCCCCAGGGCAGTGAGGCGTTGCCCAGATGCATCAGCTCAGGCTTGCGCGGTGAGTAGCGCACACGCACGACGCTGCCTACGGGATAGTCGGCGATGTAGGCATCGGCGTCTTCCTGTCGGGTGAAGGAGGGAACGCCATCGAATCCCGCGTTGTCGGATTGAATACGCCGACCGTCGATGGTGGCTTCGAAGCGCAGCAATGCCAGGTAGCGCCTTTGCTGATCGTCGCGCTCGCGCTGGTGGCGCTGGGCTTCCGCCAGCCGGATCTCGGCGTGGGTCACGGTGGCCTCGGCGGTCGGCCAGCGGTTGACGTCGCGGACCTTGTACGCGCCGACGCCGGCGATGACGGCACCGATCAGAGCGGCGAGGGAGACGATCAGCAGCGGATGAGGCATGGTGGTATTCCGAATGAGCCCATGAATGTCGAGGGCGAAGCAGGGGGCGCCGTCACGGGCGGTTCATGAGCCTCCTGGAAGGCGCAACTCCCGGAAAGCGCAACTCTTGGAAGGCGCAACAACGAGGAAAACACGATGACGATGATGGCGTCCCTGAAGCGTTGGATCAATGATGTGGCGCAGCAAGAGGATGCGTCGTCCAGGGTGGACCTGTCACTGGCCACGGCGGTGCTGCTGTGCGAGGTGATGCGTGCGGACTACCGCCTGGATGACAGCGAGATCCATCTGATGCGCAGCCAGCTCAAGGAACAGTTCGAACTCGAGGACGAAGCGCTGGACGAGCTGATGACACTGGCTCGGGAAGAGGCCGAGGGTGCGGTGGATCATCACCGCTTCGTGCGTGAGTTGCGTGACCGCACCGGCTACCAGGATCGGGTCGCGCTGGTACAGCAGATGTGGGCGCTGGCGTTTGCCGACGGCGAGAAGGATGCCCTGGAGGAACACCGTATCCGCGCCCTGGCGGAGCTGTTGCACGTCAGCCACTCGGACTTCGTGCGCACCCGCATCGTCGAACAGAATCGCGCCGAGGGTGTGTAGCGAAAGTCTTGACGCTACAATAAGTTTTTCTGCATATGACGCCGTGGTCGCCATGGTTTTACTGGCGAGGGGCGGCATGTCCAGGTAATCACACGTCATCAGACGTTAGCAGGCGTTATAGGACAAGGAGGAAATGATGTCGCGCAAGATGGTGGTAGTGGGAGCCGGCATGGTCGGTGTGTCGGTGGCGTGGCATCTGAGGCGCCGTGGCCACCAGGTCACACTTGTCGACCGCCGTGAGCCCGGTCGCGAGACCTCCTACGGCAACGCCGGCATCATCCAGCGCGAGGCGGTGCGTCCCTATGCCTTCCCGCGCGATCTGGCGACCTTGTTGCGGGTGGTACCCAATCGTCAGATCGACATCCGCTATCGTCCGGGCGCGATGCTCGCAAGCGCCGGGACGCTGCTCAAGTACTGGCAGAACTCGGCGCCCGCCCGTTACGAACAGATCGTGCCGGAGTACGCCTCGCTGATAGGCGGCTGCCTGGAGGCCCACTCGGCGATGATCGAGGCTTCCGGTGCCGACGCGCTGGTACGTCGCCAGGGCTGGCTCGAGGTCTATCGGAGCAGCAAGGCGCTGGGCGAGCGAGTGGCCCAGGCCGAGTTGGATGCCAAGCGATTCGGCATCCGCTTCGACTACCTCGACAGCGAGGCGCTGGCGCGCCTGGAGCCGGGCCTGGAACCCGGACTTGCCGGGGCGATCCACTGGCTCGATCCCTGGACGGTGGCAAGCCCGGGCGATCTGGTGGCCGCCTACGCCAAGTCATTTTCCGATGATGGCGGTGAGATCATCCAGGCGGACGTCACCGATGTGCGCCGGCAGGGCGATACCTGGCGCATCGATACTTCGGGCGACACCCTGGAGGCAGATGGGCTGGTGATGGCGTTGGGTCCCTGGTCACAGGACTGGATGAAGGCCCTGGGGCTGTCGATCCCGCTGTTCGTCAAGCGTGGCTACCATATGCACTATGGTCAGTCGGATGACGCCAGGCTGACCCACTGGGTGATGGACGCCGAGGTAGGCTATCTGCTGGCGCCCATGAGCAGCGGGATTCGCCTGACCACGGGGGCCGAGCTCGAGCGTCTTGATGCGCCGGCCCACCTGGAACAGCTGGAGGCAGCGGAGCAGCAGGCACGCAAGCTGTTTCCGCTGGGGCAGCGTCTCGAGCCCACGCCGTGGAAAGGCGCCAGACCCTGTACCCCGGACATGAAGCCGGTGATCGGTGGCGTACCCGGGCAGTCAGGCTTGTGGCTGGCCTGTGGCCACGGTCATCAGGGCTTCACCCTGGGCCCGGTGACCGGCAAGCTGCTGGCGCAGGTCATCGATGGCGAGCAGCCGGACATCGACATGGCGCCGTTCAGGGTGGACCGCTTCTGATCCCGCGCTGGCGCCGGCCCATGCCGGCAGTGCATTAGCGCCGGCCCATGCCGGTAGTCCGGGGCCATGCCGCCTCTGCAAGGGGCGGTATGGCGTGGCTGTCAGCGAGGGCGAAAAAGGTGGGAAGCGGCGGGCAAGCTGCGTGCAAGCACCGTTGTCGGCGACAGCGGGGCTGGTCAGGTTGGGGCCAGTCGGTGACCAGACATCGGCCCCGTCATGATCTGAGGCCTTTATCAGGCCTCGTCGGCGTCCCGACGGTGAAGGCCGGAGGCTGAGTTACCGTCGTTCGAGGTATCGTTCGAGGTAGCGTTCGCGCTATTGGTCGAGCTATGGGTCGAAAGAGCAGGCTCGGCGCCGGATGACCCGCGGCGATCGGCCAGGGCGCGTGCCAGCAGCTTGATCAGCAGCGTCACCAGGAACACCAGCCAGCTTGCCGTCGCCAGTACATTGAACAGCAGCATCTTCTGGGCGCCGCTCATCGGTGTAATCAGATGGTCGATGCCGATGGCCAGCAGAAATGCCAGGTTCAGCGGCAGCGCCAGGATGTGCATCCACATCTCCGTGCGCCGCTTGCGGACGTGGTAGCGGCCCAGCATCACCCGAACCGGGCGGTGAACGAAGCTCACCAGGATCATGCTGCCGAGCAGCAGCAGGGCGGCCAGGGCCGGCTCGGCGCTGCCGATATGCAGCGACACGCTAATCGACCAGTAAAGCATCAGCCACATCAGGCCTGCCAGGGTGGCGACGAGGTCGGCGTAGTGACGAACCTTGGGCATGTAACTCTCGCTAGGATGTTTCTGTAATAAGTCTGCGCGCGGCCAGAGGCCCTGGGACTCGTCGGCTCGTTGACGGCGCCTTGACAACGTATCGCCCCGGACATCGATGGTAACGTGCCGCGACTCCTCGACGGTGCGGATCAGATCCGGGCGCATGTCCCTCGAATGATACGCGAAATCTCACCCCGTTTGGGCCATGAAACCTTGCCCTTTACGGTATACTGCGCCCGACCATGGATCACTCGACGACAGGATAACAAGTGACTGCGATTACCTTGACCCGGCCCGACGACTGGCACCTCCACCTGCGCGACGGCGTCGCTCTGGCCTCCGTGGTGGCCGATACCGCCCGCCAGATGGGCCGTGCGATCATCATGCCGAACCTCAAGCCGCCGGTGACCAATCTGGACCAGGCACTGGACTACCGCCAACGCATCTTGGCTGCCTTGCCTGCGGAAAGCCAGTTCGAACCGCTGATGACCCTCTATCTTACCGATCGCACCACTTCGGAAGACATCGAGACGGCCTGGGGCAGCGGCAAGGTGCAGGCGGTCAAGCTGTATCCGGCCGGGGCCACCACCAATTCCGACTCAGGCGTGACCGATCTGCGTCACTGCGAGGAAGCGGTAGCCACCATGGCGCGGCTGGGGATGCCGTTGCTGGTGCATGGCGAGGTGACCGATCACGAGATCGACATCTTCGATCGCGAGGCGGTGTTCATCGAGCGGGTCATGAAGCCGCTGCTGTCCCGTCATCCTGACCTCAAGGTGGTTTTTGAGCATATTACCACCGCCGACGCGGCGCGCTTCGTGGCCGAGTCGCCGTCGAATATCGGCGCGACCATCACCGCTCATCACCTGCTCTACAACCGCAACCATATGCTGGTGGGCGGGATTCGCCCGCACTACTACTGCCTGCCGATCCTCAAGCGCGAGCGTCATCGGGAGGCGCTGATCGAGGCGGCGACCTCGGGCGACAAGAGCTTCTTCCTCGGCACCGACAGCGCGCCTCATGCCCGTCACGACAAGGAAGGTGACTGTGGCTGTGCCGGCGCCTATACCGCGCTGACGGCCATCGAGCTGTACGCCACCGCCTTTGAACAGGCCGGCGCGCTGGATCGGCTGGAAGGGTTCGCCAGTCACCACGGTCCCGACTTCTATGGCCTGCCGCGCAACAGCGACTCGATCACCCTGGACAAGGTCGAGTGGCAGGTTCCGGCAGAACTGCCGTTTGGCGAAGGCAAGACGCTGGTACCGCTGCGTGCCGGTGAAACTCTGGGCTGGAAGATGCGCCAGGACTGACAGACCTGATGCGATGACCTGGCGTGGCGACCTCGAGCCGCGGCCTGGTACCCGGACCTCATACTCGGATGAGATGTTCTGGACGGTAATCTGCTTTAGCTAGCCCTGATGATATGACTCAGGGTTTCTTGACCACGAAAACGGCGCGCCCCAAAAGGGCGCGCCGTTTTCGTATCTGGCGCCTGGGCAGCGCCGAGGTGCGGGCGAGGGGAATGCCATGGAAGGCGGCTCTGTATTGGAGGAGGGCTCAACAAGGACTGACGTGAAGCATCAAAGGGGTAGCGAAGAGGCATGGGAAAGTTGGGCCATTGGATTAGAGGTAGTTCATTGTCCTCTAGTACAGTATTGACCTATACCCCATGCATGTAATGTGCGCATAAGCACAGTTTTGTTGCTGCCGGACTAGGTTTGTCATCCCTTTGTTCACAAGGCCTAGGTCTGTCATCCAAAAAAAGAGAGACGCGCCCCTATGATCATCGCCATCGTCGTACAAGTTACCGGCCAAGCCTGGGCCAGAGATGCGGAAGGCAATCTGAGGCCCCTGGCCGAGGGCGACCGCCTGACTGAGGGCGAGGTGGTGATCACCGAAACCGGCGCTCGAGTGAACCTCGTGCAACCCGATGGCACCCGCCTGGCGCAGCTCGGTGGCGAAGTCGAGGTGGCGATTAGCGAGGCGATCAACGAGCAAGGGTCGGCCGATGACGAGGTGATAGAAGACGCCGAGGTCGCCAGGGTCCTGGCGCTGCTCGAAGAGGGCGAAGGAGATCTGCTCGAGGCGTTGGAAGCTCCTGCCGCTGGCTCCGCGGGGGGCGCCGGCGTCGAGGGCGGGCACGATTTCGTGCGTCTTTTGCGTATCGTCGAGGAAGTGTCGCCGCTGTCGTTCGAGTACGGCTATCAGCGCGAGGCCTACGACGTTCAGGAGCAGGATGGCGGGACCGCGGCCGATGAGGACGAGTCCGTCACCCTGACGGGGCTCGATGGGCCTGCGGGAGCAGCAGGCAGCGCCGATATCGGCTTTTCCTCTGCCGAACAGACCGTCAGTGAGGCAGGACTTCCTGGCGGTACTGCATCAGGCACCGCCGCGACATCAGCGAGTGGCAGTTTTGGTGTATCCGCTCCCGATGGCCTGTCGTTCATTACCGTTGGCGGCAGTGGTCCGATCAGCTTGGATCGACTCAATGGCCTGTCCGGCAATCCGCTGACCATCGAGACGCCCTTGGGCAGCCTGACGCTGACAAGCTATAGCGGCGATGACACCGGTGGTAGCGTTGCTTACACCTACGATCTGACCGACAACGTCGACAACGACAGCGTCGACGGCGCAACCGACGATGGCGTGGTCGACAGCATCGAGATTAGTGCTGTCGACAGCGATGGCAGTACCACCAGTGGCACTCTGGATATCGCGATTCTCGACGATGCGCCCGAGGCGGTGGATGATGCCACCACGACCGGCGAGGACACAGCGGTCACCTACAACGTGCTGGTCAATACCGACGGCACCAGCGATGTCCAGGGTGCGGACGGTGCCAGTGTCACCGACGCGAGCTTGCGTGATCCGAGCCAGGGCAGTGTGAGCTTCGACAGCGACACCGGTGAGGTGACCTTTACCCCGGCGGACGGCTTCGAGGGCGACGCGGTCATCGACTACACCATCACCGACGCCGATGGCGACACCAGCGACGCGGTGTTCACCGTCACCGTGGCGGCGGACTCCACGCCCACCGTCAGCGTGCCGGACGAATCCCCCGATGCCGAAGGTGGTCAGTTCAGCGTCAGCGAAGCCGGACTGCCGGGCGGTAGCGCGGCAGGCGATGGCAGCCAGTCCACCGGCGGTAGTCTGCCGATTACCACCGGCGGCGACAGCCTGGCCTCGCTGGTGATCAACGGCCAGAACGTGACGGGCGGCGGCACGGTCGAAGGCGACTACGGCACCCTGAGTGTCAGTGTCTCTGACGGCGAGTACAGCTGGAGCTACACCCTGGATGGCAGTACCCAGGACCACACTAGCCAGGGCACCGGCAGCGACGACCTGGCGGATCAGTTCTCCATCGTCGTTACCGACAGCGATGGCGACGAGGCCTCGACTAGTCTGACCATCGACGTCAACGACGATGTGCCTGTGGCCGTGGATGACGCCACCAACACCGGCGAAGACACCCCTGTCACCTACAACGTGCTGGCGAACGACACCCAGGGCGTGGACGGTGCCAGTGTTACTGAAGCCACCCTGCGCAATCCGAGCCAGGGCAGCGTGTCCTTCGATAGCGACACCGGTGAGGTGACCTTCACCCCGGCGGCGGGCTTCGAGGGCGCGGCGCTCATCGACTACACCATTCGCGATGCCGATGGCGATACCAGCGACGCGGTGTTCACCGTGACGGTGGCGGCGGACTCCACGCCGACCGTCAGCGTGCCGAACGATTCGCCCGATGCCGAAGACGGTCAGTTCAGCGTCAGCGAGGCGGGCCTCGCGGGCGGTAGCACGGCAGGCGACGGCAGCCAGACCACCAACGGCACTCTGCCGATCACCACCGGCGGCGACAGCCTGGCCTCGCTGGTAATCAACGGCCAGAACGTGACGGGCGGCGGCACGGTGGAAGCCGACTACGGCACCCTGAGCGTCAGTGTGTCTGACGGCGAGTACCGCTGGAGCTACACCCTGGACGGCAGCACCCAGGATCACACCAGCCAAGGCACCGGCAGTGATGACCTGGCGGATCAGTTCGCCATTGTCGTCACCGACAGCGATGGCGATACGGCTTCGACCAGCCTGACCATCGACGTCAACGACGATGTGCCTGTGGCCGTGGACGACGCAGCCAACACCGGCGAAGACACCCCCGTCACCTACAACGTACTGGCGAACGACACCCAGGGTGTGGACGGCGCCAGTGTCAGCGGCGCGAGCCTGCGTGATCCGAGCCAGGGCAGCGTGAGCTTCGACAGCGACACCGGTGAGGTGACCTTCACCCCGGCGGCAGGCTTCGAGGGCGATGCGGTCATCGACTACACCATCCGCGACGCCGATGGCGACACCAGCGACGCGGTGTTCACCGTCACCGTGGCGGCGGACTCCACGCCCACCGTCAGCGTGCCGGACGATTCGCCCGATGCCGAAGGTGGGCAGTTCAGCGTCAGCGAGGCGGGCCTCCCGGGTGGCAGCGCGGCAGGCGACGGCAGCCAGAGCACCGGCGGTAGTCTGCCGATCACCACCGGCGGCGATAGCCTGGCCTCGCTGGTGATCAACGGCCAGAACGTGACGGGCGGCGGCACGGTCGAAGGCGACTACGGCACCCTGAGCGTCAGTGTCTCTGACGGGGAGTACAGCTGGAGCTACACCCTGGATGGCAGCACCCAGGACCACACCAGCCAGGGCACCGGCAGTGATGACCTGGCGGATCTGTTCGCCATTGTCGTCACCGATAGCGATGGCGATACGGCTTCGACCAGCCTGACCATCGACGTCAATGACGATGTGCCGAAGGCACGTGATGACAGCGACACCATTGCCGAGGAGACCGCGTCGATCACCGGCAATGTGCTGTCCAACGACACCACCGGCGCCGACACCACCGATGCCGATCCGGCAAGCGTAGCACTGGACGCCCCGAC
>NZ_JAHVJM010000011.1:0-1739 GCF_019801245.1 Halomonas sp. DP1Y21-3
AGCTCTTTAAAAATTGATCAGGTAATTCATGTGGGCGCTTGCCGATGAGTCAGTGACACTGTCACTGAAATATCAAGGCAAGCGACTCGTCAAACGAGACGTTTGAACCTTGAGCCAAGTTTGGTCCGCTTAACGGACTATCAGACTTTAAACTGAAGAGTTTGATCATGGCTCAGATTGAACGCTGGCGGCAGGCCTAACACATGCAAGTCGAGCGGAAACGATCCTAGCTTGCTAGGAGGCGTCGAGCGGCGGACGGGTGAGTAATGCATAGGAATCTGCCCGGTAGTGGGGGATAACCTGGGGAAACCCAGGCTAATACCGCATACGCCCTACGGGGGAAAGCAGGGGATCTTCGGACCTTGCGCTATCGGATGAGCCTATGTCGGATTAGCTAGTTGGTGAGGTAACGGCTCACCAAGGCTGCGATCCGTAGCTGGTCTGAGAGGATGATCAGCCACATCGGGACTGAGACACGGCCCGAACTCCTACGGGAGGCAGCAGTGGGGAATATTGGACAATGGGCGAAAGCCTGATCCAGCCATGCCGCGTGTGTGAAGAAGGCCTTCGGGTTGTAAAGCACTTTCAGTGAGGAAGAAAGCCTTGAGGTTAATACCCTCGAGGGAGGACATCACTCACAGAAGAAGCACCGGCTAACTCCGTGCCAGCAGCCGCGGTAATACGGAGGGTGCGAGCGTTAATCGGAATTACTGGGCGTAAAGCGCGCGTAGGCGGCTTGATAAGCCGGTTGTGAAAGCCCCGGGCTCAACCTGGGAACGGCATCCGGAACTGTCAGGCTAGAGTGCAGGAGAGGAAGGTAGAATTCCCGGTGTAGCGGTGAAATGCGTAGAGATCGGGAGGAATACCAGTGGCGAAGGCGGCCTTCTGGACTGACACTGACGCTGAGGTGCGAAAGCGTGGGTAGCAAACAGGATTAGATACCCTGGTAGTCCACGCCGTAAACGATGTCGACTAGCCGTTGGGCTCCTTGAGAGCTTTGTGGCGCAGTTAACGCGATAAGTCGACCGCCTGGGGAGTACGGCCGCAAGGTTAAAACTCAAATGAATTGACGGGGGCCCGCACAAGCGGTGGAGCATGTGGTTTAATTCGATGCAACGCGAAGAACCTTACCTACCCTTGACATCGAGAGAACTTTCCAGAGATGGATTGGTGCCTTCGGGAACTCTCAGACAGGTGCTGCATGGCTGTCGTCAGCTCGTGTTGTGAAATGTTGGGTTAAGTCCCGTAACGAGCGCAACCCTTGTCCCTATTTGCCAGCGATTCGGTCGGGAACTCTAGGGAGACTGCCGGTGACAAACCGGAGGAAGGTGGGGACGACGTCAAGTCATCATGGCCCTTACGGGTAGGGCTACACACGTGCTACAATGGCCGGTACAATGGGTTGCGAATCCGCGAGGTGGAGCTAATCCCATAAAGCCGGTCTCAGTCCGGATCGGAGTCTGCAACTCGACTCCGTGAAGTCGGAATCGCTAGTAATCGTGAATCAGAATGTCACGGTGAATACGTTCCCGGGCCTTGTACACACCGCCCGTCACACCATGGGAGTGGACTGCACCAGAAGTGGTTAGCCTAACTTCGGAGGGCGATCACCACGGTGTGGTTCATGACTGGGGTGAAGTCGTAACAAGGTAGCCGTAGGGGAACCTGCGGCTGGATCACCTCCTTAAACGACACGTCATCTGACTGTCGGTAAGTGCTCACAATGAATTACCTGATCA
>NZ_JAHVJM010000012.1:0-1263 GCF_019801245.1 Halomonas sp. DP1Y21-3
AATGCTCTTTAACAATGTATATCATGCTGACAAAGTAAGATACGTTTCAAGCGTATCCGGCAATTGTCGTGACATCATCGATTGACAGACCCTTTGGGGTTATATGGTCAAGCGATGAAGCGCATACGGTGGATGCCTAGGCAGTCAGAGGCGATGAAAGACGTGGAAGCCTGCGATAAGGTTCGGCGAGGTGGCAAACGACCTGCGACCCGGACATCTCTGAATGGGGAAACCCACCCAAGGTAACTTGGGTATCTCATGTTGAATATATAGACATGAGAGGCGAACCGGGGGAACTGAAACATCTAAGTACCCCGAGGAAAAGAAATCAACCGAGATTCCCCTAGTAGCGGCGAGCGAACGGGGACCAGCCCTTAAGCAACACAACTGGTAGGTGAACAGACTGGGAAGTCTGGCCATAGTGGGTGATAGCCCCGTAACCGAAACCTGAGTGTTGTGAAATCGAGTAGGTCGAGGCACGTGAAACCTTGACTGAAGACGGGGGGACCATCCTCCAAGGCTAAATACTCCTGACTGACCGATAGTGAACCAGTACCGTGAGGGAAAGGCGAAAAGAACCCCGGAGAGGGGAGTGAAATAGATCCTGAAACCGTATGCGTACAAGCAGTGGGAGCCAACTTGTTTGGTGACCGCGTACCTTTTGTATAATGGGTCAGCGACTTATTTTCAGTGGCGAGCTTAACCGTATAGGGGAGGCGTAGAGAAATCGAGTCTTAACTGGGCGACCAGTCGCTGGAAATAGACCCGAAACCGGGCGATCTATCCATGAGCAGGTTGAAGGTTGAGTAACATCAACTGGAGGACCGAACCAGGATCTGTTGAAAAAGATTTGGATGACTTGTGGATCGGAGTGAAAGGCTAATCAAGCCCGGAGATAGCTGGTTCTCCTCGAAAGCTATTTAGGTAGCGCCTCACGTATCACCGCCGGGGGTAGAGCACTGTTTCGGCTAGGGGGTCATCCCGACTTACCAACCCGAGGCAAACTCCGAATACCGGTGAGTGCAAGCGTGGGAGACACACAGCGGGTGCTAACGTCCGTTGTGAAAAGGGAAACAACCCAGACCGTCAGCTAAGGTCCCGAAATCCTGGTTAAGTGGGAAACGATGTGGGAAGGCTTAGACAGCTAGGAGGTTGGCTTAGAAGCAGCCATCCTTTAAAGAAAGCGTAATAGCTCACTAGTCGAGTCGGCCTGCGCGGAAGATGTAACGGGGCTCAAACCAGGTACCGAAGCTACGGGTTCGC
>NZ_JAHVJM010000013.1:0-1951 GCF_019801245.1 Halomonas sp. DP1Y21-3
GAGCGGTAGAGGAGCGTCGTGTAAGCCGATGAAGGTGTGTTGAGAAGCATGCTGGAGGTATCACGAGTGCGAATGCTGACATGAGTAACGACAAGGGGAGTGAAAAACTCCCCCGCCGGAAGACCAAGGGTTTCTGTTCGACGCTAATCGGAGCAGAGTGAGTCGGCCCCTAAGGCGAGGCCGAAAGGCGTAGTCGATGGGAAACGGGTCAATATTCCCGTACCTCACAGTATTGCGATGGGGGGACGAAGAAGGCTAGGTGAGCCAGGCGTTGGTTGTCCTGGTGAAAGCCGGTAGGCTGAGGATTCAGGTAAATCCGGATCCTCAAGGCCGAGAGGCGAGACGAACTGACTACGGTCAGGAAGTCATCGATGCCACGCTTCCAGGAAAAGCCTCTAAGCTTCAGATACTGTGAGACCGTACCCCAAACCGACACAGGTGGTCAGGTAGAGAATACCAAGGCGCTTGAGAGAACTCGGGTGAAGGAACTAGGCAAAATGGTGCCGTAACTTCGGGAGAAGGCACGCCGCATTAGGGTGAAGGTCCTCGCGACCGGAGCCTGACGCGGTCGAAGATACCAGGTGGCTGCAACTGTTTATTAAAAACACAGCACTCTGCAAACGCGCAAGCGGACGTATAGGGTGTGACGCCTGCCCGGTGCCGGAAGGTTAAGTGATGGTGTTAGCTCACGCGAAGCTCCTGATCGAAGCCCCGGTAAACGGCGGCCGTAACTATAACGGTCCTAAGGTAGCGAAATTCCTTGTCGGGTAAGTTCCGACCTGCACGAATGGCGTAATGATGGCCACGCTGTCTCCACCCGAGACTCAGTGAAATTGAAATCGCAGTGAAGATGCTGTGTACCCGCGGCTAGACGGAAAGACCCCGTGAACCTTTACTACAGCTTCACACTGGACGCTGATGTTGCTTGTGTAGGATAGCTGGGAGGCTTTGAAACCCTGTCGCCAGATGGGGTGGAGCCAACCTTGAAATACCAGCCTGGCATCATTGGCGTTCTAACTCAGGACCGTAATCCGGTTCGAGGACCGTGTGTGGTGGGTAGTTTGACTGGGGCGGTCTCCTCCCAAAGAGTAACGGAGGAGCACGAAGGTACCCTCAGCACGGTTGGAAATCGTGCAGTGAGTGCAAGAGCATAAGGGTGCTTAACTGCGAGACAGACACGTCGAGCAGATACGAAAGTAGGTTCTAGTGATCCGGTGGTTCTGTATGGAAGGGCCATCGCTCAACGGATAAAAGGTACTCCGGGGATAACAGGCTGATACCGCCCAAGAGTTCACATCGACGGCGGTGTTTGGCACCTCGATGTCGGCTCATCACATCCTGGGGCTGAAGTCGGTCCCAAGGGTATGGCTGTTCGCCATTTAAAGTGGTACGCGAGCTGGGTTTAGAACGTCGTGAGACAGTTCGGTCCCTATCTGCCGTGGGCGTTGGAGATTTGAGAAGCGCTGCTCCTAGTACGAGAGGACCGGAGTGGACGTACCTCTGGTGTTCCGGTTGTCACGCCAGTGGCATTGCCGGGTAGCTATGTACGGACGGGATAACCGCTGAAAGCATCTAAGCGGGAAGCCCCCTTCAAGATGAGATCTCCCTGAGGCCTTGAGCCTCCTAAAGGACCCAGCAAGACCAGCTGGTTGATAGGCCGGGTGTGGAAGCGCTGCAAGGCGTTGAGCTAACCGGTACTAATGGTCCGTGAGGCTTGACCATATAACACCCAAAGGGTTTTGGTCGATGATGTCTCGAATCAATTGACGGATACGATGAAACGTATCGTCAGCATGATATACATTGCCTTTTTCCGCCTGACGACCATAGCGAGTGGGAACCACCTGATCCCTTGCCGAACTCAGAAGTGAAACCGCTCAGCGCCGATGGTAGTGTGGGGTCTCCCCATGCGAGAGTAGGTCATCGTCAGGCATTTATTCAGAAGAAGCCC
>NZ_JAHVJM010000014.1:0-3791 GCF_019801245.1 Halomonas sp. DP1Y21-3
GTGCCAAGGCCTCGTCCTTGTAGACCTGGGAGTAACGGGTGCGAGTCTTCTTCATCGACGTTGCTTGCCTTGCCATGGGGTCACCTCGTTCAGTGTACTGCCTTAACGGGGTGTCCACTGTTGGTGGGCAAGATCAGCCACTGACAGAGATTGACGAGCGGACACCACGTAGCTATGCCTGGCCATTTGCGCCTGCAGTGAGCTTACGAGTTCTTGTCATTGTCGAGCATGCGGCGAAAATTTTTTAGCGCATAAATCAGCAGGTGGGCCTCTCCCAGCGCTTCTTTTATCTTCCGCAATTCAGATTCGTACTGCTCTCGGACGTCCTTCGGGCGAGCCCTGAACCCGTTTTCTGTGCTGCGCTATAGCCTTTAGAGCTCTGGAAGGGGACACTTCAGACACATCGAGCCGTTCGTCCACATCAGGAGCGGGGTAGCCACGATCCAGCCCCTGCCGAATCGCTTGGTCCTTGAATTGAGGAGTATATCTCTGTTAACTCATAGCACTGCCTCCTATGCTCAAATCACAGGCCAGAAGAGTCTAGAGGACCCGGGGAAGTCAAGATCTCTTAAATTAGGTTCAGCTGATGTTTGTAAGATCAATAGGCCGTTGGTTGCGCGAATGAGCATGACATATGACCAAGAGCGCGAGATGCCCCGACACGCCTAGATCACCCAGAATACAAGTGTTACCATCTATTGCTGTTAGCCATATAGCCCGTGACGATAGGTGCTAATGAAACTATCAATGGGCTCATACGCAATATCTTCCTAAGGGAAAAAATCTAAGTACTAGACGAAATCGCTCTTGGGGTGAATATGTGCCCGAGACAGTGCATTGATTTCAAGTGCCCCATTGACATGAAGAGAAAACTAATGACGTAGCACCATGAGGGGGCGGTGCCAACGCATTGACGGTGTCGTACTCAGAAGCAGCATCTGTACAACCTGATGGCTCTCGACACTTCTCTGTCACCACCTTTTTTATAGGGGCCAGCTTTGGCGCCCTATTTGATCGACTATCTTCGTTCTTTGAGTGTGCTTATTGAAGTTGTGTTTATCTACACTTCGAAGAGCGTTAATAAATTTCTAAATGTCGATGGCCGTCTATATGTTATCGTTAAATCGTGTTGCTGTAATAATGTTGCTATGTTCATGTTTTGGATATAGTGGATATCTGTTAATAGATCCGTTGTATGTGATTGTGGCTTTATCGGCTTGCCTTGCGTTTTCTTGCATTTTGTATTCTAAAAAGATAAAGTTCACGGTAAGCCCAGCAGGTCCATTGATACTACTTTTTTATTTCATAGCAAGTCAAATATTTCTGAATCCAGACTTGGGGGCATTTTTTGGGGTTGTTTTTTCCTTGCTCTATTTTCTTGTTATAAATAGTATTTGTGCGACTGTCGGACGAGGTGTTTTAGTACGGTCCTGTGGTATTTTGGTATTCTTTAGTACTGTCTATTTTTCCGCAGAAGCATTTTTCAGAGTTTTTTATTTCAACGAGTTTGTTTTCACAGGGCTGGTAAGTGAAGAGCGGTTTTATGAATACAAATTCGATAGTTTTGTTTTTCAAGATTCGAATTTTGTTGGAGTGTGCCTAGTAGTTTTGTTCTTTCTAAATCGTTATATGGCAAGTAACTTGGGGCTAAAGCGTGGAAAATACAGCTGGTTAATTTTTATATTGATACTGTTGACTTTTTCCAGAGCGGCAATACTAGTAACTTTGTTTATGCTATTTTTGTCATACTTTTCAGGCTTTTTTTACCGGAATAGATGGGTTTTTGTTCAGTTGTGTGTTGTTTCACTTCCAGTGGTTATATATATCGGCCACTTGATTTCAGAAAGAATTGATTCGAGTCTTTCGAGTAAGTTTTATATTTTGTACATAACGGGAGAGTATTTAATGAATTCTGACCTGAAGAGCTTGCTCTTTGGGGTGGGATTTGGGAATTCCATTGAGAATATAGGCATTGGGGCGCACAATTTTTTTGTATTATATCTTTTGGAATCAGGTGTTGTCGGACTCTTGTTAATATTGTTTTTCTTTAGAAATTTGTTGGTGGTTAGACGTTGGTCGTCTGGCATAATTATTTTCCCGTTTTTGCTTGTCTCTATGTCGGCCACGATGCATTCCATACCATATGTCTACGCTGCAATACTTATTATATTAATATTGGAAGAAAAGGATGGAAAAAAGAGTTTCAGTAATACTTCCCGCATATAACGTTGAAAGCTACATTGAGGAGGCAGTTAAAAGTATATTGTTTCAGAGCTATGGTAACATTGAAGTGGTGGTGGTAGATGATGGCTCCTGCGATAATACATATGGGATTGTTTCTAGAATCGCCAAATGCGATAGTCGTGTCGTGACCATTCGCAATTCTGAAAACTGTGGCATAGCTTTCACATTAAATGTGGCTTTATCTCACTCAACTGGTGAGTATATTGTTAGAATGGATGGCGATGATGTCTCTGAAGAAAATAGGGTCGAGAGGCTTATTGATTTTTTGGAGAAAAACGCCTGTTTTGATATAGTTGGTTGTAGTATGGTGGGGATAAATAAAGAAGGTGATGTGGTGAACGTCACTGAATATTCATCAAGTGAAGATACGCTAGTACGAACACTCAAGTATGGCCCCCCTTTAGCACATATTTGGTGCGCTAGAAAATCAGTTTATGAAGCTCTAAATGGTTATAGAGAAGTCTCGGGAGTCGAGGACTACGATTTTTTACTTAGAGCCAATGCAGAGGGTTTTAGGTTCACCAATATACCAGATTATTTCGGTTACAAAGTAAGGGTTTTTAGAGAAGGTAACTCGGCTGAACTGCATGGCGTAAAACAGATAAAGTTAAAGCGATATGTATACAAGCTTTATAGAGAACGATTGCACCGAGGTGAAGACAGTTTTTCTCCTGAATTGAGAAATAATTACACTAAAACAACTTGGGCTATGGATAGATTGCACGTTTTTTCTAATCGAATGTTGAGGAAATATGTAATTGAAAAAAGAAGAAAGCCTTTTATGTGTTATTTTTTCCTTATTCTATCTCTAGTTTCTCCTTATCAGATTTTTTACTTAAAAGATAGATTCATGAAGAGAGTTTTGCAATAGAAAGAGGCGTGGATTTAGTCCCATTGCTTCGATTCGCTGGGTCAAGCTAGGGCCGTGGTCGATCACTGGATGGCGGTCTCAATGAGCAAGTGCAACACCTGATCGATCACGTCCGCTATCGCTATGACTCATTGATACCACCACCTTACCGCTGAAGAACGTGTCTCCATCATGCTGATGCGTGAAGGTCACTTTATACGCTCCATCGCCAACTAGCTTGGCAGTGGGGGAGAGCTGCCAGCACGGTGTCTCGGGAACTGGCTCGGCCTGCGGTACCTTCTCATGCTGGCTATGACGCCAGTCTGGCGGGTTTCAGATCCACGCTGACGCGACATCGAGCACGACGACAATCTAAGTTACGCCTTGGTACGCCTCTCTTCGATCTGGTGACCTATCTGTTGCGCAAGTACTGGTCTCCTAGGCAGATAACCATCACACTGAAGCGCATGTATCCAAATGGCCCTACACGTCAGGTCTCTCTCGAGGCCATCTACAACGCGCTCTATGTGATGCCCCGAGGCTCGCTGAAAAAGAGCTCATTGATCTTGCCCACCAACAGTGGACACCCCGTTAAGGCAGTACACTGAACGAGGTGACCCCATGGCAAGGCAAGCAACGTCGATGAAGAAGACTCGCACCCGTTACTCCCAGGTCTACAAGGACGAGGCCTTGGCAC
>NZ_JAHVJM010000015.1:0-2952 GCF_019801245.1 Halomonas sp. DP1Y21-3
GGCGAGCGACTCACGACCCGAGAAACCATGCGACGGCAGGTGTTCGAGGACATTGAGTTGGACTACAACCGGCAACGCCGGCACAGCGCGATCGGGATGATCAGCCCAGAGGCCTTCGAGGCTCGAATGATCGCTTAGACCTGTGTCCACCAGTGCTGGGTAAGATCAAACGCTTCGGGACCAAGGATGCGATACAAAGGCAGGTCTTCAAGTACATTCAATCGACAGCACCGCCACTGCGCCATTGGGATGATCAGTCCAGTAGTCTACGAAGCTTAAATGACCGCATAGCCCAATGCCCATATTCATTAGATAAGATCATTGGACAACACCTTACCGATCCGGCCATGAGTTGCACTTAGAGTTTTTCGGCCAAGAGGTTTTAGGTAGTTGCATATCATAAGTAACGAAGTTACGAAGGACTAAGATTATATGTCTCATAGATCTCTTTTAATCATTTTCTAAGGCAAAGGTTTTTAATTGTTTTCTAGTTGATAAGTTTTTAGTTAGTTGAAAAGGGCTAAATATTCTGTGAACATTTTGTATGTAGCTAGTACGCTTTCTAGGTCAGGACCAACCAATCAGCTATATAGCCTAATATCATGTTTAAATAAAAGAAAATACAAAGCTACGGTGCTGACGCTATCTCCGGAGAAAAAAGATTCTCGCTGGCATGACTTCGAAGATATAGGTGTTAAAGTAGTCAGCCTGAACATGAATCGAATCGAAGCTTTTTTTAGAGCTAGGAGTGCGATAAAAAAATATTTAAAGGAGCTTTCTATAGATATTTTGCACACTCAGGGAATACGTGCCGATCTTCTGTCTTATTTGTTAAAAGATAAAGTGATTAAAGTTTCAACTGCCCATAACTACCCACAGTTAGATTTCCCGTTAACTTACGGTAAATTCGTCGGGAGGGGCATGGCACATGTTCAGCATATTTCCTTTTCTGGAATGGATAAAGTTTTTTGTGTTTCGAGATCTGTTGAGGAGAATCTAAATAATAAATTTAAAATATTTAAAACTGAATGTATATTGAATGGGGTTAAGAGTCTAAAGAAGGATTGTTATAGCAGTACATCATATAGGAAGGAATTTCGCACGAGCCTAGGCTTGCCTCAAGATAGTGTGATTTGGATTGCGACGGGTCACTTAAGTGAACGTAAGAATCCACTTGAACTGATTTCTGGTTTTACGGCCGCTTTTGGAGATGATCCAGAAAATATTCTGATCATGTTAGGGGATGGACCTTTAAGGAAAGAAGTGGAGAAGATTTCGTCGAGAAGTAAGAATATAAAGATTGTTGGTCGTGTTAAAGACGTATCTAAATATTTAAATGTTAGTAACTACTTTTGCTCTTGCTCGTCGGCAGAAGGCTTACCGATGGCAGCCATAGAAGCCATGTCTTGCGGTCTACCACTCTTGCTTTCAAATATACCACCACACTTGGAGCTTCTTTCGCTTGATGAAACCGTAGGGTGTAGTTATGCACAAGGAGAGATAGAAGATTTAAAAAACAACATTATGCAATTAAGAAAGAAAGATTATAGTAGCGTGTCAGTACAGTGTTTGAATGTTTACAATAAGTTTTTAAGTGATGTTGAAATGGCCTTTCAGTATGGTAGAAGTTATGAGTTGCTACAAAAGTAAGAGTGCTGATTTTTCTGTTTTAATGGCCGTGCATTATAGTGACTCTTCTAGTTTTTTGGATGATGCAATATCAAGTATTTGGGATAGACAAACACTAAGACCTGAACAAATTGTCGTTGTGAAGGATGGTGAGGTTACCCTGCAAATCAACAATGTATTAGAACGTTGGAGAAAAAAGATCGGGCATTCAATATTTTTTGTTGTTGAATTGCCTACTAATGGAGGTTTGGCATCGGCGTTGAATGCTGGATTAGAAGTATGTCGTTGTGATATTGTGGCTAGAATGGATTCAGACGATGTTTCACTTCCTTTGCGGTTCGAGAAGCAAATCTGTTTTATGCGCAATAATGAAAACATTGTTGCAATAAGTTCGCAAGTTGAAGAATGTAACTTGAATCTTGGTGAAGTGCATGGTGTAAGAAAGCTTCCGTGTAATCACGAGGAAATAATGCTTTTTGCAAAGAAGCGATCTCCTCTTAGTCATCCTGCAGCAGTCTTTAGAAAGCAATTTATTATTGAGTCTGGAGGGTATCCAGATATTAGGAAGGGGCAAGACTATGCGCTTTGGTCACTATTGTTGTCAAAAGGCTATCGACTTGCAAACCTTCCAAGTGTGCTTCTTAAGATGAGATGTGGTCAAGAACTACACGCCAGAAGAGGGTTGGATTATTTAAAGCATGAATTTGATGTACTGTTGTTTCAGAAAAAAATAGGTTTTTTATCTTGGTTCGAGTTTTTGAGAAATTTGATTCTTAAAGTTTTTTTAAGGACATCTCCAATATTTGTAAAAAAGTTTGTTTACAAAAAATTCAGGTAGAAATTGTTTTTTATATAACGTTGCACATGTTTATTGATAACAAGTTTCAAATTACCTTATGGTTTTTTGATTTTTACCTATAAACTGTGTTTTCTGTTTATTTCGTCGTATTCGTTGGTTAACGATCGATTTTTAATTTCATACGATACGATTAATATAATAAAATTTTTTATTTTTTCAATAAAGCACTTGTGGCCCTGAATGGCGGGCTCAATAAGCAAGTGCAACACTTGGTCGATCAGGCGATCAGGTATGCTATCGCTATGACGCATTGCTACCACCACCTTACTGCTGAAGAACGCCTGGCCGCAAATTCTGAGTGCAACAACTGACTGAATCCGTAAGGTGCTGATCTTGCCCACCAATAGTGGACACCCCGTTAAGGCAGTACACTGAACGAGGTGACCCCATGGCAAGGCAAGCAACGTCGATGAAGAAGACTCGCACCCGTTACTCCCAGGTCTACAAGGACGAGGCCTTGGCAC
>NZ_JAHVJM010000016.1:0-2950 GCF_019801245.1 Halomonas sp. DP1Y21-3
AACACCGCGTCGCTGGTGTCGCCATCGGCATCGCGAATGGTGTAGTCGATGACCGCATCGCCCTCGAAGCCTGCCGCCGGGGTGAAGGTCACCTCACCGGTGTCGCTGTCGAAGGACACGCTGCCCTGGCTCGGATCACGCAGGGTGGCGTCGGTGACACTGGCACCGTCCGCACCCTGGGTGTCGCTGGTACCGTCTGCATTGACCAGCACGTTGTAGGTGACCGCTGTGTCCTCGCCGGTCGTGGTGGCGTCATCCACGGCCACAGGTACATCGTCATTGACGTCGATGGTCAGGCTGGTCGAAGCCGTATCGCCATCGCTGTCGGTAACGACAATGGCGAACAGATCCGCCAGGGCGTCGCTGCCGGTGCCCTGGCTGGTGTGGTCCTGGGTGCTGCCGTCCAGGGTGTAGCTCCAGCTGTACTCCCCGTCAGAGACACTGACGCTCAGGGTGCCGTAGTCGCCTTCGACCGTGCCGCCGCCCGTCACGTTCTGGCCGTTGATCACCAGCGAGGCCAGGCTATCGCCACCGGTGGTGATCGGCAGACTGCCATTGGTGCTCTGGCTATCGTCGCCCGCCGCGCTGCCGCCCGGCAGTCCGGCTTCGCTGACGCTGAACTGACCACCTTCGGCATCGGGCGAATCGTCCGGCACGCTGACGGTGGGCGTGGAGTCCGCCGCCACGGTGACGGTGAACACCGCGTCGCTGGTGTCGCCATCGGCATCGCGAATGGTGTAGTCGATGACCGCATCGCCCTCGAAGCCTGCCGCCGGGGTGAAGGTCACCTCACCGGTGTCGCTGTCGAAGCTCACGCTGCCCTGGCTCGGATCACGCAAGGTGGCGTCGGTGACACTGGCACCGTCCGCACCCTGGGTGTCGCTGGTACCGTCGGCATTGACCAGCACGTTGTAGGTGACAGACTGGTCTTCACCGGTCGTGGTGGCGTCATCATCAGCATCCGGCGCATCGTCGGCGATCGCGATGGTGAGGCTACCGTTGGCCGCACTGTCGTCATCGTCGGTGACCACCAGGGCCACCGTCTCGGTGAAGCCGGCATCCGTGGCGTCAGCCTGGCTGTCGTTGTCGACGCGGGTGTCCAGCGTGTAGCTGTAGCTCACCGTACCGCCAGCGGCCGGGTTGGCACTATCCGACGGTGTAAAGCCGGTCAGGCTAAGGCTGCCGTATTCGGTATCGACCACCACCGGGCTATCGGCGGACAGGCCTTGCAGATCGCCCAGGGTCAGCGACTGGTTGCCCACCTGCACGCTGGCCACGCCATCGGCGCTGGTAAAGGTGAAGCTGCCAGGCTGGGTCAGGGCCGCAGCATCCGCCGAGGACCCCTCTTCCAGATTAGCTTCGCTGACCGATACGTCGCCGCCCCCGGCAGCCAAGCCCGAAAGGCTAACGCCGTCATTGGTCCCCGTCAGCGTGATGGTCAGCGTCGCCGGTGAGGTGTCGCCATCGGCGTCGGTCAGGGTGTAGGCAAAGGTCTCAGTAAGTTGCTCTTCGCCGCTGAGCGCCTGCACCCGCGGATCATCGTTGTCGAGCTGGTAGGTGTAGCTGCCGTCGCTGTTGAGCGTCAGCGTGCCGTACTCGCCGGCGCCTGTCGGCGCGTCCAGCGCCACGCTGGCCGGATCGGCATCGGTGGTGTCGGCGCCGGTGGTGTCGTTGGACAGCACATTGCCGGAAACAGAAGCGGTCTCCTCGGCGATAGTGTCGCTGTCGTTACTCGCGGACGGGCTATCGTCAGCGATCGCGATGCTGAGACTTCCGTTGGCCGCACTGCCGTCATCATCGGTGACCACCAGGGCCACCGTCTCGGTGAAGCCGTTGATGTCAGCACCGTCCTGGCTGTCGTTGTCGACGCGGGTGTCCAGCGTGTAGCTGTAGCTCACCGTGCCGCCGGCGGCGTCTCCCGCAAACCCAGTCAGGCTAAGGCTGCCGTATTCGGTATCGACAACCACCGGGCTATCGGCGGACAGACCCTGCAGCTGCGCCAGACTCAGCGACTGGTTGCCCACCTGCACGCTTTGCACGCCATCGGCGCTGGCGAAGGTAAAGCTGCCAAGCTGGGTCAGTTCGCCGCTGTCGGCATCGCTGCCACCAGCGAGGTTCGCTTCACTGACCGATACGTCACTGCCCCCGGCAGCCAGGCCCGAAAGGCTGACGCCGTCATTGGTCCCCGTCAGCGTGATGGTCAGCGTCGCCGGTGAGGTGTCCCCATCGGCGTCGGTCAGGGTGTAGGCAAAGGTCTCGGTCAGGGTCTCCGTGCCGCTAAGCGCCTGCACCCGCGGATCGTCGTTGTCGAGCTGATAGGTGTAGCTGCCGTCGCTGTTGAGCGTCAGCGTGCCGTACTGGCCGGCGCCCGTCGGGGCGTCCAGCGCTACGCTGGCCGGATCGGCCTCGGTGGTATCGGCGCCGGTGGTGTCGTTGCCCAGCACATTGCCGGAAACGGAAGCGGTCTCCTCGGCGATAGTGTCGCTGTCGTTACTCGCGGACGGGCTATCGTCGGCGATCGCGATGCTGAGGCTGCCGTTGGCCGCACTGCCGTCATCGTCGGTGACCACCAGGCCCACCGTTTCGGTGAAGCCGGCATCCGTGGCGTCAGCCTGGCTGTCGTTGTCGACGCGGGTGTCCAGGGTGTAGCTGTAGCTCACGGTGCCGCCGGCGGCCGGGTTGGCACTATCCGACGGTGTAAAGCCGGTCAGGCTAAGGCTGCCGTATTCGGTATCGACCACCACCGGACTATCGGCAGACAGACCCTGCAGATCGCCCAGGGTCAGCGACTGGTTGCCCACCTGCACGCTGGCCACGCCATCGGCGCTGGCAAAGGTGAAGTTGCCGGGCTGGGTCAGTGCCGCAGCATCCGCCGCGGAACCCTCTTCCAGATTGGCTTCGCTGACCGATACGTCGCCGCCCCCGGCAGCCAGGCCCGAAAGGCTAACGC
>NZ_JAHVJM010000017.1:0-2585 GCF_019801245.1 Halomonas sp. DP1Y21-3
GGCTTTACACCGTCGGATAGTGCCAACCCGGCCGCCGGCGGCACCGTGAGCTACAGCTACACCCTGGACACCCGCGTCGACAACGACAGCCAGACTGACGCCACGGATGCCGGCTTCACTGAGACGGTGGCCCTGGTGGTCACCGACGACGACGACAGTGCGGCCAACGGTAGCCTCACCATCGCGATCGCTGATGATGCGCCGGATGCTGATGATGACGCCACCACGACCGGTGAAGACCAGTCTGTCACCTACAACGTGCTGGTCAATGCCGACGGTACCAGCGACACCCAGGGTGCGGACGGTGCCAGTGTCACCGACGCCACCTTGCGTGATCCGAGCCAAGGCAGCGTGAGCTTCGACAGCGACACCGGTGAGGTGACCTTCACCCCGGCTGCAGGCTTCGAGGGCGATGCGGTCATCGACTACACCATTCGCGATGCCGATGGCGACACCAGCGGCGCGGTGTTCACCGTCACCGTGGCGGCGGATTCCACGCCCACCGTCAGCGTGCCGGACGATTCCCCCGATGCCGAAGGTGGTCAGTTCAGCGTTAGCGAGGCGGGCCTCGCGGGCGGTAGCGCGGCGGGCGACGGCAGCCAGACCACCGGCGGCAGTCTGCCGATTACCACCGGCGGCGACAGCCTGGCCTCGTTGGTGATCAACGGCCAGAACGTGACGGGCGGCGGCACGGTCGAAGGCGACTACGGCACCCTGAGCGTCAGTGTCTCTGACGGCGAGTACAGCTGGAGCTACAGCCTGGATGGCAGCACCCAGGACCACACCAGCCAGGGCACCGGCAGCGACGATCTGGCGGATCAGTTCTCCATCGTCGTTACCGACAGCGATGGCGATACGGCCTCGACCAGTCTGGCCATCGACGTCAACGACGATGTGCCGAAGGCTCGTGATGACAGCAACACTATTGCCGAGGAGACCGCATCTGTTTCCGGCAATGTGCTGTCCAACGACACCACCGGCGCCGACACCACCGAGGTCGATCCGGCCAGCGTGGCACTGGACGCGCCGACGGGCGCCGGCCAGTACGGCACGCTGACGCTCAACAGCGACGGCAGCTACACCTACCAGCTCGACAACGACGATCCGCGGGTGCAGGCACTCAGCGGCAAGGAAACCCTCACCGAGACCTTTGCCTACACCCTGACCGACGCCGACGGGGACACCTCACCGGCGATGCTGACCATCACCGTGACCGGAACCGACGACGGCGTCAGCCTCTCGGGGCTGGCGAGCGAAGGCAGCGACGTAGCGGTCAGCGAAGCGAATCTGGAAGAGGGCTCCGCGGCGGATGCTGCGGCTCTGACCCAGCCTGGCAACTTCACGTTCGCCAGCGTTGATGGCGTGGCCAGCGTGCAGGTGGGCAACCAGTCGTTGACCCTGGCCCAGCTGCAGGGGTTGTCCGCCGATAGTCCGGTGGTAGTCGATACCGAATACGGCAGCCTTAGCCTGACCGGCTTTACACCGGCAGATAGTGCCAACCCGGCCGCCGGCGGCACCGTGAGCTACAGCTACACGCTGGACACCCGCGTCGACAACGACAGTCAGGCTGACGCGACGGATGCCGGCTTTACCGAGACGGTGGCCCTGGTGGTCACCGACGATGACGGCAGTGCGGCCAACGGCAGCCTCAGCATCGCGATCGCCGACGATAGCCCGTCCGCGAGTAACGACAGCGACACTATCGCCGAGGAGACCGCTTCCGTTTCCGGCAATGTGCTGTCCAACGACACCACCGGCGCCGACACCACTGATGCCGATCCGGCCAGCGTAGCGCTGGACGCGCCGACAGGCGCCGGCCATTACGGCACGCTGACGCTCAACAGCGACGGCAGCTACACCTATCAGCTCGACAACGACGATCCGCGGGTCCAGGCGCTCAGCGGCGAAGAGCAACTCACTGAGACCTTTGCCTACATCCTGACCGACGCCGATGGCGACACCTCACCGGCGACGCTGACCATCACGCTGACGGGGACCAATGACGGCGTTAGCCTTTCGGGCCTGGCTGCCGGGGGCGGCGACGTATCGGTCAGCGAAGCCAATCTGGAAGAGGGTTCCGCGGCGGATGCTGCGGCACTGACCCAGCCCGGCAACTTCACCTTTACCAGCGCCGATGGCGTGGCCAGCGTGCAGGTGGGCAACCAGTCGCTGACCCTGGGCGATCTGCAGGGTCTGTCCGCCGATAGTCCGGTGGTGGTCGATACCGAATACGGCAGCCTTAGCCTGACCGGCTTTACACCGTCGGATAGTGCCAACCCGGCCGCTGGCGGTACGGTGAGCTACAGCTACACGCTGGACACCCGCGTCGATAACGACAGCCAGGCTGACGCCACGGATGCCGGCTTCACCGAGACGGTGGCCCTGGTGGTCACCGACGATGACGGCAGTGCGGCCAACGGCAGCCTCAGCATCGCCATCGCCGACGATAGCCCGTCCGCGAGTAACGACAGCGACACCATTGCCGAGGAGACCGCGTCGATCACCGGCAATGTGCTGTCCAACGACACCACCGGCGCCGACACCACCGATGCCGATCCGGCAAGCGTAGCACTGGACGCCCCGAC
>NZ_JAHVJM010000018.1:0-1288 GCF_019801245.1 Halomonas sp. DP1Y21-3
AGCGCCGCGAGTACGCATAGCTGCAGGGCGATAAAGGGCAGCACCGAGACGAAGATGTCCTTGAGGCTGATCTCCGGTGGCGCCACGCCCTTCAGGTAGAAGGCCGCGGGACCGAACGGCGGCGACAGGAAGGACACCTGCATGTTCACCGCGAACAGGATGCCGAACCAGATCGGGCTGTAGCCCAGCTGCACGATGATCGGCACGAAGATCGGCAGGGTCAGCATGGCCACCCCGATCCAGTCGAGGAACATGCCGAGCACGATCAGGATCGCCATCATCACCAGGATGATCACGATGGGCGAGACGTCCAGATCCATGATCATGCCGGAGATGAAGCGGTTGCCGCCCATCAGGTTGTAGACCCCGACCAGGGCGGCGGCGCCGATGCCGATCCAGATGATCATGCCGCAGGTCACCAGGGTCTGGGACAGGCTCTGGTGCATCATCGAGAACGAGAACTCGCCCCGGGCCAGCACCGCCAGCAGCACACCGAACACGCCCATGGCCGCCGCCTCGGTGACCGAGGCCACGCCGCCGTAGATCGAGCCCAGCACCATGAAGGCGATCAGCGCCGGCACGATGATCGAGCGCAGCGCGGCACCCCTGGAGGCGAAGCCGGCGTTGCGGTCCTCCTCGCTCATCGGCGGGCCCATGGCGGGGTTGCGCAGGCAGCGCACCAGCACATAACCGATGTAGGACAGCATCAGGATCACCGCCGGGGTGATCGCCGCGGTGAACAGGTCGGCGATGGAGACGCTGGCGATCAGGCCGTAGATGATCAGCACGATGGACGGCGGCATCATGGTACCGAGCGCCCCGCCGGCGCAGACCACGCCGATCGACAGGTGCTTGTCGTAGCCGAGGCGGAGCATCTGCGGCAGCGCCAGGATGCCGAGCAGCACGATTTCGCCGCCGATGATGCCGGACAGCGCGGCCAGGAAGAACGCCACCACCACGGTCTGCACGGCGACGCCCCCGGGCAGTCGCCCGGCGAACACCCGCATGGCGTTGAACAGATCCTTGGCGATGCCCGATCGGTCGAGCAGCGAGGCCATCAGCACGAACATCGGCACCGCCACCAGCGAGTACTCGGTGACGAAGCCGTAGACCCGGCTGGTCACCAGCGGCAGGGCGTTGGGGCCAAACCAGCCGAAGGTAAAGGCCAGCGCCACCAGGCCGGTGATAAAGGCCAGCGGCAGGCCGGTGACCAGCAGCGCGAAGATGGCGCCGACCAGCAGCAGGGTTCCGTCTGCGATGCTCATCAGTCAGCGCCTCCTTCGGGTGC
>NZ_JAHVJM010000019.1:0-1187 GCF_019801245.1 Halomonas sp. DP1Y21-3
TCGAAGGCCTCTGGGCTGATCATCCCGATCGCGCTGTGCCGGCGTTGCCGGTTGTAGTCCAACTCAATGTCCTCGAACACCTGCCGTCGCATGGTTTCTCGGGTCGTGAGTCGCTCGCCGTGAATGGCCTCGACCTTGAGACTGTGAAAGAAGCTCTCGGCGCAGGCGTTGTCGTAACAGTTGCCCTTGGCACTCATGCTGCACCGGAGGTCGTGCCGGGTCAGCAACGACCGGTACAGGGACGAACAATACTGGCTACCACGGTCGCTATGCACGATGACGCCCTTGGGCATCTTGCGGCTCCACAGCGCCATCTGAAGCGCGTCGCCGACCAGGTCAGCGGTCATGCGCTCGCTCATCGCCCAGCCGATCACCTTGCGTGAATACAGGTCAATCAGTACCGCCAGGTAGAGCCAGCCCTCACCCGTCGCCAGGTAAGTGATGTCGCCGACCCATTTCTGGTTCGGCGCCGTAGCACTGAAGTCCTGCTCCAGCAGATTCGGTGCGACGGGCAGGCCATGCCGTGAGTTCGTCGTGGCCTTGAACTTACGCGCGGCTTTCGCCCGCAAGTTTTGCCGACGGAGGCTGGCAGCCACGGTATTGAGGCAGATGGCTACGCCAGCATCGTTCAGGTCATGGGTCAGCCTGGGGGCGCCTGAGCGCCCCTTGCCCTGCTCGAAGGCCTGAGCCACGCGCTGATCGGTGAGCGCTTGCCGGCGGCGGCGAGGAGAGGGTACTCCTCCCCGCAGTCGCCAGGCGTAGTAGCCGCTGCGGGCGACACCGAGAAACGCACACATCCGTTGAATGCTGAAGGCCTGACGATGCTGCTCGATGAAGGCGTACTTCACTTCAGGCTTTTCGCGAAGTACACCGCGGCTTTTTTTTCGATTTCAAGCTCTTCCGACTTCTCAGCCAGCTGACGCTTGAGCCTCGCGTTCTCTTCCGCCAAGGCCTGCTCGCGAACCGAGGCACTCTGCTGCTGCTGAGCCTTGGCTCGCCATTGGTAGAGCTGGCTGGGTTGAAGACCCAGTTCGCGGGGGGCAGCACTGGCACCAACACGGTCAGCGAGTGCCAAGGCCTCGTCCTTGTAGACCTGGGAGTAACGGGTGCGAGTCTTCTTCATCGACGTTGCTTGCCTTGCCATGGGGTCACCTCGTTCAGTGTACTGCCTTAACGGGGTGTCCACT
>NZ_JAHVJM010000020.1:0-826 GCF_019801245.1 Halomonas sp. DP1Y21-3
GCTATCGTCCAGACCCGTTTTGTCCTTGTCGTCCTGACTCGCGCTGCTTGTCAGGGTGTACGACCAGCTGCCGTCGGTGTTCACCGTCAGGCTGCCGTAATCGCCGGTGACCGTGGTGCCATCGGTATTGATCGGGACCCAGTCGCCGTCCTTGTCCTTCACCTCGTAGCGCGCCAGGTCATCGTTGCCGGTGCTGCTCTTGAACTGGCCGTCGGTGGTCTCGCTGTTGCTGGCGGCGTTACTGCCCGGGGACTGACCTGCACCACCATCAAGCCCTGCTTCCTGCACGCTATAGGCGCCATCCGCGGTCGTCGGATCGCCGTCCGGGCCGCTCGGGTCGATGGTCGGTGTGGAGTCGGCCGCCACCGTCACGGTCAGCGTCGAGGCCGCGGTATCACCGTCGCCATCGGTGAGGGTGTAGTCGATCACCGCCTTGCCTTCGAAGCCCGCCGCCGGGGTAAAGGTGATCTCGCCATTGGACGCGAAGCTCACCGAACCCACACTGGCCCCGCCCTGCACGCTGGCCGCGGTCAGGGTCGCGCCATCGGCGCCCTGGGTGTCGCTGGTGTCATCACTGTTGTTGAGCACGTTGTAGCTAACCGCCGAGTCCTCGGCGGTGCTGGTAGTGTCGGCCACCGCACTCGGGCCATCGTCACCGATGGCGATGGTGAGGTCGGCCGGGGCGGAGGTATCGCCATCGCTGTCCACCACCCGCACACCGAAGGTCTCCGGCACGCTATCGTCCAGACCCGTTTTGTCCTTGTCGTCCTGACTCGCGCTGCTTGTCAGGGTGTACGACCAGCTGCCGTCGGTGTTCACCGTCAGG
>NZ_JAHVJM010000021.1:0-719 GCF_019801245.1 Halomonas sp. DP1Y21-3
GGCGGCACGGTCGAAGGCGACTACGGCACCCTGAGCGTCAGTGTCTCTGACGGCGAGTACAGCTGGAGCTACACCCTGGATGGCAGCACCCAGGACCACACCAGCCAGGGCACCGGCAGTGATGACCTGGCGGATCAGTTCGCCATTGTCGTCACCGATAGCGATGGCGATACGGCTTCGACCAGCCTGACCATCGCCGTCAACGACGATGTACCTGTGGCCGTGGATGACGCCACCACGACCGGCGAGGACACAGCGGTCACCTACAACGTGCTGGTCAATGCAGACGATACCAGCGACACCCAGGGTGCGGACGGTGCCAGTGTCACCGACGCCACCCTGCGTGATTCGAGCCAGGGCAGCGTGTCCTTCGACAGCGACACCGGTGAGGTGACCTTCACCCCGGCGGACGGCTTCGAGGGCGATGCGGTCATCGACTACACCATTCGCGATGCCGATGGCGACACCAGCGACGCGGTGTTCACCGTCACCGTGGCGGCGGACTCCACGCCGACCGTCAGCGTGCCGGACGCATCGCCCGATGTCGAAGGTGGGCAGTTCAGCGTCAGCGAAGCCGGATTGCCGGGCGGTAGCGCGACAGGCGACGATAGCCAGAGCACCAATGGCAGTCTGCCGATCACCACCGGTGGCGATAGCCTGGCCTCGCTGGTGATCAACGGCCAGAACGTGACGGGCGGCGGCACGGTCGAAGGCGACTA
>NZ_JAHVJM010000022.1:0-680 GCF_019801245.1 Halomonas sp. DP1Y21-3
GACAGCGACACCATTGCCGAGGAGACCGCGTCGATCACCGGCAATGTGCTGTCCAACGACACCACCGGCGCCGACACCACCGATGCCGATCCGGCAAGCGTAGCACTGGACGCCCCGACGGGCGCCGGCCAGTACGGCACCCTGACGCTCAACAGCGACGGCAGCTACACCTATCAGCTCGACAACGATGATCCGCGGGTGCAGGCGCTCAGCGGCGAAGAGCAACTTACTGAGACCTTTGCCTACACCCTGACCGACGCCGATGGCGACACCTCACCGGCGACGCTGACCATCACGGTGACGGGGACCAATGACGGCGTCAGCCTTTCGGGCCTGGCTGCCGGGGGCAGTGACGTATCGGTCAGTGAAGCGAACCTCGCTGGCGGCAGCGATGCCGACAGCGGCGAACTGACCCAGCCTGGCAGCTTTACCTTCGCCAGCGCCGATGGCGTGGCCAGCGTGCAGGTAGGTAATCAGTCGCTGACCCTTACCCAGCTGCAGGGCCTGACCGCCGATAGCCCGGTGGTGGTCGATACCGAATACGGCAGCCTCAGCCTGACCGGCTTTACACCGTCGGATAGTGCCAACCCGGCCGCCGGCGGCACCGTGAGCTACAGCTACACCCTGGACACCCGCGTCGACAACGACAGCCAGACTGACGCCACGGATGCCGGCTTCAC
>NZ_JAHVJM010000023.1:0-665 GCF_019801245.1 Halomonas sp. DP1Y21-3
CGCTTCATCGCTTGACCATATAACCCCAAAGGGTCTGTCAATCGATGATGTCACGACAATTGCCGGATACGCTTGAAACGTATCTTACTTTGTCAGCATGATATACATTGTTAAAGAGCGTTAGAGCAAAAGCTCTAAGCGAGAGACTTGATATCGCCTGGTGGCGAACAAGCATCTTGCTTAGAACTTGACGACTGTTTTACTCGAGGTGAGAAATGGTGGAGCCAAGCGGGATCGAACCGCTGACCTCCTGCGTGCAAGGCAGGCGCTCTCCCAGCTGAGCTATGGCCCCATATCCTGTCGGGTATGCTTGACCAGAACCAGCTATCAAACGATGGGCCTGGGCAAATCCGATGCTACCCGGCGAGCTCACCGATCTTCACCACACCAAAGGCGTGCACTCGCTGAACTTATGAAGATGGTGGGTCTGGGCAGACTTGAACTGCCGACCTCACCCTTATCAGGGGTGCGCTCTAACCAACTGAGCTACAGACCCATTGCCGAGCAATATTGGGCATAAATCCCAAACAGTCGTTACTCTTGCTTGATCAGGTAATTCATTGTGAGCACTTACCGACAGTCAGATGACGTGTCGTTTAAGGAGGTGATCCAGCCGCAGGTTCCCCTACGGCTACCTTGTTACGACTTCACCCCAGTCATGAACC